>JBIKWB010000065.1:0-9238 GCA_044356555.1 Opitutaceae bacterium | reverse complement strand
TGTCAGCGGTGACCCGCGTTCACCTCACTTCAACGACCAGTCCGAACGCTACGCCGCCGTTGAATTCAAGGACGCGCTCTACTACCGCGAAGACGTCGAGCGCCACGCGACTCGCACCTACCGCCCAGGCGCCAGAAAGTAGGGCGGGGTCTTCGACCCGCCCTCCCCTCGCCTCGGCGAAGCCCGATGTCTTCTCCTGACATCGGGCTCCATCTTACCCGCGCATCGCTGCGATCAGGCTAGATCAACGCGATCGGCGTTCATGACCTTGTTCCAAGCGGACACGAAATCGTGGACGAACTTCGCCCCGGAATCGCTCTCGCCGTAAACTTCGGCCAACGCGCGCAGTTGCGAGTTGGACCCAAACACGACGTCCACCCGGGTGGCCGTCCACTTCACATCGCCCGTGGCGCGGTCGCGTACTTCGAACAACTCCTCGGCCGGCGAGGTCGCTTTCACGACGTGGGCCATGTCGAGCAGGTTGACGAAGAAGTCCGTGGTCAGCGTCTCGGGACGGCTCGTGAAAACACCGTGCTGCGTCTTGCCGTGGTTCGCGTTGAGGACACGCAGACCGCCGATGAGCACCGTCATCTCTGGTGCGGTCAGCCCGAGCAGCTGGGCCTTGTCCACCAAGAGCTGCTCAGCCGGCATCGAGTAACGGGTCTTCAGGTAATTCCGGAAACCGTCGGCGGTCGGCTCGAGCACGGCGAATGACGCGATGTCGGTCTGCTCCGCCGAGGCGTCCGTGCGACCGGGCGCGAAGGGCACCGCGACGGCGTGACCGGCCTTCTTCGCGGCCTCCTCGACGGCAGCACTGCCGCCGAGCACGATCAGATCGGCGAGCGAAACTTTTTTCCCGCCCGTGGCCGACGCGTTGAACGCCTGCTGGACGCCTTCGAGGGCCTTGAGGACCTTCGCGAGGCGGGCGGGTTGGTTGGCTTCCCAGTCTTTCTGCGGCGCGAGGCGGATGCGGGCACCGTTGGCCCCGCCCCGTTTGTCGGAGCCGCGATAGGTCGAGGCCGAGGCCCAGGCGGTCGAAACGAGTTCGGAGACGGAGAGGCCCGAAGCGAGGATTGTGCTTTTGAGCGCGGCGACGTCAGTAGCATCGATTAGCGGATGGTTCGCGGCCGGGACCGGGTCCTGCCAGATGAGATCTTCGGCCGGAACTTCGGAGCCGAGGTAGAGGGCCTTGGGGCCCATGTCGCGATGCGTGAGTTTGAACCAAGCACGGGCGAACGCGTCGGCGAATTGATCGGGGTTCGCGAGGAAGCGACGGGAAACCTTCTCGTAAGCCGGATCGGCCCGCAGGGCGATGTCGGTGGTGAGCATCGTCGGCCGATGCTTCTTCGCCGCATCATACGCGTCCGGCACGGTGGCGGCCGCATCCTTGGCGACCCACTGGTGGGCGCCCGCCGGGCTCTTCATGAGTTCCCACTCGTAGCCGAGCAGGTTCTCAAAGTAGTTATTGCTCCACTTGGTCGGCGTGGTGGTCCAGATGACCTCGATCCCGCTGGTGATCGTATCGGCGCCTTTGCCGGTGCCGAAACTGTTGGCCCAACCCAACCCCTGCTCAGCGAGGCTGGCGGCCTCGGGCTCGCGGCCGACGTGGTCGGCGGAGGCGGCCCCGTGGGTCTTGCCGAAGGTATGGCCGCCGGCAATGAGGGCGACCGTCTCTTCGTCGTTCATAGCCATGCGGGCGAACGTCTCGCGGATATCGCGGGCCGAGGCGACCGGGTCAGGGTGGCCGTTCGGGCCCTCGGGATTGACGTAGATGAGGCCCATCTGCACCGCGGCGAGCGGGTTTTCGAGTTCGCGGTCACCGGTGTAGCGCTTATCGCCCAGCCAAGTGGTTTCCCCGCCCCAATACACATCCTCCTCGGGCTCCCACACGTCGGCCCGACCGCCGCCGAAGCCGAAGGTTTTGAAGCCCATCGACTCGAGCGCGCAGTTGCCGGTGAGGACGAGCAGATCGGCCCAAGAGATTTTCTTGCCGTATTTTTGCTTGATCGGCCAGAGCAGCCGGCGGGCTTTGTCGAGGTTGGTGTTGTCCGGCCAGCTGTTGAGCGGCGCAAAGCGCAATTGGCCGGCCCCGGCCCCGCCGCGGCCGTCGCCGGTGCGATAGGTGCCGGCCGCATGCCAAGCCATGCGGATGAAGAACGGGCCATAGTGGCCGAAGTCGGCCGGCCACCAGTCTTTCGAGTCGGTCATCAGCGCGTAGAGGTCTTTCTTCAGCGCCGGCAAATCGAGCTGCTTGAACTCCGTCGTGTAATCGAAGTCCTCGCCCATGGGATCGGACAGGGCGGAATTCTGGTGCAGAATCTTCAGATTGAGCTGATTGGGCCACCAGTCCCGGTTGGAGAGCCCGCCCGCCATCGTGGGCGTGGGTTTCGGGGTGTTGCCGTGCAAGTGAGGAAACGGACATTTGCCGCCGGTGCTGCCATTTGGATTTTCCATGAGAATATCGGATAGGGAGGTTGTTGATTTGGCCAAGCCTTTGATTCGAAAAAAACAGGGCCTAGGCTGACAGACTATCAGCTCGAGTCATAGTCGAGAAATATTATGAAATGCTTGCAGTAATAGACACCAACTATGGAGCTCCATCAATTGCGCTACTTCCTCGCCGTCGCCCGCACGAAAAATTTCAGCCGCGCGGCCGAGCAATGTCATGTCGCCCAGCCGTCTCTCAGCCAGCAGATCATGAAGCTGGAAGAGGAGTTGGGCGAACGGCTCTTTGAGCGCACGAAACGCGAAGTGTCCCTCACGCCCGCGGGCGACTTGCTGCGGGTCCACGCCGAGCGGGTGCTGCAAGAGGTGGAATTGGCGCGCGACGGTGTGCGCGAATTCCGCGGCCTGGTGCGCGGGCGGGTCGTACTCGGTGTGCTGCCCACCGTCGCGCCTTACTTCCTCCCGCAGCGCCTGCGCGCGTTTTCCTCCCGGTTTCCCGCGGTGGAGGTCGTCGTGCACGAGGACACCACGGATCAGCTGGCGGCGGCGGTGCTCGCCAAAGAGGTCGATCTGGCGCTCGTGAGCCTACCGGTGGAGCGGGTGGGTTTGGCGGCGGAAGAGTTTTTCGACGAAAAACTGCTCGTCGCCTTGCCGGCCGGACACGCGCTGGCGAAAAGACCGCGGCTCACGTTTGACGATCTGGAGCGGGAGGCCTTCATCCTGATGAAGGAAGGTCACTGCCTCTCCGGTCAGGCGCTTCAGTTCTGCCGGATCAACGGCTTTGCGCCGCAGATAAGTTTTCGCAGCGCCCAGATCGAGACCGTGTTGGCCTTCGTCGCAAAGGGTTGGGGCGTGTCCGTCGTGCCCGAGATGGCCTGCACTCGCCCCATGCGCGGCGTGCGCTTCCGCACCCTCGCCGGCATGACGCGGTCCATCGGCATCATTTACCGCAAGGCGAGACCGCTCAGTCATGCGAGCCGGGCCTTGGTCGATTTTCTCCGCGACGCCGCCGAAGGCGAGCCGCTCAAGCCCGCTCGCCCCTAACTCGCACCGCGTTTCGAGGGCAAACGCTCTAATCCGTGCCCGGCCGCCCGCGCCCGGCCTTGGTTCCCGCGCGGTGCCGCTTCGCCTGAATCATCCGCAACTTCTGGCCCCGCGACTTCGGCCGATTCCTTCGGCGCTCCGCCTCTCGCTCGGCTACGACCGCCAACCGCGCCACCCGAATCCTCGCCTCCAGCTTCAGCACCAACTCCGCCCAAGCGACCGCCCGATTCGCCGTTTGCGAACGCTCCCTCTGACACCGCACTTCGATCCCCGTCGGACCATGCCGCAACCACACCGTTGAGCTGGTCTTGTTGATTTTCTGCCCACCCGGCCCGGTTCCGCGCACAAATTTCTCCTCCACCTCGCTTGCACTCACCCCAAGGGCGGCCAGCTTTTCGAAGATTTGTGATGGCAAGGTCATCGCGGGCGGTTTTCTTAAGGGAAACTCTTTGCCTGTCGCCGAGTCAAACCGGCCTCCTATCTGCCCTAGCCTTCAACCTCTCACTCCTTCCGCTTTCAATTTTTCTCATGCTCACCGGTCCCGCTTGGTCCCAAAAACTCCGCACCGAAATTGCCAAAGCCGTCATCGGCCAGGACGCCGTCGTGGAACGTCTGCTGGTGGCCCTCCTCGCCAATGGCCACGTCCTCCTCGAAGGCATGCCCGGCCTCGCAAAAACCCTGCTCGTCAAGTCCCTCGGTACCGCCCTCGGCGTCCAGTTTGAGCGCGTCCAGTTTACCCCCGATCTCTTGCCCAGCGACGTCGTGGGCACCATGATTTTCTCGCCGAAGAACGGCGAATTCACCGCCCACCGCGGCCCCATTTTCGCCAACCTCGTCCTCGCCGACGAAATCAACCGCGCGCCCGCCAAGGTTCAATCCGCCCTCCTCGAGGCCATGCAGGAGCGCCAGGTCACCATCGGCGGCCAGACGCACCCATTGCCCAAGCCGTTCTTCGTGATGGCCACCCAAAATCCCGTCGAGCAGGAGGGCACCTACCCGCTGCCCGAGGCGCAGACCGACCGTTTTCTTTTCAAGCTCATCGTCGATTATCCGACCGCCGAAGAGGAATCCACCATGATGCTGCGCTGGGGCCAGGTTACCAAACAGCCCGCGCTGGTACCCGCCTCCAGCGGCGAGGAACTGCTTGCGCTCCGCACCGAGGTCGACCGCATCCACGTCTCGCCCGCCATCCAAAATTACGTTCTCGCCCTCGTCCGCGCCACCCGCGCCCTCACTGAGGGTTCACCCGCGCAGCGCCTGCTCACCTTCGGCGCCTCGCCCCGCGCTTCCCTCGCCCTTTACCAGGCCACCCGCGCCCTCGCTTGGCTCCGCGGCCTCGAATTCGTTTCACCGGCCCTCGTGCAAGAGATCGCGCCCGACGTCCTCCGCCACCGCATCGGCCTGACCTACGAGGCCGAGGCCAAGGAAATCACCGCCGATACCATCGTCGCCCAAGTCATCGCCAAGACCCCCGTCCCCGTCGCCTGATTTCCCCGGACCGCGTCACGCACCGTCGCGCCCGCTACCCGCATGACTCCGGCAATCGAAAATCAAGAATCCAAAATCGAAAATCCCCTGGCGCTCCTGCGCCAGCTGGAGTGGCGCGTCCGTCATGCGGTCGAAAACGTCCTCAGTGGCGAATACCGCTCCGCCTTCCGCGGCCGCGGCATGGAGTTCGACCAAGTCGTCAAATACACCTTCGGCGACGACGTCCGCGACATCGATTGGAACGTCACCGCTCGCCTCGGCGAACCTTACCGCAAGAAATTCGTCGAGGAACGCGAGGTCACTTTGCTCGTCGTTTTCGAAGACACGCCCAGCCTCCAGTTCGGCTCCGGCGCCCAGTCGAAACGCGAAGCCCTCCTCGAGCTCGCCGGCCTCGTCATGCTCCTCGGCGCCGTCAACCGCGACCGCGTCGGCTTCGTCCACACCACCCCGGGCGGCGACTATCTTTTCCGCGAACCCGTCCGCGGCCGCGGCGCCATCCTCCACGCCGCCGCCAGCCTCCTCGCCTGCCCCGCACCTCAACTCTCAACTCTCAACGCTCAGCCCTCAACTTCCTCCTCCATCCCTTGGCGCCTGATTTCCCGCGCCGCGCCCAAACACAGCGTCTTGCTATGGCTCGGCGATTTCGCCCCGCGCCCCGAGCCCGAGGGCTGGACCGTCCTCCGCCGCCGCTATCAGACCATGGGCTTCCGCGTTGACGATCCCTGGGAACGCGCCCTGCCCGACCAAGGTGCCTTCGCCGCCTACGATCCCACCGCCGGCCAACTCGTGACCATCGAGAACTCCTCGGCCGAACGCGCCGCCCATGCCGCGTGGCGGGCCGACCGCGAAGCCACGTGGACGACGCTCTTCCCCGACATCCTCAGCCGTCTAGTCGTGAGCACGGAAGAAAACCGCCTCGACGCCCTCGTCCGGTTTTTCCACGCCCGCATGAGAGCGGGCTCGATTCGCTGAAGCATGCTCAACTACACGCTCCACGATCCCCTCTGGTTTCTCGCCCTCGCGCTTTTGCCCTTGAGCATCTGGCTCCGCGGTCGTCGCCGCGTGCCGGTCCTTCTCGTGCCGTTTGCCGCCGCTTGGCACCGCCCTTCGCTCGCTTCGGCCTCCCGTTGGCCGACCGGCCTCGCGGTCACCGGGCTCGTGCTGCTCGTCGCCGCCCTCGCCCGCCCGCAACGCGTCGAAGATAAACGCGAGGTCCGCTCCGAGGGCTACGACATCGTCCTCGCGATCGACCTTTCCTCCTCGATGCTCGCCGAGGATTACGAGCGCGGGGGCGACCGCATCAATCGCCTCCAAGCCATCAAGCCCATCATCCAGGCGTTCATCGAAAAGCGTCCCTCCGACCGCATCGGCATCGTCCTCTTCTCCGGCCGCGCCTACACGATGGCGCCACTCACCACCGACCACGCTTGGCTCGCCGCTCAACTCGAGCGCGTGAAAATCGGCCTCATCGAAGACGGCACCGCCATCGGCGACGGCCTCGGCGTCGCCCTCACCCGCCTCGAACAGGCCAAACGCGATGCCGGCGGCAAACGCCAAGGCGCGTTTGTGATTCTCCTCACCGACGGCGCCAACAACCGCGGCGCCCTCGCCCCGATGCAGGCCGCCGAGCTCGCGAAGTCCCGCGGCATCCCCATCTACGCCATCGGCGCGGGCAAGGATGGCATTGTCCCGTTCCCCGTCTTCGACGACAAAGGCAACAAAGTCGGCTACCGGCGCATGATGTCGGACCTCGACGAACCCGCCCTGCGCGAAGTCGCCGAATTCACCGGCGGCAAACTCTTCCGCGCCTTCGACACCGACGCCGCCGAGTCCGCCTTCAAGGCCATCGACCGCGCGCAAAAAATCGAATTCCAAGCCAAGAGCTACCTGCTCACCACCGAACTTTTCCCGTGGCTGGCGGTCCCCGCGCTCGCCCTGCTCCTCGCCGCCGCCCTCCTCTCCCGTTCCGCCGCTTCCGCCGCGCGCGCCACCGCATGACCTTCGCGACGCCCCAACTTCTCTGGCTCCTGATTATCCCCGCCGCCTTGGCGCTCTGGGAACTCACCCGCACCCGCCGCAACGCCGCCGTGACCCGGCCCAAAATCCTCCGCGCCGAAGCCGGAGCCGACAGTTTGGAACTCTCAGCTCTCAACTCTCAGCTCTCAACTCCGCGCCGCACGCGTCCGCGCGTGTGGCTCTTCCTCGGCCTCGCGCTCGCCGTGTTCGCCCTCGCCCGCCCCCAATATGGCCGCATCGACGAACCCGTCTTCGACCAATCCCGCGAAATCCTCCTAGCCGTCGATCTCTCCCGCTCGATGCTCACGCCCGACGTCAAACCGTCGCGCCTCGACCGCGCCAAGCTCCTGATCACGTCCCTCCTCGAGCGTCTTGCCGGCGAACGGCTGGGCCTCGTCGTCTTCTCCGGCACCGCTTTCCTCCAATCCCCGCTCAGCGCCGACTACGAGATTCTCCGCGAGTTTCTCCCCAACCTCGGCCCCGACTTCCTCCCCGAGGGCGGCACCAACTACTCCGCTCTCATCCAGACCTCCCTCGCCGCCTTCAATCAAACCGCCTCCGCCGACCGCTTCCTCATTATTCTCTCCGACGGCGAAGCCACCGATGACACCTGGCGCGCCGCCGCCGAAGAACTGAAAAAGAAAAATATCCGCGTCCTCGGCCTCGGCATCGGCACGGCCAGCGGCGCGATGATCCCCGACGGGCCCAACGCCTTCGTCAAAGATGAACGCGGTGCCGTCGTCCTCTCCAAGCTGGAGCCCGCTACCCTCCGCGACCTCGCCGATCTCACGGGCGGCGTCTACCGCGATGCTTCCGCGTGGGTCGACCTAGCCTCACTCATCCAATCGACCGTCGAAGCCGGCCAAAAAGGAAAGTTTATGGAGAAAAATTCCGTCCGCCTCGTCGAGCGCTACCAATGGCCCCTCGCCGCCGCCCTCCTTTGCCTGATCGCCAGTTTCTGGCGCGAGTTCCCAGTCCGCCCCAAACCCCGCGTTCTCGGCGCCCCCCGCCGAACCACGCCGCCGATCCTCTCACCCGCCAACACCGCCGCACTCTGTTTCCTGCTGCTTTCGATAATGAGTTCGCCGCTTTCGGCCCAACTGAAGCGCCAAGCCACCGGCGTCACCGAAAGCGATCCGGCCGCCGCTCCCGAAAAATCGAAAATCGAAAACCCCGAATCGAAAATCCCAAATCCTGCGGACGCCCTCACGTCCATCGTCACCCGCCTCGCCGCCGCACCCGAGCGCTCCGGCCGCGACTGGGCCGAGCTCGCCCGGGAAACCGTAAACTGGGGCCAGCGCCTGCAATCTGGCCAACAGCCCGTCGCCCCCGGTCCCGTCAACGACGCCCTCGCCGCCGTCACCGCCGGTTCCGCCCTCGATCCCAACACCGCCGACTGGCCCAAGCTCCGCGAAGAACTCAACGCGCTTCTCCAGAAACCCGACGAGAAAAACCAAGACGACCAAAAACAAGATCAGGAAAAAAAAGACCAAAAGGACCAGAATCAGTCCCAGGACAAAAACCAGCAGCAGCAGGACAAAAACAAATCCAAGGACGATAAATCCGATCCGTCCCAAGACCAAAAAGGCGATCCCTCCCAAAACTCCGACGACAAGAACGAGAGCAAAGATTCGCCCGAAAATCCCGACTCAAAGCCGCCAGAGGGCAAAGACGGCCAACAAGCCTTTGGCGACATGAAGGACAAAGAACAGTCGCCGCCACCGCCTCCGCCCGAAGGGGACACCCAGCAAGTCGGCGGCCAGCCGGACCAGAAGCCCGCCGACGCCAACGCCGACCCTTCCCTCGCCATGCCGCTCCAAAAACTGGAACAGCTCCGCAACCAAGACTCTCCGGCCAAACTCTTCCGACTCATGCAAGGCGACCCCGGCCGCACGCCCGACAAGAAAGGTAAAAACTGGTGATCATCCGTATGATTCGTCGTCTCCTCCACCTCCTCCTACTCGGCCTCTCGGCCCTTGTGGTCGCCCACACCGCCAGCGCCCAGACCGTCCGCTGGGATCCGATTCAGGGCACCCTCGCCGTCGGCCAGACCAGCGAACTCCAGCTCGTTTTCGAAGACTGCTCGCCCACCGCTCAGCCACGCCTCCCCAGCATCGACGGGCTCACCCTCGAGTTCGCCGGCCAGTCCACGAGCACCTCGATCATCAATTTCACCCGCTCCGACTCCGTCACGTTCACCTACGCCGCACGCCTCAGCAAAAACCAGCGGGTGACCATCCCTTCC
>JBIKWB010000015.1:0-125436 GCA_044356555.1 Opitutaceae bacterium | reverse complement strand
CCCAGATTCACGGTCATCACCTCGGTGGCATTCGCGGCGCCGTTGACGAGTTCCAGGGTGTTTTCTCCGGCGCGCAACAGGGCCGGGTCGAAGCGATACGTGCGACTCGCTTCCGGTGCTGCCCGGCGACCCGGTAGATCCCCGGGGCCGATAAATTCGACGAAGAGCTCGGGACTTTTTTGATGCGGCAACCATTCGAGCGGGCGGCCGTTGAGCTTCACTTCAAAGTCGCTCGCCTCATGCGGCACACCCGTCACCAAAATCCGCGCTCGGCTTGCCGGCAAGGCCGCCGGCGGCACCGGCAAGGGCAGTTGCACCACGCCGCCAGCCGGCAACTTCGCGGGCAGCAGCCCGGGCAGCTCGTAGGCCCGGCGAAAACGCGTCGTCGGCACCGAGAAGAGCAAGGGCTTGCGCGCAGCCGTCTCGGGCAGTTCCAAGCCGAGCAACCAGTCGTAGGGCACCGCCCCGATTTTTTCGACCCAGCAGGGGAAATTGAAGATATTGATCCCGTCGGCACCCGACGCATAGAGCCCCGTGACGACCGCCCGCATCGATTGCGGACTGTGGCGCTGGGCGCCGTGTTCGATATCGAAGCCACCGTAGATCGGCACGGCGTGGGCACCCAGCGCCGCTCGCATCTCCGCGATGGGTTGAAAGAAATCCGTGTTCAAAAAATGCGCCGCCGAGATCGCATCCACGAGTCCGCGTTGCGCCCACGTCACGACATCGAGCCCCAAAATCGCACAGCCCTCGACCGACGTCGGCACGCGCACGATCAACGAGCGACCCTTGGCCCGACAGAGAGCGCGCACATCGGCCACAAAGCCCGTGATCGAATCGCGCTTCGCCCAAACTTCGTCGCGGTTGCCCGAGAGGTGCCGCGGGAAACGCATCCAATCGAGCTGCATCCCGTCGAATTCGTAGCGCTCCAGCAGCTCGTTGATGATCGCCAGCATAAACGCCCGCACCTCGGGCCGGCTGTAATCGAGCGCCCAGTTGCGCCAGTCGGTGTCGCCCCGGGCCACCGCCGCCGCGTCCACGATCACATCGGGATGCTCCCGCCGGACTTTCGGGAGATTCCACTCGTCCGCCGCCGTCGGATTATGCACGTCGTTCATGCGCACGGTCACGAAGGTCTCTTTGCCCGAGGCGCGGAGTTTCTCGAGAAAGTAACCGAACGGGTCACGGCCCGCCGCGTGTTCCAAAGCCAGTTGTTTGTGCCGGGGATCGGTCTCGCCGACCTTTGTCGGATAATAATAACGGCCGGCGCCGGGGCAGAGCAGATACGTGGTCACGTTGGGCGGACACGCGGCGACGACTTCGTCGATGTCCCGCCGGAAGTCGGTCGACAACGTGCCCAACGTGCCGTTGCCGTCGTTATCCAGCAAAATCCGTTTTGGCGCCTTAGCCTCGGCGGTCAGAACCAGTGCGGCCAAAAAGATGAAAAACGAAAACGGATGCTTTGATAGTTTCATGGGGAGAAATCGAATTAGCTCCGCCAGCGGCCGGGGCGAGCCGAAACCCCTTTCTTTTTTTCGCCGCTTTGTTCTCCTTGGAGCTACTCCCAAAAAAACATGAAACCCGTCACCCGTCGCGATTTTCTCAAAGTCACCTCCGCTGCCAGCTTAGCCGCCGCCGCCGGCTCCTCGTTGGCCTTCGCCGCTCCCGCTGCAGCGGCTCCTGCCCTCAATCCGTTTGGGCGCGCCGGCCGCCCCCGGCTGTTGCTCAGTCTCGCCGCCTATTCATTCCGCGAGAATTTCCCGATCTCGCGCGGCCAGCCCAATCTCAAGGTGCCCGCCGGCCGGGCGACCGACATGTTTCAGTTCATCGACTATTGCGCGGCCCACGGTTGCGCCGGCGCGGAGCTGACCAGCTACTTTTTCTCCGAAGAGAGCGACGCGTATCTGCTCAAGGTGCGACGCCACGCTTTCCTGCGCGGCGTGGCCATCAGCGGCACCGCCATCGGCAATAATTTTTCCCACCCCATCGGCCCAAAGCGTGACCAAGAGATCACGTTGACCAAAAAATGGATCGACCGCGCCGCCCTGCTCGGCGCACCGCACATCCGGGTCTTTGCCGGCGTCACCAAGGAACTCGCCCGCGACGCGGCCGATAAACTCGTGATCACCGCCCTCGAAGAATGCTGTGACTACGCCGGCAAGCGCGGCGTCTTTCTCGGCTTGGAAAATCACGACTCCATCGGCAGCGCCGCCACGTTGCTCCCCATGGTGAAAGCCGTGCAGAGCCCGTGGATCGGCGTGAATCTCGACTCGGGCAACTTCCGCACCGCGGATCCTTACGCGGACTTCGCCGCCTGCGTGCCCTACGCGCTCAACGTGCAGTTCAAGGTCGAGCTCAAGGGCAACACCGACACCGCCCGCCCCGCCGACTTGAAACGCTTCAGCCACCTGCTCCGCGACGGTGGCTACCAAGGTTGGGTCGCCCTCGAATACGAAGCCAAGGAAGACTCCGCCGTCGCCGTCCCCCGCTATCTTCGCGAGATGCGCGAGATCTTCGCCGCCGGCTGAGAACCTCGCCCGAGTTTCGCCTAAAGACGCATCGCTCCTCCAACGGTCTCGCCCACACTTGCCCCATGAATCTTCCCGTCATTACCCAAAAATCTCCCCTGCCCGTCGCCGTCGAAGCCGGAAAAACTTACTACTGGTGCTCGTGCGGCTTGAGCAAAAACCAACCGTTCTGTGATGGCGGCCACAAAGGCTCGGGCTTCTCGCCCACGCCCTACACCGCCGAGAAAACCGGCACCGTTTATTTCTGCGGCTGCAAGCACGGCAAAAATGGGCCGCTCTGCGACGGCAGTCACAAGCAGCTTTGAGCGCCGCGGTAACGCCGCCGTTTCCCGGCGCAAATCGCCCTTGAGAACCGGCTGATCTCGGCGGACGTTCCCGCCATGCAAGTTCTCGTTCACCCAAACCGAGCCGTGCTTCGCGCCCTGTGCGCCTTGATCGTCGGCGCCGCGGTTATTCCTTCCGGCCTCATCGCCGCTCCCACCGTCGCGGCTCCCAACGCCGCCGCTCCCGCTCAAAGCAGTTCGCCCTACACCAAGGGCCCGAAAACTCGCGACGGCATCGGCGTTTACTACTTCGGCCGCGAGATCGCGCACTACATGACCCATCACGGCGCCCCTTGGCTCGAGCGGGGCGAGCGCGAAATCGAGGAGCGCCCTGACCTCGTCATGAAGGCGCTCGCCCTGAAACCCGGCGACATCGTGGCCGATCTCGGCTGCGGCACCGGCTACTTCAGCTGGCGCATGGCGCAGGCGGTCGCGCCCGCGGGTATCGTCTACGGCGTCGAAATCCAGACCGAGATGCTCGCACTGCTCGACGTCCTCATGCAGCAACGCGGCGTGACCAACGTCATCGGCGTGCTGGGCACCGCCGAAGACCCGAAGCTCCCCCAACCCGTCGATCTCGCGATCCTTGTCGATGTTTACCACGAGTGCAGTCGCCCCGCCGAATACATCGCCGCCGTTTGCCGCAGCCTGAAACCGGGCGGCCGCCTCGTCTTCGTCGAGTACCGCGGCGAAGACCCTGAAGTGCCCATCAAACCTCTGCACAAAATGACCGAGGCGCAGGTAAAATTGGAAATGACCGGGCAACCGCTCGACTACGTGAAGACAGTCCACTCGTTGCCCCGCCAGCACCTGATCATTTTCAAGAAACGCGCCGCACCTTGATTTTGCCTCGGCGACGAACCTCCCCGCAAACGCGCGGTCAAAAACCCAATCCCCCTCACCTCGCTCCCATGAAAACCCGCGCTCTGATCCTCACTTGCTCCGCTCTTGTCTTTTTACTCGCCGGTTGCGGTCAGCCTCCGGCACCAAACGCCGAACCCACCGCAGCCGAAAAAGCCGAGTTGGCCGTGAAGAACGCCTTAGCCGCAGCCACCGCCAAGACCAAGGAAGTCGCCCGGGAGGTCAGGGATTTGGCGGCCGAAAAGATCGTCGAGTGGCACCTCACGCCGGAGGAAATCAAAGCCGAGCTCGAACGCACCGGCCGCGTCGTTCGGTCCAAAGCCAACGCCGCCGTCGCCAAATCCGGTGAGGTGATCGACAACGCCCGCGTCGTCGCCGTCATCAAATCCAAGCTGGTCGGCGACCGGCAACTTTCCGCCCGCGAGATCGGCGTCGAAGCCAAACAAGGTATAGTGACGCTGACCGGCACCGTCGGCTCCGCCGAACTCATCGGGCAGACCGTCTCCCTCGCTCTGGACACCGAAGGCGTCACCGAAGTCGTGTCTCTGCTGACGGTCTCCCCTGCCCCCTGAAGAGAGCCACCGGCGGAACCCGGGTTGAGCTAAATTCCCTGGAGCCGGGACGCCTCCTTCGCGTCCCGTGGCCCGCTTTTGAATTTCTTTCGTTTCGCTCCTTCGCAGAGTTGCGCAACGGTTTCTTTCTCTTTCCATCTCCGACCGATGACTTACTCCCCACGCCTCCGTCTGCCCCTCACCGCCACCCTCCTCGCCCTCACCGCCTTGCCGCTCGCCGCCCAGGGCATCCGCGAACGCACCGGCTCCATCGCCGAGCGCTACACCGCCCTCTGCGCCAGCTGCCATGGCCAAAACATGGAGGGCGGCTCGGCTCCTTCGATGCTCGACGACATATGGGTCTACGGCGGCGACGACGCCAGCCTCGCTCGCAGCATCCGCAACGGCTTTCCCGAAAAAGGCATGCCCGCCTGGGGCGCCGCGATCGACGACAAGGAGATCCGCGCCATGGTCATTTATATGCGCGAAAAACGCGCGAAGCATCAGCGCGACAAGACCGACTTCACCAAGCCCGTCGAATCGATCACCGCGAACAGCCAACTCCATCCGTTCCGCGTCGATACCTGGGTCGCAAAACTCGACCAGCCCTACTCCCTCGCGTTCCTCCCCGACGGCCGCTCCCTCGTCACCGAAAAACGCGGCGACCTCCGGCTCATTGAAAAGGGCCAGCTCGTCGGCAAGCCGATCACCGGACTTCCCGCCGTGGACAACAGCGGCCAAGCCGGTCTCTACGACGTCGTCCTCCATCCCAACTACGCCAAAAACGGCTGGATCTACCTCGCCTACGCCGATCTTCAGACCAGCGCCGACGGCAAGTCCGTCAGTCTCACCCGCGTGATCCGTGGCAAGCTCAAGGACGGCGCGCTCGTTGACCAAGAGACCGTGTTCAAAGGTCCGCTTGAATATCACCGCCCGGCCGGCGGCGTTCACTTCGGCGGACGGATCGCGTTCGACCGCGCCGGTTTTCTCTTCTTCACGATCGGCGAGCGCGGCGACGGCAAGAATTCCCAAGACCTCGCCCGCCCCACCGGCAAAGTTCACCGCATCCATGACGACGGCCGCATCCCCGCCGACAATCCTTTCGTGAAGGACGCCAAAGCCGCACCCACCGTCTGGAGCTACGGTCACCGCAACCCGCAGGGCCTCGCCTTCCATCCCGTCACCGGCGAACTCTACGACGTCGAGCACGGCCCGCGCGGCGGCGACGAGCTCAACCTCGTCAAGAAAGGCCTCAACTACGGCTGGCCCGTCATTACCTACGGGATGAATTACAACGGCACCGCGATGACCGACCTCACCGCGAAAGAAGGCATGGAGCAGCCGCTCACCTATTGGGTGCCTTCGATTGCTCCGTGCGGCGCAGATTTCTACACCGGCGATCTGTTCCCGAAGTGGAAAAACCATCTCTTCATCGCCACCCTCGCCGCCGAGGAGCTGCACCGCATCGAACTCGTCGGCGGCAAAGTCGTCGCCCAAGAAGTCGTGTTCAAGGGCCTCGGCCGCATCCGCGATGTAGTGAGCGGCCCCGACGGCGCGCTCTACGTGCTCCTCCCCAACCGCATCGCCCGCGTCGCGCCCGCGCCGTAAGGCGTAGCGGCTTTCGCTACTCCCTCGGCAACACTCCGTGCCCGGCCGTGATTCCGGCCACGGAGATCATCCCGCCCGTCACGGCGAATCCGCCGTCAAACGGGTTCGTCGCCATAAACCACGGCGTATCCAAGTCGGCGAATTCAAAGCCGCCGATCCCCGTCGCGAAACACGCCGAGACCGACATCGCGAGCATACTCTCGACGTTGCCGCCGATCATGAGGCCAAGGCCCGCCGCGCGCGCCGCCGTCGCCAGCTCCCACGCCGCGATCACGCCAGACTTCATGAGCTTGATGTTAACCACCTGCGCCGCGCCCGCCGCCGCGATCCGCCGCGCATCGTCCGCCGTGCAAGCCGTCTCGTCCGCCGCCACACGCCAGCCCGACTCGGCGATCAACGCCGCCGCGCCGGCCAAGTCGTCCTTCGCCAGCCACTGCTCAAGCAGCGCCGGCGTGATGCCCGCCGCCTTGAGCCCACGCACCAGTTCGCTCGCGGCGGCGCGGCTGATGCCGGCGTTTCCGTCCAAGATCAACGGCGCATCCGGCGCCGCCGCATGAATCGCCGCCACGCGCGCGAGATCGCCCGCCGGCCCGCCGGCCCCGCCCACTTTCACTTTGATCTGGCGAATGCCGCGCGCCCGGATCGCCCGCGCGGCCTCCGCCGCCTCCGCCACGGTGCCGGTCGTCACCGTCATGTCGGTCTCGAGCATCGTGCTGGCGCCGCCGAAGAATTTCCACAGCGGCTCGCCGCGTCGCTTGGTCACGGCGTCGAGCAACGCCATCTCCAGCGCGCACTGCGCCGAACCGCAACCTGCCCCGCCGCGCGCCGAAAACTCCGCCGCCAGCGCCCGCCACTCCGCTGCGTCGCGTCCCGGCAACCACGCCTGCGCCGTGCGCAGCACCGCGAGCGCCATCGCCTGCGTCTCGCCATTGTAGGGCGGCAAGGGCGCCGCCTCGCCGTAGCCGCGCGTGCCGTCGGCCAGTTCGAGCGTCACGAGCACATTATTCGCTATCGCCTGCGCGCCCCCGGAGATGCCAAACGGCACATGCAACGGGATATCTAACGGCGTGATCGCGACGGCGCGGATGGAAGTGGCTGATGTCATGCGCCGAAGTTGGAGCACCTCAGCCCACCCGCCGATAATTTAATAACGCCCGCGGCGCCACCCCGTGCACCGCCTTGAACGCCCGGGAAAAATGATACGGGTCATCAAAGCCCACGCGCGCCGCGACCTCTTTGATGAGCCCGCCGTGCTCGATCAGATGCTCAGCCGCGATCGTCATTTTTCGGCGCAGCAGATACTGATACGGGCTCGTCCCTTGATAACGGCGAAACCACCGGCACACGCTCGATCCTTCGACCGCCGCGAGCCGCGCGATCTCCTCCAACGTACCGAGCCGTTCCGCGTGCGCGTCGATCAGCGCCTTGCACCGCAAGAACGCCGCCCGCGCCGGCTCGACCGTCGGCGATGCCTGCGTGGTGGTCGCCTCGATCTTCAACAAGAGAAGTTCACCCAGGGCCGAACAAATGCTGCCCGTGAGCGGACCTGCGTGTTGGCCTTCGCGGACCAAATCCTCCAGCACTCCCGTGATCTCCGCCGGCACCGCCAGCCGCCGCACGGTCCCCGGCGTGACGCCGCAACGACTCAACCTCGCCCCGACCGCGCGTCCGGCCAGAGCCACGAAATATTTGACCATCGGATCGCTTGGCTCCGCCCGCAGTTCGCAGTGGGTGTCCGGCGCGTAGGCGAAGACCGACCCCGCCCCCAGTTCATGCTCCCGGCCATCGAGCTTCACCCGCCCCCGGCCCGCCACCACACACTCCAGGCCGTGAAACGGAAAATGCCTCCGCGCCAGCGCGTAGTCGGGGTTGCAGTGCTCGCGGCCACCCATGACCCACGCCAGACCCGGCGACTTGCCGGGCGCGAGGTTAAGGAAAAAATACCGTCCGCCCGTGACTTGCCGGGAAAGCAGCGCCGTCGCTTCATTGGGGCCAATTTTATCCATGTCTATGCCGGATCTATCCATTTCCTCAGGTGTGTTTCGAGCGCAATATCTCCGTTCGCCCTCCGCCGATTTTCTCTAGCGTCTCAATTTTAACCACCTCTGCTCCCATGCCCAAAACCTCAAAAATCAAAACCGTTCTCCTCGTCGCCAACGGCGACCTGCGCAATTCCGCCAACGAAGTCTGCTGGCCCGCTCAACGCGCCATGGAGGAAAAGCTCACCGCCGCCGTCGCCTCGCTCGGCTACAAACTCGTCCGCGCCCACGCCTACAAGCCCGCGCAAAAACATGGCTTCATCAGCTCGCAAAAAGAAGGCATGGCCGTCTTCGCCGGGCTCGACCCAGAGACGCCGCTCATCGTCGCCGAGGCGGTCTGGCAGTATTCCCATCACCTGCTTGCCGGGCTCATCTCCCATCGCGCCCCGATTCTCACCGTCGCCAATTGGTCCGGCACTTGGCCCGGCCTCGTCGGCATGTTGAATCTCAACGGCTCACTCACCAAGGCAGGCGTGAAGTATTCCACACTCTGGAGCGACGATTTCTCCGACGAGTATTTTCTCACCGGACTCAAATCGTGGCTCACCACCGGAGTTGCCAAACATCGGACCACCCACGTCAAACCGCTCGCCCGCGCCGCGGTCCCGCCCAAGGCCCGCGCCCTCGCCAAAAAAATCGCCGACGATCTCCGACGCAAAAAATCGATCATGGGCATCTTCGACGAGGGCTGCATGGGCATGTATAACGCCATCATCCCCGACGAACTCCTCTTCTCCACCGGCGTTTACAAAGAGCGTCTCTCCCAGTCCGCGCTCTATTACGGCGCGACGCAGGTTCCCGACGCCGAAGCCCGCGCCGTCTACGACTGGCTCCGGGCCAAGGGCATGACGTTTCACCTCGGCACCGACGAGACCACCGAGCTCACCGAGGCGCAGGTGCTGTGGCAGTGTAAAACCTACGTCGCCGCCCTCCGCATCGCCGACGAATTCGGCTGCGAGTCCATCGGTATCCAATACCAACAGGGCCTCAAGGACCTTCTTCCCGCGAGCGATCTCGTCGAGGGCATCCTCAACAACTCCGACCGCCCGCCAGTCAAGAACGCGGCCGGCAAAGTCATCCGCGCCGGCCAACCGCTCACGCACTTCAACGAGGTCGACGAATGCGCCGGCCTCGATGGGCTCTTCACGAACCGCGTCCACGCCGCCCTCGGCCAGCCGGTCGAAAACACGCTGCACGATCTGCGTTGGGGCGCCACCGACGCCAGCGGCACCACCACCGAGTATGTTTGGGTTTTCCTCATCTCCGGCAGCGCCCCGCCCGCGCATCACATCGGCGGCTACAAAGGCACCGACTCCCTCCGCCAGCCTCTGATGTATTTCCGCCTCGGCGGCGGCACCGTGCGCGGCATCGCCAAGCCCGGCGAGATCGTGTGGAGCCGCATTTTCGTCGAGGGCGGCAAACTCAAGATGGATTTGGGCCGCGCCAAGGTCATCACGCTCCCGCAGGCCGAGACCGAGCGCCGCTGGAAAGAGACCACCGTCCAATGGCCGATCATGCACGCCGTCACCTACGGCGTTTCGCGCGACCAGATGATGGCCCGCCACAAGGCCAACCACATCCAAGTCGCCTACGCGCACAGCGCCAAGGAAGCCGACCTCGCCCTCTACGCCAAAGCCGCCCTCGCCGCCGAACTCGGCCTCGAAGTCTGCGTCTGCGGCACGAAGGCGGACGGGAAAGCCCTGTAAGGAGTCGCGCCCGGCGCCACGATTGGAACTTGGAAACAGGCCTCGGTCTGCGCGAGGCTTCGTCATGCCCCGTTTCGCGCTCCTAACCCTGCTCTTAGTCGTCGCCTCAACGCTCACCGCCGCCCCCTCGCGCCTCCCGCGTGAGAATCTGCTCCTGCGCCATGACGCCGACGGTGCTGTCGCCCCCGTGCGCACTCCGGCCGATTGGCCGCAGCGCCGCGCGGAGATCGTTCGCGGCATGGAAACCGTGATGGGTTCTTTTCCCGGTGCCACCTCGGCCAAACGCGTGGCGCTCGACGTGCGCGTCGAAGAGGAAATTGATCGCGGCACCTACGTCATCCGCCGCATCACCTACCAATCCGAACCCGGCAGCCGGACTCCCGCCTTCCTCTGTATCCCGAAGGCCGCGCTCGTCGCCGGCGCCGCCACCGCCCACACGTTTCCCGCCGTCCTCTGCCTCCACCCCACCGACCAAACCGCCGGCGCCGGTGTCGTCGTCGGTCTCGGCGGAAAACCCAACCGCCAATACGCCAGCGAACTCGCCGCGCGCGGCTACGTCGCGATTGCCCCCGCCTACCCGCATCTCGCCAACTACGCGCCCGACCTCAAGGGCCTCGGCTACGCCAGTGGCACCATGAAAGCCATCTGGGACAACACCCGCGCCCTCGATCTGCTGGAGTCGCTTCCGTTTGTGAAAACCTCCGCCGGCTTCGGCGCCATCGGGCACTCGCTCGGCGGCCACAACGCCCTTTACACCGCCGTCTTCGAACCGCGCCTCTCCGCCATCGTTTCCAGCTGCGGCTTCGATTCCTACCTCGATTACTATGGCGGGAAACCCGCCGTCTGGGCGCCCGAGAAGGGCTGGTGCCAAGAGCGCTACATGCCGCGCCTGCTCAACTACGCCGGCCGCCTCGCCGACATCCCGTTCGACTTCCACGAGATCCTCGGCGCCCTCGCCCCCCGCCCCGTCTTTGTCAGCGCTCCGCTCCGCGACTCCAATTTCCAGTGGTCCTCCGTCGACCGCGTCGTCGCTGCCGCGCTCGACGTTTACGCGCTGTTCAACGCCGCGGGCCGGCTCACCGTTGCCCACCCGGACAGCGAGCACGACTTCCCCGACGCCCAACGCGAGACCGCCTACCGGCTTTTCGACGCGACGCTAAAGTAGTCCCCCGACCGTTCTGTTTTAATCTAGACGTGGCCGGGTAAAGGTTTGCCCGGCGGCGTCGCTTCGCTCCCCTCGTCTATTCCCTTTTCCCCATGAAGATTTCATCCCTCAGCCTGGTCGCCGGCCTCATCCTCGCTTGCAGTCTCCCGGCCCAAACGCCGCGGCCTTCGGTCGCCGACGATTTCAAACCGCTCGGCGCAAATTGGCAGGTCGCATCCGGCCTCGGCGGCGATCCGCGCATCGAAAAGAAACTCATCGGCCTCCCGGGCGACGGCATCCTCGTCAACAATACCACCAAGGAAAACCGCGCCCACCTCGTCACCGCCTGGGACCATGGCGATCTCGAACTCGAGCTCGATTTCCTGCTCACCCCCGGCTCCAACTCCGGCATTTACCTCATGGGCCGCTACGAGATTCAGCTCTTCGACAGCTGGGGGAAAAAAGTCCCGCAAGACATCGACTGCGGCGCCATCTATCACCGCTGGGACGCCGCCCGCGGCAAGGGCAAGGAGAGCTACGACGGCTTCGCGCCCCGCGCCAACGCCTCCCGCGCGCCCGGCCTTTGGCAAAATCTTCGGGTAGAATTTCGCGCCCCGCGCTTCGACGCCGACGGCAAAAAAATCGCCAACGCCAAGTTCGTCCGGGTCCTCCTCAACGATTTTCTGATCCACGAAAACGTCGAGGTCACCGGCCCGACCCGCAGCGCGCTGTTCGAAAACGGCCCCGAGGCCGCCCGCGGCCCCATCATGATTCAGGGCGACCACGGCCCGATCGCGATCCGCCGCCTCTCCGCCCTCCGTTTCGACACTCCGCCCGTCACCACCTCCGGCCTCACCTATGAACTCCGCACCGGTGAAAAAAATGGCCTCGGCGATTACTCCACGCCGCCGACGGCGACCGGTACCTTGGACGCCCTCAGCCTTCTGCCCATGGAGAAATCCGGCAAGTCCGCCCTCGTCATCAAGGGCACGATCCGCCTCGCCCGCGCCGACACCTACACGTTCACCACCGAGACCCGCAACCCCGCCCGCCTCCTCATCGCCGGCGAGACCGCGGTCGCCCCGCTCGAGCTGGGCGGCGACGGCCGCACCCTCACGTTGCCGGCCGGCGACCACCCGTTCCAACTCGACTACCGCCAAGCCCGCAGCGGCCGCCCGTCGCTCAAGATCGGCGTCCGCGGGGTCAGTCTCGCGCCGCAGTCACTCACCTACGTTGACCCCGTCGCCAAAGCACCGGTCAAAAAAACTCTGCTCATCGAACCCACCGACCGCCCGCGCCTTCAACGCGGCTTCGTTCCCTTCGAGCCCAAAAAGCGCCTCTACGCCCTTAGTGTCGGCTCCCCCGGCGGCGCGCACTACGCCTACGACCTCGAGGCCGGCACCCTTCTCCGCGCCTGGCGCGGCGCCTTCCTCGACACCGTCGACATGTGGGAAGGGCGCGGCGAACCCCAACTCGCCGAACCCGCCGGCCCCGCTCTTACCCTCAACGCCAAACCCACCGTCGCCCTCCTCGAACGCTCCGCCTACGATTGGCCCGACGCTCCCGATGCGCTCTGGTCGTCCCAAGGCTACACGCTCGCGGCCGACGGCTCGCCGACGTTTCTCAGCAAACTCGGCGATCTCTCCATCCGCGATCGGATTACTCCCGCCGCCGACGGCCGCAGCCTCACCCGCACCCTCACTCTCGTCGGTCGCAACACCTCTTGGGAAACGCATGTGCTTCTCGCCGAGGCCGCGACCATCACCCCGCAACCCGACGGCCGCGGCTGGATCGTCGGCGACCGCGCCTACTACCTCGATCTGCCGAAGGACAGCGTCCTGAAACCCACCGTCCGCACACGCCAAGGCCGCCAGCAACTCACCATCCCCCTCTCCGGCGGCAAGGTCGACCGCACCCTCACGTATTCGCTCGTTTGGTAATTTTCCCCATGAAGCGCCTTTTTTCACTCCCGCTCACGTTCTCGGTTCTCGCCGGCTTCGCCGTTCCGTTCTTCGCGTTCGCGCAGACCAACAACCCCTCCGCCGCCGAACGCTTCATCAAGCCTTCCGACGTGCTCACTGCTGCCGAAAGTCGTTATTGGCAACGCACCCCGCTCCCCGTGCCCGACGCCATCGTGCTCGAGGTCAGCGGTATCGTCGCTGTGGCGCCGGCTCGCCTGCTCGTTACCACCCGCCGCGGCGAAGTCTGGTGGATCGACGGCGCCTACGACGCCGACCCCAAGCCGCGCTACACCCTTTTCGCCGAAGGCCTCCACGAACCGCTCGGAATTGTCGCGGCACCGAAGGGCGGCTTCTACGTCGCCCAGCGCCAAGAGCTCACCCGCCTCGCCGATACCGACGGTGACGGGCGCGCCGACGTGTTTGAAACCGTCGCGAAATTCCCCATCTCCGGCAGCTACCACGAATACGCCTTCGGCCCCGTGCTCGGGCCCAACGGCAATCTCCGCGTCACCCTCAACGTCGCCTTCGGCGGCGCCACCCAAGCCCCCGTGCCTTGGCGCGGCTGGATGGTCGAGATCACGCCCGACGGTCAGCTCACGCCCATAGCCGCCGGACTGCGGTCACCCGCCGGCTTGGCCGTCAGTTCCCAAGGTGCTTGGTTCACCACCGACAATCAGGGCGAGTGGGTCGGCTCCGGCAAAATCACCCACATCGAATCCGGCGACTTCATCGGCCATCCCGCCGGCCTCACTTGGTCCAAACTGCCCGGATCAACCGTGTCGGTTCGCCCCGAGCAAATCTCCGACTTCGAGCAACCCATGCACGTCGTCGCCAAGAAACTCCCCGGCTTGAAAGCGCCCGCCGTCTGGTTGCCGCACGCCGTGCACGGCATCTCCAACTCCGCCATAATCGAAGATCGCACCGGCGGGAAATTCGGGCCGTTCGCCGGCCAGTTCTTCGTCGGCGACCAGGGCCAGAGCAAACTCATGCGCGTCTCCCTCGAGCAGGTGCAGGGCATCTGGCAGGGCGCCGCCTACGCCTTCCGCGAGGGTTTCGACAGCGGCATTCTGCGCATGGAATTCGGCGAGAACGCCACGATGTTTGTCGGCGAAACCGCCCGCGGCTGGGGCTCCGTCGGCCCGAAACAATACGGCATCGAGCGCGTGACGTGGACCGGCGCGACCCCGTTCGAGATCAAAGAAGTCAAAGCCCAGCCCGACGGTTTTCTGCTCACATTCACCGCGCCCGTCGACCGCGCGACCGCCGGGAATCCCGCGAGCTACAGCATCGCCGGTTTCACCTACAACTATCACGCCGCTTATGGCGCCGCGCCGATTGACCGCCTCGCGTGCCCCGTGCGCAAAGTGGTCGTCGCACCCGACGGTCTCAGCGTGCGCCTCGCCGCCGTCTGCCTGCGCGAGGGCTACATTCACGAGATCAAGGTCAACGGCGTGCGCGCCGCCACCGGGGGCGACGCCGTGCTCCACCCGGTCGCGTATTACACGCTCAACCGGTTCGCTCCCGGCGACCGCATCATTCCCATCGAGCCCAACGCCGCCGAAATTTGCGCCGCCGTTTCCGCCGTCACCCTCGGCCACACCGCCAAACACCCGATCAAACAGCCCACCGATTGGCCCAACAGCGAAGGCGACCAACAGTTCCTACTCGGCACCCGGCCCGGCCTGAAGTTCGACCAGGCCTTGCTCACCGTCAAAGCCGGCGCCCGCATTCGCTTCATCTTCAAAAACACCGACGACATGCTGCATAACTTCGTCCTCTGCGCCCCCGGCAAAGGCCAGGACGTGGGTGCCGCCGCGCTTGCCCTCGGCATCGAAGGTGCCGCCAAAAGCTATGTACCCGATTCCGCCGACGTGCTTTTTCACACGAGCGTCGTCCAACCCGAGACCAGCGACACGATCTACTTCATCGCGCCGACCACCCCGGGCGACTACGACTACATCTGCAGCTTCCCCGGTCACGCCGCCCTGATGAAGGGCATCCTCCGCGTCGAAGCCAAGTAGGGCGGCGTCTCCGCCGTCGTCCGTTTCTTCGAAGTCACCACCTCGATTCTGAGCCACGTTCTGTAGATGCGACGGCCTCTGCGTGCGTTTGCGGCCTTGTCATCGCTGCCCGTGAGATTTTGAGCCTGCTCATTGCCGGCGTTTTGCCGTCGCGCCCCACTGAATACGTCGAACAACCTGTTTGGTCTCACTCCACCCTTGCGCTGCTCCCTTCACGGCGTGCAGTTCCAGCATGAAAGCCAAGATCCCAACTCAACGCCGGCCCCCGGATCCAAAAACCAAATCCGGTTTTTTTGGTAAATTCACCGGGGTGAAATCTGCCAACGCTCCATTTACGGACGGTGATTCCGCCCGCGACGCGCTGCGGGGTTCTCGTCTCCAACCAAAGTCCCCATGAGCTCCTCCACCCCAATCCCCGCCGAGCCCCGCCCCGGCCGCTACCGCCACTACAAAGGGAAGGACTACCAAGTTATTTCACTCGCCCGTCACTCCGAGACCGAGGAACTCCTCGTCGTCTACAAACTCCTCTACGGCGACTTCAGCACCTGGGTGCGCCCGCAAGCGATGTTCACCTCCACCGTCACGCTGCCCGACGGCACCGAGACACCGCGCTTCGCCTACGTGGGCGCAACCTGATTCGGCGCGATGAACGAGCCTGACCTCGCACGCTGCCGGAGAATACTCGGCGTGAAACCCGGCGTCTCGCGCTCCGACCTCGAACGCGCGTTCATGAACCGGAACCTGAAAATCATCCGGGACAAAAACGCCGCCGGCTCCGGACGTCGCCGCGAACTTGAGGCCGAACACGAAGAACTCCGCGCCGCGTTCGCCGCCTTGGGCGCACTGACCAACCGGAAAACAGAACCCGCCCGCGCCCCCGGTTTCACGCCCGGCTCTTCCACCCGCCAGGCGGTCGCCGATGCCGCCAAGGTCGCACCGCTCGGCGCCGGGTTCGAGGAACCCGAACCGCCCGCGCTCCTGTCCTTCGATAACTGGAAGGTGAACACCTTTGTGCCGCCATTGCTGCTCGGGTTGGCCTGGCTGGTGAGCCAAAGCCCGTTCGCATTTTTCCTGACCGCGTTTCACATCTGGATTCACGAATTGGGTCACGCCGTGCCGGCCTGGTTTTCGGGGAAACATGCTTTGCCGCTGCCCATCGGTTTCACCCTGATCACCCCCGAGTATTCGCCCTTCGTGCATTGGGGTCTGCTCTCGCTCTTCGGCCTTCTCCTCGTGGCCGGCATCAAAGAGCGAAAAATCTGGGCCATCATCGCCGCCGTGGCGTTCGCCGCGTTGCAACACATCATGACGTGGCGGATGCCCGACCACCGGCAGGAGTTCTGGTATGGAGCATTTGGCGGGCTGGGCGGCGAGTTCATCATCAGCACGCTTTTTATGATGTCGTTCTACGTGCGCCTGCCGGAGAAATTCCGCTGGGAGTGGTGCCGCTATCTTTTTTTCTTCCTGGGTGCCTTTACCCTGCTCTCTACTTGGCTGCGCTGGGTCGACGTCTACCGCGGGATCGAGGAGATCCCCTTCGGCTCGATGATCGGGGGCGAAGACGATCAAAACGGCGACATGAACGGGCTCCTGAACGAATACGATTGGAGCAAATTCAAGATCCGCCGCACCTACTATCTCCTTGGCCAAGCGTGCTGGATCGTGCTCGCGCTCACGTGGGCTTTTTTCGCGCTGCGCCTCAACCGCCTCCTCAGCCTCATGTTTTCCGGCGTGCCTTCGGAGGAGGCCGACGGCCCAAAATAATTCAGCGCACTCGGCTTGTCATTCGACCCGCCGGCTCACGTCGGCCCAAACCCGCTCCAACACCGGCCGGATCACCCGGGTAAACTCGACGTAAGCCGGCGGGTGAAAATGCAGTTTGTCCTCTTTATACAGGTCGAGTCTGGGATGGCCGGCGGCATCGACCAGCGCGGGGTTGATATCGACAAAAAAACGATGCGGCGTCGCGGCGCAATACGCACGGGCCAGCGCGTTGTAATGATCGACCTGCTCCCAACGGCCCACCCGATCCGGCGACCGCGTGCTGGAGACAAAAATGATCCGCGTCTGCGGCAAAGTCGCCTGCACCCGCTCCGAGAAGGCCCGAAACCGCGCAAAAATCGCCGCCGGGTCCTCGGCCACCGCACCGGCCTTGAGATCGTTGCTGCCGCAGTAATATACGATGACCTTCGGCGCATACGGCGTGACGACTTGGTCGAACCGCGCGAGCTGGTCACCCGTGCGCGATCCGCCAAACGCCCGGTTCAACACCGGCAATGGCGCCATCTGCTCCGGGACCGAGGTCCACTGCCTAAAGATGCTGCTGCCGACAAAAACGATGCCGCCGGGGGCAAAAGGAGTCGTGCGGTCCTGTTCGGCAAAGGCGTCGAAAGCCGGTTGATACTGCTTCCAGCGTTTGGCGGCTTCGTCCGCCGGCGACAGATTTTCCGCCGAAAAACCGCAGCCGGCGAAACTACAAAACGCGAGCAGGAGGAGAGTTTTTTTCATGCAAAAAAGCGGATGAAGAACTGACAGAACAGAGCACCGACCACCGTCATGGCAAAGCCCCAAAGCAGCATTTTCCGGAACAGCGCACGTTCATTTTCTCCCTCGGGCCGGGCCGCGATCGCGAGCGCGCCGATGGTCGAGAGCGGCGAGACATCGACGATCATGGCACCCACCCCGATGCTCAGCGCGACTTGCAGCGGATCGCCGCCCCCCAGTTTCTCGACGAAGCCGGCCACGGCGGGAATGAACGCCGGATACACGACGCCCGAAGTCGAGCTGTAGGTCGAAATCAGGCCCGTGCAGAACGCCATCGTCCCGTTGGCCGTGGCCGGCGTCGCCACGTTGGCGAGCAACGTCGTAAAGAGATCCATGCCGCCCGTCTTTTCGAGCACGGCGATCAACACGCTGACCCCCGAAACCGTGACGATCACCGCCCAGGGAATACTCGCAAACGCCCGCGTGTCGTCGAGCGCGCCCGCCACGATCAGCACCGACGCCGCGGCAAACGCCGAGAGGCCCGGGTTGACCCGCAGAAATACGACCGCTGCGATCCAGCTCGCCAGCACGCCCAACGAGAACCACTGGGACCCGGTAAACGCCGGCGGCCGTTCGCCGACCGGGCCGCGGCCCGCGCGAAACAACTTGAGGCCGCCAAACAAAAAGTAAGCGGCCAGCGCCACGACAGTGTGGGCCACGAAGGCCGCCGCGAACACCTGCCCGTCGTGTCCCGGGAGACCGGCTTTCTGCATCTGCGTATGCATGATCAGCCCCACCGAACTGATCGGCGAAAGGTTTCCCGCATTTGCGCCGTTGGCGACCATGAGCGCCGTGAGGAACGCCGACACGCCGGCCCGATGGCCGATGCCCATCGCGAGCGGCGCGATCAGCGCGGTCGCCGCGATCGCGCCCGGTCCAATCGACGAGAGCACCCCGGCCATCAAAAAAAACACCACCGGCAGCAATGCCGCGCGCCCCCCGCAAAGCCGCACCGCCCGCCGGGCCAGCGCTTCCAAGGTGCCGTTTCGTTGCACCACCCCAAAGAGCAACGTCACCCCGACGAGCGTCAGGAACAGGCTCGACGGAAACACCGCGAGCAAGGCTTCCGCTTTCCAGCCCGCGGCAAACACGGCGATCGGCCACGCCAACGCGACCGCGAGCACCCCGATGTTGATCCGGGCGGTCAGGCTGAAGCCGATCACCACGGCCAGCGCGACCAACGACATGACGGCCGGGCTCATGGGGCGGGCAGGAGATGTTTCTGCACCTTGCCCAACGCCGTGCGCGGCAAGGCCGGCACCCGCACAAACTTCTTCGGCTGCTTGAACGAGGCAAATTGAGAGCGCAACACGGCCGCGGTCGCGGCCTCGTCGAAGACCGCCCCATCGACCACCACATACGCCACGGGCACCTCGCCGCGCACCGCATCGGGCACGCCGACGACCGTCGCTTCCCGCACGCCGGGCTGTTCGAGGATCAGTTCCTCGATCTCGCGCGGATAGATATTGAAACCACCGGAGATGATCAGATCGCTCCGCCGGCCTTGCAGGGTAACGTAGCCGTCGGCCGCGCGCACCCCGATGTCGCCCGTGCGAAACCAACCGGCACTCCACGCCGCCGCCGTCGCGTCGGGGCGCCGCCAATAGCCGGCGCACACGTTCGGCCCCTTGACCCAGACCTCCCCCGTCGTGCCGTCCGGGACCACGGCGTTGGCCTCGTCGCAGATGCGCACCGCCACGTGCGCGAGCGGCAGACCGACCGTGCCGGGGCGACGCTCGCCGGCGTAGGGGTTGCCGATATTCATCAACGTCTCGGTCATCCCGTAGCGTTCAAGGATCACCGAGCCGTAGAGCAGTCTGAATTTCTCATGCACCTCGGCCGGCAACGGCGCCGACCCGGAAACCGCCAACCGCAGGCGCGAGCCGATCTGCCGCGCGACTTCGGGCGGCAACTCCAGCAGCCGGATGAACATCGCGGGCACGCCAAAGAAGAGCGACGGCCGATACTCGTCGAACCACTGGGCGGCCTTCGCGTGTTCGAAACGCTCGGTCAGACGCAGGTGGCAACCGCTGAAGAGCCAGCAGTGCAGTCCGTTCGCCAAACCGTGCACATGAAAGAGTGGGAGCGTCGCAAGGTAGCGGTCGGCCGAGGTGATGCCCCACGCAGTGACCAGCGTGAGCGCATTGGTTGCAAAATTACCCTGCGTGAGCACTGCACCCTTCGAGGCGCCCGTCGTGCCCGACGTATAAATCAGCGACATCGGCGTATCCGCATCGGCGGGGACCGAAATCCGCGTACCCGGCTGCGCCGCCGCCTCCGCCGTCAACGCGTCCACCTCCCAGATCGCCACATCGCTGGGAATAAGTCCGGCCAACTCGCGCGAGGTCACCACCGCAGTGGGCGCGGCGTCCCGCACGATGTGGGTCAGCTCGCGCTCTCGGTAGAGCACGTTGATCGGCACGATGATCAGGCCGAGCTTGGCTCCCGCCAGCCAAAGATCGATGACCTCGATCCGGTTCTGCAAAAAAAACGCGAGCCGATCTCCCGCCTGCAAACCCCGCGCGCGCAAAAGGTGCGCGAGCCGATTGCTGCGGACTTCAAGATCGCCAAACGTATAGCAGGCCAAAGACGCGGGCGCGGTCTCGATTTCGAGCGCGGGCTGGGCCGCGCGTTGCAGGAGAGAGTTGTCGAAGAGAGGCAGCAGAGACATGGAAAATTAAACGCGGAGACTCAAGACGGCGGCGCCGTGATCGCTACCGGTTCGAGGTTTTTAGGAAACGTCACGCCCTCCCAGCGCGCCACCACGGCGGGCGCGGCGCAATGGCCAACAACATTCACACTGGTCCGAATCGGATCGATCAGCGCATCGATGCCGAGCAGCAGACCGAGGCCTTCAAGCGGGAGACCGAAGCTCTGAAACAAGGCCGTGAGCACGACGAAATTTGCCCGTGGAATGCCCGCGACACCCTTGCTGGTCAGCTTGAGGGTGAGCAAAATCAAGAGCTGCTGGTCGAACGAAAGCGGCACGTTAGCCGCCTGCGCGACAAACAGCGTCGCGAGGCCGAGAAAGAGGGTGCTGCCACACAGGTTCAGGCTAAGACTCAGCGGGGCCACCACGCCAAGAATCCGATTGGGCACGCCAAAACGTTCCATGTTTTCCAGGGTCTGGGGCAAGGCGGCCGCGCTCGACGTCGTGCTGAACGCGATCAGGAACGGCTCCCTTACGAAATGCACAAATCGCCGCATCGGCACTCCGCTGGCCACGAGCGAGCCGCCGAAAACCACCGCGAGAAACAGCAACTCCGCTCCCCAAGCCGCGCCGAACAGCCGGGCCAACCCGAGCAGAACCCCCACCCCGCTGGTCGCCACCGTTCCCGCCATCGCGGCGAAAACTGCCGCCGGCGCGAGGTACATGATGATCTGCGTAAACCGAAACGCGACCGCCACCACGGCATCGGCCAGCACCAGCACGGGCTTCGCCCGCTCTCCCACCGCGAGGCAGGCCACGCCAAAGAGGAAACAGAACACCACGATCTGCAGCACATCACCGCGCGCCATCGCATCCACGATGCTGGTCGGAAAGGCGTTCACGAGCACATCGGTAAACGTCAGTTTTGAAACCACCGGCGCCACCTGAGCGGCGAGCGCGACGTTGTCACCCGGCCGAAAAATCGCCGCGGTAAACCACCCGAGCAGCAGCGCGAGCGTCGTCGCGACCTCAAAGAAGACCAGCGACTTCCAACCCAAGCGGCCCAAGTCCTTCATCCCCCCCACCCCGCCGACCGCCCGCACCAACACGCCGAAAAGCACCGGAGCGATAATTGCCCGGATCAGCCGGAGAAAAATATCGCTGATGAACTTCAGATGCACGGCGAGCTCCGGGGCCGCTAATCCAAAAACCACGCCACCGCCCGCCGCGAACAACATCCACTGGGCCAGAGAGAGCCGACGAAGAAAAAAGACCGGATTTGACGGAGGCATCGAGGGGAGCGTTGGCCGTTAGGCGTTGAGCACGGGCCCCGCAGCCGACGGCACCCGTTTCAGCCACAGCCAAATCGAGGCGGCGAGCAACCCGACGGCGCGTCCAAGCGCGAACCACGGTTCGTTAAACCAGACGGGCGTCAGCGGGCCAAAACACCCGCAGCGCACCTCCAGTCCACGCATCATGGCCTGAGCCAACACCACCACAAAAACCGCGCTCAAGCCCACGACTACGAAACGGATCGTCTCCGGCCAGAAGTCCACGCCGAGAGCGACGCCGGCGAGCACTTCGAGCCAAGGCAGCATCACCGCGGTTCCCCGCAGCCACGCATCGGGTAAGCCGATCCCATAGGCCACCAAATCGGCGTGAAACTCCAGGGGGTGTGCCGCTTTGAAACCTCCGGCTGCGACCAAAACCGCACCCAGCAACCAGCGTATAAAAACCTCGCGGCTGCGACTGGAGCAGGCACTTGGGGTCATCGCGACGGCTCCACGATTCTAAAGACCGGAAGCGGCCGGGAAAACACGAGCCGTTGCTCCGAGCGCAGCCAGTCACCAACCAGACCCATGGCTCCTGCGACCACCAACACCGCCAACAATCGCGCGGGCCGCACCGCGCGGAGAGCAGGGAAAAGGGAGTCGGCGACTCGGTGCATGGTCAGGGGGTCTTCAGCAACTCATCCACTACGCGCTGGAAATAGTCCAGCGTCTGGGCACCGGCAATCGTGGTCTCCACCACCCGGCCATCAGCCCCGGTCTTTCGGATCAGGAACGTCGGCGTCCCTTGAACCTTGAGACGCGCATACTCGGCGAAATCGGCCGCCACCGCGTTACGCACGCCGCGTTCACCCAGACATTGGTCCAAAGCACCCCCGTCAATCTGCGGGCTCTTCTTCACCAAATTGGCCACAAAACTGAACGGCCGACCGGCCGCCTCGAAGAGTCGGTCTTTCACCTCCCAATACTTTTCTTGCCGCAAGGCGCACCGCGCGACTTGGAAAATCGGCGCGAACTGTTCGGACGGATCGTCGGAAGCATTGAGCACGACCCACTGGACTTTTCCCGTGTCCACGTAACGGCTCCGCAGCACTGGAAAGATCTTTTCGTGAAAGTCCCGGCAGTGGGCGCACCTGAAACTAGAAACTTCGATCACCACGATCGGAGCGGTCGCCGAACCCAAGACAGGGCGTTCCCGGCGGGTAAACGCCGGCCCGAGCCTTGGGTCCGGCTCGGGGCCGGCCTCTTCGGCCGCGCTCGCCGCGCCGATCCCGAGGCCGGCCAGAAGCCAAAGGAGCAAAAACCGCCGCACCACGGGGAACCTTAGAACTTCGTCCTCAGCCCGAGTCGGAACATCCGGCCGACTTGGTCAAACAGGCCAGGATCGGTGGGGAGCGGCGTCGCGCCGCCGCTGCGGGGTGCGTAGGTGGGGTCTCGGTCGAGGAGATTGGCGACATTCAAATAAACTTCCGACTCCCAGCCTTGGCGAATCTTGGGCAAACGGTAGGTCAATTGGCCGTCGAAATACGCGGTCGAGGGCACGGCGTTGTAATCGGTGGTCACACCCAGAATGCGCGTCTTGTCCCAAGTCATCCGGCCGATGTAGCGCATCTGAAGGAAGCTGGAGAAGGCGTTGCGCGAGTGACTCAGCGAGAGATTGCCCCGGATGCGCGGCAACGCCGAAGTGCCCGATCCGGGATTCGCGATACCGTTGCCGGCCAAGTTGATTTGGGTCGGAGTGAGAGGCGATACACGGGAATACTCGTCGATGTAACCGGCGATCGCGCGCACGGTAAGATTGCCGGGACGCACGGCGGCAAACCACGTGTTAAGCGGAATCCGGTAACTGGCCTCGAAATCCACACCGCGCGAAAACTCGGAGTTGAGATTAACCGAGGAGGTCCGCGTCTGGATGATCGCCCGCGGGCTGGCCGAGGTCGGGCCGCGCGTCACGAAGGAGCAGAGCGGTGACGACGGGTTGATCGAGCACTCGCGCACGGCTTCCTGCCCGCCGGCCAAGAAAATCGCGTCGGCAATTTCCGTGGTGTAAAAATCCACGGCGAAACTCGCTCCTTTCAGCCACATCGGTTGATAGACAAAACCGACGACGGTCGAGTCGGACACCTCGGGTTTCAGATTCGGATTGCCGCTGTTGATGTTGGGCACGCCCTGAAAGGTCAGGCCCGTGCCGCCGGCAAAATTGTCGGAGATGTTACCGTTGGTCTGACGGCCGGCGGAGAAGAGTTCGTTAATGTTGGGCGCCCGGATGTCACGGGAGCGCGAGGCCCGGATGCGTAGATCGGCGTTGAGCTGCCAGACCGCGCCGGCCTTCCACGAATTGGCATCGCCGCTGGTCGAGTAATCCGCGTGCCGGAAGGCGAGGCTGGCCGTCAGCTTCTTCACGAGCGGCAGATCCTTCAGCAGCGGGATCTGCGTTTCGGCGAACTCTTCCATGATCGTATAGCTACCCGTAAACGGCTGATTGTTCGCCAACCGGTAGGCGCCAGCGATCGAGAGGGCGTCGGTCGTAGTCGTGGATTCAAGTTTGCGCCAATGCAACCCGGCGGCGACCGCCACGGGACCGGCGGGCAAATCGAAAACCTCTCCAGCAACCTTTGATTCGATCACGTCCTGCGAGGAAGTTTCTTCAAACTGCGTGGTGCCCATGACGTAGTCCAAAGCCGCAGCCGAGGGCGATCCGGCGCCGAACGGATTGAAGGCCACGCTCCCCGGATTGGCGGCCGCCGCGCGGGGCACAATTTGTCCACCGACTAGAATCGCATCGGCGGCGACCGCCATCCGCGCGGTGATGAGATTGTTGACGATCGGAATACTGATGTCGTTCGTCCCCGATTGGAGCGACGTCTCCCAGTCCCAGCCGGCGATTTTTGCGTTGAACCCGACCAACACGCGCCGGTTCTGATCGTTGACCTTGGACACCGTCAGCCCGCGCTCCAGCGTCAGGCGGTTCATGGTAAACGAGGTGACCCCGAGCGTGGTCATGCGCGCGACCAAGTCGGGCGCGGCCCGGTTGAGAAAAGCGTTGTCGCTGCGGATCGTGAGCAGATGCGTGGTCGGGCTGTTCTGCTGGTTCATTTGCGTTTCGCTGAAACCGCCCTCGACGAAGAAAGAGAAATTTTCGAGCAGCTTGAAATCGTTTCGCAGGAATAAATTTTTACGCGTGAGCGGACGCACGATCTCTTGGGCCGTGCCGATCCGGAAACCGTCGCCGCCACTCTGAAATCCGTTCGCCGTGCCGATGGTGGTCGAGAACCGGCCGTAATCGTACGGGCTCTGCGTGCCGCCGGGGCCGAACTTGATCCCGCGGATGAGCGCGTTGTTGGCGGCGGTGCCGCCGGCGCCATTTACGATGTTACCACCGGGCGTGAAGGGCGAGCGGATGTCCGCCACGCGGATCACCTTGGTCGTGTTGCCCGGCTCGGGGATTTGGTTGGTTTCTTCGCGCCGGAAATCGCGGCCGTCGCCGTTCACGCCTTTGCTTTCCACATACTCGCCGCTGAATACGAGGTGGCCGCGGCCGTTGAGATACTTGGTCCCGAAGGTGACCGAACCCTTGTATTCCTGATTATCGCCCTTCTGCGACTGGCCGAGAAGGAAGTCGGATTTGAAGCCGACAAATTCTTTGTTCAGCACGAAGTTCACGACGCCGCCGACGGCATCGGAACCATACGCGGCCGAGGCGCCGCCGTTCACGACATCCACCCGGTCCACCAAGCCTTGCGGGATCAGGTTAACGTCAACCTGCCCGGTCGGACCGCTGGGGGTGAAGCGGCGGCCGTCCAAAAGCGTCAGCGTGCGCGTGACGCCGAGTCCCCGCAGGTTCAGGAAATTGGCGCTGTTGTTACCCGTACCACCGCCGACGGTCTGACCGCCACCGGGAGCGAGGGAGGGCAGCTGTTTCAAGCCGTCGGCGAGATTGATCGGCGCGGCGGCGAGCAGAGCGGTTTGATCGATCACGAGCACCGGAGTGGGCGAAGTAAACGTGCTGGCCCCGGCAATCAGGGAGCCCGACACGTTGAAGGTTTCCAGTTGGAGGACCTCGCCGGCCAGGTTGGCGGCGCCCGCGACCGGGGCCGGGCTCTTGGTTGGAGAACTCGGGTTGACGCTCTGCGCCGAGGCCGAAACGACCAGCAGCGAGCCGAGGATAATTAGCGCAGAAAAAGATCGGGCGAAGAACCGATCGGAGGTTGGACGGAGGTTGGGTATGGTGGCGGCGTTCATTTGGTAAAAAAGGGGGCCAAAGCGGCAGGATGATGAAGGTAACAACGACCCAAGACCGGACGGAGGCGGAGTTGGGAAGGGACTGAGTCGAGACCGAGGGGCATTGGCCTCAGAAGAGACCGGTCACGCAAACCGGTATTTATGCAAGCGTTGCAAAACGCGAAAAAAGTGAGCTCTCCGCCCATCGCGTGCCCGCGAATGGCGAGCCCGCTCAGGGATTTTTCCGCGCCGCCTCGAGCAAGGCCCGGGGGCGATTGGCCGGGCCTGGCTTAGGAATTGGGGCGTTTTGGAGATAAGCCGCTCCAGCGTTAAGCGCGGCGGTGAGCTTCGGGTCTCCTGCGCGATTACGATACTCCATGGGGTCGTCGGCGCGCCAGTAGAGTTCCCGACCCGCTTTGCCGCCATCCCACTCGGTGTAGCGCCAGTCCGCCGCGATCACGCTGCGGCCGAGCACGTCGCTCTTTTTAGCCTGGTCGTAATGGTAAACCATGCTCGACGCCGGCCGGAAGCCGGTCGACGGCCGACCCTGCATCGCGGTCACGAGCGAGCGGCCCTCCAACCCGGGCGGCGGGGAAAAGCCGCCGAGTTCGACCAAGGTGGGGAAGACGTCGATCAACTCAACCGGCTCAGCCAGCACCTTGCCCGCCGGGACTCCCGCCCCGGCCACCACCATCGGCACGCGCGTCGCGGCGTCGAACGCGCTCAGTTTCGCCCACAAACCACCGTGGTCGCCGAGATGAAAGCCGTGGTCGCTGATGAGCACCACCACGGTCGTCTTCCAGAGATCGAGTCGGTCGAGCTCGTCCATCAGCAGCCCAACGTGGGCATCGGTAAACGACACGCACGCGTAATAGCCGCGTATCGCCGCTTCGCGCGAATCGGGTTGGGCGAAACCCGAAAGCTCCGTCTGTAACGCGATCGGCGGCACGTCCACCAATGCGGGCTCGGGTTTCGGGGTCAGGCTGCCCGGCGGATACAGGTCGAAAAATTTCTTCGGCGCAGTCCACGGCAAGTGCGGCAGGTGGAGGCCCGCGGCCAAAAAGAACGGCCTCCCGGCGGCATGTTGCTCCGCCATCAGCCGAGTGATCGTCCGGACGTTGCGCCCATCCCGCGTGCCCGCGCCATCGCTGGACAACACATGGGACGCGGGCCGACCGTCGCCGGGCTTTCCGGCGGAGCCGTAACGTGCCTCGATCGCCGCTTTCTCCTCCGGGTCGCTCGCCGGCCGGTCGTCGTAGGAATCCCACGACGCTTCGTCGCTCACTTTGGCGCTGTGGGAGATTTTCCCGGCGCCCGCGCTGAAATATCCTTTTTGTCTAAAAAACTGCGGCAACATGACCGCATCGGGCAACGCGGTGCGCGCCGGTGTGGTCAGGATATACACGCCGCTCGTCTCCGGACGGCGTCCGCTCAGAAACGAAACCCGGCTCGGATTACAGAGCGGATACTGGGCATACGCGCGGTCGAACCGTACCCCGCGCGCGGCCAGCCGGTCGATGTGGGGCGTCTTCGCCACGGGGTCGCCGTAGCAGCCGAGCGCGAGGTTCAGATCGTCGACGACGATGAACAGCACGTTGGGCGACTTCGGGCCCGCAGCGGCGGCCATCGCCACACTCACACCGGCGGCAAAACCGAACGTCAGGAGAACCGATCTGAACTTGGTCATTGGTGACGACTATCGTTTGGCCAGCACCGGCTTCGCGCCCTGCCAGCCTTTGCGCCACTGGGCCATGAGTTGTTCGACGAGTTCGCCGTTGGCCGGGACCTTGGCGACGTTGAAGTTCTCCTGCGGGTCAAGCTGGTGGTCGTAGAGTTCGATCGCATCGATCTTGGTGTGATCATCGCGGCCGACCCAGACCGTGAAGCGGTAGCGCTCGGTGCGCATCGAGTAACCCATAAGCGCTCCCGCGCCTGACCTGCCGGCGTTCCGCGGATATTGGCTAAAGGCGGCCGTCTTCCAAGGGCGCGTGGGATTCTCGACCACCGGTTTGAAGCTGATGCCTTCGAGATGGGAGGGCAACGGAAGGCCGGCGAACTCAACCAAGGTCGGATAGATGTCCACGAACTCGACGATGGATTTCGTTTTCGCGCCCGCGTGCTGCATGCCGGGGACGGAGAGGAGCAAGGCGGTGTTGGTGTCGTTCTCGGTCGTGGTGTGTTTGCACCACGCGTCGTGCTCGCCGAGTTTCCAGCCGTGGTCGCCCCAGAGCACGATGATCGTGTTCTTGCGGAGATCGAGCCGGTCGAGTTCGTCGAGCAATTTGCCGACCTGCGCGTCCATGTAGCTGATCGAGGCATAATAGCCGTGCTTGAGCTGCCGGGCGAGGTCGTCGGGCACCGAACCTTCGGGAATGCCGTGGTAATTGCGCAGTTCGCCGCCGGGTAAGATAGAGTAGTCGGGCGCGTCCTTCGGGCGGAATTTATTCGGCGCGAGCTCGATCTTCGCCGGGTCGTAGAGGTCCCAGTATTTCTTCGGTGCGACGAACGGCAGATGCGGCTTTACAAAGCCGACCGCGAGGAAGAAGGGCTCCTTTTTCTTGCTCATGTCCTGCAACGTCGAGACCGCCAGTTCGGCAACTTTACCGTCTTGGAAAAAGTTATCCGGCACATCGGCGCTTTCGAACGCGGGCCCACGGATATTTTTCCGTGCGGGCATCGAATCGGGGATGGTCGGCGCGGCACTGGCGGCGGCCTTGGCTTTGCCTTTCCCTTTGGCTTTCGCCTCGGGGTTATTGGCGCCGTCGGGGTCGACCCCGTAGCGGCGGGCGTTCAGTTTGACGTTTTCCGGCAGCGCATAGGTGTCGGCTTTTGGCGTGCCCCACGGAACCGACCAGCTCGGCGCGTCGTCGAGGCTGCCGTGGTAAATCTTGCCCATGCCTTGGACGAAGTAGCCGTGATTTTTGAAGTGTTGGCCGAGGGTGACCACGTTGGGCAGGGCGACGCGGAAGTGTGTCTCCAAGTCCCAAACCTTGTTCGTATCGGGCCGGGTGCCGGTCAAAATACTGGTCCGCGTCGGCGAGCACACGGCCTGCTGGCAATAGGCCCGCTGGAACGTGATGCCCGATTTGGCGAGCCGGTCGAGGTTAGGGCTCTTGATGTAATCGGCCCCATAAGCACCGAACTCGGGCCGGAGGTCATCAACGGCGATGAAGAGAATATTAGGGCGGTCGGCACCGCGGACCAAGACAGGCAGCAATGCCAGCGCGAGAATTCGGAGGAAGATGGTCATAAATGGAGGAAAACGGAGCTGACCTGATCGATTACTTGGCTTTTTCCCGCTTGGACTTGCGCTCGACGTTCTTCGCGTGGCGGCCGGACTCGTCGCCGGTGTCCGGGATGCCACCGGCGGGATTGAGCTGGTCGAGTGCGGCTTGAAGGCGTTTCCGGGCAGCGACGGCGGCGACGTCTTTCGTGTCGGCGGCGACGAGTTTCTCAGCAAACGGCGCGTCGCTCATGTCGAACAGTTCACCGGCCTGATTGAGTTTCCAACCGGCTTCGCGGACATACCAGTTGCGCGCGAGCTGGTGGAAGACCCAAGGACGCGGCTCACCTTTTTCACCGCGCAATTGGGCCGCAAAACTGCGGCCATCGATCACGGTGTTCTCCGGAAGCTTCGCGCCGGCCAATGCGGCAAACGTCGGGAGGAAATCGCTCGAATCCACGAGATCGGCGGAGACTTTTCCCGCCGGCGTGGCGCCCGGCCAGCTGACGATCATCGGCACGCGACCGCCGCCATCGAGCATCGAGCCCTTGGCTCCGGTCAGTGGTCGGCCGCCGATGGTGGCGCGGTCGGAACGACCGCCGGTGGTGCCGTTGTCACCGAAGAAAATCACGAGCGTTTTCTCGCGCAGCTTCAGCCGGTCGAGCTCGGCCATCAGTTTACCGACAAGCTTATCCATGTAGACCACATTGTCGGTATAGTGGTCTTTGCTGTCCGGCGCACTGTCGGGCGTCGGCAAAATCTCACCGTGCGTGTGCGACAGCGAGTAATGGGCGTAAAACGGCCGGTCGCGGTGTTTCGTGATGAAGTCGATCAAGTGCCCGTGCATCAGGTCGGGCATGTATTCTTTGTCCCGCAGGGGGCGGGTCTCGCCGTTGACCACGTAAGTTTTCACCCGTTCCTGGGTGTTCCAGTAGGCCCCGCTGCCGGCGTAGCGCAGATAATCGTCGAAACCAAAATCCGACGGTTGCCGTGAGAACTGGCTCCACTTGCCGATCATCGTCGTGACGTAGCCGGCGGGTTTTAGCACCCCCGGGATCAACGTCTCCTTGGCCGGCGAGATTTCACCCACCGCATCCTGATTGCTGCCACCGGTGCGAAAGCCGTAGCGGCCGGTGAGAATCTGCGCCCGCGAGGGTCCGCACAGCGAGATCGTGTAGCCGTGGGTGTAGCGTGTGCCGCCGCGAGCGAGCGCGTCGATGTTCGGCGTCTTGTAATTGTCGGCCCCGTAGCAACCGACTTCGCCGATGCCGTAATCGTCGGCGAGGATGAAGATGATATTGGGCTTGGCGGGCGTCGGAGCGGTGGCCGCAACCAACGCCGAGGCCGTCGCGACGAGCAGGGAAAGGAGATAGGGGAAACGTTTCATAAAGAGAACTCGGTCAGAATTTGACGGTGACCTCCGCGCTGTATTGCGGCGGCATCACATAGGAAAAGCGGTAGACGTTCGCGCCGCTCGCGAGCGTGGTGAAACTGGTCTTGCGGACATCGTTATTTTCGAGGTCCACCAGATTCCTGACGCCGACCCGAATGCGCGTCTGCTGGCCCCAGATTTTCTGATCGCGCATGACATAGGCATGCACGAGATGGGACGAACCACCGATCATCTTTTGGCGGTTGGGCACCCCGAAGAGATAGTCATCACGCCAGATACCGTTTACGCCCATGCGCACGCCCCGCAGGACGTCGGGCGCGTCTTTGGCGAACGCGTAATCGACCACCCAGCTCGCGGACCACGGAGCGGCCCGGGCCCCGGTGGCGCCGGCAGAATTGTCGAGGGTGTCGAGCAGGTTCTTGGCGTCCAGCAGCAGCGTGGGGCTCTCGTCAGGCCGCTTCGACGCGGCCTCATAGTAACCGCGGAACGACGTCAAATTCGGCTGGCTCGAGACTTTGGCGTGTCCGACCGTGAGCCGGAGCTGCATCCCTTTCACCGGGCGGGCCATGAGGGTGAGATCGAAGCCTTTGGATTGCTCCACCGCCGTAAAATTCCGGGAGGCGCTCGCCGTGCCGGGTTCGCGATATTTATAATTCGGATCGCCGGGCAGGACGTTGTTGGGGTTCATCAAGTCCTCCGTCTGGGTGTCGGAAAAACTCACCAAATTGTTCCAACTCAGCACCACGTTTTGCCGGTCAATCTCGAACGCGCCCAAAGTAAAGGAGACGCGCTCGTCGAGCAGCGTGCCCTTCAGCCCCACTTCTTTGGTCACGCCGTCGATCGGACCGATCGTCTGCCGATCAAACGTCCGGTTGTCCTGAAACCGGAATGACTCGGAATAGACGCCGTAAACATTGATGTCCTTCGAGAGCACATAGGTGAGGCCGCCGGTGAAACTCGTATTTGAAAGCCGTAGGTTGCGGTTCTGCACATACTCTCCGGGCAACGCGTCCTTGCGGCTCGGCGGCGCGATGTCCTCGTTCCAACGGCCTTCTTTCCGCAGCGCGAGGTAGTCCCAACTGCGACCAAAATCGCTGCGCACGCCAAAGAGCGAGAGCAGCTTCCCGTCGAAGTAACGGCCGCTGGCCGAGAGCGAGCCCGCATACGCTTGGCGCCATTCGGTGCCGTCCGTCGCCGACGTGCCGGAGGCAAAATACCGCAGCGCCACCATGTTGACGGCATTGGTGACGGGCAACACATCGGGCTTCATGCGGTCAAAAATCGCCCGCGAATAGAAAACCGGATCATCGAGATAAATGCGGAGCCGGCCGCGATCGTTGGTGGTGTTGATCGTCGTGGCCGTGCCGTTCTCAACCGGCTTCGTGTTGAAATACTGCCAACGCAGATTGAGCACCTGGTCCTCCCGATACTCGGCGCTGGCGACGAGGATTTGTTGCATCCACTTGAACCGGTCGAAGCGATAAACGGCCGACCCACGGAAGGCGTGGACGTCGTTGCGAAAATGCTTTCGGTCGAGCGACGAGTCGATGAAGGGGCGGCCGTTGACGTCGACACTGATCGTCTGGTCGAAAGCGTTGTCATTCCGCTCCTCCTGCTGCGTCTGATAGTTATAGGCGAGCTCGGTGCTGATCGGCCCGAGTTGTTGCTCCAACGTCAACGAATAGGTGTGAAACGGCCGGGAGTGATTATCAAAAGAGCCGCGGATGTTGTATTCTTTCGGGAAAGCATTGATCCGCTTCGTGCCGACGATGAGCCCGGCGGCATTGCGCATCTGCACGTCAAAGAACTGGCCTTCGATCAACGACGGCTGGCCGCCGAATACGCCATTGGCTGCACCCCGGTCGATAGCCGGCAAAGGCGCCGATGGAATCCAAACGCGGTCGGAGGTGTAGTAGGTTCCCGCGGTGTTGAAACTCAGTCCTCGGCCCGACTGCTCGCGCACAAAAATGCCGGCAAAACCGCGGGCGTTTTCATAGCTGCCTTGCTCGGCTTCCAAGCGGATCGACGTGCTCTTGAACGGCTGCCAAAGCGCGGCGATCGTTTCGCCGGCAAATTTGTAGGTGGAGGCGTCCTGAAACGTCCGGTCCTGCCGGCGCACGGCGTTGAGGCGTAGCGCGAGATTCGACCCGATTTTCCGGTTGTAGTCCAACTGCCCGCGGTAGGCGCCGTCGCTGTTGTAGAAGGCCATCACCTCACCGAAGTTCGCATAGCGCGGACGCTTCGTGAAGACCGCGCCGTTTCCGCCAGGTTCGACCTCGCCGAAGATCAGCGAATTCGAGCCTTTGCCGAAGTCGATCCGCTCCACGTTGTAGGTGTCCGACGGAATATACCAACGGAAGTAATTCCGGCTGACGTTATTCGTCTGGCTAAGACCGCGGAACGCGAAATTGCCCTTGGCGTTGTCGTTTTCCATCACGGGAGCCGCATAAACGTTGGCGACGTAGCCCGCGACATCGTCGGCCGAAAAGAGCCCGAGGTCTTGGATAAAGTCCGCCGTGATCGCGTCGATGTTCACCGGCACGTCCTTCAACGCCTGCTTGGTGCGATTGGCCGACAACGTGTCGTTGGCCGACCAACCCGTATCGCGCTCGGTCGAAAGTACGAAGGGTGAGAGCTGAACCGCTTGCTCAGACGCAGCCGCTCGTGGAGCAGCTGGCTCGGACACGGCCTGACCGAGTAAGGTCGAAGCCGCGAGTGCTCCGGCCAGAAATCCAAACAGAGCAACGCGACGGGGTGATGTGGAGGGGTTAATTATCATGGGGATTTGGTGTTATGAAAGTACAAGAAAGAGACTTAAAAAAAGTCGGGCGATTCTTTTTCCGCCACTCAGAACCGCCCGACCGCAGCTTTAGCTTTAGAACCTGACCGTCAGCGTGAGATCATACTGCGCGGGCATGACATAACTGTAGCGGTAAACACTGGCGCCGCTCGCCAAGGTGGTGAAGGAGGTCTTCCGGATGGCTTCGTTCTCCAAATCGAAAAGGTTCCTCACCCCGGCGCGGATTCGCACCTGCTGGCCCCATATTTTTTGGTCGCGCATGACGTAGGCGCCGACGAGGTGCGTGGAGCCCCCGACGAGTTCTTGGCCGCTGGCGATGCCGAGGAGATAATCATCCCGCCAGCTGCCGTTGACCCCGAGCCGCACGCCGCGCAGGGGCGCCCAAGCGCTCCGGTTAAACGAATAGTCGGCGATCCAGCTCGCCGACCATGGCGCCGCCCGCGCCCCGGCGGGTTTGGTCGCGATGTCCAGTGAATCAAGCAAGAGCTTCGCATCCGAGAGCATCGCCGGGCTTTCGTTTCCGCGGGCGACGGCGGCGTCGTAATAGCCGCGGAAAGCTTTGAGGTCAGGATTACCCAAAACCTTGGTGCGGCCGAAGGAGAAGCGGAGCTGCAAGCCCTGGACGGGCCGCACCATCAACGTGAGGTCGGCACCGGTGGAACTCTCGGTCGAGCGGTAGTTGCGCGAGGCGCTGGCGGTGCCCGGTTCCACATAGCGGTAACCGGGATCACCGGGCAGCACGTTATTTGGATTCATCATGTCCTCGGTCTCGCTCGCGGAAAAATCGATGACGCCATTCCACGTCCGCACGACATTCTCGCGGTCGATTTCAAAGACGCCCAAGGTGAAGGAGGCGCGGTCGCCGAAAAGGTTGCCCTTCAGACCGACCTCTTTGGTCACGCCGGCAATCGGACCGAAACGCTCGCGATCGAAGGTGCGGGCATCTTGGAAACGAAACGACTCCGAATAGACCCCGTAAAGATTGATGTCCTTCGTCAGCGCCAGGGTCAGCCCGCCGGTGTAGCTGGTGTTGGCCTGATGCATGAACATGTTTTCGACATATTCACCCGGGAGCGCATCGGACCGCTTGGGCGGAGCGATATCTTCGTTGAACCGGCCAAAGGTGCGCGTGCCGACATACTCATAGACGCGGTTCCAATCGCGGCGGGCACCGAACAACGATTGCAACTTACCGCGGAAATAGCGGCCGCTCGCCGAGAAGGACGTGGCATACGACTGGCGCCATTCGGTGCCACTCGTCGCCGAAGTGCCGGCGGGAAAGAGGCGAAGGGCCACCATGTTAACTTTGTCCGTCAAGGGCAGATTCTCCGGTTTGAGCCGGTCGAAAAGCTCCCGCGAGTAGAACTTCGGGTCGTCGAGGTAGAGTCGGAGACGGCCGCGATCGGCGTTGAGGTTGAGGGCTGCGGCCGTGCCGTTCTCGACGCCTTTGATGTTGAAATACTGCCAACGAAGATTGTCGGTGGCGTCCTCCTTGTATTCGCCGCTCAGGACGAAGATCTGCTGCATCCACTTGAACTTATCGAACTTGTAGACCGCGGTGCCGCGGAAAGAATCCGCCTCGTTGCCGAAACGTTTCTGATCGAGCGTGGTATCGATGTAGGGCCGGCCGTTGACATCGAGACTGATCGTCTGGCTGAAAAAGTTGTCCGTGCGCAGGGACATTTGATTCTGAAAATTGTAAGCCAGCTCCAAATCGACCGGGCCCGCCCGTTGCTCGATCGTGATCGAGTAGGTGTCGAATGGCCGTGCTTGGCGGTCGAACGAACCGCGGATGTTGTAGTGCTTCGGCAGACCGGCGACGCGCTTGGTGCCGACGACCACGCCGGCGGCATTGCGCAGGGCCACGTCGTAGAAACCGCCTTCGAGCAGCGAAGGCTGACCGCCCGCCGGACCATTCGCCGACGCCCGGTCCGCCGCCGAGAGCGTCGATTGCTGCACCCAGACGCCGTCGGAGGTAAAATACGTGCCCTGCGTGCCGTAGCCCAGGGACCGCGCGGACTGCTCGCGGATAAACACGCCGGCAAAACCGCGGGCGTTTTCAAAATCGCCGCGCTCGTTCTCAACGCGGATGACGGTGTTGCGGAAAGGCTGCCAGGTGAGGGCCAAGGTCGCGCCCAAGAGCCCGTATTTGGATGCGTCCTGATAGGTGCGCTCCTCGCGCTTGATCGCGTTGAACCGCAACGCGAGGCCGTCCCGCAATTTCCGGTTGTAATCAAATTGGAGGCGGTAGGCACCTTCGCTGTTGTAGATCGCGGTGGCGGATCCGAAATTTTTCATCAACGCCCGTTTGGTAAACACCGCCCCCTGTCCACCCGGTTCAACTTCACCGAAGATAAGGGAGTTGGAGCCTTTGCCGAAATCGATCCGCTCCACGTTGTAATTGTCGGACGGGATGTTCCACCGGAAATAATTCCGGCTGACGTTGTTGCCCTGGCTGAGGCCGCGAAACGCGAAGTTCCCCCCCTGATTGTCGTTCTCCATGGTCGGAGCCGCGTAAACGTTGGCCACGAACGCCGCCGTCTCATCGGCCGTAAACAGGCCCAGATCTTCCATGAAATCGGAAGTGATCGCGTCGATGTTCACCGGCACATCTTTCAACGCTTGCTTGGTGCGCGTGGCCGACAGTGTGTCATTGGCCGACCAGCCCGTTTCCTGCTCGGAGGAAATCACAAAGGGCGAAAGCCGGACCGCCCCGTCGGGCGCGGGCACCCGTGGAGCAGCCGGCTCGGGCGCCACCTGACCGGACAGGATCGAGGCCGAAAGTGCCCCGGCCAGACATCCGGAAAGAGCGACGCGACGGGATAACGTGAGAAATCGAATCATCATAAGGTTTGGGGGTTAGGAGGGCTTAAAAAAAACTTTTAAAAGAGGATCGGGCGACGCTTTTTTCTGCCGCTCAGAACCGCACGGTCGCGGTGAGGTCCCACTGCGGCGGCATCACGTAGATTTGCCGGTAGAGCACGACGCCACTGGTCAACGTGGTCGTACCGACACGGCGGGTGCTGCCGTTTTCAAGATCGACGATGTTGCGGCAACCGAGGCGGAAGCGGACCTGTTGGCGCCAAATCTTCTGATCGCGCATCACGTAGGCGTTCAACAGGTGCGAAGTGCCGCCGTAGAATTCACGTCCGTTGACGATGGAGAGGAGGTAATTGTCGCGCCAACTGCCGTTGATGCCGACGCGCACACCGCGGAGCGGCTCCCAGACGTCGCGTTGAAACGAGTAGTCGGCGATCCAGCTCGCGGACCAGGGCGCCGCCCGGGCACCGGTGGGCTTGGTGGAGTAGTCACTCGAATCCAATACCTCTTTGGCGTCGGCAATGAGGGCCGGAGCCTCGTCGCCACGTTTGACAGCGGCTTCGTAGTAGGCGCGGAAAGCCGAAAAATCGGGACGGGTCGTGACATCGGAGTGCGCGAAGGTGAAGCGGAGCTGCACGCCCTTGGCCGGACGGGCGAGGAGCGTCAGATCGAAGCCCTTCGAGGATTCGGTTGAGAGCACATTGCGATATTGGTTTACGTCATTCCACGTGCGGAAGTAGCGCGGATCGCTGGCGGTGATCGAGTTCGGGTTGACGAGATCTTCGATATCGCCCGCGCTGAAATTGGAGGGATTCCAGCGGAACTCCACGTTGGCGCGGTCGATCTGGAAGACCCCGAGGGTAAGGGTGAGGCGGTTGTCGAACAGGGCTCCTTTGATGCCGATTTCTTTGGTCACCCCCGATATTGGACCAAAGATTTTTTGGTCGAAGGTGCGGGCGTCCTGCCAGCGGAAGGAATCGGAGTAGACGCCGTAGATGTTGATATCGGGCGTGAGCACATAGGTGAGACCGGCGGTATAACTGGTGTTGAAAAGATGCAGGGCAGGATTCTCGACGTATTCACCGGGCATGGCATCAGCGCGACTAGGCGGGGGGATGTCTTCCCGGTAAGCGCCAAACGTTCGGGTGCCCCGGTATTCGTAGGTCCGATTCCAATCCCAGCGCACACCGAGCAACGACAACAGACGGCCCTTGAAATAATTTCCGCTGGCCGAGATCGCGCCGGCGTAGGCTTGGCGCCATTCGGTCCCGTCCGCCGCATTGCCGAAGGAAAGTTGCTTCGCTTGAAAATCATTGGTGACGGGCAGGCGCTCAAGGGTGAAGCGGTCGAAGAGTTCCCGGGAGTAGAATTTGGGGTCGTCAAGGTAGAGGCGGAAGCGGACGCGGTCGCTGGTCTGGTTGACGGCGGTAACCAGGCCGTTTTCGAAGCGCTTCACGTTGTAAAGCGCCTTGCGGTAGTTGTTGGTGAAGTCTTCGCGGTATTCGACGCTGCCGATCAGGAGTTGCTTCATCCACGTGAACGGCTGCAACGGCAGCACCGCCGTCCCGCGGAACGCATCAACGTCGTTGCCGAAGCGTTTCCAATCGATGCCGGTGGTGTCGATGAAGGGGCGGCCATTGACGTCGACGCTGATCGTGCTGTTGAAAAAGTTGTCGTTACGCAGGCCGTCCTGGTTCTGGTGGTTGTAGGCGAATTCGAGACCGAGCTTTCCGATGCGCTGCTCGATCGTGACGGAGTAGGTGCTGAACGGCCGGCCCTGGCGGTCGAACGAACCGCGAAGGTTGTAATGTTTCGGGTTTCCGAAAATCCGTTTCGTGCCGACGACCACGCCGGCGGCGTTACGCATGCTGACGTCAAAAAAGCCGCCCTCAAGCAGCGTCGGGCTGCCGCCGGCCGGGCCGTTGGTCGAGCTGCGATCGGCCGCGGCGAGGGTCGATTGGTTGAACCAGGCGCCGTCGGACGTGAACCACGGACCGGCGCTCGTGAAGCCGAGGGAGCGCGCGGACTGTTCGCGCACGGTGTTGCCGGCGAAGCCGCGGGCGTTGTCGAAATCGCCGCGTTCAGCTTCGAGGCGGACGAGCGTGTTTCGGAAAGGCTGCCAAGTGAGCGCGAGCGTCTCGCCGGCCAGCTTGTAGGCGGAGGCATCCTGAAAGGTGCGCTCCTCGCGCCGCACGGCGTTGAAGCGGAGAGCGAGACCGCTGCGAAGCTTACGGTTGACGTCGAGCTGCATGCGGTAGGCGTCGTTGCTGCCGTATTGGGCAAAGGCGGTACCGAAGTTTTTCATGAGCGCGCGCTTCGTGAAAACCGATCCCTGGCCGCCGGGTTCGACATCGCCGAAGATCAGCGAGTTCGAGCCTTTGCCGAAGTCGATCCGCTCAACGTTGTAAGTGTCGCTCGGGATATACCACCGGAAGTAATTGCGCGAGACGTTGAAGCGCTGGGAGAGGCCGCGGAAGGAAAAGTTGTCGGTCTGATTGTCATTTTCCATCGTCGGCGCGGCGTAAACGTTGGCGACGAATTTGGTGACCTCATCGGCGGTGTTCAGGCCGAGATCTTCCATGAAATCGGAAGTGATCGCGTCGATGTTCACCGGCACATCCTTCAGCGCCTGCTTGGTGCGCGTGGCCGACAGGGTGTCATTGGCCGACCAGCCTGTTTCTTGCTCGGAGGAAATCACAAAGGGCGAAAGCCGGACCGCATCATCGGCCGGGACTTGCGGGCTGGGCGGAGTCGCCACTTGTGCGAGCAGCGCGGGGGCAACCAGCACCCAGCTGAGGGAACGCCAAAGAGCGTTGGTTTTGAATGTCTGACCGTAGGGTAGTTTCATGGGCTGGATGGGGAGGGTGGACCAAGACATCGGGGTGATGGCATAGCAAAAACGACTTTACTGGCATTGTTGAGTAACTCTTGGTTTTGTCCCGCTTCGTAACGCAGAAATTTTCCGATTCGGCTTCGTTCCCTACCCCACGCCGAATCACGCCCGTACCGCCCGTTCGTTCCGCAGGATGCCACCGCAAACTATGAAATCCGATCCCACCGTTTCCGCCCGAATCTCCTTCACCGTCGGCCGCGTTTCGATGCGCGAGGTTGCCGCCCAGGCCGGCGTCTCCCGCTCCGCGGTATCGCTGGCCTTGCAACAACACCCCAGCATCCCCGCCGCCACCCGCGCACGCATCGAGTCGGCCGCCGCGCAGTTGGGTTACAGGAAAAACCCGCTGGTCGCCGCCCTCATGCGCTCGCGCCGCGCCCCCGCCACCATCGTGCCCGCCCAGGCCTCGCTCGCGTTTTTTACCGCCGATCGCCCCAACGACGCGTGGCGCGATATCGACACGGTCCGACAGTTGCACTCCGCCGCCTCGGCCCGAGCCGCCCAACGCGGATTTCGACTCGATGAATTCTCCCTCACCAAGACCGACATGCGCCCCAAACGTCTCGCCGACTTGCTCAAGGCTCGTGGCGTCCACGGAGTGCTCGTGGCCCCACTGCCCGGCGACCAGAGCTCGATTGATTTTGATTTCACCGACTTTGCCGTCGTCGGTCTCGGCCCCAGCGTGCAAAACCCCGCCATCGATCGCGTCGCCGACGATCACTACCGCAGCGCGCAAATCGCGTTCGAAAACGCGCTCGCCCTCGGCTATCGCCGCATCGGATTGGCGCTGCCGGCCTACGCCAGCCGGCGGATGGGCCACCGTTGGTGGTCCGGATTTCTGGTCGCCCAACAGTCACTGCCCCAAAGCCGACGCTTGCCCGCTCTCATGCCCGAAACCCGCGATGAACTCCCTTCTCTGCTCAACGCTTGGATCGCACGCCACCGCCTCGATGCGGTCATTTTCTCCATCCGCGACCCCGAGCTATTGGGCCACGCGCCCCGCGAGATCGGTCTGATTTCTCTGGCTGTGGCCGACTCCGGCGGCGCCATCGCCGGCATCCGGCAGAACACCGACCTGATCGGAATCGACGCCGTGGATCTCTTGGTGGAAAAGGCGCAGCGCTGGGAAACCGGCGCACTCCGGTCACCCCGCTTTCAACTGGTCGCCGGCGCTTGGAACGGCGGCCTGAGCGCGCCCGGCGCCGGCCGCCGCCGCCAAGCGTTGCTTGCCACGGCCTAAAGCCAGACGCTCCGGGTCGACTCCGCCCTGGGCCGAATAAAAAGCTTTCGCCCCGCCCGCCGCTCCTCGCAGCCTCAACCGCCATGCGCGCCTTGCTCGCTTTCGACAAATTCAAAGACGCCCTGTCCGCCCCCCAGGCCTGCGCCCTCGCCGCCGGCAGTCTTCGCGCCCGCCGGCCCGATTGGACCCTCGACATGTGCCCGCTCACCGATGGCGGCGAGGGGTTTTGCGAGATCCTCACCCAAGCTCTCGGCGGCACGTTTGAGACCCACACGGTCACCGGCCCGCGCGGCGAACCCGCCGTCGCCCGAATGGGTTTTGTCCCGCTCGCCCTCATCCCACCCGCCGCCCGCGCTCTCCTCCAAATCGAAAATCGAGATTCGAAAATCGAAAATTCCCTCGTCGCCGTGGTCGAAATGGCCGCCGCGTCCGGCCTCGCGCTGCTCGCGCCGGAGGCCCGCGACCCGTGGCTCACCTCGACCACCGGCACCGGCGAACTCATCCGCCTCGCCGCCCGTCCCGGCGTCGCCGCCATCCTTCTCGGGCTCGGCGGCAGCGCCACCAGCGACCTTGGCCTCGGCGCCCTCGGCGCCCTCGGACTCAATTTCGTCTCGGCCACCGGCGAACTCATCGATCCGCCCACGCCCTCCCGTTGGCCCGAGATTGCCCGGCTCGACGGCCGGTTGCCCGCCGATCTGCCCCCGCTGCGCATCGCCTGCGACGTCGCCAATCCCCTCCTCGGCCCCAACGGCGCCGCCGCGATTTACGGCCCCCAAAAGGGCCTGCGCCCAGCCGACCTCCGCCGCCTCGACAACGAAGCCGCCCGCCTCGCCCTCTTGCTCTGCACCCACGGCGCGAAGCCCGACGCTCTCATGGACGTCCCCGGCGCCGGTGCGGCCGGCGGCATCTCGTTCGGCCTCATGGCGGCCGCCTCCGCGCAACTCATCTCCGGCTTCGACCTCGTCTCCGCTTGGCTCGATCTCGATTCCCGCCTCGCCGCCGCCGACCTCGTGCTCACCGGCGAGGGCCGTTTCGATGCCAGCTCGCTCAGCGGCAAAGGCCCCGGCGCCCTCGCCGCCCGCGCCGCCGCCCTCGGCAAACCGGTCCACGTCTTCGCCGGTGCCATCACCGCCGCACCCGTCCCCGGCTTGGCCCTGCACGCGATCACGCCTCCCGCCACACCCCTGCCCGCCGCCCTCCGCGCCGCCGCCACCAACCTCACGGCCGCCGTCGACCGCACGTTTGATCCAGCGTCTCCTTCCGGCTCGACGGCCTGAGCACCCTACGCAACGGTTACGCAACCCATGGCCGTCCCCGAGCGCGTTTCTGCCGTCCGATTCTTAGTCGCCCTCGCGACGGCTACCTTCGGCCTCTTCGGTTGCGCCGCCACTCCCGCCGCTCCGCCGGCCCGCCCCACCGCCGCGCCCGCCAACCCACCGGCCCGCGTCTACTTCACCCCGCCGCGCGCCGATCCCGCACCCCGCGTGATGCTCGGCATCGACGTGCTCGAGGCCGACGGTTTTGCCGCCGTCCGCGGGAAACGTCTCGGCCTCCTCACCCACCCCGCCGGCGTCAATCGCAACGGCGTCAGCACGGTCGACGTCCTTCGACGCGCCCCCGGCGTCAAACTCGTCGCTCTCTACGCGGGAGAACACGGCGTCTACGGCGCGCTCCCCGCCGAGAAAAAATACCCCGACCAGATCGACCCGCGCACCGGCCTCATGGTCTATTCGCTCTACAGCGGCGTCGCCTACAAAGGCAAAAGCTTCAAAGCCTCCCCCGCCCAGCTCAAAGACATCGATGCCCTCGTCGTGGATCTCCAGGACATCGGCACACGCAGCTACACCTTCACCAGCGCGATGAAACTCGCCCTCGAAGCCTGCTTCGAAAACGGCAAGGAACTCATCGTGCTCGACCGCCCCAATCCCCTCGGCGGCCTCAAAGTCGACGGTCCGCCGCTCGACGCCAAATGGATGAGCTACGTTGGCGCCTTTCGCGTCCCCTACGTGCACGGTCTCACCATAGGCGAACTCGCCCGACTCGCCCGCGAAGCCCAAGCCCCCGGCGGCATCGACGTTACCCCAGCCCAACGCGCCGCCGGCAAACTCACCGTCATCCCCATGCGCGGGTGGACGCGCTCGATGCGCTGGCCCGAAACCGGGCTCACTTGGGTGCCCACGTCCGGCGGCATCCAAGATTACGCCGCCGTGATCGGCTACCCGATGACCGGCCTCGGCACCTACCTCGGCGGCTTCCGCAGCGGCGTCGGCTCCGAACATATCTTCCGCGGCGTGTCCCACAAAACCACGCCCCGCGAGGCGCTCGAAAAAGAACTCCGCGCCCTCCCGGTCGCCGGAGTTCGCTTCCGCACCATCAGCGTGCCCAACACCAAGACCGGCAAACCCGCCGTCGGCCTCTACACCGAGATCGCCGATTTCGACGCCTGGCAGCCCACCGAGCTTGGTTTTCAGCTCATGCGCCTCGCCTGCAAACTGGAGCCGAAGAACCCGTTCGCCGCCGCGAAGCCCGGCGAAGTCAACGGCTTCATCCGCCACCTCGGCAGCGAAGCCTTCGTCCGCGCCCTCCAACGTGACGGCGCCCGCATCGACCTCGATTTCTGGCTAAAACAATGGCGCGAACAGGCCCGCGTCTATCAAGAGCAGAGCAAGCGCTACTGGCTCTACCGCTGACGGCTCCGTATAAATGAGGGGCGGGATCGCCGAACCCCGCCGCCCAGCACCCCGTCGTACTCCCCGGCGCAACCTGAGCATCGTGGCGTGATTTCTGCCTCGCCAACGTCCGCCCGATCACCGCTGGCAATACCCTGCCGACGGTTCGCCTCCCCGATTGACACGCATCCGTTGTGCTACATTTTGTCGCACATGAAGACGACCACGGTGCGCGAGCTGCGGAACAACTATTCCAAGGTGCTCAAGTGGGTGGCCAAAGGCGAAGAAGTCGACGTGACGCGCCGGGGCAAAATCGTGGCAAAGGTCGTGCCGCCTTCCACCGCCAAGGCGACACAGGTTGATTGGTCGCAGAGCGCCGCGCTCAGCCGCCGGGTGTGGTCCACCAGCCTGACGGCCGCCGAAAGCGGCGCGATTCTGACCGAAAGCCAGGGCCACTGACATGGCCACCGCAGTCGCCGACACGAGTTTTCTCTTTTCGCTGTTCGGTAACGACGCGCACACGCCCGCAGCAAAACGCTGGGTGCAACAAACCCAGCTGCCGCTCACGGTCACCACGCTGGGGCGGTATGAGTTGGGTAACGCGATTCGTTTCGCCGCCTTTCGCCAAGCCATCTCCCGAGCCGACGCACTCGCCTCCCTCGCCGCATTCGAGGCCGATTTCAGCAGCGGCCACCTACAGCCGGCTTCCTGCGATGTGACCGCCATTGTGAACGAGGCTTCGCGGATTTCCGGGCTTCATACCATGAACGGCGGGCACCGCTCATTCGATATTCTGCACGTCGCCACCGCCCGGCTGCTAAATGCGACCTGCTTTCTATCGTTCGACGCGAACCAACGGAAGCTGGCCACCACGCTTCGGCTGAACGTCGGCCCGTAAAGCTACCGGACCACGATCCCAAAAGTGGCCATCGGCCTCTTCACCGAAATCGCCGAATTCGACGAGTAGCAGCCGACTAAGTTGGGTTTCCACCTGATGCCCCTCGCCTGCAAACGGGTGCCGAAGAACCCGTTCGCCGCCGCGAAGCCCGGCGAGGTCAACGGCTTCATCCGCCACGTCGGCAGCGAAGCCTTCGTGCGCGCCCTCCCACGCGACGGCGCCCGCATCGACCTCGTATTCCGGCTAAAACAATGGCGCGAACAGGCCCGCGTCTATCAAGAGCAGAGCAAACGCTACTGGCTCTACAAATAGGCCCGGCCCGCCGCGGCCGGCGGCGGGAGCTGCACACCGTTGTTTTGCCCAATGAGGAAACGTCTCTGAGGGATCGGGGGCCGAACGCCGACGCCACCACGCCCGCTCGACTGCTGTCGACCGCACGGTCGAGCCGCACAGTTGGCTACTCGGGAAACACCTCTCCGGAAAAAAAGCAGACGGGTAAACGGCTCGGAGGCTTCTAGCGCCTCCGGTCAGCCGGATGGACGTCGAGAATTTTGATCTGCTGGTCGGCGTGATCCACCCAGAACTTGATCGCAAACGCGCCGCAGATGTTGATCGCCACCTCCCGCCCGACGGCATCGTGCTCGACGTAATCCGATCGATGAGCGGGAAAATCGCGAATTTCAACCAGTCGGTCTCGGATCGCGCGCCGATCGGTCTTTGAGAGCCCTTCCAGGTATACGACCACGTCGTAATCGATGAGCAGCCGGAACAGGGCCATATCTGCCGCTCAGTCTTGTTTAGCCGCCAGACGACGATCGAGTTCGTCGATGGAAACCCAGCGCTTGGGATCCCGATCATCGATCTTCCCTGCGAGCACCCCGCGGTAGGCGGCATCCTGACCATCCTGAAGCGACAAAAGAAACGCCATGATCCGAGACCGGTCGGCCGGCGCCAGACCGGCGAGTTCTTGTTTCAGGACCTCAATACTCATGCGCGAAACCTAAATCCCGGGTCACGTGACGCAAGAGCTGAAACCAAACGGGGCCCGAGTCTGCCGTTCGAAATCATCGCCGCCACGAGACCCGGCGAAGTCAACGGCTTCATCCGCCACCTCGGCAGCGAAGCCTTCGTCCGCGCCCTCCAACGCGACGGCGCCCGCATCGACCAGAACGAGAGCAGACGCTACTGGCTCTACCGCTGACCGCTCCTTCGAAGTGCGGGGCGGGGTCAGATCTGGGCCGCCGACATCACCTATGTCCCGAATAAGGGCGGCTTCATCTATCTTCGCCCAACGGTTAAGATCAGCCACGCGGCTGCGGCGGTTGGCTCTAGCGTTTGGTTCGGCTCTGCTCTCATCGGCGATTTAACGAGCGCACCCGCTCAATAACTTCGACCCTTCCCGCAAGTCGTCCCGCTTGAAAAGCGACGACGATCAGAGGCATCGCAAAAAGGGCGATCAACCCGCCGCTTTCCTTTTGAAGCGAGGCGGCGCCCAGAGCGATCGCATATGCAGTGACGGCGGTCATCGCTGCGATGAACCACTTTTTTTGGGACGCTCGCATCGACTGAAGGCTTTCACCATCCAGCTTAACCGCGCTATCAATCAAAACCTCTTCGGACGTGCTCATGAGAATTCGTTTCTTTGCCGAACAGTGTTATTCGGCCTTACCCGATAGACTTACTGATCGGGGTGACATAGGGGGAGCAGAGATGGAAGCTTCGGGTGGGCAAGCGTGTTGTTGTTTTGGGTAAGGGTTTTTGGTGCGACCGGAAATTGGCGAACATTCGGGTATGGCTTTCGGAGTCTGAAGCAGCTCCAGGAACGGAAAATTGAGACAGGCTCCACTTTTCGCTACTGAAAGACGGGCTGAGTTTGCCGGCCCAAAGAGAGTCAGACTTCGGGGCTTGGGGTAGACCAGACTAATACCAATAGCCGCTAGCTTTTACGCTTCCCAAGCAGGCTGAATCCGTGCAAGAAAAGAGGATGGCCCGTAAATTACCGCCGCTGGGAGAAGAATTGGTGAAGCAAATCGAAGCGGCATGGGAGCGGCCACAGGCGGAGTGGGCGCGGCAGCGACTGCTGGTGGTGCGGCTGATTGCGCAGCATGAGCTGACGACGGAGCAGATCGCGAAAGTCGCCGGGGTAAGCCGCAAGAGTGTCTTCAACTATCGGGACAAGGTGGAGCGTGGCGGGGTGGCCGAGTTGCTCACGCGGGACTGGGCCGGGGCCCGGAGGCCGGCGGTGCGAGGGGCGGTGGCCGAAGAATTTATCGCGCGGCTGGAGGCGGGGCAGTTCCGGCAGGCGAAGGACGCGCAGGCGTGGATCAAAAAGCGCACCCGCAAGGCACTGAGCGTGAGCGGGGCGCTCAAGGTTTTGCGGCGATTGGGCGGGAAACTAAAAGTCCCGCGCAAGTCGCACGCGAAAAAGGATCCGGTCAAAGCGGCCAAGTTTAAAGCGGAACTGCCCGCGCGGTTGCAGGAGGTAGCCGGTCCGGCGTCGGCGCAACCCGTGCGGGTGTGGGTGCTCGACGAGCATCGTTACGGACTGTTGCCGGTGATCCGCCGGGTCTGGGGCCGCCGCGGCGTGCGGGTGCATGCGCCCTACGCGACGCGTTACCAATGGGGTTACCTGCACGAGGCCTTGGAAGTGGATGGCGCGCACGCCGCCGAACTGCTGTTCACCCCGGCCATCGACCGCGACATCCACGCGCTCTTTTTGCGCCAGATCGCCGACTCCGACCCCACAGCGCTTCATGTGGTCATCGCCGACCAGGCCGGCTTCCATTTGCCCGTCGATGATGTCCGCTTGCCGGCCAATCTGCGGCTGTTGCCGCTGCCGCCCTACTGCCCGGAGCTCAATCCGGTCGAACGCTTCGGTGGCCTGCTCAAAGCCGCCGTCGCCAACCGTCTCTATCCCTCGCTACGCCGGCTCGAAGATCATCTCGCCGCCGCGGCGCGCCCTTGGTCCACCCCGGCTGCGGTGTCCTCCCTCATCCACACCTGGCTCGCAGATCAGGTAAACTCTGGCGCGCCAACCTAAAGTGTATTAGCTAGCGGCGTTTGGTATAAGGCACGGCAGAGCCTCAGCGCGTCCCAAGTCTCGGCGAGCAACAATTACAATCGCGGCAAAATCGCTGGTCGAGTTCAGGACTGGCGGTCGCATCGTGTCGTGTGGCGTCGGCAAATTCGGCGTCAGCACCCCGATAAAAGCAGTCCCGCGGCCCGGCGTAGCTCGAACGTCTTTGTCCGTGATTCTGAACCTCGCGCCCTCCCCCTTCGCTTTCCGCCTTGCCCGATTCGGCGCGATCTTGCGGTGTGAATCACCGGCGCGGCTCGGGCGCGTCCCTCCTATGAATCCCCAACGAAAAATCGTCACGGCGTCCCCGGAGAACAGCGAAACGCCCCTCGACAACTCCGCCGGCTGGGTCACCCCGAACCGGCTCTTTTTCGTGCGGAACCACTTTGAACCGCCCGTCGCCGCCGACGCCGCCGCGTGGACCTGCACGTTGGACGGCTTGGTCGCCCGCCCCACCGCTTGGACGTTCGCCGAGCTGGCCGCGTTGCCGCAACACACCGTGTTCGCGACCGTCGAATGCGCCGGCAACGGGCGTTCGTTTCTGCGCGAACGCGCGGAGGGCGTGCAATGGGGCGCCGGCGCGATCGGCAACGCCGAGTGGAGCGGCGTGCCGCTCCGCACTTTGCTCGAACCGGCCGGCCTCGCCGCCGGCGCGAAGGAAGTCGTCTTCGAGGGCGCCGACCACGGCGAAGAGCACGGCCACGCCATGAATTTCTCCCGCAGCCTGCCCCTCGCTAAGGCCCTGCATCCCGACACGATCATCGCCCTGCGCATGAACGGCGAGTGGCTGGAGCCGAACCACGGCGCGCCCATGCGGCTCTTCGTGCCGGGTCATTATGGCGTCGCATCCGTGAAGTGGCTGCGCGCCATGCGCGTGATCGACCACGCCTACCCGGGCTTTTTCCAAACCACCAAATACTCCGTGAATCGCCCGGGCCCCGGCGGAAAAGTCCGCCAGCCGATCGGCGCGAGTGCCGTGAAGAGCGCCATCCTCCAGCCGCCCGAGGGCGCGCAGTTGGGTTTGGGCCGCCACCTCGTGGCCGGTCTGGCCTGGGCCGGCGAAGAAAAGATCGCGGGCGTCGACGTCTCCTCCGACGGCGGCCGGACTTGGCAAGCCGCCCAGCTCAAGGGCATCCGGCAGCCGTATTGCTGGTGCCAATGGGAGACGCGCTGGACCGTCGGCGCCGCCGGCGATTACACCTTGCTCGCGCGGGCCCACACGGAGACCGGCCAGACGCAGCCGCTCGACTACAACCCCGACAATCTCGGCTACATCATCAACCTCCCGATCGCCCGCCACGTGAGCGTCACCGCGAGCCGCCCCGCTCAAGTCTACTTTGCCGATGCTCCGCCTTGGAACGATTTCATGGAGGCCTACGCCACCGAAAACTCGCGCCGCCCGCTCGACGTAGAACTGGCGCTCACCGCCGGCGACGGCATTTAAAGTTCCACCGGGCCACTTTCGTTTATCCAACCGCATCTTTACGCCGATGACTCGCCGAACGCTTGAGAATTTCACAACCCGACTGCTGCTGTGGCCACTCCTCGTCGCCGCCCTCGTTGCCCAGCCGCAACCCGCCGGCCCGACGCCTCCCGTCGCCGCGACGGCTGCCGCTCCGGCTCTTAAGCCGATGGGCAGCCTGCTGTTCATCGGAAACAGCTTTCTCTTCGGCTCCGGCTCGGCCGTGCGGTTTCACCGCGCCCACACCGTCACCGATCTCAACGGCGGCGGCATCGGCGGCGTGCCGGCGGTATTCAAGACCTTCGCCACTCAGGCTGGTCTCGATTTCAACGTCAGCGTCGAGACGGTCAGCGGTTCCGGCCTCGATCTTCATCTCGCGCAAAAACTCCACCTGATCGGCCGCGCCTGGGACCGCGTGGTGATGCAAAGCCAAAGCCTGCTCAACACCGCGCAACCCGGCAACCCCGACCTTCTCATCCGCTCGGCCAAGCAACTCGCCGAGTTGCTCCACAGCAAAAACCCGGCGGTGGACATTCGCCTGCTGGCCACGTGGTCGCGGGCCGATCAGGTTTACCCGGCGAAAGGCCACTGGCACGGCAAGCCCATCGAACAGATGGCCAAAGACGTTCGCGCCGCCTACGACCGGGCCGCGGCCTCCACGCCGGTTATCCGCGGGGTAATCCCCGTGGGTGAAGCGTGGAATCGCGCCTTCAAGACCGGCGTCGCCGATCCGAATCCCTACGACGGCGTGGCGTTCGGCCAAGTCGACCTCTGGGCCCACGACCAGTGGCACGCGAGCACCTACGGCTATTACTTGGAGGCGCTGGTGATCTTCGGCGATCTCACCGGCCTCGACCCGCGCTCGCTCGGGAAAGACGAGCGCTCGGCCTTCGAGCTTGGTCTCTCCCCGGCGCAGGCGACGGCGCTGCAACAGGTGGCGTTCGATGAGCTGGCGGCGCAAACCCCGGACCGGAAGTTGGCGCCCTTCACCCCGATCAGCCTCGGAAAAAACGGCTGAATCGGGAGCTTCCCCGAAGCTCGCGGTCGGATGGTGGCGTGGCCGCCCGGTCTGGTCTCTAATAATTGGTTGCCCCGTTTTAGTTATTATTAAATCTCGGCCGTATGCCTCGCCCGAGAAAGATCTCGCAGACCCAGCTCGCCGAGCAGCTCGGCATTTCCCAAGCCCTCGTCTCCCTCGCTCTCAACGGTCGCAGCGCGGGCATCAATCCGGACACCTACAAACGCATCTGGGACCACGCCGTCCGCGCCGGCTACTTGCCGAAGGGCATGCGAGTGGACTCCTCGCCGGATTCCTCCCGGGTCAAACAGATCGGCTTCATCCTGCGCGCTCCGCTGCGACTCTACATCCCCAGCACTTACTTCGGCCACGTCCAACACGGCTTGCACCACGGTCTCGAAGCCCGGGGTTATCGCTCTGTCTTTCTGGGCGCCGAGGATGAACTCACGCCCGCCAAACTAGGCCAGATTTTGCACCCCAGTCATGAAATCGGCGGCGTCGTTGTCCTCGGCGAAGTGGCCCTTCCATTCATGTCCGAGCTCACCCGGCTCACGCGTCGCGTGGTCGCCGTCTCGGCGCACTACCGCGGGCTCTGTCACTCGGTTTTGGGCAATGAGCCCCAAGCCTTGACCGAGGTCGTCCGCCACCTTCACGGCCTCGGCCACCGCCGGATCGGCTGGCTCGGCGGCAACGCCGCCCTTGGTCGGCACGACGCCCGCCTGCTCGCGCTCAAAAACGCCCTCCATGCGCACGGCCTGAGCCTCGACCCACGCTACACCACCGTCGTCGCCCAAGCCGATCGCGCCGAGGGCGGCGAGGCCATTCATGGGCTGCTGCCCCACGCCAAGCGCCGCGACTTCCCCACCGCCTTCGTCACCTACAACACCCCAATGGCCTACGGCGCCGCGCTCGCGCTCCAACGCGAGGGCTGGAACGTCCCGGCCGATCTCAGTCTCGCTTCCGCCGACGTCTCCCGCCTGAGCATCGAGGGCGCGCTCCGCATCACCGGCGCCGGGACCAGTCCCGACAAACTCGGCGAGACCGCCGCCCGTCTCGTCCTTGGGGAAAATATGCCCGACGAGGGTTACACCGATCTCATGTTGCCCGGCCCCCTCGTCATCGGCAACTCCACCGGGCCTGCCCCCAAGTAGGACCGGGGCTCCGAACCGCCTTCGGCCGCCCGGGCGCTCGTTTCCACCTTGGCAGTTCATAGTTATAATTATTGGTTCAGCTCTCTGGCTGCTTTCGGCCGACGCCCCCACCCATGACATCCTACGACTACGCCGTCCTCGTTTTCTACTTCGTCTACATGCTGGCGATCAGTTGGGTCTTCCGGAAATTCGTGACCAACGTCTCCGAATATTTTCGCGGCGGCGGCAAAGCCCTATGGTGGATGGTCGGCGGCTCCGCCTTCATGGTCGCTTTCAGCGCGTGGACGTTTACCGGCGCCTCCAGCAAAGCTTACAGCGACGGCTGGCCGATCATCGTAATTTATATCGGCAATTCCCTCGGTTTTCTCGTCAACGCCTACCACTTCGGCCCTCGCTTTCGCCAGCTCCGCGTCGTCACGAGCATCCAGGCCATCCGCACCCGTTTCGGCGCCGCCAGCGAACAGGTATTCACGTGGCTTCAAGTGCCCTTCGGCCTCCTTCAAGCCGGGATCTGGCTCAATTCCTTGGGCGTCTTCTTCGCCGCCGTCTTCGGTCTGGATATCAGTCTCACCATCATGGCCACCGGCGTGGTCGTGCTCATCATGGCGTTGATCGGCGGCAGTTGGGCCGTCCTCGCCAGTGACTTCATCCAAGTCCTCATCCTCATGCCGGTCTGTCTGGCCGTCACGGTGCTCGCGCTGCTGAAAGTCGGCGGCCTCAATGGCTTCGTTTCTCAATTACCCGCCGGCCATCTCGATCTCAACCAGGTGTTCACCCAAGAATTCCTTTGGCTGTGGTGCCTCGCGATGATCCTCAAACAGCTCTTCTCGACCAACAATCTCAACGACGCCAACCGCTACCTCTGCGTCAAAGACGGCCGCCACGCCCGCTGGGCCGGCCTGCTGGGCGCCGGCCTCTTCATCGTCGGCATCATCATCTGGTTCATCCCGCCCATGGTTGCCCGCATTCTCTACCCGGACCTCGGCGTCGTCTTCCCCAACCTGAAAAACCCCGAGGAAGCCGCCTTCATCGCCGTCGCCCGCGACGTCATGCCGGTCGGCATGATGGGGCTGCTCGTCAGCGGTATCTTCGCCGCCACCATGTCGTCGATGGACTCCGGCCTGAACAAAAATGCCGGTTACTTCATCAAGAATTTCTACCAACCGATCATCAAGCCCAACGCCCCCGACGCCCACCTCCTCCGCGTCAGCAAGATCGCCACCGCGACGCTCGGCATCCTCGTGATTCTGGTCGGGCTGAAACTCAGCGAGCTCCGGGGCATGGATCTTTTCACCATGACCCAACGCCTGAGCATTCTCATCGGCACGCCCATCCTCGTCCCACTCGTGCTCGGCATCATCGTCCGCCGCACGCCGCCTTGGTCGGCATGGAGCACTGTCCTCGTCGGCTTCGCGGGCTCGCTCTTTATCAGCCGGTTTCTCACGCCCGAATGGGCCGCCCCGCTCTTCGGCTACACCGGCCCACTGGACAACACCGCCAAGGAGTATTGGCGCCAAGGCATCGAGCTCTTCGGCAACGTCACCGTCGGCTCCGCTTGGTTCCTCGGCACCATGTTCTTTTGGAAGGGCACCACACCCGAGCACAAAGCCAACGTCGCCGAGTTCTTCACCCGCTTCAACCAGCCCGTCGACTTCGCCAAAGAGGAAGGCGCCGGCAACGACGCCCAGCAGTCCGCCGCCGTCGGCTGGCTCTGCATCGCCTACGGCGGCTTCGTACTACTCCTCGCACTCATTCCGAATCCGCTCATCGGCCGCCTCGCCTTCATTGGCTGCGGCACCCTCGTTGCCGGCATCGGTGCCCTGCTTTTATTCACCGCTCGTCGGACCGGAAACCCATCATGAGTTCATCTCAGGCCCCACTTCTCCGTCTCCCGCCCAACCGCGTTTGGCGCACTTACCTCGGCGGGCGCGAATTGGACCGGCTTTCCGGCGCATCCTCGCCCGCCGACACCCATTTCCCCGAGGACTGGATCGCCTCCACCACCCGCGCGGTCAATCCCCCCGACGCCACCCGCCACGCCTCCGCTCCGAACTCTCAGCTCTCAGCTCTCAACTCTCAACTCCCCGAAGGAATCTCCTCCGTTCTCGCCGGCTCCGATCCCACCCCAAAAAACTTCGCTGATCTCCTCGCGGCCGATCCCGTCCCCTACCTCGGCGCCGCCCACGTCGCCCGCTACGGCGCGTCGCCCCAACTTCTGGTCAAGTTCCTCGATCCATCGATCCGACTCCACTTCCAAGTCCATCCCACCGCTGCGTTCGCCCAAAAATTTCTCAACGCGCCGTCCGGCAAAACCGAGGCCTACCACATCCTCGCGATCCGCGACGATCTCCCGCACCCGCCCTATCTCTACCTCGGTTTCCAACGCCCGCCTACGCGCGACCAACTGCGCCGCCTGATCGAGGCCCAGGACATCGCCGGCCTCGAGGCCTGCTTCGACAAAATCCCCGTCAATGTCGGCGATACCTTCATCGTTCCCGGTGGCGTGCCGCACGCCCTCGGCCCCGGCCTGCTCCTCGCCGAGATCATGGAGCCCAGCGATCTCGTCGTGCGTTTCGAATTCGAGCGCGGCGGCTACACGCTACCGGAAAGTGCGCGCTTCATGAACCGCGGCCTCGAGTTCTGCCTCGATGTGTTCGACCTCGATCCGTGGCCGGCAAACCGCGTCCTCACCGAAGCCTTTTGCCCGCCCCGTCGCGCCCGCGCCCTCGGCCCCGATTCCTACCAAGACACGCTCATCGGCCTCGAGCGAACCCCCTGTTTCCGCATTCGCAAGAGTCACATTCGTGGTCCGATCTCCCGCCACGATTCGGAGTGCTTCGTCGGCATCGTCACCGCCGGCTCCGGCTCCCTCACCGTCGGCGGCGAAACTCACGCTCTCCGGCCCTTCGACAAAATTTTCGTCCCTGCCGCCCTCGGGCCTTGGCAACTGAATCCTTCGCCGACCCTCGACCTCCTCGAGTGCCTGCCGCCCTCGGCCTGACTCCTGCACCACGTCCATGCCCGACCGTTCTCTCCTCGCCGTCCTCACGCCTTACGAGGCCGAGCATTTTCTTCCCGCTCCGTTGCTCGCCGAACTCCGCGCGCTCTTCCCCGGCTTCCGCCTGCTCGATCCCACCGGACTCAGTCCCGCCGCCTTCGCGGAAAAACTCGCCGCCGCCGATCCCACAATTTTGCTCGCCTGCTGGAAAACACCCCTGCTCCCGGCCGTGCTCCCGGCCCGCCTCCGCTACGTCTGCTACCTCACCGGCTCGATCAAGACCCTCGTCACCCGCGCCCACCTCGAGCAGGGCCTGCTTCTCACCAATTGGGGCGGAGCGATCAGCCGCGTCGTCGCGGAGTGCGCCCTCCTCCACACCCTCACCTGCCTTCGCCGCGCCACCCAATGGACGTTTGCCATGCACCAAAAGGGCGCGTGGAAAAACGGCCCGACCGAAGCCGTATCCCTTTTCGAACGCCGCGTCGGCATCCACGGCTTCGGCCCCGTCGCCCGCGAATTCGTCCGCCTGATCCGTCCGTTCAATTGCGCGGTCACCGTCTTCGCCCCCGACGTCGACGCCGCCCACGAGCGCGAGTTCGGCCTGCGTCGTGCGCCGTCGCTCGAAGCGCTCTTTGCCGGTAGCGATGTGCTCGTCGAACTCGCCCCGCTCATCCCGGCGACCACCGGCCTCATCGACGAAAAACTTCTCCGGCTCCTTCCGCCCGGTGCCGCCTTCGTCAACGTCGGCCGCGGCGCCGTCGTCGACGAGGCCGCGCTCATCTGCGTCGCCCGCGAGGGACAAATCCAATTCGGCCTCGATGTTTACGCCCACGAGCCCCTCGCCCCCGATCACGCGCTACGCGGCCTGCCCAACGTCTTCCTCACCCCGCATTTCGCCGGCCCCACGCTCGACCGCTACCCCGACGCCACCGCCCAAGCCCTGCGCAACCTCCGCGCCTTCACCCAAGGCCTCCCCCTCGAAGCCATCGTCACCCCCGAGGTCTACGACCGATCCACTTGAAGTAAGGGCAGCAGTCTCCGACCCGTCCTTCGCCGCTCGCCCATTTCCGTCCCATGAAAGCCCTCTTTCTCCTTCTTCTTTCTCTTTCTCTCACTCTTTCTCCCGCCCTTCACGCCGCCACCGACCCCGCCAGCCTCGTCCCCGCCTCCGCCCCGCGCACCAACATCCTCGCCGGGCGCGCCGAGGTCTTCCGCGCTTACTGCCTCACCGGCGACGGCGCGAAAGCCTACGCCCTCATCAAGCGCGACCTCGACCGTGATTACATGTCGATGCCGTTCCCCGCCGAGCCCCGCACCTACGGCGACCCGACCCCCTCCAAACGTGACTCCGCCAAAGCCGACAAATGGCGCGCCGTCCAAGACGTCTGCGGTCGGATCACCGGCATCGCCGAAGCCGCCACCCTCGCTTGGATCGTCACCGGCGAGGAAAAATATTTCGCCAAAGCCCGCGAGATTCTCCTCGGAGTGTCCGCGTGGCATTTCGCCCCCGACTGGAAATCCGGCGACGTCGTCGGCGCCACCGATATTAATTACAACGACGAAGCCCACTTCCGCCTCTGGCGAAAGCTCCCCCTTGTTTTCGACCAGCTCCGCGCGAAACTCTCGCCCGCCGACCGCGCCACCATCCTCGCCCACTTCAAAATCCGCGGCACCCGCTCCGCCGAGTGGATCGAAAAAGAAGGCAACATCTCGCAGGTCACCCGCAACTCCATCGCCGCCGATCTCTCCTCGCACCCGGTCCGCTTCATGCCCATGACCGGCCTCACGGCCCTCGCGCTCTGGGACGACCTGCCCGAAGCCCGCGCCTGGTGGACCTATGCTTACACCTTTTACCGCGACCAGTTCAGTCCCTGGGGCGGCGACGACGGCGGCTGGGGCGAGGGCACCGCCTACTGGCGCGGCACCTTCGAACACGCCGCCTTCCAAGACGCGCTCCTCGCCCTCGGCGATCCCTCCGCCTACGCCTCGCCGTTCTGGAAAAACTCCCCGCTCTTCGCGATCTACAACGTCCAACCCTACCTCCACACCACCTTCGGCGACGTCTCCAACGCCGGCCGCTTCAACCTCGAACCCGTCATCGCCGACTACATGGAGCACCTCGCCCGCGTGCAGCAAAACGGCGTCCTCCTTTCCTACGCGGCCCTTTGCACCGACACCCGCACCCGTCCCGTCAACAAGGGCCTCGACGACCTCGGCCGCACCTACCCCGTCGCCGCCGAATTCCTCTTCCGCAACTTCATCGCCTCCGGCCGCGCCCTCCCCGCCCCCGTCCCGCTCTCCACGTTGCCCGCCCACCGCCACTTCCGCGACGTCGGCTGGGTTTCCCTGCACCGCGCCCTCGGCCGGCCCGCGGACGACATCCACGTCACCTTCAAATCCTCTCAATACGGTTCCTTCAGCCACAGCCACGCCGACCAAAATGCGTTTATCCTAAACGCCTACGGCGAAGGCCTCGCGATCAACTCCGCCTACCGCGAATTCCACAACTCGCCGCTTCACCGCGAATGGACGCGCCAGACGATTTCGAAAAACACCCTGCTCATCGACGGCCTCGGCCAAAAAGCGCAGTCCAAAGCGTCCACCGGCAAAATCACCCGCTACGAAGAAACGCCCCGCACCGTCTGGACCACCGGCGACGCCACCAAAGCCTACTCGACCCTCCAGCCCAAAGACCGCGTGAAGCGCGTCACCCGCGACCTCGTGTTCGTCGACTCCCGCTACATCGTGCTCCGCGACCGCGTCGTCCTCACCGCACCCGCCAAAATTTCCTGGCTGCTCCATGCTGACCATACGCTCGTGTGGGACGCCGCCACCTCCACGTCGACCATTGTCGGCGCACAGAAAAAAGCCTCGCTCACGACCCAAATCCTCGCCGCCAACCTCACGTGGCGCGCCAGCGTCACCGATCAATTCCCCGTCCCCGTCGACCCGAAATACGCGGGCGGCACCGTGAGCGGCGCGCACCTCACGGGCAAGTGGACCCCGCATCAACACCTCACGCTGGAGAGCAACGAATCCGCTGCTGAGTTCACCGTCTATTCAATCCTCTGGCCCGAACGCGGTGCCAAACCCGCCGCCCTCGCCGCCAAGCTCGCCCCCGACGGCACGCTCACCATCCCGCGCCCCGACGGCCAGACCGACACCCTCCTCGTCACCGACGAGACCTGTGTTCTTCGCTGATCGAGACTCCCCTCTTGTCGTTCCCCTCCAACCCGCTAGGTTCTGCGCATGCCCGCTATCGCCGCAACCAGCACCGATCCTGAGATCCTCGGCGGGGAGCGCGTATTTACCGCCACCCGGGTCCCGGTGCGCAGTCTCTTCGATCACCTCGAAGCGGGAGATTCGATCGATGATTTTCTTGAAGGATTCCCCAGCGTGACTCGCGAGCAAGTCATCGCGGTCCTTGAAGAATCTCGCGCGCACATCCTGCAATCGACCTGAGCGATTAAGATTCTCCTTGATGAGAATCTCGACTGGCGGCTCGCCCGCAGCCTGCCCGGTCATGAAGTAAAATCGGTGCCATTGATCGGTTGGGCAGGCACGCGCAACGGCGCTCTGCTCGCCCGGGCCGCCCTAGAATTCGATGTTTTGGTCACGATGGACAGCGGCATGCTCCACCAACACGACCTCGCTCATCTGCCCCTACCGATCATCGCGCTCCGTGCATCGTCCAATCGCCTCGCCGTCACGGCCCCACTCATGCCGCGCCTTCTCATCGCGCTGACTTCGCTAAAACCGGGCCGATTTCTGATCATCGAATAGCAGCGCTCGCCAACGATACGCACGCTCTCCACCAAAACGTCCAACGACTTCTTATCTCGTGGCCCTTTTCATCTCACGAGGGGCGGCCTCCTCCGCTCTCCCTCACTTCCCTTCCACCACGCGCACCCGCGCGTTGAACCCGGCATCCGGCGACGTGCGGATAGTTTTCCCGCTCGCGGTCGTCAGATTACGGATCGTCACCTGCTCGGTCGGCACGTAAGGAAACGGCCGACTCGCCCCGCCCCCGCCCGCGCTTGCACCGTCCGGATCCGTGAAGAGAAACGGCCCTTGGTAGTTTTTCGGCACGTTGCGGTCGTCGATGAACAGGCCGTCGATCGTGATCTCCCGCGGCATGAAACAGGGATAACCGAAGTCGTGCTGCCCATCGTTGCTCGCCGCGAGCAGATGAGGCTGCACCGTCGCGCCGCACGCGGGAATCCAACGGCTGTTCCGAATGACGACCGTTCCTTCCCATGTGCTGCCGTAATCACTGCGCAGACTGATCAACGACCGGCCGTTCAGCGTGGAATTTTCAACGATCAACGTGCCCCGGCCGATGGCGTTCAGGCCCGCATGGCCGAGCGTGCAACCGCGGATGGTGTAAGTCCCGGAGACCCCTTGGTGCGCGTCCATGCGGGAGAGCGTGCAGTTCTCCAGGAGGATATTTTTGCAGAAGTTGGTGCCGATCACGCCCCAGCGCGTCGGGTCGCAGATATTGTCCATGCGGCACCCGATCATCGTGAAGTTGACCACTTCATTCGCCGTCACGTCGTAAGTGCCCATGCTCACCGGCTTTCCCGCCGCCCCGATGGTTGAATAAGTTTTGTGACCGGTGAGAAAACAGTCGCGCAACGTGACGTTGGCACAACTGCTGACCGCGAGAAACCCGTGGTAGGGATGGCCGACATCCGTTTCGCCGACCACATGGTGGACCACGCCCTCAACCGTGGTGTTCGATCGGGTGATCGCGATATTTCGCGACCAATAACTATAGCCTTTTTCCTGCTGCATGCGATTCGCAGTCGTCGTGAAAATCCCGCCCTTCAGCCGCAGCGGTCGCCCATCAATCGGCCGTGCCTCGACCCGCGTGACCACCTCGTAGTCCCAATCGATGTCGCCTTCGACCGTGCCGTCGCGGCGCAAAATGAAGCAATCGCGCTGGGCCGAACCTTTGTTTTGGTTGAGGCCGCGCCGGATGTAGCGCCGCCGACCGCTGTTCTCCACCCGCACCCAACAGTCTGCGGGCGGGCGGACGTCGAGCTGCCGCTGATCGCGCGTCAGCTTTGCAATCGACACCGTTACCGGGGCCAGCAACGAGCGCACCTCGAAGAGGGACGCGCGGTGATTTTCCACCTCCGAATCATCAATGATAAACTTCGATGTGCCCCAATCGGTATCGGTAGCGATGATCGCCGTGAGCGCCCGTCGACCCAAGTGATAAACGGCGCCAGGCTTCGTTTTGACCGCCAAGCCGTGGGTATTGGCAAAGGCGTGCGCTTCGAGGATCGCTGGCAAATCGTCGGTCACTCCGTCGCCCACCGCGCCAAACGCCTCGTAGTTCACCGGCTGATCCGTGGGCACGCTCCGCTTGGTTTCCTCGGCCGAGAAACCCGGCGCCATGGCCACCGCCCCAAGCACCACGCCAAGCAGCCAGCGGAATCGTAAAAACCAACGTGAGATGAGAGGCATCTGAGGCGAGACGCGCGAATCGGCAAAAGCTCACCGCACCGCGACGAATAACAACCCGCTCCGGACCGGGAACGCTGCCGTTTAATTAACTTTGGTCGTTCGTGCCGCTCTGCCTTTGCCACCAGGCGCACCCGGCACGACCCAGCGCCCGGGGAATAACATGATGCGCGGCAAATCTGGCGCACCCGTTTCGTTCGCGTTGAGCTGCGCCGCCACCAGATCGACCGCGTGCCCGGCCACGCGATCCTGGCACTGGTCGATCCCACCGATTCCCCGCGGGGTCTCTTTGCTCCAATAAAGCGTCACCCGCGGCAGGCGCAGTTTCTTCACCACCTCGCTGATCCCGGGCAAATCCAACAGATCGGTATGGCTGACGATCAACGCATCCGGCCGCGCCGCTTGCAGCCACGGCCCGAGGTCGGTGGCGTCGCCGCGGCTCGCCACCCGCACCAAACCGCGCGCCGACGCCGCCTGCGGATGATGGGCCAAGAAACCGGCCACGTAAGCGTGCTTGTTCCGCTCATGCACCGTCGCCTCGATCAGCGCGACCGGCCGCTTGCAGCCGAGTTTCGCGAGCTCCAACAAGGCCAAGCGCATCGCCAAAAAGTGATGGTGCCCGGCGTGGTGCAGCTCCGGCATCCAGGTGATATTACCGATCACCGCCGGGGCAAACTGCCGCCAGTCCCAGCCCAGCGTTACCGCCGATTCCGCCGTGGTCACCGGGGACAGCACCACGCCGACGATCCCACGTGCCCGGAGAATCTGCTCGAGGCGCTGGTCCGTCATCCCCGCGTCGCTCGTCCAAAACTCCTCCAACACAAAACCCATCTGCCTCGCCCGCTCCCGCGCGCCCGCGAAGACCAGTTTCAAAAAAGGATTCTGCCGTGCCTCCGCCCGGCTGGTGTGGACCCACACGAACGCCAGCCGCTCCTGGTGGGAACGCGACTGCGACCCGCGAATGTGCGCCATGAGACTGGCGACCCGCGGATTCGGCCGGTAACCGAGCTCGCGCGCCGCCGCCGCCACGAGTTCCCGCGTCTCCACCGGGATTTTGGGGTGTTGGCGCAACGCATACGAAACCGTCGCCAGCGAAACCCCGGCGCGCGCCGCGACGTCTTTGAGCGTGATGACTTCAGCGTGGGGTTTCGACAAGGTAAACGACTTCACTAACGCGGTATTTGCCACGCAACGCTTAACCTCGGCGTGGTTTCGTGCCCTTGACCAGCCGAAGAGCCCGCACTTCTCCTTAATCCTCAGATCGGCAACATCTGCTGGACTCACCCAACACCCGCACGTTCAGTGATCGCTTCCGCGCACCGCGCAGCACCGCTACCGCCGTCGAGGTGTCTTACGGCTTCGGCTACCTCGCGCACCGCGCCCAACTCTCTCCATGACGATCCTGCATTTCCTTCGCTGTCTTCTTCTGGGTTTGATTTTCCCGCTCGCGCTCGCGCGCGGAGCCGAGCTGACGGAATTTCACGTACGCGGCGGCTTGCCGAATGTCGCCGCCAAGATCGCACGAGGTGAAGAGGTGCGCGTGGCGTTTCTCGGCGGGAGCATCACCGCCGCAGCGGGTTGGCGGCCGATGACGTTGACGACGTTTCAGCGCGCCTACCCGAAGACAAAGTTCACCGAGATCAACGCCGCCGTTTCCGGCACCGGCTCCGACTACGGCGCCCCGCGCCTGCAACGCGATGTCCTGCGCCACCGGCCCGATCTGCTCTTCGTGGAATTCGCCGTCAACGACGGCACCGGTTCGCCCCGAGTCGAAGCGCGGATGGAGGGGATCGTCCGCCAGGCGTGGGCGGCGAATCCGCACACCGACATCTGTTTCGTCTACACCGTCTCGAACGGAATGCTGAAAGACCTGCTCGCCGGCCGCTACCAGAGCACGGCGCGCTCGATGGAGAACGTCGCCGCGCATTACGCCATTCCGAGTTTCAATTTCGGCGTCGAAATCGCGCGTCGCATCGCCGCCGAGACGCTCGTCATGACCGCACCCGAAAGCGTGAAGGCCGATGCCGAGGGCCGCGATGAGCGGGGCCGTTTGATTTTCACCCGCGACAAGACGCATCCGACCGACGCCGGCCATCGCGTTTACGCCGACCGTCTCGCGCTCGCGTTGCCGCAGTTCCTCCGCGCGGGCGCCGCTAGCCCGCACGCGCTGGGGGCGCCACTCTCACCGGAAAACTGGCAACGCGCCCGGATCGTCAGCGTCGCCGAGACGGACCACGACAACCAATGGCAGCCGGTCCCGCCGCACGACGTGCACGTCACCACCCAAGGCGGCCAGAACCTGGTGCCGCCGACGTGGGTCGCGATGGAGCCGGGCGCGAAGATCACGTTTCGTTTCAAAGGCACCGCGCTGGGCATCGTCGGTTTGAAAGGCCCCGAGAACGGCCAGTTCCGCGTAACGATCGACGATCTGCCGCCGGAGACGGGCACGCTCTTCGACAGTTTTTCAACGCCCGGTCGATTCTACCTCGCGCGATGGTTTTTCCCAAAACCGCTCGCCGACAACGAGCACCGCGTGACCCTCGAATTGCTCGCCACCCAGATCGACAAGGCCGCGATCATGGCCAAAGCCGGCAAGCCCATCACCGACCCGAAGCCTTACGCCGCGCACGGACTTTACCTCAGCGGCTTTCTCGTCGTCGGCGAGCCCGTCGGCACGCAGCCACCTTAGCCCGAGCGCGCCGAAGGCATGACCGCGGCGGGCTGATATGGTCGACGGGCTCGGCGCTCAGCGTCTCCCGTGCGCCAGAGTTTGCACTGAAGCCCGCTCCGGCCCCATGGCCCACATCGGCCCGCGACAGGAAATTGACCAATTCGCTCCAGCCGGACCCCGCAGGCTTCCGGGTCAGTTTTCACGGGTGAACGATTTCACCAACGCAACGTTTGCGGACCAAACCCGGAGACCCATTTCTCTCCGCGCCCCTTCCCACGGCCACATCCACCCGGTGTGACCGCCAACCATAACCCTGCGTTCGTCATTCGTTCCATGCAACCCGTCCCCCGTCATCTGTTCACCGCTGCGCTGCTCGTGCCGCTCGCCCTCATCGCCCAGCCGGCATCGCCTCCTTCCATCCCGCCACCCTCGGAGGTCCTCGTCCTTTCCGCCTTCGAGGTGCGCAGCGCCAAGGACTCCGGCTACCGCGTGCAAAATTCCGTCGCGACCACCGGCGTCGCCCAAGCCCTGATGGATACGCCGCTGCCCATCACCGTCATCACGGGCGAGTTTCTCCGCGACACGGGCAAGAGCGGCTTCCTCGGCGCGCTCTCCTACGTCAGCTCTGTCGCTCTGGACGATAACGCCCCCAACGGCAATTTCTCCCCCGGCGCCGGGCGTGGCAACGGCCAGCCCAATCTCACCCGTTTCCGCGGCCAGCCTTACAACGGCACGTTCCGCAACGGCCTACGCCAGTTCTACGGTTTCGACACCGAGAACGTCGACCGCATCGAGGTCGCCAAGGGTCCCATGGCCGTGTTCATCGGCGGCGCCACCATCGGCGGCGAGGTCAACAACGTCACCAAGAAGCCGCTCTTCGCCCGCCAGCAAGAGGCCACCGTGCGCATCGGCTCGCATGATACCTACAAAGCCTCGGTCGATCTCACCGGCCCCATCAACCGCGACAAGACCCTCGCTTACCGCGTGATTCTCTCCCATCGCGACGGCAACCAGTGGCAGCAGCACTCGCATTCGACGACGACGTTCATCAATCCGCAGTTGCTTTGGCAGCCCTCGGCCAAGTTCCGCACCGGGATCGAGGTCGTCCACCGCACCAGCACCGGCAACGCCGTTTCCCAGCCCCAGCCTGCGTCGCAAAATTACCAAAACGCCTTCGATAACCCCGACCAGTCCCTGCTTAACCTCGGCCGGCTGCGCACCGGCGCCCTCGCCGGCGTGCCGTTCACCAAGGCCGAGTATCAAAGCCGCATCGGATACGGCGGCTTCGGCCAGTGGCGCACCGATATCCTCAACACCACGGGCAAATGGACCTCCCTCGGCGTCGGTGAGACCCTGCAGGAAGGCAACGCACCCGGTGGCCGCTCCTACAATTACTTTGGGCCCAACGCCAAATTCTCCGAGCCCGCCACCATCGTCGAAAGCGACTCCACGTTCGCCGCGACCGATTGGTTCAACGCCTCGTTGCTGGGCCGCTACACCAAAGCCCGCCTCAACTACGATCTCTACAGCTTCGGCACCCGGCTCCAACCCGCCGGTTATTACCAGAACAACAATTTCTCCGCCAACCGCACCAAGGTCGAGAATCGCGACGTGAAGTTCCAAGGCGTCTTCAAGAAAGACCTGTGGCGCTCCCGCAACACGCTGCTGATCGGCGCCCAATACGGCGACCAGGAACAGACCGTCGAAAACGCCGTGCTCAACTACGCCGCTTACCCGCTCTCCGTGCCCGCCTCCCCCCGCGTGGTTCCCGACACCGTCAACACCGGCCGCATCCCCGCCACGCTCACCGGGGCCAATGCCTGGATTTACTGGGATCCCCGCGTGCACGCGTTCCCCGACAACCGCCTGATCACCACCTGGCCTTCCGCCGTCCAGCCCGCCGGCATCCGCACCGCCGATTACAGCAAGAGCATCACGCGCGCCGAGTTCGCCGCGTTCAGCACGAGCTGGTTTGACGATCGCATCACCCTCACCGCCGGCAAACGCTACAGCTGGGGTTACGCCGTCAACGGTGGCGTTGATCGGGACGGCTCCGTCCTCCCCGGCGCCGTCGCCACCGCCAACGTCAAGACGGACAACCATACGGTCGGCGCCGTCGTCCGCCTCGTCCGCGGGCTCAACCTCTACGCCAGCCAGAATCAGGGCGAGACCGCCCGCGTCGGCGCCAGCAAGGTGAGCCGCGTCTCGTTCGCCCCCGCGTCGGTTCCAGCGGACATCGTCACTCCCGCCGAGCAGGCGGCCAATCCGGTGCCCAACGACATCGGCAAGGGCAAGGAAATCGGCCTGAAGTTTGAACTCTTCAATCGCAAGCTCACCGGCTCCTTCGGCTGGTTCAACCTCACCCGCGGCAACATTCTGATCACGGACATCAACCGGAATTCCTCCGATCCCCGAAACCGCGGCACCGAGTCCGACCTCAACCCCGCCACCTCCAATCCCGCCGTGCGCGCCTCCGTCAACTGGTCCACCACCATCGACGGCAACACCACCGAGGGCTACGAGACCGACTGGGTTTGGACTCCGATCCCGTCCTACTCGCTCGTGCTCGGCGCCAGCCACCTCTACAAGAACAAGCCCACGGTCAATAAACTGCCCACCAACGACGTCGCCCTCGACATCAACTACTGGCTCTTGAAGGACCGTCCGTTGCCCAACTCGCCCGACAACATCGTGCGCCTCTTCCAACGCTACGCCTTCCTCGAGGGCGCGCTCAAAGGCGCCTCCGTCGGATTCGGCACCCGCTACCAAAGCTCGCAACACCCCGCGTCCGACAACACCGCCTGGGGCTTGATCTTCCCCAGCTACACCGTGTTCGATCTCACGCTCGGCTACGCCACCAAGGTCCGCGGCCGCGTCGTCGATTTCCAACTCCAGGTCGATAACCTCCGCAACCAGACCTACTACACCGGCAACCGCGTCTACGGTGCGCCGCGTGAGTTCACGCTCTCGGCGACGACCAAGTTCTAATCAGCCTCGCTCGTTTTATCCGGCGGGCTGGCCTTCGTGCTGGCCCGCCGTTTTTATGTCCGCGCCCCTCCGATCTTCTCCTCCCATGAAACTCCGCCCCTTTGTTTTCTGCCTCGCCGCGTGGATCGCCCTCACCGCCCTCCCGCTCCGCGCCGCCGACGCCACCGTTTCGCCTGCAACCGCCGTCGCCCCGCGCGTTGAGGCGCCCTTTTCCCTCGACGGCATCTGGGCCTTCACCGTCGATCCGGCCCTCGCCGCGGCACCCGGCGTCGCCGGCTGGGATCGCCTGACCGTCCCGGGCAACTGGGATACCGTCAACGCCTACGCCCAACACATCGGCGCCGCATGGTATCGGCGTGAGTTCGCCGTGCCTTCCGCGTGGACCGGCCGCCGCGTGCGCCTCAATTTCGGCGCCGTCTACGAATCGGCCGAGGTCTGGCTCAACGGCGTTTCCCTCGGCCGCCACGACGGCGGTTATCTGCCCTTCGATTTCGATATCACTGATCGCGTGCGCCGCGACGCGCCCAACGTCGTCACCGTCCGCGCCGACAACACCTTTCGCCGCGGTGCCTGGTGGGCTTGGGGCGGCATCAGCCGCAGCGTCACCCTGACCTCGCATCACGCCGTGCGTCTCGTGCGCCAACACGTCCGCGCCGAGCCCGACCTCGCCGCCCGCACCGCCGAGATTTTCATCGAGTATAAACTGGAAAACGCCGCCGCCGCTCCCGCCTCCGTCCGCCTCGCCACCGAGGTTCCGGGCGTCGGCCGCGTCGAGACCGCGGTCAGCGTCCCCGCCGCCGGCACCACACTCGCCCGCGCCCGGCTCACCGTGCCCACCGCAGCCCTGCGGCTCTGGCATTTCGACCACCCAGAACTTTATGCTCTTTCTACCGCGATCTCCCTCGCGCCGACCGACCCGACCCCTGCCACCCACCGCACGCGCTTCGGCATCCGTCGCGTTGAGATCAAACCCGACGGCCTTTACCTCAACGGCGAGAAGGTCCGCCTCGTTGGCTTCAACCGCGTCCATGATCACCGCGCCTACGGCAACACCGAGCCCGAGCACTTGGTCCGCCTCGATGTCGATCTCATGAAACGCTACGGCGGTAATTTCATGCGGATCATGCACGCCCCGAGCTCGCCCAACCTCCTCGATTATCTCGACGAAAAGGGCGTCATGATCTTCGCCGAGATACCCGTTTGGGGCCAAGGCGACCCCAATGTCGTCGCCGACAATCCGCGCACCAAACTCTGGCTCCGCGAGATGATCGAGCGCGACTACAACCACCCTTCGATCGTCGGTTGGAGCCCCGGCAACGAGCTCCTGCAACACCGCCCTTACGTGAAATCCATGATCGACTACGCCCGTCGCGAACTCGATCCGCACCGGCTCCACGCCTACGTCAGCTTCACCGGTGGCCGGAGCGACTACGGCCCCGCCAACGATCCCATTACGGATTCCGATCTCATTTTCGAAAACACCTACGGCGGCGATCCGGGCTTGGTGGTGTCCACCCTCACCGCCAAATGGCCCGGACGCCCGATCTTCCTCTCGGAATTCGGCACGCGCCAATTCGGAGAATCACCCACTTCCCGCATCCCCGGGCTCGACGAACGTTGGTCCACGCTCGCCGGTTTTCCCCACCTCATCGGCGTCGCGCTCTGGACGTTCAACGACTACCGCAGCGACTACGTCGGCTCCGAGCCCGGCCAACTTCGTTCGTGGGGCATCGTCGACCAATGGCGGCAACCCAAGGATGCCGCCCGCGACGTCGCCCGGCTCCACAGCCCCGTCCGGGGCCTGCGCGCCTTCGGCACCACGGCGACCCTCTCGCCCCGCCGTACCGACGAGTTTCCCTCCTTCACCCTCCGAGGCTACCACCTGCTCTGGGAGTGGCGCGCCCGCAACGGCACGACGCTGGGCGGCGGGGTTCGCGCCTTGCCCGACATCATCCCGGGCACCGCCGATCTTAAATTTGAACTCGCCGGCCGGCCCCCCGGCCCGTTCGACCACCTCGTCGTCACCCTCGTCAGTCCCACCGGGTACGTCGCGCACGAGTTCGCCACCCAGAGCAACAGCAACCTTGCTCCCATTCCCGCTCCCACCGCCACGTCCGCGCCCAGGGTCATCCGCGCCTATCCGATCACGGGCGGCTTCTGGATCGCCTACTCCCAGCAGCCCGACGACACGGCCTTCGCCCTCGAATACGGCACCGCTCCCGGCCGCTACACCGAGAAACTCGCCGTCACCATGAAAGGCGCCACCGCCGTGCGTGGCCTCGTTGACGGCACGACCTACTACGGTCGGCTCCGCCGCGAGCCCACCGGCCGCGCGCCCGGTGCGTGGTCGGCCGAGTTCACCGTCACTCCCGACGGTGGCCGGCCACCGGCCGCGCCCGTTATTCTCGGGGTCGTGCGCAGTGCGGCTCTCGTCGCCGTACGCCTCGCGCCCGTCGAGAAAGCCACCGCCTACCGTCTGAGTTGGGGCCCCACTGCGGCTGATTCTCTGCTGGTCAACGCCGCCGCGCCCGGCCCCGTGATCATCAAGGCGCCCGCCGCCGCCGCCAATTTCACCGCCACGGCGCTCAACACCCACGGCGAGTCCGCCCCGTCGGCTCCGGCCTCGCTGCCGCCGCTCGCACCGTGAAAACCATCGCCCCGCTTCACCGGTGGATCGTTGCGCTCTGCTTCGGTGCATGTCTCGCCGCCGCCGCCACGCCGCCGCCCAACATCGTCTGGATCATCGCCGACGACATGTCGCCCGACACCGCCGCCTACGGCGTGCGCGACGTCAAAACGCCGCACCTCGACCGGCTCGCCGCCGAGGGGCGACGCTACACCCGCGCTTATGCGACCGCCCCGGTCTGCAGCTCGTCGCGCTCCGCGTTTATTCTCGGCACCTCCCAGATCATCACCGGCCTTCACGCCCACGACGTCGAGCGTCCACAGCCGCTGCCCCCGCCCTACCGCCATCTCCCCGAGTTGCTCCGCGAGGCCGGCTGGTTCGTCACCAACGCCGCCGCACCCGGCGCCATGCGCAACGGCCGGGTCATCACCAAAGCCAAGACCCATTACAATTTCGCCCACGATCCCGCGCAGATGTTTGACGGCAACGACTGGCGTCAACGTCGCCCCGGCCAGCCTTTTTTCGCCCAGTTCCAGATCACCGAGCCCCACCGCCCGTTTCCCATCCCGGAGACCTACGACGCTGCCGCGCTCGCCGCCCTGAAACTCCCGCCCAATTACCCCGAGCACCCGCTGCTGCGCCGCGACTGGTATGCCTACCAACGCAGCGTCGAAACCGTTGACCAGCGCGTCGGCGCCATCCTCGCCCAACTCGAAGCCGCCGGCGTGCTTGAGAACACCTTGGTGTTTTTCTTCGCCGACCACGGTCGCCCCATGCCTTGGGGCAAACAGTGGCTCACCGTCGAGGGGCTGCAGGTCCCGCTCCTCGTCCGCGGTCCCGGTCTTACGCCGGGCAGCGTGGAGTCCCGCCTCGTCAGCCTTATTGACCTCGCCCCTACGGCGCTCGCCCGCGCCGGTCTGCCCGTGCCGTCATGGATGGATGGCCGTCCGCTCCTCGAGGCCAACTTTCCCGAGCGCGCGCAGATTTTCGCCGCCCGCGACCGCTGCGGCGACGCCTACGACCGTATTCGCGCCGTGATCACGCCCGACCACCTGCTCGTCCGGAATTTCTTCCCTGAGATTTCCCACCTCAACTGGTCCGGCTACAAAGAAGACAGTTACCCCGGCCTGCCTCTCCTCCGCGTTCTCCACTCCGCTGGAAAACTCGACGCCCTTCAGGACCTTTGGTGCCAGCCGACCCGCGCCGTCATCGAGCTTTACGATCTCGCCCGCGACCCCGCCGGCCTCCACGACGTCGCCGCCGCGCCCGCCCATCATGCGACGGTCGCAACGCTTCGCCGCGCCCTCGACGAGTGGATACTTTCAACCGGTGACCGCGGCGCCCTCCCCGATCCCGCCACCGAGCCGACCAAAGCCGACATCCAAAAATCCAAACGCGCCGACTACCAACGCAAGTGGCAAGCCCGCCTCCGCCAAGCCGAGCCCACCGATCTCGAGCGCCTCGCGTGGTGGGAGCAGTCTTACGGCCTACGTCCGGCGACGCTCGCGCCCTGATCTCTTTTGACGGGCCGCGATTTCCGCGGGTGCGGGATCGGGCCTGAGCCCGCGGCGTTCGCGACGACGGACGCTTTCGGCACATCGGCGCTCCGCAGCACCGGCTCCACCCAACGGCCGGGAAATAGCAGCATCCGCGGCCACGCCGGCGCGCCGGTCTCATTGCTGTTGAGCTGGCTCACGACCAAATCCACGGCGTTGGCCGCCACCATGTCGTAGGATTGGTCGATCCCGCCGATCTCCGGCGACGACGGCAACCAGTGTAGATTGAAGACCGGCAGTTCGGAAGATCCACCGACGTCTATCGCCCGAAACTGTTCGAAGGTGGCGTGATCGCTCACCACGACCGCATCCGGCCGATTCACCTCGATCAGGCGGGCCAGGGCGCGACGATCCTCGGGCAGGCCCACCCGCAACAGCTCTGCCGCCGCCGCGCGGTTCGGATGAAACACCGTAAACGCCGCCTCCCACGCCCGCCGGGCCCGCTCGTTGACCCCGGCTTCGATGATCGCCATCGGGCGGCGGCAACCCGCGGCGGCCAGCTTCTCGAGCGTCAGACGCATCGCGAGATAGTGGTGGTGTCCGGCGTGGTGAAGCTCGGGACTCCAGCGGGCGCTGCCGATCACGGCAGGCGAGAAACAGTTCCACTCCAAATCCAGCGTCACCTCGGCTTCATGGATCACCGGCGACAACAGCACGCCCACGATTCCCCGCGACTTTATCACCTGAGACAGGCGCCGGTCCGTCATGCCGCGTTCCGCCGTCCAGAACTGCTCTAGCCCGTAACCCAACGCCTCCGCCCGCGCCTTCGCTCCCAGAAACACGCGTTGCAAAAACAGGTCCTTCGCCGACTCGGCCCGCGACGTATGCACCCAGACAAAGGCGATGCGTTCTCCCGCCGCGACGGGCCGTGAGTTGCGGATGTGCGACATCAAGGCCGAGAAACGGGGATTTGGCCGGTAGCCCAACCGCGCGGCGACTTTCTGCACCAGCATCCGCGTCTCCGGCCGGATGCGGGTATCGTCCCGCAGCGCATAGGAAACCGTCGCGAGACTGCAGTCGGCGGCGCGGGCGATTTGTTGCAGGGTGATCACGGCGTAGCGAGGACGGTCGCTTAGGCCAATCGCCCGTTCTGCCGAAAGCAATCCCCGGAATTGAACGGTTTCAAAGAGAGGAGGGTAGCCGCTTTCCCGGCATCGACTAATCCTCCCATCTGTCCCCACCCCGTAGATCAGTGTAACCCACGTCCGCCGTAAGCAGCCATCCCTCTGCGCGACCCATTCAATGATAAGTCTCAATTCTATCAGCCGGATCGCCGGTGTCTTCTTGCCGGCACTGGCGCTGGCTCAGCCGCAATCGGCTATTCCCGCCGTCGCCGACGTGTGCGTTTATGGCGGCACGGCGTCCGGCGTGATGGCAGCGGTCGCCGCCACGCGGGAAGGCAAATGCGTCATCGTCCCGATGGTGAAATGAAAAGCAGCTTGCAATGAAAAGAACCGCTGATCAGGCCGCCCATTCCCCTCTGGCTCTCATGAAATTCCCCTCCTGCCTCACGCGCTTGCTTCCGCTCGGACTGCTCGCGTGCACTCTCATGGGCATCCCCGCCCGCGCCCAGACGCCCGTGAAAGACGACTCGAACACGCTTTGGTATAAGTCACCGGCCCGCGAATGGGAGGAGGCGTTGCCCTTGGGCAACGGCCGTTTGGGCGCGATGGTCTGGGGCGGAATCGAACGGGAAAAAATCAGCCTCAACGAAGAGACGATCTGGGCGGCGACCAAGGATGTGGAGACCACGCTCTCCTCCGAAAACATCTATGTGATCCAGCGAAAGCGCCAACTGGCCCTCGAGGGAAAATACGATCAGGTCCGCAAGGTGACCCCCGCGAACGCCGGCATCCCGCCCGGCGCGGATATCACCAAGAAAAAGATCGTGGTAGGATCCCGCGGCGACATCTACAATCCGCTCGCCGACCTTTATCTTCACTTCGGCTCATCCGAGTCTATCCCGCGCGATTACCGGCGCGAGCTTGATCTGGAGACCGCCGTCTCGACCGTCCGCTACACCGTCGACGGCGTGACCTACAAACGGGAGACGTTCACCAGCTTTCCCGACCAGGTCATCGTGGTCAGAATCTCGGCCGACCAGCCCGGAAAAATCTCCTTCTCCAGCCGCATGCATCGCCGCGAGAACACCGACGGCGACGAGTATCGGTGGCACCCAAGCGTCGAATCCCGGTTCTTCAAAGATTTGCCGCCGCCCGAGCAGCCCGTCGTCACCGTGCTGGCGCCTGATCATTTCAGCTTCAACGGGGCCACGGCGCCGGCAAGCGTCCGATTTTCCGCCCACTTTAAACTGGTGGCGAAGAACGGCGAGGTCAGCGCGCTCCCGGCCGGTTTCAAAGTGAAGAATGCCGACGAGGCCCTCATTTTGATCACCGCCGCGACAGATTTCAAAGGCGAGGATCCCGACCGGCAGGCGGCCGCCCACCTGAAGCGCCTGGTGGGCGTCTCTTACGATGAACTCTTGCAGCGCCACCTGAACGACTACCAACCGCTGTTCAACCGGGTTGATTTTTCCCTGGAAAAGGGCCCTGCGTCCCACCTTCCGACCGACAAGCGCGTGCAGGCTTTTCAGCGCGGGGTGACGGACGCCCGCCTGCGCGGGGCGCCCCGGGACAGCGACCTGTTCAAGCTGCTCTTCAATTTCGGCCGCTACCTCATGATCGCCAGTTCGCGCGAGGGCACGCTCCCGCCTGCCTTGCAGGGAATTTGGAATGATTCGCTGCTGCCGCCGTGGAAGGGACATCACACCAGCGACATCAATGTGGAGATGAACTACTGGGCGGCGGATGTTACCAACTATCCTGAGTTTCACCGGGTGCTGCTCGATTTTTTCCCGCCCCGCTTGGCGGAGGTGAAGCCTTACGCCGAGGTCAATTACGGCGCGCGGGGTGTCACCTTCGGGGGCATGTCCCAATGGGGCCTGCGCTCCAGCCAGTCCGGGGACTGGACCTCGTTCCCGGGCTGGATCGCCCAGCATTATTGGGAGCACTATTTGTTCACGCAGGACCGGGATTATCTCCGCAACGTCGCTTACCCCTTCATGAAGGAGGTGGCGCTGTTTTATCTGGATAACCTCGTCGAATATCCCGGGCGGAACTATCTGGTTCACGGCCTGCCGGAGTATTCCCCGGAAAATACGTTCACCTACCGCGAGAATGGCGTGGCCAAGCCGGGCTCAGCCTCCTTGGGGACAACCATGTCGCGCGCCATCATTGGCGAGCTGTTCGCCAACACCGTGCAGGCGTCGGGGATCTTGGGTGTGGATGCCCCGCTCGCGGCGGATTTTCAGGCGGCGCGGTCGCGGTTGTCGCCGTTCCAAATCGGCCGGCACGGGCAACTCCAGGAATGGCTGGAGGATTTTGACGAGCCCGAGCCGCACCACCGGCACCTGTCCCATTTGTATCCGGTTTATCCGGGATACGAAATTACCCGGACGTCCAATCACGCCCTGTTCGAGGCGGCCCGCACGTCACAGCAGCGCCGCCTCGCGCAGGACAGCATGCTGACCGGCTGGTCGAATGCCTGGCACCTGTGCCTCGCGGCCCGGTTCGGCGATGCCAAGCTGGCGACGGAACTGCTCGACTCCTTCGCGTCAAAATTCCTGCTTGGGAATCTGTTCAGCACGCACTCGCGCCAGGGCGGAAGCACCTTGTGTTTCCAGATCGACGGAAACTTCGGCGTGGTCGCAGGCATGGCCGAAATGCTCCTGCAAAGCCATGACGGCGGCATCCACCTGCTCCCCGCCAAACCGGAAACGTGGCGCACGGGCCACATCAAGGGACTGCGCGCCCGCGGCGCTTTCCTCGTGGATATCCATTGGAAGAACGGCGTGCTGCTGAGGGCCACGGTGACCTCCCTCGCCGGCGGACGGTGCAAGGTCCGCTATGGCGAGCACGTCATCGATTTCGATACCGTCGCGAAGGGCACCTACGCGCTCGATGCGTCGCTGAAGCTCACCGCGAACTGACTCATCCCCCACCATGAATGCCCCTCTCCGCCGACTCACGCGCCTGCTGCCCATCGTCCTTGTGGGCTGCGGTCTGCCGGTGGCCGGTGCCGCGCCCGCACCGTCGGTCAATTCTTACAACGAGGCACTGGCGTTGGTCTTCGCCGACGAGTTCGACGGCACGCGCCTCGATCCGGCCGTGTGGGAATCGCTAGCCTACGACAAGGGCCTCTCGCGCGACACCGCACGTGGGCCGGACAACCTCGAAGTGCGCGACGGCGAGTTGCGTCTGCACGTCCGCAAGGAGGCGCGCCCATCGGGCCAACGCCAATCAAAGTGGACCGCGGGTTTCGTCTACACGCGCGCCACGATCGAGAACAACACGCTCATCGAGGTCCGCTTCAAGCCCGGTCAGGCCACGGGCGTGAACAACGCGTTCTGGATGACGTGCATCGACGGCAAGCGCGACGGCGTCGGCGACCGCTACGAGATCGACATCGTCGAGACGCGGCAGGACGCGCGCGCCTCCGGCGCGGTCGGGCGCGGGCACATCGCGTGGCACGACTGGAAAACCCAAGCCTACGCGAAGAACGCGAAGGGCGGAAGCGACCATGTCGCGCAGGGCATTTTGGTGGAGCATCCCTTCGACCGGTATCAAACGTGGGCGCTCTGGTATGGGGAGCACGAGATGATCTATTTCCTCAATGGCCGCGAAGTATGGCGCGGCCAAACCCACGCGCGCTACCACGACCAATACCGCACCGGCGTCGGTAAGTTCGCGCAGTGGTTTCCGAATTTGGAGCGGGAGGCCTACGGCAAGTTCGGGCAGGACGACTGGTCGTATCTCGGCGGCTACACCGGCGACCGCATGAACATCGTGTTCAGCAACCTGCCCTGGCCGGAATCGTGGTCGCCGCTGACGGACGCGGCGCACGGCACCTACATGGCGGTGGACTACGTGCGCGTCTACCGGCCCGCGCGCCTGCTGACCGCCGCGCCCACGCATGCGCTGCTCACGGGCGAGCCGGCGAAGATCGGCCCGAGCAGCGCGACGCGCGTGGCGTTGCCCGCCGCCGTGCCGCTCGCAACGCGCGGTGAGTTTCCCAGCTATTTCAGCTTTCGCGCGACGCTCGCGGCCGGCTCCGAGCTCACCGCCACGTTCGGAGCGGGCGGCGCGCAGGTCTTCGGTGTCGGCGGCAGCGTCGCGGCGGGGTTGCGCGCGGGTTTCGCCCGCGAGGTCAGCACCGCGACCGCCTTCCCGGCCAACCGTCGGCCGGAGCCTTGGCTCGTGGCCGGGCGCGAACTGATCTGGATCGGACGCTACACGCCGCCGCTTACCGCCGGCGGTCGCGCCATGGTGAGTCTGTGCGTGTTCGAGCCCGGCCAAGTGCCGGAGCGCGAACCGTTCTTCCACGCGAACGTGGATGCACAGGGCAACACCAGCGTGAACAACGACTGGCATCTCAACGCGAAAGAGACCTCCGTCGCGGGCGAGGTGCAGTGGGTGACGTTGGCCAACCGCGGCACCGCACCGCTCACGGTGCGAGCACTGAATTTCGGGCCCAGCTACCGCAGTGTGTCCTCTTCCAAATGAACCTCCCCTCCTTTCTCCGTCCCCGCACGTCCCTGCCTCAATCCACCGAAAACTCCCTTATGAATGCCACCTCCCGTTTGCTCGCGCTCGCTCTCCTCATCTGCAGCTCCGTCGCCTTCGCCGCCGAACCACCCGTGGTCGGCCCCGCCGCGCGGCTCACCGTCACGCCCTCGGGCGAGGTGGAAGTCACGATGTCCGACGGCGCCATCGCGCGGTTTTCCCCGGTCGTAGCCGTGTTGGCCGCCCGGGCGAATCCGAATATTGACATGCGATGGGGGAAGTTTCCCGACGCCGCATTGAGACTGAACGATACGGGCTCGCTCTACAACGTGCTGACGTGGGGCGCGAAAGACACCGCCGCGAAAACCTCAGCGGAGCACGTCGAGGACGGCTTCGACCCAACGGTTGATCGGGGTTACGGGGCCGGGCGCGCCGCGAATTTCTTCGCCGCCGGAAAACTCAAAACCCTGCGCGCGAGTGCCAGTCGATCCAACGGCAGCAAGATCACGTGGGATTTCCCCGCCGATGACACGGCGACCGTGCGCCTCGAACTCGATTTGCCGCCCGACGGCACGGCGCCTCGTCTGCGGTTGACGACGACCGTGAAGACGGACGGATGGTATTCGTTCGGCTATGTGGGTGCCCCTGAGACTGCGGCCGGTGACGTTGAGGAACTTTGGCAGCCGTTGATCTACAACGAACGCCGCTTCCCGCATGAGTCGTTCCTCGAGGCCGGCTATCGCTGCCCGCTGCCCACCACATTGGTCACCCATGGCGGCGTTACGACCGGCGTGCTCGCCGATCCCGCCGAGTATCCGTTTCAACCGCTGCCAAATTTCGCCAACTCGCGCTTCGGCGTGGCCCTGCGCAACGCCCGCGGACTCGCACAGCCCATGCTGTTCGCCCCTTTGCTGGGCGGCGCCGGTTCGCAGATGAAGGCCGGTGAGACCCGCGAGTTCGTGATGCGGCTCGTCGTCGCCAAAGCGAACCTCTCCGCCACCTACGAGCGTGTGGCCCGCACCCTCTACGGCTTCGCCGATGTGCGCCACAACGCCCTGGGTTCACTTAACGCCACCTTCGAGCGCATGCTCGAATTCGGCCTGAGCGACTACGCAAAGTTCAACTCCGAACTGCGCGGCTTCGCCTACGACACCGATGTGCCAGGCGCGGTGAAAAACGTCTCCGCCCTGCACCCGCTCGGTCTTGCCCTCGTCACCGACCGCTCCGAAATCTACACGCGGCTCGCCCGCCCGCTGATGGAGTATTTCGTATCTCGCGAGCGTTTCCTTTTCACGACCGATCCTAAAGTAAAGGGGCAGTCGGCCTCTTCGCACCTAAGCGGACTGGGCGCCCCGCTCACCGAATACGCGAATCTCTACGCGATGTCGGGCAAGCGCACCCCGTTCTTCCGCACCTCCGCCGAGAGCTTGTTCGGCCGGGACCGCGTCTTGAATCTCCAAGGCAATATTCGCGGCGACAACTGGTCCAACGCCCTCGGCCTCTACCGTGCCACGGGGGAAAAGCGCTGGCTTGACCACGCCATCAAGGATGCCGACGCCTATCTCAAAACCCGCGTCGGAGTGCGGGCAGCGGACTACTCGGATCCCGATTCCCGCGGATTGTTTTTCTGGACGGCGTTCACGCCGCAATGGATCGAGTTGTTTGAACTCTATGAGGAAACCAAGCTGCCCCGCTTCCTCGCCGCGGCCCACGCGGGCGCACGGGACTACGCGCAGTTTGTCTGGCTCGCTCCTCGCATCCCCGGCGGCGACATCCGCGTAAACGAGGACGGCCTGGCGCCGGCCTACCGGTCCGGACCGCGCTTCCCGCGGATCAAGGTCGCGCCCGAAACCGTTCCCGCGTGGCGCACGTCCGAGATCGGCCTCACCAGCGAGTCGGCCCCCACCAGCAAAGGTGCGCGCGGCATTCTCCTCGCCTGCTACGCGCCGTGGATGATGCGCATCGCTTCGCTCACGAACGACGCGTTTCTCCACGACATCGCCCGCTCCGCCATCATCGGCCGCTACACCAGTTTTCCCGGCTACCACATCAACACCGCACGCACGACCGCCTACGAGAAGCCCGACTTCGCGCGGCGCGGGAAGGAGGAACTCAACTCGGCGACTTCCATTCACTACAACCACATCTGGCCGCACATCGCGCTGCTGTTCGATTACCTCGTGGCCGACGCTTTTGCGAAGTCGCGCGGCGCCATCGATTTTCCGTCACGCTACGCCGAGGGCTACGGTTACCTGCAGCAACGCGTGTTCGGCGATCGTCCCGGCAAGGTCTACGACGAAAGCGGTCTTTATCTGTGGATGCCGCGCGGCGTGCTGACCGTCGATCACCCCGAACTCAATTACGTGATGGCCCGCGGCGACGCCAAACTCGCCGTCGCCCTTACCAACCAGTCGAAGTCCGCGGTGAAATCCCACGTGACGCTCTCACGTGAACGCATCGCGCTCGCCCCGGGAGCCAAGGCTAAAGTCACCGTGTGGGAAAACAACCGGCGCATCCGCGAGGAACCGTTGCCGGCCGATGCCCGCATCGCCGTCGACGTCGCCGCCGAGGGCATCACCACGCTGATCATCAGCGGCGTCACACCGCGCGTGGAGTTTCAGGATCAGATTCTCGGCCGCGCCACCCGCCTCCCGGCGGAGAGCGTCGTCGATCTCGGCTGGCGCGGCGCGCGGGGCGTCGTGCTCTCATTCGGCGCGGGCGAACTCACGAGCGCCTACGTTTATATGCCCGATCGGGAGCGCGTCGTGACCCAAACCACGGTCCACTATCGGCAAGGCGGGGGCGAGTTCCGCACCATGACGGACACATCGTATCCTTACGATTTCACGCTGCCCGTCGCGGGCGACGCGCCGTTGGAGTTTTGGTTCGAGGTTCAGTCGGGCTCCGCGGCGGCGGAGAAATCTCCGGTCGGGCGTCTGCTCCTGAAATGAAAACCTTTCTCGCTTTCCGTGTCCGTGGTTGGTGCGCCCTGATCGGCGTGGCGACCGCGGCCCAATTGGCTCCGGTGCAAGCCGCGGCGCCGGTTTCTTCCGGGCTCTGGTATGGCGAGCCCGCCCGCACCTGGCACGAAGCGTTGCCCGTGGGCAATGGTCGCATCGGCGCGCTCGTGCACGGCGGCACGGACAGCGAGTTGCTTCACCTCAACGAAGGCAGCGTATGGTCGGGTCGCGCCGCCTACGTCGAGAAACCCGAGGTGCTGCAGAATCTTCCCCGGCTGCGCGAATTGCTCTTCGCCGGGAAACACGCCGAGGCCGAGGCTCTCGCCAAAAAGCACCTGACCACCGTGCCGCGTCCCGACTACGGCAGCTATCAGCCGCTCGGCGACCTGCGCTTGGAGTTCGCCACCGACATCGCGCACGCGCGGGACTACCGCCGCGAACTCAACCTCGATACCGCGGTGGTGCGCACGACGTTCAAGCGCGGCAGCGTCACCCACACCCGCGAGGTTTTTTCTAGCGCCCCCGCCGGCGCGCTCGTGATTCGCCTCACCGCGAGCCGTCCCGGACTCATTACGTTCCGCGCGCTGCTCGGGCGGATGGGCGCAGTGACCCGCGCCGACGGCACCGATGCGGTGATGATGACGGGCCGGTGCGCGGAAGGCGGCACAGAGTTTGCCGTGGGGTTGCGGGCACTGGCCGACGGCGGCCGCGTCACCGCCACGGACAATGCGCTCGCCGTGGAAGGCGCCAACTCCGTGACCCTCGTGCTGACGGTCGGCACGAGTTATTACCACGCCGATCCCTCCGCGGCGGCACGCGTCGCGCTCACTCAAGCCGCCGGCCGCTCCCACGCGGAACAGCTCGCCGACCACACGCGGGACCATCAGAGCCTGTTTCGCCGCGTCGCGCTCGATCTCGGCGGCACCGATGCCGCCACCGCCGCGCTTCCGACGAATGCACGACTCGTCCGGGCCGCCGCCGGCGGCGCCGATCCCGGTCTGATGGCGCTTTATTTCTCCTATGGTCGCTACCTGCTCATCGCCTCATCGCGGGCCGGTTCGCTGCCCGCGAACCTGCAAGGGCTGTGGAACCCGTTGCCGACGCCGCCGTGGTTCTCCGACTACACCATCAACATCAATACGCAGATGAACTATTGGCCCGCCGAGGTGGCGGGTCTCGCGGAGTGCCACGAGCCGCTCCTCGTCTTGGCCGAGAAGCTGGTGCCGCTCGCCCAACGCACCGCGCGAGAGCGTTTCGGCGCCGGCGGACTGGCGCTCAGCACGCGCACGACCATCTGGGGCCGCAGCGATCTGCGCGGCTCGACCGGCACCTTTTGGCCGCAGGCACCGGCGTGGCTGGCGTCGCACTTTTGGGAGCACTGGTTGTTTTCTCAGGACCGGAAATTTTTGGCGGAGCGCGCGTGGCCCTACATGCGAGAGGCCGCCCGCTTCTACGTCGAAACGCTCGTTGAACATCCGCAGCACCGTTGGCTCGTCAGCGGCCCGTCAACATCGCCGGAGAATTCCTACGTCGCGCCCGACGGCACGCGCATCAGTCTCGACATGGGTCCGGCGATGACAATGGCGCTCGTGCGCGAACTCTTTGATCACTGCCTCGCCGCCGCCGCGGTGCTGCAGACCGACCCGGAATTTGTCGCGGTCCTGCGTGAGAAACGCGCCCGGCTCGCGCCGATCCGCGTCGGCAACGACGGCCGGCTATTGGAGTGGTCCGAGGATTTCAAGGAACAAGACCCAGGCCATCGTCACACGTCGCATCTGTTTCCGCTGCATCCGGGCAATGAGATTTCCGTGCGCCGCACGCCCGACCTCGCCGCCGCAGCGCGGAAATCGCTCGAAGCGCGCCTGCGCCACGGCGGAGGTTACACCGGATGGAGCCGCGCTTGGCTCACCAACTTTTGGGCGCGCCTCGAGGACGGGGACAAGGCCCACGAGAGCATCGTCGCGCTCTTCAAGGACTGCACCTTTCCCAATCTTTTCGACAACCACTACCGCCCCGAAGGAAACGTCTTCCAGATCGACGGCAATCTCGGGACCACCGCCGCCATCGCGGAAATGCTGCTGCAAAGCCAAGGCGGAGAACTGCACCTGCTGCCCGCCCTGCCGCGCGCTTGGGCCGAGGGTAAGGTGCAGGGCCTGCGGGCGCGGGGCGGTTTCACCGTCGACCTGCGGTGGCGCGACGGCGCGCTGACGGCGGCCACGATTGTCTCCACCCACGGCAATCCATGCCTCGTGCGCGCAAGGACGCCGTTCCAACTCGGCGCGGCCCGCAGCCGTGCGGAAGGATCAGAGCACGTCCTCGAATTCACGACGATGGCCGGAAAATCTTACGAAGTCTTGTCGCATCCATGACCGCGCTCACCCGCCACCTTTGCCTCAGCTTCATTCTTTGGTTCGCGCTGACCGCGCATGCTTTCGCGGCCGCGCCGAGTGCCGCGGCTGGCTACGAACTCAAGGTCTCCATCGACCGCGCCGATCAGATTTACCTTCGCGGCGACTCCGTGACCTTCACGGTCGCCCTGCTGCGTGACGGCAAGCCGGTCGCCGGCCCTGACGCGAAATGGAGTATCACCAAGGACGGCGTGCCGCTGAATCGCGCAGGCTTGGCGCCCATCCCCGAGTCAGGCCTCGTCCTTACCGCATCGCTCGACGAGCCCGGCTTTCTGCACTGCTTGGTCGAGTGCACGCCGCACGGCGCACCGAAGCTCACCGCGCGCGGCGCAGCCGCGATCGCGCCGCTCGCGATCAAGCCGAGCCTGCCGGCGCCTGCCGACTTCGATGCGTTCTGGGCGGCGCAGAAAAAACAACTCGCCGCTACGCCGGCCAACCTCCGGTTCACTCCGGTGACCTCGCCGGTCGCCGGAATCGAGTGTTTCGAGGTGCAGGCCGAGACCGGCGTCGGCCGCGGCCTGTCCGGCTATCTCGCGCGACCCGTTGGGGCGAAAGCGAAAAGCCTGCCCGCGATCGTGCTCGCGCACGGCTCCGGCGTGACCACCTCGCGGCTGCCCACGGCCGTGAAGTGGGCGCAGGACGGATTTGTGGCACTCGACTTCAACGCCAACGGGCTCCCCAACGCCCGGCCGCGCGAATTTTACGCCGCGCTGCAGGCCGGCGAACTCAAGGAATACTACCTGCAGGGCCAAGACTCGCGCGACACGATGTATCTCCGCGGGATTTTTCTCCGCCTGCTTCGCGCCATCGACACGCTCGCCGCTCAGCCCGAGTGGGACAGTCGCCGCCTCGTCGCGCTCGGCCGCAGCCAGGGCGGCGGTCAGGCGATCGCCGCCGGCGGGCTCGACCCGCGCGTGACCTATGTCTCGGCTGAGATACCGACCTTCTGCGATCACACCGGTATCACGGTCAACCGCATCAACGGCTGGCCGCGCCTCATCCCCAACGGCACGCCGAATCCGGATTCACGTGTCGTCGAGGCCGTGCGCTATTATGATTCCGTCAACTTCGCGTCCCGCATCCGCGGGCAGGTGTTTTTCACCGTCGGCTTCATCGATCACATCTGCCCGCCGACCGGCATTTACGCGGCGTTCAACCAGCTCCAGACCAAGAAAGACATCTGGAACCATCTCGATACGGGCCACGTGAGCCGTCCCGACTACGAGGCGCGCGTGCGCGACGAGGTTTTGGCTTACATCCGTTCGACGGGCTCCAAATGAATCTCCGCCTCGCGTCTTCCCACGTCCGGATCCCGAATCAGGCTCGGTTCGCGGGGTGTGTCGGCAACGCCAAGACCAATGACGGTCGCGGAGCGGCCGGGTTATCGCCCGATGGCACCACCGTGTTAATCTTCAGTTCACAATGAAAATATCCGTCGCCCTCATCCTCGCCCTGCTGGTTTCCGTCGTTCGGTTGTCCGCGGCGCCTGCGCCCCTTTTTGACGGCCAAACGTTCACCGGTTGGGAGGGCGACATCGGGAGTGTCTGGCGCATCGAGGACGGTGCGCTCGTGGCAGGTTCGCTGGAAAAGAGGCAGGCGAAAAACAACTTCCTCGCCAGCACGCGGCGCTACGCGGATTTCGAACTCACGCTGCACTGGAAGCTGGAGGGCGCGGAGCGCTCCGCCAACGCCGGCGTGCAGTTCCGCTCGAGGCGAGTCCCCGGCAGCCACGAGGTCTCCGGGTACCAGGCCGATATCGCTGTGCGTTACGACGGCTCGTTGTATGATGAAAGCCGACGCAAGCGGATGCTAGCCGTGCCCACGCCCGAAGTGCTCGCCCGGGCGCAAAAGCCGCTCGGCGAATGGAACGTGCAGCGCATCCGCGCCGAAGGCCCGCGCATTCGGATCTGGCTCAACGGGGTCGAAACGGTCGACTACACGGAAATCGAGGCCGGCATCGACACCTCTGGGATCATAGCCCTGCAGATTCATGGCGGCGCGCCGGCTATCGTGCGCTATAAAGATATCGCGATCGAGGAGCTGAACCCGGGCGTGACCCGGAGTTCCGAATTCACACTGCGGTCCGGCGACACGGTGGCATTGGTCGGCGGTGCCAATTTCGAGCGGACGCGATTCAACGCCTTCCTGCAAACGCGGCTGCTCGCCGCGCCGGGTGCGACACCGCTGCGCCTTCGCAATCTCGCGTGGGAGGGCGACACCGTGTTCGAGCAATGGCGCGACGTGAATTTTCCTGGCGTCGCGCAGCAACTGGAGCAGGTGGGCGCGACCGCCGTGCTGGTGCAGTTCGGCCAGATGGAATCCCTCGGGGGCGCGGAGAAACTTCCGGCCTTCGTGCAGGCCTATGAAAAGCTGCTTTCGCAGATCGAGCACACCTCGCGGCGTGTCGTGCTGGTCTCGCCGCTGCCTTTTGAACATCCGCGACGCGCGCTGTTGCCGGACCTCACCCGGCACAACGCCGACGCGAAACGTTATACCGATGCCGCGCGCGACCTCGCCGCGCGGCGCGGACTTCCGTTCGTCGATCTCTTCACTGCGCTCGCCGCGCGGCCGAAGGACGCGCCGGGACTCACGGACAATGGCCTCCACCTCAACGAGCGCGGGCATGAAGTCGTCGCCGATGAAATCGCCCGGCAACTCGGTGTTCCCTCCGGTCCGGTGGCTTCAACGGCAGGTCTGCGTGCCGCGGCGCTGGAGTTCGAACGGCTGTGGTTTGATGCCTCGCGGCCGATGAACTGGGACTTTCTGCACGGCTCCCACACCAACGTGCCCTTCAGCCGGAGCTGGCAGGATGGCAATCAGCGGATCTTCCCCGACGAGATGAAGGACTTTCTGCCGATCCTCGATGCCGCGGAGGCCAACATCGCGCGCGCTCTTGCCGGCGAGCCAGCCCAGCGCGCCGAGCGCCGCGGCAGCACGCCGGTCGCGGAACCCTCCGTAAAGCCGCAGACGCCCGAGGAGGAATTCGCAACGTTCGAAGTGCATCCCGACTACGAGGTAAATCTGTTCGCGTCGGAGCGCGATGGTATCGGCAAAGTCGTGCAGATCCGCTGGGACGAGCGCGGGCGCCTGTGGGCGCTATGCATCCCCGATTATCCTCAGGTGAAGCCCGGTGCCCGGCCTAAAAACCGGCTGGTGATTTGCGAGGATACAGACCGCGACGGTCGCGCAGACAAATTCCAAATCTTCGCCGATGAACTGGAGATACCGCTCGGCTTTGAACTGGGCGATGGCGGCGTTTATCTCGCCGCAAGCACCGGGCTGTGGCATCTGAAAGACACCACGGGGGGCGGCCGGGCGAACGAACGGCGGCTCGTGCTGGGCGGCTTTGGCACGGGCGATTCGCATCAGACGATCAACTCGCTGAGCTGGGGATTCGGCGGCGAGCTGTGGTTCACGCAAGGCAACGCGATCCACTCGCGCGTGGAGACGCCCTACGGCATTGAGCGCCACGACAAGGCGGGATTGTGGCGGCTGCGTCCGCGCACGGGACAGCTCGACTCCTTCTTCAACGCCTCAAGTGCGGGAGCGAACAACTGGGGCGTTCTCACCGATGACTTCGGTCAGGTCTTCCACAAAGAGGCTGCCGGTAACGGAGGCTATTACTCCGTGCCCGGTCTGGTGCGCACGCCGCAGCCGGTGAACGCGAAAGCCCTTAATTTGTTCGTTTCGCGCGCCTCCAAAACCGTGGGCTTCGACCTCATTCACACCCGCCACTTCCCCGATGAATTGCAGGGCGCCGTCGTCATCGGCGGCGTATATGACAACACGCTTCAACTTCATCGCTTCGGCCTCAAGGACGGCGCTTACTGGAGCCGGCACGACATCAATATTATCCAGACGAAGAACAAAGCCTTCCGCCCTTGCGACGTGCGGCTCGGACCTGACGGCGCGGTGTATTTCGCCGATTGGTATAACCTCATCGTCGGCCACTATCAGGCCTCGTATCGGCACCCCGACCGCGATCTCGTGCACGGCCGCATCTGGCGCGTGGTGCGAAAAGATCGGCCGCTGGTTCAGCCCGCGGCACTCGCCGGCGCCAGTCTCACGACGCTGTTCGAGCAACTCGATTCGCCGGAGCGCTGGGCGAGCTATCAAGCGAAGCGGCTCCTTTTCGAGCGCGCCTCCCAAGAGGTAACCACCGCCCTCGACGCCTGGATTCCCCAGCTCAAACCCGGCTCAGCCAGAGACGAATACCGCCGCCTCCAAGCCCTCGCGGTCTACGAAGCCCACGAGACCCCGCGCCCCGCGCTGCTGCAGTCGCTGCTGCGCTCGCCCGATGCCCGTATCCGTGCCTACGCTACACGCACGCTTTCGACGTGGGCACGTGGGGGCGCGCTGGCCGGTGCGCTCTCGTTGCTTGAGCCGCAGGCCACCGATGAAGACCCCATCGTGCGCCTCGAAGCCATTGTCGCCGCCAGTTACTTCGCCGATGACCGCGCCATCGCGGTGGCTGCACACACCTTGGACCGCGCCCTTGGCCCCTACCATCAGCACGCGCTCACGAAGGCGCTCGCTGCCACGCGCGCGCGGTGGTCCACCGCGCTCACCGCCGGCACGCTGCACTTCGACAAGGATGAACACCTGCTCTTTGTGCTGCAAAATGGCGGTCTCAACCAAGCAGGGGAGCTCATGCGCCAACACATCGAACGCACCAGCGACCCCGCCAAGCAGACCGCGTGGCTGAAGGCCCTCGCCACCATCGGCAACGCGAACGACCTCCGCTTTGTTTTCGAACGTGGCGCCGCGAACGCCGCTGTGCTCCAGGCGCTGGCCGAGTCGCCCGCCGCGCGCCGTCACCGGCTGAAGGACACTGGCCCCGCGCTTGAATCGCTCATCATCGGCACCGATGCGGCCGTGCGCATCCAGGCGGTGCGGCTGGCTGGAGTATGGAAAGTTACGCCGCTCGCCGGACGCATCCGCGCCATCGCCGTCGATGAGGCGACCCCGTTGGCCATGCGCAAAGCCGCGCTCACCGCAACGGGCGACCTCGCGGGCGCGGCTGCGGTGCGAGAATTGATCGAGGCCGCGAACCGGTCCGAGTCCGCCGATCTGCGCACTGCGGCGTTTGAGGCGCTCATTAGCGCCAGCCCGGCGGAGGCCGCGCTGCATGTGCTCGCCAAGATCCGTGTCGCCCAGCAACCAGAGGACGTTTCCGCCCTGCTCACGTCGATCCTCTCCCGCGTCGAGGGCAGCACGGCCTTCGGCCGGGCCTTGATGGATCTCCGGGCCGCGGCCAATTCGGTCGTGGCGCCTGCCAAGGACGTCCTTTCGCCAACCCAAGCCCGGTTTACGCTGCAGGCGCTCAGTCGCACGGGCCTGACGACCGCGAGAATTTCGTCGATGCTCATGGCCATCGCCGGAATCGACTCGGCGGTGCCCACCTACACCCAGGAATACGTGGAGCTCATCGTCCAGCGCGCCAAGTCGGAGGGCAACGCCGCGGAGGGCCGCAAAATCTATGAGCAATCGAGCTGCCTCGCCTGCCACGCGGTCGGGGGCACCGGCGGCAAAATCGGCCCCGACCTCTCCGCGCTCAGTCGCGGCCTGCCCATCGACATGATTGTCACCGAAGTCGTCTGGCCTGCCCTCAACGTGAAGGAAGGCTACGAGGCTGCCACCGTCACCTTGAAGGACGGCACCGTCGTCACCGGCTTCAAGCAGACCGAAACCTCCGACATCATCGCGATCCGCGACATGACCAGCGGCGAGGTGAAAACCATCAAGCGCGCCGACGCCACGAAAGTCCAAACCGGAGGCACGGTCATGGCCGACGGCCTCACTGCCACCATGACCGAACAGCAGCTCGCGCATCTGATTCGCTATCTTTCGGAACTCGGAAACTAAAGCCATGCCCCGACCCCCAACTCCATGAAGTCCCAGCCCGCGCGTTCACGTCGGCGTCTTGGATCGCCAGCGGCCGCCGGTATCCGGCGGCGGCGAGCTTCTCGAGCATCAACAACGTGACCACGGCGGGGCAGAGGTGATGCCCAGGCCGATCACCCATGCCGTCGAGGGCAGTCTCAGGAATTGAACGGATTCAAAGAAACTATGGTAGACTCCCCCCGGTTGGTGCCGGCTAAATCGCCCAACAATCCCCATCCGGCGGCAGAGCGTAGACCTCGTCGGCCGTCATCAACCCCACCTTAACGCGCCCCTCTTCGATGAGAAATCTCCTCATTCCCGCCTGTCAGGTGCCAAGGAGGGCAATTACGCTCCTGCGGCCGGAGACAGTCCTCGGCGCAGTGCCCCATAGTCTTCCGCCGTATCCCACACCGTAACCATCACTGCCCATGCGCCCGTCCCGCCGACCCGCCCTTGCGTTGTTCATACTTTTGCTGGTCGCGCGCGCGACCGGTGCCGATGCGCTCGATGCCGGTTTCGCCGCACCACCTCCGGTAGCCCGACCGCTCGTTTGGTGGCATTGGATCAATGGCAACGTGACCAAGCACGGCATCGAGGCCGATCTTGCGGATATGAAGCGCGTCGGGATCGCGGGCGTGCAGATGTTCGACGCGAGCATCTACATGCCGCCCGGTCCCGTCCGCTACGGTACCGACCCATGGCATGAGCACGTGCAGCACGCGATCGCCACGGCGGACAAACTCGGCCTGGAATTTCATCTCATGAACACGCCCGGCTGGTCCGCCAGCGGCGGCCCGTGGGTCACGCCCGAGCGCTCCATGAAGAAACTCGTGTGGAGCGAAACCCAGGCGACCGGCGGCAGTGCGCTCACTCTCGCCGTGCCACCGCCGAAGATAGATCCGCTGAAATTCCGCACCCCGCCCGTGAAGAAGATGGAGAATTTTTTCCGCGATATCGTTGTGCTGGCGGTTCCGGCCGACTCCACCCGCCGCACTCCTGACTGGGAATTCAAGACCAAGCTCAAAGAGAAGACACTCACCGCCGCGCCACTCGACCCGGATGCCACGGGCTGCATTCCCCGCGCCCGGGTGATTGACCTCACGGCCGACTTCGATGCCGCCACCGGCACGTTGCGCGCCACGCTCCCCGCAGGCGAGTGGACGATCTTACGATTCGGCTTCACCTCGACGAGCTCGACGAATCATCCCGCCGTCCCCGAGGGGCACGGCCTTGAGATCGACAAAATGGACTCCGACGCCGTCTCGTTCTACTTTGATCAGGCGCTCGGCCGCATTTTGCGCGAGGCCGGCCCGCGCGTGGGCCGCACGCTCAAGGGACTGCTCTTCGACAGCTTCGAGGGCGGCCCGCAAAATTGGACGGACACCTTCCCCGCGCAGTTCCGCGCGCTCAAGGGCTACGATTTCGTGCCGCTGCTGCCCGTGCTCACCGGCCGCGTCGTGGAGAGCCCGTCGTTCACCGAAGCGGCGCTGAGGGATTTCCGCGGCGCGGTCGAGCAACTCATCGCGAAAAATTACTTCGGCACGATGCAGCGGCGCGCGCACGAGCACGGTATGATCATCCACGCCGAGGCGCAGGGTGGCCCGCTGAATCCGGTTTCGGCGAACGAGTTTGTCGACGTGCCGATGAATGAATTCTGGATGCCCGACACCGCGCCGCGTCTTTCGCGGATCAAGCTTGTCGCGTCCGTCGCCAATGTCCTCGGCCGCCCACTCGTCGGCGCCGAGGCGTTTACCGCCAAGCCCGAAGACGGCCGTTGGCTCGCGACTCCCGCCACACTCAAGGATCCCGGCGACTACGCGTGGTCCGCCGGCATCAACCGCTTCATTTTGCACCACTACGTGCACCAACCCACCGACGACGGCCCCGGCTTCAGCCTCGGCCGCTACGGCACGCACTTCGGCCGTCTCAACACGTGGTGGCACCTCGCCGGCGCGTGGATCGACTACGTGGCACGCGGGCAGTTTCTCCTGCAGCAGGGCCGCACGGTCGCCGACATCGCGTTCCTCCACACCGGGGACCACGGCTACGCCTTCCCCGGCGGCATGGTGACGACGCCGGCCGGCTACGATTTCGACATCGTCTACCCGCACCACCTCGCCGCGATGACGTGGCGCGATGGCGCGCTCACGCTTCCGACCGGGCCCACGTATCGCGTCCTCATGCTGCCGGCGAACTGGACCGCCGATCTCACGACGCTGCGCCGCCTCCGAGATTTCGCCCGCGCCGGCGCACCGATCTTCGGCGCCGCGCCCGTAGCTCCCGCAGGTGCGCGCGACTACGAGGAGCGCAATGAGTTCGCCGCGCTCGTGCGCGAGCTGTGGGACGGGCCCCGCCCGCTGGTCCGGCGCGCTGCTTTGCCCGCTGCGCTCGGTGAAATCGGTCTCGCGCCCGACGTGGTGCTGCCGGCCGCGCCGGCGGGAGGCGAACTCCGCTTCATTCACCGCCGCACGCCCGACGCCGAAATCTACTTCGTTTTCAACCACTCGGATCAAGACGTCGCCGGCGACTTCACCTTCCGCGTCACCGGCCGCCAGCCCGAGCTCTGGAACGCGATCACCGGCGCCCGTGCCGACGCCTCCGCGTTCCGCCCGAGCGCCGCCGGCACCACCGTGCCGCTCCACCTCGAGCCGCGCGGCTCGATCTTCGTCGTCTTCCGCCGCGCCGCGGCCGGGCCGGGCGCCGACGCTCCGCAGACCGCGATTGTCGCGACTCTGCCGATTGCCGGTCCGTGGCAGGTCGCGTTCCACGACGGCCGCGGCGCACCGCCCGACGCCACCTTCGCGACCCTCGCCTCGTGGACAGAACACGAAAACCCCGGCATCAAGTTCTACTCCGGCACGGCCACCTACCGCACGAGCTTTACAACCCAACTCCGCGCCGGAGCCACCGCCATCCTCGACCTCGGCACGGTCGCCGATCTCGCCGACGTCAGGCTCAACGGCGCGCTCATCGGCACGCTCTGGCAACCGCCGTTTCGCGCCGAGGTCACGCGCCACTTGCGCGCCGGCGACAACCTCCTCGAGATCCGCGTGGCCAACCGCTGGATCAACCGCGTGATTGGCGACGAGTCACTGCCCACCGATCTCACCTATCAGCCCGAGGGCACGAACAAGTTTACCGACGGAAGGCTCAAACAACTCCCCGCTTGGCTTTACGACCGCACGCGCCTCTCCGAGCGGAAGCGCTATAGCTTCACCATCTGGAAACACTACGAGGCAACCTCCCCGCTCGTCCCCTCCGGTCTGCTGGGCCCCGTCAAAATCGACTGGAGTGCGCCAGCGCCCTAACACAATCCATCACAACTTCGTCCACCTATTCCCAACATCCAAACCCGATGAACTTTAAATCTTCCCTCACTGCCTTTTGGCGAAACGGAACGCATATGGCCCTCCCACGTGTGGTTCTGAGCCTATTGGGGTCCCTCACTTTTGTCCTTGGCGGTCATGCCCAATCCTCGGGCGAGCCCATGGGCGCGGTCCAAGGCTCCGTCTCCAACGCGGTGAGCGGTTCCCCGCTCGGCCGGGCTAAAGTGGCCATTCGAGGCACAGCCCAGGAGACGCTGACCGACGACGACGGCAGGTTCTATCTCCGGGGAGCCCCGGCCAAGGTTATCGAGTTGGAAGTTTCCTATCTGGGCTTCGTGTCGCAAACCTCACGGGTAACGGTTCCGTCAGGCGGGCAGGTCGCGCAGGATTTCCAGCTCAGTCGCGAAAGCACCGACCGTCGCGGCGTGGAGGACCGGACGATCGTGCTCGAGAAATTCCAGGTCGTCGCGGAACAGACCATGAGCGGCCAAGCAGTCGCGATGAACGAGCAACGTCACGCCGCCAATATCAAGAACGTGGTCTCGTTTGATGAACTTGGAGACCGCGGCCAGGAAAACATCGGCGATTACGTGCGCTTCTTGCCCGGCGTCTCCATTCTGGACGACGGAGAGAATCCCGGCCGGATCGCCTTGGGCGGGTTTCCCGCGGAAATGTCCAACATTCAAATCGACGGCATGGACGTGCCTGCTACGGGCATCGGCGCGACCAGCGGTCGCACTGCGGCGCTGCAGGACGTGCCGATCCTAAACATCGAGCGCGTGGAGGTCTCGAAAGTACCTACGCCCGACCAGCCGGCTTCCGGCTTGGGCGGTTCGATGAACCTGATTGCGAAGACCGGAACGGGCATCAAGCGCCCGGTTGGACGCTACCAAGTTTATATGAATTTCAACAACGTGGACGGCTTGAGCGTTGATGGTGGTTCGCGGCAGCCCCACGACCGGGCCTCGCCGCGGCACAAGGAGCCCTCGTTCAGCCTGAGCTACGCCTTCCCGGCGGGGAAGCGCCTCGCGGTCAGCCTGGGCGTGTCCCGCTCTTGGCGCCAGCGGCCGACAGACAACACCCCCTCGGAAGTCGCTTTCTGGAATTTGAAAAACACCTACCTTGCGACCGGCGCGCCGAAAGATTTCGCGCTCGCGATCACGCAATGGCGTCAAGAGGCCTCGATCTCCAAAACCGAAAACATTCAATTGGGCGTAGATTGGAAGCTGTCGAAAAATGACACGCTCAGCCTGCAGGTTCAGCAACGGGCGGTCCTCGACAAAAGGGCCATGAGTTTCTTCACCTCACGCATTAACGCCAATTACGATGCGATCGGTAATGCGAATTATACCGAAAGCCGCGGCACCACGGGACGCTTCGAAATGGGCACCCTCAATCCCTCGAACTACGACGCGAGCACCGACACCAGCATGCTGTCACTGAAGTATCAGCATCGGGGACCGGTGTGGAAGGTCGACGGGCAGGCCTCCTATTCAGCCGCTGACCGGGAGCGCAGCAGCATCGGCAAGGGCTACTTCAACGGCGTCGTGGCCAATGCCCTCAACCTCAATATCCGCGGCGACGGGATTGGGCAGGGTTCGAGCATCGGTCCGAAAACCTATACCCTCAAACGCGCCGACGGCACACTGGTAGACCCCTACGACGCCAACAGCTATACCTTGGGCACGGCGAACGAGGAGTATGCCATGTATCAGACGGACCTCACAGCCGGCCGCCTGAACGTGAGCCGCGCGATCGGCCGGAATCTCACGCTCAAAATCGGGAGCAGTTACAACCGCCTCGACAAGGACGACACCCGTCCGGTCAAGAACTACACCTTTGTCGGCCGGGCCGCCGGCCAGACGGCCGTCTCGCTCTATGACCTCGTGGATGAGTCGATCGACGTGAAGGTAAACGGGAACCCGGTGCGGTGGATCAGCCCGGTGAAAACCTACAATCTCTTCGTGAAAAACCCGGAGTATTTCACCCTGAACAACACGTTCATCACGAATCGGGCGCAGAATTCGAAGCGGATGCTCGAGGATATCCTGGCCGGCTATTTCCGATTCGATCTGCGCCTGCTCTCCGGCCGGTTGAACTTCACCGGCGGTGCCCGCTACGAGAAAACCGATCTCAAGGGGTGGAGCCTGAAGCGGGACAACTTCGCCATCTACCAGCGGGATGCGGCGGGCAACCTGCTGCGCAACAGCAGCGGCGCGTTGATCCCCATCACCAACAATGCCGACGAACGCCTTCGGCTCATCAATCGGGAGCGCGGCAACATCGAAAGCCAAAGCTACGACGGGCTCTATCCCAGCCTGAACGCCAACTACGCGTTTACCGAGAACCTGGTCGCACGAGCGGCCTACGCCCGGACGATCGGCCGCCCGGATGTGCAATATGTCGTAGCCGGGATCACGATTCCTGTTCCCACCGACACCAATGCTACCACCGCTCGCACCATCGTGGTCGGCAATCCCGGCTTAGAGCCTTGGACTGCGGATAGTTTCCACCTGTCCCTCGACTCCTATCATCTGAAAGGCGGATTCGGGTCCGTCGGGGTCTATCAAAAGAAGGTCAGCAACTTCTTCGCGCAGCGCGGCCAGCCAACCACGGCCGCTACGCTCGAGGCTTACGGCATCCCGGAGGGAGACATAGAGTATATGTTGGCCGACAACTACGTCTTGCGCCGCTGGGAAAATGTGGGCGATGCGACGTTGGATGGCGTCGAGCTGAGCTACCGGCAGGATTTGCTGTTTTTGCCGTCATGGCTGCGGCTGATGCAGGCTTGGGTGAACTATACGCATCTGAAGGTGGGCGGCCGGAATGCGGCGGATTTCGTGGGTTTCAGTCCCGATTCCCTGACGGCGGGGTTGAACTACATCAGACCGCGCTTCTCCGTCCGGCTGACGGCGGCCTATCAGGCCGAAACGAAGCGGGCGGAAGTGGTGGTCGTTCCCGGGACCTCGACCGAAGGGTTCATCCCGCAGTCCACCTATGAATACCAAGCGGCCTACACCCGCTATGGGATCAGCGGGGAATACGCGCTGAGCAAGAAGCTCTCCCTCTACCTGAACTGGGACGACCTGCTCGCCAAGGACCGCCTCGTGTATCGCCGAGCGCCGAACACCCCAGCCTTTGCCCAAGCCTACCAACGCTACGTCAGCCCTTCCTACATCGTGATCGGCGTGAAAGGCAGTTTCTGACGTTGGGCCACCGCGATGGATGGGTTTGAAGGAAAGCGCGTTTAACCGCTCCAGCGTTAGCAACGACATCATCGTGAAAACCAAGCGCACCTACGCCGGATACCCGGATTGCGCTGTCTTCGCCGGCCCCGGCTACGCCCCGTTGGTCCGCATGGCCACGCCGTTACTCGATTAACTGCCCCATGATGAGAGTGTCGCTTCTCATGCTGCTTGGCTTCGCAGTCTCTCACGGGGCCGTCGCGTCGCCGCGATTCGAAGCGGACGTGTTACCGGTGTTGTATCGTCACTGCTTCAGCTGCCACAGCGAGAAACAGGCGAAGCCCAAGGGCGGCCTGCGGTTCGATTCGGCGGCAGGTCTCGTTGACGCCGCGGTCATCACGCCCGGCAAGCCCGACGAGAGCGAACTGCTGCAGCGCGTGTCGCTCCCGCACACCGATGAAGATGTGATGCCCCCGCTGAAAGGGGGCGCGCAGCCACTCTCCGAGGGCGAGCGGGCATTGCTCCGCGCGTGGATCGCCGACGGGGCCAAGCTGGACGGATGGGTGAAGTTTCAGCATCGCGAGGCACCGCGCGGTGAGCCAAGCGCGCCCGTAGCTCGCACGGCGGTGCCGGAGACCGCCCGCCAAGTGGATGCCTTGATCGATCGCCACCACACGGCGAAGGGCACCAAGCTGAACGCGCCCGCCAGCGACGAGGTTTTCCTGCGCCGCCTCTATCTGGATGTCGCCGGTCGCATCCCGAGCCTCGAGGAAAGCACGCGCTTCCTCGCCGACGCCCGCGCAGACCGGCGAGCCCGGCTGATCGACGCGCTGCTCGCCGGCGAGGGCTATGTGAGCCACACGTATAACTGGAAGGCGGACCAGCTCCGCCTCAACCCGCGGGCGCTGGCCGGCGGGCAACCGGCGTGGCTCTACGACGACTGGGTGAAGGACGCCATCCGCCAAGGCCTGCCGCAGGACGAGATGGTGCGCCAGCTCATCACCGCCACCGGCTACCTCTGGGAAAACGGCGCGGCCGGATTTTACCTGCGGGATCTTGGTATGCCGCTCGATCACGCTTCGAACCTCTCGCGCATCTTCCTCGGCACGCGCATGGAGTGCGCCCAGTGCCACGACAACCCGCTCGAGCCAATGACGCAGAAGGATTTTTTCCAGATGGCGGCCTTCACCGCCGGCGTCTCGAATCTCAACAGCCCGAGCGGTTATTCCAACGACAACGTCAAGCAGTGGCCGGAGCTCAAGGCCCTCCTGGCAAGGATGGGCAAAGACGCGGCGCTGCAGGACGGCGTGAGCCGCGCGATCTCGTTCTTGAAGCGACTCACCACCGATACGGACAAGCCGCTCACATTTCCGGCGACCTATGTCTACGATCACGCCGAGCGCGGTCAGCCGGTGTTGCCGCGGACGCTGTTTGGCGACGAAGCCCAAATCATCGACGGCAACCATCGGCGGGCCTTTGCGGAATGGCTGACCTCGCCGCGCAATCCTCGATTCGCCAAGAACGCCGCCAACCGGCTCTGGAAACGCGTCATGGGGGCAGGCCTGATCGAGCCCGTGGACAGCCTCACGGCGCTGCCGCACCCGGAGCACCGCGAGCTGCTCGAGTTTCTGACGTCCGCTCTGATCGGCTTTCGATTCGACGAGCGGGCGTTTCTCGCCGTGCTGCTGAATACGCGGCTGTATCAGAGCGAAGCCGTGCGCGAGCGGCCGGAACCGGGTTCGGCCTTCGCGTTGCACGGCCCGCTGCTGCGGCGACTGTCGGCCGAGCAAATCTGGGACTCTCACCTCGTGCTCCTCGTGCCGGACCTCGATGAACGCAAATCCGCCGTGCGCCACGAGGGATCCCTCTTGAATCCAGAGCGGTTGCGCCGGCTCACAGCCATGACAGCCGAAGAGATCATCGCGCGGTCCCGCGACGAAATGGCCTACCGCGCCCGGCGTCGGGAACACACGCTCCGGCTCGCGGAACAGAAGAAAGAAATCACCGCCGCGCTGGCCGGCGGCGACGCCGCCGAGGCGGGGCGGCTGCGGGCCGCCCACGCGCGCGAGAACGAAAACTTTTTCAGCCCGGAATTGCAGGCGCTGGAAATGGGCGGTCCAGAATCGGTGCCGGAGACCGATCCGCGCTGGAAATCGTTGCCGAGGGATTTTCTCCGCGCCTCGGAGATTTCGCTGCCGCTGCCGCTCGGCCACTTTCTGCGCCAATTCGGCCAATCCGATCGGCGCGAGATCGACGCGTTCAACCGCGATCCCAACACCACGCACGCTCTCGCGTTGATGAACGGCGAACTCGTCGCGCGGGTCCTCGCACCGGATTCCCATCTGCGGCGCCAGTTGGCCTCCGCCGATGGGCACAGCGACCGGACGACCGCGCTCATCTATCGCGCCCTCCTCGTGCGCGCCCCGTGTGACGGGGAGCTTTCGGCCATAGCGAACCTCACGGCCTCCAGCCTCACTCCGGTGGAGGACACGATTTGGGCGTTGCTGAATTCGCCCGAGTTTCTCTTCCAACGCTGACCCCAAGTTTTCACCCCCATGAAATCGATCGTCACCGACCTGTCCCGCCGCGCTTTTGTCGAACGCTTCGTCAAAACGTTTCTGGGCGTGAGTCTGCTGCCGGGCCTCGGGGCGTTGCGTGCCGCCGGGACGCCACCGCGCGCCCGGGCGAAGAGCGTTATTTTTCTCTACCTGCGCGGGGGACTCTCGCACATCGACACGTTTGATCCGAAGCCCGGCCGCCCAGAAATGGGCGGCGTTGGCGCCATCGGGACGACCGCGGACGGCGTGCAGGTCTCCGAGTGGTTCCCCCTCATGGCGCAGCAGATGCACCATGTTTCGCTCGTGCGCTCCATGACCTCGACGCAGGGCATCCACGAACTCGGCACCTACTCGGCGCATACCAGCCACTTCATGACCCCGACGATCCGGCACCCGTCGCTCGGCTCGTGGGCCGCGAAACTGATAGGTTCACAGAACCGGTTTCTACCGAGCAACGTCCTGATCAATGGCAGCCCGCAGCACCCGGGCAGCGGTTACTTCCCCGCGCACCTCGCCCCGCTGCCGATCGTCGATCCTGGCGCGGGCTTGCAGAACTCCGCTCTTCCCGCCGCGGTGAGCGAAGCGGATTTCAACCGCCGCGCCGCGCTCGCGCGCGCCATCGGCAGTCACTTTGTGCAGCAGACGCCGCATCGGGATGCAGCCGCGTATCTCAAAATCCAACAGGAGGCCGCCGCCCTCATGAAGAGCGAAGACCTCAAGGTCTTCGATATCACGCGCGAAGACGCGAAGACGCAGGCGGCCTACGGGGCGCACACGTTCGGCAAGGGCTGCCTGCTGGCCCGCCGACTGGTCGAGGCGGGCGTGCGCTTCATCGAGGTGGAGGACGATCAAAACTGGGACACCCACAACGATCAGATCAAATCCATGCGCCTCATGACGCCGTCCGTAGATCAAACGATGGCCGCCCTCCTCGCGGATCTCCATCAGCGCGGTCTACTCGCGAGCACGCTCGTGGTCATGGCGACGGAGTTCGGTCGCACCCCGCAGATCAGCACCGTCACCGCCGGGCGCGGGCATCATCCCGGTGTGTTTACTTGGTGGCTGGCCGGCGGCGGCGTGAAAGGCGGTTATGTCCACGGCCAGTCCGACGCCATCGGCGAACATGTCGCGGAGAATCCCGCCACCATGCCGGATCTCAACGCGACGGTGGCGATGGCCCTCGGGATGGACATCAGCCACATCGAGCATTCGCCCTCGGGCCGGCCCTTCACCGTGGCGGACAAAGGCCGGCCGGTGACCGCGCTGTTCACATAATCCTGATCGGTCACCTTTCGGCCCACCTGCACCCAAGATGGCTCGGCCCAAAATTCGCTCACGGCGCTCCAGTAGACGTGCCAGCATAGGCGGCCTAGAAGGCGTCGAATCTTGATAAATTTCATGATGAAAAAATACCTGCAGCGAATCGGCTCATTTCTGACGTTGTTGTTTACGCTTTCTGCCGGGCATCTGCAGGCGGGGGATTTTGCGCTGAACCGTTTGTTCTCGGACCACATGGTTCTGCAGCGGAATCAGCCGATCCGCATTTTTGGTACGGGCACGGATCGCTCGGAGGTGGCGGTGAAGTTGGCCGGGCAGGAGGCACGCAGCACCGTGCGTGATGGAATGTGGGAGGTGCAGTTGCCGGCCATGACCGCGGGCGGTCCGCATACGATCGAGGTCATAGGTCCGCAAAAGCTCACTCTGTCAGACGTGATGATCGGCGACGTGTGGGTGGGCTCCGGTCAGTCAAATATGGGCATGGCTTTGAAAAGCATGCCTGAATACGCGAGGGCTCCCCAGAGCTTCGGGAATCCCCGGGTCCGAGTTTTCAAGGCGAAGGTGACGCCCGCCGAAACGCCACAGCGAGAGATCCAACGAGTAAAGACGACGACCATGGATGGTTGGAGCCCGGCCGACCCAATCAACTCGGGAGAGATCAGCGCCGTGGGATTCTATTTCTGCCAAGCCGTGCAGCGTGAACTGGGCGTGCCGATCGGCTTCATTCACTCGGCCCAAGGCGCGACCTCCGTCGAAGCCTGGCTCGACGACCAGGCCCTGCGCGAAGTTTTGCCGGACTCCAAACGCCTGAACGCGCTGACGAATCCCAAGAACCCTTCGGTCTTCTATAATGGCATGATTGCCCCGCTGCAGCGGTTTCCCATCAAAGGGGTCATCTGGTATCAGGGCGAGTCAGGCGGTCACGACCCGCTACCGTATCAGGCGCTGTTTTCAAAACTGATTGTGCGCTGGCGGGAGCAGTGGGGGCTGGGTGACATTCCCTTTTACTGGGTGCAATTGGCCTCGTTCCCGTTCTCCAGCGACAAGTCCGGCGAAGCGTGGGCGTGGGTGCGCGAGGCGCAGGACAAAAGCCGGGCCCTGCCCAACACGGGCATGGCGGTGGCGCTCGATCGGGGAGAATTTGGCGACATCCATCCTCGGCAAAAATTGGATCTCGGCGAGCGGTTGGCCCGCCTTGCCCTGCGCGCCGAAGGAAAATCGGTGATCGCGGAGGGGCCGCGATTCAACCGGGTGGAATTCGCGACGGGCCAAGCGGTGGTTCACTTTCTACAAGCGGACGGACTCGAAGCGCGCGAAGTCGTGATGAATCGAACGCCCAAGCTCGAACCCGGCGCAGATCCAGAAGCGTTTCGCGCCGCGGCAGGCGAGCTGGCTGGCTTTGAGGTGGTCGGCTCCGATGGAAGATTTGTCGCGGCTAAAGCCGTCATCAAAGGCCAAACGGTGGTGGTCAGCAGTCCGCTGGTAAGCCAGCCCAGCCACGTTCGGTATGCCTGGAAAAACTTCACCTTAGCCAACCTCTACAACGCTGCCGGACTCCCGGCCGAACCCTTCCGCACGGATAGCTTTCCCCTGCCGGAAACGATCACCCAGAGGGCGGAAGCCTTCCGGAAATCTCTCAACAACTACAAGAGCTCTTCGACTCCGACCCAAGCCGAGGATCCTCGGTGATGAATCAATCCTCCCGCGGACGCATGAAAGCCAACCCCGATCACTTCAAGAAGCACTCAGTCTCGAAGCTCCTGCACTATGGCCTTGGTGCCTTTTCGTTTCTCGTCGCCGCAGTCTCCGCGCCGGCGGCAGAGCTATTTGATTTCGTCCGCTCATTTGATCCGGCGCAACTCACGGCGCGCGGCGTGACGATTGCCGTGACGGACGGGGCCTTGAACATCAAGGGCACCGTGCCCGCCTCAGACAGTGGCGTGGTCTTTCCCTTGCCGGAGAAATCGCAGGACCTTTCGCGCTTTCGCTTAGTCGAAGCCGACATCGAAAACACCGGCGACAAGCCGATGCGTTTTACGTTTTGGGCACGGTCGGGCCAAGGCTGGGGCGGCGTGAGCACGTTTACGCCCGACGGCGGTCCCACCGCCGGGCGCGAGACACTCGCCCCGGGGCAACGCGGGACGTTCAAGATCGACCTCCACACCCGCTATCCCGGGAAAGATATCTACACCCCGGCGACAAATCCGGCCTCGATCCGCTGGCTGGAACTCGTCGTCGGCGACAGTCGCGTCACGCCCTCGCTTCGTGTGCGGAGCCTTCGCGCGACCGGGGATGCGCCGGCCGAACGTCCCGATGTCTCGCGCCGCGTGCTCGTGCCTGACATCTCCCGCGATGCGCCCGGTCCCGGGCGACGCGTCTATCAGCAGTTGCCGGGCTGGGAAAAGACAAGCGTCACCCACGTGCTCACCCTGCCCCGCGAGTGGCAACCGGGCGCGAACTACCCGGTCATCGTCGAATACACCGGCAACGTTTTCTACCACAAGTTTTGTCACTCAACCGGCTACACCAATCAGGGCACCATGGCCTACGGTTTGGCGCGCGGCGAAAAATTCATCACCCTCAATCTGCCGTTCATCAGCGTGGACGGACAACGCGAGCAGATTGATGGCTGGGGCGATATCGACAAAGCTGCCGACTACTGCGTCGCGGCGGTGCGCGCGGTGTGCGAGAAATTCGGCGGCGACGCGGGCGCGATTTTCTTCGTCGGATTCTCGCGCGGTGAATACGCCGCCAACTACCTCGCGCTGCGCGACGACCGGATCGCTTCGTTGTGGCGGGGGTTCGTCGGCACCAACCCCGGCCGGCCATGGAAACCTGCCGACGGCGCCGGCTGGAATAAGGTTGGAATCGGTTGGGATGAACGCGCCGCCAGGTTGAGCGGACGTCCCTGGTTTGTCGCCCCGGCTAATCTCGGCGCCCACGTGCACGTCGACGTCGAGTATCTCGAAGACCGTCCTTCGACGTTGGCGACGCGCCGCTGGATGCAGGAGATTCTTGCGCGACGCGCCGCACCTTAGCCGCACCGGAAAACGTCATTTCTTGCTCATGAGCCTAAATTTAACCCCGTCTTCCCCAGCGCAATCGTCTCCGCCCTCTCCGTCGACGCGTCGCCAGTTTCTGGCGACGGCGTCCGCGCTCGGCTCCGTCCTGATTTTGCCGCACGGCCTGCGCGGCCAAGGCACGCGCTTGCCTAACGAGCGCCTGCGCATCGCCCAAGTCGGCGTGGGCGGCCGCGGCGGTGCTGCGCTCGCTGGTCTCGCCGACGAACAATTCGTCGCGCTGTGCGACGTGGACGAAAAACGCAGTCGCGCCGGAATCGCCGGCGGCAAGAAGGCGGGGCCGCCGGATCAACTGAAAGACGCCAAGTGGTTCAAGGACTTCCGCCTGATGTTTGAGCAGATGGCGGACAAGATCGACGCCGTCGCGATCGCGACGCCGGACCACATGCACTTCCCGATCGCGATGGCCGCGATCGCCGCGAAGAAACACGTCTACGTCGAGAAGCCGATGTGCCGTTGCCTCACCGAGGTGCGGCGCCTCCATGCCGCCGCGAAAGCCGCGGGCGTCGTGACCCAGATGGGCAACCAAGGCCGCGCCTCCGAGGGCATCCGCCTCGCCCGCGAGTGGGTGCAGGCCGGGCTGATCGGCGAGGTTCACACCGTGCACACGTGGACGGATCGACCGCGCACACCCTGGTTTTACCCGGCCGATTTCGATCCCGACGCGAATCCCAAAGAGACGCCCGTGCCAACGACGTTGGACTGGGATCTCTGGCTCGGGGTGGCGCCGCCGCGTCCTTACCGTCCGGAACTCGTGCCGTCCTTCTGGCGCGGCTTCACCGATTACGGCACCGGCTCCCTCGGCGACATGGGTTGCCACCAACTCGACGCACCTTTCTACGCGCTCGATCTCGGTTCACCCTCGAGCGTGGAGGCCGCCACGACCAAGCAGTATCCAAAAACGTTCCCGGCCTCGACGGCGGTGACATGGAAATTCCCGGCGCGCGGCGGGCGTGGTCCCGTGGAAATGAAGTGGTTCGACGGCACGATGAAACCGCCGTTACCGGTCCCCGGTTTCAAACTCTCCGAGAGCGGGGGCAGTCTCTTCTACGGAACGAAGGGTATCATGAGCGTGACTTCGCACAGCGGTTCGTGCCGCCTCCTGCCCGAGGCGCGCATGCAAGCGATGGCGGGGGCGCTGCCGCCGAAATCCATCTCGCGCGTCGCGGGCGGACCGTTCACCGAGTGGACGGCTGCGATCCGCGGCGGTCCCAAGTGCGGCTCCGATTTCGACTACGCCGCCGGCCTCACCGAGGTCGTGTTGCTCGGCGTCGCCGCCCAACGCGCCCAAGCCCGCCTCGAGTGGGACGCCGCCGCCGGCCGTTTCCCCAATCGCCCGGATTGCAACATCTTCGCCGGCCCCGGCTACGACTACCGCGCCGGTTGGGGCGTGTAGGCACCGCGCCGGTGGTTCGGGTTGCGAGCACGTCGTCAATTCGTCCGCCCGCCGCTCTCCGAGGTGACTTTCGAATTGAAGGGTTTCAAAGCCACGGCAATCGCATCGGCAGCAGGGAATTCCAGCCTTCGTCCTTTTGCCCTGTCAGGCGAATCCCTGTTCCGCCTCATCACTCCAATCCGTATCCCCAATGAAAATCCCGACCTCCGCTCTAAAGCATCTGTTAATGGGAACCCTCGTCCCCGCTGCGGTTGCTCTCGCCCAAAACCCGCCGACACCCGCGGCCGAAGAGGTCTACGTGTTGGGCGAATTTCGCGTCAACACCGCCAAAGACGATAGCTTCATCGCGACGGAAAGCGCCGCCGGCACCCGCATCGCCACCGACCTCATCAACCTGCCGTTCTCCATTTCTGTACTCACCGAGGAATTCGTAAGGGAGTTCCAACTATTCGATCTAGATCAACAGGCCCCCTTCATCTCCGGCATGGCCGCAGGCGACCCTGCGGCCGGCGGCGGCGGCGGCACGCGGCTGCGCGGCTTCACCGTGCCTTATTTCCGCAACGGCTTTGCCCGCACGCAGGCGCCCGACTCCAACAGCATTGCGCGCACGGAAGTGATCAAGGGCCCTCAGTCGGCGATCTACGGCCGCGTCTCTCCGGGCGGCGTCATCAACTTTATTTCCAAGAAACCCGGGACGCGCTTTGCCTCGGGCCTGAGCTATGTGACCGGTTCCTACGACCACCAGCGCATTTCCGGCGACATCACCGGACCGATCATTCCCGGCAAACTTTTCTATCGGGTCGATGCGACCCACTACGATTTCGAGCGTCCGACAGACTTTTGGTATAATCGCACGACCAACCTTTCCGGATCACTCACCTATAAGCTTTCGCCGAACACGCTGTTCACCCTCGAGCACGAATACACCAACCGCATCATGCAAGGCGGGCAGTCCTTCACCCGCTGGACCCGGGTCAGCGGTCCCCAGACCATCACGGAGGGCTCGGTCTTCTACATGCCCGACCAGGTGCTCGGGAAAAGGCTCGCCCAGTTCAACGTCAACGGAGCCCGTAACGTCGTCAAACGTAAGGCCGACTCCAGCTACTTAACGATGGAGCACCGGATCAGTCCGGATATAAATTTGCGGGCCAATTTCGCCTACACCACCCGAGCCTACCTGAAGGACGGCACCTCGACCCCGGCCACTTGGGCGACCAATCCCACCGCGGCGCGCCAGACCGTGCTAAACTCGCTTACCGGCGTCTGGCTCGATACGTCGCGCGGCATCTGGACCGGGGACCGGGCTGGCGCCTATCAGACGATCGATTACGTGGAAAAAGGCTTCCAGATCGACCTGACGAAAAAATGGAACACCCAAATCAGCCAGCGCACCCTCGTGACTTTCGATACGTTCTTCCAAAACAACGATCAGGGAACCTGGGCGCTCAATGGCGCGCCCCTGAACGCCGCGCTCAACGCGCTGGGACTCACGACCACCGCCCAGTTGAACGCTTGGAAAAATCCCGATCCGTTTAATCCCGGCGTGTCCGGCTACTACCCAAATCCGCAGTTCAATTCCAAGACTTGGACCGTGGCGCGGTCTTTTAACGAGCGCTTCTACTACGGCAGCCTGCTCAACCACACCGTCGAGCTGATGAATGGTCGCCTCTTCTGGACTGGATCAGCGCGCCAAGATTGGGGCAAATTCACGGTCGGCACCGCCGACGGCAACAAGGCGAAGTTCACTTATAGCACGGGCCTGAATTACCGGGTCCTCGGGCGTCAGGTGGTCGCCTACGGTAACATCGCGACCGGCTTCAATCCCGCGCCGCAGTTTGACGCCAACACGGGGCAACTGTTGGGCAACCAAGAATCGGCGGGCGTCGAATTGGGGTTCAAGGGGGTACTGCTCAACGACCGCTTTTCCTACACCCTCGCGTTTTTCGACGTGGAGCAGGACAATCAAGTCACTGACAATCCGGAGAATCCCGGCGGCCTCGATCTCTCGCTCCCGCGCTCCATCCCGGGCGCGGCCACCCGCTCGCGCGGCATGAGTTTCGACGTCGGTGGCAAGGTGACCGAAAACCTCACGCTACTCGCCAACATCGCCTGGACCGACGTGCGGATCGTGAGGCACGCCACCACGCCCAGCCTCATCGGCACGCGCCCGCTCGGCGGGCAGAATGCACCTGCCCGCACCTACTCGATGGCCGCGCGCTACAGTATCCGCAAAGGTCTGCTCGCTGGGGTGCGCCTGGGGCTGACCTATCAGTATGCGGCGGAATACATGCGCATTGGGCCGACCGCCACCGCCACCGCGATTACGCTGCCGTTTTTCAACGCAGAGGTCAGCGAGTGGAGCGCCGTCGTCGGATACGCGTTCAAGAGATTTAAGAACGGCTCGCGGCTCGATTTGTCACTGAACGTGAACAACCTTCTTGACGAAAAAGAGATGACCACGGCTGCCTACTATCCCGAGGGTCGCACCGTGCGACTCACCGCGGGACTGCGCTTCTGAGTTGAATTCGCCGGCCAACGTGCTGCTCCAAAGATCATGCCGTCTCCCCTAGCCTTCCTCTCCGCTGCCGGCCTCGGTCGCGCCCGCGCCGGTTTCTTCGGTTCTCTGCTTCGGTTGGGAGTCGTCGCCGCGACACTCACGATCGGCGTCATCGGGTTGTGCACCGAAAGCAAACCCCAACGACACACCCAGTTTCGGCCGGGCCAACCCTGGGCCGACACCCAGGGCACGCACCTCAACGCCCATGGCTTCTGCATCCTCGATTTCGGTGGCCGCCACTATTGGTATGGAGCCCACAAGATCGCGGGTAAAACCGAGTCCGAGAAAAACGAGGCCGGCGTCCGCTGCTACGTCAGCGACGATTTGCTCAACTGGCAGGATACCGGGCTGGTGCTGGATGTCTTCACGCCGGGGGCGCATCCCGAACTGGCCGACGCCTCCATTCTCGATCGGCCCAAGGTCATCTATCACGCCGCGACGAAAAAATTTATCCTCTATTTCAAACTCTACCCGCCCAAATCGCAGGGCGGAAAATCCGGCGTAGATTTTGCCTACGTCGGCGTGGCGACCGCGACGGAACCGACGGGACCGTTCCACTACCAGGGTCGTTTTCTCGGCGGCAACAGCCGGTTCGGCACCGGCGATTTCACCATCTTTGCCGACACCGACGGATCGATCTACCACCTCGGCGTGCGCAAGCCCGACAAGGTCCACGTCGCCGGCCGGATGTCCGACGACGGCTTGCGGCCGGCGGGTGACTACGTGGAACTGGCAGGGGTCACCCTCAAAACCGAAGCTCCCGCGCTGTTCCGCCGCGGCAACAAAATCTACTTCCTCGGTTCCGACAGCAGCGGTTGGGCGCCCAATGCCGCCCGCATGTTTGTGGCGGACCGGGTCACCGGTCCCTACCAAAATCTTGGCAATCCTGTCCGCGGCCTAAATCCCCACAACAATCTTGGCCCCGAAAAAACCTTCGGCGGACAAAGCACGTTTGTTTACCCCGTCGCCGGCCGCCGCGACGCGTGGATTGCCATGTTCGACATCAATGTGCCGCAGAATCCGATCACATCCGGTTACATTTGGCTCCCGATCGAATTCGAAGGCGACCGCCCGGTCATCCGCTGGCGCGATCAATGGGATCTCTCCGTCTTCTCCAAATAATGAAACCGTATCTACTTTTGAAACTCCGGTGGCTGCTCGCCCCCCTGCTCCTCGCCACCCTCTCCGCGCAGCCGCTCGCCAACGATCGCTATTCCGTCGCACCCGCGGCTGACGGCGCCGTGCAACTCACCGCGAAGGATGCCGGTTCGTGGACTTTCCGCGGCGACTTCGTGGTGCTCATGGCCACCGTCGATCCCAAGCCCGCGATGCGGCCGGGCAACATCCCGCGCGTCTCCTATAATCTCGTCACTTGGCAAACGCCGGCAAAGTCAGGCGGCGCCGCGCTCAAGTCCGTGAAACGTTCCAACGAACAGGGCGGCGACGGCTTCGACGACCGGATTCTCGACGGCGACACGCGGCAGCGCACCGCCGACGTGTTTGCGGCCGCACCGACCACGCAGGTCCGCGCCACGGCCGTCACCCGCGACGGCGACGCGCTCCGCTTCGCCTTCGCCGAGCACGCCGACTTCACCCTCGCCGCCACGCTCACCTTGCCGCCCGGCGACGCCGAGCCCGTCCTCGCCTTCACCCTCACGCCCAAACGCGCCGCTTGGTTCTCCGTGGGCTACACCGGCGCTCCCGCGTTTGCCGCCGCCGAACTCGCCGAAAGTTGGCAGCCCTTCATCTGGCAGGGAAAGCGGTTCCCCGACCGCTCCTACCTCACGCTGGCCTTCCAGTGCTCCCTGCCCGCGACGTTTGTGCGCACGGGCAACGTCACCCTTGGTGTGGTGGCCGATGCCGACGAACTGCCTTTCTCGCCGCTGCCGCTGTTCGACAACAGCCGCTTCGGCGTCGCCCTGCGCAACCCCGCAGGCCAAGCGCAGCCGATGATCTTCGCCCCGGCGCTCGGCGGTGCCGAATCGAAACGCACGCCCGGCCAAGCCTTTTCCTTTAAGGTGCGTCTCTTCGCCGGCGCGGGCGACGTCACCGTGGCCTACGAGACCCTCGCCCGCCGCCTCTACGGTTTTCGCGACCACCGCCGCAACGCCATCGCCTCGCTCAACGAGACCTTGGACAACATGATCGACTACGGGATGAGCCATTACAGCTGGTTCATCGAAGAGTTGAAGGGTTGCGCCTACTCAACCGACGTCCCCGGCGCGGTTAAGAACGTTTCCTCGCTCAATCCCCTCAACCTCGCGCTCATCACCGACGATGAGGAGATCTTTCAAAAGCGCGCCTACCCGATTCTCGAATTCATGCTCTCCCGCGAAAAGTTTCTCTTCTCGCTCGACCCGAAACAAAAAATCCAAAGCCCCTCGCGCGCCTTGCTCGGACCCTGCGCGCCGGTCAGCGAACTCGCCACGCTCTACGGCATGACCCACGGCGCCTCCCCGGTTTTCCGTCAGCTCGCCGAGCGCATGCTCGGAAAAAACCGCACGCTCAACCTCGACGACGTTTCCGAAGGCGGCACCTGGCCCAACCAGCTCGCGCTCTACCGCGGGACCGGTGATGCACGATTTCTCGCCGCCGCCCGCCGCGGCGCCGACGCTTACCTCCAGGAATTGGTGACCTCGCCCGTCACCGGATTCACCGCGCAGGGGCTCTTCTTTTGGACCGGGTTTACACCGAAGTGGATCGATTTGCTCCAGCTCTACGAATCGACCAACGACCGGCGCTACCTTGAGGCCGCGCGTCAGGGCGCCCGCCAGTATACGATGTTCACCTGGATGGCGCCGCGCATCCCCGCAGTCGACGTGACCGTCAATCCCGGCGGCAAGGCCCCGCTCTATTGGTATCTCAAGAGCAAGGGCCACACACAGATGACCGCCCCCGAAGAGACCGTTCCCGCGTGGCGACTTTCTGAAATCGGCCTCACGCCCGAATCGTCGGGCACGATGTCGGGGCACCGCGCCATCTTCATGGCCAACTACGCCCCGTGGATGCTCCGCATCGCCGCACTCACCGGCGATTCACTGCTCCACGATGTCGCGCGCTCCGCCGTCGTCGGCCGCTACCGCAATTTCCCCGGCTACCACATCAACACCGCCCGCACCACGATCTACGAACGCGCCGATTATCCGCTGCGTGAGCACAAGGCGCTCAGCGTGAACTCATTTCACTACAATCACATCTGGCCGCACATGAGCATCCTCGTCGACTTCCTCGTCACCGACACCTTCGCGCGGTCCGGCGGCAAGATCGATTTCCCCGCACACTTCATCGAGGGCTACGCCTACCTGCAGAGTAAATTCTACGGCGACCGCCCGGGAAAATTCTTCGACCGTGATGATGCCGTGCTCTGGCTGCCCCGCCGGTTGATCAAGAGCGGCTCCGTCGAGCTCAACACCCTCGTTGCCCGTGGCCGCGACCGCCTCTACCTCGCGTTCACCAACCAATCCACCGAACCCGTCACCACCGAGATCGCGCTCAACGCCGCGATCCTCCCGCAACTCGCCGGCCAGACTTTTCGCACGCGCGTCTTCAGCGATGGCTCGGCCACGACGCTGCGCGACGGCCGGCTCACCGTCACCGTGCCGCCGATGGGGCTCACCGCCGTCGAGGTCGAGGGCCTCGTCGTCACGTCGAAATTCCAAGACCGTCTCGTGGGCGCCCGCGCCGCCGATGCGTGGCGCCGCGACCACGTCGAACTGCCTTTTGGCGGCACGCAGGCCATGATCCTTAACTTCGGCCCCGCCGCGACCACGGCCTTCGTCTATCTCCAAGCCGACGATTCGAAGTTTAAAGAAGTGACGCTCAGCTACGCCATCGGCGCCCAGAAGGCCACGCTCAACGATTCGACCTACCCGTTTGAATTCACCGTCCCGGTGCCGGCCGGCGCGACCGCCTTCGATTTCGAAGTGCAGGCCGTGACGCTTTCCGGTGAAAAACAATCCTCCGGCCCGGCGACCCTCCAACGTTGAAACCGCGGCGCCAAAAATTGGTGAACGACTTCACCATCGCGTCGGTTGTTTGCCTCCGCCGGCGAGGCGAACCTCGCCATCTAAAAGACCTGCCTTAACCGTCATCGCCTTCGACGCCCGGGGCGAGTCCGTCGCCCGGGCCCCCGCCACTTACTCCCCTCCCACCAATGAAAAAAATCCCACACCTCCGCTGGTGGATCGTCGGCCTGATCTTTTTCGCCTCCGTCCTCAACTACATCGACCGTCAGGCGCTCTCAATCCTCGCGCCCACCATTCAGAAAGAGCTCAACCTCTCCAACGAAGACTACGCCTCCGTCCTCAACGCCTTTCTCATCGCCTACACCGTCGCGCTCATCCTCTCGGGCAAAATCGTGGACCGCTTCGGCGTCCGCATAAGTCTGGCCATCTTCGTCGGCTGGTGGTCCATCGCCAATATCTTCACCGGCTTCGCGCGCTCCGCCATGTCGCTCGGCGTTTGCCGCTTCTTCCTCGGCCTCGGCGAGGCGGGCAACTGGACCGCCGCGCCCAAGGCGGTTTCCGAGTGGTTCCCCGCCAAGGAACGTGGCCTCGCCATCGGCATTTACACGCTCGGGGCCACCGTCGGCGCCACCCTCGCGCCCGTCCTCATCGTCGGCCTCGCTTCGTGGCACAGTTGGCAAGCCGCCTTCATCGTCACCGGCTCGGCCGGCCTCCTCTGGCTGATCCCTTGGCTCTGGCTTTACCGCCGCCCCAGCGAACACCCCCGCCTATCCGCCGAAGAACGTACCTTGATCGAGTCCGGTCAGGCCGCCGATCAAGCCGCCACGGCCTCGGCCCAAACGCCCGGCTCCGCTCCGGCCGCCGACTGGGGTAAATGGCACCAGGTCCTGTTCCGCCGCGAGGTTGTGCTCCTCATTTTCGCCCGCATGTTGACCGACCCCGTCTGGTATTTCTTCCAGTTCTGGTTCGCCAAATATCTCTACGACGCGCGCGGTCTCGACCAGAAATCCCTCAGCGTCACCTGGGTCGTTTACCTCGCCGCCGATGTCGGCGTCCTCGCCGGCGGCTGGCTCTCCGGCCTGCTCATCGCGCGCGGCACCACTCCCGTCCGCAGCCGGCTGTGGATCATGCTCGGCTGCGCCGCTCTCGTCCCCCTCGGCGCGATGATCCCGCACGTCGACGCCTTGTGGCTCGTCCTCGCCTTCGGCATGGCCGCCGTGCTGGCGCATCTCGCGTGGCTCATCAACCTCAGCGCGCTCGTCGTCGACCTGGTCCCGCGCGGCTCGCTCGCGTTTGCCTTCGGCGTGATCGCCGCCGGCAGTTCCTTGGGCGGCCTGATGATGAACAAAGCTGTCGGCTCCCTCGTGACCAACACGTCCTACGACCCCGCCTTCACCTTCATGCTGCTCCTGCACCCGCTCGCCTGGATGCTCGCCTGGCAACTCCGCCGCCGCGCCGGTGCCGTCACCGCGAGCCCGAACTGATCATGCACGCCGCCTGCAGCCATCAATCAAAGTGCGACGAGATGCTGTTGGGTCGCGCCCGGGACTGCCCCGATGGGGATACCGCGGTCAAAGGTCACCAACTTCCCGCCCTGTTTCACGGCGAGAGCCAGCAGGTAGACATCGGTCAACAATTTGGCACTGGAAATCCGGGTGAGATCAAAATGCTTGGTATCGCACAAAGACACGTCGTCGGGCCAGAACGTGTGGTCCTTGGCCGCACGCGCCAGACGCAAACGGCGGGCGGCTTCGGGCAGCGGCAAGCCGCCCGGGTAACTCGGCTGAGCCAGAATCCGGATACAGCCATTCTCCGTCAGGGGGCAGGTTGCCCAGCCTTCGGATCTGTGCTCGATCAACCAACCATGCGCGCGCCGATGATGCACATGTGCCGCATCGAACAACGCGATCAGGAAATTTATATCAAGCAACGCACTCATCGCGTCTCGGTCTCTTCCCTCAGCTTGCTTACGAGCCTTGCGGTGACAACCCGCCCGCCCGCCGGCAACACCTCGAAGCCCGCCGCGACGTTGGTCCGCGTGCGCCGCGTCGGCGCGGGCGCTTCACCCGCGTGCAGCCCCCGCCGAAAAACCTCGGAGATAACCTTGCCCGCCGAGCGCTTCGAACGCGCCGCGAGTTCCTTCGCCGCCAGCATCACATCCTCATCCAAATCCAGAGTGGTTCTCATCCCATGATGCTGACGCATCTGATGCGCTCCGCAAGCCACTACGCTTCTAATTTCAGCACTCTCGCACCGTTTTCTCCTCTCCGATGATCGTCCATCCACCCGTCGCGCACCGTGCGCTCAACCAAAAAAATCTCTCCGCCGATCTCGTCGTGGTCGGCGGCGGTCTCGCCGGCACGTGCTGCGCCATCACCGCCGCCCGAGCCGGTCTGAAAGTCATTCTCGTACAGGACCGCCCCGTCCTCGGCGGCAATGCCTCCAGCGAGGTGCGCCTTTGGGTCCTCGGCGCCACGTCCCATCTCGGCAACAACAACCGTTGGGCCCGCGAGGGCGGCGTGATCGACGAGTTCCTCCTCGAAAACCAATACCGCAATCCCGAGGGCAACCCACTCATCTGGGACACCATTCTCCTCGAGAAAACCGTCGCCGAGAAGAACCTCACGCTTCTCCTCAACACCGCCGTTCACGACCTGGAAAAGTCCGGCCCCGACACGATCCGCGCCGTCCGCGCCTTCAATTCCCAAAATTCCACGACCTACGAGATCGCCGCACCGCTCTTCGTCGACGCCTCGGGTGACGGGATCGTCGGTTTCCTCGCCGGCGCCGCGTTCCGCATCGGCGCTGAAGCCGCCGCCGAGTTCGACGAGGCCTTCGCGCCCGCCGTCGCCAATGCCGAGCTGCTCGGTCACTCGATCTACTTTTATTCCAAAGACACCGGCCGTCCGGTGAAATTCACGCCACCCAGCTACGCGCTCCAAGACATCACGCAGGTCCCGCGCTTCCGCGATTTCAACGCCGCCGAGTTTGGCTGCCGCCTCTGGTGGATCGAATACGGCGGTCTTCGCGACACCGTGCACGAGACCGAAGAGATCAAGTGGGAACTCTGGAAAGTTGCCTACGGAGTGTGGAACTACATTAAAAATTCCGGTAAATTCCCCGAGGCCGCCAATCTCACCCTCGAGTGGGTCGGCACCATTCCCGGTAAACGCGAGAGCCGCCGCTTCGAGGGCGACACCATGGTTTCGCAACGCGACCTCATCGAGCAACGCCCGCAACCCGACGCCGTTTCCTTCGGCGGCTGGTCCATCGATCTTCATCCCCCCGCGGGTGTCTACAGTCCGAAACCCGGCTGTCAGCAATGGCACGCCAAGGGCGTTTTTCCGATTCCCTACCGCAGCCTCTACTCGCGCAACATCACCAATCTCTTCCTCGCCGGCCGTATCACCAGCGCGACACACATCGCCTTCGGTTCGACCCGCGTCATGGCCACCTGCGCGCACAGCGGCCAAGCCGTCGGCCTCGCCGCCGCCCTCTGCGCACGCGACGGTCTCTCCCCGCGCGATCTCGTCGCCCCCGCGCGCATGGCGGAACTGCAACGCCGTCTCATCCGTGCCGGTCAATTCATCCCCGAGGTCGCACTCCGCGATAACGCCGACCTCGCCGCCCGCGCGACCGTCACCGCTTCTTCTACCTACCAACTCTCCGAACTGCCCGCCGGTTCCGACCGCCTCCCGCTCACCGACGCCTGGGCGATGCTGCTCCCCGTGGCCCCCGGCCCGATGCCCGCCGTTACGTTTACACTCGACGTCGCCACCGCCACCGAACTCGTCGCCGAACTCCGCGTGAGTTCAAAACTCAATAACCACACGCCCGACGTCACCCTCGCCACGCTTCGCGTCCCGCTCGCCGCCGGCCCGGCCCAGTCCGTCACGTTCAAATTCCCTTCGTCGATCGAAGCCCCGCGCTACGCCTTCGTCTGCCTTGCCGCCAATCCGGCGATCACCGCCCACCTCAGCGATCAGCGCCTCACCGGCGTCCTCTCCGTCACGCAGAAATTCAACCGCGCCGTCGCCAAATCCCCGCGCCAAGAGCCACCGCCCGGCACCGGCATCGAGAGCTTCGAGTTCTGGATTCCCCAGCGCCGCCCCGGCGGGAAAAATTTCGCGCTCCGCGTCGAGCCTGCCATCGCGCTCTTCGCTCCGGAGAATCTCCGCAACGGTTTCAGCCGTCCCACCAACCAGCCCAACGTCTGGCTCGCCGCCCTCACCGATGCCGCGCCCACCCTCACGCTCGAATGGCCCGAGCCCGTCGAGCTCTCGCGCCTCGAATTCGACCTCGACGCCGATTTTGACCACCCGCTTGAAACCGTGCTCATGTTAAACCCCGAGACGGTTGCACCGTTCTGCGTGCCCGCCCTCCGCGTCCTCGACGACACCGGCCGCCTGGTCGGCGAGCTCCGCGACCAACATCTCAGCCAGGCCGCGCTCACGCTCGCCGCGCCGCTGCGCACGCGTCGCCTGACCGTCCAACTCACGCGCCCCGCCAGCGGCGCCCCCGCCGCCCTCTTCCGCGTCTCCGCTTATTGATTCCGCACAATCCTGCAAAGGATTGCGGGTCAGATGCCCTCCGATCCTGTTTACGAATTCCTCCATTTCCGGTTCGTCTGGTCGCCTTGAAAGGGCCCGGGCTTGATCAAGAAGCGTCGCCGCCGCGTGAGGGGTTGTTCCCGTGGCCGCCGTTCAGCCTCCAGTCCAGACTATCCCCGGGTTTGAGAGCGTGCTCCCGCCGACGGTTGCGGTGAACGCGTTCACTAACGTGGGGGTTGTTGGGCGGTGGTCGGGGCTGTTTTGTCCCCGTGTCTCCCCGGGCGTCAGTCGCCTGTTCCCTCCGCTCACCCCACCCCCTGGCCTTCCACCCGGCCCGTTTACCCATGCAACTACTCTCGTCTCAGCGCGTCCCCGTTTCGATTCTCATGCTGGCCGCAGGGCTCGCTGCATCCTCCTCGCTCCCCGCCCAAGTCGCACCCGCCGCGGGTGCCAAAACGGCGACAACCCCCGTCGTGCCGAAGGAGGAAACGATCACGTTGAACACGTTCCAAGTGAACGCCGACGCCGACGACACCTACGACGCCACCAACACCAACTCCGTCACGGGCACCAACACACCCCTGAGCAAGACGCCCCTCGACGCCAAAGTTTTCAACCGCCAGTTGATGGACGAACTAGGGATCGTCGATGCCACCGAAATGCTCGCCAAGTTCGGCGGCCTCGGCCCCGCCATCATCGGCTCGGGCAACGAGGATGTGCGCGGCAATCTCGAGGGCGACCGTCAGGACCCGAAGAGCATGTCGATGCGCGGTCTCCAAATTAACAATCCCCGCCGTGACGGATTTCTCCGCTCCGACACCACGTTGCTCGACTCCTTTGATATCGAACGCGTCGAAGCCATCGGCGGTTCCAATTCCCTCCTCTTCGGCTCCGGTGACGCCGGCGGCGTGGTGACCAGCAACTCCAAACGCGCCTACCTCAACCGCCGCTCGCTGATCCTCAACGCGACCGCCGACTCCGAAGGCTCCCTCCGTTACACCGTCGACGCCAACGCGGGCAACCGTCTGTTCGCCATCCGCCTCAACGCCGTAAAGGGCGACACCAAATACTTCCGCCCCAACATCAGCCAGGCGACGGAAGGCCTCCATGTCACCGCCACGTTACGCCCATGGAAGTGGCTCGAAGTGCGCGGCGAATACCGCGACTACCGGCGCGATTCAATTTTGGCGCAGGCGGTGATCGTCCGCGCTCCGCTGACGCTCCTCCTGCCCACCGGCGAGCGCGTAGATAACCAAAACTCCCGTTACCTCGCCGCCTTTCCCGAGTCCCGCAATCTCACCGATGGCAAATTCGACCTGACCACCGTGGACTCCGCGATCGGGCCCTACCGCCGCGACGCCTATTTCAACGAGCTCAAGTCCGTCGTGGCCGAGGCAACTCTTGCCCCCGGTCTCGCCCTCCAGCTGCGCTACGGCCACGATGCCCGCGTCAACCAGAGCCTGAACCCCAGCTCGACGAGCGTCTTCGCGCCCGGAGCCACGGGCAATCTCTACACCGATCCGGCCACCGGCGCCATCGGCACCAAATGGGCCATGAACCAAACGCTCAACGACGCGCCGTTTTGGACCGGCGCCCGCGGCTACCGCGGTTCAGTCGTCTACCAAAAAAACCTCGGTCGCTGGGGCACGCATCAGGCGAGCGCCTTTTACCAAGACATGTTCTCGTGGGTGAATTCCGAAGCGTGGCGTTTCTACGAGACCGACAGCAGCGGGAAGATTATCCAGGACCCCGCCCGCATCACCAACACCGATTCCGGTCGCAATGTGATGCCTTCCGTCTGGGTCGAAGCGTTCCCCAAAAACCTCTTCGGCAACATCTCTTGGTTTGCCGATTCCCTCGTCCACCCGAACGGCAAGACCTACAAGCTCTCGCCCATGATTTATCCCTACGCCGTACCCAAGACCACCGGCAATCCCCTCGGGCTTTCCGGCCCCATCAACGCCGCCACCGGACAGACTTCGGTCAGCACCGGCGTCTACGGCTACGACGATACCCGCGAGACCAGCTACGGCTTCAGCGCCTTCAGCTCTTGGTGGAAAGAACGCATCGACACCATGGTCGGCTACCGCTCCGAAGAGGCCGTCGCCAAGCGCGTGCAGACCGGCCTCCTCCGCGGGCCTATCACTTACGACAGCCTCACGACCGGCGCGGTTTTCGACACGGGCATCAAAGGCCTGCGCGGCTCCGTGAACTATTCCACCAACGCCAAAATCAATTTCGATACCACCCGCGATATCTACAACCAACCGCTCCCTCCCGGCAAAGGCACCAGCAAGGACATCGGCCTAAAGTTCGGCCTCTTCGACAACCGCATCTCCGGTAATTTCAATTACTACATCTCCGAAGCGCTCAACTTCACCGCCGGCTTGCCCAACCGCAACGACGTGGACCCCGACGGCATTAACGGCCGCTTCGGTGGCAACGCTTACACCTTCAGCAAGACCTCCGACGGCTATAATGTCACCCTCTCCACCCGCCCGCTCAAGGGCTGGGAGGTGCGCCTCAACTTCGCCACCGCCAACGGCAGCGAGCGGTCCAACGTCACCGTCCCCCAATTTTACAACGACCAGTTCAACACCACCACGGTCGGCGGCCAGCAGGTCGTCGCAATCAAGACCGGCACCACCCTCGCGCCCTTGCTCGTCCCCTCCGATCCGTTGAATCCCGCGTCCTCCCAGATCCCGCTCTCGATCGCGATGCTCAAAGACCCGACCAGCCTCTACTTCGCCCAACTCGACATCGAATCCGGCCAGATTCTCAACGCCCAGACCCTCGGCCTCCTGACCCCCGGCGTCGGCACGACGGCCAACGGCCTGCCCATCACAGATCATCAACTCGGCTTTGTTTCCCCCTCCGGTGGCACCCTCATTGTGCGCCGGGCCGGCGAAGCTACGGTCGGATATGCCGAACGCGCCTACAGCGTCATCAACCGCTACCAATTTGATCGCGGGATGTTGCGCGGCCTCGTCGTCGGTCTCAGCACGAGCTACCAGCAGAATTACCGCGCCTACATGTACAATGACCTCGCCGACGGAAATAAGCGGAAGATGTTTTATTTCCCCGACCGCACGCTTCACGACGCGTTTGCCGTCTATCGTTTCCGCCCCACCAAATGGGTGAGCGCCTCCATCCAACTCAACGTCGCCAACGTGCTCGACACCAACCGCACCCTCTTCCTCATTCGCAGCACCAACGGGACTCTTCGCTACGCTCAATGGTTCAACGCCCCGCGCAAATACTCCGTCACCACGACCCTGCGCTTTTGAGGGCTCCACGTGCCGGGACACCTCGCCGAGGCGTCCGGGCGGTTTTCAACGTTCGTCAAATCACCGGGGTCTTGTCCGGTAATTTGCGCGCTATCACCCCGTTCATCTGACGCCTCGCTCATTCCTATGCGCCGCCTGATCACCCTCGCCTTCACCTCCGTCTTCGCCGTCGCCACACCCGTCCCGCCGCCCACCTCCCTGAGCGGCATCTACCCGCATCTTGCGATGTTCAACTCGCAGGGCGAATGCGGCACCGGTGCCGTCGTACCGTGGGCTGATAAACTTTGGGTCGTTACATACTCACCGCACCAGCCCCGCGGCTCCGACGACAAACTCTACTCCATCGACTCCGCCCTCCGCCAAACGATCCACCCCGAGAGCATCGGCGGTACCCCCGCCAACCGCTTCATCCACCGCGAATCCAACCAGCTCTTCATCGGCCCCTACGCCGTCGACGCCCAAGGCAAGGTCCGCGCAATTCCGTTTTCGACCATGTTCGGCCGCCCCACCGGCAATGCCCGCCATCTCACCGATCCTGCTAACAAGATTTACAACGCCTCCATGGAGGAGGGGTTTTACGAGGTCGATGTCCACACCCTCGCCGTGACGGAATTGTTCCGCGACGAACAGGTGAAGGAACCGTTTCGCCGCGCCGCTTTGCCCGGCTACCACGGCAAGGGCCTCTACTCCGGCCAAGGCGTGCTCGTCTACGCCAACAACGGCGAAAACTCCCCGCTCGCCCGCACCAAACCCGACATCCCCAGCGGCGCCCTCGCCGAGTGGGACGGCAAATCCGACACGTGGACCGTCATCCGGCGCAATCAGTTCACCGAAGTCACCGGCCCCGGCGACCTCACCGGCAACAAGAACCCCGCCACCGATCCCATCTGGTCCATCGGCTGGGACCACCGCTCGCTCATTCTCATGGTGCGTGACGCCTCCCCGGCAGGAGCGGCTTCACGCCGCGATTCCGATTGGCACGCCTACCGTCTCCCGAAATCCAGCCACTCCTACGACGGCGCCCACGGCTGGAACACCGAGTGGCCCCGCATCCGCGACATCGCGGAAAACGACCTGCTCATGACGATGCACGGCGCCTTCTGGCGTTTCCCCAAAACCTTCGATTCCACGCACTCCGCCGGCATCGCCCCGCGCTCCAATTACCTAAAAGTCGTCGGCGACTTCGCCCGCTGGGGCGACAAGATCGTCCTCGGCACCGACGACACCGCCAAAAGCGAATTCCTCAACAAACGCCGCGCCAAAGGTAAGCTCGCCGGCCCCGGCCAATCCCAGTCCAACCTGTGGTTTATCGACCCCGCGCAGCTCGACCGTTTCGGCCCGCCCATCGGCCGCGGCGCCGTCTGGCAGGACGAGGCCGTCACCGCCAACGCCCCTTCCGATGCCTTCCTTTTTTCGGGCTTTGATCACCGCCTACTCCACCTCGCCCACGATGCGCCCGCGCCCGTCACCTTCACCCTCGAAGTCGACCGCACCGGCAACAACACTTGGACGGAACTCCGCCGCATCGAAGTTCCCGCCGCCGGCTACGTCGCCACCGAGTTCACCGCCGCCGAGACCGGCGCTTGGGTCCGGGTCCGCGCCTCCCGCGACTGCGCCCACGCCACCGCCTCTTTCTCCTTCCGCAACGCGGATCCAAGACCCACCGGCGGCACCGCAATCTTCCACGCCCTCGCCACCCCGACCACGCCCAAGCCCCTCGGCGGCCTCCTCCACGCCCGCGGCGCCGGGAAGAAAACCCTCGGCCTCGCCGCCGGCGACGCGTTTTACGAAATGGGCCCCGATCTCATCCTCCGCCCGAGCGCCGAACCCGAAGCCGCCGCTTGGATGCAGGCCAACGTCGCCATCCCTCGCGACGCCGTCGCGATCGACGCCGCCTCGATCATCTACACCGACGAGCAGGGGAAACGTTGGCGCCTCCCTCGCAGCCGCGCCGACTACCGCCTCGAAGGCCCCCACGGCTTCGAACGCACCGTCCGCGAGGTCTGCACCGAACGCGACCTCCTCAACACCGGCGGCACGTTCTTCGAACTGCCCGCCGAAAACGCCGGCGGCATCGCCAAGGTCCGCGCCGTCGCGACGCACAACCGCCAGATCCACGACTACGCCACGTGGCGCGGGCTCTTCGTCATGACCGGCCTCGACGCCGATGCCTCCGCGACCAACGCCCACGTCATCCGCTCCACCGGCGGCAAGGCAGCCGTCTGGGCCGGTTCCGTCGACGATCTCTGGAGCCTCGGCAAACCCGTCGGCATCGGTGGCCCCTGGAAAGAGACTGCGGTCCAAGCCGGAGCGCCCTCCGATCCCTATCTTCTCACCGGCTACGATCGGAAAAAGATCTCGCTCTCGCACACCTCGACCGAGCCCGTCCGCATCCGCGTCGAGGTCGATCTCACAGGCAACGGCCAATGGGTCACGTATCGCAGTTTCGAAGTCGCCGCCGGCCAAACGACCACCCATGTTTTTCCCGTTTCTTATCAAGCCTACTGGCTTCGCACCGTCGCCGAATCCCCCGTCACCGCCACCGCCCAACTCACCTACGATTAAACCGCCCGAATTCGTGTTCATTCGCGTCCATTCGTGGTTAAAAAATTCTCCACCTCTCCTTCTTCCTTTCTCCCCCACATGAAACTCCGCCTCGCCTTCGCCGCCCTCCCCGTCCTCCTCCTCGCCTTCGCCCCCGCCACCCGCGCCGCCGACCAACTCTTCGTCGAGGCCGAAAACTTCGCGTCCTCCGGCGGCTGGTCTCTCGACACGCAGTTCATCGACATCATGGGCTCGCCCTACCTCATCGCCCATGGCCTCGGCCAACCGGTGAAGGATGCCACCACGTCCGTCACATTTCCTGCCGCCGGCACATACCGCGTCTGGGTCCGCACCAAAGACTGGGTCGCCGAGTGGAAGGCTCCCGGCGCCCCCGGCAAATTCCAACTTCTCATCAACGGCACCCCGCTCCCCGAAACCTTCGGCACGAAGAGCGCCGCGTGGTTCTGGCACGACGGCGGCACCGTTGAAATCAAGTCGCCCGCCGCCACCCTCGCCCTCCGCGACCTCACCGGCTTCAACGGCCGTTGCGACGCGATCTTCTTCACCAAGGACCTCGTCTCACCCCCACCGCCGAGCGATTCCGCCCCGCTCTCCGCCTGGCGACTCGCCGCCCTCAATCTCCCCGCCGCGCCCGAGTCCACCGGTGATTTCGATCTCGTCGTCGTCGGCGGCGGCTACGGCGGACTCGGCAGCGCAATCTCCGCCGCTCGCATGGGCCTGAAGGTCGCCCTCGTCCAAAACCGCCCGGTCCTCGGCGGCAACGGCTCCTCCGAAATCCGCGTCTGGGCCATGGGCCTCGTCCGCCGCGGCAAATATCCGCTCATCGGCGAAATGGTCGAAGAATTCGCCGACCGCGCCAAAAATTCCCCCGGCACCTTCGAGGAATTCGGCGACGCCAAAAAGGAAGCCCTCATCCGCTCCGAGAAAAACATCTCCCTGTTCCTCAACGAACACGTTTACGCCGCCACCACCGTCGGCGGTCGCATCGACTCCGTCACCGCCCTCAACACCCGCGACAGCCACCGGAAAACATTCCGCGGCAAATTCTTTGTTGATTGCACCGGCCACGGCTCGCTCGCCGCCCTCGCCGGCGCCAAATACGAAATCGAACTCAAAGACCTCCTCGGCATGTCCAACATGTGGGTCTGGTCCCACGACACCGCGCCCCGCTCCTTCCCCGAGACGCCTTGGGCCCTCGATCTCACCATGGACGACTTTCCCTACACGAAAACCGGCAAGGGCGACATGGCTCAGAAAAACAAAGGCGAGTGGTTTTGGGAGAGCGGTTTCAGCAAACACCCGATCAACGATCTTGAACTGATCCGCGACTGGAATCTCCGCGCCGTCTTCGGGGCCTTCAATGCGATGAAGAACCGCGACGGCAAGGCCGAGCACCCCAACGCCAAACTCGACTGGGTCGCCTACATCGGCGGCACCCGCGAATCCCGCCGCATCATGGGCGACGTCGTCCTCACCCACGAGGACCTCATCACCAAACGCGAGTTTCCCGACGGCTGCGTCCCCAGCACTTGGAGCATCGACCTCCACTTCCCGCGCAAAGAATACGCCACCAAATTCCCGGACAATCCCTTCATCGCCGTCGCCCAGCACGACCGTCGCATCGACCGCGATTTCGGCTATCCGATTCCCTACCGCTGCCTCTACTCGGTTAACATCGAGAATCTCTTCATGGCCGGCCGCAATATCAGCGTCACCGACCAAGCCCTCGGCACCGTCCGCGTCATGAAGACCATCGGCATGATGGGCGAAGTCGTCGGTAAAGCCGCCGCCATCGCCGTGCAACGCGGCGCCACTCCCCGTGAGGTGTATTCGAAATACTGGAGCGAGCTCGACAGCCTCCTCCAACTTCCGGGCCGCGCCCGCCGCGCCAGCCTCGAAGCTCCGTTCCAGATCTCCGGCGCCGCTCCCGGCGCCGTTATCGACGTGGGCGGTGGCAACTTCGGAGTCAGTATCCCTTCCCTCAAGGGCATCGTCGTCGATAACAAGGCTGCCACGCTCAGCGGCAAATGGACCGCCTCGGCCAACCTCGATCACATCGGCCCCGACTATGTTCACGCCCGCGGCGCCGGCCAAAAAGCCACGTTCCCGTTCACCGTCCCCGCGGACGGTCGCTACGAGGTCCGCTTCGCGACCGCCCCGCACGAGAACCGCGCGAGCAACACCGCCCTCGTCGTCCGCCACGCCGGCGGCACCGCCTCCGTCACCGTGAACCAACGCAAGCCCGCCACGATCGACAACTACTGGGTTTCGCTCGGCACCTTTGACTTCAAAGCCGCTCAGCCCGCCGCCGTCGAAGTCGACGCCGCGACCGCCGACGGCCAAGTCCACCTCGACGCGATCCAAGTCCTCTCCACCAAGTAGGGCGGGGTCTTCGACCCGCCCCAGCGCACGCGGGTGCGAGAACGAACTCCTGAGCTTTTGCCGCAGGGTCACCCGTCGCTGCTAAACCAAGGCGGAGTGATGCACTCGATTCAGTTTTCCATCGAGGGCAGGTCAAAGATCCACCCTACTGGGCGTCATCGTTGAAACGCCTCGCCCTCCAGTTCTACCGCTTCGCCGTCCTCGCCGGCATCGCATGGCTCATCCGTGATGTTGCCGTGCGCCAACGCATCCAAGGCGACTCCCCCGTCACCGCCGCCGAAATCACTTCGCTCCTCCCCGGCGCCGCAACGCTCCGCCCCGATGACTCCGCCCGCGATGGCCTCTTCGTCCTCGACCGCGAAGGCCGCGAACTCGGCTACGTCGTCCGCACCCAGCCCGCGTGCCGCGACATTATCGGCTACGCCGGCACCACCGATGCCCTCGTCGTCCTCGACCGCGACTGGAAAATCCTTGGACTAAAAATCCATTCCTCGGAAGAAACCGAGAGCTACATCAAAGACATCAACGTCGACCGCCGTTTCCTCAAAAAATGGAACGGCCTCACCTGGGACGCCGCCGCCGCGCTCGACTTGAAAGCCGCCGGCATCGAGGGCGTCTCCGGCTCCACCATGACGAGCATGGCCATCGCACAGAGCGTCAAGGCCCGCCTCCAACTCAGCCGCGACCAACTCGCCGAGCGCGTCCCGCTTCGTTTCGCGTGGCGCGACTACGCCCTGTTCGCCGTGATCGCAGCCGCCGGCTTGATGGCGTTCGGCCCGCCCGCCGTTCGCCACCGCTGGAAGCGTCCCTACCAGTGGGCACTCATCGTCTACATCGGCCTCATCGCCGGCGATCTCCTCGCCCAAAAACTCCTCGTCGGCTGGACACGCTCCGGCATCCCTTGGACCACTGCCCCCGGCCTCGTGCTCCTCGCCGCCGCCGCCCTGCTCGTGCCTCTCGCCACCGGCAAGCCGCTCTACTGTCATCACATCTGCCCCCACGGCGCGGCCCAAGAACTCCTCAGTCACTACCGCCCCGCCCGCTTTCAAATCACCCTTTCCGCGCCCGTCATCCGCGGACTCGAATATCTGCCCTTCGCCCTCGTTTTTTTCACCCTCACCGTCGCGCTGCTCGCTCTCCCCTTCGATCTCGCCGGACTTGAACCGTTCGCCGCCTACGTCGTTCGTTCCGCCGGCGTCGCCACGTTGGCCGTCGCGGCCGTCGGCCTCATCGCCTCGTTTTTCGTGCCCCAAGCCTACTGCCGCTTCGGCTGCCCCACCGGCGCGCTGTTAAACTTCGTGCGGACCCGCGGACCTACCGATCATTTTTCCCGCCGCGATTTCGCCGCGCTCGCCCTCGTCGTCCTCGCCGTCGTGCTCCACGCGCACCACCTCACCGTCCTCCGCTGGGTTCAAGTCGGCCCATGATCCTCCGCGTCTGCGCCGCCGTTGTGCTCTTTGCCGCCACGCGCGCGTTTGCCGCCGAACCGGTCGCCCTCACCGGCCGCGCCCTCGGCACAACGTGGACCGTGAAATTCCTCCAACCTGCTCCACCGCTCAATCCCGCCACCCTCACCGCCCGCATCTCGGCCACCCTCGAACGCCTCGAACAACAGTTCTCCACTTACCGCCCCAACTCCGAACTCTCGCGCTTCAACACCGCCCGCACCACCGATTGGATCACCGTCTCGCCCGAACTTGCCCGCGTCGCCACCGATTCCCGCGCGCTCTCGGTCCTCACCGGCGGAGCCTTCGACGCCACGATTTTCCCGCTCGTCGATCTCTGGGGCTTCGGTCCGCAACGCCGCTCCGGCCCACCGCCCTCGGCCGCAGAAATCTCCGCCGCCCGCGCCCGCACCGGCTATCGTCGCCTCGAAAGTCGCGCCTCCCCGCCCGCGTTGCGCAAAACGTCCGCCGACGTAGCCGCTGATTTTTCCTCGATGGCCAAGGGCTTCGCCGCCGATACCGTCGCCGCCCAACTCTCTGCGCTCGGCTCCACCGACCACTACGTCCAAATCGGCGGCGACATCGCCACCGTCGGCCCCCGACCTTGGCGCGTCGCCATCGAGCAACCCGCCGGCTCCGCTCCGCTGGCCCACATCTTCGATCTCGCCGGCCAATCCCTCTCCACGTCCGGCGACGCCCACAATTCCTTCACGCACGCCGGTCGTCGCTACGGCCACATCCTCGATCCGCGCACCGGCGAACCCGTTGCCTCTCTGCTCGCCTCCGTCAGCGTAGTCGCCCCGACCTGCGCCCAATCCAGCGCGCGTGCCACCGCCCTTTTCGTCCTCGGTCCCGATGCCGGCTTCGCCCTCGCCGTCCGCGAGCGATGGTCCGCGCTCTTCCTCATCCGCGAAGGCCCGTCTTTCACCGCGCGCCCCACCCCGGAATTCACCCGCACCGCCCGCTGATTAAACTGTCGCAACGGCAGAATCTCCCTAGACCTGCGCCGCTCGTTTCCTTTCACTTCGACCTCCGTTCGTCCCCCGCCCCCCGTCGTGAATTCCCCTTTTCTCCGTCTTCCGTTTTTCTGCGCGCTCGCGCTCGTCGCAATCACCCGCGCCGCCGCCGAGCCCGTCTCCTACAACGAGCACATCCGCCCCATCCTCGCGGACAACTGCTTCGCCTGCCACGGCAGCGACGCCGCCCACCGCAAAGCCAAGCTCCGCCTCGACCAGTTCGAATCCGCCACCGCCGATCGCAACGGTTTCCGCGCGCTCATCCCCGGCGACGTCGCCAACTCCGAAGCGTGGCTCCGCATCATGAGCACCGATCCGGACGAGATCATGCCGCCCCCCGATTCGCACAAGCCCCCGCTCAAGCCCGCTCAGCGCGACCTCATCCGCCGCTGGATTGAGCAAGGCGCCGTTTACCAAAATCACTGGGCCTTCGAACCCATCTCAAGCCCCGCCATTCCCAATTCTGGCTCTCAACTCTCGACGCTCAACGCTCAGCCATCCGTCAATCCCATCGACGCGTTCGTTCTGCAAAAACTCGCCCGCCAAAAACTTTCCTTAGCCCCCGAGGCGCCGCCCACCGTCCTCATCCGCCGTCTCACTCTCGACCTGACCGGCCTCCCGCCCACCCCCGCCGAGATCGACGCCTTCCTCTCCGACTCCAATCGTAATCCCCACGCCGCGATCGAGACCCTCGTCACCCGTCTCCTCGCCTCGCCGCGCTACGGTGAACAGTTCTCGCGCTTTTGGCTCGATGCCGTGCGCTACTCCGACACCCACGGCCTCCACCTCGACAACATCCGCCACATCTGGCCCTACCGCGACTGGGTCGTCCGCGCCTTCAACGCCAACGTGCCGTTCGACCGTTTCACCGTCGAACAACTCGCCGGTGATCTCGTCCCCGATGCTCAACTTCGCCTGCCCGCGCCCAGCTCCGCTCCCCGTTCGCCGGGCTCCGCCCCGCCCACGCCGGGCAGCGAGCTTCGCGCCGCCCGCCTCGACGCGCTGATCGCCTCCGGCTACAACCGTCTCCACCTCACCACCTCCGAGGGCGGCGCCATCGAAGCCGAGGCAGAAGCCCGCAACACCGGCGACCGCACCGATACCACCGCCGCCGTTTTCCTCGGGCTCACCGCCGGGTGCGCCGCCTGCCACGACCACAAATTCGACCCGATCAGCCAGCACGACTACTACGCCCTCGGCGCCTTTTGGAAGAGCCTCGCGGACCGCCCTTGGGACGGCAACGTCCGCGTCTCCGCTCCCGTCGTCGTCGTCACCGATTCTCCCGCCAAGCAAGCCCGCATCGACGAACTCGGCGCGGAGATCCGGCCCCTCGAAGCCGCGCTCGCCGCCCGCACCACCGAGCTCCTCACCGAATCCCCGCCCCCGACTCTGGAAAAAACGCCGATCACCTACGAAGTCGTTTGGGCCGAGGACTCCGACCTCGCCCTCGCGACCGATTTTCGCCCCGGCACCCCCGCGCCCCGCGGCGAGTGGCGCTCCGGGCCCGACGTGCCTCTTGCCGGCGGTCAACGCGCGCTCCGCCTCGAAGGCGGCGCCTCCCGTCCGTTTGCATTTACCGCGGGCGACATCGACCTCCTGGTCCGCTCCGAGGCCAAAGCCTTCGTCCACTTCCTCGCCGATCCCGCCCGACCGCCCCGCGCCGTCAGCCTCGAGTTCATCACCAACGAGCGCACCGCCCGCTTCGTCTGGGGCGACCCGACCGCCTTCGGTCCCCAACCCGGCGGCACCCGCCACATCGGCCCGCTCCCGCCCACCGGCAGCTACGCGCGCCTTGAGATCGACGCCTGCGACGCCGGCCTCGAATCCGGCAAATCCTACACCGGCCTCCGCATCACCCAGAGCGATGGCGCCGCGTGGTGGGACCGGGCCGGGGCCGTCTTGACCAGCCCCGATGCTACCCTCGACCCGCTCCTTTCCCGCGCCGCCTGGAACACCGCCCTTCAGGCCAACGCCCGCTTTGCCGAAGGCGTGCCGCTCCGCCACGACACCAAATATCTCATCGGCCTCTCCAGCACGCAGCAAAACGCCGCCGAGAAAAAACGCCTCGACCGCTACCACCGCGAATACATCTACGCCCCCTATCGCGCCGCCCTCGAACCCGCCGCCCACGCCGCCCGCCGCCTGCTCGCCGAACAAATTTATTACGAGCTCAACTACCCCATGACGCTCGTCTCCGGCGAACGCACCGAGCCGCTGCCCGCGCACATCCTTATCCGCGGCCAATACGACAAACCAGGCGACCTCGTCGAACCCGCCACCCCCGCCTTCCTCCCACCCCTCCGACTCGCTTCATCTTCTACTTCAACTTCAACGGTCACGCCCCCACCGGCAGCGCGCCCCACCCGTCTCGATCTCGCCCACTGGATCGTCGATCCGAAGAATCCGCTCACCGCCCGCGTCACCGTGAACCGTTTCTGGCAACAGCTCTTCGGCGCCGGTCTCGTCCGCACCCCCGCCGACTTCGGTGTGCAAGGCGACGCCCCCACCCACCCCGAACTCCTCGACTGGCTCGCCTCCGAATTCATCAGCTCCGGTTGGGACGTGAAACACCTCGTCCGCCTCATCGTCACGTCGCGCACCTACCGACAGAGCTCCGATGTCACCGCCGCCCTCCTTGAGCTCGATCCCGCCGACCGTCTTCTCGCCCGCGCGCCTCGCCTCCGCCTCGACGGCGAGGTCCTCCGCGATCAAGCCCTCGCGCTCTCCGGCCTGCTCGTGCCCACGATCGGCGGCGCCCCGGTCCGCCCCTATCAACCCATCAACATCTGGGAACCCGTCGCCTTCGGCGGCAGCAACACCAAGACCTACGTGCGCGACGACGGCCCCGCCCTCTATCGCCGCAGCCTCTACACGTTCTGGAAACGCACCGCGCCAGCACCAGCGATCACCACCTTCGACGCGCCTTCGCGCGAAACGTTCTGCACCGGGCGCGGCCGCTCCAACACCCCGCTCCAAGCCCTCGCGCTCATGAACGACGTGCAACAATTCGAGGCCGCCCGCGCCTTCGCCGAGAATCTACTCGCCGCCGACTCCGCCGATGCTCCCCGTCTCGCCGCCGCCTTCCGTGCCGTTACCGCCCGCGAGCCCGACGCCACCGAACGCGAGCTCCTCGCCACCGCACTCGCGACCCATCGCGCCCACTACGAAAAAGATCCCGACGCCGCCGAGAAAGTCCTCACCAACGGCACCTCAAAGTCGAAGGCCACGGCCCCCGCCCCCGAAATCGCCGCTTGGACGATGGTCGCCAACCTCCTCTTCAACCTCGACGAAACCATCACCCGCAACTGACCAAAAGTAGGGCAGGATCTCCGCCCCGCCCCCCACGCCCAAGCTCCACAAGCCTGTCATTGCGAGAAGCGCAGCGCCGAAGCCGTCCAGCCCTCCCCCGGCGCGAAGCGCCCAGTCATCCCCGATAAATCCTCCCCTCCCGCCTCCCGCCGATGAACCCCGTCCACGCCTACCTCAACCACCTCACCCGCCGCCAATTCTTCGCCGGCTCCGGTCTCGCGATGGGCGGCGTCGCCCTGAACCTGCTCGCCCCGCGCCTCCGCGCCGCCGCCGCACCCGCCGCACCGTCCACACCCCGCATCCACCCGCCGCTCGCCGGCCTGCCGCATTT
>JBIKWB010000041.1:0-36223 GCA_044356555.1 Opitutaceae bacterium | reverse complement strand
GAGTTGGGCTGGCGCGCGGGTCAACCGGGCGTTCACTCCCGAATCGTGTCCATCATGAAAACAACTCCCTATCGTTTTTTTGCCGCGGCGGCTCTGGCTGTCGCGTTCTTCCTGCTTCCCCTGCAAGCCCTCGCCAAAATCGGCCAAGCCGCGCCTGCGTTCGCCTTGACCGACATCACGGGCAAGACGCATGGGTTGGCCGATTTCAAGGGGAAGACGGTCGTGCTCGAGTGGGTAAATCCGGAGTGCCCGTTCGTGGAAAAACATTACGAGAGCGGTAATCTTCCCTTGCTCCAGAAGGCGGCCGCAGCGGACGGCGTCGTTTGGTTACTGATCAACTCTGGCAAAAAAGGTGCGCAGGGCGATTTCACCCCAGACCAAGCGGCGAAGTGGTCGAAGGAAATGGGCGGCGCGCAGGCCGCGTATCTCCGAGATCAAGACGGTAAAGTCGGCAAACTCTACGGCGCCAAGACCACCCCGCATATGTTCGTAATCAACAAGGACGGCGTGCTCGTTTACGATGGCGCGATCGATAGCATCCGCTCAACGGACAAAAGCGACATCAAGCGGGCAACGAACTACGTGACGGGGGCACTCGCGGCCTTAAAGGCTGGCAAAGCCGTCGAGCCGAGCTCGACCAAACCCTACGGTTGTTCGGTGAAGTATTGATCGGAGCGAAGTGCAGTTCTTCGCAAGGGACCAAGCCGGTGCAGATAGCACCGGCTCTTTTATTTGTCGTGGCGGGCGAAATCAGACCTTAACCGCGAACAGTTCCGGGTGCATGGTGCCCTCGGCTACTTTGTTTACGGTGCCGGTCATCATGATCGAATAACCGTCGCCGATTTCGATGCCGATCGTGCCCCCGGGCATGTGCACGGTGACGTTGCGGTCCACCAAACCGAGCCGATACGCGACGGCCGCGCTGGCGCTGCTGCTGCTGCCCGACGCAAGGGTGTAGCCGGCACCGCGCTCCCAGATTTCGATGCGGATATTCGCGCGGTCGATAACTTGGAGGAATTGGACATTCGTCTTGCGAGGGAAGAGCGGATGTTTTTCGAGGTGCGGACCGTAAGTGTGAGCCAATTCGGGCGTCACTGCGGGCAGGGGGATGACGCAGTGGGGGTTGCCGATTGTCGCCGCGCAGAAAGTGAACTCACGGTCGAGGATAGTGATTTTCTCATTGATTACCTCGCGGGTCGCGCCGGCCAGAGCGACGGGGATTTTCGCACTGTCGAAGCTTACTGATCCCATCGCGATCGTGAGGAGTTGACCGTTTTCCCTGATGACAACCTGAACGTGACCGCCGGGGGTTTCCACCGTGAACGCCGTTTTCGTGACGAGCTTTTGATCCCAAAGGAAGCGGGAGAAGATGCGAAGGCCGTTGCCGGATTTTTCCGCTTCGGACCCGTCCGGATTAAATATCCGCAAACCAAATTCACTCAAAGCGGAAGGAAGCGGCCCCCAGAGAATGCCGTCGGAGCCTACGCCGAAATTACGATGACAGATGACTCTGATCTGCTCGACCGTCGGAGCGGCCTGCCACGAGGGGAAATCGCGGGGATCGAGGACAATGTAGTCGTTGCCGAGGGCGTGGTATTTGTGGAAGCGCATAAAATGGAACGCCGAAGCTAGTAGCTTTTTCGGCCGCAAAACACGCGAAAAGACGCGAAATCTTTCACGCAAATGCGAATTGGGCTTAGGTCACCCCGGCTGAGCGCCCGCTCCAAACAGGATTCGACCGTCGCTGCGGTCGACAGGACGTTTATAGGGAGAATCTAACGCTCCCTCCGCGGTCACCACCACTTCGAACCCGAGGGAAACGGCAACTATCAGATCCGGCGCTCAGGCGGCGCCGACCGATTGGTTACAGCCGAAAAGGCCCCGCTTCTTAATCGCTTCGACGACGATGTCGGGCACCATCCGCTCCCACGTCGGATCGCCTTCTTTGATTCGCCGAAGCACATCGCGGGAGAAGATATGAAGGATCGTGGGATCGAAGCCGACAATGCAGTCGATGTAGTGGGCCTCAAGCAAGTGAGCGTAGAGGTTGCGCAGGTGTCCGACGATCTGGACATTTTTGGCGTTGATGAGCACCGCGGAAGCGAAGGCGTGATGGGCCGGACGTCCGACGGTGCCGCTCGGGGTCTGCCCGGAGCCGCTGTAAAGTTCGAGCCCCTCCTGGCGCATCGGGTAGATATAGAGCTTAACGGCATTGCGGAAGAGCCGGCCGAAGGACTCGAGAATTCCGCCTTCGAGGTTTTCATAATACTTTTCGTTGAAGATCTCGACGAGGTTATTGATGCCCATCGCGACGCCGATCATCTCCTTCGTATAACGCCGAATGTAGGTGGTGAGGCGGTAATACTCGGAGTAGTTTGAAATCAACACCGTGAAACCGATGTCGCCGAGCAGATCGACGCGGGCGAGAAAGTCCTGCGCATCGATTTCACCCGCTGCCAGCAGGTTGTTCATCGTGATCTCCATCACCACAACGACCTCTTTGCCCTTTACCAAGGGTTCTTGGACAAACTGCGCCGTGGCGCAGTTGAGCATGTCGACATTGACGAGGGTGACCGGGCGGAAAGATCCGCGTTCGACGAGAATCGGTTTGTTGCGCAGCACCTCTGAGGGTTGGAGCACGTCGCGATCAGGGCCGAACATGACGGCATGGGTGAGACCGAATTGAACCAGCAGGAGGGACATGAGCCGGTTATCCACGTCTTGGAACGCGGGACCGTTCAATTTGAGCATATCGACCTCGATCCGATCGGCGGAGAGGTTATCCAGCAGCGATTCGACGAGCTTGCGTGGGTCTTCGTGATAATAGAGCGCGCCGTAAATCAGGTTCACCCCGATGATGCCGAGGGCTTGTTGCTGAAGGACGTTCTCCTTGTCCCACATCCGAACATGAAGCACGACATCGCTGTAAGGGCCGCCCGGGGTGATTTGGAAGCGGATACCCATCCAGCCATGCGCTTCGTTGGTGCCCTTGAAATTGCGGGCCGCGACCGTATCGGCGAAGACGAAAAAGGTGGTGCGGTCGCCACGTTGACCGGCGAGACGCTCGATCAGGAGTTGATACTCGTGGTCCAGCATGAGCCCAAGCCGCTCCCGGGAAACGTAGCGGGGCGCCTTCCCGTAGATGGCGTCGCTGAACGTCATGTCGTAAGCAGAGATGGTCTTGGCGATCGTGCCCGACGCACCGCCGGCCTGAAAGAAGACGCGCGCGACTTCCTGCCCGGCCCCGATCTCCGCAAACGTGCCGTAACGCGGCTCATCGAGGTTGATCGTGAGGGCCTTGCGGTTGGTGGTAAGGAGTTCTTTTTGCTCGCTCATGGCGGGAGAATTTAGCCGACCCGCCCAAGACGCAACCTGTTCGTTGGCGCGGGTGTGACGCTGCGGTTACAGTCGGCACATTTCGGCCGATTTTCAGCGGATAACGCATCCGCCCGATGTTGCGTTTCGACTGGCTGCGCGGGGCATTGCAGGTACGGTCTGCGGAAATTGCATGAAAAATTTCTTCACTTCATTGCTCGGTGCCTTGGCCGCGTTGGTCATTTTTGCGGGAGGAGCCTCGCTGCTTTTCGTCGGAATCCTAGGCGCGATCGTCGCTTTGAACACCGAGACAAAAGCCCCGTCGTTTGAACGCGGCTCGTATCTTGTTTTCGATTTGGCGTCGAACATCACGGACGCGCCGCCCCTGATCGATTTCGGGCAGTTCGGGGGTTCCAACCATACGACGCTGCAACTTCGTTCGCTCACCCGCGCGATTCGAGCGGCGAAGACCGATGACCGGATCTCGGGGCTCGTCATCACGGGTTCACTCGTGCAAGCGGGCTACGGATCAGGGCTGGCCGCGCTCAAGGAGGTCCGCGCGGCGTTGATGGACTTCAAAGCCGGCGGTAAACCGATCACGGCTTACCTCGAGTCCGTGAGCACCAAAGATTACTATTTGGCCTCGGTCGCTTCGGAAGTGGTGCTCGATCCCTACGGGCTGATTTTGATGCCCGGCTTGGCGAGCGAGCCCATGTTTTTTGCCGGGATGTTCGAGAAATACGGGATCGGCGTCCAAGTCTCGCGCGCCGGAAAATACAAGTCGTTCGGCGAGCCTTTTACCCGGAAGGACATGAGCCGGGAGAGCCGGGAGGAAACCGAGAAGCTCCTCGGTGACTTGTGGGGCTCAATCGTAGCCGATCTCGCGGAGGCGCGGGGGCTGACACCTGGGGCCATCCAGGCCATCGTCGACGCTGAGGGTCTCATTCGGCCTGAGGCCGCCAAACTTGGCAAACTGGTCGATCGCATTGCCTATCGCGATCAAGTGATCGCGGAGATCCGGGCGAAAACCGGCGCGGCTGCCGGCGAGAAGATCGCTTTCAAGCAAATCTCCGTAGCGTCTTACGCCAAGATTTCAAAGGATGTGGCCGACTTGGTGAAAACCCGTGACGTCTCCACGCCCGGTGGTCGGGGACGGATCGCGATCGTTTACGCCGAGGGGGACATCGTCGATGGTGACGGAGATATCGGCAACGTGGGCGGGATTGAGTTTGCCCGGGAGATCCGGCGGCTGCGTCAGGACACCAACGTCAAAGCCATCGTCCTGCGGGTGAACAGCCCGGGCGGCAGTGCGTCAGCCTCCGAAAACATCGGCCGTGAGGTTCAGCTCGCCCAGAAATCCAAGCCCGTGATCGTGTCGATGGGCAGCTATGCGGCATCGGGCGGTTATTGGATCTCGGCTTACGCGGACCGAATCTTTGCCGAGCCCACGACCGTGACGGGCTCGATCGGCGTTTTTGGTCTCCAGTTCGATGTGCAGAAGCTTGCGAACAACGTCGGCATCACGTTCGACAGCGTCAAAACCGGGCGCTACGCAGACATGCTCACCATTTCGCGTCCAAAGACCGACGCCGAGCTCGAGGTCACCCAGCGCATGATCGATTGGACCTACGGCGAGTTTCTCAGAAAAGTCTCTGAGGGACGAAATCTGAGTCCCGCGGTGGTTGCCGAGATCGCCCAAGGTCGGGTTTGGTCGGGATTGGAAGCGAAGAAACTCGGTCTCGTGGACGAGCTCGGCGGCTTGGATTCAGCGGTGCAGTTTGCCGCGGAGAAGGCGGGCCTGGGCCGCAACTTCCGCATCGTGGAGTTTCCGCAGAAGAAGGAGCTGGCCGAAGCCCTTGCCGAGTTGATGGAAAAATTCGCGCCCGACGCGCAGGCTCAGGTCGGCACCGGCCTCGTCGGCGAAGTGACGCGGCGTTTCCAGAAAGAGATCTCGGCCCTAAAGAACTTCAACGATCCCCGGGGCATCTACGCCCGGATGCCGTTGGAGCTGGCAATTCGTTAAACCCAGCCACCATGGAAACAACTCTCAAGCACGCCACGCCCGCGACCTCAATTCCCGCCGGTCATCCAACTACATTGGAAGCCGGATCAGGCGTGTTCATCACGCAGACACTCGGGGGCAATGTGACCGTCCGCACCGATCACGGGCTCTTCCGGATCGCGAGCGAACACGTCGGTGCCATCGTGGGTTATGTGCCGCCGGCGGCGCCCAGCGCGGTGGCCACGGGCGAGTTTAACGAGGCGGCCGTCTGGTCGGCGTTGAAGACGTGCTTCGATCCGGAGATTCCCGTGAACATCGTGGATCTCGGACTCGTTTACGATTTGGCGATCGAGCGGGCGGGCGACGGCTCGCACACCGTCGAAGCAAAAATGACCCTCACCGCGCAAGGCTGCGGGATGGGTCCGACCATCGCGGAGGACGCGCGGCAGAAAATCGCCGCGTTACCCACGGTCACTTCGGCAAAGGTGCACATCGTTTGGGATCCGATTTGGACGCCACAGATGATTTCTCCGGAAGGGCGCAAGGCGCTGGGTCTGGAGTGACGGAAACCCGTCGGGAACGCGCCCAAGCGGTGCGGCGCGCAGGGAACCATGCCGTTTGATCACCGCGAACGGGCCGGGGCTTTTCTCCGAGTTTCAGTCGTGTCGAGCGCCGCGGGTCACGTCGGCGACCGGGGCATGGTCGAGACGTTTGGCCATGAGACCGAGCGCCACGTTCATCCCGGCGGAGCCCCCGGACGACTTTAAAACCGTCTTCGATCCAACATATCGAATCTTCTTCCCGTAACCGACCAGACATCGCCAATAGGCCAAACACGTCGAGGAGTTCCAAAAACCCTGAATCCGATGATACCGACGAGGCTTTGCGGGGAAGGCGCAGACGCAGCGGTCGAAACCTCAGCGGGCTTAACGCGATCTCTTCAGCTCTTGGGTGGAGTCTTGGCGGTGACGAAACGAAAGACAAAATACGAGGCGTTGGTCTCGCCGATGTTCTTCATCCCGTGCAGGTCATGGGGCGCGTAGAAAAATATAGAACCGGTCCCGGCGCGGCGGATCTCGCCGTTGATGGTAACTTCGATAGTGCCCTCCTTGACGATGACCATCTCCTCGTCGGGGTGGCGGTGCGGTGCATGCGCAATCTCGCCTGGTCGCAGAGTGGTAATGTGACCGGAGAAATTATCGAGCGTGGCGGTGGGGCCGTTGAACACTTGGCGTCGTTCGCCGGCCTTGGTCGCTATCACGGCAAGCTGGTTCCAATCGAAAACAGAAGATAGCATGATGGGTTTCTTAGCCGTTTCAGCTGCGAACAAACCGGCACCAAGACAGGAGAGCGTTAACCAGGTCAGGAGAGATGTTTTCATGGGGATCAGCAATCCCCCTTACCCAATCTTCACAGAAATACCGAAGCAAGAGAGCCGCGAAAATGATTTCTAGCTGACAGCGTGACGGGGGCGAGGCGTGCTCATGAAACAATGATGCATCCCACGCTCAAACTTCTCTCGCGAATCGTTGCAATCACGCTGGCGCTGGTCGGCGCTGAGCTGATGGCGGCGGTCGAGCCGCAATCGCTCATGGCCGATCCCGCCATCAAGTCCGCCCTCGCCGCCATCGCGCGGAATGAGCCTGAGACAATCAACGAACAGGTGCGGTTAACTGAAATCCCAGCACCACCTTTTAAAGAGACGGTGCGTGGTCTTGAGTTGAAGCGCCGGTTTGAGGAACTGGGTTTAAAGGACGTTCGGGTGGATAAAGAGGGCAATGTCATCGGCGTGCGGCCCGGCGCATTACCCCGGCCCAATGTGGTGGTCGCGGCCCATCTGGACACGGTGTTTCCCGAGGAGACCGACGTGCGGGTGAAGCGCAAAGGCGCCTTGCTCATCGGCCCGGGCATCGGCGACAACGGCCGTGGGCTGGCCGTCATGCTCAGCCTCATCCGTGCGTTGGACGAGGGCGGCGTGAAGACGACGGGCACCCTCACGTTTGTGGCCAATGTAGGGGAAGAAGGCCTCGGTGATCTTCGCGGCGTCAAAACGCTTTTCGGCAAAACCCTGAAGGGCCAGATCGATTCCTTTATCGCGATCGAACCGGGCACCGCGAACCGCATCACCAACGGCGGTGTGGGCAGCTACCGTTACCGCGTAGCATTCAAGGGGCCCGGCGGGCACAGTTACGGTGCCTTCGGGATGGCCAATCCCATTCACGCGCTGGGACGGGCAATCGCGAAGATCGGTGAACTCAAGGTGCCGCAAAACCCAAAAACCACGTTTAATGTGGGCCGCGTCAATGGCGGAACTTCGGTCAACTCGATCGCTTTTGAGGCCTGGTTCGAAGTTGATCTGCGCTCCGAAACCATGGCGGCGCTGGAGGCCTTGCGCGCCCAGTTTACGGCGGCGGTCGAATCCGGGGTGAAGGAAGAAAACATCCGGTGGAACAACCGGGCCGCCGTTTCCGCCGATCTCGAATTGGTTGGGTTTCGCCCGGCCGGACAAACGCCCGACGACTCGGCGATCGCGCGAATCGCGCGGGCCTCCGTGATCGCGATGGGCGGCATTCCTTCGTTCGACTCGGGCTCGACCGACTCGAACTGGCCGATGCAACTGGGTATCCCCGCGCTGACCCTCCGTGGCGGCGGCCAGAACCGGGGGGCGCATTCGCTCGACGAGACCTTCGACACGACCGACTCCCACCTCGGGCCCCAGACCATTTTGCTGACGATTGTCGCGCTCGCCCGCTGATGGGAGCGCCCGCGTTGGGCGATAGGATTTTTTGGAGTTTACCCTCGCCACCGGCGGACTCCGCCCGCCGAATTTAAGAGTGCACCTCGTCATCTTTTACACGCTGGTCGTTTTACTCGGCATTCTGAGCATGGGTTTTCAGCTGCTCGCCTCGCGCTTGTTGAATCCGTTTTTTGGCTCGTCGCTCATTGTTTGGGCGTGGCTCATTTCAACGTTTTTGGCGGCGTTTAGTGTTGGTTCGATTTTGGGCGGGTGGATCAGCAACGCGCCGACCTCCCAGCGGATCCGCGCGCAGTGGATCGCGGGCGCGGTCGCCGTCGGCTCACTTGCTTTTACCGCGTTTTTTGGGCGGGCGGTTTTGGGGCAGATCGAAATCGCATTCACCGAGATCACCACCGGGTTGCTCGTCGCATGCCTTGGGTTGTTCTTCCTGCCGGTGACGACGTTGTCGTCGTTCGGCCCGCAGTGCGTGCAGTTCCTCGCGGGCCGGGGGACGCCGCCGGGGAAAGCTTCCGGGCTCGTCTACGGAGTCAGCACGTTGGGCAATATCGCGGGCGTGATGCTCACGGCGTTCGTGCTGATTCCGCACCTGCCGGTCTCGACGTTGCTCTACCTCTGGCTCGGAGTGGCTTTGGTTAACTTGAGTTGCCTCATCATTCTTTTGCGGCCGGACAAGCCCGCTTTCTCGCCATGAAACTTCTCCGTCTCGTCGCTCTGGTCCTGAGTATTCCCGCCGTCTTGCCGGCGGCCGATTTCGTCGAGAATCACGATACGCTCTACAACAATCTCACGATCGAACGCCGCGGCACGGTCGTGGAATTGCGCGCGCGTTCGCGGGGCGGGGAATACTTGGAATCGGCCGTGGATCTGGCCGATCCGTTGCGGTTGGTGGTGCAGTATACGCGCACCCTTTTTGCCGCGGCGTTGCACGAGCCGGCCCCAAAAAACGTGCTGATGATCGGGCTCGGCGGCGCGGGATTTCATCGCGTGTTCGTTCACGCCTATCCGCAGGCCCGCATTCAATCAGTGGAACTCGATCCCAAGGTGTTTGAACTCAGCCAAAGCAAAATGGGGTTCAAGCCCAACGAGCGGACTCCGGTTGCCGTGATGGACGGACGGCTCTTTGTGAAACGAAACCGGGAGCAATGGGACTGGTTGATTTTGGATGCCTTCCGGGGCGGCTTCGTGCCGCCGCATCTGAAGACGGAGGAATTTTACCGCGAGTGCGCCGCGCGGATGACCGAGCGCGGCGTCTTCGTGACGAACTTGCACCAAGGAACCGAGTTGTTTGCCGCGGACTTAAAGACGATCCGCGCGGTGTTTCCGCAAGTCGTGCTCTACGAGGTGGCCGGGCGGGGCAACGTGATCGCCTGTGCGGTCAAATACGCCGCGCCCGACATGAGTCGCACGCCAGATGTAGCCGGGCTCAAGCGGGTCTATCCCGCGCTCGCCGAAAAAGTCGATCTCGCCGGCTTGGCGGCTGAGCGCATCGCCTTCCCGGAAGCGGCGATTAAAAACGCGCGGGTATTGACGGACGATTTTTCACCCGTGGAGTTTTTGGACGCGCTCAAAAGCAATAACACCATCGCGCGCTGAACCCCATTATTCGGCCCAACCATTTATCCTATGAGTCTTTTTATCGGCATCGATTCAGGCACCCAAAGCGTCAAGGCGGTCGTGCTCGATCTCGTGACCCGCAAGGTCATCGCAGAGGCGAGGGCGCCTCATCAGATGATCGAGGGCCTGCGCGTGGGGCACATGGAGCAACACCCGCATGAATGGACCGATGCGCTCGATTTCGTCCTGGGAGAAGTGGCCGCGCAACTCGGCACCGATGCCGCCAAACGCGTGCGGGGGATCGGTGTTTCGGGCCAGCAACACGGTTTCGTGGCGCTCGATGAGAATGGCGATGTCATCCGTCCGGCCAAACTCTGGTGCGATACGAGCACCGCCCCCGAATGCGCGATCCTCACCAAGAAACTGGGCGGGCCGAAAGCAGCGATCCGGCTGACAGGGAATTTGATTTTACCCGGGTTCACCGCGCCCAAAGTGCTGTGGCTGAAACGGCATGAGCCTGAAAACTACAAGCTGCTGCGGCAGGTGCTGCTGCCCCACGATTACCTGAACTATTTTCTCACCGGCAACTATTCGATGGAGTTTGGCGACGCGTCCGGTACGGCGCTGATGGATGTGCGCACCCGCACATGGTCCAAGAAAATGATCAACGCGATCGACCCGAAACTGGCGGGATATTTGCCGAAGATTTCGGCCTCACACGAAGCGGCCGGTCTGCTGCGGCCCGAGTTGGCCGCCAAATATGGATTTACGAACGACGTCGTCATCTCGGCCGGCGGCGGGGATAATATGATGGGAGCCATCGGCACGGGCAACGTCGTGCCGGGCGTGGTGACCGCCAGTTTTGGCACCAGCGGCACGATCTACGCCCACGCGGCGAAGCCGGTGATCGATCCACAGGGAGAAATCGCGGCCTTTTGTTCCTCGACGGGCGGTTGGCTTCCGCTGCTTTGCACCATGAATGTCACGACCGTGACCGAGCAAGTGCGTGCGCTGTTCGGCCAGGATCACGCCGCGCTCAACGCGGCGGTGGCAGCGGCCCCGGCGGGCGCGGGCGGGTTGGTATTGTTGCCTTATCTCGCTGGCGAGCGGACGCCCAATGTGCCGGCCGGCTCGGGCGTGTTGCTCGGCTTGAACGCCCGAAATTTTAGCTCGGGGCACATCGCCCGCGCGGCGATGGAAGGAGTGACGCTGGGCATGAATTATGGTCTCCGCCGACTCGCGGAGCTGGGGGTTAAGGCGAAGGAAATCCGCGTCACCGGTGGCGGTGCGAAGTCGGCGGTATGGCGGCAACTCATGGCCGATATCTTCGGCGTGCCGGTGGTCGCGATGGTCGAGGACGAGGGCGCGGCACTCGGCGGAGCGCTGCAAGCCGCGTGGTGCGTGGCGATCCGCGAGGGCAACAAGCGGGCCAAGCTCACTGATTTCACCACGGGCGTCGTCGCGCTCGACGAGCGCACGCGGTGTCTCCCGAACAAGGAAAACGTGGCGAAGTATCGCGCGCTACAAACCGTGCAAGATCAGCTCAGTTTGGCCCTGCGCGGAGTGTTTGAGGCGCAGCGGAGGCTGGCCTGACCAATCTCCGCCGAACTGGAAATCTTCAGGGCACGCGGCGGCCGAGCACGATGAGATCGCGCGGGGTGCCATCGAGAACGGCCACCCCTGGCATGTGCGCCCACTCGACAAACCCGTGGCGTCGGAAGAGCCGGAGGCTGGGCTCGTTGTGGCCGAAAATGTAGCCGGTCAGCGTGTGGATGCCGTGGGAGGGGGCGCGTGCGATCAGTTCATCGAGGAGCCAACCACCGAGACCGCGGCCCCGGTAGGACTCGGCCAAGTAAAGCGCGACCATGACCGTGCCGTCGTAGGCGGCGCGGAGGTAGAACGAATCAAAACTCGCCCAAGCGCAAACGGCGTGGTTGACCGCCGGATCGGTTAACACCCACAGCGGGCGGTTGAGCGTCTGATGGGCCTCGAACCAAGCGCGGCGACTTTCGACCGTCACCGGTTCAAGGTCGGCGGTCACCATCCGGCCGGCCACGATGCTATTGTAGATCGCGACGATGGCCGGCAGGTCGGCGGCGTTGGCGAGGCGGAGCTGGAGGTTGGCGTGACTCACCGTTTGATGAACCGCAGCAACCAAGCAAAGAGCAGCGCGCCGAGGGTGGCGAAGATGAGCTGTCCAAGCAGGCCGCTCGCGTGGATGCCGAGCAGACCGAAGAGCAGGCCGCCGAGGAAGGCACCGACGATTCCCACCAAAACATTGCCGAGAGCGCCAAACCCCCGACCCTTGATGATCACCCCGCTGAGCCAGCCGGCGAGAGCGCCGATCAGCAGAAACGAGACGAAACCGACGAGCGACATCGCGAAACGGGAAGGATTCGGACTTCGCCGACAGAGGCCGCTTACTTGCCCGCGGGCTTGGTGAACTGGAGGCGAACAACAACCTCGGCCAAGCGTTGCCGGAGGAGTTCGTCTTCTTCCGCAGCCGTCTTTTTATAGGTGGTGCGTTCGAGCACGCGCTCGGTGAGCTCGATGCTGATGACGAAGATGTGACCGTTTTTGACAAAAAGCTGGTTGCCGCGTTTCGCGACGGGCATGGGACCATCGGCGATTATGGGAAGTTTATCCATGAACATCGAACCGCCGGGCAGGAGAATGTAAGTGATCAGTGAGCCTTCGAGGGCGCTGGGGACAAACTTCGCGCTTTCGATCGAGGCGTCGGGAAAAGACTGCCGGAAATCGCCGAGTACATAATTGCTGAAGAAGTACACGAGGTAGTCCTTCAGACCCCGGGTCGACATCTCCCAGCGCTGCGTGGCGTCTTGGGGGAATGAAGCGATGCTGATGTGGGTATTAAAGTCGTCCTGGAAGGTGACCACGTTTTCCGTATCGGTGATGGTGCCGCCAAGTTCAGGGAGAACCGGGATCGCGACCTTAAATGCGCCGGTGGGTGAAAAATAGGTACGGCCATCGACCCGGCCCACGAGGGGCATGGGCTCGGGAGCGGGTTCGGGTTCGCCTTGGGCGCAGAGCACACTGGGGACGGTGAGAGCGAGGAGTAGAGCTAGGGGGAAACGGCGCATGGGTTGGAAAAGATGATGAGTAACGGAACGTGGTTGGCTTTCAAGCCGCAGTTGCGGGTGGGGCGATAAGGCGTTGCCAGACGGTGGTGGGAATATCTTCGGGCCGGCTCAGAGCTGAGAGCCCGGCAGCGCGGAGATGTTCCAACCACGCGGCAGCCGTTGCGGGCGGAACAAGGTGACGGAGCAGCGAGCCGATCTGTTTGCGGCGCTGTTGAAAGCAACCGCGGATAACCGACTTGGTGGTGCGATCGAACGTGAAGGGCTCCGGCCGTCGGACGAGGTGGAGCAGATACGATTCGACGTCGGGACGCGGGTGAAAACAGGCCGCCGGAACTTTGTGCCCGGGTGCGATGGCGTAAGCCGCCTGAAGAAAAATTGAAATGGCTCCAAACGATTTGGTTCCGGGTTGGGCGGCGTAACGCTGCGCGGCCTCCTGTTGGAGCATCAGCACCAGCGTCGCGGGCAAAGGGCCGGTCAATATGCCGTCGAGCCAAGGGGTCGCGATGGCGTAGGGAAGATTGGCGACGACTTTGAAATTGCCGGCCGCTAGGGCGGGGCTCGGCGATGCAGGCAGTCCGGCCAGCGGAAATTCAACGGCGTCACCAAGGAGCAGATCCAGCCGATCGGGAAACTGGGGGAGCAATGTGGAAACGAGATGCGTGTGGAGACGCTCGTCACGCTCGACGGCGTAAACGTGCGCGCCCGCGGTCAACAGGGCCTCGGTGAGCGTACCCAGACCCGGACCGATTTCGATCACGGTGTCGCCGGCAGTAACGCCGGCGAGGGCCAGGGATTTGTGGACGATGTTGCCGTCGACGAGGAAGTTTTGACCGAGTGCGCGTTTCGGATGATGGCCGAGACTGACGAGTAAATCGCGCGTGGCGGTGGGAGAAAGCGGCATGAAAAAAACGCGGGCGCAGACCGGTTCAGCGCGGAGCTCGGCCCTCGTCGACCTCGAAGAACGCAAAGAAAGTCTCGATGTCGTCGCGATGTCCGAGGCCGGCGGCAGCCTTGTGTTTGATCAGGTTGGCCGAGGCATCGTCGCGCCAGCCGCGTTTCGGGGCGAAACCGTTCCAGATGAGCAGATCGTGCTCGGTGAGGGTGCGGCCGGTTTGTTGGCACCAAGCGAAGATCTCGGCATCGGTGCCGCCGGCGAGCACGCGGGCGCGGAGGGCCGGGTAGGCGACGCCGAGGTGAGAGCAGCAACGACCATCAAGAGCGATACCGAGATTCTCTTGAAATCCCGCGGGAAGATCGCCGCGGGCGTGCAGGCGGATCTTATCGATCATGCGGGCAAAGTAGACCAAACCGCCGACTTCGACGTAGGGTGAAACTGGAAATGTGCTCATGGTTTAAAAAAGATTAAGGCCGGAACGATGCGATGAGAGCTGCGGGATCAGGTGCCTTCATCAGCGCTTCGCCAACCAGCACGGCGTGCGCGCCGGCGGCACGGACGCGGGCGGCATCGGCGGCGGTGTGAATCCCGCTTTCGCTGACGGCGATCACGTGCTTGGGAAAGAGGGGGATCAACCGCTCGCTGAGGCCGAGGTCGGTCTTGAAGATGGCGAGGTCGCGGTTATTGACGCCGATGATCGTCGCGCCGTGAGCGAGGGCGCGATCGAGCTCGGGGGCGGTGTGGATCTCAAAGAGGGAATCGAGACCGGAGGCATCGGCCGCGGCTTTGAGGGCGGCGATCTCGGCATCGGTGAGGGCGCGGACGATGATGAGAATCGCGCTGGCTCCGGCTTGGCGGGCTTGGAGCACCTGAATCGGATGGACGAAAAAATCTTTGCGGATGCAGGGCAGTGGCGGCGAGGACTGACGAAAGTGAACGGTTACAGCCGAGAGATCATCGAGGGTGCCGCCGAAGTATTTCTCGTCGGTCAGGACGGAGAGCGCGCTGGCGGCGGCGTGGCGGTAGCGCTCGGCTTGGGCCGGGGCGGCGACGCCGGTGGCGATGGCACCGGCGGAGGGCGATCGGCGCTTGATCTCGGCGATGACGGCGAGCTTGCCGTCAGAGCGCCGAAGCGAAGCGGCGAACGAGGGCACGGCGGGCAGAGAGGCGTGGAGCGCGGCGAGTTCGGCGAGCGGCACAGGCCTGACTTGGCCGGCGATCTCGACGCGCTTCCAGGCCATGATTTCGGTGAGCTTGTCGGACATGAAGGGGCAAACAAACACGCGGTAACGAAGGAAGACAAAGCGGAAAAATCTCCGGCCCGGCTAGATTGGAGCTAGTTTGATCCCAGCCACGCTGTTCGCCCAGTGCTCACCCATCAATGTAGCCCGGTTACGGATTGAAACGATTGCGAGCGAGCAAGTGACACAGCGGTTGCCCAGAATTGTTGGATACGGCGTTGGGCGCCGATGCCGTGGCGGCGAGGTGAACGCGGCCGCAGCTGTGCCGGACACGACAGATTGCGATGGCTGCGCCCTGGATCGGGTCGAGCGAGTGCACGGTTGGTCACGGGGCTTTCTTCTTCCCGGTGGAGGTGGGGGCGGGCACCGGGAAGACTTGGGCACGAGCGGCCCAAGCGTCCCAGTGGGCGACGAGTTTTTGGAGCTCGGCGAGGTGCGTCGCGGCGAGGTCGTGAGTTTCAGTGCGGTCGCGGGAGAGATCGTAGAGTTCCCATTGGCCGCGACCGCGCCGGTCGTATTGTCCCGGCGGAGCGAAAACGGCTTTGAGATCGCCGAGTCGGACGGCCTTGTAGCCGTATTGCTCCCACGTGAACACGCGCGGTGGGGCGGCGATTGGCGCGGCGGCGGCGAACAGCGGGAGAAGGCTGCGGCCTTCGAGGGGAACCGTCGGTTGATCTTGATGCTCCGACGGGTAGTTTGCCCCGGATACAGCCAGCGCGGTGGACATGATGTCGGTAAGGTAGCCGGGCGTGGAGTCGATAGAGCCGGGTTTCGTTTTGAGGCCGGCGGGCCAGTGGACTATGAGGGGTGTGGCGATGCCCCCCTCATAAAGCTGGGATTTGAATTTGCGGAACGGGGTGTTGGAGGCGTTGGCCCAGCCGGTACCGTAGGAGACGTTGCCGGAAAAGGCGGGATCGTTGATGCGCTCGGCAGGTTGGCCGCCGGCGTCGGTGTAGGGTTCGGCACAGCCGCCGTTGTCGGAAAGGAAAAGAATCAGTGTGTTTTCAAGTCTACCCTGCTCGCGGAGGATGGCGACGAGACGTCCGACGTTCCAATCCATGCGGTGCACCTGCGCGGCGTAGACGGCCATGCGATAGTCCAGGGCGATCTGTTCGGCGGACGTAAGGGCGTCCCACGCGCGGGCACCTTCGTCGCGGGGCGAGAGCGGTGCATCGGCGGGGAAGAGGCCGAGGGATTTTTGACGGGCGTGGCGCTCGACGCGGAGGACATCCCAACCGGCGCGATAGTTGCCCACGAACCGGGCGATATCCTCCTTGCGGGCGTGGAGCGGCCAGTGTGGAGCGGTGAACGCAAGGTAGAGAAAAAACGGAGCGGGCGAAGAGTGCTCGCGGACGGTCTGGATGGCAAAGTCGGTGAAGGCGTCCGTGGTGTAGTAATCTGGATCGGTCGGCGGCGGGAGCGGCTGGTCATCGAGCGTGAGGCTGCGGTTGCCAGAGGGCTTGAAGAAGCTGGAGGCACCGGACAGCAGGCCGTAGAAGCGATCAAAGCCGCGTTTGAGCGGCCACTTCGATTCGTCCCGTTGGCCAAGATGCCACTTTCCTGCGAGGTAAGTGCTATAGCCGACGGGTCGAAGGGCCTCGGCAATAGTGACACTGCGGGAATTGAGGTAGCCGAGATAACCGTCGGGATGCGTAGCGGTGTTTCCGACCGCTTCCTCGGCGAGGCGACCCAAGCCGGCTTGGTGCGGGTGCAAGCCGGTGAGGAGGGCCGCGCGGGTGGGTGAGCAGCGGGCGGTGTTGTAGAACTGGGTGAAACGCAGACCGCCGGCGGCGAGCGCGTCGAGGTGAGGGGTGGGAATCTCTGAGCCGTAGCAGCCAAGGTCGGAGTAGCCCATGTCGTCGGCCATGATCAGAACGATGTTGGGGCGCGAAGGCTTAAGGTCGGCGGCAACGAGAGCGCCGGTAACGAGGAAGTGCAGGAAAGCGGTGCATAGATTTTTCATGGAGGAGTATTTCCAATCAACGGCAGGCAGCGATAAAGACGTGCGGGAGGAGCGACAGCTGCAAGTTTGCCCGCAGCGTGAAGATGTGGATGATTTAATTTGTGGGCGAACGTCAAATGGCCCGCGCGTTCGAAGGCGGCGAACGGTTCGACGTCGCGCCAAGCAGGTAAATCGATCGCCGGTGAAGCAGTGTAAGCTCTGCTAGGCGCGGCATCGCTAAGGTGGTGGGTGAAGCCCGCACCGGTCCTTCGGCGAAAGACGGGGGATTGATTTCTACCCCTTCCCGAGCGCGAGTTTGGTTGGGCGGCCGTGGTCACGGAGGTGGGCGCGTGAGCTAAACGCCTAGGGGCTCCCGGTTGCTGTTAAGATCCGAATCGAGCACGCCGGAGAAAAAAATTTCCGTGTATTTGCGCGCTGCTGCGGGCTAACTGCGGGCACTATGCAAGCGATGGACGAGCTGAAAACGACGATTGCCCGATTACGGGCGCCCGATGGTTGTCCGTGGGATCAGGAGCAGACGCATGCGTCGCTGGTTCGCTGTCTCATTGACGAGGTGAGCGAGCTGATTGAAACGATTGATCGAGGGGATCTACCGCACATGCGCGAGGAGTTGGGCGATGTTTTGATCCAAGTGGTGTTTCACGCGCAGCTCGCGGCGGAGGCGGGAGCTTTCACGCTGGAGGACGTCGCGCGCGAGGTGAACGAGAAGCTCGTGCGGCGGCATCCACATGTTTTTGGCACGGGGAAGCTCGGGACTTCCGACGAAGTGCTCGTGCAGTGGGAGCAGATCAAGGCGCAGGAGAAGAAGCACGGTCCGGTAGCGAGCGGGGTGTTTAAGGACCTGCCAGGGCGTTTGCCGGCGCTGATGTTTGCGGAGGCGGTGTGGAAGCAGATCGAGAAGAAGGCGCTACCGGTGCCGGACGAGAGCGTGGTCGATGTTGCTCAAGTGAAGGCGCTGGGCTCGCGGCTGACGGAGGCGGAGTTGGGCAAGATGCTGTTTGAAGTGACAGCGGCGGCCCGGGCCAAAGGGCTCGATCCCGAGGGGGCGCTGCGTCTGCACGCGACCAAAGTGATGCAGGCGGTGGAGGCGAAGGTGGCCGAGGGCAACCTTGCGAAGTAGGACGGGCCGTTGCCCCGGTTTTGGGAACTCGAAAATAGTAACGACGATGCCTCGAGCGGAACCAGGAGCGGGACGGGGTGCGGCGGCAGGCCGGAGACCTGACCTACCGACGGAAGTGATGGCGGAGTGGTGGACTCCGGTGGCGGAGCATCTCGCGCTGGAGCGTCGGTGCTCGGTCTATACCGTGCGTAACTATCGACAGGCGTTTGAGGATTTTTGGCGCTGGGCGCAAACGGCGGGGGTGTGGGCGCGAGGTCTCGACGCGCTTGAGGTGCGGGAGGTGAGAGACTTCGTGATCGAGGCGCGCGGCCGCTTTGACCGGCGGACGTTGCACAATCACGTCTCCGGCTTGCGCACGTGGGCGAAGTTCTGGCAGCGACGCGGGAAGCTGATCCGAAACCCATTTGTGGGGGTGCCGCTGCCGAAATTGGAGAAACGGCTGCCGCTGTTCTTGACCGAAGAGCAGATGCAGCGGCTGCTGCGCGGCCCGCAACGCCTGATCGAAAACGAAAGCGAGCGCCCGGAGATCGCGTGGCGGGACCGACTGGCGATGGAGTTGCTCTACGGCGGGGGCTTGCGGGTGAGTGAAGTTGTGGGGCTCAACTACGGCTCGGTGGACGTGGCGAACGGAGTGGCGCGGGTAGTGGGCAAGGGAAGGAAGGAGCGGATGTGTCCGCTCGGGCGCGTCGCGGTCGCCGTGCTCGTGAAGGTGCGGGACACCTACGCCAAACAAGTAGGGCCCGATGATCCGGTGCTCGTGAATCCGGAAGGCACACGAATGACGGTGCGGGCGGTGCAGTTGCAGCTGAAGAAATACCTGGCGCTGGCGGATCTGCCACTGGAGCTCACACCGCACAAACTACGGCATTCCTATGCGACGCATTTGCTAAACGCGGGGGCCGATTTACGGTTGGTGCAGGAGTTGTTGGGCCATGCGCAGCTGACCACGACACAGGTCTACACCCACGTCAGCGTGGCGAGGCTACGCGAGATCTACGCGAAGGCGCACCCGCGGGCGTGATATCGGGGAGCTCCCCCCGACGAATCAGAACTTCGGCCGCAGATAAACCATCAGCACGGCGATGAACAGGAGTGCGAGAGCGACCTTGCTCAACATCCCGCGCCATTCGACCCGGCGGTAGACCATGCCCGCCATCGCGGCGAGACCCACCAAGCAGACAAATTTCACCAGCACCCACGGCGTGACGAACGGAATCTTGTAAATCGTGATCATGCCAAAACCGCTCACGAACATCAGAAATGCGGCGATGCCGGTGGTGATCATCGTGCGGCGCTTGTTCTCCGCGAGCGGATTGGCGAAGGCCATGAAGATGTGCGTGGCGAGAACCAGCAGCGAAAGGACGTGGACGATTTGATAGTAAGGTAGGCGTTCCATAGTGAAGTGGTGTTTGAAAAAAATGGGGGAGAGCGGATGAGTCGGAGTCAATCCGCGCGAACTGGAAAACTAGAGCGTAAGTCTACGCGTCACGCTATTGCCGACGGCGTCGTAAAGGGTGAGTTCGGCCGCGGTCGCGCCGGTGGCGCGGCTGAGCGGCAGTTCGAGAACAAACGCCTCTTCGCGGGAATCGCGGATGCCGTCGGCGGGCTGCTCGACGGTTTCACGAACCCCATTGTTCAGGACGACTTCGATGCCCTCAACGAGCGAGAGCGCATCGCGACCGCGCACGGTGATCGCGAGTGCCTCGGCGGTGCGGGTCGCCGTCGCTTCGAGAATTTCCGGGGCGGTGTGATCCACGACGAGATTGTCCGTTTGAAAGGTCAGACTGAGTCGGTCGCCGGGGATGCGCGGCGCCGTCTCGGTGGCAACGAGGCGGGTAAAATAAACGCCGTCCGCGAGGCGCGCGGTGTCGAAAGTCACATAGGGATCCCGGGTCGCAACCGTGAGATCGGTCCAAGCGGACTCGCTCTGCCGGCGAATGGAAAATGTGGCGCTTACGTTGTCGCCATCGGGATCGACGAGCGTCCAAAGAGCCACCTGGGTGCCGGGCGAGGGCACGACTTGGCTGGCAAGGAAAGCAGAGCGACTGCGTTTGCCCGCGCCCAGATCATCGTCTTTGCCGGCATTCAAAATCGAACTGAGAGAAGTGGACGCGCTTGGGGTGGACTCCGACCCGGGAATCAGGCCGAAATTGGGCGAAAGGAAACGAAACTCCTGTAGCGTGGGGCGCCGGTTCTGGGGCAGAAAATAAAGCGCGGGTTTTTCTATTTCAGCCGCGCTTGAAGCACCGGTAAGTTTCAGGCGGAGTTTGGCGTAGCGGCCGCGAAGTTCGGGCGCGCGCCAGGCAGGATCGGCGGCGTCTGGATTTGTGAGAACCGTCCAAGGCGTCCAACCCTCGATCTCATCACTGCCTAGGCTGGTCTTTATCTCGAGCGAGATTTGACCGGTCGTAAGATCGCGAAGCCGGTCAAAGCGGAGAGCGCCGAGGCGGGCGGGAGTTCCGAGGTCGAGCCGGCGGGTCTCGGCGGATCGCTCCGAGGCCGCGTTGAAATCGAGGACGGCGAGACCAGGCGCATTATTCCGCAACACGAGGAAACGTCCGGGAGAACCGGGGACGGCGGCGAGAGCATTGAGCTGTGCAGAAGTGCTGCCGGCAAAGGTGAGCGAAATTCGGGCGGTAAGGTCGTAGCCGAGCAATTCGCCGAGTTCACCGCCCGCGATGAGCAGGGTGTCGTTGTAGCGGGCGAGTTGGTAAAAGGCTATATTGGTACGGGAGGCCAAGACTTCCGGAAACCCGCCGGCCGGAAGATAAATGAGGCTGCTGCGGCCGGAAAAGCGCTCGACCGGGGCGAACGACACGAGCGGAGGGAGCACTGGCGAATCGGGGGAATCCTTCGTGTTTTTCGCGGGCGCAGAATTGATGCGGGTTTCGGCGGCCGAAGACGTGAACACGAGGGTCGCGTAGAGATCGCCGTTGGCCTGAGGGAGGAGATCGGTGACCTCGGCGTCGCGGTTTTCTTGAAGCAGAACAGGCGGAACCGGAGCAGCGGGCGCGGTGGCGACAGGCGCGGCGAAAACGTAGATGTTACCCTTGGGCGACGAGCCGGCAGCGATGCGGCCGTCTGGAAACCGGGCAAGGCGACGAACATTGCGGTCGCGAATCTCACCAAAAACGGAAACGCCTTTAGTCGTCAGAATTTTGGCGTCGTTCGTCTTTCCGGGGGTCACGCCAGCAGTGGCGAAAACGGCGAGGTCGACGTGGTAAATGCGGGCGGGATTACCGGTGGCGACGAGGGCGGTTGCCGGTGACACCACGAGCAGGTCAAAAATCGAGTCTGCCGGCAGGCCCAGACGAGCGACGATTTTTTCGTCGCGAAGCAGAACAAGGCCGCCGTTGGGTGACGTGCCGGCGAGGATCGAACCGTCGGGCAGCCGGCGCAGGGCGAAGATGTGGGGCTCGTCGAGCTTCGCGAGTTCGCGGGTGGTAAAAAGTGAGTCGGACGGGCCGAGGGTAGCCTCAAGGATGCGACCATCGGGGCCGGTGCCCATGAGCCAACGGTCCGGGGCGGCACCGGGGGCTAGCGACCAAATCAGATCGGCGGGAAGAGCGGAAGCGGGGTTGAGTTCCGTGAGCGCAGGGCCGGAAACGAGGCGACCATCGGGGCGGGTGGCGAGGCCTTTCAGGTTGCGGCTTGGAACGTCGCGATAGAAATCGAGATCGAGTTTTTTGGAGAGCGGATCGGCCGAACTTGAGGCTCGTCCGGGGCCGAAGAGAGCCACCGCGAAACACACGAAACACAAGAAAGAGGGAGGGCGGAGGATCGGGGCGCGAATTACACTGACGCCAGAAAGAAAGGGGAGGGTGGGCATTGAGGCGATACGAAGGAAAAAAGTGAGTGGAGATGCAAAAAGGATCAGTCCGTCACGCGGAGGGGGCGACGAATCATGACGTTAGCGAGTTTGCCGGGGAGGAGATGACGTTCGTAAAGCGGGACAACCGCGCTGCGGGTTTGAAAACGCGCTTCGTCGGCGGCGCGGGCGATGCGCTCGATGGAGCCCGGAATCTCGGGCGTGGATGCGGTCTCGTCGGAAAAGAGGGTGGATTTCTCGACGATAGCGAGGCTCAGGCCGTCGCGCGGCCGATCATCGCGCATCGCCGAGAGATAGGAATCGAAGCTACGCAGACTGGCGGCGGCGATTACGGAGGGACGGCCGGCAAGTTCGTCGAGTGCTGTGCCCGGAGCGAGAATGACCTCGAGGTTCTTGCCGGCCCAGGCGGCGTTGATCGGCAGGGTAATGATCTCCCGCTGGGCTTCGCCCTGAAAATCACGCCACGCCAGCGTCGCGGTGATCGTATCGCCGGCGCGGGCGGATGCGCGGGAAAGTTGAAAAAGGTCGATCGTGACGGCGGGATTGGCCGAAAGCAGTTCAATCGTGACGTTGATCGCTGAGGGAAATGTTTTCTCGTAGGGATTTTGCAGGTCTTGCGCGAGACTCTGGACGAACTGATTAAGACCTTGGGTGAAGGCTTGGGGACCGGCGTGAAGCGAGCGAGCGGCGAGGTGTTGAGTGGGGGAGAAACGGATATTGCTCGTGATGCGGAAGCCTGACGCGAGGGCGCCGTCGTTGGAGCCGACGATGGCCTGGGTGACGCCGGCGGCGATCAAGGCGGGAGTGACCTGAGTATGGCGGGCAACTTGAAAACGAAGCGTGCGCCGAGTCGGGGTGTTGGGCGCAACGGAGACCTCGACGGCGATCATCGCGGGGCCCGCGCCGAGTGTGCCCGACACGGCGGAGAGACGGTCTTGGGTAATGGTTCCAAGCACAGACCCGGTGTTGGCGATTTTGACGGACTGAAGATTGGATGGGAGAATGGTAACGATTTCGGCGGCGCACATCGGGAGTTCGACATTGCCCAGCGACAGCATCGGGTGGCCAAAGGCGGTCACGCGGGTGCCGTCTACGCGCGAGACGGTGCCGGTGCCGGCGAGGGTGATGTCGCCGGTGGCGAGGGCGACGGCGATGGCGGAACCGGCGCGAAGCGGGGCGGGGCCGGGGGGGTGGTTGTCGACCGGTGCTCCCGAGGTGCTACCGCCGAGGGAGGTGACATCGAGCCCCAAGGCCGTGAAGCGCGGAGCGAAAAGATCAGCTACGACGGGGGCGAGCCCGCTTAGCGTGAAGACAGGGCGGAGCGGTTGGTAGGCGGAAAGAGGTGAGGGGCGAGGTGTGAGGGGATCCGGAACGGAAGTAAGCGGAACCGCGGGCGGCCTAAAGGGAGCGAGGTCGGGCTTATCGCGGACCTCCGTGAGATCGGCAGCGGGCGTAAAACCGGCATGGCGGACGGTTTCGAATCGCTGGATTTGATAACTCAGGGCACCGGCGAGACGTCCGTCGATGTAGAGCGGGCTGCCACTCATGCCGGCAACGGCGCCCATGTTTTGAACGCGAGAATCGGTGAGCTGGCAAATAATCAGGGACTTTCCAGGGCCGAGGGCGTTGCGGACCACGCCGGTAACTTCGACCTCGAAAGGTTCGGGCTCAGTGCCGCGAAAAACAGTCCAGACTTGGCCACGTTGGCCCGGGCGAAGTTCATCGATAGGAATGGTAGCGACAGGCGCCGAGGCGGGTTGGGCGCAGAGCGCTCCGATCGTTAGACTAAAAAACGCCGCAACCAAAAGCCGGCGCACCACGCCTAAAGCACGGAAAAAAGTCGGGGAATAAAACTGGGCGACGGACATTTTTTAGAGTTCGCGGAGAGATTTTGAAAGGATGTCGCAGGCGTGGTCGATAGCGTCGCCCGCGTGCGCAGTGCTGAGGAAATAGGCCTCATATGCGCTCGGGGGCAAGTAGAGCCCGCGGGATAAGCAATTTTGAAAAAAGCGGGCAAACAGCGAAGCATCGGACGTGATCGCGGTCGCATAATCACGGGTCGGTGTTGCGGTGAAAAAAACGCTGAGCATGGAGCCCCGCTGGGGAACTTGGACGGGCAGGCCTTTGGTCGCCGCCGTTGAAAGGACGGCGTCGCGGACTTGGCGACCCAGTGCGTCGAGGCGGGCATAAGGATCGAGCTCGGCGAGGAGTCGGACGCTCGCAATGCCGGCGGCCAGCGCGAGCGGATTACCGGAAAGCGTTCCCGCCTGATAAACGGGGCCGAGCGGCGCGAGGTGATCCATGATATCCGCGCGTCCGCCAAAGGCACCGACGGGCAGGCCGCCGCCGATAATTTTACCGAGGCAGGTGAGGTCCGGAGTGATCGACTCGAGGTGTTGGACTCCGCCAAGGGCGAGGCGAAACCCGGTCATCACCTCGTCGAAAATGAGCACCGTCCCGTGCTCGGTGCAGAGGCGTCGGACCTCGGCAAGGTAGCCAGGTTCAGCCGGAATGAAGCCGACATTGCCGATGTAAGGCTCGAGGATGACCCCGGCGATTTGCGCGGGATGGGCGGCGAGCGCGGCCGCGAGAGCAGGGCCGTCGTTGAAAGGCAGGACGATGGTCTCGCGGGCAAAGCTGGCGGGAATCCCGGCGCTGTCGGGATGGCCGTGGGTAAGGGCGCCTGAGCCAGCTTTGATCAAGAGCGAGTCGGAGTGGCCATGGTAGCAACCGGAGAACTTGATAATTTTATCCCGGCCGGTGAACCCACGGGCAAGGCGTACGGCGGACATGGTGGCTTCGGTGCCACTGCTGGTCAGGCGGACTTTTTGGATCGATGGAACTAGCCCGGTGATGAGCTCGGCCATTTCGACTTCGTAGGGATTGGGCGTGCCGTAGGAGGTGCCGTGATCAAGGGCGGCGGAGATGGCGGCTTTGATGACCGGGTGGTTGTGACCGTGAATCGCGGGACCCCACGTGCCGACAAAGTCGATGAGCTCGCGATTGTCGGCGGTAACCAGCGTGGCGCCGTGTGCGGACTTAACGAAGAAAGGCGAACCGCCGACGGCGCGGAAGGCCCGAACAGGCGAATTCACACCGCCGGGAATGAGGCGAAGGGCGCGGGCGAACAGAGCGTCGGAGACAGGATCGAGCACGGGAAAAATGAAAATGTTAAACGATCAGACGCCGCGCACGACGAGCTAGAACACGTCGAGCTGGAAAAACTTTCGCTATAATCATCCTAAGGGGATGGCCGGCAAGCGGCTTGGCCGGGCGTGCCAGTCAGGCTTGAGATAGGCGTCGTCTCGGCTGCCCGGCATTTTTAGGGTGACGGCGGTCATAGGGGCTCGGGGTCATTTCGGCTCTGGGGTTTCACGGCGGGGCAACGCGCCGGTGGGTTGGCCGCAAATTACTTATGCGTGACGATTATATCAAAGGTGCCCTCAAGATGGTCGATGATCCCAATATCTTGGTGAACTTGGTTTCACTGCGGGTGAAGCAACTCAAGCGCGGAAATCGCCCGCTCGTGGAATCGCTCGAAAAACTTTCACCGGAAGACACGGCGCTGCGCGAAATCATGGAAGGCAAGATCAGCTACGAGCTGGCGACCAATCTCGAAGCGCACGGGAATCGGTAATTAAACGGTTCCTTCAAGGAAAGCCGCGGTCACCGATGCTGAGGTGATTGCCCTCGGGATCGCGGCCATTGCAGAAATTTGAATTGGGGGACCGGTGGATCGCCCCCAGTCGGAGACCGCGGGCGGCCAGCGTTGCCTTCGCTTGGGCGACGTCTTTGACGCCGAAGACAATTTTGGCCGCGGCTCGCCGGTGATCGGCAGTTTTGGCCGCGCGATGGAAAGCGAGGTTGCAGCCGCCGGCGGCCAGCTCGATCCATCCGTCCTCGCTTGGGCCGACGTCTTTGAGTTCAAAGACCCGCCGATAAAATTCGGCGAGTTTTTCGGCATCCTTCGCGTAGATTACGATCCTGGCGATCGGGGCGAACATCGGCGGCTTAGCTCACGTATTTCTGCACGATCGGAATCCGACGGCCGACGCCGAAGGCCAAGGGCGTGATCTTGAGACCGGGGGCGGCTTGCTTCCGTTTGTATTCGTTGAGGTCGACCTTGCGGGCGATGTCGTTGACGACGGCCTCGGGGAAACCCTGCGCGACGAGATCTCTGCGGGAGAGCCCCTCCTCGACGTAGCCTTTGAGAATCGCGTCGAGCTGCTCGTAGGGCGGCAGGCTGTCTTGATCGACTTGGCCGGGGCGAAGCTCGGCGGAGGGCGGCTTGTCGATCGTGTTGGCAGGGATGATTTCGCGGTCACGGTTGATCCAGCGCGAGAGCGCGTAGACCTGCATCTTGAAGACATCGCTGATGACCGCGAGACCGCCGCACATATCGCCGTAGAGCGTGCAATAGCCGACGGCCATCTCGCTCTTGTTGCCGGTGGTCAGAAGCAAGGCGCCGAATTTGTTGGAAAGCGCCATCATCAGCACACCGCGGACGCGGGCTTGGATGTTTTCCTCGGTCACGTCGCGGGTGCGGCCGGCAAAGACCGGACCGAGGGCGGTTTCGGCTGCGGCAACGGCGCCGGCGATAGCAATCGTCTCGAAGCGGATACCGAGGTTGGCGGCAAGGAAGCGGGCGTCGTCGCGGGAATGTTGCGAGGAGATCGAGGAAGGCAGGGAAACGCCGATGACGTTCTCCGAGCCGAAGGCTTCGGCCGCGACGACGGCGACGAGGGCGGAGTCGATGCCGCCGCTGAGAGCAACCAGTGCTTTTTTGAAGCCCGATTTCTGGGCATAATCGCGGAGGCCAAGGACCAAAGCGGCGTAGATGTCGGCAAGATCGGGCTGATGAAAGGTCGGCGCTGGAGGTGTGGTGACCGCCGTATCGACGACGCGAAGCTCCTCAGTGAAGGCGGCGAGGCCGGCCATGATCGAACCGGCCGAAGAGGCGACCAGACTGCGCCCGTCGAAGATGAGCTCGTCGTTGCCGCCGACGGCGTTGACGTAGGCCACCGGACAGCCGAGCGCGCGGGCGGCGTCGGTCACAAGCTTCTCGCGGACATCGCCCTTGGCGAAGTGCCACGGGCTGGCGGAGAGGTTGACCATCACGTCGCACTTTTGCGCAGCGAGTTGGGCGAGTGGTTCGAGGCCGTGATAAAGGCGCCTCGTACCTAGCATCGGGTGGGTCCAGATGTCTTCGCAAATCGTGATGCCGATCCGGAGGCCGGCATGTTCAACGACGGTGGGCGACGTGGCGGGCTCGAAGTAGCGGTCCTCGTCGAACACATCGTAGGTGGGCAAAAGGCATTTTCGGGCCGTGGCGACAATCTGGCCGCGATGGCAGAAGGCCGCGGCATTGAAAAACGGTCGCCCGGTCGCGGCCGGGTTGGGCTCGACCGTGCCGATGACGGCGGGCACGTCGCCGATGGTGGCCACGATTTGGGCGAGGGAATCGGCGACGTCGCTCACGAATCGGCGCTTGAGGAGAAGATCGCGCGGCGGGTAGCCGCAGACAATGAGCTCCGGAAAAACAACCAGTTCGGCGCCCTGCGCGACGAGGGACTCGTAGGCGGCGATGATTTTACGGCGATTGCCGGCGAGGTCGCCGACGGTCGGGTTGAGCTGGGCAAGGCCAAGACGCATGGAAGGGAGGAGCGAAAAGCGTGGACGCATTTTGGCGAGCCGCAACTCACCGGGCTTGCAGCAGCCGGGCCGCCGACGCTTTGTTGGTCAGCTAATGCATCTTGATCCCGACAGTTTAACCGACCGGAACGTGAAGCTCGCATGAGTATGCAACCGGCATTGATTCTGGCCTCGGCGTCGCCGCGGCGGCGGGAGTTGCTCGCCCAGTTGGGCGTGGTGTTTACGGTCGTCACGGCGGAGGTGACGGAGCACGAAGATCCGGCCAGCGAGCCCAAGTCGATGGTCGCGCACAACGCGGCGCTGAAGGCGGATTGGGTCGCCGCGCGTCATCCTGATGCGCTGGTTTTGGGCGCAGACACGACCGTTTTTATCGAAGGCACGGTTTTGAACAAACCGGCGGACGGGGTGGAGGCGCGGGCGATGCTGCGCCGGCTAAGCGGGCGGACGCATACGGTGTTCACCGGGCTGGCCGTGAGGCGCCTGCGCGACGGACTACGCCTCGAAGCCGGCGAAGCGAGCGAGGTGACGTTCAAGAAGTTTGGCGAAGAGACGATCGAGGCGTATTTGGCAAAAGTGAATACGCTCGATAAAGCCGGCGGCTATGGAATTCAGGATCATTCCGAGTTGATTGTCGCGGGTTACCGCGGGTCGCTGTCGAACATCGTCGGGTTACCACTAGAAACGACGAAACAAATTTTGACCAAATGCGGTCTGCTGCGTTGAGTGACCGCAGTCCCGATCCTCGCCACGCGTCAATGAGTGCCACCTTGAGTCCACCACCTGCGGCCCCGCGCCGGGTTTTGCCGCGCCTGTCGAGCAATCCGGAGACGAGATCGGTGCAGATCGGGGTGATCGGGACACTGGTTTTGCATCTGCTGCTGTTTGTAGCGGCCCCATATTTTCTTACGGTCGGGCCTACGGTTTTGCCGAGGAGTGAAGAGCCGCAGACGTTCAGTATTGAGATGCCGCCGGACGAGTTTGAGACCCAGAAGCCCGCGCCGAAGCCGGTGCCGTTCAAGTTCGTGGAAGCCAACCCCGACGCGCCGGACAATGTGCCGGACAAAACGGACAATTTCAGTTTCATGAACCAGCAGGTGGCGCAGGAAAAACCCACGCCCAACGGCACCAGCGACATGCCGGCGCTCGTGGGCAAGAAGGACGTTCAGTCGACCCAGATTGTTGATGGCCAGTTGACCAAACCCGAAGAAGCCGTCCCGACCGCCCCGCCGACCGAAGCGACGACGGCGGAGGAAAAGCAAGAGGCGCCCAAGCAAGAGCAGAACCCGCTTTCGGGCTTTGAGAAACAGGAAGGCGAGAACCCGGACGCATTCGGCAGCAACGTCGCGAAGTTTGCACCGGGAGCCAAAGCGGTGCCCGACCGCGTCGAAGGGATCCAAAACGCGCCGCTGATCCAGACCGCGACGGCAAACACGCCGAGGCTTGACCGGCAGAAACCGCAGCCGCGCCCGGTCCTGCAAAAGCAGCAGGTGAGACCGGGGATTTTTTCGGACAACAAATTTGGCACGATGAACATCGGCCCGACCGCGGTGGATGCAAAGTGGAGCAACTACGGCGTCTACCTTCAGCGCATGATCGAGACGGTGCAGATCCAGTGGGATCGCATCTTGCTATCGAGCACGCTTTATCCGCCGTCGGGAACGACCGTAACGGTTAAATTCCGGATGGACTCCGACGGCAAGATCACGGCGATCGTCGACGTGAAGAACACCTCCAACGAGCAAGGCAAGGAAGCGTGTATTTCCGCGATCACGGCGCGTTCGCCCTACGGGAAATGGTCGGATGACATGATCGCGGTGTTGGGCGATTCGCAGGAGATGACGTTCACATTTTACTACCAGTGAGCGCGGTCGGCGCGAGTTTTTGGGCAGGCTTGCCGTTTGGACCGGGCGTCAAAGTGCTGGCGCACGATGTGAATGGATTGGCCGGGCTCGATAAGCCGGCGGGCGTGCTTTCGCATCCGAATCAGAAATCGGATCAGCCCAAGGCATTGCTCGACGCGCACTACGCGCTCGACGGGGAATTTTACCAGTGGAAGGACGCGGCAGGTGCCGACCGAAAGCTCTGGCTGCTGAACCGGTTGGATTCAGCGACGTCGGGGGTGATTTTGGTCGCGGCCAGTGCGGAGTTGGCCAACGAGATTCGCGCACAGTTTAAGCGCAAACAGGTGAAGAAGGTTTATCATGCATTGGTCTTTGGCACGCCGGCCAAGTCCGTCGAGTCGTGGCGCGATCTCTTGGCTGTCGAAAAGCGCGGCGGCCAGATTCGCACGGCGGCGCAATCCGGTCACATGCCGGCCGAGTGCTTGGCGAGTGTGGTGCGGAGCGGGCGGCAGCAGCCCAAGCTCACCTTGATCAAGCTGGAGCCGCGCACCGGGCGGAGCCACCAATTGCGGGTGCAGTGCGCCAAGCGGCATCTGCCGATCGTGGGGGACCAGACTTACGGAGACTTTACGCGGAATCGTGCGTTTGCGAAGCAGGCCGGAACCAAGCGGCTTTTTCTGCATTCGTCGGAGACCAGTTTTCTCTACGAGTGGCGCAGCCGGGAGTTCCAATTTACCGCGCGCGCGGCTTTACCTTCGGAGTTTGAGCAGAGCCTCTGAGTTCGGCGCGGTGCGTTGCAGCTGAGACTTCCCTCGGCCCGGTGATTGTGTTTTGTTGCCCGACTCGCCGCCATGATTCTGCCCAAATCCACCCGCCTCACGTCCGATCAGCTCGCCGAAATCACCGCCATCGTCGCGGAGTTTGGCTGCAAGATTCAGCCCATCGTGGGCGCGATGCGCTCGATCTATGCCATCGTGGGCGACGAGCGGGACGACCTCATGATCAATCGACTCGAGGGCCTAGATTACGTCGATCGCATCGATCGGATTCAGTCGCCGTTCAAGCTCATGGACAAACGGTCGGACCTGGCTAGCCACCGGATCAAGATCGGCGGCGTCACGCTTGGCGAGGAGCTGTTCATCATCGCTGGCGCCTGCACGATCGATCCCAAGAACCCCAACTACTTTTACGAGACGGCGGCAGCGGTAAAGGAAGCCGGAGCCAACGCGCTGCGCGGCGGCGTCTGGAAACCGCGGACCAATCCCTACACGTTTCAGGGTGATGTGAAGTCACTCGACATCTTGATGGAGGCCTCGCGCCGCACCGGGCTGCCAGTGGACACCGAGGTGATGGAAGAGGCGCACATCAAGTTGGCGCTCGATGCCGGCGTGACGACGCTCCAAGTCGGCGCGCGTAACGCGCTCAATTATTCTCTCCTGCGTGCCATCGGCAAAGCGATCGGCGAGAAAGACACGGCGGTGTTGCTCAAGCGGAGCATTCACATGGGGCCGCTCAACGAGTTCATCTCGGCGGCGGAGTATATCGCGGCTTTTGGAAACCCCAACGTCATCCTGTGCCCCCGCGGAACAACGCCGACCCTTGACGGCTTTCGCAATCATCCCGACGAGAGCATCACCCCGCTGTTGAAGGAAAAAACTTGGGCTCCCGTGGTGGTCGATCCCTCGCATTCGGTGGGCAAAGCGAGCTACGTGCCTGCGGCAGCATTGGCGGCGGTCGCCTATGGGGCGGACGGGCTCTGCATCGAAGCTCACGTCGAACCGGCGAAAGGCATCGGCGATGACCCTAAGCAGGCACTCACGCCGGATGTGCTGAAAAAGACGATCGAGCAGGCGAAGCAGCTCTGGGCGATCCGGCGAGGGTGAGGGAGCGAGAGGAGTTCGTCAGAGCAGACCGATTAGGGACGCTCGATTGGCTTCACTTGGCGCCTCATCGAGCGGTGAACACCGGGCAATTTCGCCCAAGAAAAGCAGACGCGCGCATGGTGAAGCTGCCGAGGTCTGCGACCGTGGAGCCGAGGAGATCAATCTTCGCGGGACGTGCCCGCTGCTAGAGCAGACTCATCTGGTCGGAGTCGGCGGGCGTGACGGAAATTTTTTTCTTCGGCCTAGCCGTCGGCGTGGCGGCGGCCGGGAGCGTCACGGCGGTGTCGTCGCTCTCGAGTTTGGCCAAGATAGTCTTCGCCCGGTCGATCACGCTGAGTGGCAGGCCGGCGAGCCGCGCGACTTGGATGCCGTAACTGCGGTCGGCCGCGCCGGGCACGACGCGGCGCATGAAAACGATCTCGTCGTTCCACTCCTTCACCGCGACGGAGAAGTTACGGAGGCGTGGCAGGTGTTTATCGAGCTGGGTGAGCTCCTGGTAATGCGTCGCGAACAACGTCCGAGGACCGTTGGCGGGCTGGCGGTGCAGGTGCTCGACGACGGCCCAAGCGATGCTGAGTCCGTCGTAGGTCGAAGTACCGCGGCCGATCTCGTCGAGGATGATGAGAGAACGTGACGTGGCGTTGTTAAGGATGTTGGCGGTCTCGTTCATCTCGACCATGAACGTCGAATTACCGCGGGCGAGGTCGTCGCTGGCGCCGACGCGGGAAAAAATGCGATCCACGAGCCCGACCCGGCAGGTCTTCGCCGGTGTCCAACAGCCGACTTGGGCCATGAGCGTGATAAGCGCGACTTGGCGGATGTAGGTCGACTTGCCCGCCATGTTGGGGCCGGTGAGCAGGGCGATCTGCGCGTCGTCGCAGGCGAGCAGCGTGTCGTTGGGGACAAAGGCCGTGGTCGTACCGCGGGCAACCGCGACATCGGCCGTGCGCAGCATCTGTTCAACGACGGGATGCCGTCCCTCTGTAATCTCGAGCTGGTCACCTTCGTCGAGGGCCGGCTGGCAGTAATTCCATTCGCGTGCGAGCAGCGCCCAGCCCGCAAGCACATCGAGCTCGGCCAAGGCATCGGCGGTGCGGGCGAGGACAAGCGAGTCGTCGAGAATCGCGGCGGTGAGCGTGGCGAAGAGTTCGTGCTCGCGGGCGAGGGCATTTTCCTCGGCGTGGAAGATTTCTTTTTCCTTTAGCTTGAGAGCCTCGGTGACGTAGCGCTCGCCGCCGACGGTGGTTTGACGGCGGATGTAGTCCGCGGGGACGAGGTGAAGGTTGGCTTTGGTGATTTCGATGTAGTAACCAAAATTATTCGTGAAGCGGACTTTTAGACTGCGAATGCCCGTGCGCTCCTGCTCGGCGCGTTCGAGATCGGACAGCCAGGTTTTATTGTCGGTTGTGAGCGAACGAAGCCGGTCTAGTTCGGGATCGTGACCGGCGCGGATGAAATTGCCGTCGGCGAGATCGTTGGGAAGTTCGGCGGCAAGGGCGGACTGCAGGAGCTGCCGTAGTTGCGGCAGCTCGTGCAGTTGAAGGCTCAAAGTCGAAAGCTGAAGTTCCGGACCGAAGGCGGAGAGAGTGGCACGGAGATCGGGCAACTGAAGTAGCGTATCGCGGATGCCGCCGAGTTCGCGCGGATTGCGCAGCCGGTTTTGCAGCCGGCCCAGGATGCGGGGAACGTCACGGATCTGACCGAGGCGCCCCCGTAGTTCGGCGAGCAGACTGGGCTGGGCGCGGAGCTCTCCGACGAGCGACTGGCGCCGAAGAATCTCGGTGAGATCGAGGGTGGGAGCGGCGAGCCAGCGTTCAAGCAGTCGGGCTCCGGTGGAGGTGGCCGTACGGTTCATCGCCGTGAGCAGAGAGCCGTCACGCGTGCCACGGGACGAGGTGAAAACCTCGAGATTTCGCAGGGTCGCGGGATCAAGAAGGAGCGTGTGCGCGCTGCGGTATTCTTGCAGCCCGCGGAGGTTTTCCGGTTTGGCGCAGAGATTCTCCGTCGCGTAATAGACGAGGGCGCCGGCAGGTCCGAGTGCGGGATGGGTGTGGGCGAAACCGAAGCCCTGGAGATTCATGACGCCGAGCGTGTCCATCACGGTCTTGGCGCCGGTGGACGTTTCAAAGTGATAGCCGGCGAGCTCGGTGCTGAGCCGTCCGAGGCAGAAAGCGTGCAACGCGTGGGTGTCGGCTTGGTCGTGGGGCGCGGCGGCCCAGCGGGCGAGGGCGCCGTCGATGACGAGCAATTCGGCCGGATCGAGTGCCGTGAGAACGGGCAGCAGGTTGGCGATGGCCGGATCGGTCGCGACACGGAACTCTCCGGTCGATAAATCCAGCCACGCGGCGTGGAGACCCGCCGCATCAAAGGCGAGGGCGCACAAGTAATGGTTGCGGGCGGCGTCGAGTTGGGCGGCGTTGAGAGTGGTGCCGGGGCTGAGGATGCGGGTCAGAGCGCGCCGAACAAGTTTCCCGGGCTGGGCGGGCTCGGCTTGGTCGCAGATGGCGACTTTTTTGCCGGCAGCGAGAAGCTTGGTGACGTAGTTATCGAGGGCGACCGAAGGCAGCCCGGCCATCGCGTGGTCCTGCCGCTTGGTGAGGGTGAGCCCGAGAATTTTTGAAGCGACGACGGCGTCCTCAAAGAAGAGCTCAAAGAAATCGCCGAGCCGAAAGAGGAGCAGCGTGTCTTTGGGCAGGCCACGCTTCACCTCGAAGTATTGCTGCATCATCGGCGTGAGTTTGGGTGCGTCGGCGGGCATGGGAGCGGACGAGGAGTGGAACCACGAAACATCCGGAATACACGAAAAAATTCCCGAGTTTGCCTGAGGCCCGAAGAACCGTGCAGGCTGAATTGTGGTAAAACTTTTTCATCGTGATCTGGGCGGAGCGGGCAAGCCGCCTTTGGTGATCTTGCACGGGTTGCTCGGCTCATCGCGCAACTGGCAGACGGCGGGGCGGGATCTGACGGAGCGGTTTCACGTGTCGGTGCTCGACCTTCGAAATCACGGGAGTTCGCCCCACGCCGACGAGATGACCTATCCGTCAATGGTGGACGACGTGGTGGCGTGGTTGGACGAGCAAGGCCTCGCGCGCGCCTCGATCATGGGCCACAGCATGGGAGGTAAGGCCGCGATGCTGCTGGCTTGTCGTCACCCGGAGCGCGTGGAGCGGCTGATCGTCGTGGATATCGCGCCGAAGGACTATTTCTGGGCGGGCCACCGGGCGGAATTTGCGGCGATGAACGAGCTGGATTTGGCGAGCTTGCAATCACGCGCCGAGGCGGAGCTGCGGTTTGAAGCGCGGGTGGACGATTGGGCGATGCGGAAATTCATCGCGACGAATCTGGAGCGGATGCCCGACGGCGCCAGCGGATGGCGGTGGGTGATTAACCTGCCGGTCGTCACGGAGGCGCTGCCCGATCTGGAGCGGAATTCAATCGCTGCGGGTGACCGGTTCTCGGGCCCAACCTTGTTCATTGTTGGCGGCCGTTCACGCTACGTGAGCGCGACAGATCACGCTTTGATTGTTGGGCATTTCTCGGCCGCGCGCGTGGAGACGATCGGCGAGTCCGGGCACAACCCACATATGGAGGCCCGGGCGGCGTTTGTGGCTCTGATCGAATGAGGGAATTCCCATCTCAATGGGCGGATTTTGCCGGTGCTGCGGGTGTGACGGAGTCGGCGGCGGAAGTCTGCGCGGGCACGGGAGCAGCGCCGACGAGCGGGCGATAGAATTCCACTTTGCCGGTCTCGATGTCGTAAAAGCCGCCGATGATGTCGATGGCTTGGCGGTCGTGGAGTTCGCGGAGAACGATGCTGCGTTCGCGGATTTGACGGACGGCGAGGATGACGTTGAGGCGGCCGACGTCGTCGACGAATTTCAGGTTTTTCGACGTGCGTGGTTTGCCGTCGGCCGGCACCCCCACGACGGCGGGTTTGATGCGGGCGAGGAGAGACGTGAGATTACCAAAAACGACGTCATCGGCGGCACCCTTCATCGCGCCGCAATGGCTGTGACCGAGAACGACGATGAGTTTGGCGCCGGCGACTTTGTGGGCGTATTCGAGCGAACCGAGGACGTCGTCGTTGATAATACTGCCGGCGATGCGAAGGCTAAAGACATCGCCGAGGCCAAGGTCGAAGACGTGCTCGACGGCGGTGCGGGAGTCCATGCAGCTCACGATCGAGGCGAACGGGTGTTGGCCGTGCGCGGTGGCCTTGACTTGGGCGGGCCAATCTCGGGCGGCACGCTGGCCGGCGCGGAAGCGGTTGTTGCCCTCTTGCAGCCGGATGAAGGCTTCGGTGGGCGTCATAAGCGTTTGATCTGCCTCGGTCAGGACCGCCAGAGCTGCCGGGGTGGGAGAAGCCGGAGCCAGAGAGGAATTGGCGCGAAGCGCGATCAGCCCCAAAACCGAAAACAACCACAGCGTCTGAAAAAGAGATGCCCGACGGAAATAAAACATCGGGAGAGCATCGGCACGTTGGCCGCCGACTTAAGGCAGGAACCTGCGGCGCGCTAACGCCGCGCCCAAAGACGAAGGGCGGCGAGCAAGTAGGTCTCGAGGGCGGCGGACTCGTTGAGATTCAGGCGGAGAAGACCGACGGCGTGCTCGAGCTCGTCGACGCTGGCGGTGAAGGCGCGCCGCGCCGGCTCGTTGCCGGCGGTCAACCGTGGGAGAGCGAAATTGCGGGTGGCGGTCTCTATCTCGGCAAAGAGGCGAAGCCGGATCCCGTTGGCGATTCCGGTTTCGATGGCCTCGACTTCGTCGTCCTTGATGTCGGCGGGGAGTTTTTCCTTTTGCTGTTTCCAGACCTCGGCCGTCGCGAAATCGAGCACCGCACCGAAGCGGGAAACGAGACCATAAATCGCAAAAACATGGTCGGCCACGGCGCGTTTATCCGGGACCAGCTCGGCGAGGCGCTTGAGCCAGGCCCGGTAGTCGTCGAGCCACGCGGGCCAACCGTCGGTGTCCACCGACAGGCCGGAAGACGGGAAACGGAAATGCAGGACTCGGCTACGAATCGTGGGCAGGAGCGCATAGGGGCGCGTGGTGAGGAGCAGCAAGGTCGT
>JBIKWB010000040.1:0-37119 GCA_044356555.1 Opitutaceae bacterium | reverse complement strand
TTGGTGGCACGTTCTCCTCCGTCAAATGAGCCCTAACGACGACTGCGATGCAGTTGCCGCCCTCTCCGCCAGAGCCGGCCCTCACCAACTTATCTGGCCCTCAATTGCATGATCCCGGCTGAGCGTGTCAGCAGCAGCCTACAAAAACCCAACGGTCATGTGACACTGTCTTTAGTCGTGATCGTCCAGCGAACGGAGTTCAAAGCGTTGACTGATAATGTTTATAAGCAGGTCGTCGCCGGTCTTTCCGAGCGGTAGGCAACTGAGATCATCGAGGACGAGCACCGCCCGCGTCAGGCAGCGCTTCAATTCGGCTTTGATACCAACGTCATTTGAGTGTTTTGCTTCTGGCGGCTGAAGGCGTGAGCGAGCGGTGTTTCGCCTATCATTCAAATATCATAAGAAGTTGGTATCATTATCTATAGCCGATTGTATCACTTTCAAGCCGCCGGGTTCACCGCGGACACAAACGAATAATGTCCGGCTGTCCGCTGCTTCACCCCGGCGCCCCTACCTAAGTCCCGCTCCAACCGCTCGTCATCCCTGCACCCTCCTCTAAATGAACGGTATTGGGGACAAATCCCCTCGCCATTTCCCGGCCGCCGGGTCTGCCGCGGGTCAAATCGAGGGTGTTTTCAGAGTTCAAATTGTTCAAGGTTCAACGTCTTCATTCACCGAGCTTCAATCGAATTGGGAGCTCTACGGACAACCCGCAAGGCCCGCCGGCGAAGGTTTTCCATTCGAAATTTCCCTCAAGAAATCCATCAGGTGGCCAATCCAACGGTCCATCTCGGCCATGCGTGCGGCATCGCCGACAAACGCGCATTGCACATTTAACTGGCCGTGGAAAATCCAAGCCGTCACGTCGACCGGATGGTCCCGGGGAAGATCCGGAGCGATGGAACCATGCGGCAGCTCATCGTCCATTTGGAACAGGGCCCGCCCTGTAGGCGCGATAAACTCACCGAGGTAATTAAATCCTATGCGAGTACCGAAGTCGGTCGTTGCGCTCGCCGGGCCATAAGCCCCGATCAAAGCGTACGTCGCACCTGAGTCCGGCAACGCCGCCAGCGTCTCGCTGACTCTCGCGACCGCGGCCAACGCTTTCTCACTTGGTTGGAACGTTAGCACGCAAGGATAGAGGCTGGTGAACCATCCCACTGTACGGCTCACGTCGAGTGCCGCCCCCCAGCCGTCGCGCCCATGTCCCTCCAGTTGCACCGCCACCCTGCTAGCGCCCAAGACCCGTCCCTCCGCATTCACCAAGGCCGCGAGGATGGCATCTCGCACGGCACCTGAGCCTCGATCAGCCAGCGCTGCGCGCAACGTCGTTGTGCTGAATTCATCGAGCCGGCGTTCGAGGACTGTCACGTCACCATAGAGCCCGGCCGGCTCCCGCCCCAAGCCCATAGGACAGGCGCTGGCCAGTTCGCGCCACGCCGCGATGAGCGGCTTGCGTCCGGCTTCATCCGCCGCCCAACGCGCACCTGCGTCCATCCATTCGTCCAGTTCGGTCTCGGCCGGTGGCAACAGCACCGCTTCAGGTACCGCCGCGCGATAGGCCGCTTCGAGATCCTCCAGCATGATGCGGTGGGATACCCAATCCGAAACAAGATGGTGAGTCACACAGAGGATACGGTCGCCTCTTGTCTGGCGGATTATTCCATAACGCACCAGAGGTCCGGCACTCACGTTCATGCCGGTCTGCATTTCGCGCACCCAAGTGTTCACGATCGCGTCCTCGTCGTCGCTTTCCGGGACAGCCAGCCAGCGAACCTCCGGAGCCGTCGTCGTCGGCTTTTGAATGAACTGCTGCCAGCCGTCCGCCTCCCGTGTGAAAACCGCACGCAGACCCGCATGCCGGGTCCACACCGCGTGCACCGCCCGCTGTAAACGCTGCCGGTCGAGCGGTTCCGCCGCCCGGTAAAGGAGCGCTTGATTAAAGTGGTGCAGCGGCCCGTTCGCATTCCTCTCCAGAAACCATTTCTGAATCGGCGTAAGCTTCACGAGGCCGGTAACCGTGCGCGTCTCCGCTGCCACAGCGATCTGAAGGTGCGAGGCCTGCTCGCGCAGTCTGGGGTGCGCAAAAACTACCTTGAGGCTCAGCAACCAACCGGCGCTCCGCAACCGGGCCACCAACGACAGCACCTTGATCGAATCGCCACCCAAGGCAAAGAAGTCGCTGTCCCGGCCCACCCGCTCCACGCCGAGGCAGGTCGCCCAGCCCTGCGCCAGCACCCGCTCCCGGTCTGTCTCGGGCAGCGTAAATGCACTACTTTCCGCCCAGTCCGGCGGCGGCAGAGCCGCTTTATCCAGCTTTCCGTTCGGCGTCATCGGTAGGCGCTCCACGCATCCGTACGCCGCCGGTCGCATGTAGTCCGGCAACCGTTCCGCGACCCCCGCTCGCACTTCTTCGAGGTCGAGTCCATCCACCACGACATAGGCCACGAGCGACTTCACCCCAAGACGTTCGATGGCCAGCACCGCCGCCGCGCGGACGCCCGGCACCCTACGGAGTGCGTTTTCGATTTCGCCGAGCTCGATGCGGAAGCCGCGAATCTTCACCTGGCCATCATCGCGGCCGAGGAATTCCAACGTACCGTCGTCCCGCCAGCGGACTTGATCGCCCGTCCGGTACATGCGCGCCCCGGCTTGCCCGGCGAAGGGATCGGGCAAGAAGCGCTCCGCCGTCAGCGCCGCTGCACCACGGTAGCCGCGGCCGACGATCCGCCCACCCAAAAAGAGTTCACCCGGGACGCCGACGGGGACGCGCTTTCGAGCCTCATCGAGTACGTAGGCCGATGCCACGTCGAGCGGTCGGCCAATGGGAATCGCGCGGCCATCGTTCGCCTCCGCCACCACGTGCTGGACGGTCGCGCACACGGAGGTCTCCGTCGGGCCATACGCGTTGTACGTCTCCATGCTCCGCGCATAGTGGAGGGAGTCCGCCGTGTCAGCGGCTTCTCCGGCGGTCACGAGGACGCGCAAGGGCGCGAGTTCGGCGCGTTGGAACAACCGAAGAAACGCCGGCGGCAACGTGATCACTGTCACGCGGCGGGTCGTGAGCCACGCCAAGAAGGCCGCGGGGTCTTCGCGCTCGATATCTTCGGCAATGACCAAGGTCGCGCCGATCGTCAGTGCGAGAAAGATTTCCGAGAGCGAGGCGTCAAACGCACAGGAGGCCCACCACGCACAGCGATCCTCCTGCCGGACGCCAAAGGCCGGCACCTGCGACTCGATCATGGTCGCAAACGAACCGTGCTCGATCTCCACGCCTTTCGGCCGCCCGGTGGAACCTGACGTGAAAATAACATAGGCCAGATCGCTATCCGTCACGATGGCGTCGGCCCCCAGCGAAGCGACCGGGGTCATCCGATCGATCAGCGCGAGGCCCAAGCCCGCCAGCCGCCGCTCGGCCACCGCTCCGACGGCGATCGCGCGAGCGATCCCGCCATCCTCCACCACGAGGCGCAGGCGCTCGTCGGGGTGTTTGAGGTCCAGCGGCACGTACACGCCGCCGGCCCGCATGACTCCCAGCATCGCGCAGACAAATTCCTCCGAGCGCTCCCCCGCCACCGCGACCAACTCCTGGCGCGCGAGCCCCGCCGCCCGCAGTACCTCCGCGATTTCCCGGGAGCGTCGGTCCAGCGCAGCGTAGGTCATCGTGCGATCGCCGGTAACGAGCGCGAGATGGTCGGGGAATTTTTCCACCGTCGCCGCGACCAAGGCCGGGATCGTACGCGCGGAATAAGCCCCGAAACGCTCACCCCGCTCGAAGCCTTGAATCTGCGCCTGCTCTTGCCGGGGACAAATCTCCAACTCCGCCAGCGCGCTCTCCGGCCTCGCGAACGCATTTTCCAACAGCGCGAAAAATTGCCGTCCCATCCGGCCGATGCGGGCCTCGTCGAAGAGGGCGCGGTCATACTCCAGACGGAGGAGCAGCCCATCGCTCGTCTCGGCGAATTCAAAGGTGACGTCATACTGGGTCGTGCTCGTTTTCCACGCCTGCCCCGTCACCCGCACGTCGCCGAGCGACAGCTCAGCGGCTTGGTTGCTCTGAAATACCATCAGGAGGTCGAAGAGCGGCGAGCGGCTCAGGTCGCGCGGCAGATCCAAATCGGTGACCAGCCGGTCAAAGGGATAGACCGCGCGGCTCAGCGCCGACGTCACCGTCGCTTTCGCCGCCGTGAGATGCTCGGCAAACGTCCGGCGGAGCTCCACCTCGGCGACGATCGCGACGAGATTGACGAAGAATCCGATTTGGGGCTCGAGCTCCGGCTGGTCGCGGCCCGCCACGGGCGTGCCGATGACGAAGCGCTGCGTCCGCGCCAGCCGGGACACCAGCACCTGCAGCGTGGCCATCAGCGCCAGAAAGGGACTCGCCCCCGCTCGCTGCGCCTGACCTTTGATTTCATTCCAAGCGACCAAGGGCAAGGTGTGCGCCACCTCCGCGCCGTGCGATTGCTTGACCGCCGGCCGGCTCCGATCGGCCGGCAATTCCACGGGACTCGGCAGCTCCTTGAACACCCCACGCCAGTAGTCCGCCGCGCCTTGCCAACGGCCTTCCGCGATTTGGGCGGCCTGCCACACCGCGTAGTCCTTGTAGTGCAGCGCCAGCGGCGCCGGTGAAAACTCCGGATCGCGATAATATGCGGCCAACTCCTCGGCCATCACCCCGATCGACCAACCGTCGCTGATCGAGTGGTGCATCACGACGGCCATCGTCCAACTCTCCGCGCTCCGCTGGCATAGGCCCACGCGCAACAGCGGCGGGCGGGCGAGGTCGAAGTCGCGCCCGATAAATTCCGCCACGCCGTCCTCGCGCAATTCCTCGAGGGCAAATTCGACGCTCGTGAGCACCCGCTGCCGCGGTTCCGAACCTACCACCACGAGGGCGGTGCGCAGGCTTTCATGGCGGGCGATCAACCGGCGAAAGGCCTGCGCGAGCCGCTGCTCATCCAAGTCTCCATCCAGCGTAAACACCGCCGGCATATGAAAGGGCGATGGCGCCCCCGCGCGCATCTGCTCGATCAACCACAGGCGGCGCTGCGCATTGGACAACGGATAATCCGCGGCGGACGTCGCCGGCGGAATCGCTTGGCTGTGCGCGCTTCGTCCCGCCTGACCCGCCATCGCGGCAAAATCCGCGAGCAACGGCGCGGCGAACACCGCCTCCAGCAGAAGCGTGGAGCCTAGGGCGCGATTTACGCGAGAGAGCATCATCACGGCCTTCAGACTGTGACCACCGAGACCGAAGAAATCATCGTTCCGCCCCACCCGCTCAACCCCCAACACCGCCGCCCAAATTTCAGCAATGAGACGCTCGCTCCCCTCGTGCGGCGCTTCGTACGGGAGCCCGGCGTGGCGACGGCCACGCTTCTTGGCCGCCTCGACTGCCGCAATTAACTTCGGGGCCGAAGCCAGTTCGGTGGCCACCGATTGATAAAAATGAGATCCCGCCACGCGCACGCCCGGCGTGGCCGTCGTCGTCACGGCCTTTTCGGGCGAGTCGGCTTCATCGCCGACCTCCACGGCATGATCGGTCACCTCGACCAGCCCGGCGGCAGCGACCGCAAGGACGAACCACGTCACGCCGCGCTCTCCGCTCTCCTCGCGACCCGGGCCGGCGCGGAGGAACTGCTCGGCCGGCACATTCTTTCCACTGCGAACAAAGGCGATGCGGATCGTCTCTACGCCGACCGCCTGCGCTTCGCGCGCCAACCGCCGCAGGAGCTCGTGCTCCACGCCGCGCCCCAGCACCCGGCAACTAAGCAGCAGGGTATCCACCATGCGGCTCTTCGCTTCGTCCCGGTAGACGACGAGTCCGGTGATCCCGTACTCACCGAAGCGGTCATTGACCTCGATCAAGAAACCGCGATGTCGGCCATCGCCCAACAGCGCTCGCAGTTCCGCGGCCGACCGACGCACCGTCGAGGTATTAAATTGATTGGTACGCTGGGTCAGTTGCGCCGCCCGCTCAATGTTCTCCTCGGTGATCGCGACGAGGGTGACCTCAAGCTGCAACTGCTGGATGAAATCCCGGAGCCCGCCACTCGACCGCCGCGTCTGGTCCCGTCGCGCTTCCACGCGATACAGCTCGCTCCGTTTCCGATCCTCCGCCGATGCGGCAAACACATCCAGCGGCCAGAGGTGACTCGCAAAAGCCGCGACCGCCTCCGGCTCTGCCGGCACCTGCAAGATCAGCACCGGCGGCAGCGCCGCGCGCACCTCCGCGCATTCCAAGCTACTGTCATCGAGGAAAACGAAACTGTCTAAGCCGAGATTCAGACCCTTCGCGAGGGCGCGCAAACTCTCCGACTTGGGCTGCCATCCGGCCTCGACCGCGACGAAGTCCTCCCACCGGAGCGGAAAATCGGGGCGCCGGGCAAAGGCCTCCTTGAGGTCCTCGAGATTATTTTTCGAGACCAGCGTGAGCAGGATGCCGCCGGCCTGCGCAGCCTTCGCCACCTCTTGGAGGCGGCGATGCCCGGCCGTGAGAACGATGCCGTCGCTACCCTCTTCTCCGAGCACGCCCTGCCACAGCGTATTGTCGGCATCGAGGGCGAGCACCTTGAGCGGAGCGCGGGTGAAAGCGTCCCACCGGCGGATAACCTCGGTTGCGAGCAGGGCAAAATAATCCTCCGTGTACGGCACGCCGCCGAGCTCGTCGCCCGAGGGATTGTCCACCGTCACGGCGGGGTAGCGGGCTACCAGTTCCCGGCTGTTCAATGCTTGGGCCGCACGCAGGCGCGGCACATCGAGCCGGCGGATCAATCGCCGCTCTGCCGCGGTCAACGCCTCCGCGAGCGGAGGACTGCCCTTTGCCTCTGGCGATTCGGGACAAAACAACACCAGATGCCTCGCCTGCGGCGCTGCCAGTACGAGGCGCTGCAGACCGTCGATGAAGTGATCCACGTTGAGATCGAGCGATGCCTCGATCTTCTCGCGATCGCTGGTGGAGGGGCCGGCCCAATCCTCCAATCTCAGGAGCAACAGATTAAGGTCGCTCCGGTTGCGCAGCAGCTCGCTACCGGGATCGAGCAGTTGCTGCAGGACCTGATTAAAGGGGGCAAACTGCAGCCGGGTTTCTTCGCCGCGACCGTCCAGCCAGAAGCGCAACCCATCCTCCAACGGCTCCGCCGTGAACGTCGCCGCCACCGTGATCCGGCGCAGGCGGCCCGCCGCTGGAGCCGGCTCGGCACTTTCAATTTTTCCCGCCGGTGCACCGAGGTGCTGGTCGACCACGTCGTTCCAAGTCTGCTGGAGCGCCTGCAAATAAAAATCGGGGTAGCGCACCGCGTCCGCCACCACTCGGCACAGCCAGCCCTCGGGCTTCGGGACCACAAGCACGCCCCATTCGAAATGCATCGGGTCATGCACCGCCACCGTCTCGGTCCGCCAGAGAGGCTTGACTGCATTTTCATTTTGCCCGGTCGGATAGTTTTCGAAAACGAGGGTGTGACGCACGATCGGCCCCTCAGCCGCCACCGCCTGCTGAATGTCGGCCAACGAAACAGACAGACGCTCCATGCCGCCGGCGGATTGCACGCGCTGGCGTTCGACGAGATCTTGGAAGGTGGTGTCCTCGTCCCACGTCACCCGCACCGGGATGGTGTTAATCATCAGCCCGACGATCTCTTCCACGCGCGGGATCCCCGCGACCCGGCCCGAGACGGTCGCGCCGAAGACGACATCCGACGTGCGCGTGAGCTTTCCGAGGAAGAGGCCCCACAGCGTTTGAAACAGGCTGTTCTCCGTAGTGCCGAGGCGCCGGGCCGAGGTGGTCAGCAGTTCCGTGCGCGCCCGGCCCAACTCCCAGTCGAACGAACGGGTGCGGATCGCCGGCGCACCTAGGCGCGGAGCGCCGGTCGGAATCGCCGCACCCGCCGGGCAGCCCGCGAGGAGCGAAGACCAGCCGGCCAGATCACTCTTCGTATCGCGAGCACCCAGCCAGCCGAGGAAATCCTTATACGAAGCCCGCACGGCGGGTGCCGGTCTCCCGCCCGCGAGCGCACGGTAATTGTCCTCCAGCCGCTGCCAGATCAGACCGGTGCTCCAGCCATCAAGGATGCTATGATGAAAGCCGAGGATCGCCTCGTGGCGGTCCTCACCGAGCCTGATCAGCGTGAGCCGCAACAGCGGTCCCACATCGAGCTTGAAGCCGCGCTCGCGCTCGCTCGCCCGAATCGCCTCCCGTGAGGCCAGGTCCGCCGCCTCGACTCCATCGATGACGAGCTGCGATCCGCGCGCCACCACGCCGACAGGACGCTCGGTTTCCCCGGTGAAGAAGATCGTCCGCAGATTCGGGTACTGCCGGCCCAAGGTCTGCCAAGCCGCCTCAAAAATGCCGCGCTCCAAGGGCCCATGCAGTTCCAAAACCACTTGGTCGGAGTAGGCCGGACTGTCGGGCTCGTAAAGCGCGTGAAAGACCATGCCCTCCTGCATCGGCGTGAGCGGCAGGATCTCCTCCACCTCGAAGCCGCGGTCCGAGCAGCGTTGCACGAGGCGATCCAGTTCGCCCAAGGATGCAAGTCGGGCGGTGAAATCCGTCAGCGAACGCGACGGCGTCGCACCGCTGCCTTCCGTCACCACCTCGGTCACCGCTCGCTCAAACGCCGCGACCAAGCCCGCGCGCTGGGTCGTATCCCACGCGGAGCGATGAAAATGAAAACTCGCCCGCAGCTTGCCCCCGGCCACTTCGGCCACCACGTCGAGGTCGAAGGGCGACCCGAGGTGCGTCGCCACGGGATCGCCCGTCGGTTCGTCCACCACGCCGCGGAAGAGCGCACCCGTGGCGGGAGCAAAGACTCCGAGATAGTTGAAACTCACCCGTGGCGCACGGGCCGCATCCATTTTTTTGCCGACGTCCGTCGCCTCTGGAATGCCCGGGCGAAGGTAGCGGCCGATACCGTAGCCGACACCACGTTCGGGCACCGCGCGCAAAGCATCCTTCGCCGCACGAATCCGCTCCGACCAGGGTCCGGACCCGGTCAGCAGAAATGGCCACATGCTGGTGAACCAGCCAACGGTCGAACTCACGTCGAGCGGTCCCACGCAGCTTTCGCGTCCATGCCCTTCCATCGCGAGGGCGATCGACTCGCCGCCGCCGCTGTCGGCCCAAGCCTTGCCAAAAGCCGCCAGTAGCAACTCCTCCACCTGCGTGCCGTAGGCCCGATGTGCGTCCGTCAGGAGCCGGCTCGTCACTGCTTCGGAAAATACAATTTCCCGTTGCTCCGGTACCGCCAGCAGCGGCGGAGCGGGCACCGGGGCAAGGCGTCGCTCTGATTCATCCCACCGGCGGGCCTCCTGCCCCAACGCTTCGCTGCGGGCGTACAGACCGAGGCTCTGCGACCACGCGCGGAATGACGCGGACGATGGCAGCTTCGGTGGCGCCGATCCGGCAACCAAGCTCCGGTAGAGCGCCTCAAGTTCCTCCAGCAAAATACGCCAAGAAATACCGTCGACGGCCCAGTGGTGAATCACCAGCAGCAGGCGGTCGCTCTGCGCAAAGCGGAAAAATCCCGCCGCCACCAGCCTGCCCTCCGCCAGCGAGAGGCTGCGTTGTAATTCCTCGGCCGCTGCGGCAAAGGCCGCGCGGGCCGCCTCCGGCGTCTCGCTCCGCCAGTCGTTTTCGCGCCAGATCACCGCTCCCGCGGCGGTCGAAATCGCTTGGGTCCATCCGCCGGTCGCGTCGCTCCGCGTCAAACGGCAGCGGAGCATACCGTGCCGGGCCACCAGTTGATCCAGCGCTTGACGCAGCAAATCAGGCCTCAATCGCTGGTCCGACTCCAGCAGCGTCGCTTGGTTAAAATGATCGTAGGGCGGTTGGAACGTCTCGAGAAACCAGTGCTGGATCGGCGTGAGGGGAATCTCACCTGTGACCACCTCGGCGTCTTTCTCGGCAGTCTCCACCACGACGAGCGCCGCCGCCAGATCGGCGAAGCGGGGGCGGGCGAACACCTCGCGCAGCGTCAATCGATAGCCCTGCGTCCGCAGGCGTGCCGTCATCTGGATCGCCTTGATCGAGTCGCCGCCGGAATTGAAATAATGCGCATCGGCATCGACGGGCGCGCGACCCAGCACCTCGGTCCAGACGGTGGCCAGCGCCTTTTCCTTAGGCTCGTCAAATACTTGACCGCTCGACGTTCCTCCCGCCTCGGCCTGCATCGGTTGCGGCGCCGGCAGAGCCTTGCGGTTGACCTTGCCGCTCGCGTTAAGCGGCAGTGCGTCGAGAAACACGAAGCGGCTCGGCACCATGTAATCCGGCAGCCCCTTGAGGAGGCCGGCGCGCAACGCCTCTTCCGAGGCCTGACCCGCGCTCACCACGTAGGCGATGAGCTCGTGCGTGCCGCCCGAGGGGCGCGCCACCACCACCGCCTGCTGGACCGCAGGCTGGGCCCGCAGCCGTAATTCCACTTCACCGAGTTCGATGCGGAAGCCGCGAATCTTGACCTGGTCGTCCTTGCGCCCGGCGAACTCAACATTGCCCGCCTCATCCCAGCGGCCGAAATCACCTGTGCGATAGAGACGCGACCCGGGCCGGTCCGAGAAGGAGTCCGGCACGAAACGGTCGGCCGTCGCATCGGGCCGGCCGAGGTAACCGCGCGCGAGGCCATCGCCGCCGCAATAGATTTCCCCCACGACGCCGGGCGGCTGGAGATTGCCCCGCTCGTCGAGGATGTAGAGGGTCGAGTGCGCGATGGGCCGGCCGATGGGCACGTCGTGCTGCTGCGCGCCTTTGACTTGGTACCAGGTGGAAAACGTGGTGTTCTCCGTCGGGCCGTACACATGCAGCAGCGTGAGGTCCGGAGCCGCGGCCATCACGCGGTTGATGTGCGGGACCGAAACTTTTTCTCCACCCGTCAACACATGACGCAGGCCGCGAAAGGCCTCGGGATTGAAGTCTGCCACCTGGTTGAAGAGTCCCGTGGTGACGAAGCAGGTCGTCGCGCCCATCGAGGTCAGCAGCGCGCCGAACTGGTCGATTTCCAGGATCTCTTTCCCTTCCGGCAAGCAGCAGCAGCCGCCGTTGAGCAGGGGACCCCAAATCTCAAATGTCGACGCATCGAAAGCCAGCGACCCGGTCTGCAACACACGGTCGCTCGGCCCGAGCTGGAGGAAGTCGGTCGAGCGCACCAGGCGCACCACCGAATGCTGTTCGATCAGCACGCCCTTGGGCTCGCCGGTGGAGCCGGAGGTAAAAATAATATAGGCCAGTCGGCGTCCCGCTCCGCTCCGCTCGTCCACCCCGCTGCCCGCGGTCACGTGCGGCGGACGGCTGCACCACTCTCGCAGGTCCACATCCGAGCCATTCCAGCCCGACACCGGCGGCTCGCCCTCGACGAGGCGCAGGCGCGCCCCACTCATTGACAGCAGCATCCGCACGCGCTCGGCGGGCGTACCGGGATTGATCGGGAGATAGCAGCCACCGGCTTTGAGGATGCCGAGCAGCGCAGCCAACATGCGCTCGGAGCGATCTACTTGGAGCGCGATCGGCTCGTCCGGGCGCAGCGGTCCCAAGCGGGCCACGAGGTGGCCAGCGATGGCATCCGAGAGGCGGTCGAGCTGCGCGTAAGAGTGAGCCACACCGCGATAGAGCACCGCCGGCGCCTCCGGATTGCGCAGCACCTGTTCGCGAAAGAGCGAGGCGAGCGAGCGGTCGCGGGGATAGTCGGCCCGCGGGGGATTCGCCGCCCGCGACCAGTCGCGGGACTGCGCGGGTGTCATCAAACCGAGGTCCCCGATAGCCGTGTCGGGCGCGGCCAGCGCCGCCTGGAGCATCGTCTCGAAGCACTCGACGAGGCGCTGCATCCGCTGCCGAGTGAAGAGCGCCGTGGAGTACTCGAGATCCAGCTCGAGCCCGTCGGCCGTCTCCACAAAGTGAAAGGTGAGGTCGACTTTGCTTGAACTCAGCCCGAGGGGCACGATCTCCGTCTGCAGCCCCGGCAGGCGAAAGGCCTCTTCCTGCGCCCGCGTCAGGCCGAGCATCACGGTGAAAAGCGGAGACCGCGACAGGTCACGTTCCAGCGGGAGCGACTGCACCATCACATCAAAGGGGCACCCTTGGTGCTCCAGCGCATCAAGCAGGCCATCCCGGACGCGCTCGACCACTTTCCGGAAGGAGTCCGTGGCCGCGACCCGCGTACGCAGCGGCAGGGTGTTGACGAAAAACCCCACGAGTCCGTCCAAATCCGGGTGCGGCCGACCCTCGGTCGGCGAACCGATCGTGATGTCCTCCCGGCCCGTGTAGCGGTGCAGGAAGGTCACGACCGAGGCCAGAATCGTCCCGAACAGACTCGCCCCGGCGCGTTGCCCGAACTGGGCCATGCGCTCCCGCAAAACCGCCGGCAGCTTCCGGTGCAAATGCTCCCCGGAGAAATCTTGCACCGGGGGCCGAGGGCGGTCGCCCGGCAGCTCGAGCGGCTCCGGCAGCTCGGCAAACTGATGCAGCCAGTAGGCCTTCGCCTTGGCCCCGGCCGCGCTGTCCAGCCAGGCTCGGTGCCAAGCAGCGTAGTCGACGTATCTTATTTTAGAATACAGCGTCGGCGTGGTCTCACCGCGCGTGAGCGCCGCATAGCAGCGATCGACGTCTTCGATGAGGGTCGATACCGACCGGCCGTCGCAGGCGATGTGGTGAAACACGAGGACGAGGCCGTGCCGCCGGGGACCGAGCGCCATCAACGCGGCCCGAAACGGCAGCTCGCGCGCGAGAGTAAATGGCTGGTTGGCCAGCGCCTCGGACCGGCGTTGAAACTCCACCCGGCCTGCGTCACCGGCTCCGGCCGGCCAACGTTCCAGCGCCCACTCCGGCGATTCCACGATCACCTGCCGGGGCTCGTCACCGCGGCGGACGATGCGGGTGCGAAGGACCGCGTGGTTTTGCAGCACCTGCCGAAATGCCTGCTCCAATAAAGCAACATCCAGCTCGCCGGACAAATGCACGGCCAGCGGCACATTGTACGCCGCCGACGTCCCCTCGCTCAGCTCGTCCTGCATCCATAGGCGCTTCTGGGCGAAGCTCGGGGCATAGTCTTCGGCCTCGGGGACGCGGGGAATCGCTTCCACCGTGTTCCGCTCCGCCACCGGCTCCGGCTTCACCCCACGCTCCGCGACCCGCTTGGCCGCAAGCAAGCGCTTCAATTCCTCGCGCTGCCCCGGGGTGAGCGCCCCGAGTTTGGCCTGCAGGCTTGCCTGATCCATCAGAGCTGGAGCTCGCGCAGTTGCGCCTCGATTTCTTCCGGCGACAGCCCGGCCAGCAGCTCCGCCAACTCGGGGCTAACGACGGCGGCTTGCTCGCCACCGCCGGCTTCGGTGATCACCAAGGCCAGTTCAGCGATGGTCGGTCGGGCAAACAGGTCGCGCAGCGAAACCGAGACATTGAGGGCAGACTCGATCTTCGCCCGAAGGCGCACGGCTTTCAGACTCTGTCCGCCGAGATCGAAAAAGTTGTCATGGATGCCGATGGTCGCGAGGCCGAGCACTTCCCGCCAGAGGGTGAGCAGGGTTTGCTCGGTGGGATTGCGCGGCGCAGCGGCTTCCCCGGGCGCATCCACCCCCGCACCCGGGCGAGGCAGAGCTTTGCGGTCGATCTTGCCGTTGGCGGTCAAAGGAATCTTGGCCAGCCATTCGAAGTAACTGGGCACCATGTAGTGCGGCAGGCGCCCGACGAGCGCGGTGCGCATTTCGGAGGCACTCCGTTTCGAGCCGACGAGATAAGCGACAAGCTCGATCTGCCCGGCCGTCTCTTCGTGAGGCAGCACCACCGCTTGGTCGATTCCACCCAAGGCGAGGCAGGCCGCCTCGACCTCGCCGAGTTCAACGCGGAACCCGCGCACCTGCACCTGGTGGTCATTGCGCCCCAGATATTCGAGACGCCCGTCGTCGCGCCAGCGCCCGATGTCGCCGGTGCGATAGAGGCGAAGGCCTGGGCGGTTTGGATCGGCGAGGAAGCGCTCCGCCGTCAGTTCGGGACGATTGAGGTAGCCGATGCCGACACCGGTCCCGCCCACGTACAATTCGCCCACCATGCCGATCGGCAGCACCCGACGCTGACGATCAAGGACCCAGACTTGGGTCTCCGGCAACGGTCCGCCAATAATGCTCTGGCCGCCGCCCAAGCGGATCTCCGCTTCGGTCACCCGGTGAAAGGTCACGTGCACCGTCGTCTCGGTGATGCCGTACATATTGATAAGCTGCGGCCGTTCCGCACCGTAGCGATCCGCCCACTCCGAGAGGTAACTCGCCTCGAGGCGGTCACCACCGAAGATCACGTAACGCAGGTGGCTGGAGAAGTCGTGTGTGGTGTGCTTCAACGCTTCCGCGATGAAAGCATAGAATGCCGCCGGCGTCTGGTTCAGCACGGTTACCCGCTCCGCCCCCACCAGTTCGACAAAGCTGGCGACATCGCGGACCACCTCGCGGGGCGCCACGACCACGCGGCCGCCAAAGGTCAGGGCGCCGTACATTTCCCACACCGAGAAATCGAAGCAGAACGAATGAGCAACGACCCAGACATCGTCCGGTCCAAACGTGAAATCGAGCCGGTCGTTGCGCAAGAGACGGACGACATTCCGGTGCGAGATCAGACAGCCCTTGGGTTTCCCGGTCGAACCGGAGGTGTAGATGATGTACGCCGGATGATCCGGCCCCACCACGGGCAACGCGATCGCCGTCGCGGCAGCCGTGGTATCGATGCAAACCTCGCGCCCCGCCGCAAAGGGTGAGCGGTGTCCGCTGTGACTGACGACGACCCGCGCGCCGCTGTCTTCCATGATGAAGCGTAGCCGCTCCTCCGGATACTCCGGATCGAGGGGCACGTAACACCCGCCGGCCATGATCGTGCCCAGCAACGAGACGACGAGGTCGGTCCCCCGCGGGAGCCAGATCGCAACGCGATCGCCCACCCGAACGCCGGCCTGCACGAGTTGCCCGGCGAGCTGGCGCGCCGCCGCATCCAGCTCCGTATAGTTGAGCGTCTTTCCACCCGCCGACACCGCCCCACGTTGGGGATGACGGATCACTTGCTCGGCAAAGAGACTATGGATCGTCGCTTCGGTCGGATACTTCGCCGCCGTCGCGTTCCAGCCCTCGAGCATCCGTCGCTCCTCCGTCGGCAGGAAGTCGACGTCGAGGCACGCGGTCTCCGGGCGCGCCGCGAGCTCTTCAACGAGGTGGGCCAGGTGGGTCTGCACCCGGACCATCTGGGCGGCATCGTACACCGCCTCGTTATAGGTCATTTCGATTTCGAGCGCGCCGGCCCTTGGCACGGCGACCAGCGTGAAATCGAGGTGGGTCCGTTCGAAGCCCTCGATCTGCGAGAGGCGCGGTCGCACCGCCGCGCTCTTCCCGGCTCCCTCTCCGCGCAGCTCCTCGTCCATCGGATAGTTTTCGAGCACGACCAAGTGATCAAACAGCTCACGCATACCCGCCTGCTCGATGATTTCCGCGAGGGCGAGATACTCGTGCGGACGGCGCTCGATGGCCTGGGTTTGGAATTGCCGCAAGGCCTCCCGCAAGGTCATCCCGTCGGAGAAGCGCAGCCGCACCGGCAGCGCATTGATGAAGAGACCCACCATCTGCTCGACGTCCGGCACGGACTCCGGGCGGCCCGAAACGATGCCGCCAAACACGATGTCTTCCGCCTGATTGTAGCGCGCCAGGAGAATGCCCCAGAGCGTGTTCAACAACGTCGCCGTCGTCGCACCGTGTTGGCTCGCGAAATTCTGCAACGCCGCCCAGGCCGGTCCCGCCAGACGCATCTTCGACTTGCCGCAGCGGTACTCGGCCGCACCGGCGGCCTGGTTGCGCGGCAACGAAATCATGCGATCGTAACCCGCCAGTTCGGCGCGCCAGAAGGCCGCCGCCGCCTTGCGATCCACGGTCTCCAGCCAACGCAGATAACCCCGGTAATCGGCCGGAGCCTCCCACCGCAGTTCCCGGTGCTGGGCGCGGGCCTCATAGCTTCGCATCAAGTCCTCATAGAGGATGCCCACACACCAGCCATCCATCAGGATGTGGTGATGGCTCCACACCAGTTGGAGGCGATCGCGACCGAGTTGGAAAATCCGCACGCGCATCAACGGCCCGGACTCCAGCTCGAACGGCACGGCGCGGTCAGCGCGCTGGAACGCGTCCACTGTTTTCTGCTGCTGATCGGGACTCTGATTCACCAACGACTCAAACGACAACGCCGGATCCTGGTTGCGGAACACCACTTGCAACGCATCGTCGCCGCCCTCGGCATGAACGAAGACCGAACGCAGCGCCGGATGACGGGCCACGAGGTCACGCCAGCTCGTTTCGAGTGCCGGGAGATCGATCGTGCCGTCCAAGCAGAATGACATCTGCTCGAAGTAAGCCTCGGACGCAGGCGCCTTGATCGCCTCGTAAAACAGGCCCTTCTGCATCGGCGAGAGCGGATAAATATCTTCGATCGTATCGGGCTGCCACTCGCGGCGCTCCACCATGCGATCAAAGGCCTCGAGCTTGAGCCGGTGGAAGACAAAATCCGCCGGGCTGGGCACCACCGCCGGCGTCGCCGCCGTGCAGGCGGCCACTTCACCGAGCACCTGGATGAACCGCCCGAGCAGGCCTTGCATCGTGATCTCCGGCCAGCGCACCGAGTCGTACTCGACCGACCAATACATCCGTCCGCCGGCGACGTAGCCCATGATCGCGATGGAGTGATCCACCGGCTGGTTTCCGGCCCGCACTCCGACCGGACGCTCCGCGCTGAGGGCAAACGCGCCGGCGCCACTTTCAAACGCACCAAGAAAATTGAAGCTGATGGCCGAGCGCAATCGCTCCGGGCTGAACAACGCCGCGCCCGTGGCCTGCAACCAGCCGAAGCCGGCGCCATTGCGCGGCACGGAGCGCAAATGCTCCTTGGTCTCGCGAATCAGGGCCGCGTCGGGCGGCCCGATCCGGGCCGGCGCGAAGTACGCCGGATGGACACTGGTGAACCATCCGACCGTCCGGCTGATGTCCAAGTCCGACAAAGCGGCCTCGCGGCCATGACCTTCGAGCAGCAGCTCGAGCGGCTGCCAAGGGTTCCAATCGGCGTAGGCGAGCCGCAGCGCCGCGATGAAAAGCTCATTGCCGCGCGTGCGGAAGGGCGTGTGGGCCTGCTGCAACAGTCGCTGCGACACGTCCTCGGACAGAGTGATCTCCACCGTCCGCAAGTCCGCCACGGAGCCCGAGGCGCGGGCACGTCCGCGGGGTAACTTCGGCTCCGGCCGGCTCGCGAGCTCTTGCCAATATGCTACCTCGTCCCGCAGCAGGCCATTGACCACGGCGCCGCTCACGGCGCGCGTCCAGTTGCCGAAGCTCACCGTGCGCAACAGGCGCGGCGGCAATTGGTCGGCCACCTCGGCCGCATAGGCCGCAGCGAGATCCTCGAGCAGGATGCGCCACGACACACCATCCACCACGAGATGATGCGCGGTCCAGAAGAGGCGGTCTCCAGTTGCCAGTTGCACGATCACGGCACGGGTCACCGGGCCTTGCGCGAGATCGAGGGCGGCCTGCTCCGCTTGCTGCAACTCGGCCAGCCGCTGCTCGATCCGGTCCGCTTCCCGGTAGTCGACGACGTGACACACGATCGAGCCCAGACCCGGCGTGCAGTGCTGGTGCCATCCGTCCGCTTCACGGGTGAATCGGAAACGGAAGGCATCATGCCCGGAAACGACATGACGCAACGCCGCCTGCATTGCCTCGGCATTCCACCGTCCGCGCGCGTCCAGCCAGATTGCTTGGTTGAAATGCTCGGGGCTGATCGAACTACGATCGAAGAACCACCGCTGAATCGGGCCGAGCGGCACTTCGCCTACGCTCTCCGGTGCGACGGCATCGGCCGAGCCGCGGGTCGCTTCCAATTTCGGCGCCAGCCCCGCGATGGTGGGGTGGCGGAACAGCCAGCGCATGTCCAGGCGCCAACCCGCTTGCAACAGGCGGGAAATGATCTGGATGCCCTTGATCGAGTCGCCGCCGAGTTGAAAATAATCTTCGTCGCGGCCGATGTTCGGTTGCCGCAGCACATCGCTCCACACTTGGGCGAGCACCTGCTCGCGCGCACCCCGCGCCAAGCCACCCTTCTCTCGGTTCCCCAGACTCACCGGCACCGGCAGAGCCTTCCGGTCCACCTTGCCGCTGGTGTTCAGCGGCATCACGTCCAGACGGAAAAACACCGCGGGCACCATGTAAATAGGCAGCACTTCCTGACAGGCGCCACGCACGGCGGACTCATCGAAGCCGTGTCGGGTCGTCACATACGCGATCAATTGCGGCTCGCCCGCGACAGACGCGACTTTCACCGCGGCGGCCGCGACCCCAGGCTGGCGGCGCACGACTTCCTCGATCTCGTCGAGCTCGATGCGATAGCCGCGGAGCTTCACTTGAGCGTCGCGTCGGCCCAGAAATTCCAACGCGCCATCCGAGCGCCACCGCGCCAGATCGCCGGTGCGGTAGATCCGGCGTTCCGCATCCCAGGGCGCCGACCCAAAGGCCGCCGCAGTCAGTTCCGGCTGGTTGAGATAACCTCGCGCCAGACCGACCCCGCTGGCCACCAGCTCGCCAGGGACGCCAACGCCGCAAAACTCGCCGTTCGGCTGGATCACGTACACCTGGCATCCCGCCACCGGCCGGCCGATCGACACCATCGTATCCGTGGGGAACAACTCGGTGAAGGTCGTCACCACGCTGTTTTCCGTCGGACCGTATTCGTTGAACAACCGCACGCCGGGAAGCCGTTCGAAATGCCGGCGCACGAGCGAGAGTGTCGTGGCCTCCCCGGCCACGCAGACCCACTTCAGCCCCGACATCGCTGTCGCGATCTCGTCGAGATAGAGGGAGTGCAGGCTCGGGGTGAGGAGTAACGAGGTGACGTGCTCCCGCTGGAGGCGCGCGGCCTGGGCCGCAAGATCGCGCTTCTCCACCGCGCTGACCAACAGAAGGCGCCCGCCACTGATCAGCGTCGGGAAAATATCGAGTATCGACGCGTCGAAGGCGTACGACGGCATGAGCAGCGTGCAATCCCCCGGGGCAAAGGGGTAGGCCTCGATGCGCCAGAGGATCGAGTTGGTGATCGCCCCGTGTTCGATCATTACGCCCTTCGGCTTGCCCGTGCTGCCCGAGGTGTAGATCACGTAAGCCAGCGCATCCGGCGTCGGCGGATTCAGGGGGGTGGATTTTTCCACCGCGGCGCGGCAGAGCGTCGCCAGCGACACAGGCTCCACGCCCGGGGCAGACCACTCCGGCGGAGTATCAACGATCAGGATACGAGCCCCGGCGTCGGCCAGCAGGCCGCGCACCCGGTCGGCGGGGTTTTCCACATCGATCGGCACGTAGGCCGCCCCGGCTTTCAACACGCCGAGGATCGCCACGATCATGTGGTCGCTGGCTCCGACCAACAGCGCGACGCGGTCGCCGCGCTTCACGCCAAACTCGCCCATCAGACGCCGCGCTGCGGCGTCCGCCAGCGCGTCGACCTTCCGGTAAGTCAATCGCCGCTCACCGCAGACCAGCGCGATCAGCTCGGCATGGACCTTGGCCGCATTCGTCCACAAGGCCACGAGCGTGGTCGGCGCCGCTATCGGGCCGGCCGTGCTGCAGAAATTCACCGAAACCTGTCCCAGCTCCGCCGGCATGAGGATCGACAGGCGACCGATCGGATCCTGCGGGCGCTCGAGCACGGCATCCAACAGTCGGTTGAAGGCCGCGCCATAACGCTCGATCGTCTCACGGTTGAAAAGCCGCGTCGCATAGTGAAAGCGGATACCTAGCACCCCGCGCTCACGGATGATGTCGACGCTGAGGTCGAACATGCCGGAGCCCTCGAACTGATCGATCGTCCGAATCGTAAGGTCGCGCGTCCGCATCACGCGGTCATCGGCGCTCTCGTAAGCAAACATGGTGTCGAATACCGGGTTGCGGTCCGGATTTCGCGGCAGGTCGAGCCGTGCGACGAGATCGGAAAATTCAAAGGCCGCATGGTCGTATGCGCCCAAGCAGGTGCCGCGCACCGCACGCAGCAGGGCGTCAAAGGTCTGGTCGGCTTGCGGTCGGAAGCGCAGGGGCAGCGAGTTCACGAACATTCCGACCACCTCGTCGTTGTCGGCGCCCGGGCGGCCCGCCACCGGCAGACCGACGACGAGATCCTCGGCTCCGCTCAGCCGGTGCAGCAGCGTCACATAGGCGGCCAGCAGGACCATGTAGAGCGAGGCGCCGTGCTCGCGGGCCAGCATCTCCAACCGGCGCGTGCGGTCCGCGTCGATGCTGATGCCACATTTGTCCCCGCGGAAATCCATTTCACCCGAGCGGACGTGGTCGCCCGGGAGGTCGAGCACGGGAAGACTCCCCGCCATTTCACTCAGCCAGTAGGCCTCCTCGAGGCGATAGTCCGGCTGTTTTTTCAGCGCTTCCGCTTCACTGCAGGCATGGCGATACTGCCGCTTTACCGGGCCCAGTGGCTGGCCGTCGTAGAGCTTGGCGAACTCGCTCAGGATTACGTTCATCGACAGGCCGTCGGCCGCGATGTGGTGGACATCGATGAGCAGCAGGGTTCGGTTGGCGTCGACCACGACAGCGCCCACGCGCAGCAAGGGCGGCCGCTCAAGGTCGAAGGGCCGGATGAAATCCTGCAACAGCTCGCCCGGAGCTTTTCCAGCTCCCTTAATCTCCTCGAGGAAGAAGCGCGGCTCCTCGAAGACGTACTGGGACGGCTTGCCGTTGATCAGGCCAAAGGCGGTGCGCAGACTTTCATGGCGCCGGACGATTTCCTGAAACGAGTCCTGCAATTTGAAGAGGTCCAGCTGGCCAACCATTTCCCAGACTCCGGAAAGGTGGTAAGGCATCTCGGCTCCTTCGCGCTGACAGAGGGCGAAGAGGCGCTCTTGGACGGGCGAAAGCGGCAGCACGCGGCGCGGCGCGCGCGGTCCGGCGAGAAGCGCAAAACCGCCGGCGCGCATCGCTGCGACCGCCGAGCGGACCGCGGCGATCAGCCGGTCGATTTCCTCATCGGTGTGCGCCACCGACAGACAGCAAATCCGCTGCTCCCACGTGTAAAAGCCCAGCTCGGTCAGCGAATAGAATAGGACCTCTAGGTCGAAGGCATCGCCCAAGGCCTCAAAGCGGAACTGCGAGCCAAACCAGGCCGCACGGACCGAAACCATTTCCTCCTCAAAGAACGCGTTGAGCTCCTTGCCGAGGCGCTCCGTCTTGCGGTTCACCGCCTCATGCAGCGAGGGACCTTCCGCGATCAAGTAGTCGAGCGCCGCACCCGCGGCGGCAAGGGCGAGCGGGTGGCGGTTATGCGTGCCGCCGGTGAAGATCGTCCGCCCCGTGGGGGCCGAGTCATCGCCGAATTGCCAGAATCCACCGTCGATCCAGTCCAGCAGTTTCGCTTTGCCGGCCACAACCGCGAGGGGCATGCCGCCGCCCACGATCTTACCGTAGGTCACGAGATCGGCCTCGATGCCGAACCACGCCTGCGCGCCGCCGCCATGAATCCGGAAGCCGTTGATCATCTCGTCAAAGATCAGGATGATATTCAGCTCCGTCGTGAGCTTGCGCAGGCGGCGCAGGAAGCGATGCGGCTGGAAGCTCGGCCGGCGGCTCTGCACCGGCTCGACGATCACCGCCGCCAGTTGAGTGGCGTGTTCGCGGATCCACTCCAACGCCTCTTCGCTGCCGTAGTCCAGCACCTGCGCGTTCTGCACCACGCTCGGCGGAATTCCCGGCGACATCGGGCGCGAGCCTTCCTCGCCGCCGACGACCAGCACTTCGCTGCCGATGCCGTGATAGGCTCCGGCAAACTGCGCGATCAAGGGCCGGCCCGCCGCCGCGCGGGCGAGGCGCTGGGCGAGCATCACCGCACCCGAGCCGGTGATCGCCAAGCTCGCGCGCTCCGTGCCGGTGAGTTGGCAAATCTTCTTCGCAACTTCGCCGGCGAGATCCGACTGCGGACCGAGGGCGGCAGTGCGGTCAATCTGCCGGTGCAGCGCCTCATTAATGTAGGCCGGCGCATGGCCGAGAAAATGTACGCCCATGCCGAGGGCCAGATCGACGTACTCATTGCCGTCGACATCCCAGATTCGGCTGCCCTGCGAACGATTGGAGACGATGGGATACTTGAGCTCTTTCAGGCTGCGCTTGAATTGCAGGCTGCCTTTCCAATCGGCGAGCTCATGCCGCCACGCCTGCGTCTGCTCCTTGGAACGTCGGGTCTTGGCGGCGAGGCGTTCGGTGAGCGCGCGCAAAAACTGCTTCTGCTGAGGGGACAGATTTTTTTCCTCTTCGAGGTTTAGTCCGCCAAAGTTCACGGCCAGCTTACCGCTCATCGGCGCTGGGGCCGCAGGTGCTGCCACCGGCGTGGGTTCAATCCGAACCGGAGTCACTGGAGCCACCGCCATGGGGGCGACCGGCGCCGCGGGGGCAGCGGGGGCAGCGAAGCCCGTGCGTAATTCGAGATAGCGCTCCATCAGCCGGAAATGCGCTTCCAACACGGGGTCGAGCCCCGTCGTCGCCATCGGAGCGACCGGTGCGGGGCGCGCCGCCAACGTGGGCGCAGCCACGGCCACCGCGGGTGCTGCTGCAGGTACGGCTGCCACCGGCGCAGGTGCGGCGGGGGCGGCGGGCGCGGCTGCGACCACGACCGGCGTCGGAGCGACGGTTTCCACGGCGGAATTTGCCACGAGGAAATCAACGAGCGCACCGATGCGATGCAGGTCTTCGTAGAACTGCTTGATCGAAATTTTTACCTGAAAGCGCTTCTCCAGAACGCGCCCGCTGCGCACAAACATGAGCGAATCGAGGCCCATCTCCAACAGGTTGGCCGCGAGGGACAGGTCCGCAGGCTCAAGGCCGCTCACTTCGCAGATGATCGCTTGGACTTCCGCCAACACGGCATCGGCATTGGGGCGCACCGGGACCGGGGCGGTGGAGACTGAGACGGGAGGCGTGGCGGGCGTGGGCATTTCGGGCACGGGAGCAGAAATGGAGGCAGGAGCAGAAGTGGATGCAGGAGCAGAAGTGGATGCAGGAGCAGTCACGGAATCGGCGAAATTGAACCAGTGGCGTTTTCGGAGGAAAGCGTAGCCTGGGAGCGGAACGTAATGATCTGCCGCGTCGGGCTGGATCGAGGGCCAGACCAGATTGACCCCGGCGGTCCAGAGGCGACCAGCGCCGTCAAACAGCGAGTGCAGGTCGTCATGTCCGCGTTGCAGACTAGGAATCCATTTCGCGGTCGAGGCCTGATCGGTACGCGCGGCGCGAAAGGCAAGATCCAGCCCGATCAGCGTGGGTTCGGGGCCCACTTCGATGAAGTAATCGAGCTTTTGCGCATGCAACAGAGCAATGCTCTCGCAGAAGCGCACGGATTGCCGGAGATGGCGCGACCAGTAGCTCGGATCTGTGACCTCTTCATCAACGAATCCGCCGGTGACATTGGAAATCAGCGGAATCTTCGGCCGGTTCAGGGTGAGTGTGCGCGCGACCGCTTCCAGTTCAGCCAGCACCGGATCGGTCAGGGGCGAATGAAACGCATGGGAAATCCGCATCATAACCACGCGCAGCTCCGCCTGCTCGCAGAGCGCCTTTACCTTCGCGATCGTATCCGTCCCCCCGGACACGAGGATAACTTCCGGACCGTTCACCGCGGCGATCGCCACCGTTTGCGCGAAGGGCGCGATCAATTTTGCCACGACGGCTTCGTCAGCAAACACCGTGAACATCGCCCCCGGGGCGGACCGACGCTCCATGAGGCGCCCGCGCGCCGCGATCAGCTTCAACGCGTCCTCCACGCTGAAAACCCCGGCGATACAGGCGGCAGCGTATTCGCCTACACTGTGCCCCACCACGATCTCCGGGCGCACGCCCATCGCCTCCCAGACACGGGCCAACGCATACTCGATCACGAAAAGACCCGCTTGCGTAAAGGCCGTCTGGTCGAGCTCACCCAGAGGTGCCACATTCCGCGCCCCGTCGAAGACCGACGCCTCTGAGTCAACCGCCGTCACGGCCGTCTCCGAAAACATGATATCTCGCAGGTCGCGGCCGAGCGGCTCTCGCAGCTGGGCTGCACAATTATCAACGATCTCCCTGAACAGCGGATGCTGGGCATAAAGCCTCCGGCCCATCCCACCGTACTGCGCACCCTGCCCTGTGAAGACAAACGCGGACCGGACCTGCTCAGCGGCCCGTCCTACCCCAGCACCCCGCGCCTTGCCGGTCTCGGCAAACTTGCGAAGAACCGCCGCCGCTTCCTCCGCCTTCCCCGCCACCACGCTCAGACGTTCGGCAAAGGGTACGCGGCCTGCCCGGGCCGACCAAACCGCCGCTGGCCAATCCGTGATCGGCAGCTCGCTCAGCCTCGCGGCAAACGCCTTGGCTTGGCCGCGCAGCGCCTCGGGTGTGCGGGCGCTCAACACCAACAACTCCGAATGGGGTGTCGCGTCTTTCGCTGGTGAAGGCACCTTCGCCGGAGCCTCGGCAAAAACAATGTGCGCATTCGTGCCGACAAAACCAAATCCACTCACCCCCGCCACGCGGCGGCGCTCCCCACGGCCCCAAGGCTCCAGCTTATCCACCACCCGCAGCGCCGCGTTTTTCCAGTCGATATGCGGGCTCGGCTCGGTGAAATTGAGGTGCGGCGGCAGTGCCTCGCGCCGGAGTGACTGGATGACCTTGAAACTGCTCGCCATGCCGGCGGCCGCCTCCAAGTGCCCTAGATTCGTCTTCACCGATCCGACGCGTAGCGGGCGGCCCGCCGCCCGACCCTTCGTGAATACTTCGCCCAGCGCGTTGACCTCGATGGGATCGCCCAAGGGCGTCGCGGTGCCGTGGGCCTCGACGTAATCGACGTCCTCCGGAGTGAGTCCCGCTGCCTGCAGCGCACGGCGGATAACCTTCTGCTGCGCCGGTCCGCTGGGGACCGTGAGGCCGCCCGAGCCACCGTCCTGATTGACCGCCGAGCCCAAAACCAATGCGAAGATCGTGTCGCCTGCCGCCTCAGCGTCGCTCAGGCGTTTCAAGACCAGCGCGCCGCCGCCCTCGCCGCGCGAGTAGCCCTCGGCCCGGGCATCAAAGGTGTAGCACTTGCCGTCCGGCGCGAGCAGGCCGGATTGCTCAAAATTCAACGTCAGATCGGGACCGAGGATTCGGTTCACACCCGCCGCCAGCGCCATCTCACACTCGCCGCGGCGCAGGCTCTGCACGGCGAGGTGAATCGCGACCAGCGAGGAAGAGCACGCGGTGTCGACCACCATCGCGGGGCCGTTGAATTTGAAATAGTACGAGAGCCGCCCCGCCGCCGGGCTCTGGGTCGAGCCGGTGCCGAAGTAGGGATCGATCTGCGCGCGATTGGAGGGCGCGAAAAGTTTGAGCGCGTAGTCGATCCCGCTCATCCCGACAAATACTCCGACCTCTCGGCCGGCCCATGCATCGGCGCGGATGTGGCCCGATTCAAACGCATGCCACGCCAGCTCCAGCAGCAAGCGCTGCTGCGGGTCCATGCTCTGCGCCTCTTTCGGAGAGATGCCGAAAAACGCGGCGTCAAACTGATCCGTGCTCTTGAGATAAGAGCCGAAGCCGCCTGCCGTGCCCTCGGCCCGGTCTGGGGGCGTGGGCTCGATGGCCGAGCGGCCCGCCGCCAGAAAATCCCAATAAGCCTCCGGGTCCGTGCACTCCCCGGGAAACTGGCACGCCATGCCGACGACGGCAATCGGCTCACCGCCCAGCGATTTGAGCGCCTTGTTCTCCTGCTTCAGGCGGCGGAGTTCCCCGAGCGCCTTGGCCAGCAGATCTTTGGAGTCGTCAGCCACGGGAGCCTCCTTGCCAGGTCGAGTTGACCACCAGATACGACGGCAATTCCGGGATATCATTCAGGTCAGCCTCCATCAGGCTGGTCCCGTCTGTCTCCGAGAGATCGGAGAATCCGGCGAACTTGTAGGTGATGTACATCATCCGGTTTCGATCGGTGGCGCGAAAATCTGCGAGCAGCCGCACGCCGACGGCCTTGGCCTCGCGGCGCAACAGCGTGATCAGCGCGCCGCCCACGCCGCGGCTCATCACACGACACGACATCAGCAGCAGCTTGATGGTCCAAGCGCCTTCGCTGCGCTGCAGCAGCACGACGCCAATCTTCCCGTAGGGGCCGTGCTTGTCCGTCAGGTCCGCGACGAGCAGCACGTGGTCCGGGGACTCCCGCAGATCCACCAGCTCCTCGTAGGAATAGATGCGCCCGGTGGTATTCAGTTGATTGGTACGCGCGACCAGCTCCTCCACCCGCAGAAGGTCCGCCGCGGTCGCCGGGCCAAACGAAAACGTCATGTCGAGCGTCGCCAAAAATGCGTCGTTCGGACCCTTGAACGAGGTCTCCTCCTCCTGCCGCACCATATCGGCTTGGTACATCTCGCGGCGGCGGCGCGCATCTTCGGTGATCACGCGCGGTACGAAATCGTGATCCGTCCGCAACCGCTCGACTTCGGCGGCATCGTAGGTGCGCACGGTCGGCAAACTAAAGCGCACCTCGTCGCGCTCAAAGGCCTGGTCGTCGATGAAGGCGAAGGTGTCCAAACCAATATTCAGACGCTCCGCAATGCGCTTCACCGACTCGGATTTGGGGTCCCAGTTAATCTGTGGGTGCAAGAAATACTGCTCCAGCCCAAATTTTTTCAACTGCTCGCGGGCCGGTGCGCTCTCGTTGCGGCTGGCCACCGACTGGAGGATACCACGCTCGTCGAAAGCTTCGATCAATTCCCGCACACCGGGTCGCAACTCGAGGGTGTCGCCCTCGAGCAGGATTCCGCTCCAAACCGTGTGGTCGAGATCCCATACGACGCATTTGATTTTTTTCTGCGACACGGTTTCAGCGGCGCCGGCGGGTGGCGAAAGCGTTGAGCGCATCCTGCGCGATCATGACTTGCTGCATCTGGTTGCTGCCTTCGATGAGCTCCGTGATGCGCGCATCGCGGAAGTAGCGCTGCACCGGATAGTCGGGACCACAGCCATTGGCCCCATGGATTTGCACCGCGTCATTCGCCGCGCGGGAGGCCGAGGTCGATGCAAAGTATTTGGCCGTGGTCGTCTCCATGATCGAGCTTGGCAGGAGTTCCTCCCGCGCCTTCGCGGCCTGTCGCCAGAGGGCATTGGCCGCCTTGTAGGAGGTCGTCATGTCTGCGATCAGCGCCTGGATCAATTGATGCTCGCTCAGCGGGACGCCGAATTGCTTGCGCTGGCGGGCGTAGTCCACGCTCGCCCGGACACACGCGCGAATCAGGCCGGTTGACCCGCAGGCGATGCAGAATCGCCCTACGTCCAACGTCGAGCTGGCGACGTATGAGAAACCCAGGCCCTGCGGCCCGATCGTCCAGCGCTTCGGCACCACCACGTCCTTAAAGGTCAGCTCGCAGGCCCGCGCCCCGCGGAAGCCGAGGACGCCGCTGATAGGCGTCACCGTGACACCCGGCGTCTCGCGCGGCACGAGCACGGCGGTCGGCCCTTGGTCGGTCTGGCCGAAGACCAGAAATACGTCCACCAATTCCGCCGCGGAAGTCCAGCGCTTGGTACCGTTCACCCGCCAGCTATCTCCCGCCTCCTCGAGACGGGTGGTGACGGACTTCGCATCGCACCCGATCGTCGGCTCAGTGAGACAAAACCCGCCCAGCTTCGCGCCGGAGGTGAGGCTCGGCAGCCACTCCTGTTGCGCTTCGGCCTCGCCCCAGCGGGCGAGCGCGTAGGAAGACATCGCGTGGATGGTCAGGACGCTCAGCAGCGACATGCTCGCCTCGCCCACCGCCTCCAGCGCCTCGCCCCACTCGACGACTGGCCGCCCCCCGCCCCCTTGAGCGACGGACACGTGGGCCCCGAGCACGCCGAGGCCCGCCAAATCAGAAAGCACTTGGCGCGGGATGCGTTCCTCGCAGTCCCACCGATCGGCGTGGGGCGCGATCGCTGAGTCGATATAGCCTTGCAGCGTCATGACCTCAGGCCGCCGCGATGATGCCACGCGCACCGAGCAACTCGACCATCGAATCCACGGAGCGGAAATTCTTCAGATTGAGATCCTGGTTGGTGAATTTAACCCCGAACTCTTTCTCCAGAAAAAGCACGAGTTGCATCGCCATCAGCGAGTTCACGAGACCGAGGGCAAAAACATTGTCCCCGTCTTGGAAATCCTGGTCCCGGATGAATTTTTCGAGGAAGGCGCGAACCTTCGAGCGGGCTTCTGATTGTGTCATAATTGAAGGAAAAGTTGTGGAATGAATGCCTCCCGAAGGGCACCCGGCTGGTTAGACCGAATATTTGTAAAACCCTTCGCCTGATTTCCGCCCGTGCAAGCCGGCGTCCACCATTTTCTGAAGCAGCGGACAACGACGGAATTTGGGATCGCCGTAAGCCGCGTAGAGTTCGTCCAAGGAGTACAAGATCGTATCCAAGCCGATCAGGTCTCCCGTCTCCAACGGCCCCATTTTGTGGCCGAAGCAGGAGCGGAAAATCTTGTCCACGTCGGCCGCCGAGGCCACCTGGTCCTGCACGAGCCAGACTGCCTCGTTGACGGTGAGCATGAGCACCCGGTTCGAAACGAAGCCGGGCATGTCATTCACCACCACCGCCTCCTTGCCGAGTTGGGCGAGAAAGGCTTTACCGCGGACCAGCGTCTCCTCGCTCGTGTGATGACCGCGGATGACCTCCACCATGCTCTTCATCGGCACGGGATTCATGAAGTGCATCCCGAGCACCTTGTCCGGGCGCTTGGTAAAGCCGCCCAGCTTGGTGATTGAAATAGCCGAGGTATTCGCCGCGAAGATACACTCCGGCGGGCAGATCGCATCGAGCCGGGGATAGATCTCGGTTTTGATCGCCAGCTTTTCGACGACGTTCTCGACCACAAACTCCACGTCGGCCAGCCGCGTGTAGTCAGTCGTAAATTCGATCATCCCGACCTGTTGCTCCGGGTCGGCGACGGGCGCGTCGTCGCGCCGGAACATGCCGGCCACGCGCAGACTGTTAAATATGGTCTCACGGGCCTTGGTCAGGACAGTCTCCGACACGTCCACCAAGACGGCCCGCATGCCCCGTTGGGCCAGATTTTGGGCTACGCCGGTGCCCATCACACCGGCACCGATTACTCCTACTTTTTGATAAGTCATGACGTCGTTTTTGTTCGGTTCACTCACTCAGTTCTTTTTGCAAAAGCGCCTCCAGATCAGCGGCGGTCAAGCGCCTCAAATCTTCATCGCCGCCCGCGGCCGGTTTCGCGTCCGCCGCGGTCGCGTCGGCGGTCACGGTGGGCGTCGTCGCCGGGAATAGGGTCTCGGCGAGATGCGCCGCCATTTCCAGCGACGTGGGATAGTCGAAGGCGATCGTGGAGCGCAAGGTGTGCCCGAGCGCTTTCTCGAGGCGGTCCTTGAGGTCGATGGCCGTCAACGAATCGATTCCGAGGTCAAACAACCCCTTTTCCCGCTCGACGTTCAGGTATGAGTCCAGGCCAAGCAGCGTGGCCACGATTTCACGGATCACGCGCTCGATCGCCTCCGCACGCTCGGGGAGCGGCAGGGCGGCGTAACCGTGCGGAGCCACCGCGACGGGCGCGGCGGCGGGCGTCGCAGCGGGTGTTTCGCCGGCAAAGACGCGCCGATAAAACGCCGGCACCGGCCCTTTCAAGGCCGTGCGATAGGTCCGGCTGTTCCAGGCAAATACACCGACGCAGCCCGAAGAGCCCAGGACCTGCTCCAGCGCCCAGAGGGCCTGTGTCGGTTCCATCGCGAGCAAGCCTCGCTCGCGCAACCGCTCTCGGTCGCGCGCGCCGAGGCGAGCGGTCATACCGATGCCATCCCACGGGCCCCACTGGATGCTGAGTCCGGCCAGCCCGGCCTGCTGGCGCTCCCGGGCCAACGCATCCATGTAAGCATTGGCCGCCGCGTAATTCGCTTGGGCCGGCGAGCCGAGCAGCGAGGCGATGGACGAGAACAGCACGAAGCAATCGAGCTGCAGGCCTTGAGTCGCGCGGTGCAGTTCCCACGACCCCGTGATCTTCGCACTGAAAATCGAGGTGAAGGCCGCGGCGTCCGCCTGCCGCAGGAAGCCGTCCCGCAATGCGCCGGCCGCATGAAACACCCCGCGCAAGGGTTGAGACTCGCCCGCCTTTTGCACGAGGCGGTGCACGCTCACCGCGTCGCTCAGGTCCGCGATTTCAAAGTTAACCCGCACGCCGCGGCGTTCCCACCCGGCGATCTTCGCCTGCAACTCATCGCCGGGCTCGCGTCGACCGGACAAACACAGTGCCCGCGCACCGTGGGTGACCAGCCATTCCGCGACCGCCTGACCCAGCGCGCCCGACGCTCCGGTGACGAGATAGCTGCCATCGGAACGCACCGTGACCGTCTTCGGGAGAATTGCTTTCTCAGTGAGGCGCATGCCTTGCACCGCACCGCTTTGATCCGTCAGCCAGATTTCGTTGCCAGCCGTGTCCAAGAGCCACGGAGTCCACTGGTCGACGGTCTCCCGCGCCGGATCGATCTCGAGGTGGAGGGGCCGCCACTCGGGATGCTCGTGAACGAGACCCGTGACGAAGCCGCCCACGGACGCCTGCGCCGTGACGCCGCGCGCGGTGAGGAAAACCCAACGGGCCACGCCGTCCCCCTTGCGGTTGGCGGCAGCCTTCACACATGCGAGCAACTCCCCCCAGCCGATCGCCGCGGGCGATTCGGCGCTCAGGCTCCAAGCGTAGACCACGCCCGCCCAGCGCTGGGAGGCCAACAGCCCCTCGGCCTCGGCCGCGCGTGAAACCGGCACTTCCTGCACCGTCCCACCCGCCGCGCGTAGCGACTGCTGCAACGCCCGGGACGCCGGATCGCCTTCCGAAAGGAAAAGCCACGACCCCGCCGGGGAACTCCGCGAAATCTCGGCCGGCGCACCCGGCGTTTCCCAAGTGGTCTCGAAGAACTTCGGCGCCGTCGCGGTCTGCACGTCCTGCGCCTGCAAATTGCGAAGCTCAAAGCCCAGCGCCTCGGCGACCAAGGTGCCGCCCGCATCGTAGAGGCGCACGTCGCAGCGGAAGAGGTTCACCTCTGCCGCCCGCTCCGACGGGAGCTGTTGCGCGTGCGCGAAGAGTGCTTGCCCATCGGGGTTGCGATGGAAAACGAGTTGTCCCACGCGGAACGGAATCAGGGTCCGCGCACCGTCCAAGCCGATGGCTGGGACCGCTGCCTGCAGGAACGAATCGACCAAGCCGGGGTGCCACTCGCGCGTCCGCTCGAGTCCGACAGGGGCCACCAGACGCAGCAGCGATTGCCGCTCGCTCCGGTGCATCTCGGCGATCCAACGGAAGCTGGCCCCGAGGCGCACTTCCATCTTGTCCATGGTCGAGTAGTGGCCGGCGAGATTGGCGACTGGCTGGAGCGCTGCCCTCACCTGGGCGAGGTCGAGCGAGATGGGTTTCGCCGGCTCGGCAACGCAGCGGCCCGTAGCGTGCACGACGACGGTGTCGGGCTCGGCATCGGTCCAGCTCAGCACTTCAAAGCCATATCCGCCGGACTCACCCGGCGTGAAAATCGTCTGGACGGTCCGCGGCTGCCGGGGGTCGATCACCATCGCGCCGACAAACACCACATCGTGCAATCGTACGCTGCGGTCACCCGCCGCGGTCTGCGCGCCGAGCAGGAGATCCGCCGCCTGCAAGGAGACTTGAGCGAGGTAGAGCGCGCCGGGCGTCACGATGCTCCCGTGGACGATGTGCTCGGCGAGATACGGCATGGTCACCGGATCGAAACGGGACTCGTACACGGAAGCTTTGACTCGCGGTGAGCGCCAGCGCCGGCCAAGCAAGGGATGAAACGCCGCCACCACCGGCGCGCGTTCCCTTCCCCGAATATCGACGGCTTCAATCCAATACGACTGATGCTGCCACGGATAAGTCGGCAACGTCACCCGGCGCGCCGGTCGCGCTTTCCGGCCCGAGCCCCACTGAATCGGATAGCCCAGCGCGAACAGGGTCCCCACCAGTCGCGGAAAATCAGCCGCGATCAAGCGCTGCGATGATACCCCGCTCACCGGCGTCGCGACCGCCGCACCGACCTCGATGAGCACCTTGTAACCGTCCGCCAAAAGCGCCTGACGTCCGGACTCGCCGTCGCCGCTCGCCTTGCGGTACCGCAGCCAATGCCCAGCCTCGGCAAGGTCCGCCTCTTCCCATTTTCCGGTAGTGCCGGAAACCATACGCCGAAGCGGGGCGGAAAATTCCAATTGGCCCACGACGCGCGCGAACGCGGCATCATCGGCCTTGCGACCCACACCCGAAGACGCCAGCTCACCGACGGACACGAGACGGAGGGCATCCTCCAGTGCGAAAACCCCGCAGCGGCACGCCGCCACGATTTCGCCGATCCCATGACCGCCCACGGCGGCCGCCTCGATGCCGTAACTCACCAGCAAATCCGCCAGCGCATACTCAAAGGCAAACAGCAAGGGGCCCGAGATCCCGGCCGCTTCGCCTTCGACGGCGAAACCCATCGGCATCGCCGCCACGCCCTCGCTTCGCGAAATAGTCTTAGCCGAAACGCTCTCAAACGTCGTCAGGCACTGCTCGACCACGGTCCGGAACACAGGCTCGGTGGTCCACAATTCGCGGGCCAGGGCCGCCGCGCCCTTCGCGTCGGCTGAAAAATAGCAGGCTACACCGCGCTGGTCGAAATCGATGCGCTGCGATGGGGCCTCGGGCTCCGCCCCGAAGCGTTTCAACTGCCGCCCGAGGTCCTCGCGTGAGTTCGCCACAAAGGCCACGCGCTGCGGTAGGCCGGCGCGGCCGACCTGCGCGGTGAAGGCGAGGTCCTCCAGATTAGTTTCCGCGTCGCGGGCGATCAGCTGGGCGTAGCGGTCCGCCATCTGCCGCAGTGCCTTCGGATGACGGGTTGAGAGCGGCAGCACCCAGCGGCCCGCCGGGCTCTGGGGCGCAGCCTGCTGCGGCGCGGGCGATTCTTCCAAAATCGCGTGCACGTTCGTGCCGCCGATGCCGAGGGAATTCACTCCGGCGCGACGCGGGCCGGCCGGGGACGCCCAATCCATCGTCTCGCGGTTAACAAAGAAAGGCGTGCTCGCAAAATCGATGCTCGGATTCGGTTTCTCGAAATGCAGCGTGCCGGGAATCTGCCGGTGGTGGAGCGCGAGCGTGGTCTTGATCAGGCCCGCGATGCCGGAAGCGATCTGCAAGTGGCCGACGTTCGTCTTGACGGAACCGAGCGCGCAGTAGTTGGTCCGCGTCGTGTGGCGGCGAAATGCGCTGGAGAGCGCATTGACCTCGATCGGATCGCCGAGCGGCGTGCCAGTGCCGTGGCCCTCCATGAAGGTAACCGACTCCGCCGTCACGCCCGCCCGGGCCATCGCCTCGGAGCAGACATCTTCCTGACCGCTCGAGCTCGGGGCAGTGAAACCCACTTTGCCCGCGCCATCGTTGTTGCTAGCAGTGGCCTTCACCACGGCATAGATCCGATCGCCGTCGGCGCGGGCCTCAGCCAGAGGCTTCAACAACACCACTCCGGCGCCGTTGCCAAAGATCGTCCCCTCGGCCTGCGCATCGTAGGCGCGGCAGTGCCCATCCGGGGAATTCAGCATGCCGGGACTGTAGAGGTGCCCGGCGTGTTGCGGCAGCTTGATCGACACACCGCCGGCCAGCGCCATCGTGCAATCGCCCATCCGGATCGCTTTGCAGGCCTCGTGCAGGGTGAGCAGCGTGCTGGAGCAGGCCGACTGCACGTTCACGCTCGGGCCGCGAAGATTCAACCGGTACGACACCCGCATCGGCAGGTAGTCTTTGTCATTTGTGATCATGACGTTGAATCCATTCATGGAATCCACCGTCAACATCCGGCTGCCATTTTCGGCCTGCAGGAAGGCATCGTTCGCCCACAGATTGTTGGGCAGATAAGTATTCATGCCCGCCGCCGCAAAGAGTCCGACCTTGCCGGGATGAGTGAGTGGATCGTAACCGGCGTCCTCAAACGCCTCCCAACACACCTCGAGAAACACCCGCTGCTGCGGGTCGATCATGCGGGCTTCCTTCGCCGAATAGCGGAAGAAATCCGCGTCAAATGCGTCCGGCGCATCAAGCAGCGGCGCAGCCCGCACGTGGTTCGGATTGCTCACCAGCTCCGGATCGACGCCTGCCGCGAGGGCTTCTTCGGCGGTGAAAAAACGGATCGTTTCCTTCCCATCGGCCAGCACGCGCCAGAACTCTTCCGGCGTCGCCGCCCCGGGGAAGCGCAGGCCGATGCCGATGATCGCGATGTCCCCGCTGCTACCCGCGGCCCGGGTCTCCCGGATCGGGGTGAAGGTCGAGCCCCGATTGTCCGGGGCAAAGTCCTTGGAGAAATGATCCACCATCGCCCGGACCGTGGGGCAATTGAAGAGCTCGACGATGGCCACCGGGCGGCCCATGAGCTCCTGCAGGCGCTTTTGCATCTGGACGATGAGGAGGGAGTGCCCGCCCAGTTCAAAGAAGGTCTCGTCGTAGCCGACAGCTTCCAGTCCCAGCACGTCTTGCCAGATCTCGGCGATGAGCGACGAGAGTTCCCCGCGATTACTCGTGCGTTTTTCCGGCGCTTTGGCCGGACCCGATCGCGCCAGTTGAATCAGACGGTCGCGGTAGGCGCCGGCCTCAAAGGCCTTCTTGAGCTGTCCGCGCTGAATCTTGCCGATCTCCGTCTTCGGCACCTCCGCCGGTGCGAGCGCCACCAAATAGGTCGGTGAGAGACCAACCTGCTGGATCAATTTTGCGCGGATCGCCCGTGCGATCGCCACGTCTTTTCCAGACTGGTCGGACTCGGGACAAAAAAACAGCGCCAGTTGATCGGTCTCGGAGTCTGCGTCGCGCACCGCACAGGCCGCCGTAAACGTCTTCATCACCCCGGGGATCGTCTCGACCGCGGCTTCGACTTCATGACTGTAGAAATTGGCCCCGTTGACGATGATCACATCCTTGATCCTGCCCGCGATCCGGAGGTTTCCTCCTTCGATAAAGGCAAGATCACCCGTCTCAAACCATCCATCCTTAAACACCTTCGCGTTTTCCTCAGGATTGCGGAAATAGCCGCCGAACACGGACGGGCCTCGCAACTGCAGCCGGCCGGTTTCGCCCTCCGGCAATTCCTCGCTCGATTCATTCACGACACGCATTTCCGCGCCGGGGTTGCACGGCCCCAAGTCGACAAACGCGACGTCATCTCCGGTATTCTCCAAAGTCAGGCCGCGCGACCAAGTGATGCCCGAGCAGGTCTCCGACATACCGAAGGCAGGCCGGAGCGCGCCCACCGGCAGGCCGTGGCCTTGGAGAAGGGAGATGAACTTTCGCGCGGTACGCGCCACCACCGGTTCACCGGCATTAACCAGAAACCGCATGCAGCTCAGGTCCCAATTACCCGCCTGCACGGCCGCAGTCCGGTCCAAAAACAGGGTGAAGGCAAAATTCGGCGCCCACGAGATCGTCGCACGATGACGCGAGATCAATTCGAGCCAGCGCAGCGGCTCCTGCAGGATATAGCCGGAGGGGATGTGAATCTGGGTGCAGCCAAGCACCGTCGCCATCGTGCCCAGAAACGAGACTGAACCCACGTGGTCGAGGGCCATCCAGTTCAGCGTGACCTCGGACGACGTAAATCCATTTCCCTCGATCGTGCCCGCCGCCATCGCGAGCAGGTTCCGGTGGGTCAGCGGCACTCCTTTTGGCTGACCTGTACTGCCCGAAGTCAGCAGCATCACCGCCACATCCGTCGCTAACGGGGAGGAAACGGCCCCCGTCGACACCTTTTCTCGGCGCAGTGCGCCGAGGTCAATGACCGGGCCGCTCAATTTCCCCAGGCTTGGGGGCAACTGTCGAAGTCCCTCCACCGCCGCGCCGGACGCCAACACAGCCGCACGCTCAAGAAGCTTGCCTGCGTTTAGTAATTTAAGAAGGGCGCTATTTGCCTGAGAGAAGATCGGCGCTACCGCCACGGGCACAGCCACCGCTCCAGCCATGACACAGCCCCAGAATCCCGGGATGAAGTCTTCTGCGGCGTCGAGCTGAAGCAGCACGGGATCACCCTTCGCTACTCCATGGCCAAGTAGCCCCCGCGCGATCTTCTGTGCTTCTTCCAGCAAATCAGCGTAAGTCTGCCTAATTTCAACCCCTTCCGGGCTCACATAGATCAACCCGCCCGTTTTGCGTTCAACCGCCACGCGCAAGGCGTCCATCAAGGTATCCACTCCCCCAACCTGCTTGGCCGAAGGCGCTTCAATTGATATAGCGAAAGGATTCATTAAAAGATGATAGACGTAAAAATTCCCGCAATACGCAACTCAAGCACACTCAGAGAGGAATTAAAGCGAGACAGATTATAATAATTTAATACCACGAGTAAAAGTGGCCAGACAAAAACCGCCAAAACGGGCGGTTTGGGCCTAGTTTCCGAATTTGTAACGCAATTTTGACGCCAACCAGGACAGGATTAGCGGTGTTTGCGTGGTGGCCTGAAACGATATAACTCAACTAAGGCGCGGTTGCGCGGATCCACTCGTTGAGGCAAAGATCGCCGTTGCGTAATTATTAAGCCCAGCCACTGCTTATAGAGACTTTTTGCTCTTTTAGCCGACCCGATTGCACGAGCCTGGCCACAATCAATAGAACCCAGCATCGACCGCGTTTGGCTTCGGTATGTTTTTGCGGCACAATGAAGCGCACGAAAAACGTCCACCGGTTGTAAACGAAGAGCAGCAGTCGCACCGTGAGTTTGATCGTCGCCTTGAACTTCGCACAAAAGTCGCTGCCGCCCCCTCCGATTTTTAAGCTCGTCGAGCACGTTCTTAGTGTTAGCGCGCTGGCGGTTGAGTTCCGGGATCTGCCAGCAGTTCACTTCGTCAGGCAGGCCGGCGACGCCGGGCGCAAACTCATGTTTGTGCTGGTCCCAACACTCGGCCCAGCCAGCTGCCCGCACGACATTTTGCAAGGCGCGGGCGGAGATCACCCGCCGGGATGTTTTCCAGTGTCAACGCTCGCGAGGAAATGACCCTGCTTTGCTCGTTTAGAATTGACCCACCCCCGCACGAACAAAAACGGGCGGGTTATTGGGACTTGGTGCGCAGACCTCCCTTCGG
>JBIKWB010000014.1:0-129625 GCA_044356555.1 Opitutaceae bacterium | reverse complement strand
AGAGCAAAGCCTCAAAGTCCGAGCTCAACTGACCTCCTTCAGATCAATTTTTGGCCACAAGGCCGGCGCATGGGCGTCGGCCTTTTTTTGTGTCCTAAGTCGGCAAAACATCGAGCTTGTAGTTCACTCAGGGACGCTTGAAACCCGTACCGTTTTTCCAAAGGCCCAAACGCCCTCGGCCATTGCAGACAACGCGCATTTCCCTCCCGGATCACTCCTTGACTCCCCTCTGACCCGACCTAGCCTCCGCCATTTTTCTTCGGCATGGCGCAAGACCTGAAAGACACTCTCCAGCTTCCAAAAACGGACTTCTCAATGCGCGCCGGCCTTGCCCAACGGGAACCCGGTCGGGTCGCTCACTGGGAACAGATCGGGCTTTACGCTCGGCTTCAGGCCAACCGCGCTGCAGCTGAAAAAACCTTCGTCCTCCACGATGGGCCTCCCTTCACCAACGGCGATGTGCACATCGGCACCGCGCTGAACAAGACCCTGAAGGATATCACAATCCGGTATAAAACCCTCCGTGGATATCGCACGCCCTACATTCCGGGTTGGGACTGCCACGGCCTGCCCATCGAGCAGAAGGTCACCCGCGAGCTTCGCGAAAAAAACGAGACCGTATCCACCGGCGAACTTCGCGCCCACTGTGATGCATTTTCCGAATCCTGGATCGCCAAGCAGACGACCCAGTTCAAACGACTGGGCATTGTCGCCGACTGGGCCCATGAGTATAAGACCAAGGCGCCGGCTTTCGAAGCCGACATTCTCCGCACCTTCGCTGCGTTCGTTGAAAAGGGCTTGGTCTACCGCAGCAAGAAGCCGGTTTACTGGAGTATTCCTTTCGAAACCGCCCTCGCCGAGGCTGAGATCGAATACAAGGACCACACCTCCATCGCCATCTGGGTGAGGTTTCTTGTCCCAACCGGGGAGGCAGAAAAATTCGGCCTGCCCACGGACAAGCCGCTCTACGTCGTCATCTGGACCACGACTCCTTGGACGATTCCCGCCAATCTCGCGATCGCCCTGCATCCCGATATCGATTACGCGGTCGCTGACACCGGGAGCGAGCGCATCATCGTCGCAGCTGCTTTGCTCGGATCTGTTCTCGCCTCGGCCAAAATCGAGACCGCTCCGACCATCTCTGCAACGCGCAAGGGATCCACGCTTGAACACCTCGCGGCCCGTCATCCTTTTATCGACCGTACGTCCCCCATCGTTCTCGCGGATTACGTCACCACCGAAAGCGGCACCGGCGCGGTGCACACCGCACCCGGCCATGGCGCCGAGGATTATCTCACCGGTCTGAAATATAGATTGGCGATTTATTGCCCCGTTGGCGACGACGGTCGGTATCTAAACGATGGTCAGGTGCCAGCCGATCTCGTGGGCATCACGACCTTGGAGACCGTTGAAGACTTGGCCGCCAAAAAACCGTCGCCGGCCAACCTCGCCGTTCTCAAGAAACTCGCCGAAGCCGGCGCACTGTTTGCCAAAGCCAAGTTTCCTCACAGCTACCCGCACTGCTGGCGCTCCAAGACCCCGATCATTTTCCGCGCCGTCGACCAGTGGTTTGTGTCGCTCGACAAGGCCGACACTCGGGCAAACGCCCTCGCGGCGATCAAAACGGTCCAATGGATTCCGGGCTGGGGCGAAGCCCGCATCCGCGGCGCGGTCGAATCCCGCCCTGATTGGTGCATCAGCCGTCAACGATCTTGGGGCGTGCCGATTCCGGCATTCTTCGACGAGAACAAGAACGCTTATCTCGACGCCGGTGTTGCTCGCGCCGTTGCCGCTAAGATCGCCACCGAAGGCACCAATTTTTGGTACAATGCCAACGCTGCCGATATCCTCGGCGGCATCGCGTTGCCTGCGCACTGGCCCGCGCCGACGGCTCTGACCTGCGGTCGTGACACACTCGATGTTTGGATCGACTCGGGCTCCTCCCATGCCGCGGTTCTTGGTAACGCTCAGGGCGGCACCTCTTGGCCGGCCGACCTCTACCTCGAGGGCAGCGACCAACATCGCGGCTGGTTCCAGTCCTCGCTCTGGACCGGCGTCATCGCCAACGGCGGTGCGCCTTACCGGGCCGTCCTGACCCACGGGTTCATCGTCGATAAAGCCCGTCAGAAAATCTCCAAAAGCAGCACCTACCAAAAACCCCAGACGAGCGATGCCTACATCGCAATTCACGGAGCCGACGTGATTCGCCTCTGGATTGCATCCCAAGATTTCCGCGACGACATCCCGGTGGATGACGAGATTTTGAAGAACGTCGCCGAATCGTATCGGCTCCTCCGTAACACTTTTCGTTACCAGCTTTCCAACCTCTTCGACTACCAGTTCGCTCGGGATGCTGTCCCCTACGCGCAACTCGACTTCCTCGACCGTTGGGCCCTGCATCAGACGGCTATTCTCCTGCGCGAATGCACCGCGGCTTACGACGCCTATGAGTTCCATCGCGTCTACCAACTCTGCAACCAGTTCTGCGCCGTCACGCTCTCGGCTGTTTACCACGATGTCCTGAAGGACCGGCTCTATACCCTCGGCACCCAAGCGCCTCTGCGTCGCTCGTCTCAGACCGCGATCCATCATATCTTCCGCAGCCTGATAAAGGTTCTTTCACCTATCCTCACCTTTACGACCGACGAAGCCTGGTCCTACGCCACGGCCAACGTTGAATACACTCAGGATTCGGTTCATCTTCAGGACTGGCCGGTGGCACCGTCAGAGTGGACCGACCCCACTCTCGAATCGGATTTTGCCGCGCTCCTTCGGGTTCGCGCTCAAGTCACCGAAGCCATCGAACCGCTTCGGGCAGCCGGCCACTTGGGCAAGTCGCTGGACGCCGCCGTGACTCTGACGGCGAGCGACGACACCACCCTCGCCGTGCTTAAACGGCATCGCGATTTTCTCCCCGAACTCTTCATTGTTTCGCTCGTAACCATAGAGACGACCGATCCCGGATCGCTTTTAGCAGTGTCTGTGCGCCCATGCGCGGATCTCGGCTACGTTCGTTGCCCACGCTGCTGGCGCTGGGTTCCCCTAGTGCAAAGCACGCCCAACGGCGACCTTTGCCCACGTTGCATTCAGTCGCTTGTTTCATAAACTCCACGGTTCCCCATAAATCCCCATGGCTAAGAAAACAAAAAAGCCCGCCAAGCCTGCTGCGAAAACTGCCAAGCCGAAACTGAAAGCTAAGCCCAAGGCCAAGGCACGGCCCACCCCAAAGGCTGTCGCCAAGAAACCCGTCAACAATCCGCCGAAGTCAGTCCCGGTTAAGCGCAGCAAGCATTCCGTTCCGGAGAAACGAGCGCCCAAGCCTGCCGCCAAACCGGCTCCGCCTTCCGCGCCTGCCAAGATTTCTACCAACATGGAAAAGCCCTCTAAGAAAAACGCCTTGCGCGACAGCATACTGAAGCGCAGGGCCACCGCCAAACCCATCGCATTCAGCCTCGATGAAGTCCGCGCCATCGCGCAGACCACCGTCGAGAAGCCCGAAAGCGACAAAATCTCCAAAGCCGCCGCCAAGGTGAGCCCAGCAAAACAGGCCCTTGTGCTCGAGAAGGCCGCGAAACCCAGCCACGTGAAGGCGGCGTCTCTCGCCGACATCCTCGGCTTCAATCCTAAGAAAGTAAAATCGATCGAAGCGGTGCTCGAGGTTGAAGTCCCGGAAAAATACAAACGTTATTACAAGCTCTTGCTTGATCTCCGCCGCCACCTGACCGCGGGCATCGAGCTTCACTCCGAAGAGACGCTCAAGCGCTCATCCAAAGACGACTCGGGCGACTTGTCGTCCTACGGTCAGCACCAAGCCGACTCGGGCACCGATACCTTCGACCGTGACTTCGCACTCAGCCTTGTCTCCAGCGAGCAGGAGGCCCTCGGGGAAATCGAGGCTGCCATCAAGCGGATCAAAGACGGCACCTACGGCATCTGCGAGGTTACCCAAGAGCCAATCGCAAAAGATCGTCTGCTGGCTGTGCCCTTTACACGCTATTCGGCCAGCGCTCAGAAGGAGCTTGAGCGGAACCGCCACCGTTCCCGTACCCAAGCCGGTATTCTCGGCGAAATGGGCGAAGACGGTGCGCCCAGCGGCACAAGCGGCGACGACAACGGCGAGTAATTCTCTCGCCCGAGGGCCCACCACTTCGAATGCGAACTAGCCGGTGACGATGCCCGATCCCAGCAAGCCCAACGCGTCGAGTGTCTCGGCGCCCGCGCCTTGGCTTAGCCGGTTGCTGGCTTACCGCCGACTGCTTGTCATCGCAGCTATCGTGCTGATCGCCGATCAGCTGACCAAATTGGCGATCGTCGCCCATCTTCCGTTCCCAACTTACGGTGAAGGCCACGGGGCGATCACCGTAATCAGGAATTTCTTCTACATCGTCCACGTCGGCAACACCGGGGCGGCGTGGAGCATGTTCTCCGGGCAGAGCGTCCTGCTCGCAGTTTTCGCCTTGGTCACGCTGGCGGCCATCGTCATCTGGCGTCACGCCCTAGGTTTGCGGGAGCACCGCTCCCAGCTATGTTTTGGTCTCCTTTGCGGCGGCATCGTCGGAAATGTCATCGACCGCTTGGCTTACGGCCATGTGGTCGATTTTATCGACCTACATTTCGGAAGTTACGTTTACCCGACCTTCAATGTCGCTGACTCCGGCATTTGCGTGGGCGTCGGTTTCTACCTCTGGCACTCACTCCGCGAGCCGAAGTAGATCAAACCGGCTACTCGACGTTGGCGATCTGCTCGCGGATTCGCTCCAGCTCATTCTTCAACTCGATCACCGCCCGAGAGATCGTGAGGTCGTTGGCCTTGCTACCGATCGTGTTAACCTCACGGCCGATCTCCTGCAAAATAAACTCCGATTTGCGGCCAATCTCGCCATCGGACTTCAGCAAGGCGGTGAATTGCTCGAGATGGCTGCGCAAACGAGTCAGTTCCTCTGTCACATCGCAACGGTCGGCGAAGAGCGCGAGCTCCTTCAGCACCCGCTCGTCGTCTACCTTTAGGTCCAATTCCGCCGTCCGCAGGCGGAGCAAGAGTTGATCCCGGTAGAGCGGCGGTACGAGCGGTGCTCGGGCGGCGATGAGATCCACTTGCCGGCGCAGCAGCTCAAGGCGGCCAATGAAATCCACGAGGAGCGCTTCGCCTTCCTTGGCTCGCATCGCCACAAACGACCGCAAAGCCGATTCCAGCGCGGCCAGTACGGCTTCCTGAGCCTCTTCCATCGATGGAAAGTCATTCACTTTTCGCTGCGACCGGGCGATGTCCCACAACAGCTCGGGTGTCGGCCCAAACACGACTCCCTGCCTTGACGCGAACGTAGCCAGTCGGTTGAGCGTCTCAATCGCGGCCGCCTCATCCCAAACCTCCTGCCGATTGCCGGTGGCACCGGTTAGTTCAATCTGCACATGGACCTTGCCACGTGACGCATGGCGCCGGCCTTTCTCGGTGATCGCCGGCTCCAGCGCCGCCCACTCCTCGGGCAATTTTACCGTCAGATCGAGCGTCTTCCGGTTAACCGAGCTCACTTGAATCGTAATCGTATCGGACCCAAGCCCCGCCGTCGCCCGTCCATAACCGGTCATTGACTTCATAAAGCGACGCCGAGGATTTTCGCCACTTGGTTCACATCCTTGTCCCCGCGGCCCGAAAGATTCACCACAATGATCTCATCTTTCCGCATGAGCTTCGCCCGCTTGATCGCGTGCACCACCGCGTGGGTGCTTTCCAACGCGGGAATGATTCCCTCCAATCGCGACAACAACTGGAACGTCTCCATGACCTCGTCGTCGCAGGCGTAGGCAAAATCTATCCGCTTTTGATCGCGGTAGTAGGCGTGCTCCGGCCCGATCGCCGCATAATCGAGTCCGGCGCTCACCGAGTGCGTAAGTTCAATCTGCCCGTCGGGATCCTGGAGGATGTAGGTCTTGGCGCCTTGGAGGACACCGAGCTTTCCGCCCTCAAACCGCGCCGCATGTTCGCCGCGGCGAATCCCACGTCCGCCCGCTTCGACCCCGATCAGCCGCACCGATTTCTCCTCGAGAAAATCAAAGAAAAATCCGATCGCATTCGAACCGCCGCCCACGCACGCAATCATCTCGTCGGGCAGGCGACCCTCGCGGGCCAGCAACTGCGTCTTCGTTTCTTGGCCAATCACCCGGTGAAAATCCCGGACCATCATGGGATACGGGTGCGAGCCAAGAGCCGAGCCGAGGATGTAGTGGGTGCCACGGACATTGGTCACCCAGTCCCGCATCGCCTCGTTTACTGCGTCTTTGAGCGTCTTCTGACCGGATGTGACGGCCCGCACTTCAGCGCCCATCAATCGCATCCGAAACACATTCAGCGCCTGCCGCTCCATATCGACGGCTCCCATATACACGACGCATTCGAGGCCAAACTTCGCGCACACGGCCGCAGTCGCCACCCCGTGTTGACCGGCACCGGTTTCCGCAATGACCCGCTTTTTTCCCATGCGCAACGCGAGCATGGCCTGCCCCAAAGCGTTGTTGATCTTGTGCGCCCCCGTGTGCAGCAGGTCCTCGCGCTTGAGATAAATCTTGGCGCCCCCGCAGTGCGCCGTGAGTCGTTCGGCGAGATAAAGCTCCGTCGGCCGCCCGGCGAATTCCTTCAGGTGCTCCTTTAACTTCGCTTGAAACGCCGGATCGTCTCGGGCCTCCGAGTAGACTGCGCCCAGCTCTGCAAGCGCCGTCATCAAGGTCTCGGGGACAAAAACCCCGCCATAGCGGCCGAAGTGTCCACCCGCGTCCGGAAGCGAATGCCGGTCCGGCGTGGCAGCAGTGTCAAAAGTGGAGGATGCGATCATGGGTGAGTTCGGACGATGCGAGACAAAGATGCGGAGGCAAGCGGACGAACTAAACTCGTTTCACCGTCACCAGAGTCAGGTCATCACGCTGCGGGGTTTCTCCCGAGAAACGCCCCACCGCGCTCAGTATGCCGTCGTTCACTTCCTGCGCGGAGCGTTGGTGCAAGGTCCGGACCACATCGGCGAGGCGATGTCCGGAGAATTCTTTACCGTCTTCGTTCGGCGCTTCGCTGATCCCGTCCGTATAAAGTACGAGCAAATCTCCGAGGCCGAAGGGCTCCGTATGATCGGTAATCACTTCCGAAAAAAGCGTGTCCGGCACCATCCCGAGCGGCATCCCTTCGGAACCGACAAAAACAGGCAAAAATGCGCCGCTCTTAGCGTCGAGTCGCGCGAACAGCGGCAGTTCATGCCCAGCCCGGGCAAAGGTCACGCTCCGCGCGACCGTGTCGATCACCGCGTAAAGCATCGTGATGTAGTGACCTTGATCGATGTCCGCCGCCAACACGCGATTCAACTCGATGAGCACTCGCCTCGGGGAATCGTGGCGCGGGGCTATCTGCAGCAGATTCGTCCGACATATCGCCATGAGCAGCGACGCCGGGATACCTTTGCCGGCGACATCGGCCACGACGATCGCGAGACGCGTCGGCGACAGTTGGATAACGTCGTAAAGGTCGCCTCCGATCTTTTGCGCCGGTTTGTAACGCGCATCCAAATCAATGCCGTCGATGGTGTCGGTCTTGCGCGGCAAAAGCATCCGCTGAATCCCGCTCGCGACCGAGATATCCAAATCGAGTTGCTGCTTCTCCATCTGGAGGTGCAAAAACTCGGCGTTGTGCAAGGCCAGAGCCGCTTGCTCCGCCAAAGACTCCATCAGCGAAAACTCCATCTCAGAAAACGCCCGCCCGCCGGCGGGATTGGCCACCGCCAAGACCCCAAACGAACGATCGCGAAAGAAGAGTGGCACCGCGATCACCGAGCGCACGACGAGGGCCGAATCGTCGTGCCGGACCACACGCCGATCTCCGGTCGCATCGGCCAATAGTTCCCCCCGGCCGGTCGTCGCCACGCGGCCCACGATTCCTTCGCTGTCGGGAAACTCTTCGGCCTGCAGCACCTGCTCGATAAACTTGGCTCGGGTTGTCAGCTTGGATTTGGCCTCATCGTTGAACGGCCGATGGGGTGGAAATAATCCTTCTACCGCCGTCCCGCGCATCGTGCCGCGTTCAGTTCGCTGAAACAAACAGGCGCTCAGAGCTCCGGTGCAAAGAATCGACGCGTGCACGATCCGCTGGTGCAACTCAGCCCGCGTCAGACCTTCTCCCAGCGCTTCAGCCATGAGGTGCATGAAATCAACCACCCGCTGCCGGTCCTGCGTCGCCTGCTGCCGGGCCGTTTCACTGGCATCGGCTGCGGCCCGCGCGCGCCAAAAGGGCACCGCTAAGACCGCTACCCCCAGCACAAACGCAATGACGATGGCAAAAACCATGGGCCAGAACTGTGTTCCAAAGCTGCCGAGACGGGCAATCGTGAAGACTACAAAAAAGTGAAAAAGCGCCCGGGGCCAGCGCCGGCGGCGGTCGTCTCCGGGTCAGCTTTGCTCGACGCGATTCTTAAGAAACGACAATACATCCTGAAACTTCGCCCGGTTGCTTTCATCGGCGGCCACTAGGTGCTCGTGGGATTCGAGCGCCAACTTCGCACGATCCAGTTCTCCCGGATTGGATGCCGCCAGCGCCGTCTCGCATTTGCCGAAGCTCATCGGCATATCTCCGGCGTCGACCGTGAGCAGACGATGCAAACCCAAGTTCCGGATCAGCTCAAGATTCCGAACTCCCACCCGGGCGAGCACAATGCTCCCGGGGGGATTGGTCTTCTTTAGCTCCAGAGCCACACCCGCCAGCACGCCGAGAAACGTGCTGTCCATGCTCGTGCAGTTCTGAAAATCCACCACAAAGCGCTGCCGCCCTTGGCGCAGCATCTCGCCGACGAAATCTCTCAGACCGGTGCTATTTTGAAAGCATGCCCGGCCCTCGATGCGCACGACCACAGGATCGGAATAAGCATCTACGAGATAAACGGAAGGAGTCGAATCAGGCATGGAGAAGAAAAACGAAACAACCCGCTAGAACGGCACTATTTCCAGATACATGAACTGTCGCCATCGCAGCCGTCGAGCTACCCACCAACGGTAGCTCGACGACGCGCGCGCGCGATCCAAAATTAGTTTTGCGCGACAATCTGCCGCAACACGTAGGGCAAAATCCCGCCGTGTTGGTAATAGTCGATCTCGATCGGGGTATCGATGCGACAACGCACGACTACGTTCTCGACCGCACCGCTCTTGCGCGTGATTTTCAACGTGAGGTCCTGCTGGGGCTTGATCGATTCATTGAGGCCCACGACGTCGTAAGACTCGGTGCCATCAAGCTGCAGCGTCTGAGCCGTGGTGCCGTCTTTAAACTGCAGGGGCAGCACGCCCATGCCCACGAGGTTTGACCGGTGAATGCGCTCGAAGCTTTGGGCGACGACGACTTTGACGCCCAGAAGATTGGTGCCTTTTGCGGCCCAGTCGCGGGAAGAACCGGTGCCATACTCCTGACCGGCCAAGATGATCAATGGCGTGCCGGCTTTTTGGTAAGCCATCGACGCCTCGTAAATCGAGGTCTTGACCCCATCCGCACCGAGCGTGTTGCCACCCTCTTCGCCGCCGAGCATCAGGTTCTTGATGCGGACGTTGGCAAAGGTGCCGCGCGTCATGATGCGATCGTTGCCGCGGCGCGAGCCGTAGGAATTGAAGTCTTCGTAGGTCACTCCGCTTTCGAGGAGGAACTTGCCCGCGGGCGAGCTCTTCTTGATCGCGCCAGCCGGCGAGATGTGGTCGGTCGTAACCGAGTCACCGAAAAGGCCCAATGCACGCGCTCCGGTGATCGGCTTGATCGCGCCGGGTGTCATCGAGAAGTTCGTGAAGAATGGCGGCTCTTGGATGTAGGTCGATTTCTCCTCGAAGGCGTAAACATTGCCCGTCGTGGACGGGATCTCGTTCCACTTCGGATTCTGCTCGGCGAAGTTGATGTAGAGACGGCGGAACACCTCGGGCTTGAGGGCGGCCTGCATCTGGTCGCGCACCTCTTGCAGCGTGGGCCAGATATCCTTCAAAAACACGGGGGCGCCGGCTTGATCACGGCCGAGCGGCTCGGTCGAAAGGTCGATATCGACACGGCCTGCGAGGGCAAATGCGACGACCAGCGGCGGCGACATCAGGAAGTTCGACTTGATGTTCTGATGGACGCGGGCCTCGAAATTGCGGTTACCCGAGAGCACGGAGGCCGCGACAAGATCGTTCTTCACAACGGCTTCCTCGATCGGCGCCGAAAGCGGGCCGGAGTTTCCGATACAAGTCGTGCAGCCATAGCCGACCGTTTGAAAGCCGAGTTGGTCGAGGAAAGGCGTGAGACCGGTTTTATCGAGATAATCGGTCACGACACGTGAACCGGGCGCGAGCGACGATTTCACGAGCGGGTTCACCTTGAGTCCTTTGGCGACGGCCTTTTTGGCGAGGAGACCGGCGGCGAGCATAACGCTCGGGTTGGAGGTGTTGGTGCAGCTCGTGATCGCAGCAATCAACACGGAGCCGTGGCTGAGCTTCGTGCCACCGATGTCGGCGGTCACGGTCGAGAATTCCTCAGCCTTCTTGCCAAAGCCGTTTTCGGTAACGGGCTTTGAGAACGCCGCGAGGAATTCCTGCTTCATCTTCGAGAGCTCGATCCGGTCCTGCGGACGCTTTGGACCGGCGACGCTCGGTCCAACCGTCGAGAGGTCGAGCGAAAGATCGGTCGAGTACTCGATCTGACCTTTTTCGGGAATACCCCAGAGATTCTGCGCACGGTAGTAAGCCTCGTAAAGCGCGAGCTGCTTGGGATCGCGACCGGTGGCCCGGAGGTAATTGACGCACTCGGCATCAATCGGGAAGAAGCCCATCGTCGCGCCGTATTCGGGCGCCATGTTGGCGATCGTGGCACGGTCCACGACGGGCAGCGCGGCGGCGCCGGGACCGTAGAATTCGACGAACTTGCCGACGACTTTGGCTTTGCGGAGCTGCTGGGTGAGCGTGAGCGCAAGATCGGTGGCAGTGACGCCTTCGCGCAGAGCGCCGGTGAGATACACTCCGACGACGTCCGGCGTGAGGAAATAAACCGGCTGGCCCAACATGCCGGCCTCGGCCTCAATGCCGCCGACGCCCCAGCCCACGATGCCGAGCCCGTTGATCATCGTCGTGTGCGAATCGGTGCCGACGAGCGTGTCGGGATAGTAAACCGGGCCGGCGTTGAGCACGCCTTTCGCGAGATACTCCAAGTTCACCTGGTGAACAATGCCGATGCCGGGAGGGACGACCTTGAAGGTGTCGAACGCCTGCATGCCCCACTTCAGAAATTGGTAGCGCTCGCGGTTGCGTGAGAACTCGAGTTCGAGATTCTTGGCCAACGCATCGGCGCTGCCCGCGAAATCCACCTGCACCGAGTGGTCAACGACGAGGTCCACCGGCACGAGGGGCTCGATGATCTTCGGGTTTTTGCCCAGCTTGGTGACGGCCGAGCGCATCGCCGCGAGGTCCACCAAGAGCGGCACACCGGTGAAATCCTGCAACACGATGCGCGCCACGACGAAGGGGATCTCGTCCGTGCGGTCAGCCTTCGCCGCCCACGTCGCGAGCGCCTTGACGGCGGGCTCGGCGACCCGCTTGCCGTCGCAGTTGCGCAGCAGGGACTCCAGCACAATCCGAATCGAGACCGGCAGCTTGCTCACATTGTAACCGGCCTTTTCTAGGGCAGGCAACGAGTAGAACGAGTGCGATTCACCGTTGGCGGAGAACGTCTGGAGCGTGTTAAACGGATTGGGAAGGCTCATGAAGTTGAATTTTCGATACTCGATTAAAGGGGAGCGCGGGCCGCGAACGTAGCCCGGTTTATTTGGCGAGGACGGCCTTGATGGCGTCGAAGTTCGGCAGATCCTTCGGCGTGGCGGTCTGCTCGGCGTAGGTTACGACGCCATCCTTGCCGACGACGAATGCTGCCCGAGCCGAGGTGTCGCCGATGCCCGCGAGCATCGGGAAAAGAACGCCGTACGCCTTGGTCGTTTCTTTGTTCAAGTCCGAGAGCAGCGTGATGCCGATCTTGTTGGCCTTGGCCCAAGCCTCCTGAGCAAACGGGCTGTCCACGCTGATCGCGTAAACCGTGGCCCCGAGTTTCTCGTAGTCACCAAGGCCGCTCGTCTGGTCGCACAGCTCCTGCGTGCAAACGCCCGTGTAAGCGAGCGGGAAGAACAAAATCACGGTCTGCTTCACGCCAAAGTTGGCGCTAAGTTTGACGTCGACGAGACCGTCGGCGGCTTTGGACTTGAGCGTAAAATCAGGGGCTTTTGAGCCGACGGCGATAGGCATGGTAGTGATGAATAAGGGTTGGTGGGAACGAAATGAGAACAACGAGCTAGACTCCCGCGCAACGCCGCCGCAAACCGTTTTTCCCGATCGCTGACGTTTTTCTACGTTAAGGCGGCGCGCATTAGAAACGCTCTTGCGCGGCCGGCGCGGCGGGCCGTTAACTTTCTCCCCCGTGATGAACTTGATCGAAGACCTCCAATGGCGCGGCCTCATCGCCGATTGCACCGACCTTGCTGCGCTCACCCAGCGCCTCAGCACAGGACCGATCACGCTTTATTGCGGCTTCGATCCGACCGGGGACTCGCTCCACGTCGGTCACTTGGTGCCGCAGTTGACGTTGCGCCGCTTTCAGCTGGCGGGTCATCACGCGATTAGCCTCGCCGGCGGAGCTACCGGCATGATCGGAGACCCGGGCGGCAAGTCCGCCGAGCGCAATCTGCTCAGCCGCGAGCAACTCGCCTACAATTACGGCCGCATCTGCATCCAACTCGGGCGACTCCTCGATTTTTCCGCCGCCGGCAATCCCGCGAGGATTGTCAACAACGCCGATTGGACGGCACCGATCAGCTTCCTCGATTTTCTGCGCGACGTCGGCAAGCACTTCTCGCTCGGCAGCATGATCGCCAAGGACAGCGTAAAGAACCGCCTCGGCAGCGAGGCCGGCATCAGCTTCACGGAGTTCAGCTACCAATTGCTGCAGGCCAACGATTTTTGCCATCTGAGGCAGGAGCTAAACTGCGAACTCCAAATCGGTGGCACCGAGCAATGGGGCAACATCACGGCGGGCACCGATCTCATCCGCAAAAAAACGGGACTCTCCGCTTGGGGACTCACCTTTCCTCTCATCACCAAAGCCGACGGCACAAAGTTCGGCAAAACCGAGGGTGGCGCCGTCTGGCTCGATCCGGAAAAAACGAGCCCCTACAAGTTCTACCAATTCTTCGTAAACACCGAGGATGCCAAGGTCGGCGAATACCTCCGCAAGTTTACATTCCTCTCCCGCGCCGAAATCGAAGCGCTCGAAGCCAAACACGCCGCCAACCCCGGTGCTCGCGAGGCCCACAAAGCCCTCGCCACCGAGATCACGCGCACCGTTCATGGCCAAGGCGCTCTCGATGCCGCACTCAAAGCGAGTGCGATTCTATTTGGAGCCGAGATCGGCGACACCAGTGAAGCCACCTTTGGTGACGTCGTCGGCGAGGTCCCGACCATCGCCGTGCCCGCTCACGCCGAATGGCTTTCGGGCAAGACGTTGCCACTGACCGAGGCCTTGGTGCTCGCGCAACTTGCCCCCTCGAAAGGGCAAGCCCGCAAGGACATCGAGGGCGGCGGCGTTTACGTTAACAACATCAAGGTCGCCGACTTCGCTCGGACCCTCGGCCAAGCTGATCTGCTTTTCGGAAAATTTGTCCTCCTGCGCAAAGGCAAGCGCACCTATTCGGTCCTTTCTCTCGTCTAATCCGCCATTATCCCATGAAAACACTCCGCCTCCTCGCCCTGCTGGCAGTTTCTTTCGCGCTCTCGTGGAACCCTGCCGCCGCGCAGACTCCTCCGCAACTTGGCCTCCAAACTTGGACCTGCCGCAACATGACCTTCGACCAAGTCGTGGCCTTTGCGACCAAGCACGGCATCAAGAACATCCAGTTCATCAAGTCCCACCTCGATCCCACGGCACCGGCGGCCGAGAGCCTCCGTAAAAAGGCCGTGCTCGAGCAAAACGGACTCACCGCCTACACGTTTGGCGTCAACGGCACCTCAATGGACAAAGAGGCGAACCGAAAGCTCTTCGAATTCGCGAAATTGATGGGCATCAAAATCATCGTCGTCGAACCTCGGAACTTGGCCGAATGGGACAATCTCGAAGCCCTCGTTAAGGAATACGACATCAAGCTCGCGATCCACAATCACGGCAAAGGCTCGGTCTACGGCGATCCCGCCACCGTGCAGAAAATCCTCGACGCCCGCGACCGCCGCATCGGGGTGTGCCTCGACATCGGCTGGATCACCGCCGCCGGCTTCGATGCGGCCAAGGTGTTTCGCGATTACGGCGACCGAGTTTTTGACATGCACTTGAAGGACAAAAAAGTTGAGGTGGTCGACGGCAAGACCGTCGCCGTTGACACGGAGATCGGCAAGGGCGACGCAAACTACGCGGGCCTGTTCGCCGAAGTGAAGAAGTCCGGCTGGCAGGGCGTGCTCGCCCTTGAGACCGATAGCAAAACCTTCTCGGAAGACCCCAATCGTCTCGCCACCGAGGCCAGCACGTTTTTTTACGCTAACTTTTCGAAACCAGCAGCGAAATAGCCGGGAAGTTCAGCCGGACTCACCTGCAAGGCCGGCTAAAACGTCCGCTTAGACTCAAAAGAACATCGCCTCGCTCAGCGCATTTTCAGGCGTGAGCAGGCTCACGGCGGCGGGCAGTTCCGTGCGGCCGGTGCCGAAGTCGGCCAGAAAGTGGGCCGCGCCCGTCCCTGCATCGCCCCGCCAAGAAAAATACTTGCTGTCGGCGTAAGTGAACGTGAGCGCGAGGGCCTGTGGCGCCGCCTCCGTCGAGGCGACAAGTTCAAACGTCGCACGGTTTTCTCCGCCTTGGCCGATGCGATCCTGCACCCAAGCGAGCAACACGCGGGCTTCGGCGGCGAGGTGGAGCCCATACCCCAGCGTGACCGCATTCAGCCCGCCACACAGGGACGACATCGGATAGCGGCTGAGAAACTGCCCGAGCGATTGCCGCACGGGCAGTAATCGGGCAAAGGCCAAATCCCGCACGTTTTCCGGCCGTGGCCACGCGTAAGTGAGCGCGTCCGCCGGGGCGATCGCGCTGTCGAGCAACACGCGGTGTGCGCGGGTTAGCAGGTAACGATAATCCGCCAAACGCCCGCTCGCGCTGAAACGATGGGCCCAGTAATAAAGAGGCAGGTCGGTCGACAGGCAGATCGACACCTGATTCTCCAGAAATTTCCGGGCCGAGCTCGGATAACTCAAAAGGACGAACTCACAGCAGCGTGTGTCTCCTTTTGATTTCCCGAGAAAGCATTCACCGTAAATTTTCGCCCGCATCTCCGCCACGCTTGCATCATCCGATGAAGGGCAAAGCACGACCACGCGGCAGGGATAGCGGCGCGAAAAACGGACGGCGGTCTCGAACTGCTCGACCGCATCGGCGGCCGTGGAATTAAACCCAAGATGCAACACGAAGTTAACTTGGGTCGCCTTGGTCTCGCCCTTGTCCGGCGCCGGGCCACCGCTGGCGGCAGTGTCGGCCCACATCTTCGCCAGGCTCGAGGAGATCGAACCCACGGGCACCTCAATACCCGGAAGCGCGTCGAAAATCGCGGGCATGGCGGCTTAGGGCTGACGCCAAACGTGCTGGTTTGCGGCAACCAGCGCTTCGCCCGCGGCCGGGCCCCACGAGCCGGCCGGGTAGCTGTCCATACCCTCGCGGCCGGCGAGTTTCCAATATTCGAGCACCGGAGTGTAAAGTTTCCACGAGGTCTCGGCTTCGTCGCCGCGGATAAAAAGTGTGCCGTCACCGATCATGGCATCGAGCACCAGACGCTCGTAAGCCTCCGGGGTGTTGGAGCCAAAAGTGGTCGCGTAACGGAAGCTCATCTTCACCGGCTGGGTGCGGGTCTCGAGACCGGGAATCTTGGTGTTCATGATCAGGCTCAGGCCCTCGTCGGGCTGAATCTGAAAAGCGAGCGTGTTGGCCGCGAGGTCGAAGCCGCCGTCTTTGGAGAACAACGTGCCGGGCGGACGCTTGAAGTTGATCGCAATCTCGGACACGCGGCGCGCCATGCGTTTGCCGGAGCGCAGATAAAACGGGACGCCCTGCCATCGCCAATTGTTGATCGAAAGCCGGATTCCGGCGTAGGTCTCAGTGGCCGATTCCGGCGCGATGCCGCCCTCTTGAAGGTAACCGGGAACAGCCTTGCCGCCCATCATGCCCGCTGCGTATTGCGCGCGGGCGACGTCTCCGCCCGCTCCGAGATTAAGCGGCTGGATCGCCCTGAGCACTTTGACTTTTTCGTCCCGCACCGCCTCGGCATCCATGGAAACAGGCGGCTCCATCGCGGTGAGCGCGAGCAATTGCATCGTGTGATTCTGGATCATATCGCGCAACGCACCGCTCTGCTCGTAATAACCGCCCCGGGTGCCGACACCCACTTCCTCCGCGACGGTGATTTGAACACTGTCGATAAAGTTCCGGTTCCAAAGGGGCTCGAAGATCGCGTTGCTGAAGCGCTGCACGAGCAAATCCTGCACCGTCTCCTTCCCGAGGTAATGATCGATCCGGTAGACTTGATGCTCGGCCAGCACGGAGCGGATCGTGACATTGAGCGCGCGTGCCGACTCGAGGTCTTTGCCGAAAGGTTTTTCGATAATGACCTTCGTGTGATGGGCCTGACCGAGGTACTTGGCCGCCAGACCGCTGGCACCCAGATTTTGCAAGATCGGAGCAAACACCGAAGGCGGGGTTGAAATATAAAAAAGCGTCTGCACTTCGCGCCCGATCTTCTTTTCCAGCGCCGCGATGTGGGCGGCGAGCCGGTCGAATGCGGATTTTTCATCGTAGCCGCCGGCAACGTAAGAGGTATTGGCGGCGACGCGCGCCCAGACATCGGCATTCAGTTCGCGGCGGGAGAATTCCTTGATCGCATCAGTGGCCAGCGCACGAAATTCATCATCCGGAATCGCCTTCCGGCCGTAGCCCACGAGAAAGAAATCGGCCGGCAACAGGTTGTCGTGACCAAGATTGTAAACCGCCGGGATAAGCTTGCGGGCCGTCAGATCGCCGGACGCACCAAAGATCACCACAACCGTCGGAGGCGCTCCCCGGTGTTTGCTCAGACCTTGGAGAAATGGATGACGCGCAGATTCGGCCATAGAGGGGAATTTCTCGGCAACGCCCGGAATTGAAGCAAGGGAAATGGCGGCGGCGACTACGGTCGACATGACGCCGGAACGCACCGCTCAGGGTTGGAAGTGTTTCGGGAAAAGACGCACGTTCGCAAAATGTCGCACGTCCGCGGCACCACCGGCTGCAAACGCGACTTCCACCACATCGAGCCGGAAAGTGACAGGAGGATGCTGCAACGTGCGCAAGTAAGCGGTCGCGGCGCGACGGAGCACCGCTTTTTTACGGGCATTCACGGCGTGGAACCCCGAGACCAAAGCGGCGGCGGCACGGGTCTTCACCTCCACGAAAACCAACACTTCGCCATCACGCGCGACCAGATCAATCTCCTCGCGCAGATCCCGCGGGTTGCGCCAGTTCCGAGCAACGATGGAAAACGCCTGTTCGCGTTGCAAAAACTCCGCCGCTGCGGCCTCGCCCCGGGCCCCGGAATTCTCTTCGGCTACGGACGGTAACCCCAAGAACTGTTTTAAGCGCGATAACATGCAGGAATATCCAGGAATTCTCATTGCGAGTCGAAAGACCAAATAGCAACCTCCTCGTTTGCTCTGACCTTGCGCCCATGGCCTCTTCAAAAATCGCCAACACTCTCCGTCGCTCCCTGCTGATCAAGGTCATATCCAAACTGACGCCCAGCAAAGAGGACGTGGCCTCGGTCATCGAGCTGACTGCGGCAAAGGTCGTCGAGGCCATCCAGGCGCAGTCGGTAACCTTTTACCTGATCGAGGGCGGAGAAATCTCTTTCAAGCAGGTCTATTACTCTCCGACGCTTTGGGCCGCGGAGCCCGCCAAACAAAAGCAGTTCGATGCGATGCAGGCCAAACTGCTGGAGATGAAGGTCCCGATGGGCAAAGGCATCGTCGGGAAAGTGATCGAGAGCGGTGAACCCGAGTTTTTCCGGAATACCGAAAGTCAGGCTCCGTTCATGGCCACCATGGGAAAGACGACGGGATTCGAGGTGCGCTCGATGCTCACGGTGCCACTTAAGTCCACGATTCCCCTCGGCGCAATCCAAGTGCTCAACAAGGAACTCGACGCCGGCACTGAAGGTGAGTTCGACGATCGAGATCTCACCTTGCTCCAGGAAGTCGCCGAGTATTCTTCGGCACTGATCCATCGCATGGTGGATCCCAGTTTCGTCCCCAACCCGGACGACACCGCCCGCTTTGTCGCGAAGCTTACCGACCTTCCGCTCATCACCAAAATCGAAGAAGTCGAAGCGGATGAAGCTCTGCTCGATCTGATCGGAGATGCCGTGATTCGGCGTGAAGGCGTTTTCCCCTGCAACCGCCTCGGCCCGAACACCGTTTCCGTGCTGATGGTCAACCCGCTTGATTTCGCCAAGCGCGAATCATTTTCCCAAACCACCGAACTAAGCATCGAGGAAGTTCGGGTGATATCGGCCACGTTCTTCGAAACCCTGCTCAAGAAATATTTTAAAGAGGCCAAACAGAAGAGTGCCGACGACGTTAACATCGGTGCCGTCGCCGAGGTCATCACCGCCGCCTATTCGATCGAAGAGGTCGCCAACAACGCCATCGCCTCCGGCGACGTGGAGAGCGAGGATTCGGCCCCGATCATCCAACTGGTCAACCGGATCATCGAGGACGCTTACGTGCAGGGCGCGTCCGACATCCACGTCGAGCCGATGGAGAAGGACATGATCATCCGCTATCGGATTGACGGTCTTTGCCAGGAAAAACTCCGCCTGCCGAAGCAGGTTTCCAACGGCCTAGTCACGCGGTTGAAGATCATGTGCAACCTCGACATTTCCGAGCGTCGGTTGCCCCAAGACGGACGTATTGTCTTCAAAAAATACACCAAAAAGAACATCGATATCGACCTTCGCGTTGCGACCGGCCCAATGAACCATGGCGAGAAGGTCGTCATGCGTATTCTCGACAAGACGAAGAGTACCTTGCCCCTGCCCGCCCTCGGTTTCTCCGATGAAAATCTCGCCAAATACCGCGAGTGCATCCGCCAACCCTACGGCATGATTCTGCACTGCGGTCCGACCGGTTCAGGCAAGTCGATGACGCTCTACTCCGCGCTGGGCGAAGTAAACACGCCCGACGTGAACATCCAAACAGCCGAGGATCCGATCGAATACACGCTCGCCGGCATCAATCAGATGCAGATGAGCCGGGCGATCGGCCTAACCTTCGAACGCGCGCTCCGTTGTTACCTGCGCATGGATCCCGACATCATTCTGGTCGGCGAAATCCGCGACAAAGAGACCGCCCAGATCGCGTGTGAAGCCGCACTGACCGGTCACTTGCTCGTCTCGACCCTCCACACCAACGACGCGCCTTCGACCGTCTCACGTATGGGCGAAATGGGCATTGAGCCTTTTAACATCTCCGCGTCGCTCGTGTGTGTTTGCGCCCAGCGCCTCCTTCGCCGGGTGTGCAAGACGTGCAAGGTTTCCTATGAGCCCGTAGGTCGGGAACAGGAGATCATCGCCAAGGCGCTCGACGGCTGGACCGGCTCTATTTTCAAAGCCAACCCCGCGGGCTGTCCTACCTGCGGCGGCACCGGGTACAAAGGCCGCGTCGGTATTCATGAGTTGATGACCAACAGCGAGGAACTCACCGAAGGCATCAACAAGGAGGTCGAGGTCGCCCAACTCAAACGCATCGCGATGAAGAACGGCATGAAGACCTTGCACCAAGACTCGATGTTAAAGGTCAAAATGGGCCTCACGACGGTCGAGGAAGCGCTGAGCAACGTGCCGCCCGATTTGATCCTTTAAGCCCGTTCTCTCCCGCCCGCCGCAGGGGCGGCTGTTTAAGTTTGTTCCCTCGCTATTCACCTATGTCCCTATGTGAAGCTCGTGGCTACCGTCGCGCCGCCCCGCATCGTGACGGGCAGATTGTTGCAGTAGGCGATCGTAGACACGGCTTTCAGTTCCGACCCGGACGCACTCTTCAACGCCGCCGAAGCCCGCCGATTTTTCAAACACTTCTTCGACACCGATGAATGCCAAAAACAGTCCTTCAATATCGTCTCCGCTTCCGTCTCCGCCGTGATGACCTTCTCGCAGCCGAGCGTGTTTTGCAGGTCATCAATTGCTCCGGACGAGACGGCAACGAATCCGGGAGAAGTGAGGAAAAAATTGAGGTAACGCGGCCCCAGCTTGGGCGCCGCGCAGCGGTCAAAAGAAGCGAATCGTGTTCCCTGCCACTCTACGCTTCGCGCCGTGGCCAAATTTGGCTTTCGCCAGATTCCGCGCTGGCGCCGTCAAACCACCCCGTGGCCCCACCCTTCCGCATTCCGGTAAGCCTGCACTCCCGGCTCGCCCACTCTGCTGTGCTAATTTCTACTCGCTAGCCTCTGCCGGCTACCCGCTACTTCTGTCTTCCTTCCCCCATGCCAACTTGGAACCGATTTAAGTCCCTCTACTACCAAAACCCCGCGCTCGGCCTCGCGCTCGATATCAGCCGCATCCCGTTTCCCGACGACTACCTCGCCGCAAAAGACCCGGCACTCCAACAGGCCTTTGCCGACATGGCCACCCTCGAATCCGGGGCCATCGCCAATCCCGACGAGAACCGTATGGTCGGTCATTACTGGCTTCGCGCGCCCCAGCTCGCCCCGACGCCCGCCCTCGCCGCCGAGATTTCGTCCACGCTCACCGCGATCCAAGACTTCGCCGCCAAAATCCACGCCGGCACCATCGCCGGCCCCAAGGGTAAATTCAAAAACCTGCTCGTGATCGGCATCGGCGGCTCGGCCCTCGGACCGCAGCTCGTCCAACACGCGCTCGGCCAGCCCCGCAAGGACAAGCTCGCCGTCTCCTTCTTTGACAACACCGATCCCGACGGCATCGACTACGTCCTCGCCGGCCTTCGCGGCCAACTCGCCAAAACCCTCGTCGTCGTCATTTCCAAATCCGGCGGCACCGCCGAGACCCGCAACGGCCAACTCGAAGCCGCCGCCGCCTTCCAAGCCGCCAGGCTCGATTTCACGAAGCACTTTGTCGCCGTCACCGGCGCCGGTTCGAAACTCGACCAGACCGCCGTTAGCCAAAACTGGCTCGCCCGTTTTCCGATGTGGGATTGGGTCGGCGGCCGTACGTCGGAACTCTCCGCCGTCGGCCTGCTCCCCGCCGCGCTTCAGGGCCTCGACATCCAAGCGATGCTCGAGGGCGCCGCCGCGATGGACGTCGTCACCCGCAACACGACCGTCGGCCAAAACCCGGCCGCTCTCCTCGCCCTCATGTGGCACTACGCCACCGACGGTCGCGGGGCCAAGGACATGGTCGTCCTCCCTTACAAAGACCGCCTCCTCCTCTTTTCGCGTTACCTTCAGCAGCTCGTGATGGAATCCATCGGCAAAGAACACGACCTCAAGGGTAACGTCGTGAACCAGGGCATCGCCGTTTACGGCAACAAGGGCTCAACCGATCAACACGCCTACGTCCAACAACTGCGCGACGGCGTGAACAACTTTTTCGTCACGTTCATCGAAGTCCTCAAAGACCGCGACACGAAGTCCTCTCTCGAGGTCGAACCCGGCATCACCGCCGGTGATTTCCTCCAAGGCTTTTACCTCGGCACCCGCGACGCCCTCACCGAAAAGGACCGCCACTCCGTCACCATCACCTTGGCCGACGTCTCGCCGCGCTCTCTCGGCATGTTGATCGCCCTCTACGAACGCGTCGTCGGCCTCTATGCGTCGCTCGTCGGGATCAACGCCTATCATCAGCCCGGCGTCGAAGCCGGGAAAAAAGCCGCCGGCGGCGTCATCGCGCTGAAGCTCAAACTCGCCGCCGCGCTCAAGGCCGTCCCGGGCACCCCGTTCACCGCCGACCAACTCGCCGCCCAAGTTGGCGATCCCGAGAAAACCGAGCTCGTCTTCAAAATCCTCGAACACCTCGCGGCCAACAAGGGCACCGGCATCAAGAAACGCCCCAAGACCCCGTGGCATAAATCCACCTACCGCTCCGCCTAACCCACACCGCGCGGCGCGGCGCCATCCGGCCCTCGGATTGTGCCGAGCATCCGCCTTGGGATTTCTCCACATGAACCGCCTCCTGCTCGTCCTCAGCCTCTGCGCTTTTACTGTGAGCGGCTCATTGGGCGCGCTCTATTGGCAGTCCCTTGAGACCCGCCGCGATCTCGCCACCCGCAACACCGCGCTCGATGGCCAGCTCGCCGCCTCCCGCGAGATTGCCTCCTCTTTCCAAAAACAAGCCGTGGTCGCCGGCGCCCAACTCGAGGTCGCCCAATCCCGGCTCTCCACCGCCGAGTCCCGCACCACCCAACTCGCCAACGACCTCGCCGCCTCGCGCGCCGCGCTCGTCGCCCGCGAACAAGCCGAGCGCACGCTGCGCGACGAACTCACTTCGCTCCGCCAAGACCTCGCCGACACCCGCGCCGCCGCCATCCCGCCCGCCCAGGTCGAGGCCTACAAGTCCACCATCGCCGAGCTTGAGCGCCAGCTCGCCACGGCCAAAAACGGCGCCGCCGTGCCGACTGCCGCCGGCGCCTCGACCGCCGTCTTCTCCAGCCGCGCCGGCCGCAACTCCGCCGCGGTGATGAGCGTCGGCCCGGACAACGCCTTCGTCGTGCTCAACTACGGCACCAACCGCGGTGCCCAAGTCGGGCAGCGCTTCGCCATCCGCAGCGGCTCGGAGTTGCTCGCCACCGTCAGCCTGAGCGATGTGCGTTCGCAGTTTTCCATCGCGCAGGTGGAACCGGATTCATTGCGCGGCGTCTTGCACAAAGGCGATTTGGCCCTACTAACTCCTTAACTCCTCAACGATGAACTCGCTCAAGAAACCGCTCCTGTTCCTTCTTCTTGCCACCTTCGGCGCCCTCTTTGGCGGCTGCGAAACCCGCCGCCAGAAAGACACCGCCATCCCATGGAGCCGCCCCGCCGGCTGGGAAGGCCAGATCCCCGGGATGGGCCAACAGGGCGGCCGCTAAATCGCTGCCCCTTCGCCTCGTCTTCCTTCGTGGCGGCGGGGTGAAAAGGCGGGTTCACCAAACTCCCCGCCACTTCCCTCTCGCCAAATCCGGCCTCGCGCCGGATTTTTTGTGCCCGCGCATGACCGAGCCCGCCACCAATCCTTCGCTCATTCCGTCGCCCGGCACGCTCTACGTCGTCGCCACGCCCATCGGCAATCTCGCCGATCTCACCGACCGCGCCCGCGCCATCCTCGGCGCCGTTGATCTCGTCGCCTGCGAAGACACCCGCACCACCGGCGGCCTGCTCACGCGCTTCGGCCTGCACCGGCCGCTCGTTTCCTATCACGACCACAACGAGACCGCCGCCGCCGACTTCATCGCGCAAAAAATCGCCGCCGGCCAATCCGTGGCCCTCGTCAGCGACGCCGGAACGCCCGCCATCAGCGATCCCGGATTCCGTCTCGTGCGCGCCTGCCGCCGCCTCGGCCTGCCGGTGATCCCCGTGCCCGGCGCCTGCGCGGTCGCGGCCGTCCTCAGCGCCAGCGGTCTCCCCACCAACGGTTTTCTCTTCGCCGGTTTTCTCATCGCAAAAACCTCCGCCCGCACGGCGTTCCTGGAAAAATACCGCGACTTCGAGTTCACCCTCGCCCTCTACGAAAGCTGCCACCGGATCGACAAATTCGCTGACGAAATTGTCGAAAAACTCGGCCCCGATCGCGTCATCTGTATCGCCCGCGAAGTGACCAAACTCCACGAATCCTGGCACGTCGGCCGCGCCGCCGATGTCCGCGATCGGCTGCTCAAAGGCAGTCTCAAGGGCGAATTCGTCGTCCTGATCGCCCCCGCCGACTTTGTGCTTTAGTTTCCCCCGGAATACCCGGAAACGAAACTTTCCTTCCGTGTGTTCCGTGTGTTCCGTGGGCCTATGCCCGGTCCTACCGTCGCCGTCATCGATATCGGTTCGAATTCCATAAAAATCCTCGTGGCGGCGCGCGACGCCGCCGGTGGCCTTAACTCGCGCCACTACCGCACGATCGACGCGCGGATCAGCGCAGGCATCAGCCGCGCCGAACCCCGCCTCACCGCCGAAGGGATGGCCCGTGGCCTCGAAGCCATCCGGTCCCTCTTGGCCGACGCCGCCACCCACTCGCCGACCAAAATCATCCTTGTCGCCACGAGCGCCGTCCGCGACGCGCTCAACGGCGCCGAATTCATCGCCCAAGTCCTCGCCGCCACCGGCCACCCGATCCGGCTGCTCTCCGGCGACGAGGAAGCCAATCTCATCGGCCGCGGGCTAACCTGTGATCCCGCCCTCGGTGATTTGCGCGACTTCTACGTCTTCGACCTCGGCGGAGGGAGCTTGGAGTGCCTCGCGTTTCGCGATCGCCGGATCGAGCAAGCCGTGAGTCTGCAACTTGGCTGTGTGCGCCTCACTGAAAAACTGGTTCAGGACCCGACGGCCCCGCTCACCACCCACCAAGCCATCGCGATCGCCACCTACACCCGCGACCTCATCGAGCGCTCCGGCTTTAAATTCTCCCTTCCCCCGACGGCCACCGCCATCGGCACCGGCGGCACTTTCAGCGCCGTGCGCACGATTCATGGCGCCCGTGACGGCCACACCCTCGCCGAGACCGCGACAAACATCCCTCTCGCGAGCCTGTGCACGCTCCTTGATGACTTGGGTAAACTCTCGCTCGTTGACCGAAAGAAAATCCCGGGCCTGCCCCCCGCCCGCGCCGATGTTTTCCCGGCTGCCCTCGCGACCGTGATCACCTTGGCCGAACTGGGAAATTTTTCAGCCTTCGAGAACTCACTTTATAACCTCCGCTGGGGCATCGCGGCCGAAGCACTGGAATAGAAAATAAAAATCCGACCGACTGCCGGTTCCCCCGCAAAAAATCCGCGCTTTTTCCCCGCCATGCCCGCCCGTTTTCATCCCGCCGTCGCGTTTTTCTGGCTGTGCATCACGGTCGTCACCAGCTCGGCGCAACCCGTCGCGACACTCATCCCGCTACCTGCGGGCTGGAGACTCGCGACCGAGTTCATGGCGGATTTCCCCCGCGAGGGCCTGCAAATCTACGTCTTGGAAACCGCCCCGCCCGCCACGCCGACCAAGGTGTTTTGCCTCGCCTGGGACCCCACCGCACCGACCGTGGCTTTCAAGCCGGTGTTGGCCTCAACCCCTCGCACGCCCACGCAGTTCGCCGCGCAGGAACCCGGCAAAGTTTTTGCCGTCCTGAACGCCGGCTACTTCGGCGGCAACCAATCGTTCTCGCTCGTGCAACACGCCGGAGTCGTGGCCTCGCCCAACGTGAAGTCGCTCTCCCGCACGTTTCAGGGTGCCTCGGTGCCCTACTTCCCCACCCGCGCCGCATTTGGCATCACGGGCTCGGGTCGCCCCACCACCGACTGGATCTACAGCGTCGGCACCGGCAACACCCCTGTTATTGCCTACCCCGCACCGAGCCCGAACCGCCTCGGTGTTGCTCCACAACCGGTGCCTACCACCGCGTCGCCCGCCGGCGGCGTGCCGTGGATCATGGAGCACGCCATCGGTGGCTCGCCCATGCTCATCAAAGACGGCGAGATCCACGTGACCGATGCCGAGGAGCTGATCGAAATCAACAACACCACTTCCCGTCCCCGGTCCGCGATCGGCTACACCGCCTCCGGCATCGTACTCTTGGTCGCAGCCGAGGGCGACAACACCCCCGGGCCCGCCGGTTTTAATCTCGTCCAGTTCGCCACGCTTCTCCGCTCCCTCGGCTGCGTCGGCGCGGTAAACTTGGACGGCGGCGGCTCGACCTCGCTCGTGGTCGGCGGACAACGCACTGTGCGCCCCAGCGGCGGCAACGAGCGCGCCGTTATCTCCGCCCTCCTGCTGGTCGAGCCCACATCGACAAACTCAGCCACCAGCGCTCCGCAAATCACCCATCAGCCTTGGGACCTTCCCGTCGCCATCGGCACGACCGCCACGCTCCAAGTTGCCGCTACCGGGGGCGGCCTCAGTTACAGCTGGTCGCGCAACGGCAGCCCCATCCCCGGGGCGACGCTCGCCAGCTACACGCTCGCGGCCGCTTCCGCCGCCTCGGTTGGCACCTACAGCGTGACCGTCTCCAATTCCCGCGGCTCCATCACGAGTCGTGCCGCTGCGGTCTCCGTCATCACAGGTCCGCCCGGCGAACTCTCCAGCCTGTCCACGCGGGCCGACTCCGGCTTGGGGGCTGACGTGCTCATCGGCGGTTTCTTCCTGCGCAACGCGTCCGGAACGGTCCTCGCCCGCGGCATCGGCCCCGGCCTTATGCCATTCGGTGTCGTCGGTTTCCTGCCCGACCCGCACATCAATTTGCTCACCGGTGCAGGAGTTTCTCTGGCGACCAACGACAATTGGAACGCCTCCTCCATTACCCCCGTCGCAACTGCGCTCGGTGCCTTTCCCCTTTCCCCCGGCAGCTTGGATGCTGCGCTCGTGCGATCCGTCTCGCCCGGCGCGCACAGCGTCGTCGCTTCAGGCCAAGGCGAAACTCCGACTGGCAACGTCCTGATCGAACTTTACAACGCGTCGCCCGCCGGCTCAGGACAGGGCGTGCTTGCCAGTCTCTCTGCCCGCGCCCGGGTGAGCGCCGGGAACGGGGCTCTCATCGCCGGTTTTTTCATCCGGGGCCAAGCCTCGCTCACGGTTCTTATCCGCGGCATCGGACCGGCCCTCTTCCCCTTCGGCGTGAGCGATGCACTACCCTCGACCCGGCTATCGCTCGTTCGCGACGGCGAAACCCGGTTCATCAACACCGGCTGGGCCTCGGCGGCCAACGCCCTCGAACTTCGCGCAGCCGCCCGCCAAACCGGGGCCTTCCCGCTTTCTCCCGGCAGCGCCGACTCTGCTTTGCTCGTCACCCTTGCTCCCGGCGCTTACACGGCCGTGATCGAATCCCCTACCGGTGCCGGCGGCGTCGCCCTCGTGGAGGTTTACGAGATCCGTTAGAATCCCATTACGCTTCCCGCACGTGCGCCGGGGGTGGCGCCGATTTGCCTTTTCGCTTCACCGGCTCGGCCGCGATCAGCTTCCGCTTCTCTTCGCTGCGGGTGAGCTTACGCAGTTGCGCCAGTTGGGCTTCAAAGTCCGCCGGCAACGGGGCCTTCAGGTCCAGAATTTTCCCCGAGATCGGATGCGTCACCACGATGTGCTCCGCGTGCAACATCACCCGTTCCGGTTGCTTCGGCAGACGGGGGTCGGGCTTCCAGCCGTAGATCTCGTCACCCAAAACCGTGTGCCCGAGCGCCTTCATGTGGACGCGGATCTGGTGCGTTCGGCCGGTATGAATCGTGCAACGCATCAGCGTCGCAATCTTCCCGAATCCTTCCACCACCGCCCAATCGGTGTGCGCGTCGCGGCCGCGGCCGCTTTCGTCTTCCTCGTCGATGGCGGTCATTTTGTGCCGGTGCTGCTGATTGCGCCCGATCGCCTTTTTCATGCTGCCGCTCAACAGACCGGGCGCGCCCGTCACGAGCGTAAGATACTCTTTCTGCAGCTCGCGTTCCTTGAATTGCTCCGCGAGCCCGCGGTGCGCGAGGTCGCTCTTCGCCACCAAAATCACCCCCGAGGTTTCGCGGTCCAACCGGTGCACAATGCCCGGCCGTTCGACTCCACCGACTCCGCTCAACTTGCCTTTGCAGTGCGCGAGGAGCGCATGAACAAGGGTGTCATCCCGCGTGCCCGCACCGGGATGCACGACCATGCCCGCGGCCTTGTTGATCGCGAGCATGTGCTTGTCCTCGAATATCACTTCCAGCGGAATCTCCACCGCGCGCACCCCCGAGGGAATCAGATCGGGAAAAGCAAAACTGATTTCCATGCCACCCGCGACTTCTTGGTCCCGCGGAATCGGCTTTCCCGCCATCCGCACCAGACCCGCGTCAAACGAGCGGTGAAACGCCACGCGGCTATGCTCGGGGAACGCCCGGGCAAGAATTTTGTCGGCGCGGTTGCGGCGGCTGGTGGGCGGAATGGTGTAGATTTGTTCTGTCACGGATTTTTGCGGGCGGATCACCCGGTCATCACCATCGTCAACCGGTCGATCTCCGCGAGCCACTTCTGTCGGAGCGCTCCCGGCACGTCCGCCACGGCCCAACCGTTGCGGGCCAATTGAGCAAGTTCCCCAAGGGAGAATCCGGCCTCATTGACCAGCGCCAGATACTCGTCGCTCACCCCGTTCGCAAAAACCAACGGATCATCCGTGCTCACCGTGCAACGCACTCCCGCCTGCATCAGCCGTCGCAACGGATGCTCGGCCAGCGTGGGCACCACCCGCAGTTTCAGATTGCTGATCGGGCAGGTATCAAACGTCACCCCGCGGTCCCGCGCCAACGCGACCACCGCCGCATCCTCGATCGCCCGGATCCCGTGCTGCACCCGGGTCACGCCCAAGATCTCGATGGCCTCGCGCACCCGGTGCGGACCGTCGAATTCCCCGGCGTGGGCCTTGGTCACTTTTCCTGCCGCCCGCAGCCGGGCCCAGACCTTGGCTGTCCACGGTTCGGTCGGCAGCGACTCCAGTCCGTGCAAATCCACGCCGGCGAGGTCGTCCCAGTTCTCCAAATCGTCGATCACCGCCTGCATCGGCCCGGCATAATCCGTCCGCAACATGCCCGCAAAGATCCTCACCTCCAATCCCGGAGGTACCGCCGCCCTGATCGCCGCAATGATCTCGCGGCCGGGCACGCCGATGAACTGCGTGATCGGCAGGTGGAAACTTGTTTCCACATAGCGCACGTTCTCGACGACCTGCCGGGCAAACATCGCCCGGGCCGATTCATAGTAACGCTCCGCCGAAATGAACCACGGCAGCGCATGCCCGAGCAAAATCTCGTCGAATTTCTGAAAACTCGGAAACCGGTAGTCCGGTTCGTGGAAGAACGGCGCCGCCGGATAAGTCTCCGGCTGCCACGCCCGCAGCAGCTGATACGGCAAGCCGCCCTCGATGTGGAGGTGCGTCTCGGTCTTCGGCAGCGCTTGGACGAAGTCACGCATGGCAGCTTGAGGCAGGAGCCAGCTTGCGGGCGATTAAATCGCGCACCAGCGCGCGCCTACTTCTTCCCCAGCAGATAGTCCGGATTCAACTTGTTGAGCGCCTTCGGCACAAAGATGCCGTCCTTGCGGATCAACTTGCCGTCGAACCAGATTTCGCCGCCGCCGTACTCGGGCCGCTGGATGCACACCATGTCCCAATGCACTTGGGATTTGTTGCCGTTGCCGACGCCGTCATAGGCTTGCCCGGGCGTGAAGTGGAAGGAGCCGGCGATCTTTTCGTCGAAAAGGATATCGCGCATCGGCTCAAGGATATGCGGATTGAAACCGATCGCGAACTCGCCGATGTAGCGCGCGCCGGCGTCGCTGTCCAAAATCTCATTGAGGCGTTTCGTGTTGTTGGAAGTCGCTTCGACGATTTTCCCTTTTTTGAAAACTAACCGGATATTATCGAAGGAAGCGCCGAGGTAGACCGTCGGCGCGTTATACTGGATCACGCCTTCGACGGAGTCCTTCACCGGGCACGAGAAAACTTCGCCATCGGGGATGTTCCGCAGGCCGCCGCAAGGCTGCGAGCCGATGCCCTTGATGGAAAACGTGAGATCGGTCCCCGGGCCCTTGATCTGCACGCGGTCGGTCTTCGCCATCAGGTCGCCCAGCGCTTTCATGCCGGGCGTGAGCAGGCTGTAGTCGAGATTGCAGACCTTGAAATAGAAATCCTCAAACGCCTCGGTACTCTTCCCCGCCTGTTGCGCCATCGCCGAAGTCGGCCAACGCAACACGACCCATTTGGTCTTGCCCACGCGATGGTCGAGCACGGGTTTCATCAGCCGCGAGATCAGCTGCGTCCGCGCCGAAGGCACGTCGGAGTTTTCAAAAATATTATCCGCGCCGCGCAGGGCGATGTAGGCGTCCATCTTCTGCATCCGCTGCAATTCCACGGCGGCGTGGGGCTCGTATTGCGCCTCAGTCGCGCCGAGCGCGAGCTCCCGCGAGACCCGCGCCCGGTGCAGCTGCACGTAAGGGGTCGCGCCTCGGGCCCGGGTCGCGCGCACGAGTGCGATAACCATCGCGTCGGGCACGTCGAAAGCATCGATGAGCACGCGTTCACCCGGTTTAAGGGCGGTCGAAAATCCGGTGAGGCCGGCGGCAAGTTGGGTGTAGCGGGGGTCGATGATCATGTGAATTAAGAGCTCAGCTAACGTCACGCCGCCCGCCGCCTGCAAGCGAAAGCTACCGCGTCCCGTCCCGCGGAAAACAAATGCGCCCCACGGCTTCTTCGAAGTCCGCCGCACCCCTGATGATGTCGATCTCAAGCCGCAGGTAAAAGAGCGGCAAAGGGCACGCCCGCGTTTCCGCGATGCGCACCGCGTCCTTCTCGGTCGTCACCAAACACTCCGCGCCTTCACGCTGGGCCGCGGCAAAGAGTTCCGCCAAATCCTCCTCCTCATAGCGGTAATGGTCCAAGTAGCGCTCCCGGCCCATGACGAGCGCACCGAGATCGCGCAAAAATTTCTCGAAGCTTTCCGGTGTCGCGATGCCACTGAAAGCAAAGACCCGCCGCCCTTTCAGCCACGCCAGCGGCACGCGGGCCTCCGGCGCATCGACCGCGACACCGAAGCGTTGGAGATACTGCGGCCGGTGCGCGCATTCGATGATGTCAGCCTTCGGATTGTGCTCCCGAATCAGGGCCTCCAATTCGTTGTCCCGTTCGCCGTTTGATTTCGTCAGGAAAATATAACTCGCCCGGTTCAGGTGCTTGATCGGCTCTCGCAGCACGCCGCGCGGCAGCATGTGGCCGTTGCCGAAGGGATTGGTCTTGTCCACCAGCAGCAGATTCAACCGCCCCTTAAGCGGCAGATACTGGAAGCCGTCGTCCAAAATCAGGGTGTCGCAACCGAATTTCTTGATCGCATACGCGCCGGCCTTCACGCGGTTTTTGTCCACGAGCACGACGACTCCGGGCAGATTCTTCGCCAGCATGAACGGTTCGTCGCCGGCCGTCTCGCTATCGAGCAACACCCGCACGCCGTCGCTCACGACCCGGGGCGGCGCCTCGGCCGTATGCGTGAGCTTAAACCACCACTTTTTCCAAAACGGCGGCGCCTTGCTTTTATAGCCGCGGCTGAGGATGGCGACCTTGCGTCCCCGGTCGCGCAGCGCCCGCGCAAATTTTTCCACCACCGGCGTCTTGCCGGTGCCACCGACAGTGAGATTGCCCACGACCACGACGAGACAACCCAGCGGGTGGTCGTGGAAAATGCGGTTCCGATAGAGCCAAAGCCGCGTCTGCACGATCCCGTTGAACAACCACGACAGCGCCTGCAAAAACGCCCCATACACACTCGCTCCGGCATCCGCGCGCCGGTCGAGCACGATGTCCACCGTGTAGAGCTCAAACGTACGAAACTTCTTCTTCAACCAGTGCAGCAGCATGGGAGTTTTATGGACGCGTTGATGCCCGCGATGAAGGTTGACGGCCTCCGGCGCGTAAACTGTTTTCGCAACGCCCACGGGCCACTTTTATGAGCTACAAACTCTTCATCCCCGGCCCCATCGCCGTCTCGGAAAAAACGCTCCGCGCCATGGCGCAGCCCATGATCGGCCATCGCAGCACCGACTTTGTCGCGCTCTATAATTCCATCCAGCCCGAGCTCCAGGCCCTGGCCGCCACGAAAGATCCGGTCTATCTCTCGACCAGCTCCGCGTGGGGCGTAATGGAAGGCGCGCTGCGGAACGTCTGCCAAAAGAAGGTGCTCAACTGCATGAACGGCGCGTTCTCCGACAAGTGGAACGATGTCGCTCTGCGCTGCGGGCTCGCCGCCACCGCCCTCAAGTTCGACTGGGGCCAACCGGTCGACCCCGAAGCTATCCGCCGTGAACTCGCCACCGGCGGTTACGACGCGATCACTCTCATTCACAATGAAACGTCCTGCGGCTGCATGAGCGATTTGCCGGCGATCATGGCCGTCCTGCGCGATTTCCCGGAGGTGATCTCGATCATCGACACCGTCAGTTCCTTCAGTGTGCTGCCCATCCATAAGGACGAACTCGGTATCGACATCCTCATCACCGGTTCGCAAAAGGCCCTCGCCCTCCCGCCCGGGCTGGCCCTCTGCTCCGTCTCAAAACGAGCCCTCGACCGCGCCGCCAAATGCCCTACCCGCGGCTACTATTTCGACCTGATCGAGTTTCAAAAAAACCACGAGAACGGCATGACGCCCAGCACCCCGGTCATCCCGCTCATCTACGCCCTCAAATCGAAGCTCGATGATATCAAGACCGAGGGCCTCGCGGCCCGCTTCGCTCGTCACGCCCGCCTCAATTCCACCGTCCGCGACTTCGTTTTCGCCAAGGGTTTCAAGCTGTTCCCCAAGGAAGGCTACGGTTCGCTCTCATTGAACTGCTTCGCCAACACGCAAAATATCGACCTCGGCGCGTTGAACAAAATTCTGAAATCAAAGCACGGCCTCGTAATCGACGGAGGCTACGGCAAGCTGAAGGGCAAAACCTTCCGCATCTCCAACATGGGCGACGAGACCGACGAAACCATCGCCGCGATGCTGAAATCCCTCGACGCCGCCCTCGCCGAAACGCCGAAGTCGGCGACCCCCTGACCCGCCGGGTCCGGCTCTGGGCAAACCCGCCCTCGGCGTAGCGCACATCCGAACAAGGTACTGCTCTTTGGTGCGGTTTTGTCTCGGTCGATGCCCCACGTCAGCAACGCGATTTAACCGGCCGTCTGCGCCTTTGCACCGCAGCTCGCGCCGATGAGATCGGCAGCCGGCAGTTTCTCTGGGCCCAGACCGAGCTTGGCATGATCGACTTCGCGGACCGTTGGGCTGGATACTCAAAATCCGCACCGGTCGGATTCGCGCCTCAGAGGAGCGCTCACTTGGCCCTCCACCTCCATCGCGTTTTTGGCACTCTGAAGACTTGGTTAAACGAAACCCATCATGGCGCAGATCCCGATTATCTTCAGCGCCGCGCCGCTGGGTTCGTCTTTCGATTCGGCCGGCGCAATACTCAGATGACGGCCTTTCACTCCCTGCTGGGCATCGCCAATTCGATCTAGCCGTGCGCACCGGCGTCAATTAGCCAACCGGACTCAACGGGATAAGCATCTAAAAACTAACGCCGAAGGTTTTTGCCCTGCGGCCGGTTCCAACAACGCGTCAGGTGAGTCCGGCCACGCCCCGACTCACGCCCAAGTGTCTGCATTCACTTCGGCCCCAGCAAAGCATCTCCGACTTCCGGCGCGGCAAACATCCGCGCCGCGTCGTGCTCGATACCCGGCGCTTCCACTTTGCGCCACCCAAAGGTCCAGCCCCGCTCCTTCGCCATCGCCTCAGCGAGCGCGTAGCAGGCGAGATTACGCGCATAACGATGAGGCCCCTGCTTCATACCCGCCGCGCTCGCATCAAAGCGACGGCGGGGAGCCGTGTCTGCCGTCCCGAGATAAAGGGTCAGAGGCGCCGCAAGATACTGGCGCAGCATGGCATCATCCCGGAGCTCGGCCGGCAGTCCGCCCAGCCCGTAGCCGAACCCATGGTCCGTGCTGGGAAACAAAAGCGAGCCCGCGTTTCCCGCCACGATCCGCCTCGCCTCGCCCGGTTGAAACGCGGCCAATCGCACCAGAAACTGCGCACCGGCCGAATGCCCGATCAGGTAAAACGGCAGCGTCGGCCGATTTTCCCGCGTGCGCACATCCGCCACGATCGCGTCCACGACATTGAACATCCATCGCTCTTTCGGATTCACTTCGCCCCCCGCGATCAGCACACCACCCCGTTGATACCATTCTTCGTCGGGAAACGCGCCCTCATCCAGCCGCGGCGATACCAAAATCATCCCAAATCGGTCGGCCATCGGGATCGCGAATTCGAGATACTGATCCGCATTGCGCATCACCCCGTGAAATACCACCAACAACGGTCCGTCGCTGTAGCCGACCGGTTTATAGGTGTGGAGCACGACCGGCGAGCCGCCATAACTGACCTCTGTTTGCCCGCGTCCCGTCGGCAATGGCGCCGCAACGACCTTCGTTGCCATCAGCCCGAGCAGAATCACGAGTCCAGCCCATCGTCTCATGGGGTGCAGCATGCCCTCGATTATTGTCCGCGCAACCGCTGATCATCGTTTGACCGCGCGCGGCTCTCTCCGGGGTTCGGCCGCAGCCTTCAGCCGGCGCTTTCCCAAAAGACAACGCCGTCCTTTCCCATCAGCCGGGCGGCGCCGCCGGGAAAACCCGGCGACGTTTTGATGAAAAAGGCGCGCCGGCGGAGGAAGGATCCTGCGGATTCGGCCGGGGCGGTCGCCGGTCACCGTGAAGTGCGTTCTCGGCGGCGCGGCGAATCTGAAAGTCCTGCATGCGGTGAAACAAATCGATGAGTTGCGCCGGTTGAGAATACACGTCGAGCCCCGCAAGATCCAAAGCGCAGAGCAACTCGTGCGTCGCTTCGAGCGTCGAAAGGCACCCCGGCTCCGGCTGGCGTTTGATGATATAGCGGCTCGGAGCGGCGTTGGTAAACATGATGCGCGGCAGCCGTTGCAGACTAAGGCTGGTGCGAAACATCGGACGCACCAGTCGCCACGTCGCATCGAGCAAGAAAACCACCAGCCGCCGTCCCGCCAAATCGGCAACGGGCAACTCGCCCTTCGAAAGATCCCGCGAATCACGTCCCGGGTAGAGCAGCACCGGAAAATTCCGCGGATCGTTGATCAGCGCCTGCACCGCCTCGTGCTCGTCGAAGCCGATGCCGAGGTGCAGCTCACTGTCGGCGAGACACAGATGAGTGAGCCGGCCGGTGTTCGCCTTCACCCGTTTGTATTCATACGGGTGCATGAGGATCACAAACTTCGTGCGCGTCGGCATGGGCGTGATCGACCCGCACCAGCAATGCGGTTGCGGCCAATTGCAGCGGTAGCACATCACGCGACTCATGGTACGGCGGCGCTCGCAACGACCGGCCACTCCAGCGCACGAGCACTGGCAAAGCTGCGCGCCTCGCCGCTGATCGGATCTGCAAAAGCGATAGCCTTGGCGAGGAGCTGCAGCGGCTGTCCGAAATCGTCGCTGTTCTCCGGCAAATGCACCGGGTAGATTTGGTCGTTGCGAATGGGGATGCCCAGTGCCGCACAGTGCGCGCGCAACTGGTGTTTGCGGCCGGTAATCGGGTTGAGGCCATAGCGCGCCCACTTGCCACGGGTCGCCAACAGCTCGATCCGCGTTTCGGCGTTGGGCTCACCTTCCACTTCACGCATCTGCATGAATCGCTCCGGATTTTCCTCCAGCCGGCTGCGGTGATTCAACGGCAACCCAAGTTCCGGCCGCCATGGCGCGATGGCTTCATAGCTCTTCCGGATCGATTTTTCCAAAAAGAGATTCTGGTAACGGCCTCGCGTCGCGGGTTGCACGGTGAAGACCACGAGCCCGGCCGTCTCGCGGTCGATCCGGTGGATCGGCGAGAGAGAATCGAGACCGAGCCTGCGCTTGAGGCGCACCAGCAGCGTTTCCTGCAAATAGCGGCCCGAAGGAATCACCGGCAGAAAATGCGGCTTATCGGCCACGACGAGCAATTCGTCTTGGAAGAGCACGACCTCGTCAAAGGGGATGCGGGCTTCCGCCTCGATCGAACGGAAATAGCGGATGCGTTGGCCGGCGGCGTAAGGCAGGTTGGCGGGCACGGCCGCACCGCTCTCGTCCAGGACTTCGCCTTTTTCAAACCGAGCCACCCAAGCCGCCTCCGGCACGCCCGGAAATCGCTGAATCAGAAACTCGCGCAAGGTCGTCCACGGGCCGACCGGCAAGACAACCGTACTAGGACTCACCCCATCGCGGGTGAGTCTTGGCGGCAGCGCGTTGGCGGAATCGCGAAATTGGTGTTCGTTTGAATTCAAGGGTCGTCGGACGTTCAGCGCCTGCGACTAAGCCGAGGCAACAGCCCCGGAGCGTGGTCAGCCGAGGCGGACCATGCGAACCACCTTTTCTGAAATCTTGCCAATCGGCTTACCCAAGCTCGACGCCTTGGCACCGCAGCTGCTCAGTTTGGGCAATGACCATGCTCAACCGCCGCCAATTGATCGCCCGCTGCGCCCTGCTCGCCGCAATCCTGCTCAGCCCATTCACGCCCAACGTGGTCGCCCAAGCCGCCACCCCGGCGCCCGCTATCCGCAAGCCCCTGATTGCCGTGCTCAACGCCTATCCCCCTGAAATGGACGCGATGGTGAAGGAGTTTAAACTGCTTGAGGGCGGCTTCACCGAGAAACGCGTCAAAGGATTTCGCTACTACATCGGCACCGTCGAGGGAAAGGACATCGTCGTATTTGAGACCGGCATCAGCATGGTCAATGCGGCTATGGCGTTACAGCTTGCGCTTGAGCGCCTGCCCATCAGCCACGTCCTTTTCGCCGGGGTCGCGGGCGGCACCGACCCCGCCCTGCGCGTCGGCGATGTCGTCATCCCCGAGAAGTGGGCTTACCACAGCGAAGCCGCTTATTTCAATCCGACTCCCGATGGCAAAGACTGGGTGAAAGCAGATTATTTCACCAAACGTTACCCCAACTACGGCATGATTTTCCCGGCGGACATGTTTGCCGTCCGCTCGAGCAAAGAGAAATTTGAGCGCGTTGCCTACTTCCCCGTCGACGCCTCCTTGCTGGAAGTCGCCCGCCGTGCCGTGAAGAAACTTGGGCCGGTCATCAGCGCCAAGACCGGGCGTGAAATCACCGTGAGCGTCGGCGGCGTCGGCGTGACCGGCACCGTTTTTCTCGACAACCGCGATTACCGCAAATTCGTCCACGACACGTGGGGTGCCCGCTGCGCCGATATGGAGACGACCGCTTACGCCCACGTCTGCTACACCAACGAGATCCCGTTTCTCGCGGTCCGAGCCCTCAGCGATCTCGCCGGCGGCCAAGACCACGGCGAACTCAACGTCATCGACGCCAATGAAGGAATCTCCTCGGTCCACGCCGTGAAAGTTCTCCGCGCCATTTTGCGCGAGATGTGAAGCCCTAGGGGCGACGCGTTTGGTCGTCGCTGGCCGAGCATCTTCTGTTACTCCATCAAGCTGCCGAGCTCATCCCGTGCTCGGCCGCCTCAAATTTCCATCCCCCGATGCTCAGCATTCTTTGGCTCTACGAATTCCCAAATTGGCTTTTCTGCAGCACCGTAATTGCCGTCTTCGTCGGGTTCGCTTTGGGCGGCCAAGCCATCGTGCGACGCTTTTTACCCCGCTGGTTCGGCGACAAGGATTACAACGACATCGTCGGTCAGTTTCTGTCGGCCTCGGGCGTCTTTTTTGGCATCACCCTCGGTTTGTTGTCGGTCGGTGCCTGGGAGAATTTCTCATCGGTCGACACCGCAGTCACCGAGGAGGCCAATGTCATCGGGGTGCTTTACCGCGTCGTCGACAATTACCCCGAACCCCACCGCACGATCTTGACTGAACAACTCCGGGATTACGTCCGCAACGAGATCGATGTCGCATGGCCAAAACAGCGCCTCGGGATCACGCCGGGATCTACGGGAAACCCAAAGATAGCCCGCTTTCTCGCCTACCTTTCCCGTGTCGAGCCGGCGAGCGAAGCAGAGAAACTGCTTTTCCAGGAGGGCATCCGCCAATTCAACCGCATGGTCGAGTCCCGTCGGCTGCGTATCGCCAGCGTGACCACCCAACTTCCACCCATCGTCTGGATGGTCGTTTTCGGCGGGTCGGTGCTTAATCTGTCGTTGATGTGGCTGTTCGTCGTCGAAAAGAAGCGGCTGCACGACCTCCTCACCGCCGTTCTCGCAAGCCTGCTGGGTCTCCTCGTATTTCTTCTCGCCGTGATGGACTTTCCTTTCCGCGGCGAATTCAGCGTCGGCCCCGATTCCTTCGAACTCGTCTACCAACAACTGATGGTGAAATAGCAGCACCAACTTTCAGCTATTCCACGACTCGCAGTTTGTCTCCTCTTTGCCCCCCGCACGCCCTGAATCGGATTCCAAGTATCCGAACTTGCTCTATCAAACCGGTCTAGAAGCAGCGCAAAACCCTCGGCTCCATTTGCTTGATTTACTCCAGAGTATTGATTCCAAACTTCGACCTACCAATCATCCCCCCAGTGAAACCGGAGAACTACCACTTAATCTTGGCGGCCTTGGATCAGGCGTTGGCCGTATTCAAGCGATTCGAAGAGGATCGAACTGCCGATGACCGCGAACTGCTGAAGCGTCTGGAGATCATTCGCTCGCAAGTGCTCAAGGCCGAATCAGGCCACCCGTTTCCGCTGGGCACGCGGCCCGAGCCGGTGGCCGGAGCGCGTCTCACCGATCCGACCTTCGATGCTCCGGTCCAGCCGTCTTCGGACTCCACTTCGCCTTTGCCTGATCGAACCCGCGTAATGATCGCCGACGATCACGATACCGTCCGCTCGATCGTCCGAACATTGCTCACCATGGAGGGAGATTTCGAAGTCGTAGCCGAGGCCAGCAATGGGCGTGAGGCCGTCAACTTGGCGCAGATTCACCGGCCCGACATCATAATCATGGATATGACCATGCCGATGCTGGACGGGATTTCAGCGACTCGAGAAGTCCTGCAAGTTCTTCCGGAGACGAAAGTCCTCATCTTCTCCGCCAACCAGGATCCTGCCGCCTCCCGGGCTGCCCTCGCTGCGGGAGCAGTCGGCTTCATCAAGAAGCCTACCAGTCGTAAACTTTTGATCACCGCGATGCGCGACGCCGTCAGGATTAAATCGGCACCGGTCCCGGCTTAAACCAAGTTCAGCGACCGACCGGCTGGTCCTTGGCGGGAGTGGCGCCGAGACGTTGGACGGCCGGAGCCAAGCGGCTCAGCAAGATGCTGGGCGGAGGCGTCGAGTCCACGATCGCAAGAAATTTCTCCCGCCGCTGCTTCAACAGCTCGCGAGCTTTTGTCTGTTGCTCGGCGTCGAGCTTGAGGTCCTTGACGAGCGAATCGTGCTTCATCGTTGGCGCCACCATCCAGAGAACGCCTGAAAGCGATCGTTGGCGAAGTTGATCGATTTCATCATCGGACAGGGGCTTAACTCCGCCCGCTACTTCCGCCAAGCCCTTGGCCATGCGCTCGGCGCGACGCTTCTGACCCGCCGCGTAATGAGTGCGTTGTTCAGGCGTGAGAATCGCCGCGAGTTGTCCGTCAAACTCGGCATCGATTTGATCGAGCCGTTGGCGATAACTGTCGATTTGCGGACGCAGGCGCTCGATCTCGGCCACCAACTGGGCGCGATTCTGAGGAGAGCGGGCGGACGCAGCTTGCGGCCCGTTCGGCTTGGCGGCCGTCGCGGTTGCGGGCACGGTCACCGCCTTGCTGGTAAATTCCCCCATCAAGGTCGTCGGGGGGGCCGGAACCGGGCGGGAGCGTTCGGTGCGCAAACCCGCGATATAGCCAATGGCAAAAACCACGACCGTGAGACCGGAGATAACAAGTGGGCGCTTCATCAGAGATTCATTGCAAATTCGTCGGCGGCGTCGGCGATTTTTTGCCAACCCGCCAAATTAAAATCGTTTTCGGCCGCATCTCGCGCGGAGTCCCCGCTGAGGGCGACCACGAGGAAGCAGACGGCAACGGTCACCGCGCTCAGGGCAAAGATACTCGTCAATGAGGGCACGGCCTTGACGCCCGCTTGGGCCGCACGCACGACGCGGTCGGCGAAGCCGGGCCGGAGTTGGGCGGCCGCGTGGCTGCGAAGGTCAGACCAGGCTTGGGTTTCAGTTTTCATGGTTCGGTTGGTAATGTTCTCGAAGGTGTTCTCGGGCACGGTGGAGACGGGCCTTCACGGCCGCCACGCTGGTGCGCAGGGTGACTGCGATTTCCGCATGGCTGCGCCCTTCCTGCACGAGGGCGAGCAAGGCCCGGTCCTGCGGCCGGAGCTGGGCGAGCGCATGGCGCAAAGCGTCGAGCTCTTCGGAGCCGACCGCGCCTTCAGGTTCAGGGACGTTTTCGTGTTCCGGCGCAAACGGCGTAAAGATGCGTCGCAGTTTTTGGCGGCGGAGGTGATCGATGCAGGTGTTCCGCGCGAGCCGGAAAAGCCAAGACTCGAACTGGGCCGGCGCCTGAAGCCCCGCCAACGCGCGGACCATCTTGATGAAGACAAGTTGAGCGATGTCCTCGATGGCATCACTGCGGCCGATGATCGCATAAATAAACCCGGCAATACGGTGCTGGTAAGCCACGATGAGCTCGCGCTGGGCATCAGGCTCGCCGCGTTGCGCGCGTCGAACAAGATCGACCGGAGGAGTCGGTGAAGTGGATTCCATGCAGAGTTCATTGTGCTATCCGGGCCAGACGCGGGACGTCGGCTAAAGATACACCGGTCCGCGATGAGGGGCGACCCGCCTTGAGGCAAACTTTACCTAGGAAGCACGCCAAAATTTGAGCATCCCCCGCCGTTTCGCCGGCTCACCACGTCGGCCGCGTGCCGCCGCCCAGCATCCGCACGCGTCGATCTTTACGGGGAAACTGAAGTGTGACCACCGTGCCCACGCCTTCTTTGCTCTCAATCCCCACTTGCCCCCCGTGTTCGCGCAGGATGCGCTGCACGATCATCAATCCAAGCCCGTGACCGCCGGGTTTTGTCGTATGGTAGGGTTGAAAAACCCGCACGAGATCCTCCTGCTTGATCCCGCTGCCGCTGTCTCCAAAGAGCAAAAACACCGAGTCGTCGTCGGCCCGCGCACGAATCTTCAAACGACCGCCCGGCTCCATCGCATCCAACGCGTTCTTCGCGAGGTTGAAAAAGACCTGCTTGAGCTGGTTCCGATCGGCCATCACCACCGGCAGATCGCCCGAGGCCTCCACCTCGACGGCGATTCGGCGGTCGGCAAACTCCCGTTGCTGAAAGCGCAGCACCTCCGCCAGGACTTCGGCCAGATCAAGCTCCGCCAGATCCGGCGGTTGAGGGCGGATTGCTTCGAGGAAATGCGCGATGATCCCGTCGAGCCGAGCAACTTCCGCGCGACAAACATCGACCGATTCGACGAGCGACTCCGTGTCTTTTGACGCCTTCAGTTTCTTCAACTTCCGCGCAATCAACTGGAGGTGGATCGTGAGCGAGTTGAGCGGGTTTCCGAGCTCGTGCGCGACTCCTGCGGCCAGCAAAAGGATCGAAGACGTGCGCTCATCCTCCAACTGCTGGGCCGTCGCGTGTTTATCCCGGGTGACATCGGTCAGGATCACCGCAAACCGCCGAGCATCGCCGCGGGCTTCGCCCCGGAATGGCACCATGTAGAGCCGCACCGTCCGCGGTTCGGGATACGTCAGCTCAAATTCCCGCGCCACCACCGGCAGCGCCGCTGCGGTATCATCTTCCAACGTCCCGCCCAAAGACGGCCGCAGCCCGGGAATGAGTCGCCACAAAGTTTGGCCCGCCAATTCGTCCTCCCCGAGCCCGATCAGTCGGTGCGCCGCGTCGTTCGCATAGTCGATCTCTCCGTCGAGCGTGATCACCAGCACGCCTTCTTGGAGCGTGTTAAAGATCTCTTCGAACAGGCCGCGTTCACGGGCCAAGCGTTGGACCAGATTCGCGAGGTTGACCGAATCGAGCGTATCGAGCCGACCCAGCACCCGATCAAGCGAGGAGTTTTTCTTACCGGCCATAAAAAGTTTTTGGGGCACAGGGCCCGCGCGGTCAACGGCCTCCGTCGCCCGTTGGCATCATTGGTCGCTGAGGAAATCCAACTGCGTGGGATCCACCCGCCCGGCGAGCAGCTTGCGTAGAAACATCTCGCGATGTTGGAGCGTGCGCCCGAGCCGAAGCACGGCCTCGCGGTGCTCCTCGGTACCGTAGCCTTTGTGGGCCCCGAATCCATAACCGGGGAACGTGCGATCAAGCTCCTCCATCTGCCGGTCGCGCGTAACCTTCGCGATGATCGACGCCATCGCGATGCAGAGCGAGCGGGCATCGCCGGAGACGATCGCGGTGTGCGGATAAGGGAAATTGCGCAGGGGCAAGCCGTCGACCAACACCCGCGCCAAAACCGTCGGTTTAAAGCCGGCGATCTCCTCGGGCGCGGAGAACAAGTCCGGTTCCGTTTTCCGTTCGAAGGCACTGGGCGGATAAATGCCTTCGAGCGCGCGGCGCATAGCCAGCTTGGTGGCACCGAGGATGTTGAACTGCGCGATCTCACCGACATCCGCCGAGCCGAAATGGGCATGGATTTTCCCTTCCGCCGCCAGCGCCTCAAAGTCCAGCCAAAGAGAATCGCGCTCCGCCGCCGTGAGCTGCTTCGAATCGTTGATCCGGCGGGCATTGATTTCGGCCCACCGGCTTTCGAGAAAGTCCCGCGTCACCAATACCGCACCCGCAACCACCGGGCCGGCGAGCGCACCGCGGCCCGCTTCATCGACTCCGATCAGACTGGCCACGCCCTCGATCTGCTTGAGATCGAAGCCGCGAAGTTGGCGCCGTTTGGACATGCTGGACAAGAATCGGGATACGCCGCGTCGGGACCGTTCACCACTCCATCTTCGGCGGCGGCGGCTTTAACGGCAATTCGTCGAGCTTCCCGGCGGCGGCGACCACTTCGTAGGCCGTGCGAAAGTGCAATTTGGCAAAATCGCCGAGCGCACGCGTGCCGAATTTTTGCATGATCTGGTCGGCCTGCCCTTTCACCAACGGCCCTGCGCCTTTTTGGAGCTTCTCTCCAAATTGCTGCGAGAGCGCGTGCATGGCCCGGATAAATTCCGCCCGCGCCACGACCGAAGCGGCGGCGACGACCGGATCCGACTCCGCCTTGGTGCGCATCCTGAGTTCAAAATTTTGCACTCCTTTCTTCGCCAGTTCACGCTGCACCAGCGGTTGTTCGGTGAACTGGTCGAGCAGCCCCCAAGGCACCGGACGTTTCGCGAGCGCATCGCCGAGCGCCGTGGCGTGCTGCCAAGCGAGCAAACGGTTCAGATTCACCCCGGGGCGTCCCATCAGCTCGTTGTAGCGGGCCATGGTCCGGCAATAACAGACCTCGACCACTACGCCTTTGGTGCCCCGGATCAACGCGTCGAGCCGGACAATCTGATTGTCCACAATTTTCTTCGAATCCTGCACGCCGGCCTCGCGCCACGCGTCGATCATGCCCTTGTCCGCGATCACGGTGGCCGCGACCACGGGACCGAAGAAATCGCCCTTGCCGCTTTCGTCGAGCCCCGCGTGCGCCTCGAACCAATCCGGGTGCAGCACCTCGTCGTAACCCAGCTTCGCCGCCATCGTGATTTCGGGCTCCAGCGTCATCGTGACAAACTCTTCGGTGCCCTTGCCGGCAATTACCACGACCTTGCGTTTGTCGTAAGCGGTCACGTTCACATTGCCGCCGCGAAAAGCGAAACGCGCGTAGGGCACTTCAAAGGGCTCCCACTGGCGCGCGGCGCACAACGCACGGAGTTTCTCCATCTGCGCGTCGTCGAGCTTGATGGTATAGGTACTGAGCTTCTTGGGTTTTTCCTCGGCAGGTTCGCCGTGCTTGGCCATGGGATGCGAAGTGTTACAAAAACTCCGCCGATGACACGCAAAACTTCCGCCTCAACCCATGCCGCCGCCCTGACCGCAAAACGTGCCGAATTCTCGGCGGCGTTGCTCGGTTGGTATCGGGTCAACGCGCGCCGTTTGCCCTGGCGGGAAACGCCTTCACTTTACCGCACGGTGGTCAGCGAGTTCATGCTTCAACAGACGCAGGTTAAAACCGTCCTTCCCTACTTCGCCCGTTGGCATGATGCGCTGCCGGACTTCGCCGCACTGGCCGCCGCTCCGGAAGCCCAAGTGCTCAAACTCTGGGAAGGCCTCGGCTATTACTCGCGCGCCCGAAACCTGCACCGGCTCGCCCAAGCGATCGCCGCCCTGCCCGCCGCGCCGCGCACCCCGGCCGAGTGGCAGGAGTTGCCCGGCGTCGGGCCCTACACCGCCGCCGCGATCACCAGTATTTCTTTCGGCGCCCCGGCTGCCTGCGTCGACGGCAATGTGGTGCGGATCCTCGCGCGGTTGACCGCCGATGCCACCGAGTATCGCGACAGCGCAACGGCGGCGAAGGCGTTCAGGCCTCTGGCCGACGCTCTGCTCTCCGCCAGCGCAGCCGGGGACCATAACCAAGCCATGATGGAGCTGGGAGCCACGGTTTGCTCCCGGCAAAACCCGCTCTGCCTCACCTGCCCCGTCCGCGCGTTCTGCGCCGCATCCGCGCGCGGCGAACCCGAGGCGTTTCCCCGGCTTGCACCAAAAAAAATCGAACGCGTCGCCGTCACCCGCATTTGGTGTGAACGCGATGGGGCCCTGCTGCTGCACCGCGCCGCTGCCGATGCCCGTCGTCTCGCCGGTCAGCACGAGCTGCCCACCGCCGCCCAATTTGGCCTCACCGAAACCGCTGCCGCCCGCGGCCTGCTTCTCGCGACCCATACGCGCGGCATCACGCGATTTTTGATCACAGAGTCGATCCACACCGCCGTCCCGCCCCGGGGAAAACTCGCTCCCGGACTGATCTGGGTACCGCGCGCAGAGATCGCTTCAATCACCCTGTCGGGCCCGCATCGGCGCTGGATCACCGAAATTTTGCGACGGAGTTAACCTCGTCAAAATCCCGGCGCCGCCGCCAGCAAAGCCTCGAGGTTCTCTTTCGACCGGAGCACGTCTTCCGGCTTCACCCGCGGGCTGAGTTCCAAAACCAGCTCCTGACCCGGGCGCCAAAACTCGCTCACCATTTTGAAGTCGATCTGACCGGAGCCGATCGGTTGGTGGTCCTGACCGCTCGCACTCACATCGTGGAGGTGAAACCCAATAAGCCGCGGCGCATTTTTCGTCAGGTGGACCCGATGATCGAGCAATCCCATCGTCTGCTTGATGTCGGCGTGACCCGTGTCGTGCCAGTATCCCGCCGGGCTCCCTTCCGGCAAACCCGCGACAAAATCCGCGTAATCGGCATCAAGCGGCAGTTCCTCAAATTTCTCCCGATTCTCGAAGCCCAGTTTCACGCCCTTGACCGCAGCATAGTCGAAAACTTCGAGCACACTTGCCTGCGTTTGCGCCCAAAACGGCTTCATCCGCTTCCGCAGTTTTTCCAGCGCCTTGGCCACGTGCGCCGTATACTTCGGGTCCCCGTCGCGACCGGCGTTGGGCTTCCCGCTGAGATATTTTTTCAGCTTCCTCGCCGGACTCGACCAGAAAAATGAAACGCTGCCGAGGTGACACACCACCACTCGGGCCCTGACTTGTGCCGCGAAATCGATCGAGCGCTTGGTGTGACGCACCCACTGCTCATGCTCCTTATGGTCCGTCGCCGAAGGCTCGAAAAGATTCGGCGCGGCCTGCACGACTCCGATCGGCAGCGGGCAAAAGTTGTGGGTCGAGCCCACCTTAATCATGCCCTCCTCCACCGCTTTCAGGATACCGGGGACCAGCACGATCCGCACGCCATGGCTCAGCTCAACCTGATCGAATCCAAGATCAGCCATCTCCCGCAACATCGCATAGCCGTCTTGGTGACGGTGTGAACACCAACAGCTTGAAAGCGAAAACGTCGGACGCACCGCCACATCACGAACCAACCTGACAACGCATTGCACCAAAAAAAGACCGCCGCCTGAAATTAGTCAGGCGGCGGTCTTCGTGGAAAAATTCCAATCCGGGATTAGTCGGCGTGGCGACGACGGAGCATGTCCGTGAACTTCATAACCTTCTCGCGGCGGCGGCGCTTCTCGCACGGCTTCTCGAAGTAACGCTTGGCGCGGGTGCCCTTGATGATGTTCTCGCGCTCGAGCTTCTTCTTCATGCGACGAATCGCACGGTCGATAGGCTCGTTTTTGCGGATTTTGATTTCGATAGACATACTCGGGAGTCGTTTGGTGAAGGAAAAGCCCGCTACCAAGCCAAGCCGCATCGCTCGCGTCAACGGCTTTTTTCCAACCCGCCTTCCCACAATTTTTCAGGTCCCGAGGGCGCAAAACGGGCCTTTCGCCTTGCGCGATCCCGGCTCGGCCTTTGCCTTCCTCGGCTGTGCCGTCCGCCGACCTGAATTTCGTCCATCTCCACGTTCATTCGGACTACAGTCTGCTCGACGGCGCTTGCCGCATTGATCGCTTGATGGACCGGGCAGTTGCCCTCGGCATGCCCGCCCTCGCGCTCACCGACCACGGAAACCTTTTTGGCGCCATCGACTTCTACAACACCGCCAAATCCAAAGGCATCAAACCGCTCGTCGGTTGCGAGCTCTACCTCGTTGAGACGTCCCGCCTCGAGAAACACGGCCGCTCCGACGACGACGGCAAAAGCATCTTCCACCTCGGCCTCTTGGCGAAGAACCTAACCGGCTACCAAAACCTGCTCAAACTCGTCTCCGACGCCCACCTCAAGGGCTTCTACTACAAGCCTCGCACCGATCTCGATACCCTCGCCAAATACGCCCCCGGACTCATCGGCTTTACCGGCTGTCTTGCCTCGCTCGTTCCCCAGCACCTCCTTCACGACCGCGAGGACGAAGCCCGCAAAGCCTGTGCGCGTTTCGTCGATATCTTTGGCCGCGAAAACTACTTCGTCGAGATCCAGGACCACGGCATCCCCGAGCAGCGGAAAATTATCCCCGGCCTCCTCAAACTTGCCGAAGAGTTCAACCTGAAGGTCATCGCCACGAACGACGTTCACTACGTCAACTCCAACGATTCCGGCCCCCACGACGCGATGCTCTGCATCCAGACCGGGGCCAAAATCGAAGACGAGAAACGCATGAAATTTTCGGGTCATGAGTTCTACCTGAAATCCCGGGCCGAGATGGAAAAACTCTTCATCGAGGTCCCCGAATCCATCACCAACACCCAGCTCGTCGCCGAGATGTGCGACCTCGCGATTCCCTTCCCCAAAGGCAGCGAGCGCTACCCCAAGTTTCCCCTGCCCGTCGAAGTCTCCGCCAAGACCGACCGCGCCGGTTACCTAAAGGACCTTTGCATCGCCGGGCTTCGCCGTCGCTACGGCCTTGATTATGACCGCCCCGCCGCCCACGCCGATCCCGCGCTCGGCCAGACCCTCGTTGATCGCCTCGATTTCGAACTCAGCATCATCGGCAAAACCGGCTTCATCGACTACTTCCTCGTCGTTTGGGACTTCATCGATTGGGCGCGCAAACATGACATCCCCGTCGGCCCCGGCCGTGGCTCCGGCGCCGGTTGCCTCGTCGCCTACGTCCTCGCGATCACCAACCTCGATCCGCTCCGTTTCAAGCTGCTCTTCGAGCGCTTCCTGAATCCCGAGCGCGTCTCCCCGCCCGACTTCGACATCGACTTCTGCATGAGACGCCGCGGCGAGGTCATCGACTACGTCCGCGAGAAATACGGCAAGGACTGCGTCGCCAACATCATCACCTACGGCACGCTCGGCGCCAAGATGGTCATCCGCGACATCTCGCGCGTTCACAACCTCGCCTACGCCGACGCCGACCGGCTCGCGAAGATGATCCCCGACGAGCTCAACATCACGCTCGAGGACGCCCTCAAGAAGTCCACCGAACTCCGAGACGAGGTCGCCCGCAATCCCGTCGCCAAAAAAATCTTCGACCAAGCCCGCGTCCTCGAGGGCATGGTCCGCAACACCGGCAAACACGCCGCCGGCATCATCATCACCGACCGCCCCCTCGACGAGTTCGTCCCGCTCACCCTCCAGGAAGAAGACGTCACCGTGCAGTTCGACATGAACGCCGTGGGGAAGCTCGGCCTGCTGAAGATGGACTTCCTCGGTCTGAAGACGCTCACCGTCATCGCCGACGCCGTGGACAACATCCGCCGCACCGCCGATCCGAAGTTCGACATCGAGACCATCTCGCTCGACGACGCGAAGACCTTCGCCCTGCTCAACTCCGGCCGCACCACCGGCGTGTTCCAGCTTGAATCCGGCGGCATGCAAAATCTCTGCCGCCAGATCAGCCTCTCCACGATCGACGAGATCGTCGCCCTCATCGCCCTTTACCGCCCCGGCCCGATGGAGTGGATTCCCGACTACGTCCGCGGCAAAAAAGACCCGTCTACCGTCACCTACCCGCACAAGCTCCTCGAGGAAGTCTGCCGCGAGACCTACGGCATCATGGTCTATCAGGAACAAGTCATGGAGGCCGCCAAGATCATCGCCGGCTACACCCTCGGCGGCGCCGATATGCTCCGCCGCGCCATGGGCAAGAAAGACGCCGACGCCATGGCCAAGGAGCGCACCAAGTTCGTCGAGGGCGCCAAGCGCGTGAATAACATCGAGGAAAAAACCGCCAATTCGATCTTCGACATCCTCAACAAATTCGCCGGCTACGGGTTCAACAAATCCCACTCTGCCGCCTACGCGATCCTCAGCTACCAAACCGGGTTCCTAAAGGCCAACTACCCCGTCCAATTCATGGCCGCCATGCTCAGCTCCGAGCTCGGCAACTCCGAAAAGGTCTCTCACTTCGTCGCCGAATGCGAAGCCATGGGCCTCAAGGTCCTCGGCCCCGACGTGAACGAGTCCCGCGAGATGTTCACGCCCGTCGCCGATAAAATCCGCTTTGGTCTCGCCGGCGTCAAAGGCGTGGGCGAACTCGCCGCGCAAAAAATCATCGCCGAACGCGACGCCAAAGGTCCGTTCGCCTCCTTCGAGGACTTCATCTCCCGCGTCGACGGCCGTGCGATCAACAAGCGCGTGCTCGAGCACCTCTCGAAGACCGGTGCCTTCGATTTCAGCGGCGCTCTCCGCAAGAAAATATTCGACAGCATCGACGGCGCCATGGCCACCGCCGCCAATAACGCCCGCGACAAAGCCGCCGGCCAGCACAGCTTCATGGCCATGCTCGCCGAGCCCGCCCCGGCGAAGAAATCTCCCGCCTCCACCGCCGTCTCCCGCACCGCCCTCCCCTCCGCGCCCGGCTCCGCCGACATCGACGACTTCACCTCCGCCGAGCGCCTCATTTTCGAAAAAGAACTCCTCGGCTTCTACGTCTCCGGCCATCCGATGAACGTTTACGCCGGCATCACCGACGCCGTGGACACCTACGCCGTGGACGACCTGCTCAAACAGGGCGACCGCGTCGAATTCCGCATCGCCGGCATTGCCAGCAACATCGTCAAACGGCTCTCGAAAAAAGATAACCGTCCGTGGGCGATGTTCACCCTCGCCACGAAGAACGCCTCCGTGGCGCTTAACCTGTTCGCCGACGGCTATGCCAACTACGGCGCTATCCTCGCCGAAAACGCGCCCATCCTCGTCCTCGGCAACATCATCACCGGCACCGAGGGCCCACGCATCAACGTCAAGGAGTGCTACCCGCTCGACAACGAAGTCACCCGCCTCGTCAAAAAGGTCACTTGGCTCCTCCACCCCGCGCACCCCGAGCTCCCCTCGTTTCTCCGCCTCCTCCGGGAGACCTTGAACAAGCAGGTCGGCGACACCCGCGTCGAATTCGCCTTCATGTTCGAGAAACGCATCGCCCCCTATGCCGAGGCCAGCACCGCGCTCACCTGGAAACTCAACGGTGCCACCTTCCAACAGCTCCGCGCCCATCCCGCCGTCGCCGGTGTCCAGCTCCAAACCCGCGCCCTCGAGTTGAAGCAGGACCGCAAATGGTCGAAGAAGTCCTGACCGCACCGTCCGGAAATAACATTTCCCCTTTTCCCGTCTTTCGTGTGTTTCGTAGCGACACATGATCGACCAGGCCCTGCTCAATCACGCCGCCGGCGTGCTCAAAACCATTTCCGCCGACCAACGCGCCGACACCGCCCTGCGCTACTATTTCGAACGCCACGGCTACATTCAGCCGCCCGCCCGCCGCGTGATCAGTCATGCGGTCTTTGTCTATTTTCGCTGGTTTCAATGGCTCGACGAAAAAGCCTCCCCTCAGAAACGGCTCGAACAGGCCCAAGGCTTGCACGAGCGCTTCACCGCCGATCCGAAATCCATCAAGGCCGAGGCCCTCGCCGCTCTCGCCGTGCCCGACTGGCTCAAGACTGAACTCAGCGACCTCCCTGCCGACTACTTTCGTCAACTCCAGCGCGATCCCGCACTCTGGCTCCGCGCCCGGCCCGGCCAAGTACACCGCCTCGCCAAAGCCCTCTTCTGCGGCGAGCTCACGCCCCAAGCACCCGATGCCCTCCGGTTCACCGGCACCAACGATCTCTTCAAATCTGAGCCCTTCAAAGCCGGCGCCTTCGAAATCCAAGACCTCGCCTCGCAACTCGTCAGCGTCGCCGCCGCCCCTCTCCCCGGCGAGACGTGGTGGGACGCCTGCGCCGGCGAAGGCGGCAAAACCCTTCACCTCGCCGATCTCATGATGAACAAGGGCCTCGTCTGGGCCACCGACCGCCACGAGAAACGGATCGAGACCCTCAAGCGCCGCGCCGCCCGCGCGAAACTCTTCAATTACCGCACCGCCTTCTGGGACGGTTCCGCCCGTCTTCCCACCAAGGCCAAGTTCGACGGCATCCTCCTCGACGCCCCCTGCAGCGGCGTCGGCACATGGCAACGCAACCCCCACGCCCGTTGGACGACCACCCCGACCGACGTCGCCGAACTCGCCGCCACGCAACTCGCGATGCTCAACCACATCGCCGGCTCGCTCAAACCCGGCGGTCGCCTCGTTTACTCCGTCTGCACCCTCACCCGCAGCGAGACCACGGCCGTTGCCGCCGCTTTCACTGCCCTACACCCCGAACTCGAGCCGCTCCCGCTCGCCGCGCTCAAGTCGACCCAGTCCGCCCTCTTCCTCTGGCCCCACGAGCTCAACGCCAACGGCATGTTCATCGCCACGTGGCAGCGAAAAAAATAACGCCAGCCACCGTCCGCGCCGATTTCAACGATCCCGTCGCGGTCATCCATTACGCCCGCGCGGCCCACTTCATGGGCTTGTGGGCGTCCGAGCGTGTTCTCATCGGACGGTATTTTACCGACCTCACCGCGCCCCTGCTCGAAGCCGGTTGCGGCGCCGGCCGCGCGACCCTCGGCCTTTGGGATGCCGGCTACAAAAACCTGACCGCCTTCGATTTTGCCGCCGAACTCATCGACCAAGCCCGTTCCCTCGCCACCACCCGCGGCGCCGCCGCCATTCGCTTCCTCCACGCCGACGCCACCAAACTCCCTCCGGAAGTTTGTCATCCATCAGATGACAAACGTTTCGGCGGCGCGCTTTTTCTCTTTAACGGCCTCATGCAGATTCCCCGTCGGGCGCGGCGCCGGGCTGCGCTCCGCCACCTCCACCGCGTGTGCGCACCCGGCGCGCCGCTCCTCATCACGACCCACGACCGCGACCAAAACCAAGTCGAGCGCGCCCTCTGGCGCCTCGAAGCCCTCCGCTGGGAACGCGGCGAACAGGACCCGCGCCTGCTCGAATTCGGTGACCGCTACTTCGATGAGGCCGGCGTCGGACGCACCTTCATGCACCTGCCCGACCGCGCCGAAATCCTCGCCGACTTCGCTGCGACCGGCTGGACGCATACCTTCGACGCGCTCCGCAAAACCATCGCGCCGGAGGCCCGCGCCGTGCGCGATTTCTCCGACGAATGCCGCTTCTGGGTCGCCCACCGCGGGTCTTGATCACGGCTTCGGGCGGGCATGGCTCGTCGGCGGGCCGTCCCCCACACTACATCCGAATCACGTTCAAAAACCCGTCTGCACCGACAACGAGAATCGGCTCGCGAGCTTGTCCCCGCTCCGGATGTCGCCGGCGTAACCCAACGAACCGCTCCACTGCTTGAAAAGCGTTACCGTCGCCGCGCCGCCGATTTCAAAACCGCTGCCATCGCCGTCTTCCATTCGAATCGTGGTCGGCCGCGTGACGTTACCCGCCAGCCGCCCCGTGATCGACCGATCCGAACTGCTCATTTCACCGTGCCACGCCGCTCGGAAATCAAAACGGACCGCGCACTCGGCGATCTTTGTATCCTTCGCGAAATCCACGCCAACGCTGCCGGCCGAGCTCTTCGCTTCTTGCGCCCCGAAATCCATCATCACCACGGGCACATCCTTCTCGGTGTAACCTTCGAGCTTCACGCGCTCCGTGCGCAGGCCGAGCCACGGACGGACGTTTAACCCCTGCAACGGATCGAGCGCCCAGATCGCCTTTACGCCGGCGCCCCAGTGTTCGCCGCCCGTTTTGCCCGAAGTGCGATAGCCGGCAAATCCCGTCGTCCGCTCGATGCCCTTTACGTCCAATCCGCCATACGCGACGTCGAGTACGAGCGACACCGGACCTCCGCGCCAAATACCATAAGCGCGCCCCGTCAAATCGCCGATAGAGTACCGGCCGCCGCCACTCACCTCAGCTTCGAGCTTCCCGGAATTCAGGGCGGCGCCCGCCACGAAATTCTCGCCTAAACGCACGTCACCACCGGCAGTCACCACTTGGGCGGTGTAATTGAACTTCCGCCGCCAGCCATCGGCCGAGCGGTTGCCGTCACCGTAGTTAAACGCCGCGTAGAGATCGGTCCGGCCTTTCGCGCGATTCGTCGCCGCGACCTGCGCGATCCGCGCGTCGAGCGCGGCCACCGAGATCGACTGCAAAGCCAACGCCGCGCTGCCCTGCGTGGCCGCGAAGCCGAGCACCGGCTCGGGATTGAGCGCTTCCACGACAGCACCCGAGAGGAGGGCGTGGGTCTTCGTCGAGGGATGGATGTCGTCGAAGAAAACGTAGCCGTTTGGATCACCGCCGCCGCCCGCCGAGGCCGGCGCGATGGCAAACGAGGTCGCGTTGGAAAACCCAAGCGCCCGGAAATCCAGAATCACGCGGTCCAACAACGATTGAACGTCGATGTAGACCAAGTTCACGTCCGCCGCCGGCGCGCTGGCGGCGATCGCTCCGAGGCGCGTCCGCAACTCCGCATTAAACGCCGAACTCACGCGAAGCCCAAACGCCTGAGCCGTACTGCCGAGCGCCACCGAGCGCGCCGTCGCGCCCAGATTCGGCAGGCCTGCCACCACGATATTCTTGGCCCCCAACCCGACGAGCGATTGCACGCCACCCGCCACGGTAGCCGCCGTAGCCGCCCCGGCCACATCGAGATTCGCCGGGTTCAACGCCGTCGTCGGCGCGGAGAGCACAGGAATCAAATCGTTGGCCCCGAAAAACACGGTGAACAAATCCGACTTCGTCGGCGTGATTGCCCGCGCCTGATAAAGACCGATCTGCACGGCCATCGACGGTGGCAGGGTGCCGGCCCCGCCCGCGGTCGCGCCGCCAAACGCAAAATTCAAACTGCTCTTCACGCTGGCGGGCGAAGTCGCCACGAGCGCCAGGTTGTTGCCGAGCAATTCGGTAAACACGCGGCCATTGGAAAAGCGGCCCTGAAAATACGGTGCGCCCGGGGTGCCCGCGCCGAGCGCGCTCGTGGCTGCGAACAAGTTTCCACTGTCGCTCAAGCTGTCGCCAAACGAATACTGGTTGGTAAACGTGCGGTTCTGCGCCGTCGCGACGGACAGTAGGGCAAAGAGACACAGGGCAACACGGCTGAGCTTACGGTGGGTATGCATAGGGTTTAAAACGAGGTTTTGGCCAACAAACCGCACCCACCGTCGAGCGCAAGCCACAAGCCCTGTTTCCCCCACCCGGCACTTGCCCCGCTCTCCGGCGGCCCTAGCGTGCCCGCGCGATGTTTCCCGCCGCCTCTCTTCCATGCCGACTCCGTGCATAAACGGTCCCGGTTTCTTTTTGCTCGGTGCCACCCATCGGCGCACTCCCCTCGCCGTGCGCGAGCGACTGGCTCTGAGCGCCGAAAGCACCGCCGCTCTTTACGCCAGGCTCTCCGCCCACCCGAGTCTCGACGAATTGGTCATTCTGAGCACCTGCAACCGGGTTGAGTTCTACGGCGTCGCCAAGGATCCGTCGGCGGTCGCCCACGTGGAAGCGGCGTGGTGCGCCCACTGTGACTTTACCCCGGCCGAGTTCAGGGCGTTTCGCGTGGCCCTAACCGGCCGCGACGCGCTCCAGCACCTGCTCGAAGTGGCGGCCGGGCTTGATTCCCAACTCGTCGGAGAGACCGAGATTTTGGGGCAGGTAAAATCCGCCTACACCGAAGCCCATGCCCGCGGGAGCACCGGACCCGTGCTCAATCGCGTTTTCCAAAAATGTCTTCAAGCGGCCAAACACGCGCGCACGCACACGGCGATCACCGCCGGTCGCGTGAGTCTCGCCCAAGTCGCCGTGAGTCTGGCGCAAGCCGTCATGGGCGATCTCGCCTCCGCCCAGGTCTTGCTGCTGGGCGCCGGCGAAATCGGCGAGCAGACGGCCCGGGCCTTTCTCGACCACGGCACCACAACCCTCACGGTCGCAGGGCGTCATCGCGGCCGCACCTCGGCGCTCGCCGGACGCTTGGGCGCGACCGCACTCCCGTTCGCCCAACGCGCGACCCGGCTGGCCGATTTCGACATCGTCGTCGGTTCCACCTCCGCGCCCGGCACCGTGCTTTCAGCCGACGACGTCGCGGCGGCGATGTCCGATCGAACGGGCCGTCCGCTGATTCTGCTCGATCTCGCCTTGCCTCGCGACATCGACCCGATGGCCGCCCGACTCAGTCACGTTTTCCTCTACAACCTCGACGATCTCGCGCAAATTTCCACGGCGAACCGCGCCGCCCGCGTCGGCGAAGTCTCCCGTGCCCGCGCCCTCCTCTCGACCAAATCCGATCTACTCTGGCGCACGCTCGTCCGATCCGCTTCGTCCGGTCGGCCACCATCGGATCAGGGTCAGTCGGCTCGTTAGACGGATCGAAAGAGATATCGTCGGATCGTCGGATCCAGAGCGATGCTGACCGTCGTTCCGGTTCCGCGCCGAGCTTCAGCCCCCGGCCAATTGCCGCCGCAACCACGCCCCCGCCGTGCCCCCCGTGGGTCGCTCAAGCAACCCCCGCAACTCTGCCGCCTGTGCGATCGTCTGCCTCCGGCGAGCCTGATCCTCCAAGCCCGCCCATAATTGCTCCGCCAATGCCGACGGCGTCGCCGCGTCTTGAATAAACTCAGGATACATCGGCGCCTTGAGCAGCAGATTCGCAATGCCCAAGAACTCGATCTTCACCAACATCCGCCCGAGCAGATAGGTCAAAAAATTCGCCCGATACGCGATCGCCCCGGGGATACCCGCCAGCGCACAGTGCATCGACATGGTCCCGCTCGAGGTGAGCACAACCGAGGCCGCGACCGGCGTACCCGTCGGCACGAGCTTCACCCGCTTCGACGGCCGAGCCTCGTGCAGTTGGGACAAAATTTCTTCGCTCGGATATACCGCGACCGCGTCCCGATCCCCACCGCCGCGCAAAAATTCCGCGTAGCCCGCCAGCAACACCGGGAAAATCCGCCCCACCGCCTGCTTCCGGCTTCCCGGCAACAAAAGGATCGGCCCCGACGAATCATAACGCACCGGCGGAACGTAGTCGGCCGCGAGAAACGGATGCCCGACAAAGTCCACCGGCAGCGTGGTGTCCGCATAGCAGGCGACCTCGAACGGGAAAATCACCGCCAGCGCATCGAGATCACGCGCCATCGTAAACCTCCGCTTGGCTTTCCACGCCCAGATCTGCGGCGAGATATAAAACAGTGTTTTGATTTTCCCGCCGCCCTTTACCGACAGCCCGCGCTCCCGCAGCGCCGCCGCCAGCCGCAGGTTCATCCCCGGATAATCCACAAACAACACCGCCCGCGGCCGGTGTTCGCCGATCCACCGCAGCGTCTCCTCCATCAGCGCTTTGAAAAACGAGTAATTCTTCAACACCTCCACAATCCCCACGACGGAGGACGCCGTCAGGTCATACAAGAGCTGCGCGCCCGCCGCCGCCAACTCCGGACCACCGAGCGCCGCGACCTTCGCCCCGGGCTGTTCCGCGCGAAACTCCCGCACCAACCGCGCCGCGTGCTCATCACCGGAATGCTCTCCGGCGATGACCAGCACATCAAGGCGCTCGGCCGTCGGCGCAGGCAGGCGAAATGGCAGCAGCGGGGCGGTGGTCATAATTTCAAAACGGCAGCCGTTCCGTCGCGGCGTTGCAAAGAGAGTCGGCCATGGGTTTAAGGCCGAACTGTGCACCCGCCGCGATTCGGCGTAAACGCGATTTCTTCGCCGCCCCGTCCGTCGACGCTGTAAAGCCGCCATTCCGTTGAAGCCCGCCGGCGGCAGTTGGATCACCCCGATCTCCCGTCCTCCCCGTCTATCGGGTGCAGTTATTCGCCAGCCAACGATCGACGTAATTGAACTTCCAGCTCACCGGCAAAATCCTCGGCCTCGCTGGCACTCATGGCCCCAGGATCGAAGCTGGTCCAAATCGATTGCGCCCCGCGGTAGATTCCCGTCACGACAAACACGCTCGTGCCCGGGCGACACGGCCCCCAACCCGCGAAGCTTGTCAACTCGGCACCCGGCACCGTCAGCCCGCCGTCGGGCCCAACCAACGGGCCACGCGCAAACACCTTGCCGAGATTGGACAACACCAAGGTGCTGCGCGCGCCCGCCCGTCGGCAGTAGCGCGCGATCTGCCCCGGCAGCCAACCTCGCAGCAACATCGACATTCTAAAAGCCCGCGCCAGCCCGCGCGCCCGGATGAATTCCATGTCCTCATGTGCACGTTGCAGGAGACGGGCCCGGCGGCCTAGCGATCGCACCCGCCGCTCGATCAAAGCCACCCCGAGGGCGGGCGCCGAACTCCGCGGTTCGCTTCGCGCCCCCCCCAAGTAGACCGGCACCAAAAAGCGGGTCCACATGTCCGGCTGGGACCGGGCGTGCCGCGCCAACCACGCGTTCAGCGCCGCTTGGGCGTCACGCACGAGCAGCTCATGCAGGGAGGCTCCCGCCGTCCGCGCCGCCTTTCTCAGTTGCATCGTTTCCCTTGGCGACCACGAGCGCGCCGCCAGTTCGCGGCGGCCAAAACCTCTTCCCGCTCCGCGCATCTCGACGACGCGCTGCCGGCCCAGCACCACCCCCCAGAGGACTCCGATCAAAATCCACGGCAACTCCCGCCAGCCCTCGGCCCCCCGCAAGGACGAACGGTCCCGCCGCGCGGTCAACGGCACCGCCGCCGGCAACGCGATCTCCGCACCGCACTCGACCGCATAGAGCGTGAAAAAATCTTCCGCGATCGCCAGCAGTCCTAGCCCGTCCGCCACCGCGTGATGCACCAGCAGGGTCAGGTGCGTCTCCGCTCCGCGCACCCGCACGACACCCCGCAATCCTGCCCGCGTCGAGAGATCATGGAGGTCGCGAGCGTCGTCGGCGGCGGCCTGCTCCTCGGTTCCAAGCCACGCCCATTCCGGCCGCGCCGCCCCCAGGTTCCAGACCGGTCCACCCCACGTTCGCCGGCTTACCGTCGCGCCGGTGAGCGGATGCCGTTCCTCGATCCGCCCCCACGCCCGCGCAAAGGCCGCCCGCTCCAGCGCGCCGCGAAAAGTGAACTCATAGCGGATCCACGCCGGGTGGGATCCACGGTGATCGTGGTAGAAATAGCGTTCAACAGGCGTCAACGGCAGGCGCATCATCGGATTTCGAGGTGCCGCACGCTTTGGCGTTGTCAACCGAGTAGGCGCAACCAAGGTCCGCCTTTCCATGCTTTCCACGCTGCGCAAGACGCGCGACATGATCCGTCATCTGAATCTGGCGCGAGACAACATGATCGCCGCTTGGCCGAAGTCGTATTACCGGCGAGAACTGATCGTCGAAAACATTCTTGGCCGCCGCATGTTCATCGTCAATTCGCCCGCCGGCGTCCAACAGGTGATGGTCGCCCGCGCCGACCGTTACCGCAAAAGCCCGTCCAACGAACAGGCGCTGCGGCCTCTGCTGGGCAACGGGCTCTTCGTCAGCGAAGGCACTCTATGGCAGCGGCAACGCCGCATCGTTACTCCCTCGACCCACATCAGCCGCCTGCCCGGCTACGCCGCCGAGATCGCCACGGTCTGCGACACGATGACCGCCGATTGGAAGCGCCGGCCCGCCGGCTTCGAGGTCGATGTCACCGAGGAGTTCACCCTGCTCACGGCGGAAATCATTTCGCGGATCATGTTCGGGTTTCCGCTCGGGGAAAAAGTCCACGAATTGTTCTCAGCCTTCGCCGAATACCAGGCCTCCCACGGCCGGGTGCATACCGCGGAACTCCTCGGCCTGCCGTCGTGGCTGCCCCGTTTGAGCGGGTTTCGCGGCCGCCGCGCGGTCCGCCGCTTTGATCGGGTCCTCCTCGAAATCATGGCGGCCGGCCATGCGCGCCAACGCACCGACTTTGAGGACTTCCTCGATTTACTCCTGAACTTCCGAGACGATCAGGGCCAACCGATGAGTCCCACCCTCGCCCGCGACGAGATGGCCTCCATCTTTCTCGCGGGCCATGAGACGACCGCCATCACCCTCAGCTGGGCGAGTTGGCTGCTCGAGCGCCACCCCGCCGTCGAGGAGCGCCTCGTCGCGGAGGCCCGCCGCGTGCTCGGCTCCCGCTCGCCGACCATCGAGGATTACCCGCAACTCGTCTACACGCGGGCCGTCATCGAAGAGACGCTGCGCCTCTACCCGCCCGTGCACGTGTTCTCCCGGTAAGCCGTCGCCGACGACGAGATCGCCGGCACCAAGATTCCGCGCGGCTCGTTCATCACGATTTCCTCCTGGGTGCTCCATCGCCACACTCTGTTTTGGGACAACCCCAACGAGTTCGATCCCGAGCGCTTCGTCCCGCCGCGCGCCGACAAGGTCGAACGCTTCGCGTACATCCCCTTCGGCGCCGGTCCGCGGATCTGTCTCGGCAAGAACCTCGGCCTCATGGAGGCCGTACTCCTCCTCGCGATGATCACGCGCGACTGGAAACTCCGGCTGCGCGAAAACCATCCGGTCGAACCGCTGGGCCGCATGACACTCCGCCCCCGCCACGGCCTACCGATGCGCATCACTCCGCGCGGAGTTTGAGTCGCCCGTCCGCCCGGTGCGGCGGCCGGCGGGGCGTCACCGTTTCTGCGCCCGGATCTGCTCCGTGATCGTGATCGCCACTTCGAGCGCCGATTTGCCGAGCGCTGCGCCGACCTTGGGTTGCCGCGCCTGCGTCACGCTCTCCACAAACGACGCCAGTTCGAGCGCCAGCGGCTCGCCTTTCTCGATGGGAATCTCTTTCACCGGAATTGAGCTCACATCCCCCGCCTTCACGAGGCCGATTTTCATCTTCAGCCCGTAGGCGATGATGTCGCTCTTCTTCACGAGATGCCCTTTCTGCTCCATGAAATTGAGCGAAAGATATGCGTTATCCTGAAACACCCGGATCTCGCGCGCCTTTTTGAGGCTCATCCGGCTCGCGCTCAGGTTGGCCACCGCGCCGTTCTCAAACTGGATGCGCGCGTTGGCGATGTCTTCCGTTTTCGAGAGCACGCTCACGCCCACGCTGTCGATTTTCACGATGGGGGATTTGATCAACGCTAGGGTGATCCCGATGTCGTGAATCATCAGATCGAGCACCACGCCGACCTCGGTGCCCCGCGGCTGATACGGGGCGAGTCGCTCCGCCGTGAGGTACTGCGGGTGGTCCACCTGTTTCTCCAGAAACGCCATCACCGGATTAAAATGTTCGATGTGCCCGACCTGCACGATGCATCCGTGCTTTCGCGCCGCCGCCATCACCTGCTCCGCTTCTTCCAGCGACGCGCAGATCGGTTTCTCGATGAGCAGGTGTGTCTTCTTCGCGAGCAAGGGCAGCGCGACCTCGGCATGGCGATCCGTCGGCACCACCACCGAAACCGCGTCACACGCGTCGCCCAATTCCTCGATCGTCGCGAAACGCCGGCAGTTGAACTTCGCGCAGATCTCGGCCGCGCGGGCGTCGTTGGGCTCGTAGATTCCGGCCAATTCCGCGCCCGGCAACGTGGCGTAAATGCGCGCGTGGTGCTGACCGAGCGAGCCCACACCGGCGACGCCGCAGCGAATTTTGGGTTTAGCCATGGGCCAAGATTCCGCCCTGCAAAACCAGTTGGCGATGCGTTTTTTGGGCGTGAGCGACGTTGTGCGTCACCAGCACGAGCGCCGTCTGCGTCTCGGCGCACAGACCCAGCAACAGCTCGATCACCGCGTCGCCCGTGCGCTCGTCGAGGTTGCCCGTCGGCTCATCGGCGAGGATGAGGCGAGGCGAATTCATCAGCGCCCGCGCCACCGCCACGCGCTGACGCTCGCCGCCAGAGAGCTGCGACGAGAGGTGCTTCGCCCGCTCGGCGAGGCCGACCTTGGCCAGCAAATCATCCGCCCGTTTCCGCGCCGCCGCATCAATCGGTCCGAGGATGCGGCGCGCCATCAGCACGTTCTCCCGCGCGTTCAATTCCGGAATGAGATAGAACGACTGAAACACGATGCCCAAAAATCTCCCGCGCCGCGCCGTGCCCGTATCGGACTCGCCGGCCCACGCGAGCGTCCCTGCATCCGGAGCGTCGAGGCCGGCGAGAAGCTGCAACAACGTCGATTTGCCCGAGCCCGATTCGCCGCGGATACTCACGCTCTCCCCCGCCGCCACATCGAGATCGACGCCCGCCAAGACCTCGAGCCGGCGGTCGCCGCTCATGAACGTCTTGCGCACCCCGCGCGCCGTGAGAATGGCCTCATTCATTGCGCAAGGCCTCCACCGGTTTCAGCCGCGCCGCCCGCCACGCCGGCAACAGACCTGCCAGCGTCGAAATCACCACCGAGCACGCCACGATCAATCCCACATCGCCGGGCGCCGTGTGCGCCGGCAGCTGACTGAATTGATAAAATCGCACGAGCACCTCTTCGCTTGCCGTTAATCGCGTGAACCCCGCGACCAATTCGTTGCGAAAATGCAGCGTGCCGAGCCCGAGCGCCAATCCCGCGAGCGTCCCCACGGCGCCGATGAGCAGCCCTTGAAAACAAAAGCACGCCGCCACCTGCACCGGCCGCGCGCCGAGCGCCCCGAGCAGGCCGATCTCGCGGGTCTTCCGCACCACAGAAATGAGCAGGGAACTCGTCACGGAAAACGCCGACACGATGATGATAAACGTCAGCAGGAAAAAAATCATATTCTTCTCGAGCTGAAGGATGAACAGAAAATCTTGGTTGGCCTCCATCCAAGAGCGCGCCCGCGCCTGCGCCGCCGGCGGCAAAGCCCCGTTGATCCGCGTCGCGACCACATCCGCATCGAGCTTCGGCGCGATCTTCACATTCACGCCGTGGATGGCGGCGCCGAGCCCGTAGAGCTCCTGCATTGACCGCAAGGTCACGAGCACCACCGAGCTGTCGAGTTGCTGGTGCCCGACCTCGAAAATCCCCACGACCCGCAGCTCGCGCGGCAGCAGCACCTCGTCGTTTTTTAACTTTTCCAAGAGCAGCGGCGAATAGACTTCGACGCGGCTGCCGATGCGCACGCCGAGCGACAGCGCGAGCTTCGAACTGAGAATGATCGAGTCGTCATCGAGATCGTCGAGCCGGCCGGCACGGATGAAACGCTCCAGCGGGACCACCGAACTCACGCGGTTGATGTCGATTCCCTGCATCGCGGGATAAGCGGGTTTCCCCTCATACTGCAGCCCGACCACCCCCTCCGCGAACGGCGTCGTCGCCACCACGCCCGGCACCGTTGCGAGCCTTGCCTGCAAACCTGCGGCATCGGCGATGAGGCCTTCACCACGCACCTGCACTTCGCCCTGCGTATCGACGATCATACGCCGGATCTCGTAGCCAAATCCGCCCATCACGCTCGTGGAAATCACGAGCAACGCCACCCCGAGCGCCACTCCGAGCACCGAAATCGCCGTGAAAAACGGAAACTTTCTACCCGTGGGGAAGAGCTGCTTTAGAGCGAGGTATAAATACCAAGGCATGGTTTAACCACGGATGAACACCGATGCACACGGATAAGGCTGGGAAATGAATCCGTGTCCATCCGTGTTCATCCGTGGATCAAAAATCATGTCCCACTCCCCGGCCTGAGCTGCGGAAACAGAATCACATCCCGAATGCTTTCCGCGCCCGTGAGCAAAATGCACAGCCGGTCGATGCCCACGCCCATGCCACCCGCCGGCGGCATGCCATGCTCGAGGGCCAACAGGAAATCGTGGTCGATGTTCTGCTTCTCCTCGCCGGCCTGCGCTTCGAACATCGCGCGCTGCACGTCGGGATCGTTCTGCTCCGAATACGCCGGGGCCACTTCCATGCCGCCGATCGTCAGCTCAAAAACGTCGATCGTCGTCGGATCATCGAGGCTGATCTTGGCCAGCGGGCACAGCTCCTTTGGCAACTTCATGACAAAGGTCGGCTGGATGAGCGTCGGCTCGATCTTCTTCGAGAAAATCTCGTTCGTGATCTCGAACTCTTCCCACGCCGGACTCACGTAGAGCCCCAGTTTTTCGGCACCCGCGACTTTCTCCGCCTTGCTGCGTGCGAACCACTCCGAATCCCCCGTCGCTTCCCGGATGAGATCCTTGTAGTTCACCTCGCGCCAATCGCCGGCAAAATCGATCTCCTGCCCGCTTGCCGCGTGTTTGATCTTCGTCGTTCCGAGCACATCCCGGCAGAGCGTGGTGAGCATATCTTTGATGAGCGTCATCATGCCGCGGTGATCGCTGTAGGCCTGATAGACTTCGAGCATCGTGAACTCCGGATTGTGCTTCCGCGAAACGCCTTCGTTGCGGAAAATCCGACCGATCTCGAACACCCGGTCATAGCCGCCCACGAGCAGGCGCTTGAGCCGCAGCTCCGTCGCGATGCGCAGGAAAAAATCCACGCCGAGCGCGTTATGGTGGGTCTTGAACGGCCGCGCCGCCGCGCCGCCCGCCGTGCTCTCGAGCACCGGCGTCTCGACCTCGATGAACTGCTGCGCTTCGAGAAACCGACGGATGTGCGACACGACGCGCGAGCGCAGCATGAGCCGCGCGCGCGACTCGGCGTTCACGATCAGATCGAGATAACGCTGCCGGTAAACTTGCTCCGCATCGCTCAGCCCATGCCATTTTTCCGGCAGCGGCCGCAGCGCCTTCGAGACTAGCGTGCAACGTTCGACGCGCACGGTGATCTCGCCCGTCTTGGTCACAAAGAGCGTGCCCGTCGCCCCGAGAATGTCGCCGAGGTCCAATTTCTTGAACGCAGCATACGCCTCGTCGCCGATCACGTCCTTTTTCACGTAGAGCTGGATCTGACCCTGCTGGTCGAGAATCTTCACAAACTGGCTCTTCCCCATGTCACGGATGGTCACGAGCCGTCCGGCCACACTGACCGTGACGACGTTGTCCTGACCCGCGACGTAGAGCTTGATCGCGTCGGCGGAGAAGTGGCTCTGCGTCACGCTGGCCCGAAACGGGTCGAAGCCGCCGGCGCGCATTTCGGCCAGCTTGTTGCGCCGCACGGCATGTTGGTCGTTGGAGATATCAACCGGAGTGGTGTCGCTCATGGAAGGAACACGAAGCCACGCCGTCCCCGACGGGGCAAACGGAAATTCCGCGACCGCTTTTCTCCTTTCCGTCCCTTCGGGCCCCGCCAAGCCTCGCGCGATGAACCCCTTCAACCGCCGCCATTTTCTCGGTGCAGCCGCTCTCGGCGCCGCCGCGCTCTCCACCCTTCGCAGCCGCGCCGCCGACGCCCCCGCGCCCGCCGCTCCGCGCACCGTCAAGCTGGGTCTCATCGGCTGCGGCTGGTGGGCCATGGTCAATGCCAAGGGCGCCTACAAAGCCGGCGGTGCGCAGGTCATCGCAATCTGCGATATCGACAGCGCCAACCTTGAAACGACGGCCGTCGAGATCGAAAAAATCCAGGGCTCACGCCCGCTCACATTTAAACTTTACGAGGACCTGCTCGCCGTCACCGGCCTCGAAGCCGTGATCATCTCAACTCCCCCGCAGTGGCACGCGCTTCCATTTATTGCTGCCGTGAACCGTGGGATCGACGTGTTCTGCGAAAAACCCCTCGCCTACGACATCCGCGAGGGCCGCGCGATGGTCGACGCCGCCGCCAAGAGCAAGAGCGTCGTCCAAATCGGTTTCGTGCGCCGTCAAAGCGCCGCGTTTCAAGCCGTCCGCGAGTTCATCGCCGACGACAAACTCGGCCGCATCATCAACGTCGACGCGCAGATCAATTTCACCGCCGGCACTGCCAGCGCCGTGCCGGTCGCACCGCCGCCGTCCCTTGATTGGGATCACTGGTGCGGCCCCGGCCCGCTCATCCCTTACAGCCCGCAGGTCGGCCACCGCAACTGGCGCCTCGAGCAGACGTCGGGGCAAGGCCACCTTTACGATTGGGGCATTCATCTGATCGACGCCACGCGCTTCATCCTCGGCGAGACGTCGCCCACCGCGATCAGCGCCACCGGCGGTATCTATCGGCTCAAGGACAAGATCACCACGCCCGATACGCTCACCGTGCAGTTTGAATTTGCCCGTTGCCCCGTCACGTGGCGCCACCGGCTGTGGGGCTCGGCCGAGCTCACGCCCGAGTTCAACAACGGCATCTTTTTCTACGGGGAAAAGGGCACCGTGTTTGTGACCGACCAGCGCTGGATTTTTCTGCCAAACGGCAAAGGCGCCGAACGTCAGGTCAACGAAACCAAGTCCGACCTCGTCCCGCTTCACGTCGCGGAATTCCTCGACGCCGTGCGCCACCGCAAACCCGTCAGCGCCACCGTCGCCGAGGCCCACCTTTCAACGAGCGCCGTGAAACTCGCGATGATCGCTTACGAGACCGGCGCCCGCCTCGCGTGGGATGCGAAGACCGAGCAGATCACCAACCACCCGGAAGCCGCCAAGCTGTTGAAGCGCGCCTACCGCGCGCCTTGGAAACACCCCCACGTCGGCTGAAAAGTAGGGCGGCGTCTCCGACCCGCTCTCCAAGCCCGCGCCTCGTCTGGGTCCGGTACGCCGCACGCCCGCGCTCACGCCTCCACCAGCCGCGGCACCGCCGCGATCACGAGCCGCTCGAAATTGGCCGCGCCTTTCGCGGCATTTTCCAACGTGTGGGCGTGCGACAGTTTCTCATCGGAGAGCCCCGCGCCCATGTTGGTGATGCAAGAGACGCCGACGACTTTCATCCCGCAGTGCCGCGCGATCAGACACTCCGGCACGCTCGACATTCCGACCGCATCTGCGCCCCATCCCTTGATCATCCGGATCTCCGCCGGGGTCTCAAACGACGGACCGCGCAGCGCGAGATATACTCCCCGGTGAAGCGGAATCATCTCCGCCACCGCCGCCTCGGAAACCTTCTCCGACAACGTCGGATCCCATGCATCGCTCATCCCGAAAAACCGGGGACCAAAGGTCTCGTCGTTTGCGCCCGTGAGGGGATTCAAGCCCAGGGCGTTGATGTGATCGGTGATCAACATCAGTTGGCTCACCCCGATGGGCGCCCGCAAGCTGCCCGCCGCGTTGGACAAAAACAGGACCTCGACGCCTACCGCGCGGAGCGTCCGCACCATCGTCTTCAACGGATACGGGTCATCGGTCTCGTAAAAATGTTTGCGGCCCTTGAGCACAACCACGTCGACCCCGTTTAATCTTCCCGCGACCAACGCCCCGGTATGGCCTTGCACCGTCAGCACCGGAAATCCCGGCAACTCGGCATAGGGCACCGTCACCGCTCCCTCCACGCGGTCGGCCAGACCGCCCAAGCCCGAACCCAGCACGATGGCGAGTTTCGGCGCCCGCCCCGCCAGCGCCGCCATCAAGGCTGCCGCCGAGTGTTTCACGTTCTCTACATGGAGTTGCTGCACCGTCATATTCATGCGCCCACTGCTACCCGAACCCTGCGCCGCTGCAACGCCTAGAGTTGCGCCCCCCCGAAAAAATGCCCGAACTGACCGCAATGACCGGCCCATCGCCCTCCCTCGTTCCGCCCGCCCGGCCCTGCCCCGCCGCGGTCGCCGTCGTGGACTGGGGTCGCACGCACTACGAACCCGCCCGTGTCGCGCAAGAAGCCCTCGTCGCCCGCCACTTGGCCGGCCAGATCGGCGACACGCTGGTCTTCACCGAACACGAGCCCGTGTTCACCGTCGGCCTCCGCGCCGGCGCCGAGAAACACCTGATCTGGGACTCCACCCGGCTCGCCGCCGAGGGCGTCGAACTCGCCCCGACCAACCGCGGCGGCGATATCACCTACCACGGTCCCGGCCAACTCGTCGGCTACCCCATCGTCTCCCTCGCCGCCCGCAAAGACCTGCACGCCTACCTTCGCTTCCTCGAGCAGGTCCTCATCAACGCCGTCGGCTCCCTCGGCCTCACCGCCACGCGACGTCCCGGCCTCACCGGCATCTGGATCGGCCCGCGTAAAGTCGCCGCCCTCGGTGTCGCCGTCCGCCGCTGGATCACTTACCACGGCTTCGCCCTCAACGTAAACGCCCACCTCCCCCACTTCGCCGGCATCATCCCCTGCGGCATCGCTGCCACCGAAGGCACCGTCACCTCCCTCCACGCCGAACTCGGCCACGACCTCGACTTCGCCGCCGTCCAAAAAATCGTCGCCGAGGAATTCCAAACCCTCTGGCCCGCCTTCCTCGCCTCCGGTGAAATTCCCGACCAATAGCGTGCATTCGCGGGCAAAATCCTTTTCGTTTCCCTTCTGAACTCTCCCGATGGACACCACGCGTAAACCCTCCTGGCTCCGCGCCAAACTTCCCAGCGGCCCTGGCTACCAAGCCGTCCGCTCTCTCGTGGACGAACACAAGCTCCACACCGTCTGCCAGAGCGCGCAGTGCCCCAACCTCGGCGAGTGCTGGTCCCGCGGCACCGCCACCGTCATGATCCTCGGCAACATCTGCACGCGCTCCTGCAACTTCTGCGCGATCCAGACCGGCCGCCCCACCGAACTCGACCTCGGCGAGCCCGCCCGCGTCGCCGATGCCGTCGCCAAGATGGGCCTCCGCCACTGCGTCATCACTTCCGTCGCCCGCGACGAACTCGCCGATGGCGGCGCCGCCGTCTGGGCCGCCACCATCCGCGCCGTCCGCCACCGCAATCCCCAGACCGCCATCGAGGTCCTCACGCCCGATTGGAAGGGCAAGCTCCACGACCTCGACACCGTGCTCAACGCCAAGCCCGACATTTTTAACCACAACCTGGAAACCGTTGAACGCCTCCAGAAACCCGTCCGCGTCCAAGCCCGCTACGACCGCTCCCGCTCCGTCCTCCAACACGCCAAATCCCGCGGCTTCACCACCAAGACCGGCATCATGCTCGGCCTCGGGGAGACTCAGGCCGAGATCGAGCAGACCCTCCGCGACATCGCCGCCGACAAGACCGACATTCTCACCATCGGCCAATATCTCCAGCCCACCCCGCAACACCTCAAAGTCGAGCGCTGGGCCCACCCCGACGAGTTCGCCCAATGGAAACAATTCGGCCTCGAATTGGGCATCGGCGTCGTCGAAAGCGGCGCGATGGTCCGCTCCAGCTACCACGCCGATGAGCAGTCCCAGAAATACACCGGCGTCGAACACCTCAACACCCACAACGCGTTGGCTGGGGTCTAAAGTAGATCGCTGAGAGCCCAGTCAGTCTTTCGGTTTGGGCTCAGCGGTGGGCGCAACACCCTCGCCGCGTCAGAAAAAGACGCATCAAGCCGGGTTCCTATTTACCCAAAGATTCAATTGGGGCCTTCCCATATTGCTTGGTTTTAACTTCGCCAAAAACGTTGGGTTTTGAAGTAACCGCTTGGCCTGTAATTTTACCGTTAGCGTCCCTGTAAACTGTTCTTACTTCCCCGAACACATTTGGCTTTTGGGCCACGGCCTCCCCAACTTTTCGGCCTTGGGCGTCGGTGATAACCGATTTGGTTTCGCCGAACACATTCGGCTGGCGGGTGGTAATTTTACCGACCGGTTGGGCAACGTCATTTTTGACGACGGCCTTGATTTCACCGACGTAGCTCGGCTTCTGCGCTACGATGGTTTGGACCGGCGCCCCATTTGAATTTCGCACCACGCTTTTCGTCTCCCCAAAACTATTGGGTTTTTGAGTGACGATGGTGATGGATTCACGCGCCACCGATTGGACTACGGTGCGTCTCTCAGCAGAGGCGTTGGTCTCGGATTGGGTGGCCGTCTTTGTTGGGACATGGCCAAGGGCTGATCGGGCCGAAAGCAGCACAAGCAAAACGATGACCAACATGCTCAACCGTTAGGGCGGTTGAGATTGGAATGCTAGAATTAAGCGAAAGCAAAGGATGGCGCCGCGACAGAACTGTTTCGAACCGCCCGAAGCTGGTCGCGTTAATCTGATTACCCCCACTTCGGTTGCTGAGGAGACCGTATATGTCATCGAAACGTTTTAGGGCCATGAACGGGGGTCAAACTTTGCACTTTGCCCTCGGGGCATAGTGAAGTACTCAAGAGACCGTCCGCGTTTTGTCGGTTTTCGACTATCAGGGAACCGAGCCGAAAAACTTGGCCGTGTTTTGTTCGTTTGCATCGCCCAACTACGACCTCAGCCCACTCACCGAGACTATTCCGCTCGTCGTCCGTAGCTCAGAAGGCTGATCCCCCGTCACGCCTCCTTAACCGTGCTTTCCCCCTGTCCTCGCACCGCGGCTGCTTTGATCCTCTACTTCGGTCGGTTTGTCGCCCTACCCCCTGCAGAACCCGCTCCGGTTCCCGCACGACAACTCGCCGTCGCGTGCACCGTCGCGTACTTGGGCCCAAGCCTTCAAGTCAAGGCGATCAACAACCGGGGGGACGTCTTCTCCCTCCACCGCGAAGAGCGCAACTCGGTCTAGTTCCTCTATTCACGGGGCCAACTCCGCGAACTCGGCACTCTCGGCGGCCCTCACAGCGGTGCCCATGATATCAACGATGCCGGCCACATCGTCGGCTACGCCAGCACCCCACAACCCAGATACGAGAATGTCTTCGAAAAACACGGCTTCCTCCAAGCCGACGGCGTGATACGCAGCCTCGGAACTCTCGACGACATCCCCGACCATCCCGAATTCACCGAAGCCCCCGCGATCAACAACTCCGGCGTCATCGTCGGCCAAACCCAAGGCATGGGAGCCTAGTTCTACGCCGACGGAAAAAGCCGCTCCCTCGGCACCCTTGTCCCAGCCGGCACCGAGACAGTCTTGAATCACTGAGCGAACGTCAGGATCTGGGTTTTGAGGATTGGCCCCCTACCTCGTGATCAGCCCGCTCTCTCATCAACGGAATTGCGGCCGAGACCGTCACCTTGACACCGTTTCTGGTGTGCTACACCTGTGACTCATGGCCGCCACTCAGACCACCACCATCCGCCTTACACCGGCCGCCAAGCGCCGGATTTCCGCCGCCGCCCGCCGCGCCGGATTGAGCCCCGCCAAGTTCATCTCCACCGCCGCCCTCGCCCGCGCCGACGCTGCGCCGGATGATGCCAAGCTCGCCCGCCTCGAGCGCGTCGCCGCCGCGCTCCACGCCGCCGTGGCCGATGAGATCGATTTCCGCCTCGCCGACGCCCGTTGGCAGCATCACCTCGCCCATAAGACCACTCTGCTCACCGGTGAGGAGGCGTGGCGTGAGTTGGGACTACCGAATTGAACCGTCGGCGCTCCGCGACCTCCGCGACCTCGGCCCCTCCGCGATCACGGAAGTTCGCCGTTACCTAGATGAACGCATTCGTGGCGCGACCAATCCCGCCGCCTTTGGCAAACCGCTGCGCGGCGAAAAACACGGGTACTGGCGCTACCGCGTTCGCGATTGGCGACTGCTCTGTAAATTGGAAAACTCGGTGCTCATCGTCGTCGTTGTCGCAGTAGGCCACCGCTCCTCCGTCTACGATCCGTGACCCGCAAACGCGGTCAGCCCCGTAGAAAGGGAGCCAACCAAGACCTTGGAAAATACGCTTTCAAATTTGTTCTGCTCGCGCTGCATCCGATCGTGATTAACGACGGCTCAATTGAGCTTTGTGCGCTGTCAAACTACTAGCCAAGCCACGCCCGATGCCCTCGCCTGTCGTGCTTAGACGAGCCGCGTATATTTTCCAACCCGCACCAGAATTCTTGCCAGTAGCCGTGCCGTCGGCCCCATTTTTCCCATGCCCCTCACTATTCGCTTCCTCGTGTCCCCCGGCTTCGCCGCCGCGCTTTTGTTCCTCACCGCTGGCTCCGCCGGCCTCGCCCAGACGCCCGCCACCGCACCCGCCCCGCTCCTCGACAAATCCGGTCATCCGCCCACGTTACGCACGCTCGCGATCGGCGCCGCCGCTCCTGATTTTTCCCTGCCTGGCATCGATGGCCGCACCTACAAACTCGCCGACTTCGCCGGCCCCGACGTGTTGATGGTGCTGTTCACCTCGAACCACTGCCCCACCTCGCACGGGATCGAACGACGCCTGCAAACCCTCCGCGACGATCTCAAGGGCCGCAGCTTTGGTCTCGTCGCCATCAATCCCAATCACCCGGAGGGCCTCACCCTCAACGAACTCGGCTACGGCGAATACAGCGACTCGTTCGAAGACATGAAGCCCTACGCGGCCAGCCTCGGCTGGGACTTCCCGTACCTCTACGACGGCGAAAAACAACTCATCGCCCGCGCCTACGGCTGCCTCGCGACGCCCCACGTGTTCATCTTTGATAAAGCCCGCCGTCTCCGCTACGCCGGCCGTTTCGACGACTCCCGCTTCGTCGAGGAGGACTCCGTCAAATCGCCCGATGCCCGCAACGCGATCTTCGCCCTGCTCGACGGCAAACCCGTTCCCGTCGAACTCACCAAACCTCACGGTTGCTCCACCAAGTGGCGCGAGAAAAAAGAACGTAACGTCGCCACCGAGATCGGCTGGACCCAGATTCCCGTCAGCCTCGACCGCATCGACGTCGCCGGCGTCGCCGCGCTCCGCGCCAACCCAACCAACAAGGTGCGCATGATCAACGTGTGGGCCACGTGGTGCGCCCCGTGCATCGAAGAATTCCCCTCGCTCATCGCGATCAAGCGTCAGTTCGACATGCGCGAAAACGATTTCGAACTCATCACCATCAGCCTCGACGCACCCAAGGATGCAGCCAAAGCCCAAGCCTTTCTCCAAAAACAAGGCGCCGGCCTCACCAAGCGCGTGCAAGCCTCCGTGGACAAAGAGGGCCGCAAAACCAGCCACTACCTTTTCACCGGCGCCAACCAAGATGACCTCGGCAAGGCTCTCGATGCCGAGTGGCCCGGCCCGATTCCACATACCGTCCTGATCGCACCCGGCGGAAAAATTCTCTGGCGGCACAACGGCATGATCGAACACGCCGCCGCCCGCTCCGCCGTAGTCTCGGCCATCGGCAACTACTATAAGCAGCCTCCCGCTGCCGCCGCGAAAAAGAAGCAATAGCAGTCGGGCACTCGTCCGTCCGCTAGCGTTTACCGGTCCGCTCGAAGCGCGCCGACACCCTCGCGCCCCTTTATCCGGGACGCGATCTTGTCCTCGGCGTGCCGTTGCTTGAGCTTCGCCGCTTTCTCATCGAGTTAATCCAGATGCTTACCGCCAATCCGCTCCTCACGCCCAGCCCGCTTCCGTTGGGCTATCCCCCGTTTGATCTTATCAAGGACGAGCATTTCGAGCCCGCCTTCGATCTCGGTATGGCCGAGCAACTCACCGAGATCGCCGCCATTACAGGCCACCCCGAGCCCGCCACGTTTGAAAACACCATCCTCGCCCTCGAGCGCTCCGGCCAACTCCTAGGCCGCGTCAGCCGCGTTTTCTCCAACCTCAACGGGTGCCACACCAATCCCACGCTCCAAACCGTCGAAAAGTCCTTCGCCCCCAAACTCGCGGCCCACCGCGACGCGATCTTGCTCAACGCCGCGCTCTTTACCCGCATCGCGGCGCTCCACGCGCTCCGCGCGTCCCTTGCCCTCGACCCGGAATCGGATCGGCTGATCGATGAGACTTACAAATCATTCGTCCGCGCCGGAGCGCGGCTCTCCGGTACCGACCAAGAAAAACTCAGAGCGCTCAACGCCACGATCGCCACCGCCGAAACCGCGTTTTCCCAAAACGTCCTAAAAGAGCGCACGGCTTCAACGGTCACGTTTGCCGACCGGGCCGAGCTCGCCGGACTCTCCGACTCCGAAATCACCGCCGCCGCCGAACTCGCCCGCGCTCTGGGTCACGTCGGTCAGTTCGCGGTAGCGATCGTCAACACCACCGGCCAACCGCCGCTCGCGAGTCTGACGCACCGCCCCACCCGCGAGCGGATCTCCCGCGCGTCTTTGGCCCGGGGCAGCCGCGGCGGCGAACTCGACAACCGCGCCCAAGTCAGCGCTCTCGCCCGCCTTCGCGCTCAGCGGGCCGCGTTGCTCGGCTACGCCACGCATGCCGACTACGTATTGGAGGAGCAGACAGCGAAGAACGTCGCCGCCGCCACGGCTTTCCTCGCTCGGCTCGCCCCGCCGGCCGTCGCCAACGCCCGCCGCGAAGCGGCCGAGATTCAGCAGCTGATCGACGCCGAGTTCCACGGCCGAGCCGACCGTTTCGACGTCGCGACATGGGACTGGGCGCTCTACTCCGAGCGAGTCCGCACCGCGCGCTTCGCCTTCGACGAATCGCAGGTGAAACCCTACTTCGAGCTCAACCGCGTCCTCGTCGATGGACTCTACTTTTCCGCCACAAAGCTCTTCGGCATCTCGTTCGTCGAGCGGCACGATCTTCCCGTCTATGAGCCGTCCGTCCGGGTATTCGACGTGCTCGAGGCCGACGGCTCGCCGCTCGCGTTGTTCGTCTTCGACCCCTACGCCCGCCCTTCGAAAAACGGCGGCGCGTGGATGAACGAATACGAATCCCAATCGCGCTTGCTGGGCACCCGCCCCGTCATCGGCAATCACCTCAACATCCCGCGCCCGCCGGCGGGCGAACCCACGTTGCTTACCTTCGACGAGGTCCGAACCTTGTTTCACGAATTTGGCCACGCCCTCCACGGCATCTTCTCCGCCGTCAATTACCCCCGGTTTTCCGGCACCAACGTGCCCAGCGATTTCGTCGAGTTTCCTTCGCAGGTCATCGAGATGTGGGCCGTTTGGCCCGAAGTGCTCCGAAATTACGCGAAACATCATCGCTCCGGAGAACCGATTCCCGCCGAACTTCTCACCAAGGTGCTCGAGGCGCGGAAATTCAACCAAGGCCATGCCACCACCGAATACCTTGCCGCCGCTCTGCTCGATCTCGCCTGGCACGGCCTGAAGCCCGACGACGTGCCCAACGCCGATGACGTGACTACGTTCGAAGCCGCTGCCCTGAAGCGAGCCGGGCTCGATTTCGCCCCCGTGCCACCCCGATATCGGTCCACTTATTTTTCCCATGTATTCGGCGGCGGCTACTCCGCCAGTTACTATTCCTACATCTGGGCTGAGGTCCTGGACGCCGTCGCCGTCGATTGGTTCAAACAACACGGCGGTCTCAGCCGGGCCAACGGTGAGCGTCTCCGGGAATTCATCCTCGCCCGCGGCGGCACGAGCGACGCCCTCGGTCTCTTCCGCGATTTCATCGGCGGTGAACCCGCAATTGAACCTCTGCTTGAACGTCGCGGCCTCGCCGCCACCCCCTGATCCACTTTTCGCTCAGTTTTTCACCGCAACGCCGTTGAGGAGATTGCCCACGGGGCTTCGCTCACCACTTCAAACGGCAGGAGTCCCGCTCAATCGAGCGCACGCGCCCGGATGTTCCGAAACTCCGCCTTCATCACCACATTGGCATGGAGCTGCAAACCCAGGGGAGAGGCGCCGGAAAATTTTGCATCGGTGTACTCCGACGCCTTCGTGCCGTTGATCCAGCAGGTAAACGTGTTCCCTTTTGCTTGGATGCGGAACGTGTTCCACTCACCTTGGGGCTTCATCAACGCCTTGGCGTTTTTCGCTTGTCCCGCCTCCGGATAGGACGGCTTTCCTCCTGTGTAGAACGAGCCGGTCATATCCGTCTTCAAGCTGCCCGAAACACCCAGTTGCAACTGGATCGCCGGCTTTCGCATCTCAACCCCGGTGTCGATTCCCCGCTCGGTGTCGGACTTCCAACGCACATCGAACTCCATCACAAAGTCCGTGTAACTGGCCTCCGTCCAAAGCATGCTGCCTTTTTTCGCGGCGTTGCTTTCACAGATCAGCACGCCGTTCTCCACGCGCCAAAACTCCGTCGCGCCATCGGCCTTCCAGCCGGTCAAATCCTTACCATTAAAAATGGCCGGCATCTTCGCATCGGCCGCATGAGCCACCGATACAATGTTTGTGAGGGTAAAAAGGACGGCAACACCGAGAGCACGGGCGAAGCTAACTTTTGGGGATTTCATCGGCCGAACCGTGGCGAGTCATCCCGGACGTGAAAAGCGCGAAATACCACGTTGGCCGCTCGCGCCGTCGCCAGAACTAATTGAAACTTCCGCCCGCCGATCCCGTCCTAACCTCGACCAGCATGAGCCCCCGCCACCTCAGTCTAAGCATCCTCGCGTTGGGCTTCGTCGTCGTTGGCTGGCTGGTGTTCGTCCGCTCTGCCTTCCCCCCGCCCCGATCAATTTCAGCTGCCCCACCTTCCGCCACCGCGTTTCAAACCGCCGCACCGGTTCCGCCCGCGCTGCCTCCATCTGCCGCCTTCGCTCCCGATGCCCAGCTCGAGGCGTTGCTCGCCGCCACCGACGCCCGCGCCAATGAAGCGACTCTCGCCTTCAAAGATGCCGCCGCCTACCGCCGCTTCCTCGCCCGCGCCCGCGCCGCCGGCCTCACCATCATCGGTCAAATCGACGCCCTCCGCACCGTGCGCGTGAGCTACGACCGCATCACCTCGCTCCGCGATGATCGCATCACTCACGCCGCCGACTACGTGGACGCCGCGGCCAACATCTTCTTTCGCGCCCCCGAAAGTCTTGCGAAAGCCGACCGCGCCGACCTCACCCAAATCCCGCTGCACAACACCTCACTCGCCTTCCTCGGCGCTACCGGCGACCGCAGCACGTGGGGCCGCGGCATCACCATCGCCATCCTCGACAGCGGCGTAAACGCGCTCGACCCCACCTTCTCCGGCCGCGTCCGCACCCTCGACGTCGGCGCCGGCAACCTGCCGGGGTCCGAAACTTCCTCCGGGCATGGGACCGGGGTTGCCGCCCTCGCCGCCGGCGTCTCAAGCGAAGCACCCGGCGTCGCTCCCGCAGCCAATATCCTCAGCGTCCGCGTCACTGCGGCCGACGGCCTCAGTGACATCTTCACCGTCGCCCGCGGCATCGTTGCCGCCGCCGATGCCGGCGCCCAAATCATCAACATCTCGCTCGGTGGCTACTCTACCACCCACGTGCTCGACGCCGCGATCGACTACGCCACCACCCGCGGCGCGTTGATCGTGGCCGCCGCCGGCAATGACCAAGCCACCCAACTCACCTGGCCCGCCGCCGATGCTCGCGTCGTTTCCGTGGGCGCCGTCGACGCCATCGGCCAACAGGTCACGTTCTCCAACTCCGGTCCGCAACTCCAAGTCTCCGCCCCCGGCTACGGGGTGCAGACCGCGTGGCTCGACCAACAACGCGTCACCGTCAACGGCACCTCGGCCAGCGCCCCACTTGTGGCCGGCAGCGTCGCCGCCGTCATGTCCGCCGATCCCCGTCTCACCGCTGCGCAAGCCTGGGCAGTCCTCGCCGCCACCACTAATGACGCGGGCGCACCCGGTACCGACTCCGACTACGGCCGCGGCATCCTCAACCTCGGCTGGGCCATGAGTCGCAGTGATCCCACCCGCATCGACCCGGCCATTTCCAGTCACCACTTCGACGCCACCAAAAACCAGATGGACTTCGTCATCCAAAATCGCGGGGCCCAACCCGTCTCGGGCCTGACCCTCGACATCGCCACCAACGGCTTCACCACCACGCAGCACGTGCCCACGCTCGCCCCCGGCGCGAGCACCGTTCTCATCCTGCCCGTTGACCAAAAGAGCCTCACGTCCGAGGGTGCTCTCATTTACCGGACCACGTTGCACACGCCCATCGGGGTCAACGATGCCGACCCGTCCAACAATCAAAAGTCGAGCCGCCTCACCCCGCCCAAAAAATAATCCATGCCGTCGCTCGCCCCCAATTTCCCGGCCTCGCTTCTGGTTTTCGCGCTGCTGTTTCTACCAGCCCTCGCCAGCGCGTCCGCCCCGTTCTCCGCGCAACTTGATGCGACCGACCACGCCGCCGCCGGTCTCACGAAACTCTCGGCCGAGCAACGCGCCGCACTCGACTCCCAGATCGAACGTGAACTCACCGTCGCACGCCAAGGCAATGTCGTCGCCTTCTCCCGCTCTTTTCTCCAGCGCCGCACCTCCGATCAGGTTGCCGCCGCCGGCCTCGCCACCCTCAACCCCGAGGAACGTGCGACACTCGACCGCTTCGTCGCCCGCGCCGTCGCCCAACGCCCCGCCGTGCTCGTTCCCACTCTCGCCACCCGCGCAAAAACATCCGACGACACGGTCATCGAAACCGTTACCTACAAACCCCAACTCCACGGCGAAGTCACCCTCACCGTCGGCACCGCCGGCAGCGGCCGCACATTTTACGGCGGCTCCTTCACCACCGTTTACGAAGATCCGCAGCGCAATTTTTCCGTCGCCTTCACCTACGCCGAATACCACGGCAAGGGCCTGCCCTATTTCGGCGACGACTGTTCCGACCCCCGCTTTGGCCGCGGCCCGTTCCGCCGCTGACCGCCCCCACCGGCGCGGCGTGGACGATGTTCACTTGCCTGCGCTCGGCGGGATCAGGGCCTGATAAAGCATCACCTTGAACTTTTGGTTGAGATCGTTCCCGCCCGCCGGTCGCAACTGCGTCATGAGCAGCGCCACGATCTTTTCCTTCGGGTCGACGACATACTGCGGGAAATAAGCGCTCCCCCAGCCATACGAGCCCACGCTGCCCAGTTCGCCGAAGGCGCCGACATCCGGCATCACCCAGAAACCAAGACCAAACGCCCCGGTGTCGCCCGCGTATTTCGTGCCGGTGTGGTTGGCCCGCATCAGCTCGACCGACTTCGGCGAAAGCAGCCGCACGCCGTCGAGTTCACCTTCGTTCAAAAACATCTGCAACAACCGCGCGTAATCGCCGGCGGTCGACAGCAAGCCCGCGCCCCCGGAGAAACACTTCCGCGGCCCGGTCACGAAGTCGCCCTGATCACCGCGTCCGAGCACACCTTTGGCATCGATCCCGTAAGCCGGCACAAGCCTCGCCGCTTTCTCCGGCGGCAGGAAGAAACTCGTATCGACCATTTTCAACGGCCCAAAAATCCGCTCCGCGAAAAACCGGTCCAGCGGCATTCCGGAAATCACTTCCACCAGATAACCGAGCACATCCGTCGAGTAACCATACTGATAAACTTCACCCGGCTGGCCGTTCAGGGGCAACGCCGCCAGCCGCTTGATCACATCGCCGATCGGCTCGTCGCGGTCGGCGAAATACCAACCCGTGAACTTCGCCTGCCGGTAAAGTTCCGCCGCCGGGCCCGTGCCGTAGGTGAGTCCCGCCGTGTGTGTGAGCAAGTCGCGGATCTGGATCGGCCGCTTCGCCTTCACCGTCACAAATTTTTCCGCGCTGCCGTCGGGCGCCGCGACGGCCACCATCGAGTTCTTGAATTCTGGGATATACTTGGAAACCGGATCGCGGAGCATCAATTTGCCCTCTTCATAGAGCATCATGATCGCCGTCGTCGTGACCGCCTTGCTCATCGACGCGATTCTGAAAATCGCGTCCGTCGTCATCGGCTTGCCCGCCTCGAGGTCGCCCATCCCGTAGCCCCGATACCGCACCGCCTGGCCCTCGCGCGCCACGTAAAGCACCACGCCTGCAATTTTCTTTTGCTCGACCTGAGCCTGAATGACCGCATCGAGCCGCTGTAAACGCTCACCGGAAAATCCGAGCTTTTCCGGCGAAGCCGCCTCGGAAGCGCGAACCGGCTGCACCACGGAAAACAAAAGACCCGCCAATAAAATCCGGAAGTTCATCGAACGATGAAAAAGCCCGGACCGGGCAGCCACTCAATCGAAATTCCAACGCCCCCGGCGAACATCTCCGCTTTCAGCCACGGGTCCTGCTCGCATCCGGATCTGGGCCGAGGACAAACGCGGTCGCGGCGCGTTACTCTGCTTCACCCTGCCGCTCGGTGGGCGACCGTCGGGCCGCGTGCGGCTCGCCTCTTCGGGGCTGCACCAACCGGGCGAGAAATTCAGGCAGGGCTTTTTTTATCGGCGAACCCTCCAGATACTCAGCCGCCGGCCACTTTCGTCCCCGCGCCAGCAAGGTAGCATAGACCAGCAGCTCGAAATGCAGCCGCAGGTGGGCCTCGGCGTCGCGTTCCTGCAAAACCGCCAAGACCGCCAGCAACGCTTCGATCGTGGAAAATTTTCCTTCGCCCTGCTGTTCGCGCAGCCAGTAGCGGCTCTTTCCCGTCATCGGCACGCTCACTCGCCGCCCCCAAGGTTCCACCGCACGCACCATTTCCGCCGCTTCACCCCAGCTCCCGTCGAGCAACAACACCTGCACGTTCGCCGCCGGCGGTAACGTCATGGTCGCAAGCGATTCGCCCAGCGGATGCAACACCCACAGCTCGCGTCCCGCCGCAGCGATCGTCGCCCGTTCCGGCGGTGCCTCCCGCCGGTAAACGTGCGCCCGCGCCCCCGTTACCACCCGCTCGATCAATTTTCCCGTACTGCTCGGCCGCCATTGCTCCCGCGAGTGCATCAGCACGTCGACCTGCAACGCGCTTTCAACCGGCCCCAGCCCCGCGCACACGCACCAACGCGGCGGGAGCTGACATCGCTCACACCGCACCGTGCCTGCAAGAACCACACTGCGCGCCATAGACCGTCATCCGGTCCCACCACACCGCCCGCGTCAAGGGCGGCCCCGGGCTCCCGCCAATTGACAAGCCCGGACCGTTTGCCGTCACCTTCGAGGTCGGCGGTTCTCCCGCCGCCTTTCCCAAAACAAAAATCCATCCCATGAAAAAATTCGCCACGCTTCTCCTCGCGTTCGCCGCTCTGGCGGTCGGATCGCTTCCCCTCGTCGCCCAGCAAAAACGCGTCAGCCCCCACGAATCCGTCTTCGCCCGCATCGGCGAGCGCCCCAACGTCACCTTGGTTTCCATCACCTACGGCCGCCCGTTTTCAAAAGACCCGAAGACCGGCGAGAACCGCGTGATCTGGGGCGGTCTCGTGAAATGGGACAAAGCCGACCGCCTCGGCGCCGACGAAGCCACGCTCTTCTTGACCCAGCGCCCGCTCGTTTTCGGCGACACGACCATCCCCGCCGGCGCCTACACGCTCTACATCGTGCCCTCCGCCACCGGCCCCTCGAAACTCGCCTTCAGCACCAACATCGGGAAATGGGGCAGCCCCGTGGACGAAAAGAGCGACCTCGCGCGCATCGAACTCGTGAAAGGCAACCTCGTTGCTCCCGTCGATCAACTCACGATCAACATCGGCAAAACTCCCGACGGCAACGGTGAGATCAAGATCATGTGGGAAGCCACCGTCTTCACCGCCGCCTTCAGCGTCAAAAAGTAGTCGCCGCTCTGACCCTCTGACTTCTCCTTTTGGGCGCGGCCTGCTTCGGCCGCGCCTTTTTTGCGTCCCACCCTTTCCCCTTCCCTTTCCATGATCATCGACTCCGACGACCTCCTCGCCCGCTTCCTCCGCTACGTCCAGATCGACACCCGCAGCGATGCGCATTCGGCCACCACGCCCACCACCCCGGGCCAGTGGGATCTCCTCCGCCTGCTCACCGCCGAACTCACCGCCCTCGGCGCCACGGAGGTCACGCTCACCGCCCATGGCTACGTGCTCGCGACCATTCCCGCCACGGTCACGCAGCCCGTTCCCGTCATGGCTTGGTGTGCTCATGTCGACACCGCGCCCAACCTTCCCGGCGCCGCCACCCCGCTCGTCCACCGCGCCTACGCCGGCCAACCCATCGTTCTGCCCGACGATCCCAGTCAAACCCTCACCCTCGAAAACTCTCCGCTCCTCCGCACCGTCCTCGGACACGACCTCATCACCGCCAGCGGCAAAACCCTGCTCGGGGCCGACGACAAAGCGGGCGTTGCCACCGTGATGAACGCCGCCCGCCATCTCTTGCTCCATCCCGAGATTCCCCACGGTAAAATCCGACTCTGCTTTAACCCCGACGAGGAAGTCGCCGCCGGTATGGCCCACCTCGACCTCGCTCAACTCGGCGCCGCCGTCGCCTACACCCTCGACGGCGAATCGCCCGGGGAGATTGACCTCGAAACCTTCAACGCCGATTCCGCCGTCCTCGAAATCCACGGCGTCGCCTCGCACCCCGGATGGGCAAAAGGCGTTATGGTCAACGCGCTCCGCCTCGCCGCCCGCTGGGTCGCCGCGCTCCCCGCCGAGTTCTCCCCCGAGCACACCGCCGACCGCGCCGGTTTCATTCACCCGGTCGAACTCTCCGGCACGGCCGAGCACGCCACCGTGCGCCTCATCCTGCGCGACTTCGAACTCGCCGGCCTCGCCGCCCATCGCGCCCTCCTCGAAAAAATCGCCGCCGAGCTCCGCACCCTCGAACCTCGCGCCCGCTGCGTCCTCACGTTTGCCGAACAGTATCGTAACCTGCGTTACGGCCTCGAACGCGACCCGCGGCCCGCCGACTTCGCGGGCGAAGCTTACCGCCGCGCCGGCCTCACTCCCGTGGCAAAAATTATCCGCGGCGGCACCGACGGTTCAAATCTCACCGCCCGCGGCCTGCCGACTCCGAACCTCTTTTGCGGCATGCACGAGATTCACAGCCCCCGCGAGTGGGTGAGCCTGCAAGACATGGCCAAAGCCGTCGAAACGCTGCTCCATCTCGCCCAAGTCTGGACTGAGCGGTCGCCGCGATAACGTAAACCGAAGTGCTCCGCGACCACGTCCCGGCCACACCGGCATTTCGTCTGCCGCCAAAAGAAAACGGCGGCGCGGGCCATCGCCCGTCGCCGCCGTTGAAAGCGTGCCAATCTTTGCCCCTGATCAGGCGAGCTGCGGGATCGAGAACGCTCCGCGACCCGTGCGCTTGTGCAGCGGATTCTTGTTGGCCGCATCGACCAACACTTGGTCCGAACCGACAAACGTTTCGGTCTTGTTGTCAAAATTCAGCAACGGGCCTTTGACGACCTGCACGTTTGCGAGATCCACATCATTCGCGCGCAGGTGATCCAGCGTGCGGCCGTAGGCCTCGCTCGTCGGCAGATCCCAGGCAATCGACTCGCGCAGGGCCGCGTTCGATTTCTCGGCGCCGAGCAGGTAGGAAACATTGCCCATATGGCAGAGCGCCGAGGAGAAATGCGCCTCTTCAATGAGGCCGACGGTGACTTTGCGGTTCTGCACAGCCTTCACAAAGTTCGCCCGGTGCGATCCGTTGCCGCCCTTGGTGAGAGCCATGATCCGCTTGTTGTCGTTGTCGTAGATGTTCGCGTTGCCGGTCTCGGCCACCGTGACGTAGCCGCCCTCGCACTGCACGATTACGCCGACGCGCGAACCGCGGAAAGCATCCATGGCCTTCATGCCCGTCTTGGCGGGCAGACCGCGCACTTCGAAAATCAACGGCGCTTTGGCGTAGCCAAACGTCGTGATCAGGGTGTTCGGGGTCTCGGCGTCATCTTGGTAACCAAAACGGCCGCCCACGCTCATCACCGACGCCGGCAGACCGGGCTCGCCGAGGAACCAGCGCGCGACGTCCACCTGGTGAATGCCTTGGTTGGTGATATCGCCGCCGCCGTAGTTCCAGATCCAGTGCCAATCGTAGTGCACCGGACCGCCGCGCGGGCCGTTGCGCCGTGGCGGCGTAAGATCCGCCGGACCCGTCCAAAGATCATAACCTTCCTTGCCGATCGAAGCCGGCACCGCCTGCGGCCCCGTGGTGCGACCGATGCTCTCGCGCAGTTTGTAGCACAGACCGCGAGCGTGTTGGATTTTGCCCAATTTGCCCGAGCGCACGTAGGCAATGGCCTCCATGATATCGAGCGACGAACGGTTCTGCGTGCCCGCCTGTACGATGTTCTTGGAATACTTTGCCGCCGCCGCGACTGCCTGGCGGCCTTCCCAAGTATTGTGCGAGACCGGTTTCTCGACGTAAACATCCTTGCCGGCCTGCAAACCCCAAATCGTTTGAATCGCGTGCTGATGATTCGGCGTGCCGAGCACGATCGCATCGATATTTTTGTTTTCCAGCAGCTTTCGGTAGTCGATGTAGGTCTCCACTTTCACGCCGGCCTTTTCGCACTCGGCGGCACGCTTCGCCAAAACCTCGGAGTCCACGTCGCAGAGCGCGACAAGGCGCGCGCCGGGCAGCTTGTTGATGTAATCGCGCATGTGGCCGGCGCCCTGCGCATTGATACCGACGACGGCGACACGGATATCACCCGCCGCGCTGCCGGCTGCGGGAGCGACTTGGCCGTAGAGGCGGGAGGAACCGGCGACGAGCGCGGCGCCGCTGCCAATGAGTGACGTTTTAAGGAAGTCTTTGCGGGACCAGGTTTTCATGGGGATGTGTGGTTGAAGCGTAAAAGAACCGCGGTTGCGGTGATTGGGACTCGGGGAGGAGACGAACTAAAAATCAAACCGTTGCGATCAACCGTGCACCGTCGAGACCATTTTTCAACCCCGATTCGGACTAGTGTCCGAAAACCGTCAAAACGTCGCCGACTCCGGCCGAAACGCCCGTTTTCGTCGCCCGCGGTTTTACCTCAACATTGCCATCAACTTCGCCCGCGACTCGACCCCGAGCTTCCGGAAAACCGAATTCAACTGCGTCTTGATCGTGAGCACGCTCTTGCTCAGCCGTTTCGCCACTTCCGCGTTGCTGTGGCCTTCGCACACCAACAACGCGATTTCCCGCTCGCGCGGCGTCAGGTCGCGCAACTGGTTCAACTTCTCCGGCGACACCGCCGCCGGCTCATCCGACGCCACCGGCCGCGTGTCGAGCACCACGAGAAACCGCGGTTTCGCCAGCGCGCTCGCCGGATTGTTCAGCACCGTGATCTGCGCCCGTAACCCCGTTGCCCCGGCCGGCTCCACCTGCGCCATGTCCCCCGGCAAAGACAGCAACTGTTTCGCATCCCGCCCCGCCACCCGCGCCCGCAATTCCGCGACCGCCGCCAACACCGCCGCCGGCAACGCAAATGCATCACGCACATTCAACGCCCGCGCCGCCGCCCCAAAGTTCCACTGCGCGCACAACCGGTGCGCCTCCGGATTCGCGAACTCCACCTGCTGCTCCCAATCGAGAAACACGAGCCCGACCGGGATGTTGCGGTTGAACTCCTCAAGGCTCCGCCGTGCCAGCCGCTCCGTGTGCAGCTTTTGCACCCGCTCGATGGCGATGCCCACAAACGGATGCAGGTGCTGCAACACCGCGAGCTCCGCCGCCGTGAACTCCGGCTGCGCCGGCGCCCGATACAGGCTGAACATCGCCGTCACCTCGCGCCGAGCCCAGTAAAGCGCCGAGACGCCTTTGTCCCAACCTTCGGGCTCGGCAAACTTCCGATAAAATTCGCTCCGCACAAACTCAGCCCGCGGCGGCAGCACTTCGCTGAACCGGTAAAACTTCAGCCCCCGGTGCGCCTCGATGAACGGCGTGAACAGATTCGTTTTCCCCCGCGCGTTATACCACTCCTCCGGCTGCGTGATCGCCGGATCGGTGAACACCACGCGGGCCTCGCCCATCCCGAGGTGACCCAAAAACAACGTCACCCGATGCACGGGAAACGCCGTCCGCATCAGCCGCTGAAACGCCCGCCACAACGGCTCCACCTCCATCGCCGCGTGCAACGCCAGCAGCGGCTCGTGCAACTTCGCCGCGAGCGCCGGCGATAGGGTCTTCTTTTCCGTCTTTCGCATTTTGTCAGTGGTCGTTGCCTGTCGGTTTCCCGGTAGCGCCGGGACCTCCGGGCCCGGCATGTCCGTCGCCGACACGCGCCCCCGACCGTGCCACTCCGCGCCCGAATTACAACCTTGGTGGTATGGACGGGGCACGCGCTTGGCTGTTAGTCTCCACCGTTCGCTCCGCGACGCCGCCGTTCCGCCGAACACCACGCAACTCTCGCTCGCTTGCACTCATCTCCGCCGCCGCTGCTCCCTCCGTCCCATCCCAGATTTTTCTTCACCGCACCATGAACACCATCCGTCCGTCCTCAGCGCGCACCGTCGCTCTGCCTCGTTTCCTCACCGGGCTCCTCGCCTGTTTCGCCTTTAACGCATCCCTCTTGGCCCAAGCCGACACCGGTGTGGTCGCCGGCCGCGTCACCGACGCCACCTCCCGTGCTGTCCTTGCCGGAGCCGAGATCACTGTCGCCGCCGCCAACGCCCGCACCACCAGCTCCGCCACCGGCGACTTCACCCTCGCCCTCCCTGGCGGCGACCAAATCCTCACGGTTTCCTATCTCGGACTGCCCTCACTTTCGGTCAACGTGAAGGTCGTCTCCGGCCAGACCGTCTCCGTTAACCCGATCCTGGGCGCCGCCGCCCTGCAGCTCGACACGTTCAAAGTTACCGGCGCCCGCGATGGTCAGGCCCGCGCCCTCAACCAGCAGCGCGCCGCCCAAAATCTCACGAGCATCGTCTCCGCCGATCTCAACGGCCAGTTCCCCGACAAAACCGTCGCCGACGCCGTCAAACGCCTCCCCGGCGTCACCGTCGAGACCGACCGCGACACCGGCGGCTCCGAGGGCCGCTACATCACCGTCCGCGGCATGAACGCCGAATTCAACGCCGTTTCGATCAACGGCATGAGGGTCAACGTCAGCAATTTCGACGCCGTTTCCCGCGCCGTTCCCCTCGACGTCGTTTCCGCCAAGAGCGCCGACCAAATCGAAGTCACCAAGGCTCTCCGCCCCGACCAGGACGGCGATTCCATCGGCGGCGCCGTCGATATCAAGACCCGCAGTCCCTTCGACCGCGAGGGCACCACCGCCTTCGTCGAGGGCATCGTCGGCTACTCCAAGCTTCTTTCCGAGTATAACAACTACCCCTACGAGAACCCGCTCCTCGAAGCCGCCGCCGGCTACAGCACCGTCACCGCCGACGGCAAACTCGGCCTCGCTCTCGGCACCAACCTGCGCGACCGCGCCTTCGTCAAGCAACGCGTCAGCACCCAAGGCTGGGTCTCCCGCACGTTTACGCCCGCCACCGGCGCGGCCCTCTCCGGCTTCGTCCCCACCTCCCTCGCGCTCCAAGATTTCTTCGATGACGTCGAGGCCCTCGGCTTCAACGCCACCGGCGAATGGCGCCCCGATACCACCACGCGACTCCGCTTCGATTTCGCCTACAACGACCGCGACACCAACCGCGGTCGCCAGCGCCTCGTCGTCAACACCAGCGGCGGTTCGTTCGTCGGCACGCCTACGATCACCGAGGACACGTTCACGTCCTTCACCCGCTCGGGCAACCGCGTCGAGCGCAACGTCCGCGACTTCTACGAGGATCAACTCAACCTCAACTACGTTCTCTCCGGCCAGAAACAGCTCGGCAACCTTACCGTCGACGCCCTCGTCGGCCACAACCGCGGCACTTTCGACGGCGACGCGGAGAAAGACATCAACGCGCGTTTCCGCACCGCCACCGGCGACACGTCCTACTCCATCGCCAGCGGCGCCAAGACCCCGACGTTCTCCAGCGCCATCGACCGCAACAACCCCGCCAATTTCTCCCTCCAGTCCCTCGACCGCGGCACCCGCTACATCAGCGACAAAAACACCGCCGCCGCGATCAATGGCAAACTCACGGCCGAGCTCGCCGGCGGCCGCGGCCACTGGCAATTCGGCGTGAAGGCTACCGAGCGCACCCAGAAGACGACGAACGTTTCCAAGTTCTACTTCTCCACCGCCCGCTTCACGCCCGCCGGTTTCGTGGACGCCGCCGGCACCACCATCACCGGCTCTCTCCTCGCCGACTACTCCGCCAAGGACTCCGTGGACGGCCGCTACGCCTACGGCTTCTTCATCGATCCCACCAAGCTCCGCGCCGCCGTCGACACGCTCGCCGGCCGCAATCTCCTCAGCCCCGCCACCGCCGCCGACGACCGCTTCCGTTCCCTCGCCGGCTCCAGCGAGATCGAGGAAACCATCGAAGCCGGCTACATCCAGGGCCAGTTCACCTGGGGCCGCCTCACCGCCCTCGCCGGCGTCCGCGCCGAGAAATCCGAGATCACCGTCGACGGCTTCAATGCTACGGTCGAACCCCGTTTCGGCGACTACACCTCCGCCACGCCGTTCACCAGCCAGTCCGACGAAGTCCAGTTGCTGCCCAGCGTCCACCTGCGCTTTGATGCGACTAAAAATCTCCTCTACCGCGCCTCGATCACGCAGAGCCTCGCGCGTCCTTCCTTCAGCCGCCTGAATCCTTCCCGCATCGTCGACGACTTCGCCGCCACCGTCTCATTTGGCGACGCCGGCCTGAAGACGGTCGAGTCCACCAACTTCGACGTGAGCGCCGACTACTACTTCGGCCGCACGGGTTACGTCAGCATCGGTCTCTTCGCGAAGGACATGAAAAACAATGTCTACACTGAGCGTTCGACGATCACCAACCCCGCCGCCATCGGCCTCGCCCCCACGGTGCTCGGCTACGAGCTCAGTCGTCCGCGCAACGCCAAGAGCTCCGAGGTCACCGGCATCGAGCTTAGCGGCGAGTATCTGCTCACCTTCCTCCCCGCACCCTTCGACGGTTTCGGCGTGGGCGCCAACTACACCTACACCGATTCCGAGATCGACCTCGGTTTCCCCGTGGCGGGCGTCGGCAAGCTCCCGCTCTTCGACCAAGTCCCGCACACGATCAACGCGAGCCTCTTCTACGACAAATCCGGCTTCCGCGCCCGCGCCTCGCTCCTCTATCGCGACGCCACCTTCTTCTCGGTCGATGCCGTCAACAACGTTCTAAGCCGCTACCAAGCCGCAAGCACGACGCTCGATCTGACGGCCAGCTACAAGTTCATGAAACACTGGACCGTGTTCGGCGAGATCTCGAACGTGCTCAACACCCCCACCCGCGCTTACAACACCAAGGAAAACCTCCGCCTCGACTACAGCGAGTTCACCGATCTCAGCGCCCAAGTCGGCGTCCGCTGGAACTGGTGATGATGACGTAGGGCAAAAGCTGAGGTGGTCCGGTCAAGGATTTTTAGGCGGTTTTTTGTAGGGCCGGGGTGAGGGTGGAACCGTGTCGACGCAGGGAGGCGAGGTAGCGTGGTTCATCGTAAGGTTTCTGATCGTGCCAGCAGCGCCACAGGATGCGGATCCATTTGAAAGCGAGCGCACGCAGGATCGCATGGTGCGCTTTGCCGGCCCGGCGTTGCTGCTGATAATAGGCGTGCGCCCAGTCGCAGTGCACCACGGTCTGCCCGGCCCATTCGACGAAACTTTGCCGCATGAACGTGGGCGCCGACCAGCGCCAGTGGGTCCATTTTTTCTGGCCGCTTTTCTCCACTACCGGCGCCACCCCGGCGTATTTTTGCAACGCGGCCGCCGTCGGATAGCGTTCGGGCCGGTCGCCAAAGGCCACCAGCAGGCGCGGGGCGAGCGCCGGCCCGGCTCCCGGCAGCGCGGCAAACAGCTCCGCACGCGGGTGCGCGGCGAAGGCCGCCGCGATGCCCGCTTCCAACCGGCCGATGTGGCGGGCGTGGACTTCGAGCAGGTCCACCAGCAGCGCCACCTCCAGCAAGGAGGGCGCGATCACGGCGCGATCCGCGATGAGCGCCCGCGCTTTGGCCGCCAGCGCCAGGCGCTCGGCGATGCGTTAGGCCGAGCGCGCGTTGTGCTCGCGATAAAAAGTCTCAAGGCTCTTCGGTCGGACTCTTTTCACGGCCGCCAGTTCGGGGAAACGCCGCAGGAAGGCCAGGGCCATGGGCGCGGTGAGATCGTCGCCGGCCAGCGTCAGGGCTTGGGGAAAATACCCTTTGAGCACACTGGCCAGTTGGTTGGCCGTGCCGGTGCGCTGATCCACCGCGCTGCGCCGGGCTAGCACCAGCGCGGCGAGTTCCCGCGTCGCCGGGGTGTCCAGCACCAGCGGGGTGAGTTGGGCCCGATGCATCCGCAAGAGCGTGAGGATCACGAGCGCATCGGGGCCGTCGTCCTTGGCCCCGGAGGGCGTGAAGGCGGTGCGGAAGCGCGCACTGGTCGCCGGATGCACCGGATAGATCCTCAGCCACGGATACTCCAGCAGCGCGTGCAGCAGGGCGTTGCGCCCGGCCTCGACGGCCAGCGCGACCGGTTGGCCGCCGTAGGTCTGGCCCAACTGCTCCAACCACGCGTGCAGCGCTTCGGGGTTGGCTTCGATCTGGCCTTGTTCAATGCGCTCCGAGCCGGCCGGTTGCCGGGCGAAGGCGTGCGTTTTGTCTCCCCAGTCCAAGGCCACGAGGGCCGCATAGTTTTCGTTTTTCATGGTGGTTTTTGGTTTGGCGGAACCGGACTGCAGTTCGTATCGTGTGAGGCATCGGGTGACGCCGGTAGCTGAGTATGCATGGCCGTTTCCGATGCCTTCCGATCACAGGCGAATCGATGCCCTATATTCCTCGGGGGAACGTGGTCTCGGTTCGTCCTGTGATCGGTCGGCAAAGTATCTCCGAAGCTCGCCCGCGCCCAGCCGCTTTGCTGAACCCGCGCTCACCGCTGCTTCGCGTCGGGGCGGGGCGGGGCGCAAGCGCCCCTCCCCTGCGCCCCTCCCCAAAACTTTAGTTTTCCTTCGGCGGACTACCGATACAGGGTCTCCGACCCGCCCTTTTTTCAAAGCCGAGAATCTCCTCCACTTCAGCCCGCGGCCCAAACGCCGCGGGCTTTTTCCTGCCCCAACGTTCCTCCCCTCGCCCCCGCCCTGCTTCACCCCAACCCCGCAAATACTCCCTAGGTGGTATGTGCCGTTGCCCGCTTCCTGCTACACTCTTGCCATGTCCCGATCTCTCATCGCACGCCTTCTGATCTTCCTCACCGCCTTCGGCCTGCTCGCGGCTCCCGCCTCCGCCCAGCCTGCCGCCTCCCTCTCCGGACGCATTTTCGACGGTGCCACCCAATCCGTCCTCCGCGGCGCCGCCGTCACGCTCTCCCCGGCCACCGCCGGCGGAAGCACTCTGCGCACCGTGACCGATGCCAACGGCGAGTTCTCCCTCACCGCCCCCGCCGGCAACTACACGCTTGCCCTCGACTACCTCGGCCTCCCGCCCAAATCCCAAGCGGTCACCCTCGGCGCCGCTCCCGTCCGCCTTACTCTCGTCCTCGGCGACACCGCCGTCACGCTCGCCGCCGTCACCGTCGAGGCCACCCGCACCGGCCAGGCCCGCGCCCTCAACCAGCAGCGCGCCTCGCAAAATCTCACCAACATCGTCTCCGCCGATTTCTCCGGCCAGTTTCCCGACAAAACGATCGCCGACGCCGTCAAACGTCTCCCCGGCATCACCATCGAGACCGACCGCGACACCGGCGGCGTCGAGGGCCGCTACATCACCGTCCGCGGCATGAGCGCCGACTTCAACGCCGTCACCATAGACGGTGTCCGCGTCAACGTCACCGACTTCGACGGCATCACCCGCCGCGTTCCGCTCGACGTCGTCTCCTCCGATGTCGCCGACCAGATCGAGGTCACCAAAGCCCTCCGCCCCGACCAAGAAGCCGACTCCATCGGCGGCGCCGTCAACATCCGCACGCGCAGCGCCTTCAGCCGCGGCAACCGCAGCGCTACCCTCCGCGCCGCCCTCAGTTTCTCCGACCAGCTCGGGGACTACAGCGGCAACTTCCCCCACGAGAATCCCGGCTACGAGGGTGCCGTCACTTACTCCGATCTCTTCGGCGCGGAGCAACAGTTCGGCTTCTCCCTCGCCGCCAACATCCGTGACCGCACCTTCGTGAAGAGCCGCCACAGCACCACCGGCTGGAACTCCGTCACTGGCATCCGCCCCGGCACCGCCGGCACATTCACCAATCTCCCGGGCGGCCCCGCATGGATCATGGATTCGTTCGTGCTCCAGGATTTCGTCGACGCATTTCGCACCGACGGTCTCAACGGCTCGTTCGAATGGCGTCCGCGCGCCGACACCCGCCTGCGCCTCTTCGCCTCCACGAACGCCCGCACCACCGAGCGCGGTCGCCAACGCCAACAAATTTTCTATCCCTCCACCACCGCCGCCAACATCAGCGGCGTCATCGGCACCCCCGCCGTCACCGCCGACACCGTCACCGACTACAGCGGCCTCAACAGCACCGTGCGCCGCGAGGTGCGCGCCTTTGATGAAGAACAAAAGACCTCGATCATCGCCCTCGACGGTCAGACCCACCTTGGCGACACCCAGCTCGATTTCGTCGCCGGCTACAATTGGGCCAAATGGGACGGCGGCCTCGGCACCGCCCTCCAAGCGCGTTTCGATCAACGCTTCACCAACAGCTACCGGATTACCCCCGGCGACTCCGCCTCACGCCCCGCCGTGAGCGCCGTCACCCCCGCCGGTGTCGATTACAACGACGCCCGCACGTTCTCCGGATACACGCTGAGCCAACTCAACCGCGGCTCCCGCGCCTACGACGACGACGAGTTCAACTTCGGCCTCGACGCTCAACACGACCTCAAACTCGCGGACTGGACCGGTTTCATCAAAGCCGGCGTCAAGTTCCGCACCCGCACCCGCGAACTCGACCACACCGAAGGCATCTACGGTGCCAACGCCGGCTGGAATCTCAGCGGCTACACCGGCGCCTATACCGGCTCCGCCACCGTCAACCGCTCACTCATCGCCGACTATCGCGTCAAGGATACCAACGGCTACAACTACGGCGTCTTCCTCGACCCCAAAGCTGTCCGAGAGGTCGGCGACGCGCTAATCGCCGACGGCCGCATGGTCCGCAACACCTTCGCCGACGGCACCACGCTCAATTCGTTCTTCAGCCGCGTCGACGACTACAAAGCCACCGAAGCCGTCTACGCGACCTACGTCATGGGCCAGTTCACCCGCGGGAAACTCACGTTGCTGCCCGGCGTGCGTTTCGAAGCGACCAAAACGGAATTCGACACCTTTCTCGTGCAAGGCAGCACCGCCAGCAATCAGCCCTTGCCCGGCACCGTCCGCATCAAGCCCACGCGCGATGCCGACAATTTCTTCCCCGGCCTCCATGCCCGCTACGACTTCCCCCGCGACCTCGTCCTCCGCGCCTCCTACACCGAGTCCCTCTCGCGCCCGACCTTCAGCCAGCTCAACCCCCGCGAGAATCGCAATATCAGCGACGACGCCGTGGATAACGACTCGATCTCCCGCGGCCGTCTCGATCTCAAGCCCACCACGGCCAGGAACTACGACGTCAGCATTGAGCGCTATCTCGGCCGCCTCGGCTACGTGAGCGCCGGCGTGTTCTACAAGGATTACAAAAACAACGTCTATCGCTTCGTCCAAACGGAGCTCGTGAACAATATCCCGACGCGCGTGACCGAGCCCCGCAACGCCCGCGGCGGCAAACTCCTCGGCCTCGAACTCGCCGCCGATTACCAACTCGCTTTCTTGCCCGCGCCCTTCGACGGCCTCGGCGTCACCGCCAACTACACCAAAACCGACTCCGAGCTCGACTCCGGCATTCCCGCCGCATCCGGCCGCAAGATTCCCCTCTTCGACCAAGTCGAGGACACCGTGAACCTGAGCGTCTACTACAGCAAAGGCCGCCTGCGCGCCCGCGCCGCGCTCAACTATCGCAGCGAGACCCTGTTCTCCTACGACACCACCCGCCCGCCGGAGCTCGGCCGCACGGAAGCCCCGAGCACGACCATCGACCTTTCGGCCAGCTACAAATTCTACCGCGAGTGGACGGTCTTCGGCGAAATGAACAACGTCTTCGACGAACCGTCGTTCGCCTACAACGGCAACCGCCACCTCCGTCTCGACTACAAAGAATACAGCGGCTGGACCGCCATCATCGGCGTCCGCTGGTCCCTCTGAGGTAGGGCCGGGACCTCCGGGCCCGGCCGCTCGGCTCCCTACCCGTCGCGCCCGGAGGTCGCGACGCTACCCACACCCGCCGCTCGGCTCTTCAGGTGGCGTCGGGACCTCCGGGCCCGACGTTCCGTATCCCCGACTCCGCCTCAAACACCCACGGCCACCCGTCCGCCCGCGCCACCAACCCTGCCCGCACCGGATTCTCCCGCAGATACGCAGCCTTCAGCTCGAGCGATTCACCTTCGCGCAAGCGGTGATCGAAAAAAATTCCCGCTGCCACGTCACCCCGGTGCGCTTGGCTGTGAAACTTTTCCATTGGCTGACGACGGTCCGCATCGTCCGTTCGGTCGGAAACGCGATTAGCGCGTGCCAGTGGTCAGGCATGAGCACCGCCAACCGCGCATACCAGATACCTCGCTCATGATGGGCTTGGACCGCCTCCAGCAACTGCGGCGCAACGTCAGGTCGACACAGCGAATCGACACCGCGCGGTAGCGCGCAGACCGTCACGAAAAACAGACTGCCCGGTTTCACCCATTCCGGCACAACGTGGGGGAGCCTCTTGCGCGGAGCGAATTCCATGGCCCCACAAATGAAGTGCTCTCGGCTGCCTAGTTCAAGCCGGGCCCGGAGGTCCCGGCTCTACCTTCCCCGTCTCAGAGGTCGCGTCGGGACCTCCGGGCCCGACGTTGTTCGTCCATCTCCGCCCAACGCCCCTCGCCGCGCCTCAGCGCATCAACGCCATCAACCGCCCGCGCGTCCGCACGTTCAGTTTCGAAAAAATCGAGGTCAGCTGCTTCTTCGTCGTCAGCGGACTCTTCTTGAGCCGCCGCGCCACCTCCGCATTCGAGCACCCTTCGCAGATCAACAGCGCCACCTCGCGCTCGCTCGGCGTCAGCGCCCACAAAAGCCGTTGCTTCTCCAGGGGCACCCGCGCCGCCGGCTGCCGTTCCAGACTGCGGTCCTCCAGCACCACCAAAAATCCCGGTTTCGCCAACAACCCCGGCGAGGCGTTCACCGCCGACACCGCCGCCAACCGGTCCGGAATCGTCGGATGCGCCAACCGCTCCAGCGCGTGCGAAAACTCCGGCCGGTCCTTCGCGTTCGCCCGCAAGATCTCCTCGCGGATCCGCTCGCAGCCCGCCCGCACTTCCGGGGGCAACTCCATCCGTTCCTTCGACACCAGCCCGCGCGCCACGCCCGGCCCGTGACACCACACCGCGCACTCCTTCACCGCCTCCGTGTTCGCAAACACCGGTTGCAATTCCCAATCCAGCAGGAGCAAGCCGAGCGGAATATGCCGGCTGAACTCCTCCAGCACTTTCCGGTGCAACCGCTCGGAGTGTAACAACAACACGCGGTCGATCGCCGTCTCCAGGTGGGGCCGCAGCTCCTTCAGGCGCGCGACGTCCGCCGCCGTGAACTCCGGTCCGCCCGGCGCGCGATACACGCTGAACATCGCCTTCACCTCGTCGCCCCGCCAAAACAAACCCGAAATCCCGTCCGCCCAACCCTCCGGCTCGGCAAATTTCCGATAAAACTCAGTCGCCCGAAACGCCCGCGCCGAGCCCAACACGTCCTCGAACCGGTAGTGCGTGATCCGCCGATGCGCGCGGATAAACGGCGTGAACGGATTGATCCGCCCGCGTTCCTTATACCACTCGGTCGCCTCGGGGATCGGCGGATCGGTGAACACCCGCCGCGCCTCCCTCATCTCGAAGTGCCCGAGAAATAGCGCCGCCCGCACCGTCGGCGCAAACGCCGCCCGCAACAATGGCAACGCCGCCCGCCCCAAATCCTCCACCTCCGTCGCCGCATGCAAAGGAAACAGCAACGCCTCCCACCGCCCCGCCGTTGTCGTCTCCGCCCGCTTCCGTTTCATAAATCTACCGTCTCTCGTAGCGTCACTCCCCGTCAAGGTAGCGCCGGGACCTCCGGGCCCGGCGTTTCGATCCACCGCGCCCGGAGGTCGCGGTGCTACCCATATCGCCGGCTCACTCCTCCAACCACAATTCCTTGAGCCTTCGATCCGCAAACGGCCGCGGCTGCCATCCTTTCACACTCGGGTTCATCAGTATGACCTGTGTCGAGAAGAACAAGGGGATCACCGGCACGTCCTCCAAAAAAATCGCCTCCGCCCGCTGCCACGCCGCCGTCCGCGCCGCCGCGTCCACCGTCCACGTCGCCTCCACATTCCGGTCAAACTCCGCGTTCGACCACTTCGCCTCGTTGTAGAGCGCGCCCGACTGCCAGGCGCCGAGAAAGAAAAACGGATCCTGATACGTCGTCGCATTCCACGAGCCCCGCACCATCTGAAAATCCATCGACCGCTTCGACGCGTTCAAGACCTGCGTCTCTTCGTTGCGCAGCGTGACCGCGACGCCGAGTTCCTTCCGCCACATCTGCTGCACCGCTTCCGCGATCACGCGGTGATGATCCCGCGCGTCCACCAACAGTTCCAGCGGCGGAAAATTCTTCCCGCCCTCAAATCCCGCTTCCTTCAACAACGCCCGCGCCCGCTCGGGATCAAACGTTAGCCGCGCCGCCGCTGTGTAACCGCCGATCCCCGGCGGCGTAAAATTAAACGCCGGCACCTTGCCGCCCTTCGTCACATGCTTCGTCAGCCGCTCGCGATCCACCGCCAGCGCCAACGCCTGCCGCACCCGCCGGTCGTTCAGGGGCGGCTTGTTCACGTTGAGCGAGTAGAAATAAACCCCGCGGTCATCCACCACTTTAAACCGGTCCGGTTGTTCGCGCTCGTAGACCTCCACTTTGTTGAGCGGCACGAGGCTGGTGATGTGCAACTGCCCGGTGCGAAACGCGGTCTCTTCCGCCGAGGTATTCTCGATCGGCAGAAAGTGAATCTCCTTCAACCGCACCTTTGCCGCGTCCCAGTAGCGCGGATTTCGCTCCAGCACCACGCCTTGGTCGTGCTTCCAAGCCTTCAGTTGAAACGGCCCGTTCCCCACCAGATTCCCCGGCCGGATCCAGTTGTTTACCCGCTCGTCCATCGCCGCAAATTTCTCCACCGTCGCCTGCGGCACCGGGAAAAACAGATACAGCGCCGACAGGAAAAACGGCGTCGGCCGCGCCAGCGTGAACTCGATCGTCCGCTCGTCGCGCGCCTTCACGCCCACCGACGAAAAGTCCTTGGTGCGCCCGCCCTGATATTCCCGCGCCCCGCGCACAAAAAACAGATTCGCCTCCGCGTGCGACGCCCCCAGCCGCGGCGCCAGCAACCGCCGCGCGCCATACTCAAAATCCTTCGCCGTCAGCGGCGTCCCGTCGCTCCAGGTAACGTTCGCCCGCAGATGAAACGTGTAGGTCAGCCCGTCCGCCGACACTTCCCAACGCTCCGCCACACCCGGCCGCGGTTCGAGCGTCGCCATGTCCGGCGTGACAAGCCCTTCGAACAAACCGCCCACGATCGTCCACTCCGTCGCCCCGCGCACGAGGTAGGGGTCGAGCGACTCCGGCTCCGCCGTATTGCCACGGTAGAGAATCTGCTCGCGATTGCCCGCCGCCACCGGCGTCTCCCGCTTCGCGCAGCCGGTCCACAACGCCGCCACCGCCAGCCCCACGGACAAAATTCGTTTCATGAAATTCACCGTGGTGAAACAGCCCCGTTCGCGCACCCCAAAATCGATACCACCAAGGTGGTAATCTCGCACCTCCCCCGCCTTCGCCCTAGCCCCGAACCGGCCGCTCTGCGAGTCTCCGCCCATATGAATCTCCTCCGCGGTAAGAATCTCCGAGGTAGCAACGGGACCTCCGGGCCCGCCCTCCCCGCCCGCCTCTCTGCGCTGCTCGTCCTCATTTTGTCGCTCTTCGCCGCCTTCTCCGCGCCGGTCTCCGCCGCCGCCACCCCCGCCTACGACTATTGGCTCACCGGCAATCCCGCCGACGCCACCCCGGCTAAAACGCGCGCCGGCCTCCTACTCTTGGGCGGCGGCGGCGACGTCACCGCCGCCTGGAAATGGTTCGTCGCCTGCGCCGGTGGCGGCGACCTCGTCGTCCTCCGCGCTTCCGGCGGCGACGGCTACCAAGATTTCATTTTCACCAAAATCGGCGGCGTCGATTCCGTCGAGACTATCAAGTTCAACGACGCCTCCGCCGCGCGCGATCCGCGGGTTCTTGAAATCATCGCCAGAGCCGACGGCATCTTCATGGCCGGCGGCGACCAGGGCAAATACGTCACTTATTGGAAAGACACTCCCGTCGGCGCCGCCCTCAACGCCCACCTCCGCGCCGGCAAACCCCTCGGCGGCACCAGCGCCGGCCTCGCCGTCCTCGGCCAATATTATTTCGCCGCGTTTAGCGAATCGATCACCAGCGCCACCGCCCTCGCCAACCCCTACGACCGCAGCGTCACCCTCGGCCGCGACTTCATCGCCGCCCCGCCGCTCGTCGGCATCATCACCGACACCCACTTCATGGCCCGCGCCCGCCTCGGCCGCCTCATCGCCTTTCTTGGTCGCCTCGCCGCCGACGAGTCCGACCGGCCCGACCAAAAAAAATCCCGCCTCATCGGCCTCGGCATCGACGAGGGCACCGCCCTCTGCGTCGAGCCCGACTCCACCGCCAAAGTCTACACCGAGAAAAACGGCCTCGCTTGGCTCGTCCTCCCTTCCCGCGCGCCCGATGTCGCCAAGCCCGGCCAGCCGCTTCATCTCCGCTCCGTCCGCGTTATCGGCCTCGGCCCCGACAGCACTGTTGACCTCGCCAAACTCGATATTGGCAAACCCGCCGCGATGCGCCTCGTCACGGCCCGCGACGGCAAACTCTTCGACGAACCCTCCGCCAAATGATCCCCGCTCCCATCGTCTTACTCCCCGCGCGCGCCGCCGAACTCCGCGCAACCCTCATCGCATGGTGCGAACAGAATTCCGGCAGCGATAACTTTTCCGGCCTCGCGTCGATGCTCACCATCCTCGGTCGCGCCTTCGCCTCGCTCCCCGGCACCGTCGAAGAAGTCCCGCTCGTCGGCACACCCGCCCGCGCCCTCCGCGTCCGCGTCCGCCCAGACGCTCCGATCCAGCTCCTCATCAGCGGCCACTTCGACACCGTCTACTCCGCCGATCATCCGTTCCAACGCTGCACCCAACTCGACGCCAACACCCTCAACGGCCCCGGCGTCGCCGACATGAAGGGCGGTCTCATCGTGATGCTCGCCACGCTCCAGACCTTTGAGCACACGCCCGCCGCCGCCCGGATCGGCTACGAAGTCATCCTCAGCGCCGATGAAGAAATCGGCACCCACGGCACCGGCCCCGTGCTCGCCGCCGCCGCGCCGCACCATCACTTCGGCCTCGTCTTCGAACCCGCCCGCCCCGACGGCTCCCTCGTCCGCACGCGCATGGGCACCGGTGCCGTCATCGCCACCTGCCAAGGCCGCGCCGCCCACGCCGCCAAAGCCGAGGACGGCCGCAACGCCATCGCCGCGCTCGCCGAGTTTCTCGTCACCGCGCACCGTATCCCCGCCGAACTGCCGGGCGTTCTCCTCAACATCGGCAACATCCGCGGCGGCAGCGCCGCCACCAACATCGTCCCCGATTTCGCCGAGTCCGAACTCGACGTCCGCATCTCGCGGGCCGGCGACGACGCCCGCCTCCTCGCGCGACTGCACGAGCTCGCCGCCCCCATCAACGCCCGCGAAGGTTTCCGCCTCGATCTCAAACCCGCCTTCAATCGTCCGCCCAAAGGCACCGGTCCCGCCGAGGCCACCGCTTTCACCGCGCTCCAAACTGCCGGCCGCGACCTCGGCCTCCCGCCCTTCACGTGGGTCGACACCGGCGGCGGCTCCGATGGCAATCTGCTCTACGCCGCCGGCCTGCCCAACCTCGACGGCCTCGGCCCACTCGGTGACTTCCTTCACAGCGACCGCGAACGCGTCGATCTCCCCAGCCTCGTCACCCGCGCCCAGCTCTCCGCCCTCTTCCTCCACCGCCTTGCCACCGGCGAGATCGTCCTCCCCCGCTGACGCCTCCGTTTCCGCTCCCTTAAACTTTCCCTCTTCAACTTAAACTCGCGCCGCGCGATGCTCCTCCTCCGCCCCATCCGCGAATCCGATCTAGCCGGTCTCGTCGCCCTCGCCGCGTCCATCGATGGCGGTATGACCACGCTCCCCGCCAACGAAGAATTCCTCCGCGACCGCATCGATGATTCCCTTCGCGCCTTCTCCGCCCGCGTGAAGAAACCCGGCGGCGAATACTACCTCTTCGTCCTCGAAGACACCGCCACCGGCGCGATCGTCGGCACCAGCGGCCTCGCCGCCCGCGTCGGCGGCTACGAACCGTTCTACAGCTACGAAATCCGCACCGAGCGCTACGCCCACGCACCGCTCAAGATCGAAAAGCAAATCTCCGTCCTGCACCTCAAGGAACTCCACCGCGGCCCTTCCGAAATCTGCTCCCTTTTCCTTCACCCCGACTACCGCCGCGCCGGTGCCGGTCGCCTGCTCTCGCTCGCGCGCTTCCTTTTCCTCGGTGCTTTCCCCGCCCGCTTCGACGACACCGTCATCGCGGAATTGCGCGGCTACATCGATCAGACCGGCAAGTCCCCATTCTGGGAAGCCGTCGGCCGCCAATTTTTCGACTTCGATTTCTACGCCGCCGATTTTCTCAGCGGTCTCGGCGACAAGGCCTTCATCGCCGACCTCATGCCCGACCACCCGATCTACGTCACGTTGCTCCCGCCCGAGGTGCAGGCCGTCATCGGCCGGGTTCACGCCAACACCGAACCCGCCCTCGCCCTCCTCCTCGCCGAAGGTTTTGAGCGCACCGCCGAAGTGGACATTTTCGACGCCGGTCCGCAGCTCCGCGCCAAAGCCAAATCCATCCGCACCGTCCGCGCCGCCCGCACCGCCCGCCTCCGCAGCGCGACCGCCCATCCTTCGCCCGAGAAACAATTTCTCCTCGCCCACGCCGCGCTCGATTTCCGCGCCGCGCTCGCCCCGCTCGTCGAACATGACGACGGCACCGTCTCCCTCTCCGCTACCACCGCCGCCGCCCTCGCCCTCGACCCCGGCGACACCGTCACGATTTCCCCTCTGCGGTAGCGTCGGGACCTCCGGGCCCGACTTCCGATCTCTCCCTCTCTCCGTCTCTCATTCTCTCCCTCTCCCTGTCCCCTCCTCTCCGAGCCCCGTGCCCACCTTCTCCTCCATCAACCCCGCCACCCGCGAACCCGTCTGGACCGGCCCCGCCGCCACGCCCGCCGAGGTCGCCGCCGCCGTCGCCCGCGCCCGTTCCGCGTTTCGCCCGTGGTCCCGCACGCCCCTCGCCGAGCGCGAAAAAATTCTCCGCGCCTTCGCCCTCGCCTTGGAAACCCGCCGCGTCGCCCTCGCCGAGGCCATTTCCCGCGAGGTCGGCAAGCCCACGTGGGAAGCCCTCACCGAGGTCACCACCATGATCGGCAAGGTCGAACTCTCGATCACCGCCCATGCCCGCCGCTGCGCCGATTTCACCGGCGGCCCCGCCATCACCCGCTTCCGCCCCCACGGCGTGGTCGCCGTCTTTGGTCCGTTTAATTTTCCCGGCCATCTGCCCAACGGTCACATCGTTCCCGCCCTCCTCGCGGGCAACACCGTCGTCTTCAAACCCAGCGAACACGCACCGCTCGTCGCCGAACTCACGGCCGCCGCCTGGCGCGACGCCGGCCTGCCTCCCGGCGTGCTCGAAGTCGTCCAAGGCGCCCGCGACACCGGCGCCGCCCTCGTCGACTCGCCCGACCTCGATGGTCTTTTCTTCACCGGCTCCGCGCGCACCGGCCTCTGGCTCGCCGAGAAATTCGTCCGCACGCCGGAAAAAATTCTCGCCCTCGAACTCGGCGGCAACAACCCCCTCGTCGTCTGGCACCCGCGCGACCTCCGCGCGGCCGCGCTCCTCACCATCCAGTCCGCCTACCTCACCGCCGGCCAACGCTGCACCTGCGCCCGCCGCCTCATCCTGCCGACCGGCCCCGCCGGAGATGAGTTTGTAACGTATTATGTTACATTGGCCCGGTCCCTCCGGGTCGGCGAGCCCACCGAAATTCCCGAGCCTTTCATGGGCCCCGTCATCTCCGCCAAAGCCGCGGACCAAATTCTCACCGCCCAATCCTCCCTCGTTGCACGCGGCGCCACCCCGCTCCTGCTTTCGCGCTCGCTGCGCGCCGCCACCGGACTGATTTCGCCCGGCTTGCTCGATGTCACCGCCGTTCACGACCGCGCCGACGAAGAAATCTTCGGCCCGCTCCTCCAAGTCATCCGCGTCCCCGACTTCGACGCCGCCCTCGCCGAAGCCAACGCCACGCGCTACGGCCTCGCCGCCGGCCTCATCGCCGACGACCCCGCGCTCTACGCCCGCTTCCGAGAAGAAGTCCGTGCCGGCCTCATCAACTGGAACCAACAACTCACCGGCGCGAGCGGCGCCGCGCCCTTCGGCGGTGTCGGCCAAAGCGGCAACCACCGCCCCGCCGCTTTTTTCGCCGCCGACTACTGCTCCTACCCGGTCGCCAGCATCGAAGTCCCCGAACTCAAACTCCCCGCCACTCTCCCTCCCGGTCTCAATCCATTTTAGCCCACGCAACACACAGAATACACGGAATCCCGAGTTCTTCTTTCCGTGTATTCCGTGAGTTCCGTGGGCACCTCTCCGATTCCTCTTCCCATGTCCGCCCGTGAAGTGAATTTCGACGGCCTCGTCGGCCCCACCCACAACTACGCCGGACTCTCCCACGGCAACGTCGCCTCCATGTCGCATCGCGGGGCGGTGTCCAATCCCCGCGAAGCCGCCCTCCAGGGTCTCGCGAAGATGAAATTCCTTGCCGACCTCGGCGTTCCCCAAGCCGTCCTCCCGCCCCACGAGCGCCCGTCGATCGAGACCCTCCGCGCCCTCGGTTTCACCGGCCCTGACGACTCCGCGATCCTCCGCGCTGCGGCCAAAGACGCGCCCGAACTCCTCGCCGCTTGCAGCTCCGCTTCAAGCATGTGGGTCGCCAACGCCGCCACCGTCACCCCTTCCGCCGACACCACCGACGGCCGCGTCCACTTCACGCCGGCCAACCTCGTTTCAAAATTTCACCGCTCCATCGAGCCGCCGCAGACCACCCGCACGCTCCGCGCGATCTTCCACGACGAAACCCGTTTCGCCGTCCACGCGCCCGTCCCCGGCGGCCAAGCTCTCGGCGATGAAGGCGCCGCCAACCACACCCGCTTCGCCCCGAGCCACGCCCGCCGAGGCCTCCACTTTTTCGTCTTCGGACACACCGCCTTCGGCGCGCCCCACGTCACCGAACGCGCGAAAAAATTCCCCTCCCGCCAAGCTCTCGAGTCCTTCGAGGCCATCCGTCGTTGCCACCTGATGGATGACAAACAGGCCGTCTTCGCCCAGCAGCATCCCGATGCGATCGACGCGGGCGTGTTTCACAACGACGTCATCTCCGTCGGCAACGAAAACGTCTTCCTCCACCACGAGCGCGCCTTCGTGAAGACCCCCGAGGTGATCGACAACCTCCGCCGCCGTTACGCCGCGCTGCACCGTCAGTCCGAACTGATTCCCATCGAGGTCCCTCTCGCCCGCGTCCCGCTCGCCGACGCCGTCCGCTCCTACCTCTTCAACTCGCAACTCGTCACCGTCGGCCGCGGCCGCATGGCGCTGATCGCCCCGCAGAACTGTGCCGACACCCCGAGCGTGAAGGCCTTCATCCATGAACTCCTCTCGCGCGGCCGCACACCCCTGCGCGAGGTCCACTACTTCGACCTCAAGGAATCCATGCGCAACGGCGGCGGCCCCGCCTGCCTGCGCCTGCGCGTGGTCCTTACTCCCACCGAACTCGCCGCGCTCCCGCCCCGCGTGCTCCTCACCGAAACCACCTATACCGCCCTCGTTGCCTGGGTGAAGAAACACTATCGCGACAAACTTACCGCCAACGACCTCGCCGACCCCGCGCTTCTGATCGAAACCCGCCGCGCCCTCGACGAACTCACCGGCCTCCTCGGCCTCGGCAGCATCTACCCCTTCCAGAAACCGTAGGGCAAAAGCGTCTCCGACCCGCCCTCCGCGCCCACGCCCAAGCCCCTCGCACGTCCGCCCTCTCGCCCGCCCGCCCGTCCGCGCCTCCGCTTGCGCTCCCCCTCCGAGCTGCGTTCATTGTCGCCTATGAAACGCTGGCTCGCCCTTGTCCTCTTTATCATCGCCGCGTTCACCGCCGCCGCCGTGGGCGGCCTTGCGACCGGCTCCAGCGTCACGACTTGGTATCTCACCATCAATAAGCCCTCCTGGAATCCCCCGGGCTGGGTCTTCGGCCCGGTCTGGTCCGCGCTCTATCTGATGATGGCCGTCGCCGCGTGGCGCGTATGGCTGAAACGCACCGGGCCCGACGCCAAGCTCACCCTCCGCCTCTGGTTCGTGCAACTCGGCCTCAACCTCCTCTGGTCCGTCCTATTTTTTGGCCTCCGCCGTCCCGATCTCGCCCTCTTGGAAATCGTTCTGCTGTGGTCCGTGCTCGCTGTCCTCCAATTCCGACTCGCCCGTTTTGACCGCACCGCCGCCTACCTTTGGGCGCCGTATCTCGCTTGGGTTTCCTTCGCCACGTTCCTCAACTTCACCCTCTGGCGGCTGAACTGAACCCACTCCGTTTCTCACCCATGAAATTCGAACACTTCGCCCTGAACGTTCCCGATCCCCGCGCCCTCGCCGCGTGGTATGTGCGCTACGCCGGTTGGCAGATCGCCCGCGCCCAACTCGAAGCGCCCTACAAACACTTTCTCGCCGACGAAACCGGCCGCGTGACGCTCGAGATTTATCACAATCCCGCCGCCGCCATCCCCGACTTCGCCGCCGCCCATCCGCTCTGCTTCCACGTCGCCCTTTACTCGCTCGACGCCCGCGCCGACTGCGCCCGCTTCCTCGCCGCCGGTGCCACGCACGTGCTCGACGAGCCGCAGCCCGACGGCTCCTTGCTCATCATGCTCCGCGATCCTTGGGGCATCCCGCTCCAGCTCTGCCAGCGCGCCCAACCGTTTCCCGGTTTCTGAACCGTAGGCGCGCCGCTCGCCGACGCCCGTTCCGCCCCGCTCGCGTCCGATTGACACTCGCTCACGTCACCCGCGCGAGTGAGGCAAAACGAAGAAATACACCGCCGCCCAGTGGCACCCGCTTCCGCCCAGCACGAAGAGATGCCAGATCGCGTGATGATACGGCAGCCGCTTCCACAGGTAAAATCCCGCGCCGAGCGTGTAGCAGAGTCCGCCGCCCAGCAGCAGTCCCAGCCCGCCTACTCCCACCGCGGCCAACATCGGCTTCACCGCCAGCACGACCAGCCAGCCCATCGCCAGATAGATGAGCGTCGAGGTGACCTTAAAACGCCCCGCGAACCAAAACTTTAGCGCAATCCCTGCTGCCGCGAGTCCCCAGATAACCCCGAACAAACTCCAACCCCACGGCCCGCGCAGACTAACCAGCAAAAATGGCGTATACGTGCCCGCGATCAGCAGAAAAATCGCGGCATGATCGAACTTGCGCAGCACCCGCTTCCAGTCCGCGCCGCGCACGCTGTGGTAAAGCGTTGAACTCGTATATAGCAGCACAAGTGCCGTTCCGAAAATCGCGACACTTGTCACGTGCCAAGCCGTGCCAGACGCGGTCGCGACCACCACCATCACCACTAGCCCCACGATACTCAGCGCCACCCCGATCCCGTGCGTGATGGCGTTGGCCAACTCTTCTCTTGGAGAATAAGCCGAAGCAATCGCAGCCATAGCCACAGCCTGCCCGAACTCCTCGCCCGCGCAAAGGGAAACCTCCGCGCTCCACGGTTGACCCGGTTTTGGCCCTCTCAACCGTCTCCGCCATGTCCTCCGCTCCCGCCCAAAAACTCCTCGGCAAACGCGCGCTCGTCACCGCCGGCGCCCAAGGCATCGGCCTCGCCATCAGTCGCCACCTGCTCGCCGCCGGCTGCGATGTCTTCGTGCACTACCGCAGCAGCGCCGAGGGTGCCCGCGCCCTCGCCGCCGAGGCCGCCGCGCTTGGCCGACGCTTTGGCAGCGCCAGCGCCGACCTCACTTCCACCGAGGGCTGCAACCCACTCGTCGCCGAGGCCATCGCGTTTCTCGGCGGGCTCGATGTCCTGATCAACAACGCCGGCTCGCTCGTCGCCCGCCGCTCCTTGTCCGAAGCCGGCGACGATTTCTGGGCCGAGGTCATATCGCTCAACGTCGGCAGCGTGCGCCGCATCACCCGCGCCGCCGCGCCCCACTTGATCGAGTCCGCGAAAACCCGGGGCGGCGCGAGCATCGTCAACCTCTCGTCGCTCGCCGGCCGCAAGGGCGGACACGCCGGGTCCCTCGCCTACTCCACCGCCAAGGGCGCCGTGCTCACGTTCAGCCGCGCCGTAGCCAACGAACTCGGACCGCAAGGCGTGCGCGTCAACGCCATCGCCCCCGGTCTCATCCTCGGCACGAGTTTCCACAACACCCATACCACCGCCGCATCCGCCCAGGCCACGATCGCAGGGATCCCGCTCGGCCGCGCCGGCCACGCCGACGACGTCGCCCGCGCCGCTGTCTTTCTCGCGAGCGAATTCGACGGCTTCATCACCGGCGCCACCCTCGACATCAACGGCGGCGTCTACTCCGCCTAAAAAGTAGGGCGGGGGCTCCGACCCGCCTCCGCGCCAAGCCCACGCCCGCGCCCAAGCCCACTCGCCCACCACGCCCGCGCCCGCGCCCACCCGCGGCGCGCAAGGGCAGGTCAGAGACCCTGTACCTCCGGATCCGCTCATCACTCGGGCAACAACCGCCAGTTCCCAGTCGGCTCCGTCGGAATCTTCCCACCCCGCTCTACCCAGTCGATGATCAGATCGCGGATCTCGGTGCTCGAGCGCATGACCACCGGGCAGTCCTTAAACATCGTGTAACCGCCTCCGCCGTTGACCCGATAGTTGTTGGTCGCGACGCGCAACTTCTTCGCCGGATCAAGCGGCTGCCCCTGCCACTTGAGATCGACGATGCGATCACCCATCGGGCGCCGGAGGTCGAGCGCGTAGCTCACGCCCTCGGCCACGTCGAAATTGTAACCGGGGATTCTTGGATCCACCAACTCGGCGGGCGTCTTGCCCGCCTCATATTCTCGAAAATACCGCGCCGCGTGTTCGAGCGCGGCCTTGAGCTGCGCGCCCGTGGCTTCGACGACGACCAGCGTGTTTTCGTAAATATAAAGACCGGCGATCTCGCGCACTGAAACCGGCCCCGCGGCCACGCGCGCCCGCGCATTGAAACTCGCCGCCATCGAGACATCGGCTTTCCCAACGTCGAGCTGCACACGATGAATCAGATCGAGTAGTGCGTTGTCCTTGAAGGTTGCGTCGCGCGCCGTGAGTTCCACCGCCGACTGGCCGACGACTTGATTCAACCACGCTTGGGTCGCCGCGTGGTAAGGTTCACCAAGGGCCAGGGTCGCCGGGTCGGCCACAGTCGCATCCGTCACCGGAATCGTGCGCGAGCCTTTCGAAACCACCTGCCAGCGATCCTGCGCGTTCTTCTCCAGAAAAACATCCGCCCGCATGATGCAGTCACCCCAGCGGCCGGCTTGGGCGAGCAGCGCGCCATTCAGGTAGAGCGAGGAAACTTCCCGGTGCGTGTGTCCCATCGCGATCACGTCGATCCCCGGCACGCGCGTCGCGATGGCGAGCGCGGCGTTCTCCATCGGCACTTGACCCGGGCTGACTTGGCCGGTGCGCAGATCGGCCTCGAGGCCCATGTGCATCGCCACCACCACGACATCGACCCGCTCCGTCGCCCGCAGGTGCGCGACCCACTTGCGCGCCGCCGCCACCGGATCGCGAAACTCCAGGCCGGCAAAATTGTCGGGGTTCTCCCAGATGGGCACGCCCGGCGTGGTCAACCCGATGATGCCGACGCGCGCGCCGTTCACTTCCTTGATCAGATACGGCGCAAACGCCGTTTCCTCCGTGCCGACCTTGTAGGTGTTGGCCGAAAGCCACGGGAACGAGGCTTCGCGCCGCGCTTTCTCGAACACCGCGAGACCGAAATTGTATTCGTGATTACCGATGGCCAGCGCGTCGAATTTCAGCGCACTCATCGTCAGCATCATCGGATCGGGCGGCAGGTTGTTCTTCCGGTTGTGAAAATACGCCAGCGGCGTGCCCTGAATCGTGTCGCCCGAGTCGATGAGGATCAGGTTCGGGTCGTCCTTGCGCGCCTGCCGGATCAGCGTCGCCGCCTTCGCAAGTCCGACGTTCGACGGCCGGTTCGAAAAATAGTCGATCGGGAAAATGTTTCCGTGGAGGTCTGTGGTCGAGATGATCGTCACCCGCGTGCGATCACCGGGCGCAGACCAGAGCACTCCGGCACCTGCACCGATCAGCAGAAAGAAACGGAGCGAAGAATTCATGTCCGGTACTACTGCACAGCCCGGGCCACGTTGCCAACCGGTTTGAACCGGGGATCACGCCCTTGCAGTTCCTCCCACAGCTCCTTCGGGCTCACCCGCCGGTCCCGCGAACGGTTCACCCACTCGATCTCTGTCGGTGCTTCCGGCGCGGTGAAGCGAATGCCCCAAATCGGGTCGAAGGCCTCCGTCGAGAGCGAGTAGCGCATGTCGCCCAACACCGATGCGTCGCTCGGGCTGCGCGCGACCCAGTCTTCGGAAAACCACGCGAAGCGCGCAAACGACCTCCGCCGGTCCCGCGCCCGCTCGGCCGCCGTCAGTTCGCCCGCACCCACCGTGGCGAGCGCCCACCCGCCGCGCACCGTGGCGTCGCCTGCGAGACCGACCCGGATGCGGTCGGCGTGGATCTTGCCGCCGTGCTCGTAGAGCGCCCGCCACACGAGGACGTTGCCCAGCGTCGGCATCACCTCGAACCGCGTCGGCGTATGTCCGCGTGACGCCGCGACCGCCGCCTGCGCTCCGACCGCCCGCGTATGTTGCACCACGCCCAATCCCAGATACCCCGCCGCTACGATCAGCCCGGCCAACGCCGCTCCCGGTCGCGCACGGATGAGTGCAACGCTCAGCCCGATCACAAGCGCGAGCGTGAACGCGGGATCTACCACCGCGATGAAATCCCAGCCGAAACGCTCATCCGTAAATGGCCACATCAACTGCGTGCCATAGCTCGTCGCCGAATCCAGCAGGCAATGGCTCACCCACGCCGCCAGCCCGCAGGCCCAGACCGCACCGAGATGCCCGCGCCACTTTTCCCTCCAAGGCCGGTAAATCAGCAGCACGCCCAAGACCAACGCCGCTCCCACGGGCGCAAACGGCAGCGCGTGGGTGAAATGCCGGTGATACTCCACTGCGATCAACGGATCGGCGGCGCTCCCGATCAAAACATCCAGATCCGGCGCCGCGCCCGCGAGTGCGCCCACGCCCCCAGCCGTCGCCCGGCCGAGCCGACGACCGAAACCGAAATAACCGAAGCTGGCCCCGAGGAGCGTGTGAGTGAGCGGATCCACGACCGTCGGACGAAACCCGGTCTAACCCCGGTTGCAACTTTGCCGCCTTGGACGGACCAACTTAGTTTTCCAAGGTCGTCCGCTTCACTGCCTCGCGCTCGGGCCAGAGCGTCCGCGTCGCCCACGCCACGCCGAGCGTCACCGCCGCTCCGATGACGGTGAACCAAGGCCAGAATACTTCTCCGCCGAACGTTGCCCGCCACCACGGTTGCAGCGCGGGAATGTTCGCGGGCCAATAAATGCAGTTCATCACCACCAGCGATGCGATCATCCCCGCCATCGTTGCGCGGGCTCCAAGCCGGCGCCAAAACAGCGCGATCACGAGCGACCCGAGCAACGCCCCCGCCGTGAGCCCGCGCAGCGAAAACGCGACGTTGAGCACAAACGTCACTTCGCGCGTGAGCCACGCCACGAAGATCAGCGCGCCCGCCCAAAACACCGACGACGCCTTGCTCAGCCGCAGGAAAAACGCCTCGTCGCGGTGCTTCAGGATCGGGCGGACAAAGTCCATCGTCGACACCGACGCCAGCGCCGAAATCGCCGAGCTGATCGACGACATCGCGGCGGACAAAATCGCGACGATCAGAAACCCGCGCATGATGTGCGGCACTTCCGTCATCATAAAGATCGGGAAGATAAAGTCGTTGGACTTGATTCCCGGCGCCGCCTCCGGGAGCGGAATTTGGAAGGGATGGTGTTGGTAAAAAACCCAGAGCATCACGCCCACGAGCAGAAAGATCAGGAACAGCGGAAAGATCAGGACTGCGCTGAAGATGAGCGCCTTGCGCCCTTCCGCGACATTCGCGCAGGAGAGCACGCGCTGCACGATCGACTGCTCGGCACCATGGGTGGACATCACAAGCACGGTCCCCCCGATGACGCCCATCCAGATGTTGAACGGCGCAGAAAACGTGAAATCCGAGTTAAAGAACGCCAGTTTGCCCGCCGCGCCCGCCTCGCTCAGCGCCGCGCCCCAACCGCCCTCAATCAACGTCGGAATATAGAACAGCGCGTAGAGCCCGCCGCCGATGAACAGCAGCATCTGCACCGCATCGGTCCACACGACCGCTGTCATTCCGCCGACGTAGGTGTAGACGAGCGAGAGCACGACAAAGAGCAGAATCGCCCCGAGGATCGGATCGACCAGCCCGCCGAGACTGCACACCCCATCCCCCAACATCAGGCGCACCGGGATGCACGCCACGAACACGCGGACGCCGGCGGACAACGTTTCCAAAAAGAGAAAAAACGAACCGGCCAGACGGCGCGGCCCGCGCCCGAGGTGCTGTTCGAGCAATTGGTAGGGCGAATAAATTTCACCCTTCAGGTAGTGCGGCACCATCACCACCGCGAGAATCACGCGGGCGATCACGTAGCCGACGATCATCTGAAGGAAGAGCATGTTTCCGCCGTAGGCGATCGCGGGCACGCCGATGATGGTGAGCGCACTCGTCTCGGTCGCGACGATCGAAGAACCGATGCCCCACCACGGGATGTTCCGACCGCCGAGAAAATAGTCGCGGGTGTTGTGTTGATTTTTCCCAAACCGCAGGCCGAGCCAAGTCACGCCGCCTAGGTAAAGGACAATGACGAGCCAGTCACCAAAGTTGAAATAGCTGTTCATGGGGCGGCGTCATCACGCGAAAACTCGTTTGGGTTGGCGAGGAGTTTTCTGGCACCGCCCGCGGCCCCGACCAATGCTCCCGTCCACGATGTCACCCCTCCTTCGCCTGCTCCCGGCCCTGCTTGCATTTGTCGCGGTGTCCGCCACCGCCGCGCCCGCATTTCTGCCCCAAAAACTCGCGGCCATGGATGCCGCGGTGGCCGAGGCGATCGCCGCCAAGAAAATCCCCGGCGGCGTCCTCTGGGTCGAACGCGCCGGCGAGTCCCACTCCCGGTTCTACGGCCAGCGTGCCACCTCGCCCGCCGCCGAGACGCTCACCCTCGACACGATTTACGACGCCGCCTCCCTCACCAAAGTGGTCGCGACCACCACCGCCGTCATGCAGCTCGTCGAACGCGGCCACCTCGAACTCGACGCTCCCGTCGCCCGCACCCTCCCGGCCTTCGCCGCCGAGGGCAAAGACGCGGTCACCGTCCGCCAGCTCCTCACCCATCACTCGGGTCTACGCGCCGGCCTGCCGCGCAATCCAGCATGGTCCGGTAACGCAGAAGGTATCGAACGTGCCTGCGCGGAGAAACTCGTCGGCGTGCCCGGCGGCACGTTTCTTTACAGCGACATCAACTTCATCGTCCTCGGTGAACTCGTGCGGATCGCCAGCGGCCTCCCGCTCGACGCCTATGCGGCAAAAGAAATTTTCCAGCTCCTCGGGCTCGCCGACACCGGGTTTATCCCCGCCGCCACCAAGCTTGCTCGCATCGCTCCCACCGAACTCACCGCCGGCACGATGTTGCGCGGGGTCGTGCACGATCCCACGGCGAGGGCCATGGGCGGCGTCGCCGGTCACGCCGGACTCTTTACCACGGCCTCCGATCTCGCCCGCTTCTGCCGCATGTTGCTCGGCGGCGGGCAACTCGACGGCGTCCGCATCCTCAGCGCCGCGTCCGTCGCCGAGATGACCCGCGTGCAAACCGACGGCTCCAACCGCCGCGGTCTCGGTTGGGACATCGATTCGTCGTTCTCCGGCCCTCGTGGCCGTTGGTTTCCCGCCGGCGCCTCCTACGGCCACACCGGCTTCACCGGCACGAGTGTCTGGATCGATCCCGCCGCACAGACGTTCGTGCTCTTTCTCTCCAACCGCGTCCACCCCGATGGCAAAGGCGACACCGGTCCCCTCCGCCGCACACTCGGCACTCTCGCCGCCGAGGCCATCGGTCGCGACACGGGCGCCGTGCTCAACGGGATCGACGTGCTGGTGCGCGAGGACTTCGCCCGCCTTCGCGGCCTGCGCGTCGGTCTCATCACCAATCACAGCGGCCGCGATCGCGACGGCCGCAGCACCATCGATCTGCTCCACGCCGCGAAAGACGTGAAACTCGTCGCCCTCTTCAGCCCCGAGCACGGCATCCGCGGGACGGCCGACGAAAAAGTCGGCGACTCCATCGATGAAAAAACTAAGCTCCCCATTTACAGCCTCTACGGCGACGCCCCGAAACGCGCGGCCGGCCAATCCGACGCCGACTACGCCGCCGCCGTTCTCCGGGCCCACGCGCCCAAGCCTGAGCAACTCCGCGACCTCGACGCCCTTGTTTTCGATATCCAAGACATCGGCGCCCGCTTCTACACCTACTCCGCCACGCTCGGTGTCGCCCTCGAGGCCGCCGCCCTTGCGAAGAAAAAGTTTATCGTCCTCGACCGCGTGAATCCCATCGGCGGCGTGAGCGTGGAGGGTCCGGTGATGACGCGGATTCCGAGTTTCATCGGCTTCCATCCGATGCCCGTGCGCCACGGGATGACCCTCGGCGAACTGGCCCTCATGTATAACGCCGAACGCCGATTTGGCGCCGACCTCACCGTGGTGGCCTGCGAAAACTGGACGCGCGACCGCCGCTTCGATGCCACGGGGCTGCCTTGGCTCAACCCCTCGCCCTCGATGCGCAGCCTCACCGCCGCCACGCTTTACCCGGGGCTCTGTCTGCTCGAGAGCACCGCCGTTTCCATGGGCCGGGGCACGCCGACACCCTTCGAGCAGATCGGCGCGCCGTGGATCGACGGCGAGCGCCTCGCGGCCGAGCTTAACCGCGCCGGCCTACCCGGCGCGCACTTCGTCGCCGTGAAGTTCACCCCGAGGCCCGCCCTCTTTCCCGGTCCGGCCGCATCGCTCAAACACCGCGATGCCGAGTGCGGCGGCGTGCGCGTGATGCTCACCGACCCGGTCGCGTTCAACGCCGTCGACGTCGGCCTCGAGCTCGCCGTCATCCTCCAGCGGCTTTACCCGCAGCAGTTGAACGCCGCCGCCATGGCCCGCCTGCTCGGCGACGACGCGACGCTCGCCGCGATCCTTGCGGGCAAATCCTCCGCCGAGATCAAGGCCCCGTGGTCCGCCGGTCTCGCTGACTTCAAAGCGCGTCGTGGGGCGTTCCTGTTGTATCCGTAGCGGATGCGGGTCGGAACATCGCCGGCCGGTTCAAGCCACCTCAACGCCCATAACGAACTGCCTAGCGCCCGACCGCCGGTGTGATCGGCGCGCGACGTTCCGCCGCCGGCAGATAACGGTTCGGCTTGGGCAGAAATGTGACTGTCAGCGCATCCCCTGCGGCGGCGCCTGCCATACGTCGACCACTCGCCCGGGGGTATTGCCTTCCCGCGGCGCCGACCAGGCGATCAGAGGACCATAGAACACCAGCTCGGCGCGATGGTTGTAGATCCACACGGCAAAGTCCTGCCCGACGCTGCGCAGCAGGGGCGCTCCGAGAATCGCCTCGGCTTCAACCTCCGTCATCCCGATCCGCAGGTGATCCCACGCCGATTCTCCCCGCACCGCGACCGGTGAAAGAAAACAAAAAACAAAAAAACCGCACGGCTCCGTTCTTCATCCCGCCATTATCGGCTCAAAACCCATCCGCCTGGAGCCCCCGCAGCGGCCGGCATCACGCCTTCTGCGCCAAAACGTCCCGCACCTTTTCCGGGACCGGCTCCGCTTCCATTCGCCCGGCCGAATCTTGCTTCACGTGCACCGTGGACATCCGGCCCCGGGCGACCTCGGTCCATTTCCCGGCGCGATCCTTTTCAAAAACAAATTCGTAGGTCACGCTGGTTGTGCCGACATCTGCCACCGAACCCGTGACGCGCACGATGTCACCGCAACGCAACGGACGCACGAACCCGCAGGAGGCCTCGCGCCGCGGCCAACCGAGCCGCACGCCTGCCGGTGTCGTGCTCATCATCGCCAGGCCGGTCGCCCGGAACCATTCGTGTTCACACACCTCCATCCAGCGGTAGAAATTGGAGAAGTGCATGATTCCGGCGGCGTCGGTCTCGTGGAATTCCACGCGCCGGGTGATCGAAAAATTCGTACTGGCCATAAGGTCACCGTGACCATTGCGCGCCCGCTGTCAAAATACGGCTGCGGTCCGCGCCTCCGCGTGGAGGGCAGAGTCTCCGACCCGCCCTTTCCCAGCCCGAATTGGTCACCCACCGGCCGGCAACGCGGTCTGAGGGCGGGTCAGAGACCCCGCCCTATTTTTACGGTCGCCCGGCAGTATTCACTTCGTCGCCGGTGCCGCCGCGCCCTTGGCTTCTTCCTTTTTCGGCGCGGCTGCTTTCGGCACGTTGATCTTCTTCTCGTCGAGATTCTGCATGATCTCGACGTCATCCACCGGAGCCGAATCGACGCCGCCTTTTGGCACGTCAAGTTTCGCCAGCCACACGAGCGAGTTCAGGATCAGCCGGCGCTGGTCGTCGTTCTGCCAGTTCTTGTGAAAGTGTCCGCCGGTGAAACCGAAGCCACGACCGCCGTCGGGTCGCTCCACCGCCCACATCGTCGTCTCGGCCCGGCCTTTTGCGGCTTGGATGTGCGCGTAGGGACCCTTGGGGTAAACATAGGGACCATCGCGCACCGCGTCGGACGGCGTCGCCACGAGCAGGTCCTTCACGCCCGCTTTGCCGTCGCGGAAGCGCATGTTGAAATACCACTCGTCCTTGGTGCGAAAGGGCTTCACGCCGCGTGTCACGGGATGCACCGGCAGCTCTTTGTAATCGGCGTCCCAGATCGGGTTGCAGGAGAAAGCGGTTTCATAGTGCCCGCCGATCCATTCTTTCCACTCGGTGCCGCCTTTGTCAGCCAGCACCTCGACCGCGTAGTGCGCCATGCCGATACCCGCACCTTTCTTGGCGAGCGCGCCCAACACCGCGAGCCGCTCGGGCCGCACCGCCAGGTGGTTGGCTCCGCCGTCCGAATAGATGAAGACGGCATCGGCGCCCTCGAAGACCGAGTTATCGTCGACCCGTTTGCCTTCGACGATCTTGGTCGGCCAACCGTTGGTGATCAGCACCGTCTTCAAACCCGGGAATCCCTCGAGGCGTTTCTGCAACAGCATCGAGCCGGCTCTAAATTCGTGCATCAACGGCGGATGACTGACCGGGCCGGCGATCATAACCAACTTGCGGTCGGCGGCGTGGAGCAGCGAGGTGCCGAGCGTGAGCGCGGCGATCAGAAAAGAGCGAAGTTTCATGGCGGGGGATATGAATCGTGGGGGTTGAACCGGCGGGATTGCAGCCGCTCCAACCGGAGCGGTGCGAGGAAAATCTTGGCCACTAAAAAGCCCGCCGGTTTCGCGGCGGGCCGAATTGCATCACCTCAGACCAACGGCGTCGTTCCGGGAATCGCCACCGGGCCGAAGATGCCGGGACCGGGACCGGGATTGGCCGGGAAGAGATCGAGTTTCGAGCCCTCCATCAGCCATTTCCAAGATACCTCTCGCCCCGTGTAGGCCGCCATCCGCGCACCGATGGCGGTGAGCGTGCTCTCCGCCACCTGCAGCGTTTCATTGAGCGGGTTATTCGCGCGGATGCTGGCAATCAGGTCGGTGTGCTCCACCACCATCGGGTCTTTGTTCGGCCCGGTGTAATTGAACGGTTTCTCGCCGGTGATCGTGGCGTTGTTGGGAATCGCGACGCCCTTGGTACCGACGACCCGCTCGCCGATGCGCGTCGCGGTCTTGGCGGCGTGGCGGCACATGCTCGAGACGCGCGCACCGTTGGCGTAATCCATCTCGACGGCGAAATGGTCCCAGATGTTACCGGGGAGACTGCCGCGATTCTGCCGGCCACCCATGCCGTAGAATTTAACCGGCGGACCGCCAAAGGCCCAATTCATCACGTCGATGTTATGGATGTGTTGCTCCACGATCTGGTCGCCCGACATCCAATCCCAGTGATACCAGTTCCAGCACTGCCACTCGAAGTCGCTGAGGTTGGCGAGCCAGTCTTTCTTCTCCCGGAACCAAATGCCGTCGCCGTTCCAGTAGCATTGCCCGCCCGTCAATTCGCCCATCTCACCGTCTTTGATCCGGTTCATCGTCTCGATGTAACTGGCCTGATGCCGACGTTGGGTGCCGGCCACGACCCCGAGACGTTTCTCGGTCGCGATTTTACCCGTTGCGATGATCGAGCGGACGCCCGTCGGATCGACCGCGACCGGCTTCTCGATGAAGATGTGTTTACCCGCGGCGACCGCAGCGGCGAAGTGGCTCGGCCGAAACCCCGGCGGGGTCGCGAGGATCACGTAGTTCACATCCGTCGCCAAAACTTTTTGGAACGCGTCGAAACCCCAGAACGTTTTGTCGGCCGAGACCTTGAACTGGTCGCGGGCCCGCACCGCCTGTTGCTCAAACAGATCGCCGACCGCCACGATTTCGACACCCGCGGCGGCATCGAGGACGTTCTTGCCGGCGCCGCGGCCGCGGCCGCCGCAACCGATGATGCCGACCCGGATTTTATCCGAGCCGGCGACCTGACCGAGTCCACGCGTGGTACCGGCGGTGGCCATCACGGCCGCTCCGGCCGTGAGAGACGAGAGCCGCACAAAATCGCGGCGGGAAAGGTTGGGTGAGACGGGAGTTTTCATGGGGAGGATAACTTCTTAAACGCTGACGTTGGTTGAAACCGCAAGCAGGTCTGCGGTCCGTGCGCCGGAAGACGCACACCCCACCGAAAGGTCACATCAAACGGTGTTGGCAAGCGGTATTTCCGAATCCTGCGCCGATGAAAATCCGCAGAATTTCCGCTCGTCCATTTACTCCGGAGCGTTCCAATCTTCGGCATGATCAAAACCGAGTATCGCTTCTGTGCCGGCCCATGGAACTTCAGTGAGGGCCGCGACCCCTACGGCCCCGAGACCCGGCCCGCCCAGTCCTTCTCTTGGAAACTCGCCGCGCTGAAGAAACTGGGCTTCGCCGCGATGATGTTTCACGACGACGACGCCGTGCCCGAGATCGACTCGAAGTCCCACGCGCAAGTGCTCAAAGAAGCCAAAGCCCTCCGCCACCAACTCGACGGCGAAGGCATCGTGGCCGAGATCGTCGCTCCCCGTCTTTGGTTTTCCCCACGCACGGTCGACGGCGGCTACACCTCCAATCGCAAAGCCGACCGCCAATATGCCCTCGATCGCTCCAAGCAGACGATCGATATCGCCCGCGAGCTCGGCACCAATCTCATTGTCCTCTGGCTCGCCCGCGAGGGCACCTATTTGCGCGAATCCAAATCCGGCGCGCGCTCGACCGAACTGCTCGCCGCCGCCCTCGACGAAATGCTGGCCCATGACTCGGAAGCCCGTCTCTGCATCGAGCCCAAACCCAACGAGCCGATGGACCATGCTTACATCCCCACCATCGGCCACGCCCTCGCCATCGCCCACCTCACCCGCGACCCCAAGCGTATCGGCTGCCTCATCGAGTCCGCTCACTCCATCCTCGCCGGCCTCGATCCCGCCGACGAAATCGATTTCGCCATGTCGTTCGGCAAACTTTGGTCGATCCACCTCAACGACCAAAACGGTCTGAAGTTCGACCAAGACAAACCCTTCGGCTCCGCCAATCTCCGGGTCGCCTTCAACCAAGTCCGCGCCCTCGAACGCAACGGCTACGGTCGCTCGGGCGAATACGTTGCCTTCGACGTCCACCCCTTCCGCACGACCCGCGAGGAACACTACTTGAAGCACCTCGAAAATTCCCGCAAAACCTTCCTCCGCCTCGTCGAGAAAGCCCGCACCTATCCCACCGAGCAGGCCGACGCCCTCATCGCCGACCTTAACTACCAAGACCTCGACCAGCTCGTGCTCGAACACCTGCTGGGCAAATAACCGCGGGCGCGGCTGCCCCCGGCCGCTTCACGCCCCGGCCGTGACTCGGCGCAACCGCGGCCCGAAAACCGTGAGCGCCAGTCCTGCAACCACCAGCGCCCCGGCGCCGATTTTCCATATCGGCAACGGTTCACCGAGCAACAGCGCCGAGGTCACCAACCCGCAAATCGGCACCAATAGTGCAAACGGCGTCACCACCGACGCTGCGTGCCGCGCCAGCAGCCAGCTCCAGAGCGTGTAGCCGACCAAGGTCGAAACATAGACCACATAGGCCACACTCCAAAGTGTAGCCGCGCCCATACGCGCGAGGCTCTGTGTGATCAGCTCCGGTCCTTCAAACAGCAGCGCAGCGACCGCCATCGGCCCCGGCACCACCAGCCCGCCCCACACCACCAGCGACAGCGGGTTCACCCGCCCCAACCGCTTCGAACTGAAATTGGCAAACCCCCAAGAGCACGCCGCGAGCAGCACGCAGACCAACCCCTGCGCCGACACTTCGCCCCCGATGTGCCAAGCGACCACCACGAAACCCGCACCCGCCAGCATCCCGCCCGCGATCTGCGCCGGCGCGATCCGCTCCTTTAAAACCGTCGCCGACAGCAGCAACGTCACGAAGACCTGAAACTGCAGCACCAACGAAGCGAGCCCAGCCGACATCCCGAGCTTCAACCCAAGAAACAGAAAACCGAACTGCAGGGCAAACATCGTCAGCCCGTAGAGCAACAACTGCCGAGTCGTCACCGCCGGTCGCGGCACGAAAAATACCAGCGGCACCGCGACCAACACAAACCGCAGCGTGCACAGGAGCAGCGGAGGCAGCTCGATCAGCGCGATCTTCACCGCCGCGAAGTTTGCGCCCCAGATCGAGACGACCAGCAGGGCGATCAAAACATGGCGAAACGGCAGACCGGCTTCAGGCATTGAACCGACGACGCTGCGCCTGCCCTCGGCCGCGGCAATCCCCGCCTGCCTGACTAAGCCCGCAGTGCCTCGCCCCGAAACCGCCCGGCTGTGCCCCCGGTCCGGGCAATCAGCCTGCTTTCTGTGACAGCAGGAAAAAACTCGCCCAGACCGCGATTCGTCGCGAATTTGTCACACTATACCGGTCAGTTTTTTCACACCAACCATCCACATTATGATCATCCGCACCCTGCCTAGATCCGCGACATGGCTCATGCTCCTCGTCACTTCGAGCCTGATCCCCGCCGCCCATGCCCAGACCGCCCCCGCGCCCGAGACCGCCGCCGGCCAACCCGTCACGAAGCTTGAACGGTTCACCGTCACCGGCTCCTTGATCAAGCGAGTCGCCGACGAAGGCGCTTTGCCCCTCGCCGTTTTCTCCAAGCTCGAAATGGAGCAGGAAGGTATCGCGAGCGCCGAGCAGCTCATCATGAATCTCAACATCAACGGCAACGGCCTGGACAACCTCGCGTCGCAGGCCGACGTCGTTGCCGGTGCCGCACGCGGCAACAACGGTGCCACCTCGGCCAATCTTCGCGGCCAAGGTTCCAACGCCACCCTCATTTTGCTCAACGGTCGTCGCGTCGCCTCGCACGGCCTCAACGGCGGCGTGGTTGATCTCAACTCCATTCCCTTCGCCGCCATCGAGCGGGTCGAAGTCCTCAAAGACGGCGCCTCCGCCATCTACGGCACCGATGCGGTCGGCGGCGTGATCAACTTCATCACGAAACGCGATTTTCAAGGCCTCGTGGCCAACACCGCGTTCGACGTCACCGAGGACGGCGGCGGCAATGTTTACCGCTATTCCGTGGTTGGCGGCTTGGGCAACCTGAACCGGGACAAGTGGAATGTCATGGCCTCGCTCGCCATGTCGGACAGCAAGCGCCTCAACGGCGCCGATCGCGACTTTGTAAATACCTTTCAGCCGAGACGCGGCATCTCGCCCGACACCCGCGGCACGCCCATCGCCACGCTCTTCCCGGTGCCTAATCTCACCACCGCCGTCGGCACATCCGTAACCGCGGCTTTCCCGGTTGATCCGGCGAACCCGAACATCCGCGTCACCGGCATCAACATCGTCGATCTCCCCACCAACACCGCCGGCTATACCGGCCTCGACGGCATGGGCCCTTATCAGGAACTCCTCTGGACCTCCGCCGCCAACCTGATCAATGCCAACCCGAAATACGGTTCCGCTTGGGACACCGGCCGCGCCGCCGTTCTCCAGCAACCCGTGAAAAACACCAACTTTGTCGGCCGCGGTTCCTACATGCTCGGCAAGCACATCGTTACGGCGGAGGCGGTGATCGGCCGTTCCGATTCAACCAAGAGCTTTTCGCCCAACCAATGGAGTTCCGCCGGCTTGGCCGCCAACGGCACCCAGACCACCACGACCACCGCCAATAACACCGTGGTGCCAAATCCCCTCTCGGGTATGGTCTATCCCAGCACGGGTCCCGACTACAACCGGGTCTTCAACGCTCTCGTCGCCTACTTCCCCGCCCTCGAAGTCAATCGCGGCGCACCGCTCGCTTTCCGCTGGCGCGCGCTCCCTGGCGGCAACCGTGAGATCAACACCGTCAGCGACACCCGCCGCTTCCTCGGCTCCCTCGAGGGCCCGCTGCCCATTCCGCTGCAGTTTTTCTCCGAATGGGAATATCGGGCAGGCATCTCCCAGTCTCAGAGCAAGTCGAAGTCGAAACTGCTGAACGGATATTATTACAGCGTGCCCTTCACCAATCTCATCAAGACCGGCGTGCTCAATCCATTCTCCTACACGCAGACGCAAGCCGCGACCGATGGCCTCAAGGCGGCCTCTGCGACCGGCGTCGAGCTTTTCGGCGGCACGTTCACCACCACCGGCGCGGACTTCGCGACGTCGGGCCCGGTCTTCAAACTACCCGGCGGCATCATCCAAGGCGCCGTGGGCCTCGATTACCGCAAAGAGGAGTATAAATTTGAAGGCGATAAGCGCTCCAATGTGAGCACCGCCGACTCTCTGATCTTCAATGTGCCCTTCGACAACGCTCTCGCCACCGCCGGCACGCTCGAGCGCACCGTCAAGGCCGTCTTTGCCGAATTGCAGATTCCAATCTTGAAGAACCTCGACCTCAACGTCGCCGGCCGCCGCGACGACTACACGGGCTTCGGTAGCACGATCAACCCGAAGTATACCCTGCGCTACAACCCGATCGAAAAGGTACTCTTCCGCGGTTCCTACAACACCGGTTTCCGCGTGCCGACCTTCAAGCAACAGTTCGATCCGGCGTTCCGGGTGATCTACGCCGGCGCCGACCTCGTCAACCCCGTCACCGGCACGGCCATTCCCGCGAACAGTCTCGATATCATCAGCGGCGGCCGCGCCAATCTGGACCCTGAAGAAGCCAAAATGACATCGTTCGGCGTGGTCGTTTCACCGATCAAGAACATCACCTTCGGCGTGGACTGGTGGTCGGTGAATCGCACCGGCACGATCCAAACCCTCGCCGCCTCCACCATCCTCGCGAACTACCGGCTCTTCCCCAATGCCTTCCTTGGGGACGCGACGACCAACAGCATTACCGCAATTGACGCCCGGCCGATCAACGCCGGCGAAACCGAGACCGCAGGTATCGAATACAGCGCCCGTGGCGAAACCGACCTGTGGAACGGAAAACTCGTCGGCGACGTGAATGTCAGCCAACTCCTCGAAAAGAAGTCCCGGCTCATCGCCAACGCACCCTTCGGTAACAGCGAGGTCGGCCGGTTCACCCGCGCCAGTGACATCGGACTCAAGTGGAAGTCCACGGCTTCCGTTTCCTACCGCAAGGGCAAGTGGGTCTCGCGGGTCAGTCAGCTTTATCGGGCCGGCTACATGGACTACGTCCCACCCGGCATCCTGAGCGGCGTGTATCTGCCCTTCGCACCCGATTACAATCCCAAGGTCGACGCCTATATCACCTACAACGCCAGCCTGACCTATCGTTGGAGCAAGAGCCTCACGGTCGTCGCCGGCATCAAGAACCTGCTGAACCAAGATCCGCCCTTCAGCATCTCTTACGACACAAACACCGGTGCCGGCAGCAGCTGGGAACCCCGCATCGCCGACCCGCGCGGCCGCTCGTTCACTCTCAGCGTCGAATACAAGTTCTTCTAAACGCTCCCGCCACGCGCTCGTCTCTCGGCGGCATCCGGCTTCGGCCGGGTGCCGCTTTTTTTCGCCCTTAGCTCAGGCCTCGGGCGGCCGCTCCATGGGCTTCAGCACCTTGGCGTCGAAAACAAACGGCCCGGCCGGCAAAATGCTCGCGAGCACTCCAAGCGCGACGGTCTTCAGCGACCAACGAAAATCCAGCGCCACCGGCACCATCGCCAACAGGTAGAGCACAAACAGAATGCCGTGCGCCATGCCCACGTAACGCACCGCGAACGGTTCACCCAAAACGTATTTCAGCGGCATCGCTACGCCGAGCAACAGCAGGTAGGAAACACCTTCAAGAAGACCGACGAGTCGGAGACGGGAAAGCGGTGTGGCAAGCATCCGCAGAACCAAAATGCCTCCCCTTCCGTTGTCAGCTCTGCCGAGGGCGAAGTTCGGGGAAATTTTCCAACCGCCCGTCTTGCCGGCCGCACCGGCAGACTACTTGACCGCGAGCCGCGCGACTTCGGCCCGCCACGGATGCTCTTCCTTGAATCCGAGTTTTTCGCGGATCTTGCGGTTCGACAGCGGCGCTTCATCCCCGACCAGAGTTCGGAGGTGGGGCGTGTTTGGACACCATTTTTTCAAAAAATCACCGGTCGGTCCGTCCGCCGTGATCGTGTCGTTGACGGCGTTGAAGACTTGGAAGCCGAGCCCATCCGTTTGCAGGCAGCGGTGCACGATCTGGCCGAGATCGCGGGCGTCGATGTAACTCCACGCGTTGCGCTTTCGCAGCGGCGGATTTGCCACAAAGCCGGGGAAGCGGGCGTAGTCGTGCGGCTCGATCACGTTGCCGATCCGCAGCGCGTAGATGTCGGCCTTGTAACGCGCCGCGAAGGCGCGGGCGGTTTTCTCATTGGTGACCTTGGAGAGGCCGTAGCTGTCCATCGGGTCCACGTCGTAGTCCTCCTCGAGGGGAAAAGCATGGTAGTCGGTGTCGCCCTCGGCGAAACACACCCCGTAGGTGGTCTCGCTCGAGGCGATGATCACTTTGCGGATGCCGAGCTTCATCGCCGATTCGATGACATTATAAGTGCCCATGACGTTCACCCGAAACGTCTCGTTATCGGGTTGGAGCAGCACGCGGGGCACGGCGGCGAAATGCACCACCGCATCGACGGGTGCCGGCGGTTGCCCGCGGGTGAAGCCGTCGAAGCCAAAATGCATGGTCATCGCATTGAAGACTTGGCCTTCGTCCGTCATGTCGCCCAGCAGAGTCGGAATCGCCGGATGCTCCGAGGGCTTCAGGTCAAAATTGAGCAACTGATAACCGCGGCTCGCGAGCCACGGGAGAACGTGGCGGCCGGCCTTGCCGGAACCACCGGTGAAAAGAATGCGCGACGACATCCCTCAACGTGTGGGGGAATCGCGCCGTGATGAAAGACTCAATGCGCGGAATCTAGTTTCAAACTGGCCACGACGCCTAAGCCGCCCAAAACCGGTCAGTCGCGCGGTCCGACCATCTTGCCCGATTCGGCGGCATCTGCCGTCACGAAATCGCTCCAAATTTGCGCTTGCGCGACCGGCCGGTGTTTTAGAACCTCGCCCCTTGCGTTAGTGAGGGTCCATCGGTTGTGGACGCTCACCATGACCGGTCTGGCATTCCGCCAGATTAAAACGGTGGCACCGGCTCAACCCGATTTACGTCGGGCCGGGCGGGTGGCACGGGGCCTGCAAAGGTCCCCTACAGTCGTGCAACTCAAATACTAAACCATGTCATCCACCATCGTAGTTAAGCCAGAAATCATCGCAAAGTTCAAAACCCACGACACCGACACCGGTTCGTCCGAAGTTCAGATCGCACTCCTCACTGCCCGGATCAATCACTTGACCGAGCATCTCCGCACCCACCGCAAAGATTTCCATTCGCGCCGTGGCCTGCTCCAAATGGCGAGTCGTCGTCGTAAGCTTCTCGATTATCTCAAGAAGCACGAACTGAACAAGTATACCGACATCCTCGCGAAGCTCAGTCTTCGCAAATAACGCTTTGAATCGCACGGGCGACCCGATCCGCGGGTCGCCCGTTGTCTTTACCGACACTCGAATCAAGACCGGGACATTTCTGATTGCCGCCGCGTAGGCCGCCTGCTCACAGGCGCTACCCTCCTCGACGCCAACCTGAAATCTCTCGAATCTGACCGAGATGATTGCCAAGCCCGGCCGGCCTTCGCGCCGACCGCAGCTCAACCCCGAATCGCCTGCGTCGCACCTGTGCGACACTTCGGCGTTTCTTGTCCGTTAACCGAAAACTAAACCGTCAGAACGTTAGAAATCCGCGGCCTCAGCTTGGCCGCACTTATCCGAAACCGTCCGAATCGTCCGAAATCGTCTACAAAACCATGAATCAGAAACACAATGTCACCGTTCCCGGCCTCGGGATGACCTTCTCCACCGGCTCCATCGCCCAGCTCGCGGGCGGCGCCGTCAACGTCAACGTCGGCGAGACCAACGTCCTCGTCACCGCTTGCGCCGCGACCACCATGCGTCCCGGCCAAGACTTCTTCCCCCTCACCTGCGACTACCGCGACAAATACGCCGCCGCCGGCCGCTTCCCCGGTGGTTATTTCAAACGCGAGGGCCGTCCTTCCGAGCGCGAGATCCTCATCTCCCGCCTCTGCGACCGTCCCTGCCGCCCACTCTTCCCCGAAGGTTTCCTCAATGAGGTTCAGATCATCGGCACCCTCATGTCGGCCGATTTGATCCACGATTCCGACATCGCGATGGTCAACGGCGCCTCCGCCGCCCTCGCCATCTCCGACATTCCATGGAACGGGCCCATCGGCGCCGTCCGCGTCGCCCTCATCGACGACAAGTTCGTCGCCAACCCCACCATCGAGCAGATGTACTCGTCGGCGCTCGACCTCATCTACGTGGGCAATGCCAAGGACATGCTCATGATCGAGGGTTCCGCCGACCAGATCACCGAGGAGCGTTTCATCGAGGCCCTCGCCTTCGGCCACGAATCCATCCAGCCGATCATCGCCGCCATCAAGGAGCTCACCGCTCTCGCCGGCAAACCCAAGGCCACCTTCAAGCTCGTCGGCGCCACCCCCGAGGCCCGCGCCATCATCGAGCGCGTCGTCCCGGCTGACCGCGTCTCCGCCGCCATCTTCGGTTTTGAGAAGAACGTCCGCTCCGCCAACGTCAAAGCCCTCAAGGACGAGGCCAAGGCGGCCCTCCTCGCCGAGCTCGGCGAAGGCAAGTTCACAGATGTCGACCTCAACGTCGTCTTCGAAGATCTACAATACAAAGCCTACCGCGCCACCGTCCTCGCCAAGGGCGTCCGCTCCGACCACCGCGATGCGAAAGCCCTGCGGCCCCTGCAAGCTCAGGTCGGCGTCCTCCCGCGCGTTCACGGTTCCGCCATGTTCCAACGCGGCGACACCCAAAACATCGCCATCGTTACCCTCGGGCCCACGAAAGAAGCCCAGGAGATGGACGGCCTCACCGGCGGCGCGACCTCGAAATCGTTCTTCCTCCACTACAACTTCCCTCCGTTCTCCGTCGGCGAAGCCGGCCGTTTCATCGGGCCCGGCCGTCGCGAAATCGGCCACGGCGCCCTCGCCGAACGCTCGCTCGTTCCGATTCTCCCGCCTGAGGATGCGTTCCCTTACAGCATCCGCGTCGTCTCCGAGATCATGGCCTCCAACGGCTCGACCTCGATGGCCTCGATCTGCGGCGGTTGCTTGGCTCTCATGGACGCCGGCGTGCCGATCATCGCTCCCGTTGCCGGCATCTCCTGCGGTCTCATGACCGAGATGGATGCCTCCGGCACGATCACCAAGTGGACCACCATCACCGACATCCTCGGTGAAGAAGACCACTTCGGCGACATGGACTTCAAGGTCGCCGGCACCACCAAGGGTATCACCGGCTTCCAGCTCGACCTGAAGATCAACGGCCTCCCCTTCGAAATCGCGAAAACCGCGATCTTCCAAGCCCGCGACGCCCGCATCGAAATCATCAAGACGATGGTCGCCTCGCTGCCCGCGCCCCGCGCCGGCCTCAGCCAATACGCCCCGCGCATCCAGACGATCCAGATCGATCCCGAGAAGATCGGCCTGCTCATCGGGCCCGGCGGCAAGACGATCCGCCGCATCACCGAGACGACCGGCGCGCAGATCGACATCTCCGACGACGATTCGGGCAAAATCTTCATCTACTCCAACAACGGCGACGCGATGGCCCGTGCCATAAAGGAAATCGACGGCCTCTGCGGCGGCGGTTCCGGTCCCGGCGGTGGTGGCGGTGGCGGCGAACCCATCGAGCTGAACAAAACCTACACCGGTCGCGTGACCGGCATTAAGGACTTCGGCTGCTTCGTCGAGTGCACCCCGGGCAAAGAAGGCCTCTGCCACATCAGCGAACTCTCCGAGCAGCGCGTGCGCCGCACCGAAGACGTCGTGAAGATGGGCGAGATGATCACCGTGAAGTGCATCGGTATCGACGAGCGCTCCGGCAAAGTCCGCCTCAGCCGCAAGGCCGCGATGCGCGACCAAGAAGGCCAGGCCGCTCCGGCTCCCGCCGCTCAGTAAAAAGGTTGGGCGCGTTATCTCTAACGCGTTCTATCCCCCGCTTCTTCAAGCCGCGACGCTAACACCGTCGCGGCTTTTTTGCGCCATCACGCCGAGCCTTCCGCTCTGAGCGATCTCCTTTTTCGTGTCTTTCGTGGATTTCGTGGTTTCGTCCACCCCATGAATCTTCTCGTCACCAACGACGACGGCATCGCCTCTCCCTTTCTCCACGAACTCGTCGCCGCGCTCCTCGCCGACGGCCACACCGTTGCCGTGGTCGCGCCGAAAACCGAGCAGAGCTGGACCGGCGCCGCCAAGACCCGCCACCGCCCGGTCCATGCCACCCGCCTTGAATCCTCCCTGGCGCTCCCTTGCCCCACCTGGACGGTCGACGGCACCCCTTCCGACTGCGTCAACATCGCCCTCGCCCACCTCCTGCCGCCCGATCTGAAACCCGATGCCGTCCTCAGCGGCATCAACATCGGCCTAAACGCCTCCCTCGGGTTCATCATCGCCAGCGGCACCATCGCCGGCGCGTGGGAAGGCGCCCTCCACGGCCTCCCGGCGATCGCGTTTTCCCAAGACCTCACGACCGAAGTCTACGAGCGCCTCAAGGCCAACCACGACATCCCCGACGCCGAACTACTCGTCACCCTCCGCCATTCCGCCGCCCACGCCGCGCGCCTTACGCCGGGCCTTGTCGCCGCCACACCCCCGCGCGCGTTTGTCGTGCACAACCTCAACTTTCCCCTGCCCTGCTCCGCCGCGACCGAGGTCCGTCGCACCGTCCCCGCGCAAGTCGTCGTCCCCGGCCTCTTCAGTCCCGCCAACGACGACGGCACACACCGCCTCATCTTCCGTCTCGGCGAAGACCTCTCGCCCTCCAGCCCGCTCACCGACCGAACCGCTCTCGCGGCCGGCCACATCAGTCACTCCATCCTCGACTACACCCGCCTTGGCCGCTGACGGCCCGCCCGCCACGCACTCGGCGTCACCGCTGTCTCCCGTTTAAACACGACGCTCAGATACTCGACGTGCTCAAAGCCCGTGCGCTCCGCGATCTCGTAGAGCGCCAGTTCCGTCTCACCGAGCAATTGTTTCACCCGCGCCAGCCGCACCTGCAAAATCTCCTCCCGCGGCGTCCGCCCCAGCAGCTTTTGAAAACGCTGCTCCAACACCCGCCGCGACAATGGCACCGCCCTCAGCACGTCGCTCACGTTGATCCCTTCGCACGCGTGCTCCCGGATCATCCGCACCGCCTGCACGATCGCCCGGTCGTCCAACGCCAGCGCATCCGTCGAATGCCGGCTCGCCACTCCAAGTGGCGGAATCAACTCGGCCATCGGCGTCACTTTCTTCCCCGCCATCAACCGGTCCAGCCGTGCCGCCGCCGCGTAGCCTGCGCCGTGCGCGTCGGGAATCACACTCGAAAGCGGCGGCGACGAGAGGTCGCACAACAGCTCGTCATTATCGACCCCGATCACCGCCACCTCGTCCGGCACCGCCAGCCCCGCGCTCCGGCACGCATCGAGCACCTGCTGCCCGCGGCTGTCGTAGCACGCCATGATCCCCACCGGTTTCGGCAACGTCGCGAGCCAACGCCCGATCTCCGCCACCTGCTCGGCCGCCGCGCCTTCCTGCTTAGGGCGGTATAAATGACAGTCGTGCCCCGCTGCCCGCACCCGTGCCGCAAACTGTTCCTCGCGCCACCTCGACCAGTTGAAGCGCTCGACTCCGCAAAACGCGAAGTGCCGAAACCCGCGTTCCAGCAGATGCTCCGCCGCCAGCCGCGCGATCTCCGCATCGTCCGTCTCGACCCAAGGCAATGCCGGCACCAGCCGCGCCGCGCTCAAGTCCACCGTCGGCAACCCCGTTTTCACGACCGCCGCCGCGATCCTCGGCGTCTCGATGCGCGCGATGATCCCGTCGCCCTTCCATCCTTCCAGCCACGCCGGCGGATCGTCGCCGCGGCCCTGTTCCATCAAGTGAAACGACCACGGCTGATGCTCCCGGATGTAATGCACCACGCCCTGCAACAGCCCGCGCGCGTAGGCATTCGAGGTCTCGATCAACAGCGCCACTTCACGGCGGCGCGCGGCACGGATCGCAGGCATAACCTACAAAGTTGCCGTTCTTCGCAAAAAATCAATCCGCCTCCGGTTCCGTCGTTGCCCCAAGGTATCCGCAGTGAAAAAACTCAATCTTTCTGCGCCAACTCTCATGGCGCAAATGTCCCTACCTGCTACTATTGATCCCAGTTCCCCACCTCGTTGCGACCGACGTTTTCGCCATGCCCACCCGCTTGCGTTCAAGCTTTCTCATCGCGCTAGCCCTTTGCGGAATTTTTGCGGCCTCTGCCGCGAACCTCAGCTTGCGCCACGAACCCGGCTCAAACCGCGCCAACCTCGACTACATCCTCGAGCAGATCATCAACCCCAGCGAAGAGATTCAGGACGCCTACAAACTCGTCACGATTAACACCCAGGACGGCCGCGTGCTTGCCGGCAACGTGGTCGCCGAAGACGATCAAAAACTCACCCTCCGCCTCGTCGGCCAAGATACGATCATTGCGAAATCCGCGATCCTCTCCCGCGAAACCTCGCCCGTCTCGATGATGCCCGAAGGCCTGTTGAAGAATCTCCCGAGCGACGACATTCGTGATCTCATCGCCACCTTGAAAACCACGAAACAGGTTCCCCTTTCCCAACCCTGATCCAATCTGAGTCCACTCCACCCCACATGAAAATCCCCCTCCTTTGGCTGCTCTTCGTTTCGCTCGCCCTCAAGTGCGGCGCGCAACCCCTCCGCGTGCTCTACCTCGGCACGCCCGACCGCACGCCGCGCATGAATGCCCACGTTCTCATGCGCGACCTCGGCCGTGACGCCATCTGGTTCGACTACGTTTACGATCCCGCCGCCGCCACGCCCGCGTTCGTCGCCAAATTCGACCTCATCGTCCTCGACGCCCCCGCCGACACCTACACCAAAGCCCTCGCTGCCATGCCCGCGACGACCGTGCTCGCCGCCGCCGCCCTCGGAGATTCCGCGGCCGAAGGCTATGCCCTCGCCGCAAAAGCCAAACTCATCGCCGCCCTCAGCCCCGCCCGCATCGCCGACTGGGAAAAATTTCTCGCCCAACGCGAGCCGGAGAAACGCGAGGCCCGCCCCACCATCGCCAACTACGAAAAGCGCCCCGAGCCCGTCACGTTTCAGTTTCCCTTCGAGGTCAAAGGCAGCGTCGAGCGCACCCAGGTCGCCCCCGATCTCCGCCTCGTGCTCTTCGCCGGCGAGCCCGACATCGCTAAGCCGATCTGGATGGCCTGGGACGAACGTGGTCGCGCCTGGATCGCCGAAACCCGCGACTACCCGCACGACGTGAAGGCCGACGGCTTGGGCAACGACAGCATCAAGATCTGCGAAGACACCGACGGCGACGGCCGCGCCGACAAGTTCACCGTGTTCGCCGACCGCCTCAACATCCCCACCGGTTTCACCTTCGCCAATGGCGGCATCGTCGTCGCCCAATCCCCGCGCTTCCTCTTTCTCAAAGACACCAACGGCGACGACAAGGCCGATGTCCGCACCGAGATCATGACCGGCTGGGGCATCAACGACACCCACGCGCAGGCCAACAATCTTCACTACGGTTTGGACAACTGGCTCTACGGTGCCGTCGGCTACTCCGGTTTCAAAGGCACCGTCGGCGGCGTCGAAAAACAATTCGCCCAAGGCACCTACCGCTTCAAAGCCGACGGTTCCGCCCTCGAGTTTCTCCATCAGTTCACCAACAACACCTGGGCGCATAGCATCAACCAATACGGCGACCAGTTCGGCGGCACCGCCAACAACGCCCCCATCTTCTTCGGCGGCATTCCCGCCACGATCGTGCCGCGCGGCGTGCGCGCCATGACCGCCAAGCGCATCAACAACGAGGACAAAGACCACACCATCACCCCCAACTTCCGCCAAGTAGACGTCATGGGCGGCTACACCGCCGCCGCCGGCAGCGCTTTCATCTATTCCGGCCAGCTCCCCGCCCGTCTCCAAGGCAAGGCCATGATCTGCGAACCCACGATGAAGAACATCGCCCTATTCGACGTCGTGCGCGACGGCGCCGGCTATGTCGCCAACGACGCGTTTAACCTCGTCGCCAGCACCGACGAATGGATGTCCCCCGTTTTCGCCGAAGTCGGTCCGGATGGCGCCGTTTGGTTCGCCGACTGGCAGAACTACATTATCCAACACAACCCCACGCCCAGCGTCGGCCGCGGTGGCTACGACGCAAAGACCGGCGTCGGCGGCGCGCACGAGAATCCCCTCCGCGACCACGCCCGCGGCCGCATCTACCGCGTCGTCTGGAACGAGGCCAAGCCCGCCAAGCTCACGTCGCTCGCCGGTGCCACCGCCGCACAACTCGTCGCGGCCCTCGGCGACAGCACGCAATTCTGGCGTCTCACCGCCCAACGCCTCCTCGTCGAAGGCAAGCGCACCGACGCCGCCCCCGCTCTCAAGCAGGCCGTCGCCACCGCCGCGCCCGTCACCGCGATCCACGCCCTCTGGACGCTCGACGGCCTCGGCCTCCTCGATGAGGCCACGCACCGCGCCGCCCTCTCCCACTCCGACGCCGCCATCCGCCGCAACGCGACCCGCGCCCTCGGCACCGATGCCCGCGCCGTCGCCCTTTACTTCAGCTCCTCCGTCGTCAGCGATCCGGATCCGCTCACCCGTCTCGCGGCCCTCGTGAAACTCGCCGAGTTTTCCGAGACCAAACAAATCCAATCCGTCGTCGCGAGCCTCGTGCGCAACCCCGCGAATCAGTCCGACGAATGGCTCCGCGAAGCGACCCGCATTCTCGGCCG
>JBIKWB010000064.1:0-10218 GCA_044356555.1 Opitutaceae bacterium | reverse complement strand
CAAGGACGATAAATCCGATCCGTCCCAAGACCAAAAAGGCGATCCCTCCCAAAACTCCGACGACAAGAACGAGAGCAAAGATTCGCCCGAAAATCCCGACTCAAAGCCGCCAGAGGGTAAAGACGGCCAACAAGCCTTCGGCGACATGAAGGACAAAGAATCATCGCCACCGCCGCCTCCGCCCGAAGGGGACACCCAGCAAGTCGGCGGCCAGCCGGACCAGAAACCCGCCGACGCCAACGCCGACCCTGCCCTCGCCATGCCGCTCCAAAAATTGGAGCAGCTCCGCAACCAAGACTCTCCCGCCAAACTCTTCCGACTCATGCAAGGCGACCCCGGCCGCACGCCCGACAAAAAAGGTAAAAACTGGTGATCATCCGTATGATTCGTCGTCTCCTCCACTTCCTCCTGCTCAGCCTCTCGGCCCTTGTTGGCGCCTACACCGTGAGCGCCCAGACCGTCCGCTGGGACCCCATCCAAGGCACCCTCGCCGTCGGCCAGACCAGCGAACTCCAGCTCATTTTCGAGGACTGCTCGCCCACCGCTCAGCCACGCCTCCCCAGCATCGACGGTCTCACCCTCGAGTTCGCCGGCCAGTCCACGAGCACCTCGATCATCAATTTCACCCGCTCCGACTCCGTCACGTTCACCTACGCCGCACGCCTCAGCAAAAACCAGCGGGTGACCATCCCTTCCTTCGAAGTCGAAACCAACAAGGGTAAATTCCGCACCCCTGTCGCCACCTTCGATCCCGGCGCCGCCACCGTCGGCGGCACCGGCGTCGCCCTCGACAACGCCGCCGCCTCCCGCCTCGTGGCGACCCCTGCCAGCGTCTGGGCCGGCGAGGTCTTCACGCTCACCTACTCTCTCGACGCATCGCGCAACTACTTTCCCGATTTCGGCCGCGGCCAGATCGAGTGGAACGCGGAGCCTCTCGTCGCCGAGGATTGGTCCCGGCCCGAGCCCCTTGATTTCCGCCTCGGCAACGAGCCCCGTACCGGACTCACCTACCGCACCCGCGCCGTCGCCCGCACTCCCGGCAGCGTTCGCCTCAACGCCGTCAATCAACTGCTCAACCTCTCCGTCGGCGTCACCGGCTTTGGCTTTTTTCAGCAACGTCAGTATCAGCAATACTCGGTCACCAGCGCCACTCCCGTCCTCGAGGTAAAGCCGCTCCCCGCAGCCCCGTCCGGTTTCAACGGCGCCGTCGGCGACCTCAAGCTCACCTCGAAAGTCGTCCCCCTCACTGCCGCTGTCGGCGAACCGATTACTTGGACGCTCGAGCTCGCCGGCACCGCCAACTGGCCCGACCTCCCCGGCCTGCCGTCCCGCGCCGTCTCCAAAAACTTCCAGGTCATCTCGCCCCAGGCCAAACGCACTCCCGCCGAGGGAAAACTCTTCGACGCCACGCTGGCGGAAGACGTCGTGCTCGTTCCAAGCAAGGCCGGCTCCTATACCCTCGCGCCCGTTACCTTCACTTACTTCGACCCCAAAGCCGGCGCCTACAAAACTCTCACGACGGCCGCCACCACCGTCACCATCACCGAGCCCGCCCCGTCCGGCCTCAATCTCAACGTGATGCCCGCCGCCACCGGCTCAGCCAGCGTCGAAGATCAGAAACCCAAAACTCCCCCCGTGCCGGCCGCCGCGCCGCTGGCCCTCCCCCGCGAACCGGTCTTCGGCTCAGCCCACTCTCCTGTTCCCCTCGCCCAGCGCACCGTTGTTCTTCTGTGCGTCGCCCCCTTCGCGCTGCTCGGCGCATTCTGGTTAGCGCTGGCTCTCCGCCATGCCCGCGTCACCGACCCGCTTCGCCCCCGCCGCGAAGCTCGCGCCCGGCTCCAAAAGCTCCTCACCGAAATCTCCAGCGCCCCTCCTGCCGCCCTCACTCCGCTGCTGCTCCGGTGGCAGCATGACACCGCTCTCCTGCTCCAAACTCCCTCCGCCGCACCCACCGCCACCGACCTCACCCGCTCCCCGGCTTTCCAGCAACTCGCGGACCGAAACGCGGCCATCGAGAATCTTGCCTCGCTGTGGCGCGAGTCCGACCGCGCGCTTTACGCCGAGAACATCCCGCTTCCCGCCGACTGGACGACTCGGGCCCAAACCGCCCTCGCCGCGACTCCGCTCCCGGGATTCTCACCGCTGAGACTTTTCCTGCCCCGCAACCTCTTCCCTTTCGTCGCGGCGCTCCTCCTCTTCACTTTACTCTCGCCCATCGCCTCCGCCGCCGAAACCCAAAACCCCGCCGCCTCCGCCAACGCGGCCTATCGACGCGGCGATTTCCCCGCCGCCGAAAAGACCTACCGCGCCTCCCTCGCCAAAACCCCGCTCGACTCGCTCGCCCATCACAACCTCTCGCTCGCTCTCGCCCAACAAGACCGCTGGGACGAGTCCGCGGCCCACGCCGCCGTCGCTCTCGTCCAAAATCCCGCCCACGAATCCATCCGCGCGCAATTTACCCTCGCCGCCGAAAAGTCCGGTCACGTTCCCGCTCCTCTTGCAGCTTTCATCGCGCCCGGCTTATTCCACCAACTCGTGCTTCTCACCTCACCTGCCCGGTGGCAACTCGGGCTCATCGTTAGCTGTGTGATCGCCGCCGGTGCCGTCGGTGGCCTGCTCGCCGGCGCCTACCTGCGCTCTTCCCGGCGCACCATCGCTCTTGCCTGGAGCGTGCTCGGCCTGAGCGTTTGCACCGCAATCACGAGCCTCGGTTGCTGGCTCAACTACGGTCCGGCGACGGACGCGCGCGCCGCGATCATCTGGCGCGCCGGCACGCTCCGCTCCATCCCGACCGAAGCCGACACCGCGCAAAAAACCACCCCGTTGGCCGCCGGCAGCCTCGCCCAAATTGACAAGTCGTTTCTCGGCTGGAGGCACCTCCGCTTTGAAGCAGGCCAATCCGGCTGGGTCCGCAACGAGGACCTCGTTCCGATTTGGCGGTGATTCCGGGGCTCCCCCTCTCGCCCAAGCCAACCGCGGTAGTCGGCGGCCCACGTCGAGCAATTAGCTGACGATCCCCACCCAAGAATCGCGGACGCGCCGGGGCCGAACCGGCGGTTCCCGCGCCCCCTCGGATCAAACGGAAAATCGTTTGATGCAATCCGCACGCACTGCCCCTCCGCCCTTGCCCCGGCCAACCCACCGCACACGTTGGCTCGGTCCTGCGGTTCAACGCCCTCTTCGTCTCTCTCCGCCATGAAGCTCGCCCCCAAATCCGTCGCCACGTTCACGGTTCTCCTTCTCCTTCTCGGCCTCGGCGTCGTTGCGCTCTGGAGAAATTCTCCCGTCGCCCTTCCCGTCGCCCCGGCCGAGCCGCGATTTGCCAACACTCTGCCGGCTGCACCCACCACCGCGCTCACCCCCACACCGGCGCAGGCTGCCGAGCCCAACCTGTCTTCGGTCGCCTCGCGGCCGCCCGGCCAAGTGCTCCCGCCCCGCGCCTTCATTTTCGGTGAGTCCGGCCCCGTCACCCTTGATGACATTCCCTCCGGCCGCTTCCGCGATCAGCTCCTCGTCGTTTCCGACGTGGCCCGCGCCCGCGCGCTGACCGCTCTCGGCGCGCTCCGCGTTCCCATCAGCAATCTCGCTTCGCTCCACGTGGACGCCGAGGGCAATCTCTTCTTCGCCTGCCCGCAATCACCCCTCGCTCACTACGACGAAGCCGCCTTCCTCCCCGCTTCCGGCCCAACCGCGAACAGCGCTGCTTCGAACGAATTCACCGTCTCCGTCCCAAACTCCACCCCGCCGGTCCGCCACAGCCGCCCCGGCGCCTCCCGGGTCATCTACCTCGATTTTAACGGGCACGTCGTCACGGGCACGTCGTGGAACTCCATCGCCGGCGCACCTTCGGCTTTCCTCTGCACGCCCTACGACACCGACGGTAATGCCGGTTCCTTCAGCCCGGCCGAGCAAGCCGCCATCGTGCTGATTTGGGAACGCGTCGCGGAGTCGTTCCGGCCGTTCGATGTCGACGTCACCACCGAGCAGCCCGCGACCTTCAACAATTCCACTGCCCGCGCCCTGATCACCAAAGCTCGCGACGCCAACGGCGTCCTAAATCCCGTCGCCGATACCGCCAGCGGCGTCGCTTACCTCAACGTGTTCGGCAACTCCACCTTCGCGGCCGCCACCAGCACATGTTTCATTTACCAAGGCTCGATGAGCGCCACTAAAATCGCGTCGGTCGTATCCCACGAGATTGGACACCAAATGGGCCTCAGTCACGACGGTACTCTGCCAAACGAGCCGGCCAACGAATACTACGCCGGTCACGGCGCCGACGATACGTCTTGGGCTCCCATCATGGGTAGCTCCTCACGCAATGTCCTCCACTGGTCGAAGGGCGAGTATCTCAACGCCAACAACACCCAAGACGACCTCGCCCTCATCGCCGCCAAACTCTCCGTCCGCCCCGACCAAGTCTCCGGCGCGGACTCCGCCGCCTCCGCCCTCATCTTCAACGGCACAGCGTTGCGCCAAAACGGACTCCTCGAAACCACCGGCGACATCGACACCTTCACCTTCTCGACCTCGGGCGGCCCGCTCTCTCTCCGCGTTTCTCCGCCGGAAGTTACCGCGCTGTCCAACCGCTTCTCCGTCGATCTCGCCGCCGAGCTCAGGGACGCCGCCGGCACGCTCATCACCCGCTCTGATCCGCCCGGCTCACCCTCCGCCACCTTGGAGCAAACCCTCGCCGCCGGAACTTACTTTCTCCGCATCACCGGTGTCGGCACCGGCTCACCGCTCAACAACCCGCCCACGGGCTACACGTCCTACGGCAGCATCGGCTCCTACGAAATCACCGGCACCGTTCCGCCGCCGACCACGCCCGCCGCCGCCGCCATCGCCCAGAATCCCGAGCCGCAGAACCAATTCCCCGGCAACCCTGCGACGTTCTCCGTCGTCGCCCGCGCCAACCCGGCCGCGACCTTCTCCTGGCAACGCTCCATCGACGCCGGCGCCACGTGGACGTCCCTCAACGAGAACAGCCCGTATGCCGGGACGAACACCGCCGACCTCACGGTATTTCCCCTTTCCGCCCCGATGAACGGAGACCGCTTCCGCTGCGTCGTCACCAACTCCGCCGGCTCCGCCACCAGCACGGCCGCCACGCTCACCATCGCCGTGCCGCCCCCGCCCACGCTGCCCACCTTCGATCCGTTTCCGATCGTCAGCACCTTCGGCAGCGGACTCGCCGCCGGCTCCAACACCAACCTCACCATCACCCTCACCGGCGGGTCCGATCCACTCACCCTTCGTTGGCAACGCGACGGCGTAGATCTGCCCGACGCGGCCGGTCCCGTTTACTTCTTGCGCAACTGGCAGCCCACCGACTCCGGCACTTACCGCGTCGTCGCCACCAACCCCGCCGGCACCGTCGTATCCCCCGGCTATCGCCAGTTCGTCCAACCCGAAGGCGGCTGGCAATGGCGCCACCCCACCCCTACCGGCGCCAACCTCACCAGCTCCGCGTTCGTCAACGGTCGCTTTTTCGTCGGCGGTGTCCGCGGCACCGTTCTCACTTCCACCGATGGCATGACATGGACGGTGCGCACCCTGCCCGCCGCCAACAACATCTTCGGCTTCCAATACCTCAACGGCCTCTACATCGCTCTTGGCAGTTTGGGCGCGGTCTTCACTTCACCCGATACGATCGCATGGACGCCCCGCAATTCGGGCATCATCGTTCGCGACACCGGCACCGGCCTCATCGATCTCACCCTCGGCAACGGTCGCATCGTCGCCGTCGGGATCGGCGGACTCACCAGCACCTCGACGGATGCGATCAACTGGACGCCCGGCACCATCGGCGTGACCGAAGATCTCGCCGGCGTCGCGTTCGCCTTCGGCCGCTTCCACGCCGTCTCCGCCGAGAGCGGTCGCATCTTCAGTTCGTCCGATGGGGTCAACTGGACCTCGACCATGACCGCGACCTCGGGCTTGGGCGGCATCGCCGCCGGCGCCGGTCGGCTCATCGGGGTGGGCCTCAGCGGCGTCACGTTGACCTCCACCAATGGGACGACTTGGACCCCGGGCACCGTCTTCCCCTCGGCCAATCTTCTCGGCGTCAATTTCATCAACAACCAATTCGTCGCCGTCGGCACCGGCGGAGCCATCCGCACGTCCCCCGATGGCGTGACGTGGACCGCCCGGAACTCCGGCGGCAACGCCAGCAACCTCCAAACCGCCGCCTTCGGCAACGGCATCTACGTCGTCCCCGGCTCGACCAGCTCGACCGCCCGCGGTGCTCTGCTCACCTCGACGGATGGCGTCACGTTTCGCGCGGCCATCGACACCGCCACCTCGACCAGCGGCTTTAACCTCACCCTCCGCGGAATCGCGGCCAGCCCGACCGCCCTCGTCACCGTCGGCAACTCCGGCACGATTCTTCAATCCAGCGACGGCACCCGCTGGACCAACCGCACCTCCGGCACGTCCGCCCAACTCAACGATATCGCCTTCGGAGCCGGCCGGTTCGTCGCCGTGGGCAATACCTTCGGCGGTGTCGGCACCGCGCTCGTCTCCGACAACGGCGCGACTTGGACGCCCACCTCCGTCCCCGCCAACTCGCTCAACGGTGTCCGGTTTGCCGCCAATCTCTGGATCGCCGTCGGCGCCTCCGGCCGGATTCTCACCTCGTCGGACGGCTCCAACTGGACTTCCCGCTTTCTCGGCGGCACCTCCGCCACCCTCAATAAAACCACGTTCGGCGCGGGCCTCCACGTGGTCGTTGGCAACGCCGGCACCGTCGTCACCTCGCCCGACGGCTTGACCTGGAACGCCACCACCGCGCCCACGACCGCCAATCTCAACGACGTCACCTTCGCCTCCGGCACCTTTGTCGCCGTGGGCGCCGGCGGCGTGATCCTCACCTCGCCCAACGGCGTCACGTGGAGCGACCGCAGCTTTGGCAACGAAGCTCTCACCAGCGTCACCTTCGCCAACGGTCAGTTCCTCGCCACCGGTCCCGGCAGCAACTATTTCGTTTCCCCGGACGGCATCACCTGGACCGCTCGCTTCACCGGCGCATCCGACGCCTCATTCGACTCCGCCGCGTTCGGCGATGAGCGCTACCTCGTCGGCGAAAACGCCGCGATCCTCGCCACCGGCGCGCCGCTCATCAGCGGTCCCGCGCCCCAAGTTGCTCTCGTCGGCGCACCGCTGACCCTTGGCGCCGCCGTCACCGCATCGGCCTACCCCCTCACCTACCAGTGGACCAAGGACGGCGTCGCCATCCCCGGCGCGACCGCACCCACCTTTTCCTTGGCCCGCACGGCCGCGACCGACGCTGGCACCTATCGCCTGATCGCGAGCGGCCCGCTGGGCTCCGTCATAGCGAGCGCCGCGACCGTAACCATCGACGCCCCCACCCCGGGGCGCATTCTCAACCTCTCCGTCCGCGCCGTCGCCGGGCCCGACGAACGCACCCTCATTGCCGGTTTCACGCTCTCTGCCGGCGGCTCAAAGAATCTGCTCATTCGCGGCATCGGGCCCGCCCTCATCCCGCTGGGCGTACCGACTGCGCTGCTCGATCCTCGGCTCCAAATCTTCAACTCACCGCCCGCCGCCCCACTCGCCGCCAACGACAATTGGGGCCCGAACCCGACGTTGGCCGCCCTCTTCCCGTCCGTCGGCGCCTTCCCCCTCGAGCCCGCCGGTCGAGACGCGGCCCTCACCTCGACTTTTCTCGCCGGCAACTACACCGCCAACGTCTCCACCCCCGGCACCGCCAGCGGCGTCGCCCTCGCCGAAGTTTACGACCTTGATTCTCCCGCCGCGCCCGCCCGCCTCGTCAACCTCTCCGCCCGCGCCCAAGTCGGCACCGGGGCCGATTTGCTCATCGCCGGGTTCACGCTCTCAGGCAACGTCCCCCGCACGGTTCTCATCCGCGGCATCGGCCCCGGCCTCACCCAGTTCGGCGTGCCCAACACCCTTGCCGATCCGAAACTCGAAGTTTTCCGCGACACCACGCTCCTCCACGCCAACGACAACTGGGCCGCCAACACCACCGCCGCCGGCACAGCCGAGCTCGTCGCCGCCTTCGCCCGCACCGGTGCCTTCGCCTTGCCCAATCCCGCGAGCCGCGACGCCGCGCTCATCGTGACGCTAGCCCCCGGCAACTACACCGCTCAAGTCAGCGGAGTAAACGACACCACCGGCGTCGCCCTGATCGAAATCTACGAACTGCCCTGAGTCCGACGTCGGGCAGAGTCTCCGACTCGCCCTCCACGTCCCGCGACCGCCCGCCCAGCCAATCCATCACCCGTCAATTGCTCCGACCAAGCCCCGTCATCCGACTCAGCTTGAACGCAGCTCAAACCAACTTCCCGATGCGTTTTCCCGTAGCAACAAGGGCCGGACCTTGGTCCGCGCCGCCATAGCTGTCATTGCGAGAAGCGCAGCGTCGACGCAATCCAGCTAAATTGCCACGGCGCGCTCAACTAAGGCTCAACGCAGGCCACACGCCTTGCGAGCTCGACCGATCACTTGCTCCGCCACCGCCCGCGCCCGTTGCGCGCCTTCGCGCAGCACCGCTTCGACGTGATCCGGATTCGCCGCGAGTTCCGCCCGCCGCGCCCGCGCCACCGCGAAAAAATTCCAGTAGTGCTCAAACAAAGCCTTCTTTAAATCACCGTAACCCAGCCCGCCCGCCCGCAGCCGGTTTTCGTAATCCAGCGTCACCTCCGCCGGCGCAAAAAATTTCAGCAGCTGGATCGCCAGATTTTTGTCCGCATCCGGCTTGGGCTCCGCCGGCGTGCGCGAGTCCATCACGATGCCCATGATTTTTTTCCGCAGCGCCTTCTCGTCGCCAAAAATCTCGATCGTGTTGCCGTAGCTCTTCGACATTTTCTGCCCATCAAGCCCGGGAATCACCGCGACTTCGTCACGGATCTCCGACTCCGGCACCACCAGCGTCTCGCCGTAGGCCTCGTTGAACTTGATCGCCATGTCGCGCGTCATCTCGACGTGCTGCTTCTGGTCGCGTCCGACCGGCACGCGGTGCGTGTCGTAGAGCAAAATATCCGCCGCCATCAGCACCGGATAGGCAAACAGCCCGAAGTTCGGCGAAATACCCTTCGCCGTTTTGTCCTTAAAACTGTGCGCCCGCTCCATCAGTCCCATCGGCGCGAGCGAACCGAGCATCCACATCAGTTCGCACACCTCGGGCACGTCGCTCTGCCGCCAGAAAACGCTCGTCGTCGGATCAAGCCCGCACGCCAACCAATCGAGCGCGATTCCCTGCGTGTTTTTCCGCCGCTCCGCCGCATCCGTCACCGTCGTCATCGAGTGGTAGTCCGCGATGAAGTAGAAACAATCACCCCGCGATTGCGCCTCGATCGCCGGCCGCATCGCGCCGAAATAATTGCCAATATGGAGCGTGCCGGAGGGCGTGATGCCGGTGAGTGTGCGCATGGAAAAACCGGAGCTTCGCGGACGTCTCGCCGCGGCGTCAATCCCGGCGCGGCAACAGCGTCACGCCGCCCCGCGACTTCGCGATCGTCGCCGCCGGCAGGTAACCCGAAAACGCCACCGTCGGCATCACCAACGCCCGCGGTCCGAGCACCGTTCCGGGATTGAGCACCGCGTTGCAGCCTACTTCCGCCCGGTCGCCCACGATCGCGCCAAATTTTCGCAGCCCCGTTTCAAACACCTCCGCCGGCGTCCGCACCGTGATCAACTTTTGGTCGAGCCGCAGATTCGAACAGATTACCCCCGCGCCGAAGTGCGCACCGTTACCCAAAATCGAGTCGCCCACGTAGCTAAAATGCGGCACCTGCGCCCCGTCCATCAGCAGGCAGTTCTTAAACTCACACGCGTTCCCGAGCACACAATTCGCCCCCACGATCACATTGCCCCGAATGAAAGCTCCCGGCCGGATTTCCGTCCCTTCACCGATCCACGCCGGCCCGATGATCGTCGCATACGACGGCAACTTTACGGTCGGATGAATGAAAACGAATCCTTCGATGTGCACGCCCGCCGGCCGCACCGGCAAAGCCGCCTCAAACTTATGCGCCGCGAGCGCCGGCCCGATGCGCTTGAGCCACTCCCACGGCGCCACATCCCCAGGGAAATGCGCTGCGAAAGGCGCGAGCGACTGGGGCAGAGAAAAAAAGTCGGAAGCGATCATTGGGACAACGTCGACAAAGTTGGAGCAAATCCCGGCACAGGGACAGCGGCATTTTTCGCATCAAAATCCCGGCAACATTTCCAGGC
>JBIKWB010000013.1:0-133093 GCA_044356555.1 Opitutaceae bacterium | reverse complement strand
CCTCGAAAAAAAGCAGTATCAACTTCCCTCCGAGACCCGATCCATAAGGCTCGGCCACGCCGAGAGCGAGCGAGGTCGCAACCGCCGCGTCGATCGCGTTTCCACCCGCGCGCAACACATCAAGACCAGCCGCCGCCGCCTCCGGATGACCCGCGACAACGACTCCGTTGCGAGCGCTCGCGGTGCCGACCGATACGGGCACCTCGGCCGCGGTCAACGCCACCACCAAGCAGAGCGATAAACTGATCACGTGAGCACTGGACTTCATTTCTTTGGCAAGACTCAACGACCGACCAAACACACCCAAATAGAGAATAAAAAAGCGGGACGAAAATCGTCCCGCTTTAGTCACGCAGCTGAAATTTTTATTCGCGAATCGGCCGCAGGGGCCGGATCTACGAAAATTTCCTGCGGCAAAGAGCCGACGCCGTTACTTTTTCTTGGCGGCGGGCTTCTTCTTGGCGACGGCTTTGACCGGCTTTTTCGACGCTGGGGACTTTGTGGATTTTTTGGCCATGCGTCCAAACTCGACATATTTCTTTCAGATGGCACGCAAATTTTTCCATCTTGTTGCAGATTTGTTTCGAGACATTGCCGCTCTGCCAGCACCGAAAAATTAGTACCGCAAACAGTCACCATCCACCCTCTTGGTTTTACTGTTTCAACGATGCGCAGAAACGTGCGATGCGCGCCACTCCCTTTTGAATCACTTCATCACTCGTTGCATAACTGAGACGCAGATAACCTTCGGCGCCGAACGCGCTGCCAGGGATAACGCCCACTTTCTCCGCTTCGAGCAGCCGTGCGCAAAAATCGGTGTCCTTGAGACCGAAGCTCGAAATATTTGGGAAGAGATAAAAGGCTCCCTCCGCGAGAAGACATTTGATGCCCGCGATTCTGTTTAACTCCGCGTGCAAGAGCTTCCGGCGCCGGTCGAATGCGGTCATCATCAGCTTGAGCGCCGCCGCTGTTTTTTCCTTCTCCCGCAGGGCAGCGAGAGCGCCATACTGGGCGAAGGTCGTCACGTTGGACGACATTTGGCTCTGCAGTTCAGAGATCGCCTTTGCGATCGGAAGCGGCGCCACGGTCGTACCGATGCGCCAGCCGGTCATCGCGTAAGTTTTTGAAAAACCGGCGACAAGAATTGTGCGGGCCCGCGCCGCCTCGCTGAGCGTAGCCACGCAGGTTGGGCGAGCGTCATCATAGACCAAATGCTCGTACATTTCATCGGAAAGGATGTAGAGATTGTGTTTCACCGCGACCGCCACAATCGCCTCGAGCTCGCCCCGCGAATAAACTGCACCCGTCGGATTCGACGGCGAGTTGAGGATCACGAGCTTGGTCTTCGGCGTAATTGCCGCCTCGAGCATCGCAGGCGTGAGGCGGAATCCGGTCCGATCATCGGCCAGCACGAACTTCGGCGTCGCACCCGCGAGCTTAACCATCTCCGGATAGCTCACCCAATAAGGCGCTGGCACGATGACTTCATCGCCCGGCGAACACACCGCCAATACACCTAGGTAGCAGTTGAACTTGCCGCCGGGCGAAACAATCACCTGCTCCGGCGCCGCAGAGAAACCATACTCGGCCGCATAGCGGTCGACGATGGCCTTCCGCAGTTCCGGGATACCGGGCGTTGGCGCATACTTGGTTTTGCCCGCCCGCAAGGCGACGATCGCCGCCTCTTTGATGTGTTCCGGGGTATCGAAATCAGGTTCACCCGCAGCGAAATTACACACATCCTCACCCGAAGCTTGAAGCGCTTTCGTTTTTGCATCGATCGCGAGGGTCGGCGAAGGCGACACGTTTTGGGACCAAGTGGACAGTGGCAATGGAGTCGAATGCATTGGCGTAAGCCTCAAACTAAAGGGAAACCAACCGCGCAATTGCAAGCTCCGCGCAGGTCCACGCCGCAACCGCCGACGACCCCAAAAATCGTTCAAGCCGCCGATTTTTGGCCAGGACCACGGCCGGACTTACGATCAAGAGCCTCAATGGCCTGGCGGAGAACCTCGCCCACGCTGGCCCGCTTCTGCCGGGCCACCCGTCTGAGTCGGGCGCGGTCCTCGCCGCTTACGCGCACAGATATCTGCCGGCCCACCTTGGTCTCGGGTTGGAAACTGGAGAAATCAAAATGCGCGAGAGCGAGACGCACCACCTCGCTCACCGATTTCAGACTTCGTTTGGTCCGAATCGAATCGATTTTGGTGAAAAGTGCCTCCGGCAAATCGAAGGTAAGCGGAGCTGGAGCTGGACGGGAACGCGTAGCCATGGGGTGAGGTATGACGAAAGCCGACCGAAAAAAATCATTCAGCACCTCTGCCGCAATCTCAAACCACTTATGCAGTACAACGCCTCACCCAGTCATAGGCTTCACCCGGAGAAGCTACCGCTCGCCACGCCTGTGAGGCCACAGCCGGTTGAACCTCCCGAGCCTGACTGATCAAAATTGTATCCACGTTCGCGCCGACGCCGCCCAAGACATCAACGTCGGCATCACCGACGTAGAGAGCATGCGCGGCCGGCACGTCGAGTTGCCTCAGTAACTCCACCAGTCCGGCCGAATCCGGTTTGTGCGAATCCAGGTCATCACCGCAAACGATCGACTCGAAGCGGGTGCTCAAACCGTGGAAATCCAGGAGAAACTCTGTGCTACGTCGGTCCCGGCCGGTCCAAACGCCCATTCGAATGCCTCGCTTTGCCAGAATATCCAATAGCGCAACCGCTCCCGCAAAGGGCTCAATTTGATGTTGGTTCTCCAAATTATAATCGTGAAGTCGGCGCAGCGCGGCAGGCACCTGATTCGGATCCGCAACCATATCGCCAAATATTCTTTCGGGCGGACCGCCCAAAGTCGCAAACATCGCCATCGTCGGCCGTCCGCCGAAAGGGGCCACCGCATGGGTGAACGCCCTCAAGACCAGCGGCAGGCTGTCCAGCAACGTGCCATCAAGATCGAAAACTACCGCGCGCGTTGGATGCCCTCGACTCATTGTGCAAACCTCACCAGCCCGCGGGCCGGCGGCGGCGGTACATCGTCGATCAGACGAGCCGGTTCAAATAGCCCCGCTGAGAATTCCAAACTCAAACCGGCTGCAGTCACCAGGAACCGAGTTTTGTCGCGCGTGCTTTCATTTCTCAGATCGATTGACTTGAGCATCCACTGCTCGCCGACCTTTTTGAGTTCTCCGAGCGAGAATGACGTCAGAATTCGTCCACTGGGGTCCAACTGTTCCGCCTGCATCAGGACATTGAACTGCGTGTCGAGATAAGCGCGGACGAGGGCCACTTCGGGGTGCGCCCGGGCAAACGTCACGGGCGGGCGAAAAACAAATGTATGTGCCGGCCGACCGCGCACGCGATCAATCCGCGTCAGCTCAAAATTCGGCCAGTAAAGATACGGCATCAGAAGGTCGAAGGCACTTAGATTTATACCGGGAATCAACGGCGTGAGTAATTCCTCGGCAGGTAACGGTAATGCCTTTCCATCGGCCAATCGCCAAACGGAGGCAGGCGATCCGTTTTGCAGCAGCCAGCGGAACGTTCGACCGGCAGCATCTTTCAACTGCACTCGGCTCACAAGCCCCTGATCGTTACGGGAACTCCAAAGCTGGCCCTTGAATACGGCCCCCTCGCCGCGGCGCGGAAAAAAGTGGAGCTCAAACTCTACAAAATAATCACCCGATGGACCGGAGTTCCTAAATCTCTCGAGCAAAACCCGCGCAGCGGCCGCATCGGGCTTACCAATCTGAGCGAGATCGGGTGGACGAGGAGAACCGGGTTGAGCGGACACATGTGTTACGCATGCCGCAAACCATGCCGCACCCATAAAAAAAGCCCGCCAATAAAAGGCGGGCGTGCAATTTCCTAAAACTCCCATTGATCAGGGATTCTTGGGTGCCTCGGGAGCCGGCGTAGTCGCCGGTGGCACCGCTGCTGCGGGTGGAACGGATGACGCAGGAACGGTGATAGTGGGGAGAGCATTAGTCGCCGCCGCCAACGCATGTTTCTGCTCATAGATCCGACCAAGGTAGAGGGACAAAGTGAGCACGAAAAACATCACGGATGCATAAATCGTCGCTTTCGAAAGCATATTGCCCGTGTCCGCACCAAAGGCCGCTTCAGTCATGCCACCACCCAATGCAGCGCCGACTCCGCCGTCAGATTTGGCCTTTTGGGCCAAAACAATCAGCACAAGGAAGATCGAGACAATGATTAGGAAGAAGGTAAGAATACCGAGGACGATGCTCATGGAAAAGAGAGACTAAATTCGGCCGACGGACCGTTTGTCAATCGCCGGCTTCGGCTGTGAATCGGAAAGCCTGCCCTACGAATTTGGAGAGTTTCAGCTCTGCGCTCAACGCGCGTTATGACTCAACGCCGAGCTTCTCCAGCAAACGCTGCAAGTCGTCGTTACCGCGATATTCAATAACAATACGGCCTTTTTTCGGCGTATGCAGAACCGCCACGCGCGCCCCCAAGAACGACGTCAGCTTCTTTTCGATCCCGGTGACGGCCGCCGCATCTTGGGTGGCGAGTTTGCGCGTTTTTGCCGGGGCCGACTTTGATCCCCCACCCGCCTTGAAGGACTGGACAAGTTTTTCCGTGGTGCGGACGCTCAACCCTTCCTCAATCACCCGGCGGGCGAGGACTGTCCGATGCGCAACATCCTCGATGCCGAGGAGCACCTTGGCATGGCCGACACTGATGAGGCTTTTGGCAATGAAGCCTTGGATATCAGCATCCAGAGCCAAGAGGCGCAACGAATTCGCCACCGATGCACGGCCTTTGCCGACGCGCTCGGCCGCCGTCTCCTGCGTCAGATCAAAATCACGAATCAAGCTCGCATAGCCGTGGGCCTCCTCAATCGCGTTCAAACCTTCGCGCTGTAAATTCTCGATCAGACCGAGCGCAGCCGCCGAAGCGTTGCTCGCCTCCACGAGGCGGGCCGGGATCGTCTTGATTTTGAGCTGTTGAAAGGCCCGCCAGCGACGCTCACCCGCAATCAGTTCAAACTTGTCGCCCAGCCGCCGCACGACAATCGGCTGAAGCAAGCCCTCTGAACGGATGCTCTCGGCCAATTCTCGCAATTGTTCAGCCGGAATCTCGCGGCGGGCTTGGTAGGGACTCGGGACGATAAGATGGACCAACACCTCAAGATACCCGGGCACACCGGCAATTCCAGCGGGCGGCGTTCCGACCGCCGTGGCAGGCACGGCAGCAGGGGCGGGAGAGGCCGGCTTGGCGGCGGAAATGAGTCCGCCGAGACCTCGGCCAAGACGTGATTTGGGGGTAGCTGCCATATTATTTACTTCCGGATACAGGGATGAAGAGCGTCTGGCCAAGGTTGATTTTCGAAGGATCGGCCAACTTGTTTGCGTTGATAATGTCCTGCTGCTTGGCCCCGGTTTTTTTTGCGATCACGGCCAACGTATCGCCTTTCTGCACGGTGTAGCTCACGCCTTCTTTCGGGAAATCATCAGAGAAATTTGTCGTCACCGCCGGCCGGGTCGCCTGGCTTTTGGCCAACGAATCCAGCGCCGCATTTGTCTGTTTGCCGAGTTTTTCCAACTGGACCGCAACCTGCGCCAACGTCTCGCTCTTCGAGGCCGCGACGGCTGAGCGGATGACCCGATTCAAATCAGCGACGGCGTCATTTAAGTCGCTCACGGTTGCGTAACTTTTGCTCACCGCGCTCTGGCCGGACTTCAGCTCGCGGTTCTCACGTTCCAATTGCTCGACCTTCAGAGCCAATTCACCGAGCCGCTGCGAAAGACCACGCACGTCCTCACGCAGATTCGCCAGCTCAACTTGGGAGAAACCCTGCGACCCAAGACCGAGCGCCAAAAAGACCACAAAGCACCGACAACGTTTGAACATGAACCGCAGGATGAAAAAGCCCCGGCCGGAAAACAAGCGGGTTGTGCGAAGAGCTCGGATCAACGCCGAAAAGGGGCTGGTGCGACGAGCGGCGCAAGGGGTCTCGATTCGATCCGAACACCCGTAGAAATCGGATAGCCCCGCAAAAATTCGCCCGCATCCAACATCCGTCCGCCAGCACGCTGCAGTCGGCGCAGACGGAGAACGCCCCGGCCCGTCGCCAGCAAAAGACCGGCCGAATCGGATCCCAGGACTGAACCCGGAATCTCTCCTGTCTTGCCTTGGCCCCCGACCACCTCGCCCGCAACATCGGCCAAACCAATCTTTACCAGCTCACCGTTTACCGAAATCGCACAGGTCGGCCACGGAAACAGGCCATTGATCCGTGCCGCGAGCACCGCCGCCGGCATTGCGAAGTCGAGGGCTCCATCGGCCTTTTCAAGGCGCCGGCAAAAGGTTGCCGCCGAGTGGTCCTGCTCAACAAAGACCAGTTCACCGCTGGCCAGCCGCGGAAGGGCCCGCGCGACCAACGGCACGCAGGCCGCGGCCAATTTTCCCTCGACGTCTCCCGCAGTATCAAGCGCCCCAATGTTGACCAACTCGGCATCGGCGAGCGGCCCGGCGTCAAGTTCCCGCACAATCCGCATCAGCGTGACGCCGGTCTCACCGTCACCGTTTGCAATCGCAGTCTGAATCGGCGACGCCCCGCGATACCTCGGCAGCAACGAGGTGTGCAGGTTCAGCGTTCCCAGACGTGGTGTCGCGATGAACGCCTCCCTGAATATGTGCCCGTAGGCCATCACCAGCGAAAGATCAGGCTTGAGCGCGGCGAGCTCGGCCCGCGACGAGTCGTCCAGTTTCTCAGGCTGAAAAACCGGCAAGGTATGCGCCAACGCCCACGTCTTGATCGCGTTGGCGGTGATCTTTTGACCACGCCCGACCGGACGGTCGGGCTGGGTGAACACCGCCACAATCTCGGCCTGCAAGCGACCCTCCGCCGACTCGAACCAGTCGAGCAAGCGCAACGCGATCGCATCTGAGCCGAAGAAGACGATTCGGAGCGGTGCGGGTGAACTCATCGCTGATGTGACGCCCAGTTGGCGAAGGACGCGGCTTAGTCCTCGAGCGTTTCGAGCTCGACCCGGCCAGCGCGCTTCTCAACCGGACCGCGCTTATGTTGCGCCTTGGTTGTCGGGAAGGAGCTGTTGCTGAAGGGCGCCGGCTCCCGTTTTTCTTTGCCGACGAGATCGAAATAGATCGGACATCCCGCGAGGTCGAATTGCTCGACCAATCCGGCCTCAAGATAACGCCGGTATTGCTCCGTGAGTTTTTCCTCGCGGTTACAAAACAGCTTGATGCGAAACGGGCGCGTGCCCGTCTGCGTCGCGTAGTAGACCCGAAAACGTTTCCCTCCCACGGAGGGCGGCGGAGTGCGCTCGGCGAGATACGCGAGGTGCTGATTGAGCTTCGCGGTGGGCAATTTCTTATCGAGCGTGCGATTGAGCTTAACCGCCGCATTCAACATGCGGTCCACCTCGTAGCCGCTCATGGCCGAGACAAAAATCAGCGGCGAACCCGGCGTGAAAAAGAGCCGATCAAACAGCGCCTTCTCATACTTTTCCCGATACTCGCGGGCATTTTTATACCCCGAGACTTTCAGATTTCCGCCGGTAAACATCTCCTGCACGAGATCCCACTTATTGACGACAATCACGATCGGCTTTTTCTCTTTGATCGCCTCTCCGGCGATCGCCTTATCCTGCTGGGTCACGCCCTCCAGCGCGTCGAGCACGAGGAAAACCACATCGGCACGCTGGATCGCATCGAGCGAACGCAGCCGGGAAAAATACTCGACCGGCGAGGCCAGCTTGGTCGCCGCCTTGATTCCCGCCGTATCGATGAGTTTAAACGGATACATCTCGCCGTCGCGGCCCTTAAATTTAAACGGAAGCTCCACCGAATCGCGCGTGGTGCCGGGAATCGGGCTGACCACAAGCCGGTCGCTTTGCAGCAGATTGTTGCTCAACGAACTCTTGCCCACGTTCGGCCGGCCGATGAAGCAAAAGCAGAGGGGGTCGGCCGAGGTTTTGACGTGACTCGGATCAACTTCGGGCGCCGCGCCCAAGCGCTCAAGGATGACCGCTCGCAGATCATTTTCACCTGTGCCGTGCTCGGCCGACACGCGCGACGGCTCACCGAGACCAAGCGCATAGGCGCCATCGAGCTGAACCTTCTCGTCATTAAAGTCGGCCTTGTTCACGACGAGCAGCACGTTCTTCTTCGATTTACGCAGCATCTTCGCGATGCGGTCGTCGAGGCCGGTCACGCCTTCGAGTCCATCGATCACGAACAAAATCAGGTCGGCAGAGGCAATGGCGAAATCCACCTGCTTCTCCGAGGCTTTGATTAAATCGACCGTCGATTCTCCGCCCACAAGCCCCAATCCGCCCGTATCGAGCAAAGTAAACGCGCCCTCGCTGATCTCGGTCGAGATCACATCGCGCGTTACACCCGGCTGGTCATGGACGATGGAAATGCGTTTCCGCGCCAAGCGGTTAAAGAGACGACTTTTGCCGACATTGGGTCGGCCGACGATAGCAACGGTGCGGGACATAGAGGGAGTGCACGACGGAAGGGCGGCGGGAGCAAAGGAAGAATTTGGTTCTCCGCCCTGCCCCGCCGGCCGCCGGGGCGGATTATGCTTTGGGCTGCTGCACAAACCGCTCGATGCGGTCGCAGGCGACAATGAGCTGTTCGTAGCTTGTGGCAAAGCACGCGCGCACGTGCCCGATGCCGTTGTCGCCGAAAGCGCTGCCGGGGACGACCGCCACTTTCTGCTCGGTCAACAGGCCGGCGGAAAATTCCTTCTCGGTGCGACCGGTGCCAGCGACGCTCGGGAACGCATAGAAACTGCCGCGCGGTGAATGACACTTCAGGCCGATTTCGTTAAACCGACGGACCACAAGATCGCGGCGGCGATGATACTGCTCACGCATTTTCAAGACATGGTCCCATCCACGGGTGAGCGCTTCCAGAGCCGCCTCTTGGGCGATGATCGACGCGCAAAGCATCGTGTATTGGTGCACCTTCATCATCGCATCGATGAGCACCGCCGGACCGCAGGCATAGCCGAGCCGCCAGCCGGTCATTGCAAACGCTTTTGAAAAGCCGTGCAGAAAAATCGTCCGCTCCGCCATTCCGGGCAGGCTCGCGATACTGGTATGAGTCCCCTCGAAGGTGAGCTCCGAATAGATCTCGTCGCTCAGCACGAGCAGATCTTTTTCGCGGCAAAACGCTGCGATCGCTTCCAGTTGCACCCGGTCGCAGGTGCCACCCGTCGGATTGCAGGGCAGATTCAGCATTAGAATCTTGCAACCCGGTTGCCACGCCGACCGGAGGGCCTCAGCGGTCAGCGCGAAATTATCCCGTGCATAGGTCGGCACGCCGACGGCCTGCCCGTGCACCAGCGCGATACTAGGATGATAGGAAACGTAGCACGGCTGGTGAAACATCACCTTGTCGCCGGGATTGCAGAAGGCCCGCAATGCCAGGTCCAACGCCTCACTCACGCCCACCGTGACAATGACTTGGTCGTCCGGCCGGTAATCGACGCCGAAATGCTCGGTCACATACGTCGAAATCGCCCGACGCAACTCAATCAATCCGAGGTTGGACGTGTAATAGGTCTTGCCGCGCTCGAGCGCAAAAATCGCCGCTTCGCGGATGTTCCAAGGCGTCACAAAATCGGGTTCACCCACCCCGAGTGAAATCACGTCTTGGCCCTTCATTTTGGCGACCAGTTCAAAGAAATCGCGAATACCGCTCTTGGGCAGCGCGGCCACATGGCCGGCGACCCAGCGCTTGGAATCTGTGCTCATGGAAAAATCCTCCGGTTAGGGGGTGATCGTGAGCCGCGTGGTGGACGCCTCGCCGGTATTGAGCAGGAATCCCTGATCTTTGTAACAGCGGAGCATAAAATGGGTCGAGGTCGAGATGACGCCCTCAATCGTGGAGAGCTTCTCCGACACGAACCCCGCGACCTTTTGGAGCGACGCGCCCTTTACAAAAACGAGCAGATCGTAACCGCCCGACATGAGGTAACAGGACTCCACCTCGTCAAAGCGCGCGAGGCGTTCGGCGAGCCGGTTAAACCCGCCGCCGCGCTCCGGCGTGATCTTTACCTCAATCACCGCCCTCACGGTGGCAGCCGCTGCCGCCTCGTTGGAAAGATCGAGCACCGGACGCCAGCCGAGAAGGACTTTATCCTTCTTCAACTGCTCCAGGTGCTGTTCGACTTCGCTCACGGACAAGTTCGCGACCTGCGCGATTTGCGCCGTCGTGAGATTGCCGCCTTCGAGTAACAGCTTAAGAACAGGGTTCATAGGGACGGGGTTTATCCGGCACCCCACCCGATTTGACGAGGACGAAAATTGTCCCGCCTCCACCCCGCCACGGTTACTCGAAGCGGAGTTGCATCGCGTCCCAAACTTAACCCAATCTCCTGGCTCCATGTTCGAATCTCTCACGGAAAAACTCGGCAGCGCGCTCCGCAATCTTCGCGGGGTCGGCAAACTCACGGAAGAAAACATGGCGGACGCGCTCAAGGAAGTGCGCACCGCCCTGCTCGCCGCCGACGTCCACTTCAAGGTCGCCCGCGACTTCGTCGAGCGGGTCCAAACGGCCTGCGTCGGCCAAGAGGTGCTGAAGTCAGTCACGCCCGGCCAACAAGTGGTCAAGATCATCAACGACGAACTTGTGCAGTTGCTCGGTGAGGGGCAGACTACGCTCTCCCCTGCCCGCCCGCTCAAGGTTCTGATGGTTGGTCTGCACGGCTCCGGCAAGACCACCTCCACCGCGAAACTCGGCAAGTTGCTAAAAAAGCGCGGCTACAGGCCCTTTGTCGTCGCCTGCGATATCTACCGCCCGGCCGCCATCGACCAGCTTGAGATTCTCGCCAAGCAGGAAGAGCTTGGTTTTTACGCCGACCGCAGCTCCCAGGACGTTACGGCCATCGGCGCCGCGGCGCTTGCCGCCGCCGATGCGGCCGGCACGGATTGCATGATCTTCGACACCGCCGGCCGACTCCAGATCGACGCCGACCTGATCGAAGAGGTCAAAAAACTCCGCGCCCGCATTCAACCCGACGAGGTCTTCTTGGTCGCCGATGGCGCTCTCGGCCAAGAAGCCGTCAATGTTGCCAAGACCTTTCACGACGCCCTCCAGCTAACCGGGCTCATTCTAACGAAGCTTGACGGCGATGCCCGCGGCGGCGCGGCGCTCTCGATCAAGAGCATCACGGGCGTTCCAATCAAATTTGTCGGCACCGGGGAAAAAACCGGCGATTTCGATACGTTCTACCCCGACCGACTTGCGTCCCGTATCCTTGGCATGGGCGATGTCGTTTCCCTCGTCGAGCGGGCGCAGGAAAACATCGATCAAAAAGACGCCGAGCGCATGGCCGAAAAGATGCGCAAGGCCGACTTCAACCTCGAAGATTTTCTAGCCCAGATGCAGCAGATCAAGAAAATGGGTTCCATGCAGAGCATCGTCGGCATGATGCCCGGCATGAGCGGCGTGCAATTGCCCGACGATTCCGAACGCCAGATGGGCAAGACCGAGGCCATTATTCTTTCGATGACTCTGAAGGAGCGCCGAAAGCCCGACATCCTCAATGGTGGTCGGCGTCAGCGGATTGCCAACGGCGCAGGGGTAAGAATCGTCGAGGTAAACCAAGTGCTGAAGCAGTTTCAGCAGATGCAAAAGATGATGAAGATGATGAAAGGCGGCGGTGCTAAAAAGATGATGCGCCAAATGGAGTCCATGAAGGGCCGAGGCGGGTTTCCCGGCTTCTAAATCCAACAACCGTGACGGACTCCGTCGAACCGTGTGCGCACAAAAAAGCCGGCCTTTCCAGGCCGGTTTTTTAATGGGCAAAAATCTCCCGCAGATTACTCGCGACGCGAATTGAGCAAGTAGAGCAGATACATCAGTGAGCTGACGAATGCTGCCACGTAAGTGAGCGCGGCTGCGTTGAGCGTCGCCGTGACTCCGGGCATTTCGTCCCGATCGATGATCCCGAGGCCGACCAACTCGACCCGGGCGCGGCGGCTGGCATCAAACTCCACGGGCAAAGTCACGAACTGGAAGAAAGCCAGCACGGCGTAGCACAGAATTGCGATGTCCAACATCATGCCTGTGAGGCCGCTCGCGAGGAAAAATCCGGCGATCATCACGATCGGCAGGGCTCGCGTCACAATGTTGGTGGCGGGCACCAGAGCCATCCGCAGCTTGAGCATCGAGTAACCGATCTTGTGTTGGATGGCATGGCCCGCTTCGTGGGCGGCAACCCCAAGGGCTGCAAGACTGGTGCCGCGGTAGTTTTCCTCGGAGAGCACGAGCCGCTTGTTGATCGGATCGTAGTGATCGGTGAGGTGACCGTCGGTCGATGCGATCTCGACGTCGGTGATTCCGGCTCGAGCCATGACCGCCTCGGCGGCCTCGCGTCCGGTGATGCGACCACGTGAAGGGATCTGAGCGTTCTTGTTGTAGACGCTCGACACGCGCATCTGGGCGTAGAGCGAAAAAATCATCACCAAGCCTAGAAGGACCATGAATACCCACGACGGCAAAAAGGACGTCTGGTTGCCAATAAGGGCGAAAGTTAAGGATGTTGTCATAGTGATTTGGATGGATGCCCGCCCCGGAGGTTCCGGGGAAAGTCATCGGAGAACCCTAGCGAAAACGCGTGAAATGCCAGTGCAATTCACGCGTTTGGAAATGAAATCGCGGCATTCCACCGCGAGCGGCGCCGGGTTACGCCAAGTCCGGTACATCCAGCCACCGCCGCTCAGCCCACGACTTGAGGCCAAGCTCGGCGAGTTGCACGCCCCGGGCGCCTTCCAACAAATTCCACGGGAAAGGATCGCCCTTCACCACGTGCTTCAAGAAGAGCTCCCACTGCACCTTGAAGGCGTTATCAAACACATCGTTCGTCGGCTGGGTGACCCAGCCGTCCGTGTATTTGATCGGGCTGTCGGTATCAGGACTCCAGACACAACGCGGCGTCATCGAGCCGTGCTGGATCACGCAGTTGCGAAGGCCCGCAACGGCGCTGCCATGGGTGCCATCGACCTGCAAAGTGAGCAGATCATCGCGGCGCACCCGGACGACCCACGAGGAATTAAAGTGACAGATCACGCCGTTTTTCAGCTCGAATGTCGCATAAGCAGAATCGTCAGCGGTGCACTTGTAGGGCTTACCCGCTTCATCCCAGCGTTGGGGGATGTGGGTGGCGCCCAAACACGAGACCGACTTCACGTCGCCAAACAGATTCTGAATCACATACTGCCAATGGCAGAGCATATCGACGATGATTCCACCGTCGTCTTCTTTGCGGTAGTTCCAAGACGGGCGCTGCAATTTCTCATTCTCCCCGGTGAATACCCAATAGCCGAATTCGCCGCGCACCGAGAGAATCTTCCCGAAAAATCCGGTATCGATTAGATACTTGAGCTTCAGCAATCCCGGAAGCCAGAGCTTGTCCTGCACCACACCGTTTTTGAGTCCGGCCGCCGTGACTTCTTTGTAGAGCGCGAGCGCCTCCGCCGAAGTCGTCGCCGAGGGTTTCTCGCAGTAAATGTGTTTCTTCGCCGCGATGGCCTTGCGCACGCCGATGGGACGCTGCCCGGTCAGCGTTGCGTCGAAATAGACTTGGTTGCCGGCGTCTGCGAGCGCGGCGTCCAGATTCGTGCTATAGCGCTTCACGCCCGCGCGCGCTGCCAAAGCGGCCAACTTAGACTCGCTGCGACCAATCAAGATCGGGTCGGGCATGATGACCTCGCCATCAGCGAGCTTGATGCCACCCTGTTCGATGATGGCCTTGATTGAGCGCAACAAGTGTTGATTGGTGCCCATGCGTCCTGTGACGCCGTTCATGATAATGCCGACCTTGTGTGTGATCATAATGATTGAGGGTTAAAGACTGGATCTTGAAATGACGAATGACACCCTACGCCGATTCCGCCGCTTGCGTTAGCACAAAAGCGACGGATTATAGCACCAAAACGACTTTCATGCATGCTTGGAGCCCTTTACTGATTCAGAAGATTGAAATCCACGCCTTGGGTTTCGTCCTGCGCAAACTTCAACTCAACCGCCACCGTGACGCCGAGGTTGCTCCCCACCGCCACGCCTACGCCCAACTCATCCTCTACCTTTCTGGCGAGGGCATTCAGTCCACCATCGGACGTCGTCGACCAGCCCGCGCTGGGGACTTGTTTTTTATCCCCGCCGGAACTCCCCACGGATTTTCCGTTTCCGGCCCAAGCCGTCCCTTGTGCCTCGTTCTCGATTACGAACTGGAAGATGCACGCCGGATCAGATCGGCGCACCGCACGCTGCTGCCCGCCGCACTCAACGAACTCCACGCCTTACTCTCCCTCATTCCACGAAAAGGCCGGCTCACGCTTTCGGACTATTCCACAATTCTCGCCGTCGTCGCCCGCTTACTGGAACCGGTAGCCAACAAAAAAACTCCACCTCCTTCGCTCCTCGAACAGCTAACCGGGCCGATCCGCACATCCGTTGCGCTCGGCAAGGTCGCCCGCGATTTCGGCTACCATCCCGATCACCTCAGCCGTAAATTAAAACACGAATCCGGCCTCAGCTTACGGGATCTTCGTGACCGCCTCCGACTCGAGGCCGCGCAAAAGTCCCTTTGCTCCAGCCGCTCCATTGCAGAAGCTGCGGTTCAGTCTGGCTTTGAGGACCCCAACTATTTTGCCCGCTGGTTCCGCCGTCGGACCGGTCAGAGTCCCAGTAAATGGAAATCGTAAGGCGAACGGCATCGATTTAACTCAGCCGGTTTGTTCGCGGCCCAGTCCTGCGATGAAAACGGAAATTGGCGGGAATCGAATCCCACCTTTGTTTTTTCAGACAACGAGGTTGCGGCCAACACCCGAGACGCCTCTTCACGCACCATACTTTGCAACGTCACGGCCCCGATTCCGGGCAACCCAAAAAACGGCAGTTGAACGAGGGGTAGACACGAATGGACCCGGATCCCAAACAGATGGGAAAAGCGAACCACTCGCCCACGAAGCGAAGACTGTTCCCCGTCTTTATCCGGATTAATTCGGGTGCATCCGTGGTTGATGATTTCGGAGGGTTGGGCTGCTGCAGATTCCCGTATATTCCCCCTTCGCCTGCCACCAATCCGACTCATCCCAAGCCACAAACGCCATGAGTCCCGCCGACCGACGCCACCGCGCTGCTGGCCAAACTTATAAAGCCGCCACAAACCGAACCGTCTCCGCCACCACTTCCGTCGTCGTCAGGATCCGCAAATGCCCGCGTCCCGGGCACGGCACCAACCGCGCCCCGCTCCACTGCGCCACGAACTCCTCCGAACCCGAAAACTCGGTGTTGTCGTCTTGCGGGTCGTGAAAAACCAAGGCCGGGCACGGCGCCCGGCGCGCCACCACGCGCATATCGACGTCCTCATCTTTCCAGCCCACGCGTCGCTCCGCCGCCGCATAAAACAACGTCCGCACTTCAGAGGTCAGCTCAAGCCCCGCAGCCACCCGCTCCATGCGCCGACGGTGGCTCAGCGGCGGTGCAATCATCACCAATCCTTTGGGCGCGAGTCCGATCATCGTCGCCATCGCTGCACTCGCCGCCCCCATCGAATGCCCGATGAGCGCGTGCACCCCGCCCCGCTGCAACGCGATCTCCACGATGCACTCGGCCAACCGCGGCACCGAAGCCTCGACTCCCGGCGACTCCCCGTGGGCGGGTCCGTCGAAAGCCACCACTTGAAATCCCGCCGTCACCAGAGGCGCCGCAAACGCGCCCAGTTGCGACCCCCGCCCCGCCCAGCCGTGCACCAGCCCAACCACGGGCGCACTCTCACTTCCCCACGTCCAGGCCGCCAACGCGCCCGCCCGCGTCACCAACATCCCACGCCGGCCCTGCTCCAGATACCCGGCCTCACGCGGCGTCATCCTGGACGGAGGCGGCGGGCGCAAAAAGACATCCACCGCCAACTCCGCCAACCCATCCGCCGTTGCCACCTCCGGCCACACCAGCCCGGCCCGCTCGACGACAAACTTCAGCCGCTCATGCATCAATCGACGGAAGCCAACCGTCCGCGTTAAACTCGACCGACGACGAGCGAAGCATTTGTCCCGCCGAACCCGAAGCTGTTTGCGAGGGCGTAGTCGACGCGCTTCGTCACTGCCACGTTGGGCGTGAAATTCAGCCCAAGCGCCGCACACGCGGGGTCGATGTTGTCCAAATTAATCGTCGGCGGAACCACGCCGTGATGCACGGCCAGCACCGCGGCGAGCGCCCCCAGCGCACCCGCACCACCGAGCAGATGCCCGGTCATGGATTTCACGCCGCTCACATGCAGCGTCGCCTTCGCCTCGGCAAACACGGCCGCGATCGCCGTCGCTTCTTCCCCGTCACCGCCCGGGGTCGAGGTCGCGTGCGCCGACACATAGCCAACCGATACGGGCTTCACGCCCGCATCAGCCAGCGCCAGCTCCATTGCACGCCGCGATCCCTCGGCCGCGGGCGCCAGCGACGAAAGATGATAAGCGTCACCCGACGCCGCATAACCGCTCAGCTCGGCATAGATCCGCGCGCCCCGCGCTTTTGCGTGCTCGTACTCTTCGAGCACCATCGCCACGGCACCTTCGCCGATCACAAACCCATCGCGATCGGTGTCGTAAGGCCGCGACGCCTTTTCCGGCGCGTCGTTCCGGGTCGAGAGCGCGCGCATCTGCGCAAACGCGCCCACCGAAAGAGGACTGATCGCCGCCTCGGAACCGCCCGCGATCATCACATCGGCCTCACCGCGCTGGATCACCCGCAACGATTCGCCGAGCGAATGCCCGCTCGTCGCGCACGCCGCCGTGTTGCTCATATTAGGCCCCCGCGCATCGAGCAAAATCGCCAACTGTCCCGAGAGAATGTTTGGCGCGACCTGAATGATGAAGAACGGCGAAATCTTCCGAAACCCACCCGTTTTCCACGTCTCATGCATCGCCTCAATCTCAGGCAGCCCGCCCAAACCGACGCCCATGTTGATCGCCAACCGCTCGGACCGAAGCGTCGCCCGGACCGCATCGAGCCCCGAATCAACATACGCTTCGAGCCCCGCCCCGAGCCCGAGCTGGGTGAAGCGCCCGAGCTTCTTCACTTCTTTAGGCGTAAGGGGAGCCAACACCGGCTCTCCCGCCGCACCGCGGGGATGCACCGGCGTCGCAATCGGTTTGGTCGGGTCGTAATTTTTGACCTCGCCCGCGATCTGCGCGGTGCAACCCGTTGCGTCGAACCGCGTCAGCTTTCCGATGCCGCTACGCCCGGCCGTCAGCGACGCCCAAGTCTCCGCCACCGAATTTCCGACGGGCGTCACCGCCCCCAACCCCGTGATAACGACCCGCCGCCGATTACTCTGTGTTGTGTTCATAAATTGGAAAATTTCCCTGCTCCCTTAGCAAAACTCCTCGCGCAACATCCGCCGCGCCGAGCTCAACAACGCATCGCTCCGCTCCGGCGTATCCGCCGCCCGCGCGAACAGCAACGCCCCCACCAGCGAACTCATCAGATGGGTCACGCGGTCCCGGTTTTTCTCCTCATCCCGCGCCAGCCGCAGGGCCGCGCACAGCCGATCCAGATGCCGCGCAAATCCCCGCGCGTATCCCGCCCTGCCCGCACCGTCGAGCCTCGCCATATCCGCGCCCACCGCGACGACCAGACAACCGGACCCCCGATTGTCCCGGTGTCGGGCCGAAAGATAACTGTCGATGAGCAACCGCGCTCGTTGCCCGGCGGTCGGCAGCCCCGCGATCCGCTCCAAATTGCCCACCGCCCCGTCAAACGCGTCCGCGCACGCCTCGGCCACAAGCGCCGCTTTGTCCTCAAAATGCGCGTAAAAACCCCCGTGAGTCAGCCCCGCCCGACGCATCACTTCGTCCACGCCGGTGTTTTCCACTCCGCGTTCCCGAAACGCCGCGCTCGCCGCCGCCACGATTCGGCGCCGGGTGTCGAGTTTGTGCGTCGGAGGATAGCGCATAGCACCAGAACCATTGCCATGACGGTCGTCATATCAACTCTGAAATCTCCCTGCCCGCGCTTTGACAACCATCCCGCCGCATCCTTTCTTACCCGTCCTTTGAACCCGCAGCAGCTTCACCCTTATTGGCGCATGGAATACATCGAAGCGCCGCGCTACCCGGCAGCCCTGAAGCGACCCTTCACCGAACTCCCCGCCATCGGCGATGACCGCACCGCTCTGATTGTCCACCGTTCACCTCTTTCCTATCTGATCCTCAATCGCTTCCCCTATAACCCCGGGCATCTCCTTGCCGTGCCTTTTCGGGAAGTAAACGACCTGCTCGATCTCACGTCGCCCGAACGCGCCGATCTTATGGAAGAGATCGTTTTCGGCCAAAAGCTTCTCCACGCCGTCCTAAAACCCGACGGCATCAACGTCGGTTTCAACCTCGGTTCCGCCGCCGGCGGCAGCATCGCCCATCTCCACGGTCACCTCGTGCCCCGCTGGTCGGGCGACAACAACTTCATGCCGGTTCTGGGCCAAACCCGGATCTTGCCCCAAGCCCTCGAAGCGATGTGGGACCGCCTCGCCGCGGCTGTCCCCACCCTGCTGTAATCTTCCTCTTTCCGCTTAATCTTTCGTTTTCGTCCTCCGCCCCTGCCGTCCGACCAGAAATCCGCCCGTCCCATTTACCATCCCTCCGCGTTTGCACACCAAAACCCTCCATTTTCCCAGCGCCCGCCACTTGAGCGCGCTCTACGCCGGCTCCGACCAAAATCTCACGGCCGCCGAGGTCGCGCTCCACGTTCGACTCATCACGCGCGAAGACTGGCTGAAAATCGAACCCTCCGCGTCGGCTGCCACCGGCCCGCAACGCCCACCCGCCGAAGCGATCGCGCTCGCCGCGGATTTCTTTAATTTCCTCCACGCCGCTCGCGGCCAAGGTCTCGCCATCCGCACGCCTGACTTCCTCCGCATTCTGGAGACCTTCGCACGCGGCGAGGGCGCCGACCTCAAGGCTCTTTACGCCGCGCCGCTCGTGATCGCCACCAACCGCAAGACGATCGTCCCGAAAACCCTCGGCCAAAAACTCTACCTCCAGTCGATCCTCAAGAATCCCGTGGTCTTCGGCATCGGTCCCGCTGGCACGGGCAAGACCTACCTCGCCATGGCCGCCGCGGTCTCCGCGCTGCTGAAGAACGAGGTTCAGCGCATTATTCTCACCCGCCCCGCCGTCGAAGCCGGCGAAGCCCTCGGCTTTCTCCCGGGTGATCTCGAGGAAAAGATCCTGCCCTACCTCCGACCGCTCTACGACGCGCTCGGCGACATGCTCGACCCCGCCGACGTCACCCGCCTCACCGAGAAAGGTGTGATCGAGATCGCTCCGCTGGCCTACATGCGCGGTCGCACGCTTTCCAACGCCTTTGTCGTGCTTGATGAGGCGCAGAATACCACGCCCGAGCAGATGATGATGTTTCTCACGCGCCTAGGCGAAGAATCGCGCATGGTCGTCACCGGTGACATCACCCAAATCGATCTGCCCCGATCCAAACAAAGCGGCCTGCTCGAAGTCCGGCGCATTTTGCAAAACATCCCCGGGATCGAATTCCACACGTTCAGCGGCAGCGACGTCGTCCGGCATCCCTTGGTTCTTAAGATCATCGAAGCATACGAAGCCTACCGCAATCCCATCGGCACCGATGACGGCCCGTCAGAGAAACGCTAGGCCCTGCCTTTTTCCCGCCACCCGCTCGCCTCATGTCCGTAAAAAACCAGTGGAAACTCCTCGTCGGCGGCCTAGGTGCGCGACGCCCCGCCACGTCGGCCGCGCGCTCCCCGGCGCGAGAATTCCTCGAGCGCAGTCGCCTCGTCTCCACGCTCATCTTCCTCGTTACTTTTACCGCCATCGTGCTCATCAGCTCGACCGGCATGACGTCGCTTCGCCAGCCGTTGCTCCCCGGCCAGACGGCCACGGCCCGCATCAATGCCGCCGCTTCGTTCACCTACGTCAGCCAAGAGCGCACTGCGGCCGCCCGGGAGCAATTTCTTGACCGTGTACCGCCGGTTTACCGCCTTGAGTTTGACGCCTTCGAGCGCTTCGAGGCTGCCGCCCGCGACCTTCTCGCCCGCCTCGCCCTCTACGAAACGGCCCACCCTAGAGGCAGCCCGAGCCTCAGCTCTTATCGCAACGAACTCGCCGAAATCGCCGCCGCCTTCAACGCGATCGGTGCTTATCGCACCAGCCCCGAAGACCTCGCCGCCCTTCTCGCCTCCGGCGACGCCACGGCCCGTGCCGCCCTGTTTGAAACCGGGATCAGCGTACTCCGAGAGCTTCACACCGAGGGCATTCACGACGCCGCCCTCGGCAACCCCGGCAGCGGCGGGATCACCGTTTTCCAGGTTTCCACGCCCAACGGCTCAACCGCCCCGCGTCCCGTGCATTCGAGCGAAGATGCGTTTACCATCCTCCGCGTCAGTCTCGCCACCGAGGGCGTGCCCCGGCCCTCCGCGCAGGCCCTTTTCCGGTTTTTTCGCAACGGTATCACCACCAACGTCACCTTCGACCGCGCCGCCACCCAGCAACGCGAGACCGCCGCGGCCCGCGCCCTCGTGCCCATCTCGGTCAATGTGACCCGCGGCCAAACCCTCATCGAGCCGGGCGACCGCGTGACCCCGGAACAACACGAACTGCTCTCCGCTCACCGCCGCTACCTGCTGGAGCACGGCGACGCCGAACTCAACGAGGGCCTCGCCCTCTTCGGCCGCGTGCTCCTCGTGCTCGCGATGGTCCTTGCCTCCATCATTTACATCCGGCTCGAGGACGCAGAGACGCTCAGGAGCAACGTCCGCCTCGGACTCCTCGCCCTCGTCGTCATTCTCAACCTCGGTCTCGTCCGTCTCGTCTACGCCCTCGGCGGGGCCGATTTCTTTGTGAACGACGGCTCGTGGGCCTCGACGCTGCCTTACGTCGCGCCCACCGCCTTCGCTCCGCTCATCGTCGCCATCCTCATCGACGCCGGCTCCGCCATCTTTATGGCGCTGCTCATCTCGATTTTCACCGGCGTAATCTACGGCAACCGGCTCGATCTGCTCGTCCTCACTTTTCTCGCCTCCTTGGTCGCGATCTACTTCGCCCGCGACGCCCGGCGCCGCGGCCGCGTCGTGCGCTCCGCCGCCGCCGGCGGTCTTACGGTCGCGGTCTTCGCCGCCCTCATCGCCTTTGCCGACCAAACCCCGCTCGATACCCTCGCCCGCCAGATGTCGGCCGGCGTTCTCACCGGGCTCTTCACCGGCGTCGCCGTCGTTGGCCTGCTCCCGGTCCTCGAGTCTCTCTTCAAACGCACCACGGACATCACGCTTCTTGAGCTCACTGACTACAATCACCCTCTGTTGCGCCGCATGCAGCTCGAAGCACCGGGCACCTATCACCACTCACTCGTCGTCGCGCAGCTCGCCGAAAACGCTTCCAACGCCATCGGCGCCAACCCGCTCCTCGCTCGCGTCTGCGCTCTCTTCCACGACATCGGCAAAACCGAACACCCGAATTTCTTCACGGAAAACCAACGCGATCGCCAAAACCCCCACGACGACCTCGATCCGCTTGAATCCGCCCGGATCATCAAACGCCATGTCTCCGACGGCGTCGAACTCGCCGCCCGCCACCACCTCCCCCGCGCCGTGCTCGACGTCATCGCCCAACACCACGGCACCAACCTCGTCCGCTATTTTTACCAGCAAGCCGTCTCACTTTCGATTGCCCCGGGTTCCTCCACTTCGCCGGCGTCCGCCTCCGCCGCCCCAACCGGCGCCAATAGTTCGGCCTCGAAAATCCCCGACGACGCGCCCTTCCGCTACGATGGCCCGCGCCCTCAGTTTAAGGAGAGCGCCGTCATCGCCCTCGCCGACGGGGTCGAAGCCGCTTCTCGCTCCCTCCGCTCCGCCGACGCCGCGCAACTGGCCGCCCTGATTGATAAAATTTTTCTCGATCGCATGGCGGAGAAGCAACTCGACGAAGCGCCGCTCACCTTCGAGGACCTTGCCCGCATTAAGAACAGCTTTCAGTTTACCTTACTCAACATGCTCCACGGCCGCGTCGCTTACCCCGCTCCCGAGTCCGCCAAGCCAGCATCGGCCCAAGCTTGAGGCCGCCCTCTCCGCCTCCATTGACTGGCACCCTTACACGAGAAGTCGCGGATCAAACCATGCCCCACGCCACCGCCCGCGAGATCACCATCGCCAACCGCTACCCCCGCTTGCGCCTCGACCGCGCCGCCCTCATCCGCGCCGTCCGCACCCTCGACACGGAATTCCCGAAATCAAAGGGCGCGCCGCCGAATTCAAAATTTCCATCCTGCCCGCCCGGCGAACTTTCTCTCGTCTTCCTCACCGATCCCGCGCTCGCCGAGCTCCACGGCACATTTCTTGACGATCCGACCGTCACCGACGTCATCACCTTCGAAGGCGACCCCGCCCACGGCACCGCGGGCGAGATCTGCATTTCGGTCGATGCCGCGCTTCGCCAAACCGCTCCGCGTGCGGAAGCCGCCTTCGCCGCCGAACTCCTCCTTTACGTTGTCCATGGCTGGCTCCACCTCGCCGGATACGACGATCTGCAACCCGCCAAAAAACGCCTCATGCGCCGCACCGAAGCCCGCGCCCTTCGCCTGCTCGGCCCGCAGGCCATTTTCACGCTGCGCTGAGCCCCGTTTCCTATTTCCACCGCGTTTTTCCGTGCATCGCCCGCTCTCGAACCGCTAATTCTACCAGCATGTCCGTGACGTCATCTCTACCCAACACCGAGTCCCGCTTGGTCACCTTTCGCAACGCCTTCATTTCCGGCGCCCTCCTGCTCGCCCCGCTGATCGTCACCGTCTGGGCCTTTGCCCAAATCATCGCGCTCGTCGGCGGCACGGTGCGTCCGCTCTTTTTTGACCGCCTGCCCGCCACGTTGCGCGACCTGCCGTTTCTCTGGGATGTCGTCAGTACCATCAGCGTCGTGCTCATCGTGACCGCCCTCGGCTATGTCTCGCGCTATGTCTTCGGAAAATTTTTCGTCAGCATTGGCGAGCGCTTCATGCTCAGCATCCCCGGCGTCAGCGCGGTTTACAATACGGTCAAACAGATCGTCGACACGTTCGGCACGCAGAACAAAAATCTCTTCAACCAAGTCGTGCTCGTCGAATTCCCCCGGCCCGGCATTTGGGCCATCGGCTTTCTGACCAACAAAACCCAAGGGGAAGCTCAGGCCAAAACCGCCGAGGAGGTCTGGACCGTATTCGTCCCCACGACGCCAAATCCCACCAGCGGCTTCCTGATTCTTTTTCCCGCCCGCGAGATCACCCCCCTCGAAATGAGCGTCGGCGAGGGCATGAAGATGATCATTTCCGGCGGAGCCGTCGTCCCCCCTTGGCCGGCCGTCAAAGCCGCCGATCTCGCCAAGTAACTCCCGCGCCCATGCGCCCTGATTCCGATTGTCCCAATCGGGTTTCGGGTCTCAGAAACCGAGAATTTCCCGATGCCCGGCCGCCAGCTCCAGACCGAGGCCTTCGTCCTCCTCAAGCGCCCGCCCGCCGATTCGTTTCAGACGTTCAGTCTCTTCTCCGCCGAACACGGCACGCTTCTCGCCCTGCAACGGCTCCCCAAGAAGAACGCCGCCAACCACCTCGCGCTCGATTTATTCGACGAGGTCGCCCTCTCGCTTGAGACATCCAACCAAGGTTCCACTTGGTTCATCAAAGAGGTCCGGCTCCTTGCCCGCCCCACCGGCATCGGCCGCAGTTATTCCACCCTCATGCTCGCGTCGTCGTTTACCGCCCTGATCGCGCGCAACCCCGTCCACGAGGACAGCCGCACCGAGGTCGCCGGCCTGCTGCGCACCGCCCTCGCCGCCTTCGCGCAATCTCCCCGCGCCGATATCGTCTTCTTCAAGAGTCTCTATTGTTTCGCGCGCGACGAGGGCTACCCCGTGAAACAGCAGTGGTTTCCCTCGCTCGCATCCGCCGAACAAACGCTCGCGGTCGAACTCCTCAACCGTCCCCTCGCCGCCCAAACCGCCGCACCCGAATCCACCGCCCGCCTCACCCGCCAGCTCGAAACTTATCTCCGCAACGACACGGAGATTCTCTTCGACTAAAACGGCCGATCGCCACCCGTCGCCGGGTTAGCCAACGCTGCGCCTGCGACTCGGCACTTCTCCTGTCTTGCCCTCCGCGCCTCTTCCAAATCCGCCCGGAATCTTCCGCCGCCTCGGCCCCGCCGGCCCGGCCGTGGCGGTGCTCTCCATTTTGCCGCCGCTCGGCAGCTTTCTGCTCCTTGCCACGCTCACCACGTTCGCCCCGTGGCTCCGCGAAAATTTCGCCCTCGGCGTCGTCATCTATTTCTTCGCCGCCATCGCCCTCGTCGGCCTTTCGTTTCTCCCCAGCTTCGCCGCCGCCATGTTCGCCGGTTGGACGTTTGGTTTCGGTCTCGGATTCGTGTTGTCCATGGCGGCCTTCACCGCCGCCTCGCTCGTCGCGTATGCGATGGGGCGGTGGATCGTGCGCGACCGCGTCGTCGCCCTCATCGCGGAGAACCCCGCCGCGCTGGCGGTGCACCGGGCCCTGCTGGGCGATTGGCGGCGGATTATTCTCGTGACCGCACTGCTGCGTGTGTCGCCGTTGCCCTCGTTTGCCGTCGTCAACTTCATCCTCGCCTCCGCTCGCACCCCGCTCGGCGGCTGCACCGTCGGCACCGTGATCGGACTGATTCCGCGCACGGCCGCCGCCGCTTTTGTCGCCGCCGGGATCGAGAAACTGCACGCCGAAAACCTCACCGAAACTCCGCTCTGGGTCTCCATCGGTGGTTTGTTGGCCTTCGTCGTCACCAGCCTAACCATCGGGGTGCTCGCCCGGCGCGCGCTCACCCGGATGTCCCGCCGTTGATTTCGCCGCCGGCGCCCGCGCCGCACTTTCCATTTTCCTTCCTCTCCAACCGGGTGTTTCGTGAGAGGCCCATGGATTTCTCCCTCGACGCCCGCACCGCCCGCCTGAGCGTCGGCGAGTTTTCCGATTTTACCCTCGGCCCCCGCGAAAGCTCCGGCGGTCCCCAGGGCATCTGGCGCGCGCAACTCGGCACTTACTGGCACCAACAGCTCCGCGCCCAAGCCACCACCGAGCACGGCTCCGCTGCCGAATTTGAAGTCTCGATCGAGGGGCGCGTTTTCCACCGCGGTTGGACCCTCACCTTCAACGGCCGCATAGACCAACTCCTCCGGCTCGCGCCCAAACCGCTCCCCGAAAAATCTCTCCCAGCAGGTGACGCTGCGCTGCGGCCGGTGCCGCCATCGCCCTCGACCATTGTGCTCCGCGAGATCAAGACCGTCACGCGCCCGCTCCCCGCCGACGAATCCGAACTGCGTCGCGACTACCCCGGCTACTTCACGCAACTCGCCACCTACGTCGCCCTCGCCCGCCTCGGCGCCCTCGGCCCCGCCGTTTCGACGCTCAGTTCCCACCTCATCTTCGTCGAAACCGCCAGCGGCCTTGCCCAGACCCTCGTCCTCACGTCTGCCGACGAACATCTCTTTCGCGTCAAACTCGAGCGCGTCACCGAGTTCCTCGACCTCCGGCTCCGCGCCCGTGAACGCCTCCGTCACCTCGCCTACCGACCGGCCTTCGCCACGCCGCGCCCCGGCCAAGAAACCACGGCCATCGAACTGACCGCCGCCTTCGAACGCGCACCCGCCCTCCTCTTCGAAGCCCCCACCGGCTTCGGTAAAACCGGCGTCCTCCTCGAATTCGCCCTCAGTCAACTTCGCTCCGGCCACTTCGACCGCGCCCTCTATCTCACCAGCAAAGCGACCGGCCAACTTCAAGTCGTCCGCACCCTCGCCGCGATGACGACCGACGTGTCCGCCTCTTCGACGTTCAACTCCCAGCTTTCAACTACGACCACGTCCGTGGCGGCCTGGCACGTTCGCAACAAATCCGAACACTGCATCAACCACACCTTTCACTGCCACCGCGACACGTGCGCCTACCTGTCCGACCTTGAAACCCGCTGGGCGTCTTCCGGACTTTCCCGTTTTTACCTCCTCGAAAACCAAGCCCGCGATCTGCCCACCCTCCGCGCCGCCGGCCAGTCCGCCCGGATCTGCCCTTACGAAATCACCCGCGCGGCGCTCGCTTTCAACGACGTCTGGATCGGCGACTACAACTACGTCTTCGCTCCGTCCAACCGTATCCTTTTCTTCAACCAACCCGGTTTCGATCCCGCCCGCACGCTCCTCCTCATCGACGAGGCCCACAATTTGCCCACCCGGGTCGCCGACGCCCACTCCCACCACGTCAACGCCGCCGATGCCCGCGCGCTCCTTACCGAACTGGATCACCTGCACGCGCCCAAGGCTCTGCTCCGCGCATGGGAAAGCTGGGCGCTTTTGCTCTCCGCTCTGCCCGGCGCCGACTCGCTCGACCCCGCGCTCGAAGCCGACGTCGCCGATACCCTCGCCTCCATCGCGGCCGCCCTCGTCACCGAGCCGATCGATTCCGCCGCGCTCGGCCCACACTTCGCCTCCCTGCTGTGGTCGACACCGCAACTCGTCGAGTGGCTCGCCGACCCGTTGCTCAAGAAACTCCTCTGGTCGCCCCGACCCGCCGAGCTTTCGTTCACCTGTCTCGACGCCGCCGACACCCTCGGTCAAACCCTCCGCACGTTCGGCGGCATCGTGCTGGCGAGCGCCACCCTTTCCCCCACTACCGAGTTTGCCACCGCCGTCGGTTTCCCTGCTTCCGGCCTTCAACCTTCAACTTCGAACTTTCAACTCCACGGTCTTGCGACCGTGGTCGCCCACACCCCATGGCGGGCCGACGCCTACGATCTCGCTTACGACCTCCGCGTGGATACGTCTTTCCGCGAGCGCGCCCAACACCACGCAACCACCGCCGCCACCATTGCCGCCCTTCACGCCGCAGCTGTTCGCTCCTTCAACGCTCATCACCCCACGCCCAACTCTGCCTCCGGCGCCATCGCCGTTTTCTTTCCGTCCTACGCCTACGCCGAGATCATCGCCCGTGAGATCGACCGCGACCACCCCGGCGTCCGCGTCGCCCTCCAACCTCGGCTGACCGACCTCGCCGCCCAGACCGCGTGGGTCGAGGAATCCCTCGTCCTCACCGACGCGCTCTTTCTCGTCCTTGGCTCCAGTTTTGCCGAGAGCATCGACCTGCTCGGCGGCCGCGTCACCCACGCCATGGTCGTCGGCCCCGCTCTTCCCGAAGTGAACGCCGTCCAACGCGCGCGTATCGCCGAACTGCGCGACCTCGGGCGTGAGGCCGCCTTCCGCCGTGTTTACCAAATTCCCGGCATGGCCAAGGTAAACCAAGCCCTCGGCCGCCTCGTGCGCGCCCCCGGCCAACGCGCCCGCGTCCTCCTCCACTGCCGCCGCTTCGCCGAACTCAGCTACGCCCAGCTCCTCGCCCGCGACTACCAATTCGGCCAAAACATCTCCACCGCTTCCGAACTAACCGCCTGGCTCGACCAAACTTGTCTGACCCCGCAAAAACATCTTTGATCACCCTCGCGTTCTTTACCGCCGGTGTAACCTGCTCCCTGAGAATCCGTCATTTTCCGACCTCACTTTAGCATCCCCCCCTGCTCCCATGACCCACTTTCATCGCTTCGCCTTGGTTCTTTGCTGCATCTTCCCCCTTCTGCTCGGGACCGCACACGCCCAAGCCGGCGGCAACGCCGTCAATATCCCGGGCATCGGCCGTGTCGTCATCAACCCCGATGGCACCATTACCCTCCCTGGCGGCCAGACGATCGCCGTTAATCCAAACGGAACGATCACCCTTCCCGGCGGCCAAGTCATCAACCTGCCCACAATTCCCGGAGCAGGCGGCGGTGGTGGTGGCGGTGGCGGTGGTGGCATCATCAACCCCAACACCGACCCTCGCATCATCGCCGGCACCGCCATCGTCATCGGCGACGAAGCTTCGGCCGCCGTTGTGGTCCCCAACGCCGGCGGCGGCGGCGGACTCATCAACAACACCGCGACTTACCTTTGGACGATCACAGGTGGCCGCTTTGCCTCGTCCGATCTCACTCGCGCCAACATCGACTACACCGCCGACCAAGCCGGCACCGTCCGCCTGACCTGCGTCGTCACCGTGGCCGGTGCCCAACCGTTTACCGCCACCGCCGACGTCACCGTCGTCGACCCGGCCACTGCCGGCACGATCACGACCACGCCGACTATTGCCGCCGCCACCACGGCGACCGGCACCGCCTCGGTGCCCGCCGCTCAAGGCAACGACCGCACCATCCGTTGGACCATTACCGGCACCGCCGCCCGCATCACCGCCGGCGCCACCACCAACCAAATCACCTTCATCCCCGGCGATCCCGGCATCAAAGAGCTCACCTGCGCCGTCACCCTAACCGCCGCGCGCATCACCGTCACGTTACGCTCGTTTATCGTCGTTCAGGGCTCAGGGCCCGCCGTCGCCCTCACCGTCAACGGTGGCTTCGGGGGCGGCACTTACCCGGGTGGCTCACGGGTTGACGTCTTCGCCGCCGTGCCCGCCGCCGGCCAAGTGTTTGACCGCTGGACCGGCGACACCTCCGTGCTCGGCACCGGCCCGATCGCACCGCTCAGCTCACGGATTCAGATTACCCTGCCCAACACGCCAGTGACCCTTACCGCGACCTACAAAGCGGCGCCGGCGTGGGTCCCGCTCACCGTCACCTCGTTCAATCCCCAGCAATTCACCCCCCAAGGCGCAACCGCTCCCACCACGGTGACCGCCAATCTCACCTACTACATTCCGCCCGCCGCGGCCGGCGTGGTGTTCTTCCTTCATGCCACCGGCGACTCGGCCGCCACTTGGTTCAACTCACCCGAGTCGGCCCTGCTCATGCGCGATCTCGTCGGCGCCGGCTACGGCGTCGCCGCTCTCAGCAGCGTCAACCGCGCCGCGGGTAATTGGAATGCCCAACCCGTCCTCGCCAACAATCCCGACGCGCTCAATCACATCGCCGCCCTCAACAAGTTTGCCGCCGACGGCCTGCTGCCAGCCTCACGTCCCGTCTTTATGATCGGCTTCGCCGCCGGTGCCGGAGCCGCCGCGCGTTTCGCCGATCTGCTCATCGCCGCCAACCCGGCCCGCCCCGTGCGCGGCACCGTGCTGTATTGCAACGCCGGCAACGAAACGTCGTCCGTCGTCGGGCGCGTGCCGGCACTCTTTGTCCTCGCCGACAACGACAGCACCCTCGGCCTCAACGGGGCGACCACCGCCCGCACCAACAGCCAACTCCTCGCCGGTCGCGGCATCGCCTCCAGCGTATTCAACAACGTCGCGTCCCCGGTCCACCCCGGACGTTTCCGCGCTCTCGGTGTGACCAACCCCGCATTCACCAACACCGATGCGACCACCGTCTGGAACGCCGTGAAGGCCGCCGGCCTCATCGACACCAACAATTACGTGAAGGCCATCCCTACCGAGACCGCGCTGGCCGCCGCGATTCCCTTCGCTTTCCAAGCCCGTCGCGCCGACATCGCCGCCCAGCTTGAGACCGCCTATGCCGAGCGAGCGTTCACCAGCGACGCCAATGCCCGCGTGGTCTCGTTCATCGGCGCCCGAACCGCAGAGACCCCCGCGGCACCTGCCGGTCGCATGATGAGTCTTTCGACCCGCATCAAACTCGCCGCCGCCGGCGACACCCTCACGTTTGGTTTCAGCCTGATCGGCTCGCAAAAAGCCACCTTGCTCGTGCGCGGCATCGGCCCCGGCCTCGCTGCCTTTGGCGTCCCCGGCACCATCGCCGCACCGCGCCTCGAGATCCGACCCGCCGGCGACGCGCAGACCTTGCTTGCCGTGAACGAGGGTTGGGACCGAGCCCCCAGCAACGGCCCCGTGATCGCCGCCGCCGCCGCCGCCAACGGCGCTTTCCCGATCGCCGCCGGCAGCGCCGACGCCGCCGTCCTCATCGAGCTCAACCCCGGCAACTACACCGCAACGTTCAAGGGCATCAACGGCACGACCGGCGAAATCCTCGCCGAGGCCTACGACATCTCCAAAAACGGCACCCGCCTCGCCAACCTCGCCACCCTCGCCAATCTTGCCAACCCCGGTGACATCGTCACCGCCGGCATCAGCGTGAGTGGCAATCCCCGCACGTTGATCGTGCGCGGCGTCGGCCCCGGCCTCGCTGATCTTGGCCTGCCCGGCACGTTGCCCGACCCCAACGTCAACATCCTGACCGCGACCGCTACCCCTCAAAGCGTCGCCGCCAACAACAATTGGAGCACCGGCGGCAGCCAAACGACGCTTGCCGCTGCGTTCCCGATGGTCGGGGCCTTCCCGCTCAAAACCGGCAGCGCCGACGCCGTCCTCGTCCACGCCTTCACTCCCGGCGGCTACAACATCCAGACGACCGCCGCCGCCGTCCCCGCCAACATGGCCAATCCCCCCGCCCCCACCGGCACGCTCCTGATCGAAGTCTACGAGGCGCCGTGAGCCCAGAGCGCGGGGCTCGCGCCCTCACGGGCGCACCACGACCTGAGTGCGGAGTTTTTTCTGAAAATACTTCCCGGCAAACGTCGCCAGATCGGCCACCGTTACGGCGTCGATCTCAGCGTCGTAGTCCTTCCAGGCGTTGATCGGCTGACCTTGCAGCGCGTTCAAGCTGGCTTGGAGCGCCCGCGATGCGTTGGTCTGCATCGAGGCCCGTTGCCCCGCTTTTAACCGCGCCTGACACCGGCGCAGTTCCACGTCCTCAACGCCGCCCGCTTGCACGCGCGCGATCTCGGCATCGATTTCGGCCAAGACTTCGCCTTCCTTCCCCGGCTGCGTGCCGGCGAAGAAATAAAACATCCCCGTATCGAGCCCCAGCACCCGGCCCGAGCGCACAAAATACGCGAGGCCTTTTTCCTCCCGCACCCGCTCGAACAACCGCGACGCCATGCCGCTGAACAACTCGTCCGCGACCTCGCCGACATGGTAGTCCGGCGCATGAACCCGCGTGCCTGGAAACGCCTGCAACACCACCGCCTGCTCGCGCGGTTGTTTCTCCAAGAAATCGCCCGCTTCGGCGGGCAACGCCATCGGCCGCTCTCCGGGTTGCGCCGTGGGCACCCTGCCCTTGGGAATCTTGCTCAAAAATGCCTTCAACTTAGGCATCAGCTTTTTTGGATCAAAATCGCCCGCGACCGCGAGGACCACGTTGGACCCGACAAACAGGCGCCGGTGCAGTGCCCGCAGCGCCGCAGGCGTGAGCGCCTTTACTCCCGCCTCGTCGCCGCTCGCATCGAGCGCCAGCGGGTGCGCGCCGAAAAATTTCCGCCGGGTGAGTTTCCGCGCGAGCGTCACCACGTCGTCCGCGTCATCGGCCAGACCGGCGAGTTGCGCGTCCTGTTCGAGCTTGAACGTGCCCGGCTTGAAAGCGGGGGCGAGCACCGCATCGGAGATCACCGCCAGCGCCCGTTCAAAATCCGGCGGCAAAACCTCCGCCGCCAGTCCGAGGCTATTGTTGCCCGAGAGCGGATGAAACGACCCGCCCACTTCCTCGATGAATTGCGCGACTTGGGCCGCGCTGCGTTTGCCCGCATCCTTCGTGAGCATCGTCGCCAGCAACGACGACGAGCCCCGTTGTCCCGCCTCCTCGAAGAGCGGTCCGCCCGTCACAACTAAGCGCAGGTGCAAATTGGGCAAACGGCGATCCGGTTGCAGCAGTAGGCGCGCCCCATTGGGCAAAGTAACTTCGGAAAAATCCGGACGCGACGATTGGCCGGCGGCGGCGGCGGCGGCAGTCGCAGTCGTTTCGAGGGGATTAAGTGAAACAGAATTCAACCGCTCGGGGCGCAGGTAGGCCCGCAGCACCCGCTTTAAATCGGCCGGCGTGACCGCTCTTAGGCGCTCAAAGTAAGCGCGACTGTAGTCGAGATCGCCCACGACGACCTCCGCCGCCCCGAGGCGCGACGCTTGGCCGCTCATCGTTTTGCGCGTGTTGATCTCGCCGACGACGACTTGTCGCATCGCCTTTTTCAGTTGGGCGGCGGTAAACCCCTTGGTCGCACAACGCTCAAGCGTGCGCATGATCGCGGCAATCGCGGCGACCCGCTTCGCGGCGTCCGCCGAGTAGCCGATGCAAAAAAGCCCGCTGCTGCCCGGGTTCCAGCTCGAAGAATCGATGCTGTGCACCAGGCCGGCCTTCTCCCGAATCTCCTGCCAGAGCACGGAGCTGTCACCGCCGCCCAGCACGGTGGCGAGCAGATCAAGCATCGGCGCATCGGCGTGGGTCAGACCTGGAATCGGCCAAGCGAGGGCGCCGCGGGAGAGTTCGACTTTTTCAAAGCGATGCAGTTCACGCGGGGCCAATTGCACCGGCTCGGCCGGCACCAGCACCGGGGCCAAACGCACGCGGGGGGCCGCGCCGAAATGTTGCTCCACCAAGGCCCGGGTCGCAGCCAGATCCACGTCGCCCACGATCACGACCACGAGATTGTTCGGCACGTAGCGCGCACGATAATAGCCCATGAGATCCTCGCGGGTGACCGCCGAGAACACATCGCGATGCCCGATGATCGGCTGGCGGTATGGATGCTCACGAAACGCCGTCCCAAACAGCGCATCCCAAAGACGATTCTCGGGTTCGTCCTTCGTCATCGCGATTTCCCGCAGAATCACGTCCTTCTCTTTCGCCGTCTCGTCGGCCGGCAACGTGGAGTTTAGCACGGCGTCGGCCAAAAGATCGACCGCCATGCCGGTGTGCTCGCTGGGCAAATCGATGTAGTAGACCGTGCGGTCGAACGTCGTGTAGGCGTTGATGTAGCCGCCATGCGCCTGCACGGTGGCCGAGATCTCCCGACCCGCGCGGCGCGTCGTGCCTTTGAACAACATGTGTTCGAGGTAATGCGAGAGGCCTGCACCGAGGTGCGCGCCTTCGTGCTGGCTGCCGGTTTTCACCCAGACTTGCACCGAGGCCAGCGCCGCGGATCGGTCCGGCTTTATGATCAGAGTCAGTCCGTTTGGCAGCACCATGCGCTCGACCGGTTCGTTCCAAAACGGAGCGAGTAATTTGAGATCAGCCGACGATGAGACGGAAACCATAAAGAATAGATGGGGTTGGAAACGAAAGTATGCGCACATCGGGTTCTACCCCGTCGGCGCTGCTCCGGCGGAAGCCCGCCGGTCTCACCCGGAGGCGAGTACCCGCCGCTTAGACGGCTGGTAAGGCTTCACGAATGCATCCTCAAAAGTATAAACGTCGGAGAAATCTTCCGGTCGATCGCTCTCCGTTTTCGCGAACACATTATACTCGATGAGATTGAATACGATATCGCCGAAGTCACGGCAGCGCTTCACGCCCCAAGCGTTGAGCACCGTCTTAGCCAGCGGGCCGTATTGGTCCAAAGCAAACACCCGAATGCCGTGCAGCAATTCGGGGCCGGAGACATGCCGGGAACGCTCGGTCTTGGATGTCTCCTTCTTTCGAAGCTCCTTGACGGTGTGGTCGAGCCCTTGGCGCACGAAATCGTAGGCCTTTTTATCAAAGCGCGGGTCTTCTTTGCAGATCAGGGCAACAATTTCGGCGAACTCCAGGTCGTGCATGTGAGATTGTCACTGAGACACACGCCCGGCTCTGGTGCAATCTTTGGGTCGAAATTCAGCAAAAGGAGGCCCTTTTCCACTACCTCGATTACGCCCAGAAAAATTGCTCGGTGATTACAAAACGCACTCGCCACAACCTTCTGTTGTTACACGTTTGTCGTTTTCTTCATGATAGCATCTACCCAGACCAACGCACCGATTTCTGGTTACGGAGACGAGCCGGTGGATATCGTCACCGCCCGGCTCAAGTCTGCAGGCCTGCGGATCACGCGGCCACGCCTGACGATTCTGGCCGCCATGGTTAAGCTAGGGCAGCCTGCGAGCATTGAGGCAATCCACGAGAGTCTTGGGCGCCGGGGTTGCGACTTGGTGACTGTTTATCGCTGCATGGCGGTGTTTGAAGAGATTGGGATCGTGCGTCGTTCCTACCTTCACAACGGAACCGCTCTGTTTTCGCTCAACGTCGATGATCGTCCCCGCTACCACGTGGTGAGCAAAACCACCAAGACGGTCCAAGAGCTCGACATGGAGACGACCCGCGAATTGCACGCCGCTCTGTTGGCCATCGAGACCCTTTTGCTTGCAAGGGGCTACACCGATGTCGGCCATATTGCCGAATTTTTCGGAACGGCCCCAGCTAATCCTAATCCAAGGCAGACGAACGCCGTGTTGCCCGAATCGGCGATTCGTTGACTCGCCTGTTCGGCGTTCCTCAACGCGAAGCCTCAAGGCGAATACGGGGATCGAGCCAAAGCAGAAGCAGGTCGCTGACCAGCGTGCCAACGACGCCCATCAGGCTGAGCACAACCAGCATCGATCCCGCCAAGTAAACGTCCTCAACCAGCAAAGCGTCCAACATCGTCGGGCCGACCATCGGAAGACTCAGCACAAGGGCCACGATTGCACCGCCGGAGACCAACTGGGGAAACATCGCCCCCAAACCGGAGACAAAAGGGTTGAGCGCCATGCGGACCGGATATTTCAGCAACAGTCTCACCGGCCGCACCCCCTTGGCCCGGGCCGTCGTCACATAAGGTTTTTGCAACTCGTCCAAGAGATTTGCCCGCATTACGCGGGTCATCCCGGCCACACCCCCAAAGCCCAAAACCACCACCGGTAACCACAGATGCTTTAAAAGATCCGTGACCTTTGCCCAACTCCAACCCGGCATCGACGCAAACTCAGTCGAGAAAAGCCCGGTGATGTTCAGCCCCAACCAGTGTTTGGCGGCAAACATGAGCACCAACGAAAGCAGGAACGCGGGCACGGACATCCCCAAGAATCCAAGCAGGGTGAGCGTATAGTCACCGAACGAGTATTGCCGGACCGCCGAGTAAATCCCCAAGGGCAAAGCCACCAGCCACGTCATGATCAACGTCGCAAACGAGACAATCAACGTGAGCAGAATCCGGTCACCGATGACTTCGTTGACCGGCTTTTCATGCTCCATCGACAAGCCAAGATGGCCTTGCAGCAGCCCGGCGTCAGCCGCCTTAAAGGAGGTAAACCACGTAAGCCCGATCCAACGCGCGTAGCGCTGCAACAGGGGCTGTTCGAGACCGAAATTCTTCCGCAAATCATCCGCCAGCTGCTCGTTGCTCGGCGTGCCCTGCAACTCGAGTTGGGCGATGCGCGTTGCCACATAATCTCCGGGTGGCAGTTGCACCAAAACGAATACAATCAACGAGACCACAACCATCGTCGGGAACATGAGCAGAAGCCTCCGCCCGATAAACGGGTGCCGCACCGCGACAAGGATAAGCGCCAATCCCAGCGCCAGCAGAAACAGTGTTCGTAAAGTCAAAGCGAAGCCTTCGCCTGCGCCTGTGCCGACTCCGGCCTCCGCCTCGCTTTGGGCGAGAGCGCTGGGCGACGGTGTGACCGCCCCCAACTCCCGCTTGATTTGAGCGGTCACGGCGGGTCCGTCCGCCGGATGAGCCCAAAAATAGGTCTCAATCCCGGCATTGCCCGGCGACTGCATACCGGCGCCAAAGAGCGCGAGTCTCGGGACATTTCGAAATCCATTCTTCACCACCACCAATTGCGGCGGCGGGGTCGAAATGCTGATCGTCCAGATATTATCCGCCGCGATCTCCAAAGCTTCATTAAACCGCGCCCTTCGCTCCAAATCGGTCGGCAACGCCGAGGCCTCTTCCAGAATTCGCATCGACCTGAGCAAGGGATGATCCGCCGGAGGCGCCATCGCGGCCGGGCGTTCGAGCACCGCAGGAGCTCCGTTCAAGCCTCCGCTCTGGTACCAAATTCCAAAACGCGGCGCAAAAAATGACTCGCCGTAAGTCGGCACAAAATTACGGGGCTCTACCAACGGGAAAAACTCACTCTCCCCGGCCCAAACCGTGAAATCGTGCTCAAATGCGAGTTTCTCCTGGTCGAACAACTTTCTCGCCCGGGACCGGATAGTCAGACGCACCCCGACCGCCGCCCAGTCATCCACAATGAATTGGGCCGGCCCCAAAATCGTGTAATCGGTGAGATTCAGCGCAAACGTCATTCGCGTGCCGTCGGCAAACGTCCGATAGCCTTCACTGTCCCGGCGCGTCAGCCCCAAGCCATCGAGCAAGCGGTTGGCTTCAGCCGGATCATAAACGGTGAACGCGCCAAAAAGCCGCGGATTGTGATAGGGCGAATCGGGCCCCGGATCGATTTGGGCCGGTCTGGTCTGACCATTAAATTCGGCGTCGATGATATCGCGCCGGTTGATCGCCAACGAAAGCGCTTGGCGAAACGCGCGCTGATTGAGCAGTTCGTTCTTCAATCCGGTCTCGGGCCGCTCCGGATCGACGCGCCGGTTGAGATTGGGAAAGACCGTGAACAACGACTGCGTCGCGTGCTTCCAGTGATAGACTTCGTAGCCGTTGCGCGCCGCCCCGCCCAGCAGCAGGGTGTGATCCTCGTAGCGGATCTGACGGTCCTGCATTGAGGGCTCACCATTGGAAGAAGAGACCGCGATCAGATTGTTCGTCTTTATGTCCATCACCAGTCGGTCGAGGTAAGGCAGTTGATTGCCCTGCGGATCGACCGCGCCGTAATACGGATTGCGCACAAAGGTTTGCGGGGTCGTCGGCGCAAACGTCCGGTAAACCCAAGGCCAAAGCCGCGGGTGCTCGGGATTGGTCCACATCTTGAGCCGCTTGTAGAGCGCGACCGGACTCGAGAGCTTGAACGCCGCCATGGTGCGCTGAATGAGTTCCTGGTCACCCCACTCCGGGTGGTACCGCCGCAAGTAGTGCGCCGGCACGATGTAGTCGGTGTAGTCCTCGTAGTTCATCCCGATCGAAGCGAGTCGCTCGGGAAACAAAGGATTAGGCTCTTCAAATGTAATTCGCACCCGCAGTTCATCGATGACTTCAATCCGGCCCAAGCTCGGCCCAGCCCGAAAGAAACGTGGCTGAGCCTGAAAGAAGACGACCTCATCTTCATACCAATAACGCAGGTCCTCACTCGTAAGCGGATGCCCGTCCGACCAGCGCATACCGCGGCGCAAGGTGAAGATGAAAACCTTCTGGTCGGCAGATACCTCCCACCCCTTGGCAATGTGCGGCACGAGCGGGTAACCCTCCGGCGACCAGCGAACCAGATTCGCATAGGACAGCCGCCAAGTAATCGTCGTGAAATCCTGGATCGAGTTGGCGAGGCGATGCCAAGTGCCGCCATAGTTACCCGGGCCCTCGACGCCGCGGATGACAATCGGTTCCGATCCTACCCGCAACGCGACCGGCGGCAATTTTTTCTCCCGCACCAGTTCAGCCAATACGGGAGCCTCACCTTTTGGCCACCAAGCCGCTTTTGCGCCCTCGGCGTAATCTACGGTTTGAGTCAGAACCAGCGTCTTGGCCGGATCCAGAATCTCGGCGCGACGGCGGGCGGCCTCGACCACGGCGAGTTCTTTGGCCGGGGGCGGGGCCGGCGGAGTCGCGACATCCGGTCGTAGCGCCAGGGCGGCAAGATACAGCATTGCCGTGATCGCCAGCGCGGCGAGGACGAAGCCACCAACAGGTGCAAACAAGCTCTTCTTCAAGGGGGAAAGAAATGCCAGAAAAAGTTCACCTCTTGCGAAGGCAACGTTCTTTCCCGGCCCGCCGCCGCACCAGCTGCTGCGCGCTTGCCAAGGTCGTCCGCCCCATACTGTGCTTGCGCCCATGCCCCCTTCGATTTCGCGCCGTAACGCTCTCCTCTCATTCGCCGGCGCCGCTGCGCTCGCTGCCGTCAGCCGCTCTACTTCTTCCGCCGTCGCTCAAACCCCTGCGGCCCCAACCATGCCCGCTTCGCCCAATCCCATTCGTCACTCGGTCTGCAAATGGTGCTTCGGCAAAATCCCCCTCGAAGCATTCGCCAAAGCCGTGAAGGAATTTGGCATCGAATCGGTCGAACTTCTCGACCCAAAGGATTGGCCGACCGTCCAAAAACTCGGACTCACCTGCGCACTCGCCACCGGGACGACGACCATTCCCGTTGGCTTCAACCGGATCGAGAATCACGCCAAGTATGTGGCGTCCATGACCGAGCGCATCAATGCGGTCGCCGACGCCGGCCTGCCCAGCGTGATCGTTTTTTCCGGCAACCGCACCGACAAGGCCGGAGTCACGGTCAGCGACGAAGAGGGCATCGAGAATTGCGCCATCGGCCTCAAGCAGATCATGGGCGTCGCTGAAAAACGTGGCGTCACCGTCATCATGGAACTCTTGAACTCCAAGGTGAACCACAAGGACTACATGTGCGACCGCACCCCGTGGGGCGTGGAACTGGTGAAGCGCGTCGGCTCCGAACGCTTCAAGCTCCTCTACGATATCTACCACATGCAGATTATGGAGGGCGACGTGATCCGCACGATCCAGGAGAACCACCAATACATCGGCCACTACCACACGGCGGGAAACCCCGGCCGGGCGGAGTTCGAGCCCGGCGATCAGCAAGAGCTTTACTATCCGCCGATCATGCGTGCCATCGCCGCGACCGGTTTCAAGGGCTTCGTCGCGCAGGAGTTCATCCCGAAGCGCGATCCCCTCACCTCACTGCGTGCGGCGGTTAAGCTCTGCACGGTCTGAGCAAAAATCGGGGTTCCAGAAATTACTCAAGCGCCGGCCAAAAGCCGGCGCAAGGTCTCGTCCACGAGCTTGGGATTGGCCTTGCCTTTGCCCGCTTTCATGACCGGGCCCTTGAAGGCGTTGATCGCACTTTCTTTGCCGGCCTTGAACTCGGCCAACGCCTTCGGATTTGCCGCGATGGAGTCGCGACACCAAGCCTCCAGTTCTCCCGCATCGCTCGGCGCCGCCGCCAAGCCGAGCCGCGCCACCACGGCAGCCGGCGCCTCGCCCGTGACGAACATCGCGGCAAACACCTCTTTGGCTGCGGCATTGAGCAAAGTGCCGGCCTCGACGAGACCGACCAATTCCGAGAGACTGGCCGGCGTGATCTTCGCGGCCCCGAGCGGAAGTTTGGCGGCACTCAGTTCGCGGAGGAAATCGTTGGCGATCCAGTTACCGACCGCCTGCGCCCGACCCGGACCGGCGAGCTTGGCCGATGCCTCGAAAAAGTCGCTCAGCTCGCGCTCGGGGATCAGCACCGAAGTGATCGTGTACGGCACTTGGTAGTCGCGAAGGAATCGGCGCTGTTTGTCGAACGGCAACTCGGGACATTCGGCGCGAAGTTGCTCCTTCCACGCGGCGTCCACTTGGACGGGCATGAGATCCGGATCCGGAAAATAGCGGTAATCGTGCGCCATTTCCTTCGAGCGGAGCGACTGGGAAGTGCCGGTCTGTCCGTCGTAATCGCGGGTTTCTTGGATGAGTTTCCCGCCCGCAGCGACGACCGCCAACTGGCGTTTGATCTCGTGGGCGATACCGTCGCGGACGAAGGAAATCGAATTTAGATTCTTCAGTTCGACCTTGGTCCCGAGCTTGGTCTCGCCGACTGGTCGGATGGAAATGTTGGCGTCACAACGTAGCTGCCCCTTTTCCATGTCACAGTCGGAAATTCCACCGTAAATCATCGTGTGGCGGATCGACGTGAGATAGGCGTAGGCCTCCTCGGCCGTATGCATCGCAGGATCGGAAACGATTTCCATCAGCGGCGTGCCGGCACGGTTGTAGTCCACGAGCGAATCCGCGACGTGGTGGTTGAGTTTGCCCACGTCTTCCTCGAGGTGAATCCGGGTGAGCGGAATCTTTTTATGCTCGCCCATGATATTGCGGGCGGCGCCGGGCAATTCGATCTCGACCGAACCGCCGATGCAGATCGGTTGGTCGTATTGTGAGATCTGATAATTTTTCGGCGAATCCGGATAGAAGTATTGTTTGCGGTCCCACTTGCAGACCGGCGCTATCTCGCAGCCGAGCAGAAGGCCCGCCTTGATGATCGCATCGAGTGCCGCCTTGTTCATCACCGGCAAGGTGCCGGGCAGTGCCAGCACGACAGGATCGGTCAGGGTATTCGGCTCGTGCCCATAGCCCGCGCCGACGCGGGTGAACACCTTGGAATGGGTCTTGATCTGCACGTGGACCTCAAGGCCGATGACAGCTTCGTAATTCATCAGAGAGAGGGAAACTTCGTTTGCCAGTCGTGAGCCTGCTCGTAGGCGTGAGCGGTGGCGAGAAGGTCGGCCTCGCGGAAGGGCTGACCGATGAGCTGAAGCCCGATGGGCAATCCGCCCGCGGTGAATCCACACGGCAGGCTGAGAGCCGGCAGGCCCGCGAGATTAACTCCGATCGTGTAAATATCGCAGAGATACATGGCGAGCGGATCGGCGGATTTTTCACCCAACTTAAAGGCCGGAATGGGCGACGTCGGAGTAATGAGCGCGTCGACTTCGCGGTAGGCGTTGAGAAAGTCCTGCCGGATCAAGGTGCGCACTTTCTGCGCGCGCAGGTAGTAGGCATCGTAGTAGCCGGAACTGAGCACATACGTGCCGAGGATAATCCGGCGCTTCACTTCGTCGCCGAAACCTTCGGCGCGGGATTTCTGGTAAACGTCGAGCACGTCCTTGGCCTCTTTTGATCGGTGCCCGTAGCGGATGCCGTCGTAACGCGCGAGGTTCGACGACGCCTCGGCCGTCGCGATCACGTAGTAGGCGTCGAGGCAGTATTGGGTGTGCGGTAGAGAAACTTCGCGGATCTCGCAGCCTTGGGCCTCATAGAAAGCGATAGCTTTCTCCACGGCGGCTCCGACCTCGGGATCAAGCCCGGCACCAAAATACTCCTTTGGGATGCCGAGTTTCCAAGGCCCACGGCGGAGCTTTAGTTCGGCCCGGTAGTCGGGAATCTCGGTCTTGAACGAGGTTGAGTCGCGCGGGTCATGTCCGGCGATCGCGCCGAGCACAATCGCTGCATCTTCCACCGTCCGGGCAAAGGGGCCGATCTGGTCGAGCGACGAGGCATAGGCAATCAGACCGAAGCGAGAGATCAGGCCATACGTGGGCTTAAGCCCGACCACGCCACAAAGCGCGGCCGGCTGCCGGATTGACCCGCCGGTATCCGAACCGAGCGTCGCAATCGCCGAGCCCGCAGCCAGCGCCGCGGCGCTACCACCCGAGGAACCACCGGGCGTACGCATCAGATCCCAAGGATTGTGGGCGGGACCAAAAGCAGAATTCTCCGTGGAGGAACCCATGGCGAACTCATCGCAGTTCAAGCGCCCATGGAGAACGGCCCCCGCGCCCTGAAGGCCCTCGGTCACCGTGGAATTGTAAGGCGAAACAAAATTCGCGAGCATCTTGCTGGACGCGGTGAGCGGCTGACCGCTGACCGCAATCACGTCCTTGAGACCGATGGGAATCCCGTCGAGCGCCCCGCAGGATTGCCCGCCCGCCCGGCGCGAATCCGAGGCGGCCGCCTGCGCCAGAGCGTCCGGCTCGTCGAACGAGTTAAAGGCATGAACGCGGGACTCGACCGCTTTCGTGCGGGTGATCACCGCCTGGGTGAGTTCGACCGAGGAAATCCGGCGAGCCGCCAGGTGCGCGGAAAGTTCGGCGATGGACTGAAAGTGCAGCGGAACAGACATGGGGGTTACTCCATCACCTTGGGGACCACGATCATGTTTTCGCGTTGTGCGGGCGCGTTGCGCAGGGCGTCGGCGACCGCAAGGCCGGGACGTGCGACATCGGCGGCCCAGATGTTGTGCAGCGGGAAAGCGTGCGCCGTGGGCTCGATGCCGGTGACGTCGATCTTTGAGAGTTGCTCAATATGACCGAGGACGCTGCCGAGTTGGGCGGAAAACCTCACTTTTTCCTCGGCCGTGAGTGCAAGCCGGGAAAGCTCGGCAATCCGGTCGATGTTAAGATCAGCGGGAGCAGCCATGACTATTTTCGGATGACGTAGCCCGAGGTCGCGACCAGGTCGTCCTGTATCTTGGTGAAGACCGCGTTTACCTCGTCGTCGGTCAGGGTCCGGTCGGGCGCCCGAAACACGAGAGAGAACGCGAGGCTCTTGGTGCCTTCGGGCAGCCCTTTGCCTTGGTAAACGTCAAAAACGGTCACACCCTCAAGGACGAAAGCGGTGCCGACCGCAGCCCGCGCCGACTTGGCGAGGGCCTTTTGGACTTCGCCGGCCGAAGCGGCGATGGGCACGACGAGCGCGAGGTCGCGAAGCGCCGCCGGCTGCAGACTGAAATCGGCGTAGCGTCTGCGTGCCGCGGTGGCGGCCGCCAATTTCTCCGGGAGAATGGCGAAGATTCCAGCGTAGACTTTGCCCTCGACCCCAAACGCTTTTACCATCGCGAGGCTCAGCAGCCCAAACCGGGCCGTCCAGCCGTGCTGCATCTCGCCTGCGGCAGCGGATTGGCCTTCCTGCCAGCCAAAATAAGGTCCGGTGATCGGCGCGAGCGGTTGCCGGGCAAGATCGACACCGGCCATCGCGGCCAGCGAAACGACATGATGTTTTGCATGGTAGAAATCGGTGCCGGCACGCGGCTGCCAGTGACGCGCGGCATCCTCGGCGATGATGAACCCGACGGCGGCACACTCGAGATTCTGCCCGTTGCGCTCGACAAAGACGCGGCCGGTTTCGGCGAGGCGCGAGACCGCAACGCCCCGGGCTTGATTCAGTTTCAGCGAGGCGAGCAGGCCCGTGATGAGCGTAGAGCGGAGGTGCGACTGGTCTTCGACGAACGGATTGGCGAGCGCCAGCTCGGCCGCCGCCGTCTCGGAAACCCAGGTCTTGAGCTCGGCACCGGGCCGGAGCGTGTAGTTGACGCACTCGTGAAAGTCGTGGCCGACCAAATAATCGGTGGCACGGCGGTTGAAGAGCACCACAGGATCGTCGTCACCCACCAACCCCGGCGATGAGACGACGGCCGCCGGAATTTTTTCCGTGCCGAAAAGCCGCAGCACCTCTTCGACCAAGTCGATCGGACGATCAAGATCGTCGCGCCAGCTCGGGATCGTGATGGTCCAAGCCGGCCCCCGGGCAGGCTGCACCGTCTCCTCTTCGCGCGTGATCGTGAACTCAAGCGCCTCAAAAGCGGCACGCATCTCGGACGCTGGAATATCGAAACCCAGCTTCTCGGTGATGTAATCATGCGTCACCACGATCTCACGCTGCCAAGGAATATCGCTGCCCACCTTGACGACCGGTCCGACGACCTGGCCGCCGGCAGTTTCAATAATGAGATCAATCGCGCGCCAAGCCGCTTCCTGGGTCGAGTGCGGATCAACTCCGCGCTCGTAACGGTAAGCGGAATCGGAGGTGAGCCCGAGGCGTTTCGAGGTCGCACGGATCGATTGGCGTTTGAAAATCGCCGTTTCGAGCACGAGATCGACGGTGTCGGGCGCGACGCCCGAATTCTCGCCGCCCATGATTCCGGCAACGACCACAGGTTTCGAACCGTCCGCGATTACGAGCATCGTGCTGTTTAGCGCACGTTCTTTCCCATCCAGCGTCGTGAGCGTTTCACCATCGGCTGCGCGGCGGACGACGATCTGCGCGCCGGCGAGTTTGCGCGCATCGAACGCATGCAAGGGCTGACCCGACTCGAGCATCACGTAGTTGCCGACATCGACGACATTGTTGATCGGACGCAGCCCGACGGCTGAGAGGCGTTGCTGCAGCCACGCGGGGCTCGGGCCGATCTTCACGCCCGAAATGACGTGGGCCAAGTAGAGGGGACAGTCTTCGGGCACATCGACGCGGACCGAGGCCAGCAGATCGGCGCGCGTGGCCGCGTTACCCGCAAGAACTCCGCGGAAATTCTCCTGCGGATAAACCAGGTCCTTTTTGAACCAAGCGGAGAGTTCCCGGGCGATGCCGAGGTGCGAAAGGCAATCGGGACGGTTGGGCGTGATCTCGATATCGAAAACCGTGTCACCGGGCGGGAGAACCGAGTTGATCGGCGCGCCAAGCAGCGGACGGTCCGCAAGGATAAGCAGGCCCGCGGCGTCCTCAGAGATGCCAAGTTCCTTGGCGGAACACATCATTCCGTCGGAGGATTCACCGCGGATTTTCGATTGTTTGATGACGAAATCCCCGGGAAGCACAGCCCCGGGCAACGCGACGGGGACGCGGTCACCGACGACGTAGTTCTGGGCACCACACACGATCGTCTTCACCCCAAGAGCATCTCCGAGAGAGACCGTGCAGACCGAGAGCTTGTCGGCGTTGGGGTGCTTGTTGCGCGTCAAAACTTCACCGACGAGGACATTTGTGAGCTGCGGCGCGCCCGTTCGGATGACGTTCTCAACCTCGAAACCGAGAAACGTGATCGCGCGACAGATTTCGTCTTCGGAGATACCGCCGAGATCGACGTAGGATTGGAGCCAATTGCGGGAAATTTTCATCGGAAGGAAATCAGGCGAACTGCTTCAGAAAGCGGAGGTCATTTTGGTAGAAATAACGAATGTCATCGATGCCGTAGAGAAGCATCGCGAGGCGTTCGAGTCCCATGCCAAACGCATAGCCGGTCCACACCTCCGGGTCGTAACCAACACCGGCGAAAACGGTGGGATCAACCATGCCGCAGCCGCCGATTTCGATCCATTCTTTCTTCACCTTCGGCAGGTGCTTGGCGCTGAGATCGACTTCGAAGCTGGGTTCGGTGTAACCGAAATAGTGCGGGCGGAATCGGGTCTTGGTGTCTTTCCCGAGGAGGGATTCGAAAATGTAATCGAGGAGAGCCTTCAGATCCCGGACCGTGACATTCTTATCAACGTAAAGACATTCCAACTGATGGAAATTGGCCGAGTGGGTCGCGTCGGTCGTATCGCGCCGGTAAACGCGGCCCGGAGAAACAATCCTGATAGGCGGCTCGCCCTTGAGCATCGTGCGGATCTGCACCGAAGAGGTGTGGGTGCGGAGAAGATATTTCTCGCCGGGGGTCTTCTTGGTGACGTTGGCGAAGCGCGCGGACTCGGGCAGATAGAATGTATCCTGCGCATCGCGGGCCGGGTGGTCGGCGGGTGTGTTGAGCGCATCGAAGCAGTAATACTCGGTCTCCACCTCGGGACCGTCCGCAACGGTGAAGCCGACTTTGCGGAGGATGCGGCACATCTCTTCACGCACAAGCGTCAGGGGATGATACGTGCCGGGGCCGACATCAGGGGAAGGCAGGGTCGCGTCCACCGCCGGGCCAAGCTGCGCGGCAAGCTCGCCCGCTTCCAAACGAGCAAGCGCGGCATCAAGGTGGGTCTGCAGCTGGGCTTTCGTTTCGTTGATCAACTTGCCCATGGCGGGCCGCGCTTCCTTTGGCACGGCCCCCATTTGCTTCATCAACGCGGTCAGTTCGCCGTTGGGTCCCACGTAGCGGGCTTTGGCGGCCTCAAAATCGGGTCGGGCTGCGATCGCCGGAAGCTCGGCGACTGCCTTGGCGAGAAGAGCGGAGAGTTGGTCTTGCATGGGAGAAAGATAGAAGGATCAGCCGAGGATTTTTTCCACGGCCAGAGCTACAGGTAAGTCGGGCGAGAAAGCGACGGGGTTCGAAGACACAAAAAAAGAGGACGCGCTTCCGGAGAAGCCCGTCCTCTGAAATTGGCTCCAGAGAGCGAGCCTGGCCGGCTCGCGTTGGATTTGGTTAGGCCTTCTTCGCTGCGGCGGCCTTGGCCTTCAACGCGTCCTGAGCTTGCTGCACCAGGCCGTTAAAAGCGATCTCGTCACGGATCGCGAGGTCACTGAGGACCTTGCGGTCGAGGGTGATGTTCGCGGCGTGGAGACCCTCGATGAAGCGGCTGTAGGTCATCCCCGCAGCGCGGCAGGCGGCGTTGAGACGCACGATCCAGAGGCCACGGCGGTCGGCCTTCTTCTTTTTGCGGTCGATATACGCGTATTGCCACGCGTGTTGGACGGCTTCTTTCGCATAGCGGAAGAGCTTGGATTTGTTGCCGAAATAGCCACGGGCGTATTTCAGGACTTTCTTATGCCGCTTGCGGGAAGCGGGGGAGTTTGTTGCACGAGCCATGTTGTGTTTTCCTTTTGGTTAGTCGCTGGCGGGTCGGCTTAAGATTTCACCCGCCTGGCGAAGTTTTTATTTTGCTGCTGAAGATCGGCTTAGAGGCCGAACGGGAGACAGCGTTTGAGCGGCTTAGCATGGCCTTCGGCCACCAGTTTGTCGCGGGAGGCACGGCGCTTTTGCTTCGTGCTCTTCGCGGCCAACAGATGTCGGAAACCAGGCGTGCGGCGAACGAGCTTACCGGTTGAGGTGAGCTTGAAGCGCTTGGCCACGGACTTTTTGGTCTTTTGCATGGAGAGAAGTGAAGAAAACAGAGCAGGCCCTCACGCCTGTAAAGGGCAAAGTTCGCGCTGATCTGCGGTCCGTGGAAATCGCTGCGTTGGCGGCAACGACGTTGCGAATCGCGCCTCAATCGGCATTTTAGTGATGATGCTCATGATCGCTTGGACAACCGTTGGAACCTCGGACGAAGCCGAACGAATCGCGACAGATTCAACCCTGTTGAACGAGACGATCTGTATTCAAATTGAAGGGCCGATCCGCTCGTATTACCGATGGCAGGGCAAGCCGGAGCAGGCAGAGGAGTATCGTCTGACCTTCAAGTGTCTACCCGCCCATCTTGATGCGGTTTCTGACCGGGTGCACGCGCTGCATCCCTACTCAATTCCTCAATGGGTCGTCGTCACCGCGACTTCAGTTTCAGAAAAATACTTGTCATGGGCGCGAACGAACGTTGGTGTCCCCACCCTTTAACTCGTCTCTAACCTCCACTCTAAGCACCATGTCACAGCACAAAAGCCTCCAAGGCACTTCCGGTCTCGTCATCAAACGCAACGTCCTCAAGCGCTTCGAGCGGGTCGATATCTTGAAGAAACGCGGCCAATGGAAGGCCGGCGATCGCGTCTCGGGTCTGCGCAAGACGAAGCCAGACGCCTGAGTTACTGGGCTCCTTTCTGGCAGGCAGTGTTTCACTGCCTGCCTTTTTTGTTTCTGGGGTCCCAGTGAATAGATTTCAGAATCTTAGCAAAACGACGCTGAGGGTGATGGTGTGGTTCCCCTGTGTGACGGGTTCCTTTCGGACCTGATGGGACTCAATCATAACTAAGAAGAAGTCGGTGGAGCCAACGTAGGCACCAGAGGCACCCTCACCCTGGAAGCCGAGACGTATATTGCCCGCGAAAGCCGAGCGAAGCTGAGTAAGTTTAGCCGAACAACCAGCGACAAAAGCGGCGTATGCCTAATCAAAACCCGAGAGCAGTCGCCTGTGAGCAGGCGTTTTTTTGGGATTACATTAAGCAACGAGCACTGAGGAGACTCGATCGGAGTCAGGCATCGAGGAGCGAATTGACCGCCTGAGGTCGTAGCCGAGTGACTACAACGCCTTCCCAAGAGCTTCACCAAAGTTCTGTGGGCGCTGGGTCGAATGCTTTTGGGTCAAGCAGGGATGCACGACGGCATCTTGCTCATCCATCTGAACACGAAGCGGGCGAGCCTTCATGCATGGGCCTGAGCTCCTAAATCACTCCACGACGATCCCTGCCTGTCTCGTCTTTATCGAGATACAGTCCCGGCTCACCGCCACTCATGCCGCGGATAGCGCCGCGAGAGTTCGGCCTTCACTTTTGGATACATGTCGCGCCAGAAACTTGTGAGATCATCGGTCACCTGAATCGCGCGGTGATTGGGCGCCAGCACCTCAAATTTCACCGGCACGCGGCCGTGGCCGATCGTGAACTTCCCTTCGACGCCAAAGAGTTCCTGGATGCGCGCGCTCATGATCGGCGGGCCTTCTTTGTGATACGTGAGTTTCGCTTTCCGGCCGTTCCCCATCGTGAGCTTCTCCGGCAGATAATCGTCGATCACGGCGAGCTGCTCCGCTGTCAGCCAGTCGCGCAGCACGGGTATCACGGCTTTTTCTTTCACGGCGCGCGCACTCGTTTCACCAAAGCAAATTTGCTCGATCAGCGTGCCGCGGTCGGCATCGGTGAGTACGTTGACTTCCAGCTCCGGAAACCATTCCGCCAGCCGGTTCACGCGCACGATCCACTGCTCCACGCTCTCGTCCCACGCCTCGATCACGATCCGGCCGGCGAGCACTTCCTTGGTCAGCAATGCGGCGGCCTCGTTCATCGGCACGTCTTCGCTGTTGCCCTTGGCCTCGAGCACGAGATCGCGGAAACGTTTCTCCTTCCGCGCGACCACGCGCTTCGCCTGCTCGTCGTAGAGCACGCCGCGCGCCTCGTAGTAATCGTCGCCAAACAACTCCTTCAGCCACGGCTCCTCGATCGCGGTTGCGAGCGTGAGCAGCGTGTTTACCTCGCCGTCACCACGCCCGATCTCGCTGATCTCCGCCGCCACGAGCAACCGGGCCTGCTGGATGCCACTCTCCCGCGCCAGCACGCCGCGGCGGCCGTGCACGAGTTCAACCCGCAGCGTGCCGGCGTCGAGCCGCTTGCCGAGCTGGTCCGAAAAGCCCGCGAGCACGCACTTGCGCACCGCGACGTCGTCCACGCGCGTCTCGCCCACATCGAGGCCTTCCTTGCGCGCGATCTCCAAAAACTGCTCAAACAAAGGCCCCACGGCCCGCGCACCCTGCGCGTGAATGCCGAGCCGTCGACACGCCTCGACGCTGTAGCCGGCCTTGTCGGCATAACCCCACGCGCGCATGAGCAAAAAGAAATCGCTCCCGTGCTCCTCGCCGAGCACGTCCTCACGTGCCTGCTCCACATCTTTCGTCGAGCCGCGCAGCAGGAAATTTCGGCCCTGCGTGAGCGCCGCCATGAGCGCCACCGGTCGCACGCAACCCCGCTCCTGCGCCGCGAGCAACATGCGCGCATAACGCGGATGCACCGGAAACCGCAGCATCTTCCGTCCAAGTTCGGTGATCGACCGCGCCCGGCCCGCGAGCGCGCCCAAATCCGCGAGCAGCAGCTCCGCGCGCTCCAGCGCCTTCGCATCGGGTTTTTCCAACCACGGAAAACCAAACACATCGTCGATGCCGCTGGATTTGAGCGTCAGCACGACCTCGGAGAGATCGAGCCGTTTGACCTCGGGCAATTCTTGCAACGCCCGCGTGCCGTGCTCGCGCTCGGTCCACAGCCGCACGCACACACCCGGCGCCGTGCGACCGGCGCGGCCCGCGCGCTGGTCGGCGCTCGCCGCGGAGATTTTCTCGATCAGCAGGGTGTTGATGCCGCGGTTCGCATCGAAGCGCGCCTGCCGCGCGAGCCCGCAATCGATCACCGTCGTGACGCCGTCGATAGTGAGCGAGGTTTCCGCGACATTGGTCGAGACGATGATCTTACGCGCCTGGGTCCTCGCCACTGCGCGGTCCTGCTGCTCCGGCGGCAGTTCCCCGTGCAGCGGAAAGCTGACAAACTCCCGCAACCCACGCCCGCCCTGAATCGCCTGCAACGTGCGGTTAATCTCATACGCTCCCGGCATGAACACGAGCATGTCGCCCCCCGTGAGCCCCGCCACGCGCTCGCACTCGCGCGCCGCCACATCCCACACCGGCTCCTGATCGAAATTTGGCGAGCGTTGCAGATACTCGATCGCGACCGGAAAACTCCGCCCCTGCGACACGAGCACTTCGCACGGCGCGAGATACTCCCGGAGCAACCCCGCATCGAGCGTCGCCGACATCACGATGATCTTCAGGTCGGGCCGCGTCGTCTGCTGGATCTGGATCGCCCGGGCCAGCGAGATGTCGCCGTATAGATGCCGCTCGTGAAACTCGTCGAACACGAGCGCGTTGATCCCACGCAGCTTCGCATCGAACGACATCTGCCGGAGCAAAATACCCTCGGTCACGAAACGCACCTTGGTCTTGGCCGACACCTTCGATTCCAGCCGGATCTGATAACCGACGAGATCGCCCAGCGCCGTGCCGACTTCTTCCGCGACGCGCTTCGCGAGCATGCGGGCCGCGAGCCGCCGGGGTTGCAGCACGACGGCCTCCCCGCCGTCGAGAAACCCATGGTTCAGCAGCATCTGGGAAATCTGCGTCGATTTGCCCGATCCCGTCGGCGCCTGCACAATCACCCTCCCGCCCGTGCGCAACGCCCCGACGACCGCGGACTCGAGTTCGTAGATCGGGAGGATGGAGGGAAGCGGCATGGCGGCGGGGTGCCAGCGTTTGCCGCGTTGGATGCGAGGCAAGGCTACAGGTGGTTCAACCAGCCCACGCTTAATTTTACGCCGGCGAGCCTATCTTGAGGTCACTTTTAGCTCCATATTCCCGTCTCAATGTGTCTAAGGATAATCAAGCAGGCTAGGAATTTAGCCTCAGTTCCGTCCAACGACGGCCCTACACCTTTCAATCATAGTGACACAACCGGCCCCATTTCGAACTCGACCGCTGCTCTTTACGTTGGGCGCCGGCTGCGCCGGCTTTGTGGTCAATCACTTCGAAATGCCCGTGTTCGGCGGCACCGCGCTCTTGGGCGGCGGTTTTTTCAGTCTGTTGACGGCGTTTTGCTTTGGGCCGGTGATGGGCGGCATCGCGGCCGCGATCGCCTTCTCGAAGGCGTGGATCGACTGGCAGAATTCGGCCGATTTTTTCTGCTACACTTTGGAGGCGGTCAGCGTCGGCTGGGTGATGCAGAAGCGTCGGTTGGGAGTGTTATCGGCGACCGGACTTTACTGGCTCTTCGCCGGGTTACCGCTGACTGCGTTTTTTGCGGCTGTTCTGCTCGAAATCCCTTATTCGGAGCACGTCGCGATGCTCGTAAAATATCCGTTAAACGGTCTGCTCGCGGCCGCGACCGTCATGTTTGTCGGCAACTCTGCTTGGTTCCGCGACTGGCTGGGTTTGAAGCCGAGCGATGATTCGAAGGTCTCCCTGCGCCAACTACTGTTTCGCCGGTTCGGGGTGATCGCGGTGTTGCCCTTGGCGATGCTGATTTTGCTGCTCGGGCAGAGGTTTGACCGGACGCTGCGCGCCAGTGCGGAGCTCGCTTTGGAGGACGACGCACGCGACATCGCCGAATTGATCGACGCTTACTTGCTGGAGCACCGGCGGGACCTGATTACGTTGGCCCGGCAGTTGCAGATCGACGCCCCTGGCACGGCCAAGCCCAACGAGCGCTTGGAGGCGATTTTGCGGGAGTATCCCGGCTTCATCACCTTGCTCTTGGCCGACCGTAGCGGAAAAATCGTCGCCTACGCCCCCACCCACAACGCCGCGGGAGCCCCGCTGGAGCTGCGCGGCATGAACGTCGGCGATCGCGATTACTTCACCGAAGTGGTTCGCACCAATCGCCCCTACATCAGCGGGATTTTCCGGGGCCGCGGCTTCGGCAACGACCTGATTGTCGCCGTCAGCGCACCCGTCTTCGGTCCAGATGGCACCCTGAGCTTTGTGCTCGAGGGATCACTTAACCTAAAGACGCTGATCCGCACCTTGGCCGCTAACGAGCGGGTCAACCGGCGGGACCTCATGGTCGCGGATCGCACGGGCAAGGTGCTGTTGACTGTCGGCGAAGTGAACTTCCCGCCGCTCTCCGAATTGTTTGAGGAGCCGATTTACCGCGCCCTCGCCAGCACGGAACATACGATTACCTACGATTTGCACCTCCCCGATAGTCAGCGACCCGAGCGCCACCTCGCCATCGCTACACGCACCGCGATGCTCGGCTGGCCGGTCGTGCTGCTGGAGCCCCTTTGGGCCACTCAGTATCGGGTCGCCGTGTTTTACTCCGTAGCCGGGCTCTGGGCCGCCGTCGCCATCAGCGTGGCATTATTGCTGGCGCGAGGCACGGCCCTCGAGATCACGGGCCAGCTCCAGCAGTTGGCGCGACGGACGCGCGCGCTTGTTCAAGGCGATCAGAATTCCGACGGCGCCGAACCGTCCTACCCGTCGTCGGAGTTGACCGAGATCAGTCGGGATATCCAAGACACCGCACGCACCCTCCTCCGCTCCAACGCCGAGCTGTCAAATGCCGTGCGCGATCGCGACCAGTCCCATGCGCAATTGCGCCAACTGCTGCTGCACCTCGACGATCGCGTGCGCGATCGGACCCGCCAACTTGACGAAGCCCGCAACGTCGCCGAATCAGCAAACCAGGCCAAGAGCGAGTTCTTGGCCAGCATGAGCCACGAACTCCGCACCCCGTTGAACGTTATTCTCGGCATGAGCGAAGTGCTGCGCGAGCAGACTCTCGGCCCGCTTACGCCCGATCAGATCGCAAGCGTCTGCAGCGTTGAAGAAAGCGGGCGGCACCTGCTGACGCTCATCAACGACATTCTCGATCTGAGCAAAATCGAAGCCGGGATGCTCGAACTCGATGTGCAGGAAGTCTCCGCCCGCGATATCGGCGAATCGAGCCTTCGGTTCGTCCGTGAGTCGGCGCAACGGAAACGCATCACGATCGAGTCCGATTATCGCCCGCCGTCGCCGCTGCTCTACGCCGACGGACGGCGGCTAAAACAGATCCTCGTCAATTTACTCAGCAACGCCGTCAAATTCACTCCCGAAGGTGGGCGCATTCATTTACAAGTCGCCGAACGCGCCGACGGCAGTCACCTCGATTTCAGTGTCCGGGACACCGGCATCGGCATCGCGCCCGAACAGCTGCCGAAACTATTCAAGTCATTCCAACAAATCGACAGCGCCCTGAACCGCAAATATGCCGGCACGGGCCTCGGACTCGCCTTGGTCAAACGCATGGCCGAGATGCACGGTGGCGAGGTCACAGTGGAAAGCGAAGCCGGGAAGGGAGCACTCTTCACGGTCTCAATCCCGCTCAAACCCGGAGCTGTGAGCGAAGCGGCCTTGGTGCGGGCACCTTCGAAATCGCCGTTCCGCGTGGAAAAATTCCCCGGGGCCCCGCTGATTTTGATCGCGGAAGATCATCCGACGAACCGCTTGTTGCTCGAACGCTACCTCGGAAACCGAGGCTGCCGGCTGATCTTCGCCACCGACGGATTACAAGCGATCGACCGCGCCATCGCCGAACACCCCGCTCTGATTCTGATGGACGTGCAGATGCCGCTGCTCGACGGCCTCGAGGCCACCCGTCGGCTCCGAGCCAACCCGTCGACGGCGACGATCCCCATCATCGCCCTCACCGCCTTGGCCAGACCGGAAGATCGCCTCCGCTGTCTCGAGGCCGGTGCCGACGCCTATCTGAGTAAACCGCACCACTTGGCCGAGCTGGATCGGCTGATGATGGAGCATCTCGCCCGAGCCTAACGCCTGCCTATTTTTTATGCCCGACTCCCCGAAAATTCTCGTCGTGGATGACGAACCCAGAGCCGTCACCCTGCTGCGCAATCTGCTCCAGCCGGAAGGGTATAACGTGATCACCGCCCACTCGGGCGCCGAAGCCCTCGAGGTCGCGAGTCGCGAAACTCCGGATGTCGTGCTGCTAGATGTGATGATGCCCGAGCTGGATGGCTTCGCCGTCTGCGCCCTGCTGCGCGACGACCCCGCTCTCGCCCACGTTCCGATCCTGATGTTGACCGCGCTCGACGACCGCGAATCGCTCCTCGCCGGCCTACGGGCGGGCGCCGACGACTTCATTTCGAAGCCCTTTGATACCACCGAACTCCGGGCCCGCCTCCGCACGATCACACGGCTGAACCGCTTCCGCCGACTCTACGACGATCGCGGCCAACTCGAGGCGGCGGTCAAATACGCGCCTTACGGCATCGTGATCGCCCAGCTCGACGGAACGATCGTCCAACGCAACCTCGCCTTTTCGCGCCTCGTCACACCCGAGGCCGGACCGACCGAAACCTTTTTCGATTACCTCCCCGCCTCGACCGCCGCGAAAGTGCGTGCGGCCCTCGCCACGGGCATTTCGCTCCCGCCGTTCGAGACGGCGCTCGAGCGCGTCGTCAACCCGGCAACCATCGTCGATCTTTCATGGACCCAGGTGCCATGGCAGGGGCGCAGCATCGCCCACTTCGTCCTTCGCGATTTGACCGAAAAGAAGCAGCTCGAGCAACAACTGCTTCATTCTCAGCGCATCGAGTTGCTCGGCCAACTGGCCGGCAGTGCGATTCACGATGTTAACAACCTGCTCGCCGCCATTTCGGGCAACGCGCAACTGCTCGAAATGAAACAGGGCGCCGATCTGCAGCAGCATCTCGACGGCATCATGAACGCGACCCATCGCGGCGCCTCCATGCTCCGGCAACTCCTCATGTTCGCCCGGGGCGAAGACGGTGTGCTGGAGCCCGCGGACGCAGCCGGCGTAGCCGCCGAGGTCACCAACATGGTGAGAGAAACGTTTGGCCGATCCTACGCGGTGAAGTTCAATGCGGAGCCCGACCTGCCCCCCGTCCTCGTCGACGCGACCCAGATCCACCAGATCGTGATGAATCTCTGCGTGAACGCACGCGACGCCATGCAGTTCGGCGGCGAACTCACGATCTGCGTCGCCAAAGAAACGTTAACGCGACCGATCCCGGCCGTCATGGGCGATGTGCCCAAGCCGGGCCACTACGTGACGATCAGTGTGCGGGATACCGGCACCGGCATACCGCCCGAAGTCTTGCCCCGCCTCTTCGATCCTTTCTTCACCACGAAGCCCAAAGGCAAGGGCACCGGTCTGGGCCTTGCCACCGTGATTCGTCTCGTCCGCCGGCATAACGGTTTCGTCACGCTTGAAACCGAGGTCGGCAAAGGCACCTGCCTCACCTGCTATTTTCCGTTCGCGACGTGACCTGCAGGTTTGCCCTTGAGCCCGGCAGGCACGAACTTGCCATCGGGACTCGTGCCCGCACCCTCGAAGACTTTCGGTTAAATTTCTTCTACCCTATGCGCCTCCACCGCCTACCCAGCCTCACCCTCCTTTCGCTGGTTTTTCACGTCGTCCTTGGGGCGGCCGAAAAACCCGCCATCGCCCCCGCTGTCGTGCCCTATTCCCTTGTGCCGGGTCCGATCCGCCTGTGGGAGGGCGAGGCCCCGGGCGCACTCGGGCAACGCGTCCAAGACATTCCCACCCTCACGCCGTTTCCCGCCGACGCCGTCAAAGACACCGGCGCGACCATGCTCATCCTTCCCGGCGGCGGTTATGGCACCTTGGCCGAACACGAAGGCACCGGCTACGCCGAGTGGTTCGCCGCCAACGGCATCACCGCTTACGTCTTGAAATACCGGCTCGGCTCCAATGGCTACCGCCACCCAACCATGCTCAACGACGCCGCCCGCGCCCTGCGCCTGGTCCGCACGTTTGCGAAACGTGATGGCCGCGACCCCGCCCGCATCGGCGTCATCGGCTCCTCGGCCGGCGGGCACCTCGCCGCCACCCTCGCGACGAAATCAGACGCCGGCACACCGGCCGCCGCCGACCCTGTGGACCGCGAAAGCTCCCGCGCCGATGTCGCGATCCTCTGTTACCCGGTCATCTCCTTCGGTGAGTTCGCGCACGCCGGTTCCAGGAAAAATCTGCTCGGGGAAAAACCCGAACCCGCCCTCGTCGATTTCCTCTCCGCTGAGCTGCAAGTCACCGCGCAGACCACGCCGTCCTTCATTTGGCACACCGTCGAGGACAAAGCCGTGCCGGTCGAAAACGCCCACCTCTTTGCCTCCGCCCTGCGTCGCGCCGGTGTGCCCTACTCGCTGCACATTTACGAAAAAGGCGCGCACGGCCTCGGCCTGGGGCGCCCGGGCAAACCTGCGCCCCCGTGGGCCGACCAGTGTCTCTACTGGCTGCGCGAACGGAAATTTTTGCTCAACTGACCCAGACGCGCCGAGCCCGCCCGCTCGCCTCGCGGCGATTGAATTATCGCCGTCGCCCGGCCGCATTTCAACCGACTCGCCCGCGTATTTCTCAAACCCTGCCGGAACCACCGTTCGTTTCACCGTTCCTATTTTTTACCGCCATGAAACGTCTCGTTCGCCGCTCCCTCGTGCTCGCCGTCCTCGCGCTCCTGCCGGCCGTCGCCCCGGCTCAAACTCCCCCGGCGGCCGCCCCCGGCGCCCCGAGCGAGCCCCCCACCCCGCGCAAACGCGAGCGCGCCATCTCCGGCGACGTTGCCGCCTCCCTCGCCGCCGCGATGCCAAAGTATAATCCGCCCAAGCCCGCTCCGCCGCCCACGCCCATCGAGCAGCAGCCCGACCTGCGCGAGGTCGACAAACCCAAAAACACCATCATCCGCCTGCCCGACTACGTCGTCCGCGAAGCCAAGCCGCCCGTCTTCCGCGAGCGCGACATCAACACCCAGCAAGGCTTGGCCAACATCGCCATGCGCCGCTACGGCACCGAGGCAAGCCGTGCACTCAATCGTTTCACGATCCCCCTTTTCGGCCAGACCCAAGAAGCGCGCGCCCTCGCAATGTATGCCGAAGACGAACGCCTGAAGAACATCACCGAACTCAACGACGCCGCCGACATGATCAGCGCCCGCGACAAAGCCCAAGGCGCCTACATCAAACGCGACATCCAAAACACCACGATGCGCGCCGGCGACTACGGCTGGCAAAAGCGCCAATAACTTAGGGCAAAGTCTCCGCCCCGCCATCCCGAGCCACGCGCACGCCGCCCTCCGCGCCCCGCACCGCCAGACCCGCGCCCTCGCCTACGCTTCGTCCGACAGCGCCCGCGCGATCGCTTCCCACTCCGCCGCCAGCGCCACCCCCTTGGCCGGCATCCGCCGTCCCGCGAGCGAGTACCAGTAGCCCGCGTTGCCCTCGTCGCCCTCTTTCCGATGGAGATAGGCATGGACCCACGCCCCAGCCTTGCTCTTGTCCGCCTGCGCCGCGTTATGCGCCACCTCCCAATCGCCCCGGGCATCGTGCCATAGCGCCGCCCTTGCGCCGCTCACACCCGCCGGAGGCACGTTCTCGGCGCCCGCGACCGCCTCACTAAATTTCGCAAAAGTCATGGGAGCCACCTTGCGCCCCGACCTCCTGCTTTTCAACCTTCCTCCTTTCGGCTCTCGTCGCTCAACGCCTAGCGCTCAACTTCCTTTCCCTTTTCGAACCCATGTCATCACCGGAACCCACCGTCATCCGCGCCCTGCTCGCGCGCCAGACCGGTTGGGTTTCAGGTGGCGATCTGGCGAAGAAGCTGGGCGTCAGCCGCGTCGCCATTTGGCAGTATATCGAGAAACTTCGTGCTGCCGGTTTCGGCATCGAGACCCGACGTTCCAGCGGCTACCGGTTGGTTTGCCCACCGCCCGAGGCCCATGCCGGCCTGATCGAGGCCCAGCTCAAGATTCGCCCGCGCGGATTCTCCCTCACCGTTCTCGACGAAACTGACAGCACCAACGACGAAGCCGCCCGCCAACTCGCCGCCGGCCGCGTCGCGCCTTTCGCCATCATCGCCCGGCGCCAGACCAAAGCCCGCGGCCGCCTCGGCCGCCCGTGGCACGCCCCGGCCAACGGCAATCTCTACGTCTCTTTCGCCTTTCGCCCCCAAATCGAGCCCGCGCGGATGACGCCCTTCACGCTTTGGATGGGCCTCAATCTCTGCGAACTCATCGCCAACGCCACCGCCCTCAAGCCCGGTCTCAAGTGGCCCAACGATCTCATTTTCGACGGGCGTAAAGCCGGCGGTATCCTCACCGAGGCCCGGGTTGACGCCGATCAGATCCGCGACCTCGTCTTCGGTCTCGGCCTCAACCTCAACAGCCCCGCCTCCGCTTGGCCCGCCGACCTCGGCCAGCGCGCGGTTTCCCTCGCCGAACTCACCGGCGCCTCGCTCGATTTCAACCGCCTCACCACCGCCGTGATCGGCCGCGTTCTTCTCGCTTACCAGCGTTTCGTAGACGGTGACTACGCCGAAAACTTCGCGACTCTTTGGCACCGGTATGATGTGCTTCGCGGTCGCACCGTCACGGTCCTTGAAGGCACCCGTCGCCACCCCGGCACCGTCCTCGGCGTCGACGACGAAGGAGCGCTTCTCCTCAAGACCGGCCGCGGCCGGACCCAACGCTTCCCGGCCGGCGAGGTCACGCTGGAGAAAACCCCCGCCGCCTAGGCACCCACTTCCGCAATGCCCGCCCCGCTCCCACCCGCCATCGAAGTCGATCACCTCGTAAAATCCTACGCGGGCATGACGGCGGTCGCCGACCTCAGCTTCACCGTGGCCCGCGGAGAGATCATCGGCTTCCTCGGCCCTAATGGCGCAGGCAAGTCCACGACCATGCGCATTCTCACCGGCTACCTGCCGGCAAACTCCGGCACAGTCCGGATCTGCGGTCACTCCGTCGCCACAGAGCCGGATGCGGTCAAACGCCTCATCGGTTACATGCCGGAAAACAATCCGCTGCCCGAGGATATGCGGGTGAGCGAGTACCTGTATTTTCGCGGCCGGCTGAAAGAGATCCCCCGCCGCAAGCTCGGCCCGCGAATCGACGAGGTGCTCGAACTCTGCGACCTAAAACGCGTCCGCCACAAAATCATCGGTCAGCTTTCCAAAGGCTACCGCCAACGCGTCGGCATCGCCGAGGCCATCCTCGCGGAACCACCCGTGATCATCATGGACGAGCCCACGATTGGCCTGGACCCGCATCAGATTCTGATCGTCCGGGATCTTATCGCCGGTCTGCGCGGGCGCATGACCGTCATCATCTCTTCTCATATCCTGCCCGAAATCGAGATGACCTGCGACCGGGTCCTCATCATCAACCGCGGCCGCGTCGTCGCCCAAGGCACGCCGGCCGCCCTGCGTCGGGAAGTTCTCGGCCGTACCGCCTACGGCCTCACCGTGGCCGGCAACATCGCCGGGCTACCCGCCCTGCTGCAAGCCGTCGAACCGTCGTTCAAAATCACGGCCGCCGGCGAACCGGATGCCACCGGCTTCGTCCAACTTGCTCTGACCACCGAGCGCGACGATGAGTTTGGCGAGCCGCTCCTCCAGGCTTTGATCGCCCACAGCTACCGTGTTCGCGCCCTCAGTCGCGCCCACCCGACGCTCGAAGACGTCTTCCTCGCCGCCACCCGGCGCACGTGGGACGCCACCCAGCCCAATCTCCCCAAGCCGCCGCCCTCCGGCCCGATGCCATGAAACACTTTCTTACACTCCTCAGCCACGAGCTGCGCATGTTGCTGGTGAGCCCGAGCACCTACATCGCCGCGACCGCCTTCCTGTTTTTCATGGGCTTTATCTTCACGGGCATTTTGGAGAGTTACACCAAAGCGCCCCAGGAGGCATCTCCCGCCATCGTCTTTTTCTCCACGTTTTTTCTGCCGGTCTTTTTTATGGTGCCGCTCCTTACGATGCGGTGCCTCGCCGAGGAGCGCCGCCTAGGCACCATCGAGACCTTGCTCACGACTCCGGTCACAACCACCGAGGTCGTGCTCGGCAAATACAGCGCCGCCTACATTTTGTATGTGACGCTCTGGGGCGCCACCGCCGGATTTTTCTATATCCTAAAAAGTTTCTCCAACGATCCGCGGCTGCTGGACTCGGGCCCTTTGATCGGCGGCTACGTTTTTATCGCCGTATCGGGACTGCTCTTTGTGGCGATCGGGGTCTTCGCCAGCTCGCTGTCCCGCAACCAGGCGGTCGCCGGCATTCTCGCGTTTGTGATGCTCGCCGCACTTATCATCGGCGGCCGCTGGTTGGGCGAAGCCGCATTTCTTAGCCGCGATGTCCTCGCTCCCGCCAAAGCTGCCGTCGACTACGCCCAAGTATTTTCCCATTACGACGATTTCACGCGGGGCGTGATCGATACCCGGCACCTGCTCTTTTACTTCAGCGGTACCGCGCTCGCGCTCATCTTCAGTATCTTCTCGGTCGAAGCAAAACTGATCCACAGCTGAGCCCAACCTCCCCTTCGCCCAAACCTCGGTTCCTCACCCTCCGGCCTTGCCCTCTTTCCTCAACAGTTTCCGCGCCACCCGCTGGCTCCGCACGCTCAACTTGATTCTCCAGGCGGGACTCGTGCTCACCCTCGTGGGCGGCCTGAACTATCTCGCCGACAACCATCCGGTCCGACTCGATCTCACCCGCTACCGGAGTTTCTCCCTCTCCCCGGAGACACTCTCCTACGTCAAAGATCTCCCCCGGCCCGTGCGGATTGTCGTCACCCTCAACGCCGAAGCCACCAACCCCGAAGTTCGCGGCCTGCTGCAGGAGTATCGCCTCGCCACCGAGTCCAACCGGGACGGCGCCATCAAAGTCGACTACATCGACGTTTACCAAAACCGCCGCGAGGCCGAACCGCTCGGCCTCGATCAGCCCGACCTGATTCTACTCCTCGCCGGCGACCGGCGCAGCGTCCTCACCATCGACGAGCTTTACCGCACCACCCGCGGCAAGGACGGCAAACCCGAGCGCAACGCCTTCCTCGGCGAACAGGTCCTCACCGCCGCGCTGCTCGATGTTTCCAGCCCCGAGCGGAAAAAAATCTACTTTCTCGGCGGTCACGGGGAACTCCGCCCCGAGGACGCCGACCCCAATCGCGGGCTCTCGCTTGTGCGCGATCAGCTTCGTCTGCGGAATTTTGATGTCGAATCAATCGACCTCACGGTCGCACGCGCCATTCCGGAAAAAGCCTCGTTGCTCGTGGCAGTCGCGCCTCAAGGCCGCTTCGAACCGAAAGAGCAGGAACTCCTCCGCCAATACCTTTCGACCAATGCCGGCCGGCTCATTCTCTTTCTCGCCCCCGGCCTCAGTGCCTCCGCCCTCGGCCTCGACGAGGTGCTCCTCGACTGGGGCATTTTGGTCGATGACGTCGTCGTCGTTGATGTGGGCAACGGGAACATGACCGAAGACGGCGACCTTATCATCGGAGCCTTTCAACCGCACCCGATCACAAAAACTCTCCTCGATTTCGGCCTCACTCTGAGGCTTGGCGCCACTCGCACCGTGCGTCCCGATCCCGGCCGCGCCCTCGGCGGCACCCTCACCACCCTCACCCTCGCCGCCACGTCGCCCACCGCTTGGGGCGAACGCAGCTACCGCGATCGGGTGCCTGTCCGCTACGATCCCGGCGTCGATATCCGCCCGCTCCCCGGCATGGAGCCCAAGGACCGCTTGGGCGTGGTCACCGCCGCCGAGCGCGTTGCCGTGCGGGCCGGTCTCGATTTCAGCGTTCGCGGCGGCCGGATCGTCGTCTTCGGCAGCGGCGATGTGATCGCCAACTCCCGCATCGCCAACGCCGGCAACCTCGCCGCCTTCCTCAACGCGGTGAACTGGACCGACGTCGGCGACACCCAACCCAACATCCCGGCCCGACCCATCGAGCGCTTCCAACTCTCGCTCAGCGCCAACGACCTCGCCCAACTCCGCTACGCCCTCCTCTTCGGCCTGCCGGGTATCGCCGCCTTCCTCGGCCTCGTCGTCTACTGGACGCGCCGCCATTAAATTTCTCCCCCGCGTAGGGCGTCGCCGACCGACGCCGTCAGACCGGGCCGCATCGTCCTCAAACTTCAACTTCCGACCTAAACTTTAAAATGCGCACCAAAGTCACGCTCGTCCTGCTGTTCCTGAATGTCGCGCTGTTCTTCTTCATCTTTAAGTTCGAGCGCGACTGGCGCACCGAGCGCGCCTCCCTCGAAGCCCGCCGCAGGGTTCTGGGCTCGGAGACCGCCGATATCAGAACCCTAACCCTCTCCAATTCCACCGGCACCGTTTACGCGCTCAAACGCACGGCTGAGACTTGGCAGATCACTGAACCCCTCGCCTGGCCGGCCAACCCCACGGTGGTGGCAAGGATCGTCTCCGACCTTCAGTTTCTGGATCACGAAACCAGTTTCGCCGTCGCCGATCTGAAAGCCAACGGTCAATCCCTCGCCGACTACGGGCTCGAACGGCCCAAGCTCACGCTCGAATTCAGCAACGGCGCCTCGCCCGACGGCAACGTCCCCGAACTCAAGACGACCGTACGCCTCGGCGACACCACCAAGATCGGTAACCGTCTCTACCTGCTTTCACCCGACGAGAAACGCATCCACGTCGTCTCCCGCACCCTGCTCGATTCTCTCGCGCTCCCCATCGACCAGATCCGGGCCGACACCCTGCTCACTATCCCTGTCTTCGAAGCGCGTTCCCTCCGCATCCAGAGCACCACACGCGTCGCCCTCCGCCGCGACGGCGCCCAGCGCTGGACCTTCGACACCCCCATCGTCGCCCGCGCCAGCACTGACGAGACCGAACGCACGCTCTCCGCCCTCGGATCCCTCCGAGCCAAAACGTTCGTGACCGAGGGTCTGCCGGCCGCGTTGCCGTCGGCCGCCCCCGTCTTCCGTATTACCATCGAGGGCAACAACCGGCGCGAAACGTTGCTTCTTGGCGCACCGGTCCCCACTCCGCCGCCCGAACCCCTCCCAATCGCTCCAGCCCTTCCGCCGACGGCACCGCCGCCCATCGCCGCCCCGACGACGCAGGATTTTTACGCCCAAATCGAAGGTCGCCCCGCCGTATTCACCGTCGCGATTCCGACCGGCGAGAAATCACTCAAGGAAACGCTCGACCGCGCCCAGGAAGCCCTGCGCGAGAAACGCGTGCTCGATTTTGACCCCCGCGCCGTCACCGCCATCACCCTCCGCGCTCCCAACACTCCGGGCGACCCCACCCTCACCTTGCAACGGCTCGAAGCCCCGGCCAACTCCACCGAGGCCGCCACGTGGCAAATCATTCGCCGCGACCCCGGCGCCACCGCCCCCCAAACCATCCCGGCCGACGGTCCGTTGGTTCAACGGCTACTCGAGCAACTCCACCTGCTTTCCGCCCAAGTCTTCGCCAGCGACGCGCCCACCGCCGCCGATCTCGAGCGCTGGGGCTTCGCCCGCCCGGAGCGCGAGATCACCCTCGCTTTGACCAAGTTGACCGCCCCGACGCCGAACACGCCGCTTTCGGCCGCCGGCTCCCAACTCACCCTAAAACTCGGCGTGGCCAATCCGCCCGATCTCTACGCCTACGCGAATGTGACCGGCTCCGCCTTCATCTATGCGGTGAGCCCAGACCTGCTGCGCCTCGGGTCCAACGTAAACCCCAACGCTTGGCGCGAACGCCTCATCCGGGAGCTTCCCGCCGGGGCCCGGATCACCGCCCTCAAGCTGACCGATCTTACGACGCAAAAGAGTCTGCTCGATCTCACTCTCGACGAAGCCGGCAACCCACCGCCCGATACCCCCGAGGCCAAGAACGTCCTCGCCGCCATCACCGGTCTCCGAACTTTGCGCGCCAAAGCCTTTCCTCAAGATGGCTTCACCGACCGCGTACCTCTCCTCGGAGAGGAGCGCCCGTGGCGCTATCGCCTCGATGCCTCGCTCGCGCTCCCCGGGGCCAATGCCGGCGCCCCCGCGCCGATCACCACGCTCTTTCTCAGCGAACGCTTCGGCGGCACCCTGCAGGTCGCCGGCTCCATGGAATTCAACGTCGTTTTCGAACTCGAACAAGCGATGGTCGACGCCCTTTGGCCCCTGACTTTCCGCACCGATCCCGGCCCGGCCCGGCCCAAGAACTAAAACCCCGGCCGGCCCGCTCTCCCGCGCTGCCTGCACTTTTTCGAAATGCGCTTCCTCAAGCCATGCCTACAAGCGACCCGCTATTGCGCGTCGTGCGTGGTTACGCTCGCTTGCTGGACGCTTTGGTTGGTTCTCGCCCTCGCGCTTGCGTTGCAAATCCATGTTGCCACCAGCAACGAACTGAACGTTCCCGCGCCCGTTTTGCGCGCCCTCGAGGAGCGGCTGGCCCTATCCGGCGTCAAGACCACCTTTGGCCGCGCCACGTTTGATCCCTCGGGCCGAATCCTGCTGGAAAACGTCGCCGGCACCCTGAGCTCGTTTCCCGAACCGGTTGCCTTCGCCCGGGCGGTTTACGTGCGCTGCGATCCGTGGTCCCTGATTTTTTTGCGCCGTTTCGAAGATCTCGAAGTGCGGGTCACCGGTGTGCGCCTGCTCGCGCCGGCGATCCTATCGCCCTCCGGCCGCGCCGAGGAACTCGTCCGCAATCTCGACGCCACGATCATCCCTTCCGGTAAATTCATCACGCTTTCCCAGCTGAACCTAGAACTCGCCAACCTGCGCGTGTCCGCCAGCGGCACCTTGCCCGTCCCTCGACCCAAAGATCCCGCCGTCAAACCGCTGCCGATTCCAGATTTCTTCAACAAAAACTACGCCGCTATCGTCCGCGGCCTGCTGGCATTTACACCGCAGCTTTCCCGCTTTGAACAGCCGGCTCTTACCATTACGATCTCAACCGGAGACTCGGGCGTGCCCGTCGGCGACTTCGTGTTCGACACCCGCGGAGCCGTTGAAACCGCTCCCGCCCTCCAACTCGGGCCCGTCCGGCTCACCACCCGACTGCCGCTCCGCGTTGACCGGTCACTCACCCCGCTTCTGCGGCTGACGGCTGAATCCCTCACCGTTCCCTCGATCGCTTTGGTTGCCCGGAATCTCCGCGCCGATCTGCGCGCCACCATCGAAATGAATCCGACAAAGTTCACCCCGCGCTCCGTCGAACTGCTCGCCGATCACGTCGCCGTTTCCGGCATCGCACTTCCCTCTCCCGTGCTGCGCCTCACGCCCCAACCGCTGCCCCGCCTCTTCGCCGAGATCAACACCTCCGTCGCAGGCCTCCCGTTTGCCGCCCGCGCGGAAATTGATCTCAAGGCAAAGTCGGCCGTCGCCGACTTCGACGCTCTCTTCGGCGACAGCCACCTAGATTTGCTCAGCGCCCGGATCGGCCAAAACGTCCGCCGATGGATTGATTTTCCAAAACCCGTCACCATCACCGCGGCCCACCTGGTGATCGGTCCGGACTGGAAATGGGAAAACCTCAAGACCCGCCTTACCGTCCCGATCATCAACGCCTATCGCGTTCCGCTCACCGACGGCCGTGTCGCCCTCGAACTCACACCCGAACGGTGGTTCGCCCCGGAGGCCTTCGCCCGTATCGGCGAGAACTATGCCCGCGGTTCTTACGAGCATCTTCCAGCCACGCACCATTACCGTTTCCTGCTCGAAGGTCGGCTCCGTCCCGTCGACATCTCCGGCTGGTTTACGACGTGGTGGCCCGATTTTTTCAAGACGTTCCTTTTCCCCGACGCCCCTCCTCCGGCGAGTGTCGAGGTCGCCGGCCGTTGGGGTCGCAACACCGGCGGCGAGTCCCGCGTAATTGTCTCCGCCCAGACGCCCTCAGCCGACATTCGCACGGCGAAGTTCGATTACGCCCGGGCCCGACTCTTCATTCGGCCCCACTACCTCGAGGCGCTTGAGCTCTACGGCTTGCAAGGACCGGGCACGCTCAGGGGCACCTTTGCCCGGCGGCTCAATCCCGCAAACCAAGAGTGGCAAAGCTTCGATTTCAACTTCACCACGACGGCAATCGATCTCGTGCTGGCGGAAAAAATCTTCGGCGCGGCCGCCACCGATATCACGTCACCGTTCACCTTTACCACCCCGCCCAACCTCCGCCTGAGCGGCCGGCTCGACAGCGCCACCTCGCCAAGCGGCGCGCATCAATCCATCGATCTCGCCGGAGAGACGGCCACCGAGTTTCGCTTCAAGGGTTTCCCGGTCGATCGCCTCGCCTTCGCCGGCACGTTGCGCGACGATGTGCTCACCCTCGACCGCCTCGATCTTTTGTTTGCGGGCGGAACCGCCAACGGCAGAGCCAAGGTCTGGGGCACCGGCAACGAACGGCGCGTCGGTTTCGATTACGCGCTAAAAGACGCCAGCCTCGGACGAGCGATCGCCGTCTTGGAGAATTTCTTCGCCGCCAAACAAGGCGCTCCGCCTCCCGCACCGAACCGCTTTCTCAACGATAAATCGGCCATCACGCTCGCGGTCGCCGCTTCGGCCGAGGGCGCCTACGACGATCCTTACAGCTACCGTGGCGACGGGAGTGCGACCCTCACCGGGGCTTCACTCGGGGAGGTAAAGTTGCTCGGACTGCTTTCGGAGCTCTTCAGTTTCACCTCGCTCCGGTTCACCGCCGCTCGGGCCAATTTCAAACTCAACGGCCCTGCGCTGTATTTTTCCGAGATCGGGGTCACGGGCGCAAATTCTGCCATCACAGGAACCGGCACCTACGCTCTCGATCGACGCACCCTCGATTTCAACGCCAAGATCTACCCGTTTCAGGAGAGCGAAGCATTATTGAAGTCATTCGTCGGCGCCGTACTGACTCCTTTCTCAAATGCTTTCGAAGTAAAGCTCACGGGGCAGCTCGAGAAGCCCGAATGGCGTTTTGCGATGGGGCCCGCGAGTTTTCTACGCAGTTTTACACCCGCAGCTCAAAAATCCGTCATACCATCGCTGCAGCCTCCGCCCGCACCGCCGCCCGCCAGATAATCGCTCTGCGCACCTGCCCCCGCACAAAACAAATTGCGCACCGTGGATACTCCCATTTTATAGGTAGTATTCCTCAATGGATTCCCTCGCAACTTTGCCCCGCCGCTCTTGGCTTGAGCGAACCTCCCTGGTCCTTGCCGGCCTTGGTGCGGGTGTCGGAATCTGCGGTTTGTGGGACAGTTGGTTTAACTTAGGCGACGTCTTTTTTTTCCTCCCGGATCAGCTCGCGGAGCGGCGCGACGAGACGTTGGGACTCGCCGTTTTCAGTCTGGTGCTTTTGGCCCGGGAGTTCGGCTTGCGATCCGCTCTGTGGGCAGCCTTCGTGCCCTTCTCCGTGGGCGTAAGCGGCCTGGTCGCCTCCTTTGCCGAGCAAGACTTTAGCCTCGGCGGTTGGATCGCCCCCGCCCTCACCACGTCCACGACTGCCCTCCCGCTTTCCAGCATGACCGCGGGCTGTCTTGCCCTCGGTGCCGGCGCCCTTTTTTGGAACGCCTTCACGCGCACCTCCCGGATTCGATTGTTTACGACCGCATTTGCCGGTTCGGTCGTCGCATCCGTGGGATTTTCCACGCTCTTTGGTTACGTCGCGAATCTGCCGACGATCTACCGATGGGGCCGAGAAGTCCCGATGCCCCAAGGCACGGCGATCGTCTTTTTGCTGGTGGGCGGATCGCTGATTTCGCTGGCGTGGCGCGAAAATCTCCGGGACGAAAGCGGCCCTCCCGCGTGGTCGCCCCTGCCGTCGATCATCGCCTGTCTCACCCTTACGCTGGTCCTCTGGCTCGGCTTGCGCGACAGCGAGCGAGCTTCGCTGGGTGCCCGCACCCAAGCCGCCATGAATCAGGTCGCCAACACGATCCACTACGAACTCCAGTCGCAGACCACCGCGATGGAACGCCTCGCCCGGCGCTGGGCCGATAGCGCCGATTTTTCAGTTTTGTGGGAGGACGATGCGGAACTGCAGCTCGGTGAATCCCGCACCCTCGGCTGCCGGCACGTGGCCTTTGTCGACCGGGATTTGATCACCCGCTGGGTCTACCAAAAAAGTGGGAACGAAGGTCTCTATGGCTCGAATCACCGAAGCGACCAAGTCCGCGCGGAAACGATCGCGCTGGCCCTCAGGAACTTCAGTCCCGCCGTGACCCCGACCGTGGACGTGAACTCCGAGGGACAATTTTTTCGCAAGGCTGGTTTCGTGATTTATGCTCCGGTCATTCGCGCCGGCCAGTCCGCCGGTTTGGTCGCCGCGGAGTTTCTTTACCGCCCGTTTTTCCAGCAGATCACAACCAAGCGCTCCGGGCTGGCCGACGATTATCACTACACCATCAGCATCGGCTCCGACCGCGTTTTCACCTCAAACGATATCGGCGAAATCGAAGACACCTCGGTCACCCTCGACAAAATTTACAACTTTCCCGACCGCCGCATCCGCATCGCAGCCAGCCCAACGACCAGTTCGCTCCAACGCGAGCGGCGCTACTTCCCCGAAATCGCCCTGGTCACCGGGTTAAGCTTCACCGCCCTCCTTGGCCTCAGCATCCATCTCGCCCGCAGGGCGCGCGGCGGCCAAACTTCCGCCGAATCTTCCAATAAAAAGCTCACCGCCGAAATCACCGAACGTTCCCGGATCGAGGCCCGCCTCAAGGTCTCCGACGAACGCCTGCGCCTCGCGCTTGATTCGACGCAGATCGGCATCTTCGAGTGGCAAGTCACCGCAGGCCAAGTCTACTACAGTCCGGGTCTCTGGGCGCTGCTTGGCTACGAACACAGTCACATGCCCGCCACCATCGAGACCTGGCAGGCCCTGATTCACCCGAACGACCTCGCCCTTTATCGACGCCGCGCCGAAACCCAACTCAACGGCGTCGCGACCTTCATCGACCCGGAGTATCGAGTGCGCGCCCAACCCGGCGATTGGCGTTGGATGCAGATGCGTTCAAAGACCGTCTCCGCCGCTTCCGATGGTCGCCCCACCCGAATCATCGGCACCGTCCAAGACATCACCGCCCGCCGCACCGCCGAACAGGCCCTCCGCGAAAGCCAGGCGGAAGCCCGCAAACTCTCCCTCGTCGCCTCAAAAACCGACAATCCCGTGATCATCGGCACGCCCGATGGTCGGATCGAGTGGGTCAACGACGCGTTCTGCCGCGTCATGGAGTATTCGTTGCACGAGGTCTTCGGCAAAAATCCGGCCCATTTCATGATCGGCCCGGAGACCAACCCTCGCACCGTCGCCCGCGTTCGCGCCGCGATGGCGCGGGGTCTCGGTATCAGCACCGACGTCGTCAACTACTCCAAGTCCGGGCGAAAATATCACCTGCACTTGGAGATCCAACCGATCCAAAATGCCGACGGCTCGCTCGAGACCTTCATCGCAATTCTGACCGACATCACCGCCCGCGTGGAAAGCGAGACCGCCCTCCGCCGCGCCAAGTCCGAGGCCGACTCCGCATCGCTCGCCAAGAGCGAGTTCCTCGCATCGATGTCCCACGAGATTCGCACACCGATGAACGGCATCATTGGCATGACCAGCCTCCTGATGGAGACCTCGCTCAACCACGAGCAACGCGACTACGTGAACACCGTGCGCACCTCCGGCGAGGCTCTGCTCACCATCATCAATGACATTCTCGATTTCTCGAAAATCGAATCGGGCAAGATGGAACTGGAGCGCATGCCCTTCGAGCTCTCGCTCTGCATCGAGGAAGCCCTCGATCTTTTCGCCCTCCAGGCTTCGGCGAAAAAAATCGAGATCGGTTACCACCTCGCCGCCAACGTGCCCGCTTGGATCGTGGGCGACGTCACGCGTCTTCGCCAAGTTATCGTAAATCTCTTCAACAACGCCGTTAAATTCACGCCGAGAGGCAGTATCTTTGTCGAAGTGCGACGGCTCGGGGCCGAACGCATCGACCTTTTTGAACAAAGTAACTTCCGGCTCGAATTCTCCGTTCGCGACACAGGCATCGGCATTCCCCCCGACCGATTGGACCGTCTCTTCAAGGTTTTCAGCCAAGTCGACTCTTCTACCACCCGAAAGTTCGGCGGCACCGGCCTCGGCCTCGTTATTTGCCAGCGCCTGAGCCAGCTCATGGGCGGTAACATCCGGGTCGAAAGCACGCCCGGCGTGGGTTCGGCATTTATCTTTACCATCTCCACCGAAACCGCGGGCTTTAACAACGCCGTCCTACCATCTTTGCCCGCCTTGCCGGCGGCGCTCCACTCAGCCCCTGTTTTGGTCGTGGAGCCCCATCCCCTCGCCCAAGCCCACCTGCGCAGCTGTTTCGAGCAGTGGGGAGCGACTTGTCTCATCGCCGCGGATCTCGACGAGGCCCTAGCTCAGATCAAACAGCATTCGGTTGCTCAAGCACTCACGCTCGTGGTGGGCAGTGCGACCGGGGACCCGAGCATGCCCGATCCGTTGGCCGCGATTACCGGTCCTCGGATCATGATGTTTCCATTCGGACAAACCGCTCCATCGGCACCCGACAGCTTTCTCGCGCCGTTTGCAGCCCTGCCGAAGCCGATCAAGAACGCGGCGCTCTATCAGGCCGTGGTCGGCCTCTTCGAAGGCGCCGGTCGCACCGTTTCTCCCTTTGATAAAACCACCGAGCGCCCCCTGGCGGAAGAATTTCCGCTCAGCGTCCTTCTCGCCGAAGACAACCCCGTCAACCAGAAGGTCGCGGCGCGTTTCCTGGAACGCATCGGCTACCGCGCCGATTGTGTCGTCAACGGTCTTGAAGCGGTTGAAGCCCTCAACTCCCGCCATTACGACCTCGTGTTGATGGATCTGCAAATGCCCGAAATGGACGGTCTGGAAGCCAGCCGCCTCATTCGCAAACTGCGCCTCGACCGCCAGCCCAAGATCATCGCCCTCACCGCCAACGCCATGCAGGGCGACCGCGAACTTTGCCTCGCCGCCGGCATGGACGATTACGTCACAAAACCCGTGAAGATCCACGAAATCGCCGCCGCCATCCGCCGCCAATTTAGCGCGCCGGCGGTTCTCCCGCAAACCATCGGATAGCATCGCGGTTGCGGCCTGCTTGCCCCCTGCCGTACCACTTTTCCACCTTTGCTTTTTGTATTCACCCCCGCGCCTTCCCTTCCGCCCCGCATCATCGCCCCGGACGTTCACCACGCCTTGGCCGATATCCGGGCCGAACTCCGGCCCTACCTCTTGCGTCACTGGCAGGTCGACGCCGAACGCCACGGCATCGTCGTTTCCTACACCGGTTATGTTTCTCCCGTGGGCGTCCAACGCGAAGACGCCCGCACGCCGCCCGGCGGCCTGGCCGGCGGCGATCCCGCGTTTCTGATCACAGATCACATCGACCGTTAGGGCATTTATTCCGCGATCCTCACCGGTTCGCACGTCCCCGGGCATTCCGTTCACCCCGACCAAGATTGGGACAATACCATCGCCACCGCCCACAATCAAAATCTCGCCACCCGCTGGCTGCACCCTCCAACCGTTTCCGCGGCTCCACCGTCGTGAACTACTCCGACCCCGCCGTGCCGCGAAAGAAATTCACCGCTGCGACCCCGAAGAACGCTTCTTCCAAGTCCTGATGGCCAGCGGCTCGTCGCGCCTGCTCGGCCGACGTTTCTTATATCCGCTCTACGCAGCCGCCGCCGAGCGCGGGCTCCCCGTTGCGAATTACCCCGACACCGCGGGCTCGGGTACCACCGGCGATCCCACGCCCGCCGACCGCCCCACTCGCTACTTCGAATGGCAAAAAATCATTCACCAGAATTTCTAGGGGTCCATCAACTCGCTCGTTTGCGCGGGCGTGTTCGAGAAATCTCCCACGCTGCGATTCGTTGCCATCGAGGGCCGCCTGACCTTGCTCCCGTCGCTGCTTTGGCGCTTGGACGATAACTTCAAAGGCCTGCGCGCCGAAACTCCATGGCTCAAGCGCCTCCCGAGCGACTAGATCCGCGAACATAGCTTTTTCACGACCCAGCCCATCGAGGCAACCGACGCCCCGGGCAGTTTCAGCAAGTGATCGAAATGATCGACGCACCGAAAAAAAATCCTCTTCTCCAGTGACTACTCGCACTGGGATTTCGATCATCCTCTCATAACCTTCCCTCCTTTGCCCCGCGAAACCACGCAACATATCTTCCACGATAACACCGCCGCTCTGTACCGCCTCGGTTCGCCGACGGCCGCTTAATTTCCTATCGCGTGCTCACTCTTCCGCAGCTCCTTAAGTCCACATTCGGCTACGCCACCTTCCGCCCGCTCCAGCGCGAAATCATCGAAGCTAATCTGGTCGGCGAAGATGTTTTTGCCCTCCTGCCCACGGGCGGCGGCAAGTCGCTCTGTTTCCAACTTCCCGCGCTCGCCCGCGACGGCCTCACGGTCGTGGTTTCCCCGCTCATCGCCCTCATGAAGGACCAGGTCGATGCGCTTCAAGCCAGCGGCGTTGCCGCGACGTTTCTCAACTCGACACTCGGCGCCGAGGAATCCCGCACCCGTCTTCGCGGGCTGCATCGCGGCGACTACAAACTGCTCTACGTCGCCCCCGAGCGGCTGATGCTCGCCGGCTGGATTGAAAATCTGAAGACTTGGAACGTCTCCTGTATCGCCATCGACGAGGCCCACTGCGTCTCCGAATGGGGCCACGACTTCCGCCCCGAGTATCGCCAACTCGCCAAACTCCGCACCGCCTTGCCCGAAGTGCCGATGATGGCCCTCACCGCCACCGCCACCGGCCGCGTGCGCGAAGACATCGTCACCCACCTCAAACTCCGCGACCCGCAGACCTTCGTCGCCAGCTTTAACCGGCCCAATCTCACCTACCGGGTTGTGCCCAAAGACGAGCCGGCGAAGCAGATCATCAACTTCGTCCGCAAACGCGAACACGAGAGCGGCATCATTTACTGCGCCAGTCGCGCCACCGCCGAGCGCGTCGCCGAAAGCTTGGCCGGCCGCGGTTTCCTGGCCCGCCCTTATCACGCCGGCCTCGACGCCGCCGAGCGCGCGCGCAACCAGGAGATGTTCCTGCGCGACGATACCCGCATCATCTGCGCGACCATCGCCTTCGGCATGGGCATCAACAAACCCAACGTCCGCTGGGTCATTCATCACGATCTCCCGAAAAACATCGAAGGCTACTACCAAGAAACCGGCCGCGCCGGTCGCGATGGTCTACCCGGCGATTGCCTCCTGCTCTTTAGCCCCGGCGATATCGCGAAGCAGACCCATTTCCTCGACGAAATCACCAACGAGCAGGAGCGCTCGATTGCCCGCGCCCAACTCCGCCAAATCGTCCATTACGCCGAAAGCTCCGGTTGCCGCCGCGCCGAGCTCCTCCAGTATTTCGGCGAGACGTTTCCGCTCAACAACTGCGGCGCCTGCGACAACTGCGCGGAACCGCGCGAGAGCTTCGACGGCACCATCGTCGCCCAGAAATTTCTCTCCTGCGTCTTTCGCATCCAGCAAGCCAGCCGCTTCGGCGCGGGCCTTAACCACGTCATCGAGGTTCTCACCGGCGCGAAAACGGACAAGATTACCCGCTGGGGCCACGATCAACTCTCGACCTACGGCATCGGCGGCGAACTGTCTCGCTCCCAGTGGGCCAGCATTGGCCGCGAGCTCATGCGCCTTGGCTACGTCGGGCTCGGCACCGGCGAATACGCCACCCTCGAGCTCACCACCGAGGGCATGGCCGTTCTCCGCGCCCGCACTCCCATCACCCTGACTAAGCCATCCGCCGACGCACCCAAATCCCGCCGCGTCGCCCCACGCCGCGAGGGCGATATCGACTGCGACGAAATCCTCTTCGAGAAACTTCGCACGCTGCGCAAACTCTTGGCAGACGAACGCAAGGTTCCCGCCTACATTATTTTTGGCGACAACACCCTCCGGGCCCTCGCGCGCGAGTACCCCCAGTCCCTCTCCGACCTCGAAGGCATCCCCGGTATCGGCGAAAAGAAGCGCGCCGAATTCGGCGAGGTCTTCACCGCCACCATCGCCAGCTACCTCAAACACAACTCCCGCCAGAGCTTCGACTGAGCTCCAAGACCGTTACGGACTCGCCCCTTTGCCGGCGGTGCGCAGCTTTTCGAGCGTGGAACGGTAGTCCGACAGCCCATCAGCAATCGCTTCGGCCAGCCGCTGACGATACGCCGGCGTCGCGATCTGCTTCGCCTCGGACATATTCGACATAAAGCCGCCTTCGATCAAAACGGCCGGACACGACACCAGTCGGAGCACGGCGAATCGCTCATGTTTGAAACCGCGATCCTCCAACTTCAACCGCGTGAGCATCGCGTTCTGGATCGAATGCGCCAACAGAGAATTCCACGCGTCATTCCCATTGCCCGGACTCAGTTGGGCGTCGTCGATGCGGCGCATCGCCCGCGAGATCGGCGGCTGATGCTGCGGGGTGAAACGGAAGACCTCCAGCCCGCGCACCTTCTCCACTTGCTCCTCCACGGCGTTGAAGTGGACGCTGACAAAAACATCGGCTTCGACCTCATCCGCTATTTCCGCCCTCCGACGCAGATCGTCCGCCTTGCTCGGTTTTAACTGCCGATCGTCATCCCGTGTCAGGACGACTTTCCAACCGCGGGCCTCGAGAATTTTCTTCAACCGCTGCGAGGTATCGAGCGTGAAGGTCTTTTCGAAAAGATTGAGCCGCTCGTTGATCATCCCCTTGTCCGGACCACCGTGCCCGGGATCAATCACGATCACCTGCGGTCGCCGCTTCACTCTTCCGATCAACGCCGGCCGCACCAACGGCACCAAACATCGCTCGAGATCAATCTTCGTGACAAATAGTTCACCGCCGCGGGGCAGCAGCGCTTGGCCCAAAAAAACCCGCTGGCCGTTAAGATCGACTTCGATCCGGTCAGCCGCGACCTCCAACCTCGTTGCTTTGTCCGTCAAGATTGCCTCACGGCCACGGACCTTCCAATCCAACTTCAATCCCAGCCGACGCGCCGCCGTCGTGATATTGACCCATTCCGGATCGGGAAATCGGGTGGTCGTTGCTTGCTTGCGCCCGGCCGGGGCTGGCACCGCCGGAGCTGCAACCGATTTATTGGCCGGCGATATCGGCGGCGGCACCTCGACGCGGGACGAACTGCCTGGACGGGTCGGCGCGGAACGCCCTCTAGGTTCTTGGGCAGCCAAGTAGTGCCCGCCCAAAAGCAAGCCGACCCCGAGGGCAACTTGCCGGACGCGCCGGAATTTCATTTCCGAAACCGTTAAGACCCGCCCGCCGGTTTGCCCGCCGCCGAGTCCGAAGAATCGTCGTCGTCGTCGTCGCTCGATTGGTCCGGACCGTCGTCAACGGCCGGCGAATCCGCCGAGGGCTTATACTTCGGCTTGCGCTTGTTTGGCGCGAGCGGCGTCAGCATGACGTGAATGTTTCGGCCGATCAACTTTGGCGGCGCATCCGGCACGCCCATGCCGACCAACTCGGCGACGCTGCGGGTCATCACGGCGAAACCGATCTCGGTGTGCGCCATTTCGCGACCGCGGAACTTGAGCCGCAACTTAACCTTATTACCATGGCCCAAAAACTCCTCGGCGTGACGCACCTTGGTGAAAAAATCTCCATCTGCGATACGCGCGCTGAATTCGATTTCCTTGATCTTGCTCGCCGTCGATTTGACGTGGGAAGTCTTCTTCTGCTCTTCGTAAACATACTTGCCGAAGTCCATGATGCGGCAGACCGGCGGCGTGGCGTTGGGCGCCACCTCGACCAGATCGAGGCCGACTTCAAGCGCGAGGGAGATGGCCTTCTGAGTGTCGAGGATGCCTAGCTGACGTCCCTCGGGTGAGATGCAGCGGACTGCAGGGACTTTGATGCGATGATTACGGCGAATGGCCGCGAACGGGTCGACATTGCGACGCTGATAAGAGCCGGAGCGGTTGCCGCCGGCGCCGGCAGAAGGGAACGAAGTAGCCATCAATTAGTTTTGGTCAGAAGGGAGGGATCCCCGTTTTGTCTCCGCTCGTCTCGCCGGGGGCAACACCAATTTGGAAACCAGCCAGCGACTCGGATCATACGCTGAAACTTTCGCCGCACGAGCAACTCGCCTTGGCATTGGGGTTCGAAAATTTGAAACCTCCCGCGACCATTGCCGCCGAGTAGTCCAAGTGCGTTCCTTTTAAATAGAGCGCGGTCTTCGGATCGACCACAACCTGAGTGTCGGCCGTCCTGACCAAAATGTCCCCCCGCTTCGGCGCCGGCACAAATTTCATTTTATAGCTTAGTCCGTTACACCCGCCTCCCGTGATCGCGATCCGCAGGAACGCACCTTGGGCCTCTCGCGCAATCAACGCGGCCACTTTGCCGCCGGCCGCCGGCGTGAGCTTCACCAGGTTCTCATTTCCCTCGCGCACGCCTTCCGGGAACGCAAGCGGCACGTTGATTTCGGGTGATGCAGGAGAGGACACAGCGCCAACCATTGCGCTCTGCGTCCATTTATCAAGCGCAGCCCTTTGATCAGGCCTCGGTCTCTCCCGTCGCCGCGCGTCGTGCCCGGGCAAAACTCCGTTTTCCACCGCTGAAGAATGCCAAAAATTTTTGCGCCTCCGCACTCCCAAATCGCCCGCTCGCCGCCAAGCCCGCCGCGACTTCGCGAATGTTTCCCGTTGTGAAATAAACTTCTTGGAAAGCCCCTTTGAGCTCCGCCATCGCCGCACGACTGAATCCACGCCGTTTCAGTCCAACCACGTTGAATCCGATGACCTCGTCCCGCTCGGCAACCAAAGTAAAATGCGGTACGTCGCGCGTGACCGCCGCGTTGCCCGCCACCATTACGCCCTCACCGATCCGACAAAATTGATGTAAACCCGCCCCGCCGCCTACAAACGTGTGCGCGCCGATCTCGACGTGCCCGGCCAACATCGCGTTGTTCGCGAGCACGACGTGATCCGCCACCGCGCAATCATGGGCCACGTGGGCGTTCGCCATGAGAAAGCAGCCCTCGCCCACCGTCGTCGCCTTACCGGCATGGATCGAGCGGTTGATAGTCACATGTTCGCGAATCACCGATCCGGACCCGATCCGCACGCCCGTGGACAACGTCGCGTCGAATTTCAGATACTGCGGATCCCCGCCCACGACCGCGAAGGGGTGAATCACCACACCGTCACCCAGCACACAGTGCCGCGTCACGATCGCGTAGGCCATAATCGCACAACCCGCTCCAATCTGCGCGCCCTCCTCGACGATCGCGGTCGGGTGAATCGTGGAGCTCATTTCAAAATCTCCGTGCGTAGTTTGCGGGCCGTCGGCTCTCGTCCGACCGGCAACTCCAACTGCGTGTCCTTGATCAGGTCGTAGTTCTTCAAAATGCGCATAACTTGAAGCGTGTCGCTCTTGCTGTAGTTCTGGTTGCTTTCGATTTTGTCGATCAAGTCGGTCAGCATCGCCCTGAACGAGATAATCGCATCCACCCCGCGCTCTTTCAGCAGAGCGACACTCTGCGAACGAAACGGCTCCGCGGTGGGCAGAGCGGGCAGCACCAGAATTTTGGTCACGCGTGCGCCCGCCTCGATCCCCGGCGCATCGGCCTCGAAAAAGCGCGGCAATTGCTTGAGCACGCTCTGCTCGAGAAACCCAAAAATTTCCGGAGAGCTCTTCAGGATGTTTGGCGTAAAGACGTTCGTATGCCACGGCTTTACCGAAACCACCGCCCGCTGGATAAAGGGCAGTTCGCTCGCAAAGAGAAAAAAATCCGGCTCTCGTCCGCCCCGCAGCCACGCCGGATTTGAGACCAGTAGATCGATTTCCTCTTCCCCGGTTTTTTTCCGCGCGGTCACCGAATACTTACGCGCCTGTCGCACAAAAAATCCGTTCTGCTCGAAATACTCGCGGACGATTCCTTCATCGATGGCGGACATGGGGGCGTTTTAAACTACGACCGTTGTTTCACGAATTCCCGCACGCCGCGAGCTTTCACCCGGCCGCTCCCACCTCGCGAAAACTTTCCGCCACCAACGCCGGGGCTATTCCGCTCTGCGTCGCCGCCTCCCCTAGCCGGTTCAACACCACAAAACGGAGCCCGCCCGCCCGCACTTTCTTGTCCCGCGCCATCGCGTCGACCAAGTCGGCCAGCAGCAGCGGTTCTCGCAGCCGTGTTGGCAGACCATGCGCCGCCACCACCGCTTCAACTCGAGTTGCGTCACCCGCGCCGATCATTCCGAGTTTTACCGAAAGTCTCGCTGCCGCACAGAGGCCGACCGCCACGGCCTCGCCGTGCAAATAGCCGCCGTAGCCCGTCACTTGTTCGATCGCATGGCCAAAGGTGTGGCCCAAATTCAACAGCGCCCGACCGCCTTCTTGCGCCAACTCACGCTCATCAGCTTCCACGATCCGCGCCTTTAACTCGCAGCAGCGCCGCACGACCCCCGCCAAGTCCGGCGAATCCACCGTCAAGGGCGAGCGCTCAAGCCGGGCAAACAACTCCGCGTCGCCCAACAGCCCCGTCTTAATCACTTCCGCCATTCCCGCCGCGAACTCCCGCACTGGCAACGTCGCCAACATCTCCGTCGCGACAAACACCACCTTGGGTTGGTGAAACGCCCCGACCAAATTTTTTCCCGCCGCCAGATTGAGCCCGGTTTTGCCGCCCACCGAACTATCCACCATCGATAACAAGGTCGTCGGCACCTGCACGAAATCGATCCCGCGCAGATACACCGCCGCCGCAAATCCCGCGAGGTCGCCGATCACCCCGCCGCCGACCGCGACCAACACCGCGCGGCGATCGATCTTGTTGGCCGCCAGAAAATCCAGCACCCGCCCCAACTCGCTCAACGACTTGGTTCCTTCGCCCGGTTCCAGCTCCAGCGTCGGCGCCCCACCAAACATGGCCCTCAGCGCCCCAGACTGACGAGCAGCCACGTTGCGGTCGGACACGATCACGATCTTTCGCCCGGCACCAGCCCACTCGGCCAATTGGAGCTGCACCTCTGACTGCAGGTTCTCTCCAAACCAGATCGGGTAACTCCTTTCCCCAAGATTCACTGTGAGCTTCTCAAACATTTATGATGATTAGTTGAACCCAGCACTTCCGAGGTCAAACGCGCAGTATCATTGATATTGAGAGGCTGTCTCAATAAACCATTTGACATGATACTAAGTCTCAATTTCTCAAACGGAATGTCGCTCGTTTTGCGTCCGTTTCTCCGTCTCCACCGCATTTTAACAACCCGTAGCCCAGCGAAAATCGCACTTCGCCCTGTGCTCCTTCTCGCGCTCACCTTCGGCGCAGTCAGGCCCACTTATTCGAATTCGGCTCAAAGTGCCTCATCTCTTTCACAAAACCCGGCACCCACCCAACTCCCTGTTCTACGGGTCGAGGCGGAAGCGGAGCAGGATCACACCGTCCAAGGTCCGTTCCTGCCCGATCTCCAAGGCACAAAAATCAATGTCGGCAAAAAGACCACCATGCTCGACCTCGATGCTCTCCCTCGCATCAACGGCAACAACTACCGTCAAGCTCTCGCCCACGCCCCCGGCCTCATTCTCAGCGAGGAAACCTCGCCGCTCCTTAGCATCGGTTATCGCGGTCTCGACCCACACCGCACCCAATTCAGCCAAGTCCTCAAGGACGGCATTCCCATTCACGCCGACCAATTTGGCTATCCCGAGGCCTACTATGCGCCGCCTTTGGACACGGTTGACCGCGTTGAATTCATCCGTGGCGGCGCCGGCCTTATGTACGGCCCGCAGCCCGGCGGCGCGCTGAATTATGTCACCCATCGTCCCCGCACCGATGCGGCTCTGGGCGGTGGCACGCTTCACACGTTCGGCGACGACGGCTACTACTCAACCTTCAGTTATCTCGACGGCACCACCGGTCCGCTCGGCTACTACGGCTACTACAATCATCGCGAATCCGACGGCATCCGTTCGGCCAACAGCGACTACCACCTCGACGCCTTCACCGGCCGCCTCGTCTTCGGCGCCGACACCCGCTCGCGTCTTCTGCTCGCCGTTGAGTCTTACACCGAGATCCACGGCGAACCCGGCGGCCTCACGTTTGCGACCGGTCCCGGCGCGGTAAATTACCTCACCGACCGCCGCGCTCCCTCGCGCCTTTATGACCGTTTCACCCTCGACCGCCGGGCCGCCTCGCTCGTTTGGGAACGCGATTTCTCGCGCGGCACATTTGTGGGTCGGTTTTGGGCAATCGACTACACCCGACTTAGTCAGCGTCAGGGCGGCGGCGGCTTCGGCACTGTCCCCACCGGCGCAGCCGCCCAGACCAACACCATCGAGCGTCAGCAATTTCACCAACTCGGCGCCGAAGCCCGCGTCCGCTTCGATTGGGGCCGCGACGAGCGCCACGTCTTTACCGCCGGCGGCCAATTCTATGACAGCAATTCACCGCGCACCGACTCCCGCGGCGCCACTCCCGCCGCCGACCAAGGCGAGATCCGCACCAAGTCCCAGCGCGACATCCTCTACACCCCGATTTTCGCCGAAAACCTCTTCCGCTTCGACGCCCTCAGCCTGACCCCCGGCCTACGCGTCGAGTTCAGCGATCAAAACGTCCGCGAGCTCATCAACCTCACCCGCGCCGCCACTCCGCTTCAAAACCGCCGCGCCCGTGCCGCCGAGCCGCTCCTCGGCCTCGCCGCCGCCTACGATTTCGCGCGCTCAAATTCCCAACTCTACCTCAACGTATCCGAAAGTTACCGGCCGCTCATCTTCACCCAAGCTGTCCCCAACGGTGCTACTACCCTCGTCAACACCGACCTCTCCGACAGCCGCGCCCTCCAATCGGAAATCGGCTGGCGCGGTCAACCCGCCCTCGGTCTCGTCATCGACGCGAGCCTCTTCCACCTCGATTTCAAAAACCAAATCGGCAACCTCGCCCTGCCCGGCGGTCTCTCGACTCTCGTCAACGTCGGCCGCTCCGTCCACCGCGGCGCCGAGTTCAGCGTCTCCTACGACGTCCTCGCCCGCCGCACCGGCCCGACCGCTTCCGGTCGCCGCGCTGTTCCACCGACCGAAGACCCCGGGCTCAGCCTCTACGTCAATGGACTCTTGCTCGACGCCCGATTCCGCGCCGGTGCCAATCGCGACCGCACGCCCCAATACGCGCCCGACCACGTCCTCCGCACCGGCATTGTCTACACCCGGGGAGCCGCGCTCAAAATCGCGCTCACCACCACCTTCACCGCCGCCAGTTTTGCCGACGACAGCAACACGCCAACTCGCGCGATCCCCGCTCACGCCGTCACCGACCTCACCGCCGAGTGGCGCATTCCGGGTTCGCCCGTCCGCCTCATCGGCGGGGTAAACAACCTCCTCGACGAGGACTACTACAGCCGCATCCGCAACGACGGCATCGACCCCGCCCCCCGCCGCAACGTCTACCTCGGTGCCGCCCTTGAATTTTAACTGCTCGCTCGCCCGCGCCACGTCTGACGTTTTCGCTTTCTCCGCCTTCCATGACTTTTCGCAAATCCATTTTTTGGCTCCACCTCGCCGCCGGACTCATCGCCGGCACCGTGATTGCGATCCTGTGCCTCACCGGCACCGCCCTCGCCTTTGAGAAAGAGATCATTGCCTACGCCGAGCGCGACGCCCGCCGCATTGAGTCGCCTGCGCCCGACGCCGCCCGACTTCCGCTCGCCGATCTCTTGAATCGCGTCCGCACCGCGCACCCCAACGCCCGCCCAGATGGCATTGTCCTTCAAAACCACCCGCTCGCGGCCGTCGCTTTTACCGCCGGTCGCACCACGACCTTTTACGCCGATCCCTACAGCGGCGAAATCCGCCAACCTGCCTCCACCGGTGCCCGCGACACCTTGAAACTGATCGAAGATTGGCACCGCGTCCTCGCCCTCGGCGGCGACCAGCGCCCCATCGGCAAAGCCATCACCGGTGCCTGCAACCTTGCTTTCTTCGTTCTCGCGGTCTCCGGCCTTTATCTTTGGTGGCCGCGGAAATGGCGCACCAAAGGGCTCCGCCGCTCGATCTGGTTCATCCGCCGGCCCGCCGACGCCAAAGCCCGCGACTGGAATTGGCACAACGTCATCGGTCTTTGGACCGCGCCCATTTTGATCGTGCTCACGCTCACCGCGCTGCCGATCTCATACAAATGGGCCGGACAGATGCTCTTCACAATCACCGGCACGCCACCGCCTCCACCCACCACCGCCAGCGCCACGCCCGCCGCCAAACTCGTTCCGCCCACCCCTGACGCCAAACTTCTTTCCTCTGAAGATTTGATCGCTGTCGCCCAGAAACAGTTTCCGACTTGGGAGACCCTCACCTACCGCGCCGGCACCACGCAGCCCGCCACCATCGCCGTCCGCACCGCGGATTCATGGCCGCGCACCGCCACCACGACGCTTTCCCTCAATCCCTTCACCGGAGAAATCCTAAAGCGCGCCGGCTACGCCGAGCTCAACGCCGCCCAACAACTCCGCTCGTGGACGCGCTACCTCCACACGGGCGAGGCCGTCGGTTGGCCCGGCCAATTGCTCGCGGCGATTGCATCCATCGGAGGCTGCGTTCTCGTCTATACCGGCTTTGCCCTCGCTTGGCACCGATGGCGCCGTTGGCGATCGTCCTCGGTGACGCCGTAGCCCAAAACGCCGGCTGCGTCCGGTTTTGCAAAACTTCGCCAACCCCGCGGATTCCTCCGCCCCGGGTCTTCGATGAACTCCGCTTTCACGCCGAGCTCGCTCACGATTCTCGCCGTCGCCATCTTCGTTGCATCAGGCACTGCGGTACGCGCGCCGTTCACCCGGAGCGGGTAAGGCACCACGTCGCAACATCCACCAAGGGTCGCTTGCAGCCTACCTGAACATCGCCAACTTCCCCGATGCGCCCCTTCCTGCTCCTCCTCTTCCTCGTTTTGTCCATCGTGCCCCCGTTGCCCGCCGCCCCAGATCAGCGTATCCTCCTCATTGCCGCGCCATCGCTCAACGACGACGCCTACCGCACCCAAGCCGCGCTCCTGCTCCCCGCGCTTGCCGGGCTAAACGAGCGCGACTTCGTCGTCCAAATCCAATTCAGCACCAAGTCCTTTTCCGTCGTGCTCATCGGCAAAGACGGCGGTGAAAAACTCCGTCGCGCCACCCCGCTTTCGCCCGAAGAACTCTTCGCCATCGTCGACGCCATGCCCATGCGCCGCGCCGAAATGCGCGGGCAGAAGTAAACCGCGCTACGCGCCCGCCCCGCGCCTAAACGTCGCCGGCCCGCAACCTGCCACCCGCGCAAATACGCGCGAGAAATGATACCGGTTGGCGTAGCCCAGCTTCGCGGCGACCTGCTCGACCGATAAATCCGTGTAGCGCAGCAGCCGGCTCGCTTCGGTCACGCGCCGCTGCGTCATCACCTCGCTCGGCGTCGTGCCCGTCTCCGCCTTGAACCAGCGGATAAACGCCCCCGCGCTCATCCCGCACGCCTGCGCGAGTTCACCCACCGCCGGCGGCGACGCCAGTCGTCCGCCGATCATCGCCAGCGCCCGCTCCAGCCGCGGCGAGGCCGGCGCTTGCCCGCCCAACTCCGCGCAACCCCACAGCGCATGCAGCCACGCCAGCACCGTGTGGTTAAGTTGCGCGTCACCTCGCTTAGACCGCGCCCGCGCCTGCACTTCGCGCGCGAGCAGCTTCCCATGCGGCGGCAACGTCACCACCACGGGCGCCGTGACTTTAGGCGAGGTAATCGGCAGAGAAAAATGCACCCACGTGTGACCGACTTCGCCGCCCGGCAAGCAGTCAAAAACCGTTTCCGCCGGCACCAGCACCGCCCGATCCGGACGCAGCTCTACCCGCCGCCCCGCGTGCCGCACCGCCGCCCCCGCTTTTGTATTGAAATACGCCCGCCAGAACGGGCTGCATACGTGGCGGAAATCCCACTCGCGCCCCACCACTTTAAACCCCACTTCGTGGACTTGGAAAAACGCGGGCACGCCCTCGCCTTCCGGCCGTACGCCGCTCGCCGTAAACGGCTCCCGCCATCCCCCTAGGTCAATTTTAGACACATCTTCGCCCATCGAGGACATTGATGGCCGCGTCGTTCCGAGTTACAATTTGATATTCACGTGCGCATCCTACTCGCATCCATGCCCCGCCTCCGCTTTTCCGTTTTCCTGCTCGCCTCGCTTCTTGCCCACACCGGCCTTGCCGGCGCCGACGCTCCCGTCGATTTTGGCCGCGAGGTGCGCCCGATCCTCTCCGACAAGTGCTACAACTGCCACGGCCCCGACGAGGGTTCGCGCAAAGCCAAACTTCGCCTCGATACCCGCGCGGGCGCCCTCCACGTCGAAAACGCCACCGCATCAATCATCCCCGGTCGGAGCGCGGAGAGTGAACTCGTTTTCCGCATCACCAGTGATGATCCCGAGGAGATCATGCCGCCGCCCGACGCGAAGATCGGCCGACTCACCCCCACCGAAGTAGCCATTCTCAAACGCTGGATCGACGAAGGCGCACCCTATCAAAACCACTGGTCCTTCGAACCGCTCAAACCCGTCGCTCCGCCCGCGACTCCGGTCTCTACCATTTCAACCCCAGCCACTCATCTCCCAAAAAATCCCATCGATCGCTTCGTCACCGCCGGACTCGCCCGCCGGCAACTCGGCCTTCAACCCGCCGCCGATCCCACCACCCTGATCCGCCGCCTCACCTTTGACCTTACCGGTCTGCCGCCAACGGTCGCCGAAATCGAGGCCTTCACCTCCTCCTTTGTTGAGAATCGGGAATCCAAAATCGAAAATCTGATCGACCGCCTGCTCGCCTCGCCGCGCTACGGCGAGCGCATGACCGCCGATTGGCTCGACCTCGCGCGCTACGCCGACAGCTACGGTTTCCAAGTCGACCGCGAACGCGACATGTGGCCGTGGCGCGATTGGGTCATCAAAGCGTTCAACGAAAATCTCCCGTGGGACAATTTCGTCACTTACCAACTCGCGGGCGATCTGCTGCCCAATCCCACCGACGAGCAAATCCTCGCCACCGCGTTCAACCGTCTTCACCCGCAGGAGGCCGAGGGCGGATCCATCGAGGAGGAATACCGCATCAACCACGTCAACGACCGCGTCACCACCTTCGGCACCGCCTTCCTCGGCCTCACCCTCGAATGCGCCAGGTGCCACGACCATAAATTCGATCCAATCCCCCAAAAAGATTTCTACGCCCTCGCCGCTTTCTTCCAAAACATCGACGAGGCCGGTCTCTATTCTTACTTCACCCAGTCGGTCCCCACCCCCACGCTCCGTCTCACGGATTCAGCCCAGCGCGAAAAATTCGCCCGCGCCACCTCTGAGGTCGAATCCGCCACGTCCGCTCTCACAGCCCTGCGCGAAACTCGCCGCGACGCCTTCGCGGCTTGGCTCGCGGCTCTTCCGGCGTCCGCGCCCACGGTCCCCGACGAAGTCGCCCGCTTCGACTTCGAAGCCCGCGACACTTCTCCGCTCCCGCCCAAACCCGCCTCCGCTACCACTCCAGCCGAGCCCGTCGCGGCCGTTCCCTCCGATGGAAAACCGGCCAGCCTCGCCCACTTCGCCAACACGCTCACTCCCGCCGATACCGCCACTACGCCCACCGAAAACGAATCCGTCCCCGGCCGCCCCGGTGCCGGCCAAGCCCTTCGTCTCACCGGCGACCACGCCGTAAAAACCAAAATCGGCAACTTCCACCGTCACGATCCTTTCACGATTTCCCTCTGGCTCCAAACTCCCGACATCAAGGAGCGCGCGGTCATCTTCCATCGCTCGCGCGCCTGGACCGATGCCGGCAGCCGCGGCTACGAACTCCTCATCGAGGAGGGCCGCGCCAAATGGTCCCTCATCCACTTCTGGCCCGGCGACGCGATTTCCATCCGCACCCTCGACCCGATTCCCGTCGGTGCCTGGGTCAACGTCACCGTGACCAACGACGGTTCGAGCCGCGCGGCCGGCCTCCGCCTCTTCATCAACGGCCAACCCGCCCGCACCGAAATCATCCGCGACCACCTCACCAAGGACATCACCGGCGGTGGCGGCGATACCATCGCCCTCGGCGAACGTTTCCGCGATCGTGGCTTCAAAGGCGGTCTCATCGACGACTTTCGCGTCTTCGCGCGCGAACTCACCGCCGCCGAAGTTGCCCTGCTTGTTGTTACAAGCTCCCAGCTCGCAACGCTCAACGCTCAGCATCCGCTCCCCGATTTCGACACCTACCTCTCCGCCCAAGACGCACCTTACCGCACCGCCGTCGCGACGCTCACCGCCGCCCGCGCCGCCAAGACCACCCTCGCCGACGCCGCCAAAGAGATCATGGTTATGCGCGAGCTCCCCACGCCCAAGACCGCCTACATCCTCAAGCGCGGCGAGTATGACCATCGCGGCGCTGCCGTCTCCGCCGACACCCCGTCCGCGCTTCCCGCTTTCCCCGCCGACCAACCTCGCAACCGCCTCGGCCTTGCCCGCTGGCTCACCGCCCCCGATCACCCGTTGCTTGCCCGCGTGACCGTGAATCGCTTTTGGCAATCCCTTTTCGGTCAAGGACTCGTCAAAACCTCCGACGACTTCGGCACCCAGGGCGATCGCCCCCAATACCCCGAACTCCTCGACTGGCTCGCCGGCGAATTCGTCCGCTCGGGCTGGGACGTGAAAGCCCTCCTCAAAACCATCGTCCTCTCCGATACTTACCGCCAACGCAGCTTCGCGACCTCGGAGATCATGGCCGACGATCCGGAAAATAACTGGCTCGCCCGCGGTCCCCGCCACCGCCTCCCCGCCGAGATGATTCGCGACCAAGCCCTCGCCACCAGCGGCCTGCTGGTGGAAAAAATCGGCGGCCCACCCGTCTACACCTACGACATCCCCGAGTCCTTCAAACCCGCCCCCGCCGGCAAAGGTGAGGCCCTCTACCGCCGCAGTCTCTACACGTTTTGGCGCCGTACCGGCCCGGCCCCCGTGCTCGAAGCGTTCGACGTCCCCAAGCGCGTCGTCTGCGTCACGCGTCGCGACACCACCAACACACCCCTGCAAGCCCTCGTCCTGCTCAACGGCCCGCAATTCGTCGAAGCTTCCCGCGCCCTCGCCGAGCGCCTCCAACGCGAACACGCCGGCGATCCCGCCGCCCTCGTCACCGCCGCCTTCCGCACCCTCACGTCCCGCCCGCCCGAGGACGCCGAACAAAAAATTCTCCTCCGCCTCTTCAACGAACAAATCGGCCATTACCGCGCGCACCCCGAAGCCGTCACCGCATTCCTCGCGATCGGCGATACTCCGGCCGACTCTTCCCTCACCGCACCCGAACTCGCGGCCACCGCCACCGTCATCAACACCCTCATGAACCACGACGCCTTCGCCGTGAAACGCTGATGCCCGCCATGCCCACCCCATCTGCGCCCGCCCCGCTCTGCACCGGCCACGCCCCTTGGCTCACCATGAGCCGACGCGAATGCCTCAACCGCCTCGCGCTCGGCGTCGGCGGCATCGCGCTCGCCGATCTCCTCGCCCGCGACGCCACCGCCGCCCCCGTCTCAGCTTCACCCTCGCTTCCTCTCACGCCCCCTGGCCCCGCCGCCCTCCCCGGCCTGCCCCATTTTCCCGCCAAGGCCAAACGCATCATCTACCTCTTCCAATCCGGCGGCCCCTCCCAACTCGACCTCTACGATCACAAGCCGCTCCTCAACGCCCGCCACGGCGAACAGCTCCCCGACAGCGTGCGCGGCAGTCAACGTCTCACCGGCATGTCGGGCAACCAAAGCTCCATTCCCATCGCCGGCTCACCCTTTAAGTTTTCCCGCTACGGTCAGAGCGGCGCCTGGATCAGCGATCTCCTCCCGCACACCGCCAAAATCGCCGACGACCTTTGCGTCATCCGCTCGATGCACACCGAGGCCATCAACCACGGTCCCGGCGTTACGTTCATGCAGACCGGCTCGCAGATCCCCGGCCGCCCCAGTTTCGGGTCATGGCTCGACTACGGCCTCGGCAGCGCCAACGCCAACCTGCCGTCCTTCGTGGTCCTCATCACGAAAGACAAAAAAGGCCAACCCCTCATGTCACACCTTTGGGGCGCCGGCTTCATTCCCGCCAAACACCAGGGCGTCCGCTTCCGCTCCGGCGCCGATCCTGTCCTTTACCTCAACAATCCCGCCGGCGTTTCGCCCGAAAACCGTCGCCTCGCCCTCGACCGCCTCCGCGAGTTGCACGAACACCAGTTCGCCGGCACCCCCGACGCCGAGATCTCGACGCGCATCTCGAATTACGAGATGGCGTTTAACCTCCAGACGAGCGTCCCCGAGGTGACCGATCTCTCCGGGGAACCCGCCGCCGTCGTCGATTCCTACGGCCCCGATGCCCGCACGCCCGGCTCGTTCGCCGCCAACTGCCTGCTCGCCCGCCGTCTCGCCGAGCGCGGCGTGAAATTCATCCAGCTTTACCATCAGGACTGGGACCACCACGGCAGCCTCCCCAGCGGCATCAAAAAGGAATGCCTCCAGACGGATCAACCCGCCGCCGCCCTCATCGCCGATCTGAAACAACGCGGGATGCTCGACGAGACTCTCGTCGTCTGGGGCGGCGAATTCGGCCGCACCAACTACTCGCAGGGCATCATGGCGGCGAACAACTTTGGCCGCGACCATCACCCGCGTTGCTTCTCGTTGTGGATGGCCGGCGGCGGCGTGAAGCCCGGCATCACCTACGGCGAGACCGACGACTACGGCTACAACGTCGCGAAAAACCCCGTGCACGTCCACGACCTGCACGCCACCATCCTGCACTTGTTCGGCGTCGATCACGAACGCCTCACCTACCGCTTCCAAGGCCGCCGCTATCGCCTCACCGACGTCTTCGGCAAAGTCGTGAAAGACATTTTGACTTAACGGAGCGACGACTTCCCGTCGCCGAATCCTGCCGACTCCATGTCCGACGCCCCCGCTTGCGCCCGCGAGGTCATCGCCACGCTCCGCGAACAGCTCTCGACCATCATTCTCGGCACCGCCGCGCCCGACGGCGCACCCGAAGCCTCCGTCGCGGCAACCCTCCTCGATGCCGACGGCGCCTTTGTCATCTACGTCAGCGGACTCGCCGCCCACGCCCGGCACCTCCGCGCCAACCCGCGCGCGAGCGTCCTCCTCATCGAGTCGGAGACCACGCCCGGAAATCCCCTCGCCCGCCGCCGCCTCACCTTCGCCTGCACAGCCGAGCCGGTCGCGCGCGACTCCACCACCCACGCCGAGCAAGTCTCCGCTTTTCGCCATAAATTCGGCGCCACCATCGACGTCATGGCGCCGCTCCCCGACTTCCAATTTTTTCGTCTCCTGCCCCAAACCGGCCGAGTCGTCGCCGGCTTCGGCGCCGCCTTCGAGGTCAACCCCCGCGACTGGACCGACCTCACCCCCGTTGCCCGCCCCTCTGGCCGCCCTGCCTAAGTTTCGACCACCCGCCGGCTCCTACTTCGGCAAATACCAGTCCACGTCGGCAAACTTTGAAAAATCCTGGTCGAACGACGCCACCGACTCGCCCGCTTCCTTTGCCGAAGCCGCCAACCAAGCATCGCCGAAATCTACATTCGCCGTGCGCACCCGACCCAACGCATCCAGCAAACGCCGCTCGTGTTCGACGTCAAAAACCCCGCTACGCACCAACGTGTCCAGCAGCGCTACGGTTTCCGTTCTCGGCAGTTTATAAGCCGCCCGCAACGCGTAGAAGATTTCGCTTACCGTCACCACCGAAAGCGCCAGCACGGCTTTTCCCTCGCTCGCGTCTCCAATTAGTCGGCGCGCCGCCGCCGACTGCTTCACATCGTCGTCTCGCAAAAATCGCAGCACCACATTCGCGTCGAGGTGCAGGCGCTTCATTTGCCGCGGTCGCCCCGGCCGATCAACTCACGCGCTCGCGACTTTTCCGCCGGATCGCGCGGCAACGCCGAGCGTGCGGCTCCAAATAGAGCCATAACGTTGGGCGCCGGCCGCACTCTCACCGATCCATCGTCACACCGCTCCCATAGGATTTCGTCGCTTTTCCACGCCCGACGAAATTCTACCGGCACTGTAGTCTGTCCCTTGCTCGTGATGTAGGTCCTTACCATAGCGAAAAAGTAAGGAACCGAGAGCCGGAGTCAACCGAACACAACTCCAGTTCCAACAATGAGCAGCCCAGTAACCAGAGCAGGAACATCACGCTCCCCCACTTTCTAAGAGCCCAAGCCCCCAACCACTCCGAGTAGCGGGCCGCTCGCCGGCGCGCCGCCCAAATGGAGTCCAATGTCCCCATCGGGCTACGCAGCTCTCGTCCCGCCCAATCCCCACCCAAGCCCCTCCCCCCGGACCGGCGGCTTTCCAGCCTTCGCCCCCAAACCCAAAGAGAACCAACCAATCCCATCCCACCCCAACCCGACCTCCCGACGGACCGGCGACACTCCTATCGCCGCCCTCATTCACACCCTCCGTCACTTCGACACCCAGAAAGAACGAATCAAAAAAACTCCTCCAACCTCAAAAACCCTTACCCAAACCAACAACATGCTTGCCCGCCGGAATCCTCCCTCTCTCTTCACGGCTATGGTGTCTCGGCAAAGAAAACCATGCGACTGCCTCTCATCAAACCCTTGGCTCTGAAAGAGGGAGATGTCGTGGGCATTTTCACCCCCTCGGCACCTGCCAATGTCCTTTTTCGTGAGAAATACCTGCACGGCATTCGAGAGCTGGAACGCATAGGACTGAAAGTCGTCGAAGGACCGCTCACCTCGAAGGTAATTCGTGACGGCTATCGTTCTGGTTCTCCTCACGAACGAGCCGACGAGTTCATGCATCTGATACGCGATGAAAAAGTGAGATGCCTCGTTTCCGCGATCGGTGGCATGAACTCAGGGAGTATGCTGCCCTACCTGAATTTCGAAGAAATTCGTTCATCCCGAAAGGTGATTTGTGGATACAGCGATGTTACGGCCCTTCACATGGCAATTCTCTCAGTCAGTGGCCTATCGACCTTTTACGGCCCTGCAGTGATGCCGTCATTTGGCGAATGGCCCCACGTGTTAGAGGACACGATGACGTCATTCTGGCGAGCGGTGGCGTCTCACTATGAGGGAAAGCGAGGCATCTCACCACCGGCTCGATTCAGTGTCCAATTCAGAGATGCCAAAACTGACGCTTGGAAGGTTGTTCCCCGTGAATTCCAAGCCAACGTTGGCTGGAAAGTAGTTAGCCCTGGAAGGGCCTCAGGTCCGATGATTGTCGCCAATCTCAACACACTTTTGACCTTAGCGGGGACGAAGTTTTTTCCAGATGTGGAGGGATCGATTCTAGTTATTGAGGACATGAATGCGCCACTATCCCAGATGGAGCGCAGCTTGAGACAACTCGACTTGATGGGGTGCTTTTCATCGATCAACGCGCTCGTGATCGGCAAACCCGAAAACTATGATCAACAAGGCGCTTCATTTGATCTCGAAGGTTTGATTGCGGAGGTCGTGGGAAACCGATCTTACCCGATTCTTTCCAACTTTGATTGTGGTCATTCTGTTCCAATGCTCACCCTCGCTCAGGGCTGTTACGCTTGGGTCGGCGCTTCAAAGGATGGAGCGATCAAGTTCGAAGTTGATTCGATGGTGGAAAAGCGGAACTCAGAGGGTTCCGCTCAGGCAGCAGCCCGAAGCCGGCCCCCGGTTGAACCAGCTTGAAAATAACGACGGCACGTTGCCGGAGCCTGATGCGTTTTGTGTTGGGTCTCGTCTCCTCGGGCGCGTGGTGAACCGCACTAACTCCCGCCCCGCCCAGTCCCGCATCTTCCCCAATCCAAACCGCTGCCGCGCCTATCGGCGCGCTGGAGACACCGCCGCAGCCAGCGACAATTTTTGTGCTTTTTGTGGCCAACCTCAGGGGTCCGAGCGTTCAGCTGTCGATCTAAGCTCTCCGCCCTCCGCTTTCCGTTTTCCGCTCTCAACTCTCAGCCCTCAACTCTCAACTCCCCGTTCCCTTTCCCCTTCCTTTTCCCAATCCCCCATCACCCTTTCCCCGCCCCGTGCTTCGCCCGATACGCAAACGGGCTCAGCCCTGTCTCCCGGCGAAACGCCACGCTCAGGTAACTCGCGTTATCAAAGCCCGCCTGCTCGGCCACTTCGCTGATCGCGATCTTGCTTTCTGCCAAGAGGTGTTTCACCCGCGCGATCCGTTGCTGCACGAGTTGCCGGTGCGGCGAGTGCCCGAGCAGCGCCTTGAACTTCTGCTCCAAGCGCGTGCGCGACATCGGCACCGCCCGCAACACGTCGCCCACGTCCATGCCCTCGCACGCGTGCAGCCGGATAAACTTTAGCGCCGCCGCCACCTTTACGTCCGCGACCGCCACCACATCCGTGGACTGCCGCTCCACCACCCGCACCGGCTGCACCTGGTGCGTCGGCGCCACCGCTTTCTTCTCCCCGCCCATCAACCTCGCCAGCAACGCCGCCGCCTCGTAACCCGAGCGCCGCGCGTTCGGCTGCACGCTGCTCAACGGCGGATTCGCCAGCTCGCACACGAGCTCGTCGTTGTCCACACCGAGGACCGCGACCTGATCCGGCACGTGCAACCCGAGCAACTGACACGCCTCGAGCACTTGCAACGCCCGTCCGTCGTAGCACGCAAACACGCCTACCGGCTTCGGCAGTCCCTTCAGCCAGCGCGCGATCGCCCGGATCTCGGCATCCGAGCCCGGCTTCGCCGTGCCTGCCGGCTCCCCGAAATCGACGCACCGCCGCCCCTTTTCCGCCAAGCACCGCCTAAACTCTACGCCCCGCTGCCGCGACCAGAGAAACCGCCGGTCGCCGCAATACGCGAAATCCAAAAAACCCTTCGTCGCCAAATGCTCCGCCGCGAGCCGCGCCACCGCCCCGTTGTCGATGCTCACCCGGGAGAACTCCGAGCTGAACCGCTCCGCGCTCACGTCCACCACCGGCAACCGCGTCCGCCGCAACGCCGCCGCGATCTGCGGCGAATCCACGCGCGCGATGATCCCGTCGCCCTGCCAATCCTTCAGCCACGTCGGCAACGGCGCCCGCCGCCCCTGCTCGGTAAAGCGGATCGCCCACCGCTCGCTCTCCCTCATCCAGTCGCGCACCCCATAGAGCAGGTCCCGCCCATAGCGGTTCGACGTCTCGATCAACAGCGCGACCTTCCGCACCCCGTCTCCGCTTTTCTTATCCGTGCCCATCCGTGTCATCCGCGGCCGAATACTCGTCTTCCGTCATTTTCATCCGCCGAGCCAGTCTGCGCCCGCGTTAAAAATCAAAATTTATATATGGATTCTTGCTCACCTCCCGTCTCGCCCCCAACGCGCCGTTCTTCCACGTTTCTTCCGGTCACATCCCCCCTTCCATGAAAAAATCCACCGCCCACTTCCCCAAGATCAAGCCGATCGCCTACGAAGGCCCCGGCACCGCCAACGCCCTTGCTTTCCGCCACTATAACCCGGCCGAGCTCGTCGACGGCAAAACCATGGAGCAGCATATGCGCTTCTCGGTCGCCTACTGGCACGCCTTCCGCGGCACCGGCTCCGATCCTTTCGGCCCCGGCACCATCGTCCGCCCTTGGGAAAAGGGCAAAGACGCCGTCTCCGTCGCCAAGGTCCGCATGGACGCCGCCTTCGAGTTTTTCCAAAAAATCCGCGCGCCGTTCTATTGTTTCCACGACCGCGACATCGCCCCCGAGGGCGCGACGCTCGCCCAGTCCAACAAAAATCTCGCCGCCATCGTCGCCCACGCGAAGTCCCTCCAAAAAGCCACCGGCGTCAAACTCCTCTGGGGCACCGCCAATCTGTTTTCCAACCCGCGCTACATGTGCGGCGCATCGACCAACCCCGACGCCCACGTCTTCGCCTACGCCGCCGCGCAAGTGAAGAGCGCGATCGACGCCACGAAAGAACTCGGCGGCGAGAACTACGTCTTCTGGGGCGGCCGCGAGGGCTACGAGACGCTCCTCAACACCAACCTGAAACGCGAACAGGACCACCTCGCCGCGTTCCTCCACATGGCCGTCGATTACGCGAAGAGCATCGGCTTCAAGGGCCAGTTCCTCATCGAGCCCAAGCCGAAGGAGCCCACCAAGCACCAATACGATTTCGACGTCGCCAGCGGCATCGCCTTCCTCCGCACCTACGGCCTCGAAAAGTATTTCAAGTTCAACATCGAGACCAACCACGCCACCCTCGCCGGCCATACGTTCCAACACGAGATCGAGGTCGCCGCATCGCAAAACATGCTCGGCTCCATCGACGCCAACGCCGGCGACGAACTCCTCGGCTGGGACACCGACCAGTTCAACACCAACGTCAAAGAGCTCACCCTCGCCATGACGAGCATCCTCAAAGCCGGCGGCCTCGGCACGGGTGGCTTCAACTTCGACGCCAAGCTCCGCCGTCCGTCGATTGACCCCGAGGATCTCTTCCACGCCCACATCGGCGGCATGGATGCCTACGCCCTCTCCTTCAAACTCGCCCGCCGGATCATCGCCGACGGCAAGTTCGATTCGTTCGTCGCCGACCGCTACGCGTCGTTCGACACCGGCTTCGGCCAAGACATCGAGAGCGGCAAAGCTAACTTCAAGTCCCTCGAAAAACTCGTCCTCACCAAGCTCGGCGAACCCACCCCGCGCTCCGGCAAACAAGAATACTTGGAGAACCTCCTCAACACCTACCTCCACGGCTAATCCGAAAGCAGGGCGGAGTCTCCGACCCGCCCTGCCGAAACTGTGGGCAGAATCGCCGAACCCGGTCCGCCCTTCTGAAATTCCCCCGGGCCGCTCGCCAGAGCGGCCCTTTTCGTTTCACTTCCCCGAGCATGATCCTTCACCGCGCTCTACTACCGCTCCTCCTTTTCGGCTGCGCGTTGCTCGTTTCCACCGGTTGCTCCACCGCCCTTTCCACCCGCAAGGCCGTCGATCTCGCCCGCTTCAAACGCATCTACGTCGAGAGCCGCCTCTCCGACAACCACCGCCTCGACGAACAAATCGCCGCCGAGCTCCGCACCCTCGGCGTCGACGCCACTCACGGCGTCGCCACGATGCGTCCCGAGGGCGTCGATGCCATCGTGAGCTACGAGGACCGCTGGCAGTGGGATTTCAAAGATTACATGATCGAAATCAGAATCGACCTGCGAGAGGCACGCTCCAACAAACCCGTCGCCACCGGCAGCTATTATCAGGCTTCGCTTAAAACCAAATCGTCCGAAGAGGTGATCCGCCTGATTCTCACCCCGCTTTTCCAGCCTTCAAAGTAGGGCGGCGTCTCAGACCCGCCCTCCACGCCCACGCCACACCTTGGCCAAACCTGTTTGCGACAAACCTCACCTTCGCGTCCGCCCGCCGCTCCGCTAAAAAAAAGACGCCCACCGACTGAAGTCAGCGAGCGCCCAACCCTTTTCCGATTCGGACGATCGATTACGGCAGAATAACCGTGTCGACGACGTGGACCACACCGTTGCTGCCAACGAGATCCGCCGCGACGACCTTGGCGCCGTTAACCGTCACACCCGTCTTGTCGGCCTTGAGCGCGAGCTTCTTGCCGTTCACCGAAGGCGCTTCACCGGTCTTCACGTCGGCCGCCATGACTTTGGCTGGGACGACGTGATAGGTGAGGATCGCAACGAGTTTGGCTTTGTTCTCGGGCTTCAGCAGAGAATCAACCGTGCCGGCGGGCAATTTGGCGAAAGCCGCATTGGTGGGCGCGAAAATGGTGAACGGACCGGCGCCGCTCAGGGTTTCGACGAGCCCGGCGGCCTTCACGGCGGCGACGAGCGTGGTGTGATCGGGCGAGCCGATGGCGATTTCGACGACGGTCTTGGCCGAAACGGCAGAGACCAAGCCGGTGCAGAGTGCGAGGGTGGCGAACAAGGAGCGGAGCTTCATGGAGACGAGAACTAATCGGGTTGATATAACAAGCGGCCGGGTGGACCCAGTCCAACGGTCGCACCCATGGAACGCACCACCCTCTTCGGCGGATGCATCGTTCTTAAAAAAGAAAAGCTTACCGGTCTCCCGCCCCGGTCACGCGCAGCATCGACCAGCGCATCTAGGTACGACGGTGCTCCGTTTTCAGGCGTGGGTTCACGGCGCGGATATCGACTCGAACCCCGTTCAAATCCGCGCAACATCACCGCCTCGGCTTACGTCTTCTCCCAGCTATCGGCATGAAACTCTCTTTACTTGGTTTGATCTCCCTCCTGCTTGCATCCGCCTCGCCCGCACTCTCCGGGGCCGTGATCGGCACCAATCCCCCCTGCCCTCCGCTTTCCGCCGAACGCATCGCCGCTCTCCCTCCCGCCGATCAAACCGCTTGGCGGGATTACCTCGCCCGTTCCGCCGCCGCGCTCGCAGCCGACAAAAAATTCTACGCCGACGAGCTCACCGCCCTCGGTCTGACCGCGCCGCTCGTCCCCGCCCGCGCCAAGGGTCGCGCCATTCCGGTCAAGCCTCCCGGCGATTCCTTCACGTCCCCCGATTCCCTCCGCCTCGCCGACAACCTCATTTCGTTCCAGACGCCCGCCGGCGGCTGGAATAAAAATACCGACTTCGCCTCGCGCCCTCGCCACCCCGGCGAACGCTCGGGTTACGAAGCCGGCTACGTCGGCACCCTCGACAACAGCGCCACGATTGCACCGCTCCGCTACCTCGCCGCTGTCGTCCAAGCCGGCGGATTTACGCCCACCACCGACCGCTATCGCGCCGCCTTTCAGCGCGGCCTCGACTACCTCTTCGCCGCGCAGTTTCCGTCCGGCGGCTGGCCTCAAGTCTACCCACTGCAAGGCGGTTATCATGACGCGATCACCTTCAACGACGGCGCCTTAGTCAACGTGCTGACCTTTCTCCACGAAGTCGCCGCCGGTCGTGGGGATTTCGCTTTTGTCCCCGCCGAAACCCGCGCCCGCACCGCCGCCGCCATTGAGCGCGGACTCGTCTGCGTTCTCGCCGCCCAAATTGTGAACGTCGACGGCCGCCGCACAGTCTGGGGCCAACAACACGACCCGCTCACGCTCACCCCGGTCTCGGCGCGCGCCTACGAGATGCCGGCACAATCCGCCGGCGAGAGCGCAGGCATGGTTCGCTACCTGATGGCGCTGCCCGAGCCCTCACCCGTCGTGATCACCGCCGTCCACGCCGCCGCCGCGTGGTTCGAGCGCACGCGGTTGAAAGACGTCACCTACGGTCTGGCACCCGACGGTTCCGGCCATCAACTCACTCCGACTCCTGGCGCACCTTCGCTATGGTCACGCTACACCGAAATCGGCAGCGACCGGCCCCTCTTTGGCGATCGCGACCGTTCGATTCATGACGTGGTAAGCGAGATTTCAAAAGAGCGCCGCGCCGGCTACGCGTGGTTCGTCACCTCGCCGAAAAGCGCGCTCGCCGACTACGCCAAATGGTCGCAGCGCCACCCCAAAAAGTAGGGCGAGGTCTTTGACCTGCCCTCCGCGCCCCCGCCCTCGCTCGAGCTAATTTTTTCTCGGTCTCCGACCCGCTCGCCACGCCCGCTCCGCGGCCATCCGCCCGGCGCCCACTTTCCCTTTGCCGCCGTCCATCGGGGCAACACGCTCCGCTGCTTCCATGAGTTCTGCCCCCATCCGCCCGCTCTCTATCGAAACCGAACCGGCGACTCCGCTCGCTCTCTCCGACACCGGCGGACTTGGCGGTCACCCCCGCGGCCTCACGACGCTCTTTTTCACCGAACTCTGGGAGCGGTTTTCTTATTACGGCATGAGGGCGCTGCTCGTGCTGTTTATGGTCAAAACCGCCGCCGAGGGCGGACTCGGCTACGACACCAAGCAGGCCACCGCCGTCTACGGCACCTACACGATGAGCGTTTACCTGCTCTCGATTCTCGGCGGCTTCATCGCCGATAACTTCATCGGCGCCCGACGCGCCGTCTTCGTTGGAGGAATCATCATCGCCACCGGCCATTTCACGATGGCGCTCAACTCCACCGCCACCTTCTACGCCGGCCTCGTTTTCGTCGCGCTCGGCACCGGCCTGCTCAAGCCCAACATCTCCACGATGGTCGGCAGTCTCTACCGCCCCGATGACGAACGCCGCGACGCCGGCTTCTCCATTTTCTACCTGGGCATCAACCTCGGGGCCTTCGCCGCTCCGCTCGTCACCGGCTATCTCGCGCAAAGCGACCACTGGAAAGGCGTGCTCGTCTCCTGGGGCTTCAACCCGATCTACAGTTGGCACTGGGGCTTCGCCGCCGCCGGCGTCGGCATGGTGCTCGGGCTCGTCGTTTATTCGCTTCAGCGCGAACGTCTCGCCCACGTCGGCGCCGTGCCCGCGCCCGAGGCCGATGGCTCCCGCCCGTGGGGCAAGCTCGGGCTCGTCGCCCTCGGCTCTCTCGCGCTCATCGCCGCGATGAAAGCCTCCGACACTTACCCGGTCATCATCTACGCGCTTTTCGCCGTCCAGATCGCAGCGATCCTGTTCTTCGCCTTCCGCCCCGATCGCGACAGCAAACGCATGGCCGCCATTTTGGTGTTCTTTTTCGCCGCCGAGATCTTTTGGGCCCTGTTTGAGCAAAGCGGTTCCACCATCGCGCTCTTTTCCGACCGTCTCACCCGCAACGAAATCTTCGGTTGGTCTTTTCCATCCTCCTATTGGCAGTCGGTGAACTCCATTTGGGTGGTTCTGCTCGCGCCCATCTTCGCCTTTCTCTGGGTCCATCTCCGCGATCGCCAGCCTTCGAGCCCGATGAAATTCGTCCTCGGGCTGTTCTTCGTCGCGCTCTCGTTCGCGCTCATGGTGCCGGCCGCCAAACTCACCGCCCAGGGCAGCATCGGGCCGATGTGGCTCGTCGGCCTCTTTTTTCTCCAAACCGTCGGCGAGATGCTCCTCAGCCCCGTCGGTCTCTCGACGATGACAAAGCTCGCCCCACACCGCCTCGTCGGCTTGGTCATGGGCATCTGGTTCCTTGCCGCCGCCCTCGGCAGCAAACTCGCCGGCTCCCTCGCCGGAGAATTCAAGAGCGACAACCCAGCACAACTCGCCGACTTCTTCCTCCATCAAGCGCTCATCGTCGGCGCCTGCACCCTCGCCCTGCTCGCCCTTGTCCCGTGGATGAAGAAACTCATGGGCGGCGTGCGGTAAACCAACACTCTCCCACTCCATGCCTTGGCTTTACCTGCTAACTGCCGCCGCCCTCGAAATCGTTTGGGCCACGGGCCTGAAATCAACTGCGGGCTTCACCAAGCTTTGGCCATCCATCGGCGTGATTTCCACGATGGCCGTGAGCATGTTTCTCCTCGCGCTGGCCGCGCGCACGCTCCCGATCGGCACCGCGTATTCCGTCTGGACCGGGATCGGAGCGGTCGGCACCGCTCTCGCCGGCATCGCCTTTTTTGGCGAAAGCGCCTCCACCCCACGCCTGATCTGCATCGGTCTCATCGTTGCCGGGATCGCCGGCCTAAAATTCCTCGGTAAGTAGCGTTTAACTTCGTTCCGATTTCCACACCCTCAATCCTCAGCCCTCAATTTCCTTCGTCCCATGTCCACCAGCGTTCACTTTCCCACCCACATCTACTGCGAGCCTCTCCAGCCTTCCGGCCTCGCCAAATTCAACGCCGACCTTGCCGCCGAGTGCCGCCAACTCCGCGACTACGACGACGCCGGCCGCAAGTGGTCCGCCAAAAATTACCCCGGCGGCTACACCAGTTACGCCTCGATGAACGAGCTGCACCGCTTCTCCAGCACCTTCGCCACGCTCGAAAAAAAGTTTCTCCGCCACGCCCGGGCTTTCGCCAAAACCCTCGACTTCGACCTGCGCGGCCGTTCGGTCCGGATGACCGATTGCTGGGTCAATATCATGCCACCCACGGCGGCGCACTCCATGCACCTGCACCCGCTTTCGTTCATCAGCGGCACCTACTACGTCGCCACTCCCGCCGGTTGCCCGGGCCTGAAATTCGAAGATCCGCGCCTCGACCGTTTCATGGCCGCGCCGCCCCGGCTTCCCGATCATCGCCCCGCCAACCGCATCCACCTCACCTACCCCGCCGTCGCCGGAAACATTATCCTCTTCGAAAGCTGGCTCCGCCACGAGGTCACCAGCAACCGCGTGGACGCCGAGCGCATCAGCATCAGTTTCAATTTCAACTGGAGCTAAGCTCATCTGACAACCCGTCCGGCCATCCTGAGAAGTAGGGCGGCATCTCCGCCCCACCCTTGCGCCACGTCCTTCGCCAAGCCTCCGTCCCCGAAATTTCCGCCCGCGCCCCTCGCAAAATCCGCGCCCTTCGCTTCGTTCCCGCATGATCGTGATCCGCCGCCTCACCGACCGCCACCGCGCCTACACCGGCATTTTCCTGCCCGGTGAACCCGCTCAGATTTTTCCGACCACCGATTACGAGCACGGCCGAATCCTGCAGATCTACAAACAAGACCGCCCGCACGAGGGCATCATCAACGATTTCGTTGATCTCGACGCCTACGTCCCCAGCCCTACACCCGCCGCCCCGACCGATCCCGTTCCCAAAACCACTGCTGCTCCACGTCCGCAAAAAAAGAAGAAACCCGCCCCGGCTAAGCCGAAGCGAGTTTGAGTTCGAAAGTCTGAATCGCACCTTACCAGCGCCGGTGGCTCGGCCCGACGTAAACCATCTGCCGCCCGGAGTGACGCCGTGACGGAGGCGCGACTACGACGACGGTGTCCTCACCGTGCCGCGGTTGCCCCGCGATATAAATCACGCGAGGTGCAGGTTCTAAATAAACGATCCGTGGCGGTGGCGCTCCCACATAAACCACTCGTTGGGCAGGAGGCGGACACGGCGGCGCCCCAACGTAAACAATCGGTGCCGGGGACACATACGCCACGGGCGCTGATCGCACCACCGTTCGGTGAGGCGCTTCCGCCACCGCACCGATGAGCGCGCCCGCCGCCGCACCGATCACGGCGCCCTGGGCCCAGCGGTCGTTGTTATGGCCGCCAATAAACGCACCGGCGATCCCACCGAGGATCGCCCCGCCGGCGACCGCATTCGGCCGCGAATCTTGAGCGTGTGCCGCACCGGTGCCGGCAACCGCGACTGCTAAAGAGAGGATTAAGGCTTGGGTTTTCATGTCATCATCTTCGACGTCCCGCCGCGGCGAATGTTTACCGGTTACGCACGTTCGTCCCAAATATTTCGCGGAACATTTTATTTTCCCAATCGATGAACCCGCCCACCGACGCGAGGTTAGCCCAAATCAATCTTCGGCACGTCATGTTGGTGAGCGCGGACCTCGTGTCCCCCCGCGCGCTGCAATTTACAACCCAACTGCTATTCCGCCTTCTCAGACCTCAAACTGTCCGTCAACTTCCCCACGTGTCCACGCCGCCCGCACATGAAGAACCGCCGCTGAAACGCCGCAGCTTCACGAACTTTTTTTCGTCGGTGCGCTACTCCATCGACGGCTTTTTCGCCGCGATGAAGCACGAACCTTCATTCCGGGAGGATCTCATCTTCGCCCTGTTCCTTGTTCCCCTCGCAATCATTCTTCCGATCAACGCCGTCTCCACGGCCCTGATGATCTCGTCGCTCATTTTGATCCTGATCGTTGAACTCCTGAATTCCGCGATCGAGTGGATCATCGATTACGTCCGTCCGGAGATTCACCCGCTGGCCAAGCGGATCAAAGACATGGCCAGCGCCGCCGTCTTTTTGAGCTACATCAACTGCGTCGTCGTCTGGGTCATCATGCTCTGGCCCGAAAATGCCGTTTGGAAACGCCTCGGCGATATGCTCTCCGGCCACTGAATTCCCTGTGACCGGCGGTTTCTCTGCCCTCGGCGCACGAAGCGACCTCACCGCAACCGCGCAAACAGCCACGTCGCCAACAACGTCATCCCGATGTTGGGCAACCACGCCGCCACGTCGGGCTCGACGATCTCCTTCGTCGCCAACGACGAAGCCAGATTGGCCATCACGTAATAGAGCAAAAAAAGTCCGATCGACTTCGATACGCCGACGGCCGGATTCACCCGCACGCCGGTGACCGAAAACGGAATCGCGATCGCGATCACGATCAACGGCCCGAGCGTCGTGGCGATCAGTTGAAAATAGCGCACCGCATACGGCACACCTTTTGGATTCCCGGTGGGTTCAAAATAATCCCGTAACCGCCCCAACTCGTGAAACGACAGATCGGTCGCACGCCGGTCGATCAACAGCATCAACTGCGGATCTTCCCGGTAACCGGCCTTAAACTTTTCCTCAAACGGCACCGAGGCCGTCAGTTCGCCGGTCTCGGTTGAGAAGGTCAGTTCACGACCGTCCCTAAACATCCAACCGGCTTTGGTTTCGTCATACCACGCCTGCCCGGCCACCAAACGCGTCGTCTCACGGCGCTCGGCGTCCAGTTCCGAAACGGAAACGCCATACCCGCGCTGCGTGCCCTTAGAGTAGCGGTTGAAAAACCACATCCGCCGCGCGCTCGGGTTGTCGAAGCCCACGCTGTTCACCGCCCCGATCCGGTCCGGAGGCATCGTCTTCGCCTGCCGCCGAAACTCCAACCCATCCTTCAGCGCCCGCGACTCTTCAACCGACCACGGCACCACCGTCGCATTGAGCCACCACGACAACCCACAGGCCAAAATCCCCACTACCCAAACCGGCGCCATCATGCGCCCAAAACCCACGCCCGCCACGCGCATGGCCGTGAGTTCGTTGGCGCGGTGCAGTTTCCCCAGCGTAAAGATGAGCGAGACCAACAGCGCCAGCGGCAACACCACCGTCAAAAAGCTCGGCATCGTCACAAAGAAATAGCGCCACAATTCCAGTCCCCGCGCGCCCCCCTCCCGCAACGATCGGAAATCCTCATACATCACCTGCACCAAAAGCAGTCCGCACGTGGCCAAGAGCACCAGCCCTAGGATTTGCAGCCACTCGCGCAACAGATGCCGGTCAAACGTGTTCACCCTCGCGAGCAAGTCCGACCTCGCTCGCAGCGCAAATTTATTTCCGATCCGCACCCGGCCCAATTCGCCCCCGTCCCCACAATTCCACTCGACCGGCACAGTTTGGTTGAAAACCTCCTTCCCGTCACTTTGCCTCGACCGTCCGACCGCTTCCTCTCCGACCCTCCGCCCGCCTTCCATCCATGTCCTTCCAGTCGCGCTTCCCTGTCGCCCTCGTCGCCGCCCTTGCGGGCCTCACCTTCGCTCCGAGTCTCTTCGCCCAAGAGCCCATCAAGATCGGCCAATTCGCCTCCCTCACCGGCAAGGAAGCCAGCCTCGGCCAATCCTCCAATAAAGGCACCCTGATGGCGATCGACGACCTCAACGCCGCCGGCGGCGTGCTCGGCCGACCCCTCCTCCTCGTCACCGAGGACACCCAGTCCAAGCCCGGCGAAACCGCTACTGTCGTCAAAAAACTCATCTCCCGGGACAAGGTCGTTGCCCTCCTCGGCGAGGTCGCATCCAGCCGTTCCCTTGAAGCCGCCCCCATCGCGCAGGCCGCCAAGGTTCCCATGATCTCGCCCGCCTCGACCAATCCCAAGGTGACCGAGACCGGCGCCTACATTTTCCGCACCTGCTTTATCGACCCGTTTCAAGGTCCAGTCATGGCCCGTTTCGCCCGCGAGCATCTGAAGGCCAAGCGTGTCGCTCTCGTCGTAAGCACTAGCTCTGCCTACTCCATCGGCCTCGCCAAATTTTTCCGCGAATCCTTCGTCGCCAACGGCGGCACCATCGTCCTCGAGCAGAAATACAGCGAAGGCGACAAAGACTTCAAAGCCCAGCTCACCGCCATCAAGGCCGCCGGCGTCGATGCCGTTTTCAATCCCGGCTACTACAACGAGGGCGCCCTCATCGTCCGCCAAGCCCGCGACCTCGGGCTCACGCTCCCCATCTTCGGCGCCGACAGTTGGGAGGCCGAAGCGCTCATTCAGCTCGGCGGCAAAGCCATGGAAGGGGCTTACCTGTGCTCGCATTACTCCCCCGAAGATCCGTCGCCCCGCGTGCAAAACTTCGTCGCCGCCTATAAGAAGCGCTTCGGCTCGACTCCCGACTCCAACGCCTCGCTCGGCTACGACTCCGTCCTGGTGCTGGTCGATGCCATCCGCCGCGCCGGCACCACCGAGCGCAATGCCCTACGCGAGGCCATCGCCACCACCCGTGATTTTATGGCGGTCACCGGAAAAATCACCATCGACTCCGAGCGCAACGCCTCGAAAAACGCCGTCATCGTCCAGGTGAGGAACGGCAAGTTCGAGTTCGTCCAAAGCATGTCGCCCTGATCTCACTTTTTCACCCTCCGTCCCCTGATTTCCAAACTCATGAAACTTCCCGCCCGCCTTCTCCTCGCCCTTGCCGCGGCCACCGCCGCCCTCACCGCTCAGGAAACGATCAAGATCGGCGAATACGCCTCGCTCACCGGCAAAGAAGCCAGCTTCGGCCAGCAATCCCACAAGGGCCTCACGCTCGCCATCGAGGAAATTAACGCCGCCGGCGGCGCCCTTGGCCGCAAACTCGAACTGTTCACCGAGGACAACCAGACCAAGCCCGGCGAGTCAGCCACCGCCGCCAAAAAACTCATCTCCCGCAACAAGGTCGTGGCCCTCATCGGTGAAGTCGCCTCCGGCCGCTCCCTCGAAGCCGCCCCGATCGCCCAAGCCGCCAAGATTCCCATGATCGCGCCGGCCGCCACCAACCCCAAGGTCACCCAGACCGGCAACTACATCTTCCGCGTCTGCTTCATCGATCCGTTCCAAGGCACGGTCATGGCCAAATTCGCCCAAAACGATCTCAAGGCCAAACGCGTCGCCATTCTCTCCAGCGTCTCCAATGCCTACAGCGTCGGTCTGGCAAAATTCTTCAAGGAAACCTTCGTCGCCAACGGCGGCCTTGTCGTTTCCGAGAAAAATTTCTCCGAGGGAGACAAAGACTTCCGCGCCCAGCTCACCGCCGTGAAGGCCGCCAACGTCGACGCCATTTTCGTCCCAAGTTACTACACCGAAGCCGCCCTCATCGCCCGTCAGGCCCGTGACCTCGGTCTCACCGTTCCGCTCTTCGGCGGCGATGGCTGGGTCGCCGACCAACTCCTCGAGATCGGCGGCGACGCTCTGAACGGTTGCTACTATTCCACCCACTTCTCCCCCGAAAACCAGGACCCCGTTGTCCAAGCCTTCGTGAAAAAATTCAAAGCCCGCTGGGGCGCCAACGAGAACCCCGACGCCTTCGCCGCCCTCGGCTACGACGCCGCTTTCGTCCTCGTCGACGCCATCAAGCGCGCCGGCACCACCGACGGCCCAAAACTCCGCGACGCCCTCGCCGCCACCAAGAACTTCGCCGGGGTCACCGGCGTGACCAACATCGACGCCAACCGCGACGCCTCCAAACCCGCCGCCATAATCGCCATCAAGGGCGGCAAGCTCGAGTTCCTCAAGACCGTCGCCCCTTGAGCAGGTCCATCTTCGCAGGGGCGCAGCTTCCCCGCGCCTTCCTCGTCATGGCGAGGAGCGCGGCGACGCGGCAATCCATCCGTTCTCTCCCGGCGCGTTTCGCGCACCGCCTTGTTGTCCTAGCTCCCTCACTGCTTCTCTCCTTCTCCGTCGCCGCGGCCACCCCCGAGCCCATCAAGATCGGTGCCTACGCCTCACTCACCGGTAAAGAAGCCGCCTGGGGCCAGTCCTACGAAAAGGGCTCACGCCTCGCCGTCCACGAAATCAACGCAGCCGGCGGCATTCTTAGTCGCCCCGTTCAACTCATCTTCGAGGACAACCAGTCCAAAGCCGGCGAGTCCGCTACCGTCGCCCGCAAGCTCATCTCCCGCGACGCCGTCGTCGCCCTGCTCGGCGAAGTCTCCTCCGGCCGCTCTCTCGAAGCCGCTCCGGTCTGCCAAGCCGCCCGCATCCCGATGATTTCCAGCGGCAGCAATCCCCGGGTCACCGAGGTCGGCTCTTACGTTTTCCGCGTCAATTACATCGATCCTTTCCAAGGCACGGTGATGGCAAAATTCGCCAAAGAAAAACTCGGCGCCAAACGCGTCGCACTGCTCACCGATGTGACCAACGCCTACTCCGTCGGGCTCGCAAAATACTTCCGCGAAAAGATCGTCGCCGACGGGGGCACCATCGTGCTGGAGCAGAAATACAGCGCCGGCGAACGCGATTTCAAAGCCCAGCTCACCACCATCCGGAGCGCCGCTCCCGCGGCCCTTTTCGTCCCCGGATACTACACCGAAGTCGGCCTCATCGTCGCCCAAGCGCGCGAGCTCGGTTTCAAGGCCCCGATCCTCGGCGGCGACGGTTGGGCCGCTCCGCAACTCGTCGAACTCGGCGGCTCCGCCCTTGCCGACACTTACTACTGCGACAACTTTTCCGTCGAAAACGACTCCGCCGAGGCGCAAGCGTTCATCACCCGCTACCGCTCACGGTATAACGAGGACCCGGACTCGATTTCGCCCCTCGCCTATGACGCGGTCGGGATGTTGCGCGACGCGATCACCCGGGCCGGCTCGACCGAGCCCGAAAAAATCCGCGCGGCCCTCGCTACTATTAGGGACCTGCCCGGCGCGAGCGGCTCCATCACCGTGGACGCCCAACGCAACCCCGCGAAGCCCGCCTACATCGTCGCCTTCCGCGAAGGTCGCTTCCGTTTCCTCGAGACCGTCCGACCATGAACCCGATGTCGTCTCCGTCTGTAGGTCCGACCGCTGGTCGGGCAAATCGTCCCCGGCATCCGACCAGCTATCGGGCCCACCGTCGGGCAGCCCGCCGTCGATAAAATCAGTCGCATGACTGTCGTTCTTCATGATTCGCTCGGTGACTGATTGCTTTCTTTCTCTAGGCCCTCAGCTCTTCGCTCCTCAGTTTTAACGTGTCCGAATTCCTCCAACAACTTCTCAACGGTCTCTCCCTCGGTGCCATCTATGCGCTTATCGCGCTCGGCTACACGATGGTTTACGGAGTCCTGCGCTTCATCAATTTCGCCCATTCCGAGGTGTTTATGGTCGGGGCCTTCATCGGCTACTACCTGGGTAAACTGGTCCCCGAAGGCACGCTTTGGGGCGGCCTGCTGGTCCTCGCCGGCGCGATGATCGGTTGCGCCATCCTCGGTATTTTGGTCGAGCGGATCGTCTACCGCCCGCTTCGCGGCGGCCCCACGATCAACGTCCTCATCACTGCCATCGGCGTTTCCCTGCTCCTCCAATACACTGGGCAGATCGTTTTCGGCGCCGCCCCCCGCACCTTTCCGCCGATCTTCCCGTCGGCCAACTTCCACCTCGGCACGCTCACCATTTCGAGCAACCAGTTGTTCGTCATCGGCGTCGCCGTCGCTCTCATGATCGGCCTGCAACTCATCGTCTTCAAAACCAAGATCGGCACGGCCATGCGCGCCGTCTCGCTCAATCCCAAGGCCGCCCAACTCGTCGGGGTTAACAACAACGTCGTCATCTCCTTCACCTTTGGTCTCGGCTCGGCTCTCGCCGCCGCCGGCGGCATCCTTTATGCGCTCAATTACCCGTCGATCGACCCGCTCATGGGCGTGATGCCCGGCCTCAAGGCCTTCGTCGCCGCCATCCTCGGCGGCATCGGTAACATCCCCGGCGCCGCCCTCGGCGGTCTCATCCTCGGCACCGTCGAGACCTTCATCGGCGGCAGCCAGTTCTCCACCTATAAAGACGCCATCGCCTTCGCGATTCTCATCGTGATCCTTCTCTTCAAGCCCGCCGGCCTCCTCGGAAAATTCACCGCCGAGAAGGTCTGAGCCTGAAATTTTGAACCACGGATTTTCACGGATGAACCTCAATCACTCCCTATCCCGCCCCATCGTCTTTGCCTCCATCTTGATTCGGCTGACTCTCGACTCATACCACGCCGCAACGCGCCGCGCTCCGAATCCGTGTCCATCCGTGTCCATCCGTGGTTAAAAAATCCGGTCCGCCGCCATTTCCTGTGCCCCGTCCCCACCTCTCTCTGCTCGCCACGCTCGCGATCGCCTTCGGTCTTTCGCGCATCTCCGACCGCATCGACCCCTACTACCTCGATGTGCTGATCGGCGTGGGCATCAACGTCATCCTCGCCGTCTCGCTCAACCTCGTAAATGGCTACACCGGCCAATTCTCCCTAGGTCACGCCGGCTTCATGTCGGTCGGAGCCTACCTCACCGCCGCCGTCACGGTTTTCCTCGGCCCGCGCCTCCTCGGCGAAGATGGCGGCACCGCATTTTACCAAGGAGCCATCTTCCTGGCCGCGCTGATCGCCGGAGGCTGCGGCGCCGCCCTCGCCGGCCTCGCCGTCGGCATCCCGTCGCTGCGGCTGAAGGGCGACTACCTCGCCCTCGTCACCCTCGGTTTCGGCGAGATCATCCGCGTCATCTTCCAAAATTTTGAGCCCCTCGGTGGCGCCCTCGGCCTCAACGGCATTCCCGCCTACACCACGATTTTCTGGGTCCTCGCCTTCGTCGCCCTCGCCGTCTTCGTCGTCACGAGCCTCGTAAATTCCACCTATGGTCGTGGCTTCCTCGCCACCCACGACGACGAGATCGCCTCCGAAGCCGTCGGCCTCAACACCACGCGCTACAAGATCGTCGCCTTCGTCATCGGCGCGTTTTTTGCCGGCACCGCCGGCGGTCTCTACGGCCATTTCAAGATGACCATCACGCCCACCGGCTTCGATTTCACCAAGAGCATCGAGATCGTCGTCATGGTCATTCTCGGCGGCATGGGCAACACCCTCGGCGTGATCCTCGCGGCGATTTTGCTCACACTGCTTCCTGAAGTTCTCCGCCCTGTCGCCGAATACCGCATGATCATCTATTCGCTTATGCTGATCATCCTCATGCTGGCCCGCCCCCAAGGCCTCTTCAACTTCAAGCTCGGCAAAGCCAAGACTTGAACCTCCGTCCCGTCCGTCCATTTTTTCCCTATGACCGCCGCGCTTGAATCCCAGATTTCCCGGCTCTCGCGCCGCGAGAAGATCGTCCTCGCCGACCGCCTGCTCGCCGACACCGAGCTTCACACCAAGCCACCCGGACTTCGGTCCGCCGCCGACCCCGGACTCGAAGACGAACTTCGCCGCCGGCTCGGCGACCGGGCGCCCGGCGCCTGGCTAACCCTTGACCAGTTTCGTCGTCAGAGCGGCCCGCGCTGATGCCGATTTTTCGCGTTCATCACCTCGTCGTTTTCGAGCTGAACGAGGCCCGCACTTGGTATGCCGACCGCAGTCCTTGGGCCGCCGCCAGCTTTTCCCGACTCTTCGATCTGGCTCTTGGGCGGGTCGCGTCTCGTCTCGTCCGCGGAGTTGCCCGCCGTGGCGCTCGATCTTTCGCCGGGCCGGGATTTCGCACTTTCCCTACCGGCTCCTTTTTCACGTCGATTCACGTCGCACCTCGGTCCTCGCCCTCGTCCATTCCCGTCGAGAGCCCGTCGGGATTCTCCGCACCCTGAACACCCGGTTCGCCCAAATGCGCTGATCGCCATGCCCGCCCCGCTCCTCCAACTCGACAAGACCACCATCCGCTTCGGCGGCCTCACCGCCGTCAACGCCGTCGATTTCACCGTCAACGACGGCGAACTCTGCGGTCTCATCGGCCCCAACGGCGCGGGCAAGACCACCGTCTTCAACCTCATCACCGGCGTCTATCAGCCCACCGACGGCGCGATCACCTTCGCCGGCACGCCCGTCACCGACCTCCGCGTCAACGACATCGTCGGCCTCGGTATCGCCCGCACGTTCCAAAACATCCGGCTCTTCGGCAGTCTCAGCGTCTTCGACAACGTCCGCGTCGCCTGCAACCGCCACCGCGCCACCAGTCCCCTCCAGACCATGATCCGCGGTGCCGCCTTTCGCGCCGACGAAGCCGCGATCGCCCGACGCGCCGAAGAGCTCCTCGATATCTTCAACCTCCGCCGCTTTCGCGACGCCCCCGCCAAAAGCCTGCCCTACGGCGAACAGCGCCGGCTCGAGATCGTCCGCTGCCTCGCAACCAAGCCGAAACTCCTCCTGCTCGACGAGCCCGCCGCCGGCATGAATCCGACGGAGAAAGTCGAACTCGTCCGCCTCATCCAGCAGGTGCAGAAACAATTCAACCTCTCGATCCTCCTCGTGGAGCACTCGATGAAAGTCGTCATGGGCGTCTGCCAACGCATCGCGGTCCTCGATTACGGCGTAAAGATCGCCGAGGGCACCCCGGCCGAAATCCAACGCGACAAAAAGGTCATCGAAGCCTATCTCGGCGAAGACCACCAAACCGCGCTCTCCCATCACTGATTTATTAACCGCCAATCTTCGCCAATCGGCGCAAATCTGCACTGATCCATTGGCGAAAATTGGCGAACATTCGCGGTTCCCATGCTCCAAGTTTCCGACCTCCAAGTTTCCTACGGCGCGATCAGCGCCCTGCGCGGCATCTCCTTCACCATTCCCGAGGGCGCGATCGTCACGTTGATCGGCGGCAACGGCGCCGGCAAAACCACCACGCTGCGCACCATCTCCGGCCTCCTTCGCGCGAAATCCGGCACCGTGAATTTCCTCGGGGCAGACATCACGGCCCTCCCGCCCCACCAGATCGTGGCCCGCGGCCTTAGTCATGTGCCCGAGGGCCGCATGGTGTTTTCGAATCTCACCGTCGACGAGAACCTCTCGATGGGCGCCTACTTGCTCTCCGACAAGGCCCTCATCGCCAAGAATCGCGACTACGTCTTCAGCATTTTTCCGCGCATGAAGGAGCGCCTGAAGCAGACCGCCGGCACGCTCTCCGGCGGGGAGCAGCAGATGCTCGCCATCGGTCGTGCGCTCATGGGCAACCCGAAATTCCTCATGCTCGACGAGCCGTCCCTCGGCATCGCGCCCCGGCTGATCAGCACCATTTTCGAAAAGATCGTGGAGATTAACAAAAACCACGGCATCACGATTCTCCTCGTCGAGCAGAACGCGAACCTCGCCCTGGAGATCAGCCAGCAAGCCTACGTGCTGGAAACCGGTTCCATCGTGATGTCCGGCGAGAGCAAAAAACTCCGCGCCGACCCGCAGCTCAAGGCCACCTACCTCGGCGGGTGACGCCCGCTATGGGTCGCGGTCGCCAAACCCCGCCACGTTCGGCTCCGGCTGCATACCCGCTTCGTTCTCATCAAGACTGTCCGACGATTACCCCATTGTCGCCTGCCTACAGGGCTTCAGCCTGACACTTTCTTATGCGCCCCCCTCGCTTTGCCTTGGCCTCCGTCCTTTTAGCCTTCGCCCTCGGGTTCTCCATTCGCGCGGCCGAACCCTCCGCGACCGCGACGCCCATCGACCTTGCCTGGCCCGAAATCACCCGCGAAAACAAACCCTGGACCCGCTGGTGGTGGCCCGGCAGCGGCGTCGACAAAGCCAGCCTCACCCGCCAGCTCGAACAGTTCGCCGCCGCCGGCCTCGGGGGCGTGGAAATAACGCCGATCTATGGCGCGAAAGGCTACGAAGACCGCTACCTCACCTTCCTCTCGCCCAAATGGCTTGAAATGCTCGAGCACACCGCGCGCGAGGCCCAACGCCTCGGCCTCGGCGTGGACATGGCCACCGGCACGGGTTGGCCCTTCGGCGGTCCGTGGATCGACCCCGCCCACGCCAACACCGGGGCCGCCCTCAGCGAGGGCCGCATCGTCGGCAAGCCCACCCGCATGATGGTCAAGCGCGCCGCCCCCGGCTCCGAAGGCCTCGTCGTTGATCCCTACTCAACCGAGGCGCTCCAGCGCTATCTCGCCCCGATCGGCGAGGGTCTCGCGAAAATCCCGCGCGGCCTCATCCGCGGCCAGTTCCACGACTCCTTCGAATACTACGGCGCGAGCTGGACCGAGAAACTCCCCGAGGTCTTCCGCTCGATGCACGGTTACGACATCCAAGACTACGCCGCCGCCCTCCTCGCCCGCACGCCTGCCAGCGTCACCACCATCGACCGCGACACCCTCGGCCGCATCAAGAGCGACTACCGCGAGACCCTCGCCCAACTCCACCTCGACTACCTCCGCGCCTGGGTAAAATGGTCCCACGATCGCGGCTACATCGTCCGCAACCAAAGTCACGGCGCCCCCGGCAATCTCCTCGATCTCTACGCCAATGCCGACATCGCGGAAACCGAAATCTTCGGCTCCACGCCCTTCCCCATCCCCGGCCTCCGCCGTGACGTCGCCGACATTGCGAACAACAACCAGGACCTGCCCGAGTCGCTCGTCGTCCGCCTCGCCTCCTCCGCCGCCCATGTCGCCGGGCACACGCTCGCCTCCTCCGAAAGCGCCACATGGCTCCGCGATCATTGGAAGGAGTCACTCGCCTTCGTGAAGCCCGAGCTCGACCGCATTCTCGCCGACGGCATCAACCACATTTTCTACCACGGCGCGGTCTTCTCCCCGCAAGACGCCCCTTGGCCCGGCTGGCTCTTTTACGCCTCCACCCAGTTCAATCCGCAAAACCCTTGGTGGGACGATTTCGGTGCCCTCAACCGCTACATCGCCCGCGTCCAATCCGTCCTCCAACGCGGCCAACCCGACAACGACATCCTCCTCTACTGGCCCTTCGCCGACCTTCTCGACGACGAGTCCGGCAACGTAAAGATGTTCACCGTCCACCACGCGAAATGGCTCACCGAACAACCCGTCGGAAAGCTCGCCCGCCAACTCATGGATAAGGGCTACACCTTCGACTACATTTCCGACGCCCAGCTTGCCCAAACCCGCACCGATTCCGGCGCCCTCATCACCGGCGGCAAGACCCGCTATCAAGTGATCATCGTGCCCGCCACCCGCCGCATGCCCGCGGCATCAGTCCAAAAACTCGCCGCCCTCGCCGCTTCCGGAGCGAAAATAATCTTCGAAAAACTCCCCGAAGATGTCCCCGGCTTCGGCCGCCTCACCGAGCGCCGCGCCGACTTCAAAACCGCCCTCGCCGCTCTCGCTCCGCGGGCGACGGTCAACTCCGACGTCCTCACCGCCATCGCGCCCCACGCCCACCGCGAGGCCCTCGCCGATGCCGGTCTGAGTTTCGTCCGTCGCGCCGCCGCCACCGGAGCCCACGATTATTTTGTCACCAATCTCACGGCGCTTCCCTTCGCCGGCTGGGTAAAACTAGGACGCCCAGCCGCATCGGTCCGAATCCTCGATCCACTCGACGGCAACCATGGCGCCGCCGCCTCCGGTCCCGGCGGAGTTTATCTCGAACTTTCCCCGGGCGAGTCGCTCATCCTTCGCACCGCCGCCGCAAAACTCTCCGGCCCCGCTTGGCCCTACCGCCGACCCGCCGCCGCGCCCATCGCCCTCACCGGCACTTGGAAAATCTCCTTCGCCAAAGGCGGTCCCGAGCTTCCGCCCGCCCTCGAAACCGCCGCCCTCAAATCCTGGACCGAACTCGGCGGCGACGAGGCTAAACGCTTTGGCGGCACCGCCCGCTACCGCCTCGAATTCGACGCGCCCACCGCGCCCGCCGACGACTGGCTGCTCGACCTCGGCGACGTCCGCGAGAGCGCGCGCGTGATCCTCAACGGCCAGCCCGTCGCCACCGCGTGGAGTCTTCCGTTCCGCGTGCGTCTCGCCGGCTGGATCCTGAAGCCCGGTCGCAACGTCCTCGAACTCGACGTCACCAACCTCGCCGCCAACCGCATCCGCGACATGGATCAGCGAAAACTTCCGTGGAAAATCATGCGCGACGCGAACGTCGTTAACATCAACTACAAGCCCTTCGACGCTTCCGGTTGGCCGCTCACCCCTAGCGGCCTGCTCGGCCCCGTGACTCTCACGCCGCTGAAGGTTCTCCAACCGTAACGGGCCCGCCCTTTGCTGCTTGGCGCCATGCCCCTGCTCCAACGTCTGCGCACCCTTGGTCCCGGTCTCATTCTTGCCGCAGCCGGTATCGGCGCCGGCGACGTCGTAGTCGCCTCCGTCACCGGCATCAAATTCGGCCCCACGTTACTTTGGGCCATCGCGGTCACCGCCGCGCTAAAGTTTGTCCTGACCGAGGGCCTCGCCCGCTGGCAACTCGCCACCGGTGAAACGGTCACCCGCGCCTGGGTCACTCGGTTCCCGCGCTGGGTTTCGATCCTGTTCGCCGCCTATCTTCTCTTCTGGACCTTTCTCGTCGGCGCGTCGCTCAGCAGCGCTTGCGGTATTGCCGGTGCGAGCTTTTTCCCGGGCCTTTCGGTCCCGGTTTGGGGCGCGATTCACGCCGTGTTCGCCGCGTTGCTCGTCGCGCTCAACCGTTACTCGAGCTTTCAAAAACTCATCAAGCTCCTCGTCGCCGTCATGGCGGTGAGCGTCGTGGTCTGCGCGTTTCTCGCCGCCCCGCCGACCGCCGAAGTGTTAAAGGGACTGTTCGTCCCCCTTCTTCCTGCCACCGGCGGAGGCGCCGCCGTCCTCGCGCTCCTCGGCGGCATCGGCGGCAGCGTGACGGTGATCTGCTACAGCTACTGGCTCCGCGCCGAAGGCTGGAGCGGAGCCGAAAAACTCTCCGTCGTCCGCGGCGACGTCCGGTTCGCCTACGTGTTCACGGGCATCTTCGGCATCGCGCTGTGTCTCATCGCCGCCGGCGTGCACGCGCAAGCCGCCTCCGGCGCCCGCATCGCCTTGGAAATCGCCGCGCGCCTCGGCGACGTCGCCGGCCCGATCCCGCGCGGCCTCTTCTTGATCGGCTTCTGGGCCACGGTATTCACCGCCATGCTTGGTGTCTGGCAGGGCGTGCCGCACATCTATGAAGATCTCTACGCGGCCTGGCGCGGTTCACCGCCCGCAACCCCCAACCGCCCGCTCTACCTCGGCGCTCTCGTTTTCTTGGCCGGTCCGCCCCTCTTCTTTCTCTGGCACCGCCAGCCCGTCGCCATCGTGCTCACGTTCTCGATCGCGGGCGCGTTCTTCATGCCTTTCCTCGCTGCTACCCTGCTTTACCTGAACAACCGACGCGCATGGGTCGGCAACCTCGCCAACGGCCGCCTGGGCAATGCCGCACTGGTCCTCTGCCTGCTCGTTTTCGGCGTCGTTTGCGCCCGCGAGGTCATCGCCGCGCTCGGTTGAGGAAAAATCCGGCGCCGTTCGCGCCGCTTGATTTTTTCCAGAGTCTGCTAAGATAGCGGGCTCTATCGGCGTTTCCGCCGGTCGGTCCTTTTCCACAGACTCAGTCCTCATCTCTCAAAATCCCACCATGTCCACCAACGCACCGCAGAAATTCGAGTTCCAAGCCGAGATCAAGCAACTGCTCGATATCGTCATCCACTCGCTCTACACCGAGAAGGAAATCTTCGTCCGCGAGCTGGTTTCCAATGCTTCCGACGCCCTTGAGAAGCTCCGCCACACCCAGATCACGGAAAAAGAAATCTTCGACGACAAGGCCGAGCCCGAGATCAGTCTCACCACCGACGACAAGGCCAAGACCCTCACGATTCAGGACTACGGCATCGGTATGACGCGCGACGAGCTCGTCAAAAACCTCGGCACCATCGCCCACTCCGGCTCCAAGCAGTTCCTCAAAGCCCTCGGCGAAAACGGCGCCAAGAACTCCAACCTCATCGGCCAATTCGGCGTCGGTTTCTATTCCGCGTTCATGGTCGCGAAGTCCGTCAAAGTTTACTCGAAATCTTGGCGCACCAGCGAGCCCGGCCACGTCTGGTCCAGCGACGGTTCTGGCAGTTACGAGGTCGAGGAAGTCGCCGATCTCCGCCGTGGTTCCAAGATCGTCATCGAGCTCAAAGACGACTGCGGCGACTATTCCGCCGACTGGAAGATCAAGGAAATCCTCGAGCGCTACAGCGCCTTCGTATCGTTCCCGATCAAGCTTAACGACAAACATATCAACACCGTCCAAGCCCTCTGGCTCCGCTCGAAGAACGAGATCAAGGACGAGGAATACACCGAGTTCTACAAATTCCAGGCCCACGCCCACGACGAGCCCCGCCTCCGCCTGCACTTCAGCGCCGACGCCCCGCTCGCCATCAACGCCCTCCTCTTCGTCCCCAAGGACAACTCCGAGAAATTCGGCATGTCCCGCCTCGAGGCCTCCGTTTCCCTCTACTGCCGCAAGGTCCTCATCGACGCCAAACCCAAGGACCTGCTCCCCGAGTGGCTCCGCTTCATGAAGGGCGTCATCGATAGCGAAGACCTCCCGCTCAACATCTCCCGCGAGACGATGCAGGACCGCTCCCTCATCGAGAAGCTCAACAAAGTCGTCACGAAGCGCTTCCTCAAATTCCTCTCCGAAGAAGCCGAAGCCCGCCCCGACACCTACAACGAGTTCTACACCGAGTTCGGCATCTTCCTGAAAGAAGGCGCCGCCATGGACTACACGCATAAGGAGCAACTCACGAAGCTCCTCCGCTTCGAGTCCTCCCTCACCGACAAGGGCAAGACGACCTCGCTCGCCGACTACGTCACCCGCATGGGCGCCGAGCAAAAGGAGATCTACTATCTCGTCGGCCCCAACCGCGCCGCCCTCGAATCCGGCCCCTATCTCGAAGGCTTCAAAGCCCGCAACCTCGAGGTCATCTTCTGCTACGAGGCAGTTGACGAATATGTCATGAGCAACGTCCGCGAATTCGACGGCAAGAAGCTCACCGCCGCCGACCACGCCGACGTCAAACTCTCCGACCTCCCCAAGCCCGAGGGCGCCCTCAGTGAAGACGACACCAAGAAACTCACCGCCTGGCTCAAGGAAACCCTCGGCGCCCGCGTCGAAGAGGTAAAAGCCTCCGACCGCCTCGTCGATTCCCCGGCCCTCGCCGTCAACGCCGACAAGTTCATGTCGCCCCAAATGCGCCGCATGATGAAGGCCATGAAGAAGGACGGCGCCGACGAGCCCGTGAAGGTCACCCTCGAGATCAACCCGCGCTCAGTCGTGATGAAGCGCCTCTTCGAGACGCACGCCACCTCGCCCGACAAGGCCAAACTCGTCGCCGAGCAGATCCTCGACAACTCCCTCATCAGCGCCGGCCTCCTCGACGACGCGACGCCCATGGTCGCCCGTCTCTACAAGCTCCTCGAGAGCGTTTGATCGCCAAGTTCAACAATCAGCTCAAATCATTGATGAGCTGATTGCTGGCTCGACAGCCATACTTCTCCATTGACGTATGGCTCACCACCCATACCGTCTGGGTCATTATGAAAATGACCATGCACATCGACGAGGATGTCTTGGATCGGGTGATGAAGATCACCGGGGCCAAGACCAAGACCGAGGCGGTGGAGATCGCTCTCAACGAGATGGCGCGTCGCCACAAGATGAAGGAGTTGTTCTCCGCCGGCCTCGGTCTCACGCCGGAGGAGTTGAAGGCCTCCTTCGACCCGGCCTCCTACCCGGATGAGCCCCAGCCCGCGATGATGGTAGCCGAGGAAAGGGCACCCTATGGCCGACCTGATCCTACCCGATAGTAACATCTACATCGGGGCCGTCCGCGCCGGTCGCGATCCCTTCCGCGAATTCGCGGTGGGGATCGAAGACCGCGATTGGGAGTTCGCGACCTGCGGCATGATCGTCCTCGAGGTCTGCCGCGGCCAACGCGACCCAAACTTGCTCGCGCGCTACCGCGAGCGCTTCGACGTGATGATCTTCCTGCCCACGACGCAGCAGATCTGGGCCCGCGCCGCCCAACTCGCTTGGTCCCTCGACCGCCAAGGCCGGGTCCTCCCCGCACAGGATATTCTGATCGCCGCCCACGCCCTCCAAGCCGGTGCCACGGTGCTCACGCTCGACGCCCACTTTTCCGCCATCCCCGGCCTGCGCGTGATCGACCGGCTGAGTTGAATTCGCACGGCAGTCAGATTTTGCCCCCTTTTGACCGCTCAAATTACGCTTGGCCCGGCGGCACCCGGGCTCGTTAAGTCGGGAAATGCGAACCCCACTCCGGCTTCTTGCCGCTGCCTTCCTCTCCATCCTTGGCCTCGGCGCACAGGCTTTCGCCGATCCATCGCCCACCCGCCTCCTGCGCTTCCCCGCCATCAACGGCCAAGCCATTGTCTTCTCCTACGCCGGCCAGCTCTACACCGTCGCCGCGGACGGTGGCACCGCCCGCCGCCTGACCGACGCCCCCGGCTACGCCATCTTCCCGCGATTCTCCGCTGACGGCGCGCAGCTCGCCTTCACCGCCCAATATGACGGCAACACCGAGGTCTACGTCATGCCCGCCACCGGCGGCACGCCTAAGCGCCTCACCACCTCCGCCACCCTCGACCGCGACGACCTCGCCGACCGCATGGGTCCCAACAACGTCGTCTTCGGCTGGCGCAACACCGCCGCCGAGATTGTCTTTCGGTCCCGCGGGCCCTCTTTCAATCCCTTCATCGGCCAGCTCCTCACGGTCGGCCTCGACGGCGATGTTCCAACCCAACTCCCCGTGCCCCGCGGCGGTTTTGTCTCCTATTCCCCCGATGACACCAAGATCGCCTATAACCGCATCTTCCGCGAATTTCGCACTTGGAAACAATATCGCGGCGGCATGGCCGACGACATCTGGATCTTCGATCTGAAGACCGGTGCCTTGGAAAACATCACCGACAATCCCGCCCAGGACCTCTTCCCGATGTGGGCGTCCAATGGCAAAATCTACTTCGTCTCAGAGCGCACCGATCGCGCCAATCTCTTCAGCTACGACCTCGCCACGAAACAGATCAAGCAGCTCACGTCCTTCACTGATTACGATATCAAGTTCCCTTCCCTCGGCGGCAAAACCATCGTCTTCGAGCAAGCCGGTCAGATTTGGAAATTCGACCTCGCCACGGAAAAATCCGCCGTTGTCCCGATCACCGTCCGCGAGGATTTCGCCTCCGTTCGCCCCGGCCTCACCAACGTCGCCCGCTTCGTCGGCACCGTGTCCCCCGCGCCCGACGGCCAACGTGTGACCGTCGTCGCCCGCGGCGATGTCTTCACCGTCCCCGCCAAAGACGGCCCGACCCGCAACCTCACCCAGACCCAAGGCGTGCACGAGCGCAACGCCACCTGGTCCCCCGACGGCAAGTTGATCGCCTACCTCTCAGACGCCACCGGCGAGTTCGAACTCTACGTGCGACCCCAAGACGGTAAAGGCGCCGCGACCCAGCTGACTTCCAATAACGACACCTACCCGTTCTCGCCCAGCTGGTCGCCCGATTCCAAAAAACTCCTCTGGGGCGACCGCAAGCAACGCCTACGCTGCATCGACATCGAATCGAAGACCATCGTCACCGTCGCCGAGAATCCCGACGCCCCGATCACGACCTATGGCTGGGCGCCCGATTCCCAATGGGTCACCTACGTGAAGCAGGAGCGCGGCACCCTCCCGAAGATCATGCTCTTCGGCCTCGCTGCCAAAGAAACCATCGCCGTCACCGATGGCTCCTACGCCTCGACCGCGCCAAATTTCAGCGACAACGGCAAGTGGCTCCTCTTCGCCTCCGCCCGCGATTACCGCCCCATCTATTCCGACACCGAGTGGAACCACGCTTATCTCGATATGGAGCGCGTCTTCCTCGTCGCCCTCGCCAAAGACACCCCCTCGCCTTTCGCCCCTAAAAGCGACGAAGTCGCCATCGCCAAGGACGAGGAAAAGAAGCCCGCCGACGATCCCGCCGAAAAACCAGACGCCGCCAAACCCGCCGCCTCCGAGAAATCGAAAGCCGAAAATCCGAAAACGAAAATCTCGGTAAAGGTCGATGCCGAAGGACTTTCAGGGCGGGTCATCGGCCTACCCATCGCCCCGTCCAACTACGGGTCGATTTCCATGATCGGCGAACGAGTATATTACCGTCGCTCCCCCGGCGGCCCGCAAGGCGGCGGCGGCGGCGGCGAGGGTTTCGGCGGCGGCGCCTCGTCCCGCTCCACCGTCGCGCTCTACGATCTCAAAGCCAAAAAAGAAACCGAGCTCGGTAACTTCGATGGATTCCAAATCACCACTAACGCCAAGAAAATGCTCGTCCGCTCGGGCCGCGATTACTCGCTCATCGATCTGCCCAGCACCAGAGTCGAACTCAAGCCCGACGCCAAAGTCGACGTCTCCTCCCTCGAAATGCAGCTGGACCGTCCCGCCGAGTGGAAACAGATCTTCGACGAAAGCTGGCGCCAAATGCGGGATTTCTTCTACGCCCCGGACATGCACGGCGTCGATTGGCCCGCGCAACGCGCCAAATACGCCGCGCTCCTCCCCTCCGTCGCGACGCGCAACGATCTCACCTACCTCATCGGCGAGATGATTTCCGAGCTTCGCATCGGCCACGCCTACGTGGGCGGCGGGGATCGCGTCGAAGCCCCGCGCATCAAGACCGGCCTCCTTGGCGCGGAGCTCTCCCGCGACTCCGCCACCCGCGCCTATCGCATCGACAAAATTTTGCCCGGCGAAAACTGGCAGACCAAGACGCGCTCTCCGCTCACCGAACTCGGCGTCAACGTCAGCGCCGGTGATTTCATTCTCGCCGTTAACGGCCAGCCCGTCCGCGACCTTGCCAATATCTACTCCGCCCTCGTCGGCACCGTCAGCAAACCCGTCGTCCTCCGCGTGAATTCCACGCCCACCGACGCTGGCGCCCGCGATGTCACCGTCGTTCCCATCGCCACGGAAGCCCCCCTCTATTACGAGAAATTCGTCGCCGATAACATCGCATACGTCTCCAAAAAGACCGGCGGCAAGGTCGGCTACCTCCACATCCCCGACATGGGCCCCGAAGGCCTCAACGAATTTGTGCGCCGCTTCTACCCGCAGCTCAACAAGCAGGCCCTCGTCATCGACGTGCGCGGCAATGGCGGCGGAAACGTTTCGCCCATGATCATCGAACGCCTCCAACGCGAGCTCACCCTGATCAATCTCCGACGCGGCGGCACCCCGGCCGCCAATCCGGCCCAAATGCTCCTCGGACCCAAGGTCACCCTGATCAACGAATACTCCGCCTCCGACGGCGACCTCTTCCCCTACCGTTTCCGTGAAGCCGGCCTCGGCAAACTTGTCGGAAAACGCTCGTGGGGCGGCGTCGTCGGTATCTCCGGATCCCTGCCGTTCACCGACGGCGGCATCCTCAACAAACCCGAATTCGCTCCTTACTCAAAAGATGGCAAAGCGTGGATAATCGAAGGGCACGGCGTCGAGCCCGACATCATGGTCGACAACGACCCCGCCCGCGAATTCCGCGGCGAGGACCAGCAACTCGACAAAGGCATCGAGGTCGTCCTCGAGGAACTGAAAGCCAAGGGCCAAACCCTGCCTCCGCCACCCCCTTTCCCCAACAAGAGCTAAGGCGACCTGCCGGCTTTCGTTCCGAAAGCGAATTGCGCGGGCTTGACCCCGGTGCCGCGGCGGGAATTCCGCCCATATTTTTCCACGGCGACCCCATGCAAAGGGTTACATTTGCTCCGCTTGGCGCAAAAAGGCTCGTTTCAGCCGGCCTCGACCCTAGCGTGCGACCTCCCCAATTCCGCCATGGCCCAGATCACCCGCACCCGCTCTCCCCGACCCAACGCCCAGGGGAAAAACCCGGCTGCGATCTTCCTAAACCGCGAGCTCAGCTGGCTGGCCTTCAATCATCGCGTCCTCGAGCAGGTCCGCAGCGAACGCCACCCGCTGCTGGAACGCGTGCGTTTTCTCTCGATCGTCAGTTCCAACCTCGACGAGTTTTTTGAAATCCGTGTCGCCGGACTGATGCAACAGATGGACTCCGGCGTAACCGAAGCCGGCGCCGACGGCCTCGCCCCCGAAGCCCAGCTCGACGGCATTCACGAGCGGGTCACCGCTCTGGTCGCCGAGCAATACCGGTGCTGGCACGAACTGCTCCTACCCGCTTTGGCCGACGAGGGCATCGAGTTCCGCACCGCCAAAGATCTGAATCCCGCCGAGCTCAAGTGGGTCCAGTCCTATTTCCGCAATCAGGTTTATCCGGTGCTGACACCTCTCGCGCTGGACCAATCGCATCCATTCCCCCAGCTCGGCAACAAGACGCTCAACATCATCGTCTCGCTCGACAATCCCACGACGCCCGAAGTCGAGCAGCACGTCGCGATTTTGCCCGTGCCTCGCATCTTGCCCCGCCTCGTGGAGATTCCCCCGGCCAAGACCGGCGGCCCGCGCCATACCATTTTCCTCAGCGAGATCATCAAGATTTGCGCCGGCCAACTTTTCCCCGGCTACCGGCTCAACGCCGCCCATGCTTTCCGCGTCACCCGCAACAGCGATCTCTACATCGACGAAGAGGAATCCGAAAATCTGCTGAAAAAAATCGAAGACGAGCTCCGCAATCTCCGCCGCGGGGCCGCCGTGCGCCTTGAAGTCGAAGACGGCGTGCACCCCGATCTTTTCGAACTGCTCTGCGAGAATCTCTCCGTCTCGAAAAACTACGTCTACCGCATCAACGGCCCGGTCAATCTCCTCCGCCTTCAAGCCCTCGCCGACGTTGAACGCCCCGACCTGAAGTTCGCTCCGTTCACCCCGGTCAACACGACTCCGCTCGCCGAGCCCGGGCGCATTTTCGACACGTTGCGCGTTCAGGACGTGCTCCTGCACCACCCCTACGATTCTTTCCAGCCGGTCGTCGATTTCGTCGAGCAGGCCGCCCGCGACCCCCAAGTCTTCGCCATCAAACAGACGTTCTATCGCACCAGTGGCGACTCGCCGCTCGTGCGCGCGCTGATCGAGGCCTCACACAACGGCAAGCAGGTCACCGCACTCGTCGAACTCAAGGCCCGCTTCGATGAAGCCAACAACATCCAATGGGCCAAGCAGCTCGAGGAAGCCGGCGTGCACGTCGTCTACGGCCTCGTCGGTCACAAGACCCACTGCAAGCTCTGCCTGGTGGTCCGCCGCGAGGGCCGCCGCATGAAGCACTACGCACACCTCGGCACGGGTAATTATAACCCGCGCACGGCCCGTTTCTACACCGACCTGAGCTACTTCACCTCGCGCACCGGGATCACCGGCGACGTCGCACACCTCTTCAATTCCCTCACCGGGTTCGGCCGGACCCCCGTCTTCCGTCACCTGCTCGTCGCTCCCTACAACCTCCACCGGCGGATCGGTGAGCTCATCGCCCGCGAGAAGCGTAATGCCGCCGCCGGCCGGCCCGCGCGCATCATCGTCAAGATGAACGCCCTCGTCGACCGCGCCACCATCGAGTCCCTCTACGCCGCGTCGCAGGCCGGTGTGAAGATCGACCTCATCGTGCGCGGGGTCTGCTGCTTGGTGCCCGGCGTCAAAGGTCTCAGCGAAAACATCCGCGTCCGCAGTATTGTCGGCCGTTTCCTTGAACACGCGCGGGCCATGTATTTTGAGAACGCCGGCGGCGAGCCCCTCATTCTAGCCGGCAGCGCCGACTGGATGCCGCGCAATTTCTTCCGCCGCATCGAGGTCGTCTTCCCGATCGAGGATCCCGACCTCCGTCGCTGGATGATGCGCGACTTCTTCCCCCCGGAACTGCGCGACAACGCCAACGCGCACGCGCTCCGGGCCGACGGCACCTACCAACCGGTCAAGCGCCGCGCCGGTCAGCCGTCCTTCTCCGTCCAAGACCATCTCATGGCCACCGCCAACCGCCGCGCGACGGCGTAAACTAGGCCTTCATCCCGGCGGCCAGATCCAGCGCCGCTCGCCAAACCGCGACCTCACCCGGCAGACCGTTGGCCTCCAAAGCCGATTCAATCTGCATCGCACTCGGCTCCGTCACCACATGCCGCGGATCGCCCGGCAACCCCGGCGCCACCGCCCGCGTGAGTGCCCAACATGCCCACGCCCGCCAACGGCGCTGCTCACGCCGCGGCTCGTTCATGCGGTCGGCATAGTGCTGAAAATGCACCCTGGGATTTCCGATGAACACCCCGTCCGGCGTCCGGGCGATCATCCACGCCGTCGCCGCATACGGCATCTCCCACGATTGAAGAATGGGCTCCTGGCCGGAAAGTTCCGCGCCGAACGCCCGGTCAAGACACAGGAGCGCCCTCGCAGCCAACCCACGTTGCCAAAGCGCGTGACCGTATTCCAAGCAGCCAAAATAGAAATCCGCACCCCGCTCCTGGTCGCGGTAGGCATGCAGCGACCGCCAATCGAGCCCGGCACGGGGCTTCGGCAAATACGGACAAGGCGGTAACATGGGACTCATCAGGCGCGCACCGTTTCGAGGATCACGCACGGGGTCAACGCCGCTCCCTTTCGCCCAAAAAGAACTTTCGCTTGGCGACGCCCGGGCTTTGCGCGACAACCCCACTGCTGCACTCATCGCCATCAAACTCTGCCGGCCCGTCCCCATCCGCGCCCCCCGAGTCGATCCACGGCATCGACGGGTGGCGTCGCGCCGTGCTGTGGCCGCTCTCATTGCTCATGAAGCTCTGGGGGCGCTCGCTTCGGTTCGAAACGACCCCCGAGGATTTGCACGCGTTCACCAAGCACGACGAACCCGTTGCCATCGTGCTGTGGCACAACCGCCTGTTTCTCTCCGCCGAAATCGTGCGTCGTTATCGTCAAGGCCGACCGGCCTACGCCCTCGTGAGTGCGAGCAAAGACGGCGCTTGGCTCAGTGCGTTCTTCTCCCTCGCCGGCATGGGCACCGTGCGCGGCTCCAGCAGCCGGCTCGGCCGCGAGGCGGCTTCGGCTTTGGTCGAAGTCCTGCGCTCAGGCCGCGATATCGGCATCACGCCTGACGGTCCCCGCGGACCTTGCTATGACTTCAAACCCGGTGCCTTGATCGTCGCCCGTCGCACCCGGACTCCTCTGCTGTTGATCGGCGCCGAGTTCGAATCCACTTGGCGACTCGGCTCGTGGGACCGGTTTTGTTTACCCAAACCTTTTTCCAAAATCCGTATGCGCTGCACGCTCGTGCCGGCCACCGAATTGACCCAACGCGACGCAGCGACCGCTGCCGTCGCCGCCCAACTTCGCAGCATTAATCCTGACGCGAAGTGAGCCGGAAAAATCAGAAGGCAGGAACAACGGTCACGCTCGTGCCGGCCGGCACGACATAATCCTCACCGGCGCTCCAAGTGAGATCGTTGACCAAGAACTTGTAGATGACCGGACGGACCGACTCACCCAGTTCGAGCATCCAAGTATCGTCATTCACACAGTTCATCTTGGTTCCGCGGTCCCAACTCAATCCTGCGCCCTCACCCCGCAGGTAAAGCGCATTGCCGAATCCGATATCGATCTTGGCGGTGATGGTGGTGAGCACTGCCGTCGGAGCCACAGGCTCAACCTTCGGCGCGGGCGCCCGCTTTGCCGGAGCCTTTTTAACCGGTGGCTTTGAGCCCTTGGGGGCGACCTTTCCAGCCGGTTTGGGTGCAACGGCGACCTTGGCGGCCGGCACGACTTTCTTGACGGTGATCTTTTTCGCTGGGGCGGGCGACTTGACGGATTTGGTGTTGTTTTTCATGGCGAAAAAAGAATCTGAGACGACGGAAGCTTATCCCCCGGGGACCTCCCCGACAAGAGCAAGTGCGAAGCCAACGGGAAAATTGGCTGAATTTTTCGCGTCCGTGACATTCCTCTTTTGAAAACTCCCGGCTGGAAAGTGGTGGAGCAAATCGGGATCAAACCGACGACCTCGTCGTTGCGAACGACGCGCTCTATCAACTGAGCTATTGCCCCAACAAGATCGGCAGAGCTATCCGCAATCCCCGGAGCCAAGCAAACACCTTATTTCGCGCTTCCGGCATAACTCAGCCTAAACTCAATCGCCTTTGGATCCCACCATGCGAGCAAACACCATTTTGCCTCCGGCCGACGGTATGACACTGACAATTTCCACCGTGACCCGGCGCCCCATGTAGGCCCGTCCCGCCGTCACGACGACCATTGATCCGTCGCTCAGGAAACCGATCGCCTGGCCCTCTTCCTTCCCTTGTTTGACCAATTCAACCTCGATTTGCTCGCCCTGCATCATCTCAGGCTGCAGGGACTTTGCCAGTTGGTTGAGATTGAGCCAAACGACCCCTTGGAACTCCGCCATCTTCGCCAAATTGTAGTCCGTCGTCAGCAATTTCGCCTTCATCGAATGGGCGAGAAACACGAGCTTGGCATCAACCTCGTCACTCTTGGCGACCTCGGACTCCGGGATTCGGATATCCAAATTCTTGATTCGGCGCAACTCCGCCAAGACCTCTAAACCCCGCCGCCCCCGTGCTTGCTTGATCGGGTCCGACGAATCCGCCACCGACTGCAATTGCTTGAGCACGAAACGAGGAATCACCAGTGCAGCACTAAGGAACCCCGTTTCACACACCCGGGCGATACGTCCATCGATCAACACACTGGTATCCACCACCACCAGCGGCACATCCACCTCATGCGGCACGAAACGCACGTAGGGAATCACCAGATTGAATTCATCCCGGCCCCGCAGCGCGATCACCGTCCCCAAGTAGGTGCAGACCAAAAACAAAGCGAGACGCACCAAATAGATAATCTGGCCATCACCCGCCTCCAAAAGCGGCGACACACTGATCATGTAGGCGACGAGCAATCCCGTCCCCAACCCAAAAGTAAGCGCCGACAAACCGCGCAACGAAAACCCCTTCAACATCAGATCCACCAGCACGACCAAAACACCAAGACTCAGCCCGATAAACGAAGCTCGCACCCGGTAGCCGTCCCAATCGCCGATCGTATAGCAAAGGAGCCAGCCGGCGGCCGCGCAGAGCGCCATGAACACAATTCGGATTGGTAAAAGGGTGGCATTCATGGCGCAGCGTCAGTTCTGAGCGGTCAATCCAGCAGATAAGCCACCACCAACGGCGCAAGGATGAACACGGCCATAATCCAATATAGCAGGCGCTGCACGCTCCGGGCTTTTGCTTTTTCAGCGTCGCTGGCTTCTTTCTCCATCCCAAAACCAAACGCCGCCCACCCCCAAAATGCAACCGCAACACTGGCTAGTTAAATCCGAACCCGAAGCTTACTCATGGGCCGACTTCGAGCGCGACAAACGCACGGCCTGGACCGGCGTTCGCAATTACCAAGCCCGCCTCCATCTCAACGCCATGCGCCCCGGAGATCGCGTCCTCTTTTACGAAAGCGTCGGCCCCAAAGCGGTCGCAGGATTGGCCGAGGTGACCAAGCCGAGCTTCCCCGATACGACCGCCGAAGAGCCGGGCTGGGTGGCCGTCGAACTCAAGTGCGGCCGTGCCCTGCCTCACCCTGTGAGTTTGGCGCAGATCAAGGCCGAAGCGGCCCTCGCCGATATCGCCCTTATCCGCCAAAGCCGCCTCTCCGTGCTCCCGCTCTCCGCCGCAGAGTATGCGCTCATTGTAAAGCTCGGCGCCTAAGTCCCGCGGTGGGCGGCTAGACCGGAACGATTTCGCCGCGTTTCCACGACGAAACCAAAGCCGAATCGCCCGCTGCGTTCGCCTTGGTGGAGCGGTTCGGTCGGTGCCGTCAGGATCACCCCAACCCGGTCCAAAAAACTGCCGCCCGCACTCGGCGCGTTCTCAACCCTCGGCTCCGGCGAATCAAACTACCCGGCAAGATTGCCCGTCCGAGCAAAAAGCGCACCGCATTCGTGCGCGATTTCCCCACCTCGCGGCTGTCGCCCCGTTGGTCTCGAGCGATCCTGCCCCGCCATCGGAGTCGCCCAAATGGCCGCCCGTCCTTCGGGCCCGTTGGACAATCGCACCGTCCGACCCAAGACCCAGCCCAGTCGTTCACCCCACTGGGCCTCCCGCCAGCTCTTGGAATCTACCGCCAGACTGCGGCTGACGTTGCCGATTCGATTCGCATTGATGACTCGCGCGTAGGCCTCCGGCGACACCTCGGCTGCCAGCAGCCGAATTTCCTTCTGCCCGGGCCATTCCAGCAGCCGCCAGCGCCTCCGCGCTTAACGGCCCGCCCGCCACCAAACCTAGATAAGTCCCTTTTTTCTTCCGAGGTCTACCCCGCCAACTTGGTTCGTGCCGCCGCTGCGAACCCCACTAAGCCACCCACGAACCAAATCCTCCGGCACATCGCACGCTCATCATGTCCTGTCGTCGTCACTTGGTGCTCCGGAATCTTGGTGCAATCCATCCAGCCCTTTACGACCCAACCACCGTTCAAAAAACTCAACGTCTCCCCGCTCGACACCGCACGCTGTTTTTGCGTCGCTCCGCCCAGATGCTCCCTCAGCTCACCATTCTCGCCCCCGGCCTGCTCGGCGCTTCGGTCGCCCGCGCCGCCCGCGCCCGCGGCGTTGCCACCCGCATCGTTCTATGGTCGCGGCGGCCTGAAACCCGGCTCGCCCTCACCGGGCAACCGTGGTGCGACGCGGTCGCCGATTCGCCCGCGGCCGCCGTCGCCAACGCCACCTTGGTCGTCATCGCCGCCCCCGTGGATCAGATCGTTGCCCTCGCCAAGCAGGTTGCACCCCACCTCGCGCCCGATGCGGTTGTGACCGACGTCGGCAGCGTCAAAGCCGAGATCTCCCGTCTCGGCGCCATCGCGCTGGGCGAGCGCGGGCAATTTGTCGGTTCACACCCCATGGCCGGATCCGAGAAAACCGGCTGGGAGCACGGCACCGCCGAGCTGTTTGAGCGGCGCACGTGTTTCGTCACCCCGCTGCCCACCACCTCGCCCGCCGCGACCGAGCGGGTCGTTCGTTTCTGGCATGATCTCGGCGGTGAAGCCGTGACCGTCGAACCCGACCGACACGATGAGATCGTGGCCCACATCAGCCACCTTCCCCAAGTCCTCGCCTCAACGCTCTGCGCCTTCTTGGCCTCCCGTGATTCCTCGTGGCGCAACTACGCCGGCGGCGGCCTCCGCGACACCACGCGCATCGCCGGCAGTGATCCGCAACTCTGGCGCACGATCTTGGAACAAAACCGCGACGAAGTCCTACGCGCCCTGCGCGCCTACGAAGACGAATTGCACACCTTTCGCTCAGCTCTCTCCAACCGCGACTACCCGGCCGTGATCGCGCACCTTGAGCGCGGCCAATCTTACCGTCGCCAGTTTCGCCCGGCTCCTTGAGGATTTTCCGGCGACGCTTTGCTTCCGTCAAAAATGGTGCCCGGGAGCGGACTCGAACCGCTACACCGTGAGGCACAGGCTTCTGAGACCTGCGTGTCTACCAATTCCACCACCCGGGCACGAGCGGAACGGGAAACACACACTCACCCTCACCGCTGGGCAAGAAAATTGATTTCCCTCTCCCGCCGCCGTGCTCAACCTACCCTTTCCCATGAAAAAAGAAGCCATTCTGCAAAAAATCCGCACCGAACGCGTCGTCGCTCTCATCCGCGCCGACAACCCCGACGGTCTCCTCGATTGCGCCAAGGCCCTCGCCGAGGGCGGCCTCACCAGCATCGAGCTCACCATGACCACCCCCGGCGCCATCCGCATGCTGGAAAAAGCCTCCGCCGAGCTCCCCGACTTTCTCTTCGGCCTCGGCACCGTTCTCGATGCCGAGACCGCTCGCGCCGGCATCCTCTCCGGGGCCAAATTCATCGTCACCCCTGCCCTGCGCCCCGACGTCATCACGCTTTGCAAACGCTACAGTGTGCCGATTTTCTCCGGCGCGTTTACGCCGACCGAGATCATCAATGCTTGGGAAGCCGGCGCCGACGCCGCCAAAATTTTCCCCGCCGAGTTTTTCGGCCCCGGTTACATCAAATCCGTCAAGGCCCCGCTCCCCCACGTCGAGATGCTGCCGACCGGCGGGGTGAACGAATCCAACGTCGGAGAATTTCTCAAAGCCGGAGCATTCGCCGTCGCCGCCGGCAGTTCACTCGTTGATGCCAAGGCGATGAAGGAAAAAAATTGGGCCGCCATCACCGCCAAAGCAAAAGCCTTCGTCGCTGCCGTCGCCGCCGCGAAGTAATCACGACCGCGACCACCGGTCTCCTCGGCTCCGACCACGCGGTCGGAGCTTTTTCATTTCAGGTCCCCGCCGTCGGCTCGATCTTCGGCAAAAACTCGGCGATCTCCACGATCCGCTTTGCCCGACGCCCGGCCGCGTCGCGCACAAAATACGGCTCCTCCTCGCGGGCCACTTGCACTTCTTCTTCCACACCGATTTCGGCGTCGCTGCCGTCGTCTTCGGAACCTTCTTCATCGACGACCAGCCACTCCAATTCGTCGTCGAAAACATGGGTCATCCGCCGCGCCTGCGGATCAAGAATGAGCGCCGGATTCTTCACCCGGCCCCCTTTTACAAACTCAAAAAGGCACGGCACGAACTGGTCGTCGAAAAACCCCCGGAAGTCGCTCAGCCACTTGTTCTCCACGCCTTCCCTCCGGTTGAGCAGCGCCACATCCGAAAAATGCACACATGCCTCATACCAGGCCCGCAACGGCGGGTGCTTCGCCGCCAGTTGGCAGTTGATGACCGTCAATACCCGCCCCAGCTCGACGGGCTTTATTTCCACCCAAGCCTTAAACGCTTCCATTTGATCAACCGGACTCCGTCGTCCGTCGGTCACAAAAAAAATGTGGGTCGCTCCCTCGGGCAGGTCCGCCTCGATCGAGCCCGCCTGCGTCCACACCCAGCGCGCGACTCCGGGCAACTTCGCGTCAATCTCCGCCGCCGGCTCTTCGGCGGCCAAGAGAACCACCGGCCGGTCGTCGTCGCCAAATCCGCCCGCGATCAAATCGAGCAGCACCTCGCGTCGGCCCGAGCCGGCCGCGCCGAGAATTACATAGACCAATGGTTTTTCAGAGCTGTTCATTTCCCGATGACTCAAACGCCCCGCCGTCCAAGTGCCAGCGCTTCTTTTTCGGTGCTCGCGCGGCCGCTCAAAACTTAAAGGTCCCGCACTGCGCGCTCTGCCGCAGCCAGTGGTCCAGCAGCACCAGCGCCGTCATGGCTTCGACGATCGGCACGGCCCTCGGCACCACGCAGGGATCATGGCGCCCGCGACCCATCAACTCCGTCGCCGCGCCCGCTTTGTCCACCGTCGCCTGCAGCTGCAAAATCGTCGCCGTCGGTTTGAAGGCCACGCGGAAGACAATTTCCTCTCCGTTGCTGATCCCACCTTGCACGCCGCCGCTGCGGTTGGTCACCGTCCGCACCGCACCGTCGCGATTCTCAAACGCGTCGTTGTGCTCGCTCCCGCGCAACGTCGCGCCGGTAAACCCGCTCCCAATCTCAAATCCCTTCGTCGCCGGCAGCGAGAGCATCGCCTTCGCCAAGTCCGCCTCAAGCCGATCGAACACCGGCGCCCCCAATCCCGCCGGCACCCCGCGCACGCGGCACTCGATCACACCGCCCACCGAATCTCCTTCGCTGCGCACCGCTTTGATCCGCTCGATCATCGCCGCCGCCGTTGGCAAATGCGGACACCGCACTGCGGTCGCTTCCACGTCGGCCAACGTCGGAAACCCTGCCAGCGCCTCCGCCGGCACCGCAATATCATGCACCTGCGTCAAAAACGCCCGAATTTCCACACTGCCCGATCCCGTCCCCGCCATTAAAATTTTTTTCGCGATCGCCCCGGCCGCCACCCGACCGACGGTTTCCCGCGCCGAGCTCCGACCACCGCCACGGTGGTCGCGCAGGCCAAATTTCTGCTGATAGGTGAAATCCGCATGCGACGGCCGAAACTTGTCCCGCATCTCGTCATACGCCCCCGGCCGTTGGTCACCGTTGCGCACCAGCAAAGTGATCGGAGTTCCCGTCGTTTTGCCTTCAAAGATCCCCGACCAGATCTCCACTTTGTCCTCCTCTTTCCGCGGGGTCACGATGTCGCTCTGCCCCGGCCGACGCCGATCGAGTTCAGCCTGAATCTCTTCGGCCGAAATCGCCAGACCCGGCGGGCACCCGTCGATCGTCACGCCGACGCCAAGTCCATGGCTTTCGCCCCAAGTGGTGATTGTGAAAAGTTTTCCGAAAATATTGCCCATTTCAGCGCAAAACCGTTGGCCCCGCTCCGGCCTCCCGCAAGCGGCAAATCCTTCCGGCACCTTACGGCAACTTTTCACGCCCCGTGCCGTCATAAGCACATCACCGTTTACAACCCCCGCTCCATCCTGCTTCGTGTTCCTTCCTCGCGCATCCGGCGCTCAACTCCTCTTTCCTCCCTTTATTGCATGACCTCGCGTTCCGTCCGCCTGCGCTTCACCGCCTGCTTTTTTGCCCTGGCTCTCGTCCTTCCCGCGCAGACCCCCGGTCCCGGACCTGCCGTCTCTCCCGGTGCAAAAGCCCCCGTCGATCTTAAACCACCGGGCGACGAAATGATCCCGTCGTTCAAAATCAGCGGACTCCCCATCGACGGCGTGCTGTCCGCACTCGAGCTTCACACGGGCCGCAGCATCCTACGCCCCGCCGCGCTGCCGACCGCCGAATACACGCTCATCATCGACCGCCCGATCCCGCGCTCGGAACTGATCCTCGCCATCGAAACGCTCCTCGCCCTGAACCAAATCGGCGTCACACCGCTCGGCGACCGTTTCTTGAAAGTCGTCGCCTTAGCCCAAGCCAAGACCGAAGCCCCTGAAATGATCTTGGGCTCGGCATCTGACCAACCCGCATCCGGCAAGATCGCCACGAAAGTCTTCCAACTCGATTTTCTCCGCGTCAACGAGTTCATGCCGCAGCTCCAAGGCCTGCTCACCCCTGGCGTCGGCGGCGGTGTCGTTATCTTGGAAAAAACCAACGCCGCGCTCATCACAGACTCGGTCTCCAACCTCCAGCGCATCGAGAGCCTCATCAAGTCGCTCGATCGCCCCGCGACCACCGGCCTCAACCCCAAATTCTACCCGCTGAAATCCGCCAAGGCCTCGGACCTCGTCAACAAGCTCCGCACCATCTTGCAGGGTACCCTCCAAAACCAACTCGGCACCAGCACCACCTACAACGCCGACGACCGCACCAACCAGATCATCCTCATCGCCGATCCCCGCCAGTATCCGTTCTTCGACGAGCTCATCGCCAAGCTCGACGTCAAAGCCGACCCCAACACCCGCAACGAGGTCCTCTACCTCAAGCACGCCGCCGCCAAAGACGTCTCCACGCTCCTCACCCAGCTCGTGACCGGCCAAACCAACGCCGCGCAGAAAACCTCCGCCCAGTCCGTCCGCCCCGGCCAGATCACCCTCCCCGGCCAACCGGCCGCCACACCTCAGCCCGCAACCGGCCCTCAACCCGCCGTCATGAACAACGTCGGCGCCGAAATCGCCGCCATGGCCGGTTCCAACGAGTTCAGCACTCTTGTCACCGTAACTTACGACGAACGCTCCAACGCCGTCATCGTCTCCGGCACCGGCGACGACATCCGCCTCATCAAAGACCTTGTAGACAAAATCGACATCATCCTCGCCCAAGTCCGCCTCGAGGTGGTCATCGCCGAGGTCACGCTCGACGACAACAGCACCACCGGTATCGGCGCCCTCGGCCTCAAGCTCGACGGCGATAAACTCGTCGGCTTCGCGGGCTCCGCGGCGGGTGCCGGCGTCGCCACGGCTGGGCCGGGTGTAGCCATCACCCGACCCACGGCCACCAACAACGTCTCCGGCTCCTGGGACCTCGCCGGTGAATTGGCCATCAGCGCGACCCCGAGGAAAAACAACACCAACATCCTGTCTTCTCCGAGCATCACGACCACCCACAACAAAGAGGCGATTTTCTTCTTCGGCGAGACCCGCCCCGTCATCAGCGGCGTGACCTCGACCGCCGGCGTCGGCACCAGCGGCCTATCCACTCAATCCAACGTCACCCAGCAGGAAATCGGCACCACCATCACCATCAAGCCACTCATCGGAACCGACGGCACCGTGCAGCTTGATATCAAGCAGGACATTTCCGAAGTCACCGGCACCGTCCAGATCGACAACAACACCCAGTACATCATCGGCAAACGCAAGACGACCTCCTACGTCACCTCCCGCAGCGGTCAGATTCTCGTCCTCGCCGGCTACCAAAAAAACAAAGACTCCCGCAACACGAGCCGCCTGGGCCCCATTCCGATTATTGGCGACCTGCTCGGTGGCCGCACCAACGCGAAGAACCGGATCGAACTCGTCATCTTCCTTCGTCCCGTCGTCCTGACGAACACCCCCACCGACAATCTCGAAGCGATGAAACGCGTCGACACGCTCGAGCAAAAAGAACTCGTCCGTGAGCGGCTCGACCCAAGCTACGTTCCGCCGAAGAAGAGCATTATCGAAAAAGCTTTCGGCAAGTAAACCGCGCGCCGCCCCTCCGATGACCGCGCTCGCCCCCGATCCATTGCCCGCGTCCCTCGTCGCGCG
>JBIKWB010000063.1:0-10911 GCA_044356555.1 Opitutaceae bacterium | reverse complement strand
CCGTGCCCACCGGGGATAGCGGCGGTTATTTTTTCCATCACGAATACGTCAAGATGGTCGAGCGCCAGCAGACCGGCAACCTGCCCGACCCTTACGATCCCACTCCGGTCGAACAAGGCATCGGCGTCTACTACACGAGCCTCAATCTCGGCGGGGTCGACTTCGCGATCATTGAAGACCGCAAATTCAAGACCGGCCCGCTCGGCCGTCATCCGATGAAAGGCCCGCGCCCCGATCACATCCTTGATCCCGCGTACGATCCGGTCGTCATCGACACTCCCGGGCTCCAGCTCCTCGGCGAACGCCAGCTCAAGTTTCTCTCCGACTGGGCGCAACGCACCGACGGCGTAAGTCTTCGCGCCGTGCTTTCGCAAACCGGCTTTTGCGGCGGCGCCCATCTTCACGGCAACCCGAAGGGCCGCCTTCATGCCGATCTTGATTCCAACGGTTGGCCGCAATCCGGTCGGCTCGCCGCCCTTCGCCTCATCAAGCGCGCCAACGCCGTGCACATCGCCGGCGACCAACACATCGCCACCTTGATCCAACACGGCATCGACCAACACCGCGACGGCCCGTGGGCGTTCGTCGTACCGGCAATCGACAACAGCTACTACGGCCGATGGTGGTGGCCCGCCAACGAAAAGCCCGGCGCCAACCCGGTGCCAAACTCACCGCTGCCGTGGACCGGCGATTTCCTCGACGGCTTCAACAACAAGATCACGATGTTCGCCTACGCCAACCCCGACACCGCCCAATACGCAACGCCCGCCACGCGCACGGCCCATATCGGCAAACCCGGCTGGGCCGACGGCTGGGGTCTGATTCGCTTCAAGAAATCCACCCGCGAAGTGACCTTCGAATGCTGGCCCCGGTTCGTCGACGTCACCCAGCCCGGAGCCCAACAGTTCCCGGGCTGGCCACACACGATCAAGCTCTGACTCTGCCGCACCTTGCCCCGCTCCAATCGCTCCCCATCGTGACCACCCGTTCATTTGGTAAACTCCCCGACGGCCGCACCGCCCGCCTTTTCACGCTAACGAGCGCCTCCGGTTTTCAGGCCGAAATCTCCGACTTTGGCGGCACCGTTGTCCGCCTCTTCGCCCCCGACCGTACCGGCCGTTTGGCCGATGTGGTTCTAGGCTTTGATTCGGTCGAGCGTTACCCGGCTGAGTCCCCCCATTTTGGCGCTATCATTGGCCGGGTCGGAAACCGCATTGCCGGCGGCAAATTCAGCCTAGGGGCGAAGACCTACAGCCTCGTCACGAACAACGCCCCCGACGGAATTCCCTGTCATCTTCATGGCGGCAACGTCGGTTTCGACAAAGTCCTCTGGTCGGCCGAGCCGGCCACCGTCGCCGGTCAACCTGCACTTCGCCTGCGCTACACGAGTGCAGACGGTGAAGAGGGCTACCCCGGCGAACTTTCCGCCGAGGTCACCTATTCGCTCACCCCTGAGCAAGGTCTTCGCATCGATTACAGGGCCACGACGGATCAAAGCACGCCCGTCAATCTCACTAACCACTCTTATTTCAATCTCGCCGGCGCCGGCCATGGCGACGTGCTCGACCACGAAATCACGCTTCGCGCCTCCCGCTTCACTCCGGTCCACCCCGGCCTGATTCCCACCGGCGATCGTGCCCCCGTCGCGGGAACCCCGTTCGACTTTACTTCGACCCACCGCATCGGCGCACGTATTGGCGCCGACCACGAGCAACTCCGCCTCGGCGCCGGCTACGATCATAACTGGGTACTCGACTCTGCCGACGGCCAGCTCGCACTCGCCGCCACCGTCTATGAACCCGCCTCCGGCCGCGTCCTCGAAGTTTTGACCACCGAACCCGGCATCCAGTTCTACACCGGAAACTTTCTTACCGGGCGCCTCACCGGAAAATCAGGGGCGACCTATGCCCACCGCGGCGGTTTGTGCCTTGAGACCCAGCATTTTCCCGACTCCGTCAACCAACCGAGTTTCCCCAGCACGCTGCTGCACCCCGGCCAGACCTACCGTAGCACAACTGTTTATCGATTCTCCTCGGCCTAAGGCCGAAGCACCCCAGAGTCAGCCCGATTTTCTTGCGACTCCACAGTCCAAAAATCACCCCGACCGAACAGTGGCGATAGCAGTTAAACTGCTGAAATGGTGGACCTTACTGGACTCGAACCAGTGACCTTTTCGATGTCAACGAAACGCTCTAACCAACTGAGCTAAAAGTCCCCAAAAACCTGAGTTGCAAATAACGCGAGCCGTTCGCCTCAGGGCAAGAAAAATTCCGCGCGGGCTGCCGCCACGTCCCGCCCGATCTGCGCCCGCAATTGGTCCAATCCGGAAAACTTCATTTCAGGTCGAAGGAACTTGAGCCACTCGACCGTGATTTCGTCCCCTTCGCCAAACGGACACGCTCCGAGCACATGCGTCTCCAAGCGCGGTTCCGTTACTGCCTCCACTGTCGGCCGCAGCCCATAGTTGGCGATCGCCGGCAAACCGGCCGTCACGCCCTCGCCGGTGACCCGCACCATATAGACGCCATAGCGCGGCTTCAGTCCCGGGTTCCAATGCAGATTCAAAGTGGGAAACTGAATCGTCCGACCGAGCCGCTTCCCCGGCCGCACCACGCCGTTTGCGGCGTAGGTGCGCCCCAGCAGAGCATTCGCTTGGACGATGTCACCGTCGCTTAAAAGCCCGCGGATGCGCGTGCTGCTGATCGGCTCGCCGTTAAAATTAACCCGTGGCGCACTGAAAACGCCGAGCCCCAACTTGCGCCCTTCCGCGATCAACATCGCCACGTCGCCCCTTCGACCGCGCCCGAAGCGCCAGTTCTCTCCGACATACACCGCGGCGAGGTACGGCAGGTGGCTGCGCAAATGCGCGAGGAAATCCTCCGCCTCGAGGCGCGCGTATTCCGGGGTAAACGGCTCGGCGACGACGGCTTCGACGCCCAGCGCACCCAACAGGGCCACTTTCGTTTCCAACTCCATGATCAACGGCGTAGGATTCTCCGGCCGAAACAGAAAACTCGGATGCGGCGAAAACGTCAGCACCGCCGCGATCCCGTCGCTCCGACGGGCCGACTGCACCGCTGCCTCGATCACGGCGCGATGCCCCAAATGCACGCCATCAAAAATCCCGATGGCGAGATGCAGCGGCCGATTCGGCAGCGCGTTTCGGGCGAGGCCCGCAAAGTTCGCCGGTGAGCTCACAACGCCAGACTCGGCACCACGTCGCGCGGGTGCAGCAGATGTTTCTCGATCTCTGGAATCGTGAGCGCGTTGATCTGGTCGATCGTGAGCGCCCGCTCGAGCGTGAGCTTATCCGTGCCCGTTCGCCGCAACGCCGTAAGATGCGCCCCGCAGCCTAATTTCTCACCGAGATCATGCGCCAACGTGCGCACATAGGTGCCTTTCGTGCAGCGCACGCGAAAATCAAGTTCCGGCGGAGCGAAACGCGTCAGATCCCAGCTCGCGACTCGGATAAATCTCGGTTCCCGCACAATCTCCTCCCCCTTGCGCGCAAGTTTGTAGAGCGGCACCCCATCGATCTTGATGGCGGAAAACATCGGCGGCATCTGGTATTGATCGCCGAGCATCGTCTTGATCGCGGCCAGCACCTCGGCCTCCGTGAGCGATGGTGACACCGGGCGCGTCACGAGGACTTCACCGTCGGCGTCCTGTGAATTCGTCGTCACACCAAGCTTGATCGTGCCAGTGTATTCTTTGTCGAGACTGATGAGATATTGGGAAACCGACGTCGCCTTACCTACGAGCACGACGAGCAACCCGGTCGCCATCGGGTCGAGCGTGCCGGCGTGTCCAATCCGCTTCATGCGCAGTTTACCCCGCAAGCGGGCGATCACGTCGTGCGACGTATGGTCGGCCGGCTTATCCACCAGCAAAATACCGTCTAGTTCTTTGGTCGGGATCAACATGGCTCAAATTTTTACGTGCTCCGCCGCAACTTGCGATAATCGGGTGGCCAACGCCGCCACCAGGCCCGCGTAGAAGTCCTCACCCGCCGAAGTGACGCTGAGTCCCGCCGCGCAGGCATGACCGCCTCCCGCATACTGCGCTGCGATCAGATCGACCCGGATCGCCGGATCCTTTGCACGCAAACTCGCCTTAACCCCGCACCCGGCCCGGCGTTCGAGCAAAACGCCGATTTCTACGCCCTCGATACAGCGGGCATAGTCGACCAGGCCCTCGGTGTCTTCGGTCGTGGCCCCGGTTTCAACGAAGATGCCTTCGGGCAAAACACCGATGCACACCTTGCCGTCACATTCGAACCGCAACGAAGCAATAAACCGCTGTAGCAACTGCATCTTGCCCGCCGTCTCCCGTTCGTAGATCTGATAGCCCACTTCGCTGGGGCTTGCGCCACGCGCGACCAACTGCCCGGCCAAAATAAAACAGCGCTCCGAGGTGGCGTTGAACCGGAACTGCCCGGTGTCGGTGAGAATTCCGGTAAACAGCGCTTGGGCCATCTGCGGATCAATCGGCAAACCCGCATCGAGAAAGACGCCGGCCAAAATTTCGCACGTAGCCGCGGCCTGCGTATCAATCACGTTTACCACGCCGTAACGGGCATTCGACATATGATGGTCAATAACCCCCAAAGGGTTAGGGAAGCGGGTCTTGATTCGTTCACCGCCACGCGCGGGGTCGGCGCAATCAACAAAAATCGCCGCCCGACTTTCCGCGCCAGCTACCGCCTCATCGGTGGGTTGAAAAGCGATCCCTCGGGCAAGAAACTCCAGTCGACGCGGCACCGGGTCAGCGTTGACGCACACGACATCGTGCCCGAGAGCGCTCAGAGCGCGCGCCAATGCCACTTGGGATCCGATGCAGTCGCCGTCGGGTCTCGCATGGCCGACCACCGCGACAGTGCGGCCCGCAATCATCGCTCTCAAACGTGCAAACTCCGGGGCAAGAGCTGGAAAATACTGCTCCACCTTATGAGGCCGCGTGAGAATTCGGCGTTGTAGCAGGGACAGGGGCGACCGTTGCCGGCGGGGTCGCCAACGCAGGATTGAGCTTAACCATGTCGTCAAGCATCTGGAGCACTTTGGCGCTACGCGGTGTCGTTTCGTCGATTGAGTAACTCAGATTCGGCAAAAATTTCAGCGTGATCCGGCGCGCCAGTTCGGTGCGAATTTCGCGCGCCTGCCGCCGTAGCCAAGCAATGCGTCGCAGCACGAATTCTTCATCGCCGATGATGGCCACAAAAACCTTTCCGTCGCGCAGATCGGTCGAGATACGCACTTCGGTGACCGTGATCGAAATCGACTCGGTCTGGTAATGCCTCCGCAGGATGTCGTTCAGCTCACGCTGGATCAGCTCATTGACTCGAATAGTGCGATTACTCACGGAGTTTGGGGCCGGGGTGTTGGCGAACTTCCCCGCAGTTCACGGGTCGTTTCGGCGGGCTCGAAAGCTAAGGACAAATCCTTCAAAGTGCGGCGCGAACTTTCTGCACCTCGAAGCACTCGATGAAGTCGCCCTTTTGATAGCCATTAAAGTCGTCGAGCTTGATCCCGCATTCGAGACCGGCGCGAACTTCGTTCGCATCGTCCTTGAAACGCTTGAGCGTGCCGATCTTGCCCTCGTGCACGATTTCCTTGCCGCGCCGAACCCGGGCCGACGCGTTTCGGTTGATCTTCCCCTCGGTGACGAGACAGCCGGCAACAAATCCTTTGGCCAAAGGGAACGTCGCGCGCACCTCGGCAACACCGGTCTTGGTTTCCTTGAGATCAGGATCCAACAAATCCGCCATCATTTCACGGACCTTGTCGCCCAATTCGTAAATGATCGCATACGTCTCGATCCTCACGCCGTGATGTTTGGCCAACGGAGTAACCCCATTCTCAGATTTGGTGTTGAAACCGATGATGACCGAGCCGGCTGCTCCGGCCATCAACACATCGTTTTTGGTGATGATACCCACATCCGTTGAAACAATCTCGAGCGAAACCTTTGTACTCTTGATGGCTTCGAGAATATTACGCACCGCCTCGGTGGAGCCGAATACGTCCGTCTTGATGATGACCTTTAGCACCTTCTGCTGCGTGGCCGCGATATTCGCAAACAACGAGTCCAACGTGTTCTCTTTCGGCGCCGCATCTGCGGTCGTCGTGATTTTCTTCAGTCGATACTGCTCTTCTTCGGCAAGCTTCTCAGCCTCGCGGGCGTTCTTAACGACCTTAAAGGTTGTGCCGCTGTCCGGAGTTCCCGTCCAACCGATGACCCGCGCCGGCGTCGACGGCGGCGCTTCTTTGATCGATCGGCCTTGATCGTCAAACATCGCCCGGACTTTCGCCCAATTGGCCCCGCAAACAATCGCGTCGCCCACCCGCAACGTGCCGCGCTGCACGATCACCGTCGCTAGCGGGCCGCGGCCGACATCAACTTGGGATTCGATGACAACGCCGCTGGCCTCCGCCTTGGGGTTGGCTTTCAACTCAAGCACGTCGGCTTGGAGTAAGATCATCTCAAGAAGCTCGTTGATCCCCGTCCCCTTAATCGCAGAAACCGGCACCGTTACGGTCTCACCGCCCCAGTCTTCAGGAGCAATATTGCGCTGCTGCATCTGACCTTTGACCTGATCCAAGTTTGCACCTTTCACGTCCATTTTGTTCACGGCGACGAGCAGCGCGAACTTCTCGACGTGCTGCGCCTTCTCGTTGAGGGCAATTTTCAACGCCTCGTCGGTCTGCGGCATGAATCCGTCATCGGCCGCGACCACCAGGATCGCCACATCGGTCGCACTTGCGCCGCGCGAACGCATCTTCGTGAACGCCGCGTGACCGGGGGTATCGAGAAAAGTGATTTTCCGATCGTTGAAATCGATCTGGTAGGCCCCGATGTGCTGAGTGATTCCGCCCGCTTCACCTTTCGCCACATCGGCTTTGCGAATGGCATCAAGCAACGAGGTCTTCCCATGGTCGACATGACCCAAAATGCACACCACCGGCGGCCGGAGCACCAAATCCTTGGTGTCGTCTTCTACCACTAATTTCTTTTCCTTCTTCTCTCTCTCTTTTTGAGCCAAGGCGACCGGATCACCACGGTGTTTTACCTCGAGCAGAAAACCATGTTTCTCGGCGAGCTTCGCTGCGACGGCTTCGTCCAAAGATTGGGTAATAGCCGCAAAAATCCCCATCTGCATCAACTCGGAGATCAGCTGAAATGGCCTCATCCCAAGAGCCGTCGCAAAGTCGCGCACAATGACCGGCGGCTTCATGCTGATCAACTTAACATCACCCACTTGAGTAACGGTCACCGATGAACTCGGCGGCATTACGGCTGTAACTGGGATTGGCCCGGCCCCCGGGAGCGGAGGTGCTTTTTGGGGCGCAGCCCCGGGACGTCCCGGCATCGCGGGCAAAGCAACCGGTGCTTTGCTCACAGGTGCCGCAGCTGGCGCAGAAACAACTGCCACCGGGGCCGGGATTGGAGAAGCCGGAGTGATCGTCGGCATGGCCGCAGCAGGAGCGACCGGCGCAATTGCCGGACTCTTAACAGCCGGGAATGCCGCAGCCGGAGCGGCGCTGATGAACCGAGGCGGTAACGCTGGCGTGGCGCTCGGGGCCTTGGCCATTACTTGAGGAATTGCTACGGTTGGCGGCGCCGAAATCGGCCGAGGCGGCAACGGGGCTGGAGCTTTCGAAACCGGGCTTGGCGGCACTGCCGGCGGCGCGGGCGGGACAACAACCGGCACCGATGCCGGCTTTGTGGCCGCCGCTTTGGCGACAGCGACCGCTTCTTTTTCGCGCGCGATATCTTGCGTGCTCTTCACGAAAACACCGGCGGGAATGTTCACCCGGGAGGGTTCAATAGCTGCAGCGACTTGCGCCGTAGGCGTCGGAGCCGGGCTCGCAACCACCGGTGCCACCACCGCTTTTAACCCGAACTCCTTCTCAATTTCGTCAAAATAAATCTTACTGACCGTGCTCGCAACCGATTTAGTCTCCGCCGACACATAGCCGCGCTCTTTCAGCCACGAGAGCAAAGCCTTCGAGTCTTGGTTGTATTGCTTCGCGAGTTCGTGGATGCGGGTGCTCATTCAGTGCGGGAAATGACGTAGGACGATGTAAACTTGTTAGGTGGTGACTCGGGTGATGACGTCCTGAGCCTCGTCGGCAGTAAACCCACCCCCAACGAGATCCTCCGCGGCCACTCCTTCGAAAGCGGCCGGCGAATTGATTCCCATGTCGACCAGACGCCCCGCGATCGCGGGGTCGAAAGCAAATGTCTTCACCAGAACATTTATCGCTGTCTCGCGGGGGTTGTCACCAGCAGCTCTGAATTCTTCGATATCGAGCCGCCAACCCAAGAGGCGTGAGGTTAGCCTTGCGTTCTGGCCCTTGCGTCCAATCGCAATCGCCAAATCATCTGTCGCGACCTTGAGCAAAATACGATGAGCTACCTCATCGATTATGATCTCGCGGGGGACCGCGGGCTTAAAGGCCTCGATGATCATCTCCTTGGGATCGGCGTGATACTTGACGATGTCGATCTTCTCGCCGTTCAGCTCCCTCACGATCGTCTTCACGCGCGAACCGCGGGCACCCACGCAGGCACCGACAGGGTCAACTTTTTGATCAGTGCTGGTGACCGCAATCTTGGTCCGATATCCTGGCTCACGGGCGAAAGCCTCAATCTTAACCGTCCCATCGGCGATTTCGGTGACCTCCAACTCAAAAAGACGGCGAACAAATTTAGGACTGGCGCGGCTCAAGATCACCTCGGGGCCTCGCGGGGTGCTTTCGATATCCAGCAAGATGCAGCGAATGCGATCTCCGGGCTGATACTCCTCACCCGGCACTTGCTCTTTCCCGGGCATGACCGCCTCGGCTTTACCCAAATCGATGAAGATATCATTGCGCTCACGCCGGCGAACGGTGCCTGTCACGATGTTGCCGATCTGGTCCTTAAAGTCATCGAAGATCCGGTCTTTCTCGAACTGCCGCAACCGCTGCATTACCGCCTGTCGGGCGGTTTGCGCGGCGATACGGCCAAGAGACGAAGGATCAACCTCCTTCTCAATCACGTCACCAACCACCGCACCCGGCTTAAAAGCTTGGGCCTTTTCAACGTGTATGTCCGTCTTCTGGTTACCGATCGAATCGACGACCTTCATTACAGCCCACACGTGGAGTTGGCCGTTCTTTGGGTTGATATCGATCCTGAGCTCTTGGCCCGAGTTAATCCCCTTTAACGCGGCCGTTTTCAGTGCATTGACGATCGTCGCGATCATGTCAGTGCGCGGAATGCCCTTTTCCTTTTCCATGTATTCTAGGACGGACAGGATTTCGCTGCTCATAGTGATGTATTTAAGGAAAAAAAAAGCAGGCCGCAGGGCCCACCTTTTTGTAAAGAGTGGTTGATTGAACCTCGAAACTTATCAAACGCGTCGAAAGATTGTCAAGCCCGCCGCCCCTCGTCCGTAGGCAGACTTGATCGTATTCTAGCCTGGAGATCAGACCGAGAAAGGTAAGCACGAGAATAGTTAGACGACCGGTTTAATGTTTTGATGTGGGATCAATACTTAAGCTGGATTGCAAAAAGGAGCAAAGTCACTCCAGAGGTGAGCGAAAAGGCGGCTTTTTATTCCGTAAGATGATCAATAAAAGGTTAATCTGAATCAACCGGTGGAGTCGCTTGGCCAATCTAAATAACCCGCGCCAAGTTGCATCCCTAGTCCTGCCGAAAGAGCGAAGCAGCCCGAGTATTCACCCTCTTCTTTCGAACGCACACCACATCATCGGCTTGCTTGCCACGCAACTGACCGCCGTCTTCGCCGCGGACCCGAATTCCTTCATCAAATCCAGCACCGATACACCGCCCTAAGGTACAACCTACCATGACCGCCGCTGCAGGAACAAAGTCACCCGCCGAGGGCTAAGCGCCTTTCGACTACAGTGAACGTAACGAACCTTGCTATGACTTTTCGACGGCTTGCTCTGAGTTGGTGCGAGCGGCGGGAATCGAACCCACATCAATAGCTTCGGAGGCTACTACACTATCCATTGTGCTACGCTCGCAGAACTGAGCCGCCATGAAGTGAGCCGTGTTCGGTCGCGTCAAGCCCGTGCCTTCGCTCCGCCCTGCAACTGCGGCGTTGATTCACATGCAGCCTCCTTTCAATTTGTCCCGCTATGACCGCCGCCGAGTCCTCCGCCGCCGTGCCCGCACCCTCCGATTTCATCCGCGATATCGTCGCGGCTCACGTCGCCGAAAAGCGTTACGCGAAGATCGTCACTCGCTTCCCTCCCGAGCCGAATGGCTACCTCCACATCGGCCACGCCAAATCGATTTGTTTAAACTTCGGCATCGCCCGCGAAAACGCCGGCCAGTGCAATCTTCGTTTCGACGATACCAATCCGGTCAAAGAAGACATCGAATTCGTCGACTCCATCACCACAGATGTCCATTGGCTCATCGCCGGCTGGGCGGACGAAGTTTTGGGCGTGAAGGCCAAGGGCACCACGCCCGCCCTCATCACTTCCCTGGGCCGGCCCGATTACTTTCAACCTCCGGCCACGCCCGGCATTGGAATTGAGACCGAGGCGTTTTTCGCGTCCGATTACTTTGCGGCGCTTTACGACTGCGCCGTCGAGCTCATCAAGCGGGGCAAGGCCTACGTCTGTGATTTGAGCGCAGAAGACACGGAGAGCTTTCGCGGCTCACCCGAGTTACCCGGCCGGGACAGCCCGTTTCGAAACCGCAGTGCCGCCGAGAATCTCGATCTGTTCCAGCGCATGAAGGCCGGCGAGTTTCCCAACGGCGCGCGCTCGCTCCGTGCGAAAATCGATATGGCCGCGCCCAATCTCTGGCTTCGTGACCCCCTGCTCTACCGCATCCGTCATGTGCCCCATCATCACGCCGGTGCGGCTTGGTGCATATACCCGCTCTACGACT
>JBIKWB010000039.1:0-40534 GCA_044356555.1 Opitutaceae bacterium | reverse complement strand
ACCTCGGGCTGCGCCTGCCCAAGGGCACCCGTGAAGTCAGCAATGTAGTGCCGAAAATCAGCCCCTAAATCGCGTAAGTCTCTGCCATAGAACGATGCGGTTTTTTGAACTGCGGAACTCGGGTTAAAGCCGGCACGGCGAAGACTTGATACGAGTGATGCGCTGATGACGTTGAATCTCACGTGGCGGATCCCCACGGATGAGAAATTCATCAATAATGCCGGCAACAGCCACGTCGAAAATCTCCCAAGCATGGTCGAAGAGGACCTCGATCGCTTTCACTCGGGCTGATTTTCACCGAAAATCTATTGCCCGGCTGCAACCGCCATGGACCTCAGAGGCGTTAAAATTTTGTGCACCAAAATCAATGATTGCGACCGGCCCGTTAGGTACGCCGGTGTAAAGAAATCAGCAGGTTTTGATCAAAAGGTGACACTTGATTGGCTTCGTACTCGCCTCGGTTGTTATGACTTATCTCTAGGGGCGCGAAAACTTGGGTGGGTTGATGACGCACCGCCACTTGCTTACCGGCGCGGGTTGCCTCTTACCTTTTGAAGCCTCCTTCGACCTTTTTACCACGATGTCCGCCTTTTCTCATCTGCCCATCGGTGCCGCCATCCCGCCCAGCCCTCATGCCGTTTCGTGCAGCTTGCCCACGATGCACTCCGTCCGCGGCTACGAGGAGAAAGACCCTGAGATCATCCGCCAACTCTCCACCGGCTACCCGCGCTTCGTCGTTCATCCGTTCGCGCTCCAGCTCGCCGCCCACTGCGTCGCCGGCAATCCCGCTCTCGCCGGCCAAAAGCTCTGGCTCACGTCGTCCCTCGCCATCGCCGAGAATCTCGTCGCCCACCTTAGCGCCACCTCTGCCGGCGCCGCCCACCTCTTTGTAGACACCCACGGCCTCCACGGCGTCGCCCACCCCGCCGCTCACAACGCCACTTACGCCCTCGCCAAGACCTATCTGCAAAACCTCGGCGGCTTCCTCTCCTCCCGCGAGGCCGAGGATCACCTCGTCCGCCTCGGACTCCGCGCCGCCGTTTATCCCGAGGCCACATTCGCCGGCGATGCCCCCGCCGAGATCCGCCGCCACCTCCGCGGCGTGCTCAACTCCGACCTCGCGCCCACCGCCACACCCGTCGCCGACGCTGACCTTTTTCTCACCAACTGCGGCATGAGCGCCATCTACGCCTCCTTCCGCGCCGTCGCCGACCTCCAGGCCAGCCGCGGCCGCACCGTCTGGATTCAACTCGGATGGTTCTACCTCGATACCATCGCCATCCTCAAAAAATTCACCGCGTCGCCCGCCGACTACGTTTACATCCGCAACCCGCTCGATTTCGACGCCATCACCCGCATCTTCGCCGCCCACGGCGCCCGCATCGCCGGCGTCGTCGCTGAGGTCCCCACCAACCCGCTCCTTCAGACCCCCGACATCCCCGCCATCTCCGCCCTCGCCCGCCGCCACGGCGCCCACGTCCTCATCGACGCCTCCACCGCCTCGCTCTACAACCTCAACGTCCTCCCGCACGCCGACATCGCCCTCGCCAGCCTCACCAAATACACCGGCAGCGTCGGCGACCTCACCGCCGGCCTCGCCGTCGTCAACCCCGACCGCCCCGACGCCCCCGAGCTCCGCCGCCGCATCGCGCTTGCCGCCGAGCCCCTCTACCCCCGCGACGCCGCCCGCCTCGCTCACGAGATCGCCGACACCGAAAACGTCCTCGAAAAAATCCACGCCAGCACCCCCCGCGTCGTCGCGTTTTTGGAAAACCACCCCGCCGTCAAAGACGTCTACTGGGCCCGCCACACCGCCAGCGTCGCCAACTTCGAAAAACTCGCCCGTCACCCCCATGCCACCGGCGGCATGATCACCTTTTCCCTGCGCGAGATCGGCGGCCTGGAAAAATTCTACGACCGCCTCCGCCTGCCGAAAGGCCCGAGCTTCGGCATGACTACGACGCTGATCTGCCCGTTCATGTATCTCGCGCACTACGACCTCGTGACGACCCCCGCCGGCCTCGCCGAATTATCCGCCAGCAACCTCGACCCCGACCTCCTCCGCCTCTGCGTGGGCTGCGAACCGGTGGAGGAGATCATCGCGGCGCTTAGCGAGGCGCTGGAGCACGGCACAGCCGCACCTTAGATGAAGCGGCCGATCCTCGATCGGATGTGAGGGTGCAGCGCAGCGTTCACCAAGGGCCGATCACTGGGTCGGAATCATCCACGGCCACACGTAGGCCTGGAGCATCACGAGCACGCCCACGAGCAGCGCGAGCGCCACGCTGTGCCAGAAGACCGAGCGCAACACGGTGCCGGCATCCGGGCTGTCCTTGTGCCCGCCGGTGGCAACCGCGGCCACCACGATGCTTTGGGCGTCGATCATTTTGCCCATCACGCCGCCCGAGCTGTTGGACGCCGCCATCAAGATCGGCGACATGCCGAGCTGCTCCGCGGTCACTTTTTGCAAATTGCCGAAGAGCACGTTGGACGAGGTATCGCTGCCCGTCAGCGCGACGCCCAGCCAGCCGATCAGCGGCGAGAAAAACGGAAACCACCAGCCGGTGCCCGCCATGACCAAGCCCATCGTCGTATCCGTGCCGCTGAACTTGGTGGTAAAACCGAGCGCGAGCATCAGCGCGATCGTGAGCAGCGAAACGCGCACCGACCAAAAGGTCCGGCCATACACTTTGACGATCTGGAGCGGCTTGAGGCCGAGCACCACGCCCGCCAAAAATCCCGCGAAGAGCAGCGCGGTGCCTGTAGCCGATAGGGCGTTGAACGTGAAGATCGCCGACTCGGCCTCGGGCTGCACCACCACGGGCGGAACCCGCATGACCGCTTTGTGCAGCAGCGGCATCTCAAACGCGGGCGCAAACCAGGCGTTGAGCGCCTTCTTGATCACGGGCAGGCCCCACAGAAACACGAACACGCTCAGAAACACCCACGGCAACCACGCCTTCCAAGCCGGTCCGTCAACCGGCACCGCTTCAAGGGCCGCGTCCTTCGTCACGGCGTTTTGCTGCATGTCTTTCGGCCGCCAGAATTTCATCAGCACGACGATCGCGCCCATCGAGAAAATCGCCGAAATGATGTCCACGAGCATGGGTCCGATAAAATTGCTCACGAGGAATTGCGAGAGCCCGAAACTCCCGCCCGCCACCAGACACGCCGGCCACACCGCCACCATGCCCCGCCAACCCGCCTGCGCCGCAATCAGCCAGAACGGCACGATCAGCGAAAAGATCGGCAATTGCCGGCCGACCATCGAGCTCAGGAGCTGGAGATCGAGCTCGGTGATTTTCGCGAGCGTGATCAGCGGCGTGCCGAGCGCGCCGTAGGCGACCGGCGCGGTGTTGCCGATCAACGCGAGCTTCGCCGCCTCCAGCGGCCGGAAGCCCAGTCCGATCAGCAGCGCGCCGCTGATCGCCACCGGCGCACCGAAACCCGCCGCGCCCTCAATGAAGGCACCAAAGCTAAACGCGATCAGGAGCGCCTGAATCCGCCGGTCGCCCGACATCGCCGCGACCTGTTTTTGGAGAACCCGGAATTGGCCGGTCTCGACGGTGAGGTTGTAGATAAAAATCGCGTTGAGGATAATCCAACCGATGGGAAACAGCCCGAACGCCGCCCCGTAACCGGCCGACGCCAACGTCAGCGAAAGCGGCATCTGGTAGACAAAAATCGCCACGCCAAACGCGACGAGCAACCCGGCCAACGCCGCGACTTGCGCCCGCACATGATAAAAAGCGAGCAGGCCGAGCAGAGTGACGATGGGTAGCGCCGCGACCAAAGCGGACAGACCGATGCTACCGAGCGGGGAGTAATTTTGCGACCAAGTCATAAACGGGGTGATTGAAGCTGAGGGACGATCGGCAAACCCGGAGCCCGACCTCGAAGAGTTCGCGCCCAATGCCAATCCCATGGGATGGGGGCAACCCAAGGGCCGATAACCTCAACGCATGCCGCCGCCGCTGGATAGCAAAAAAACGTCGGGCGGTATCTTTTACCTCAAAACCGCGTCGGTCCCGTCGGCTGAAGTCAGCGCCGCCCGCCACTACGAACAAAACTCGGAAGAAACCTCACTTACACGCGACATTCTTGGGCTCGCCGTCGGGCGCAGTTTTCCGCTGCCTTGATTCCATGCAGACCCGCCCCGCTCCGTTTTTTCGGCTCCTTACGATCTCGCTCGGGCTGATGGCCGTCGGCGCCCACGCCGCGGCCCCGATCGCGAGGCCCGCCATCGCCATCGAGAATCCACCGCCCGTGCAGTTGCTCGTGCCCGGGTTCACCGTGCGGGAACTGCCGCTCGCGTTGCGCAATCTGAACAACCTCGTCTACGCGCCGGACGGGCGGCTGTTTGCCCTCGGCTACGATGGGAACGTCCACCAACTAAGGGACACCGATGGCGACGGCCTTGAGGACGCGAGCACGCTTTTTTTCGACAACACCCGCGCCGAGATTCCGCCCAGCATCGGCATGGCCTGGGGGCCCGGCGGCCTCTATATCGCGAGTCGCGGCCGCGTCATCCACCTCCGCGACAAGGGCGACGGCACGGCGGAATTGCAGACCGTCACGGGAGGATGGCTGCCGCCCACGGCCGCCGCAGGTTCAAACCTCGATGCGATCGGCCTCGCGGTCGATCCTGCGGGCAACATCTATTTCGGCCTCGGCGTTGATGCGTGGAACGGGGCGTATCGGCTCAACAAAAAAACCGGCCTCTCCGATTACAATCAGTTCAGCGAGCGCGGTACGATCATCCGGCTCTCACCCGACTGGAAACGCCGCGACATCATTTCCACGGGATTACGCTTCCCGGTGTCCATCGCCTTCAACGCCGCGGGGGATCTGTTCTGTTCCGACCAAGAAGGGGCGACGTGGCTGCCCAACGGCAATCCGTTCGACGAGCTCCTCTTCATCGAGAAGGGACGCCACTACGGATTCCCGCCCCGCCATCCCGTCCACCTCCCGGGCGTGATCGACGAGCCGAGCGTGTTCGATTACGGCCCACAACATCAGGCGACGTGTGGCATTCACTTCAACGAACCCGTGGCGGGCGGCGGAAAAATCTTCGGCCCGGAGTGGTGGCGCGGGGATGTCTTCGTCGCCGGCGAATCCCGCGGCAAAATCTGGCGCACGAAACTCGTCAAAACCGCCGCCGGCTATGTCGCGAAGAACGATCTCATCGCCGGCCTCGCGATGCTGACCATCGACGCCGTGCCCACGCCGCAGGGAGATTTGCTCGTGGCGTGCCACAGCGGCGCACCGGATTGGGGCACCGGGCCGCAGGGACAAGGCAAGCTGTTCAAACTCTCGTATGCCGACCCGGCCGCCCCGCAACCGGTGCTCGCCTACGCCGCGAGTCCGACGGAGACGCGCATCATTTTCGACCGACCGGTAGAGCCTCTCCGTTGGAAAAATCTGTTGCGGCAGAGCACGCTCACGCAAGGCACGCACGTCGCCGCCGGCGACCGTTTCGAGTCGTTTGTGCCCGGCTATCAGGTGGTAAAGGACCAGTCTAAAATGAAACGCGCGGCACTTCCGGTGCTCTCGGCCGGAGTGGCGGCGGATCTGCACTCGGTGGTGCTGCGCTCGGCTCCGCGCACCGCCGCCCTGAATTACGCCGTGACGTTACCCGACGGGCTCGCGGCGGCACGCGCCCACGACCCGGCCCGACGTGAGCTGCCGCAACACGCCGCCATCGATGTGCTCACCGATCTCACGGGCGTGGAAGCCGAGTGGCGCGACGCCGCGGGCCAAATCGGTTGGTCCGGTTGGCTGCCGCACGTGGACCTCGCCGTCGCGCAGGCGCTTACCGGTCCGAGCGCGGAACACGCGCGTCTGTTTGCGCTATTGAAAACCCCCGGCCGCCTCGTCCTGCGCACGCAATGGGATCTGCATCTGATGTTGCGCCCGGCCATCCAACCCGGAGCGAAAATCGATTTCGAATATCCGGCCGAGACCGTGACCGTCGCGCTCAAGCCCGCGAGGGGCTCACTCGTGGCCGTCAATGCACCCGCCACGGCCCAGGTCGAGCGACGCGCCGACGGTGAAGTCCGCATCACGACGACCTCGCGCGAGAACCGTTGGTGGCCCGTGGAAATCACCCTCACCACGGGCGGCACCGCTCCCGCACTCGACGTGGCGTGGCACACCGCCGAGGACGCACGGCCACGGGCCCTGCCGTTGCGCCGTTTCCTGCTGCCGTTCGCAATTCAGCAAGCGGATGCAACGAATGAACCCGTGGCCCGCACGGTTCCGGAGATCGCCGGGGGTGATTGGCTCCGGGGCCGTGAAATTTATCACGGCCAACAGGCCGCGTGCGCCGCGTGCCACCAAGCCCACGGTGAGGGCGGGCTGATCGGACCGGATTTGTCGAATCTCGTCTACCGCGACTACGCCTCCGTGATGAAAGACATCGTGCAGCCGAGCGCGGCGATCAACCCCGACCGCATCGCCTACGTCGTGACGTTAAACGATGGTTCTTCGGCGAACGGTATCGTGCTCGAAGACACCCCCCAAGCCGTCGTGCTCGGACAAGTCTCCGGCGCAAACCTCACGATCCCAAAGAACACGATCGCCGGGATGAAAGCGTCCGCCGTCTCACTGATGCCCGCAGGTCTGCTGCAATCGCTCGACCAAAACCAGATCCGCGATCTCATGACCTTTCTCCTGACAGAGTCGCCGACGGCAAAAGAAAAATAGACCGACTGGCGGCCCTCGATTTCCGGCCTTTTGCCGGACCCGGCGCCCTCGCGGTCGCTCGCCGAACATGCGCGATCGGTGATCGGAAGGTGCCGAGTTCGAAACGCGTCACGCCGATCAAACCGGCTCAGTTCACCCGCTTCTTTTTATTTTTCTTCGCATTCCCGGCGGGAGCGTCGGGCGCGCTGGCGGGCGCTTGCTCGGCGCTCCATTTGTCCCACATCGCCTGCAATTCTTTCACCTTCGTGGGCTGGGCCGCGGCGAGGTCTTTCGATTCACCGATATCGGCGGTAAGGTCATAGAGTTCGGGCTGACCGCTGCCGCCGCGGGCGACGACGAGCTTCATGTCGCCGTGGCGGATCGCCCATTGCGGGCCGTAGCGCCAGTAGAGCGTCTGGTGCGGGCGGGCGTTTTTTGCGCCGGTGAGAAACGGCATCAGGTCGACGCCGTCGAGCTGCCACGACACCTCGGGTTTGCCGCCGGCAGCGACGATCGCCGTGGGCAACACGTCGAGATTCATCACCGGGAGGTCGTAGGTTTTTCCCGCGGGGATCTTGCCTTTCCACTGCGCGATGAACGGAACCCGCGTACCGCCCTCGAAGGTGGTCATTTTGAACCCGCGCAGCGGGCCGTTGGACGAGGTAATGCTCTGGGTCGGTCCGCCGTTGTCGGAGATGAAGAAGATGAGCGTATTTTCTTCCTGTCCGAGCTCGCGGATTTTTCCGAGGACGCGGCCCACGGCGTCGTCCATGGCCGACATCATGGCGGCAAAGGTCTTTCGTTTTTCGTCCGTGATGCCGGGGAAACGGTCGAGATACTTTTTCGTGGCTTGGAGGGGCGCATGAACGGCGTTAAACGGGAGATAGAGAAATCGGGGCTTCGTTTTGTTTTTATCGAGCCAGTCGACCGCGCGGTCGGCATAAGCGTCGGTGGTATAAAACGCGTCGTCTTTCACCTCGCGCACGTCGTTCGAAAGGCGCGAGTCGACAAAATTGGTGGGATGAAAAAACGGCGTGTTGTTGAGGGTCCCGTAAAACTCGTCGAAGCCACGCTTCGTAGGGCGGTTCTCGGGCTGGTTACCGAGGTGCCACTTGCCAATCGCGGCCGTGGCGTAGCCGAGGGCTTTTAGGCGGGTCGCCAAAGTGGTCTGGTCGGCGCGCAGGCCAACGGCATTGGCCACCGTGTTGAATTCGTGACCGAAGCGCGTGGGATAACGGCCCGTCAAAAGGCCGGCGCGTGATGGGCTGCAATAGGTCGCCGCGACATAACCGTTAGTGCAGCGCAAGCCGTTCTTGGCGAGCGAATCGATGTGGGGCGTCGGAATATCTCTAGCAAAGCCCTGCGCGGTGATTTCGCCCCAACCGAGGTCGTCGGCGTAGAAGATGATGACGTTGGGCGGGGACGCCGTGCCGGAGCAGAGCGAACCGAGCAGACCAAGGACGAATACAAGACGCAGGAAACCGAATTTCATGGGAAGGGTGGGGTTGGGCGAGCCGGTGAATGACGGCCAGCGACCCCGATGGTTGCGCGTCGCGGGCAGAAGGGGCGATTCCAACCGCACAAGCCGTGGCCCTGAAGCGTGGCGCCCATGCTTTCACCCTCTCTCGCGATCCTGCCGGCTTGCCCCGCGTGCTGTCGCAACTACGGTCCACATTCCCTCCCATGCTCCGCTTCCCCCGCCCCTACCCCGCGGCCCTTGCCGCGACCCTCTGCTCCGTTCTCGCCTTCACTTTGCTCGCCCCCGCGCCCGCCCGCGCCGCCGAGCTCGCCGTCCAAGGCAAATCCGTCGTCGGCAAACTGAAGCCGATGGAGCGCAAGCCCGAGGCCGAGATCAACCCCGCCTCCGACGAAGGCCTGCTCGCCCTCCAACGCTTCAAACTTCCGCCCGGCCTCACCGTTTCCCTCTGGGCCGCCGAGCCCATGCTCGCCAACCCCGTGGCTTTTAACTTCGACGAAAAGGGCCGCGCCTTCGTCGCCGAGACCTACCGCTACCGCTCCAGCGTCCTCGATATCCGCGACTACATGTGGATCCTCGAAGACGAGCTCGCCAACCGCACGCAGGACGATTTTCGCGCGATGATCACCCGCCGGTTTGGCCCCGAGGGTGTGGCCGAACTGAGCAAGGAGACCGAGCGCGTGCGCCTCATCGAAGATCGCGCCGGCACCGGCACCGCCGACACCTCCACGCTCTACGCCGAGGGCTTCAACACCGCCATCGACGGCATCGCCTCCGGCGTCCTCCCGCACCAGGGCACCGTCTATTTCACCAACATCCCCAGCCTCACCGCCCTCACCGGCACCAACAAAGCCGAGACCCGCAAAGACCTCAGCACCGGCTACGGCGTCCGCTTTAACTTCACCGGCCACGATATGCACGGCCTGATCGTCGGCCCCGACGGCAAACTCTACTACAGCATCGGCGACCGCGGCGCGCACGTGCCCACGCCCACCGGCGCCCTCGCCGCTCCGGATTACGGCGCCGTTTTCCGCTGCGACCTCGATGGCTCCAACGTCGAACTCTTCGCCACCGGCCTGCGCAACCCCCAAGACCTGCTTTTCAACGAGGTCGGCGATCTCTTCACCGGCGACAACGACTGCGACCACGGCGATATGGAACGCCTCGTCCACGTCGTCGAGGGCGGCGACTCCGGCTGGCGCGTCGGCTACCAACACGCCCCGATGGGCAACGCCGGCTCTTGGAACCGCGAGCGCCTCTGGCTCCCGCGTTTTCCCGGCCAAGCGGCCAACCACCTCGCGCCCCTCGCCAACCTCGAGGACGGCCCCTCCGGCATCACTTACTACCCCGGCACCGGCCTCAACGAGTCTTTCCGCGGCGCTCTTTTCATCACCACCTTCGTCGGCAACGTCGCCCGCTCCGGCATCTTCACCTATAAACTGAAACCCAACGGCGCCACCTACGCCGTGGACACCGCCCAACGTTTCCTCGGCGGCGCGCTCCCCACCGACGTGAAATTCGGCCCCGATGGCCGCCTTTATTGGTCCGACTGGGCCGACGGCTGGCCAAAGTCCAAGCGCGGCCGCATCTACGCCGTGTCCGACCCCGCCCGCGCCAACGATCCGATCATCGCCGAGACCAAGAAACTCATCGCCGCCGACCACACCAAAACCTCCGCCGCCGAGCTCGCGGCGCTGCTCGGCCACGCCGACGCCCGCGTCCGCCGCGCCGCGCAGTTCGAACTCGCCGCCCGCGGCCCCGCCGGTCTCACCGCGCTGGCCCAAGTCGCCGCAAATTCCGACAACGCGCCCTACGCCCGCCTCCACGCCATCTGGGGCCTCGGCCAACTCGCCGCGAAAAATCCCGCCGCTCTCACTCCGCTCACCACCCTCGCCACCGACCCGACCGACGCCGAGGTCCGCGCCCAGTCCGTAAAACTCCTCGGCGACCGCCGCGTCGCATCCGCTTTCCCGCTCCTCGTCAACGCGCTCAACGACGCTTCCCCGCGCGTAAAATTCTTCGCCGCCCAATCGCTCGGTAAACTCCGCCGCGCCGACGCTATCCCCGCCCTCCTCGCCGCCCTGCGCGCCAACGCCGACACCGATGCCTACCTGCGCCACGCCCTCGTGATGGGTCTTGTCGGCAGCAACGATTTGGCCGCCCTCACCGCCGCGATCCGCGACGCCTCTCCCGCCGCCCGTCTCGGCGTCCTTCTCGCCCTGCGCCGCCTCGGCTCCGCCGAAGTCGCCCAATTCCTGACCGACTCCGATCCCTACCTCGTCCGTGAAGCCGCCCTCGCCATCAACGACGCCTCCATCGACGCCGCGACTGCCGCCCTCGCCGCCTTCGTCGCGAAACCCGTCGCCGACGAAGCCGTGATGCTCCGCGCCCTCAACGCCGCCTTCCGACTCGGCAAGCCCGCGCACGCCGCCGCACTCGCCGCCTACGCCGCCCGCGCCGAGGCCTCCACTCTGCTCCGCGCCGAGGCCATCACCCACCTTTCACTCTGGCCCGCCCCGCCCCAGCGCGACCGCATCGTCGGCAACTACCGGCCGTTCACCCAGACGACCCGCGATCCCCAAATCGCCGCGGCCGCCCTCGCGCCCGTGCTCGCGGGACTGCTCACCGTGGACACGCCCGAGAAGCTCCAGACCGCCACCCTCAAGGCCGCCGAGAAACTCAACCTCACGTCCGCCTCTGATACGCTTTTTGCCATCGTCAAAGACGTCGCCCAAAGCCCCGCCGCCCGGGCCGCCGCGCTCAACGCCCTGAAACACTTCAACGATCCGCGCCTGGCCGAAGCCGTGACCACGGCCGGCGCCTCCGACTCGGCCGACCTCCGCGGCGCAGCGCTGCCTCTCATCGCCGGTCTTTCGCCCGACCGGGCCGCTCCGGTGATCAAGAACCTCGTGACCAACGGCGACATCGAGGAAAAGCGCACGGCCCTTGCCGCTCTCGCCGTGCTCAAACACCCCGAGGCCGACGCGCTCATGGTCGCACAACTCGACTTGCTCGCCGCCGGCAAAATCACCCCCGCCGTGCAACTCGAGCTCATCGAAGCCGCCGCGGCCCGTGCCACGCCGGCCGTGCAAGCCGCCCTCGCCGCCCGGGACGCCGCCCTCGCCAAAAACCCCGATCCGCTCGCGCCTTTCCTCGTTTCCCTGCGCGGCGGTAACGCCAAAGCCGGCGAAGAGATTTTCCGCAATCAGCCCGTCATGGCTTGCGTGAAATGTCACGCGATCGGCGGCCAAGGCGGCGTCGCCGGCCCCGAGTTGGGCGACATGGGCAGCAAATACACCCGCGAGTATCTCCTCGAATCCATCATCAAGCCCAACGCCCACATCGCCCCCGGCTTCGACACCGTGGTCGTGACCTTGAAAAAGGGTGGCGTAAAGGTCGGCACGATTCGCACCGAGACCGCGACCACCCTCACGCTTAATCCGACCGAAGGCGCGCCCTTCGACATCGCGATCGCCGACATCGCCAAACGCGACACGGCACCCTCGAGCATGCCGGAAATCTATGGCGCGATTTTGACCAAAGCCGAGCTTCGCAACGTCGTGGAATTCATGGTCCGCCAACGCGCCAAGCCGCCTGTCGTCGGCCAAGAAATCCCCCGCGCCCTCCGCGACACCCGCGCCGACTACGAAAAACGCGCCGCCGAAAAGTCCGCGCAATAATTCCGGGTAGGACCGGATCTCCGGCCGCCCTCCCACGCCCAACTCCCGATTGTAGAATCGACCGCCGGTCAGTTACCCGCGCAGCACGATTCCGTTTTTTAGAGCCGCGACGAGCGCCGGGATTTCGCGGGCCGGGACGACGGTGATGGTGTCGGTGAGGTTGTAGCGTTTTTCGCCCGGATAGATGACCCAGAGGTGCGCAAGCCCGAGATCGCCGAGCGCGACGTGCATGGACTTGGTGGTGCCGGGCGCGTCGGCGTATTTCACCTCGAAGCCGTAGCGCTTGCCGTTCCACACCGTCATCAAATCCAGCTCCGAGCCGTTGTGGGTGGCCCAGTAGTAGGCGTCGCGGGTGCGCAGAGTGGCGAGGAGTTGCTCCACCACAAAGCCCTCCCACGAGGCTCCCAGCTTGGGATGGCCGAGGAGGGCCTCGTGGGAGCGCACGCCGAGCAGGGCATGGAGGAGCCCGGTATCGCGCACGTAGATCTTGGGGGCCTTGACCTGGCGCTTGCCGAGATTCTCGAACCACGGGGGCAAAATCCGGACCATGTAGGCGCCGGCCATGATATCGAGGTAGCGGCGCGCGGTCGGTTCGCTGGTGCCGAGGGAGCGGGCGAACTCGGCCCCGTTCCACGTCTGCCCGTGGTAGTGGGCGATCATGGTCCAGAAGCGTCGCAGCGTTTCCGCCGGGATGGTGATGCCAAATTGAGGGATATCGCGCTCCAGAAAACTGCGGATGAATTCGTCGCGCCAGACGAAGGTTTTCTCATTGCTCGCGGCGAGATAGGAGCGCGGAAAGCCGCCTCGGTGCCAGAGACGGGCGAGCGTGTCCGGGCCGGTCTCGTCCAACGTGAAGCCGCCCAAGTCCACGACACCCGCGCGTCCGGCCAGCGATTCGGAAACCCCGCGGATGATGTGCGGTGAAGCGCTCCCGAGCAGGAGGAAGCGCGCCGGCTCAGCCGGCCGGTCGAGGAGCACGCGGAGCGTTTCAAAGAGCGCGGGCTGACGCTGGATTTCGTCAATCACCACGAGACCGGTCAGTGGTTTGAGTGTCTGTTCCGGCTCGACCAGCTTTTGTCGGTCGGCGGCGTCCTCCAGATCGAAGAAAGTCGCGTCTGCGGTGCGGGCCGCGAAAGCACGGGCCAAGGTGGTTTTACCGCATTGGCGGGGGCCGGAAAGGGTCACGGCCGGGTGGACACCGAAATACTCGTCGATGACGGCAAGGATGGATGGGCGCTCCAGCATGAGGGTTTATTTAAGCATGAATTCCAAACTATCAATTTTAGAATTTCTTGGATAAATACGGAGCCGAAAGGCGCTATCGTCGTTTATCCATGAAAATCAAAAGCGTATCTATGGATTTTCATGGATGCGTGTTTTTTATGGTAGCGACCATTGGTGTGAAATGAATTACGCGTCTAAAGATCCAATCAAAATCACGGGTTGCTCGCGTAAGTCACGTAACGTCGTCCCCAAGCAGATCAACGGCTCCCGAAGCCAGCGGGCTCGGCGGCAATGCTGGACGGGAAGGCGATGGCAAGGGACTCGGCCAGGAAATCGCCCGCGCCCTCCGCGACACCCGCGCCGACTATGAGAAACGCGCCGCCGAAAAGTCCGCGCAATAATTCCGGGTAGGTCTCCGACCCTGCCCTCCGTCACTTCAGCGACGGCACCAGCGTCGTGACCACCTGATAGAGCCCGACCGCCGTCATCGCCGCCGCTGAAATCCACAGGCCGGCGCGCCAGAGATTTCCCGAGCGGAGGGCCGGATCGGAGCGGCGGTAGTTCAGCCACAACGCCGCGAGCGCGAGAAAAGGGATCATCATCCCCTGCGCCACCGCACCCACAAAGACGAGCGTCACGGGCGAACCCCAAATGATGTAGAGCAACGTCCACGCCGCCGGCACGAGCACGCAGAACCAACGGATCATCCGCTGCCGGTCCGCGACGGCCGGATATTGCTTCACTTTGAAAACAACCAGCGCATCCGCCATGAGCCGCGCGTTCGAGGCCGTCGCCACAAAGATCGTCGAGTAGAGCACCGCCACCGCGCCGAGCAGAAACAACCACAGGCTCCACGCGCCGAAGGTTTCCACATACATCGCGGAGAGCGTTTTGATCATGTCGGCGTTGGTCACGTCGAGGCCCTTGGCGTGCAGCACCGCCGCGCCGAGCACGTAAAACGCCAGCGTCGCACTCGTGTAAACCGCACACGAGACCCACGAATCGGCCTTGAGCACCCGCATCCAGCCGCGCGCCCGCTCGGCCCACGCCACCGTGCCGTCGGCCGGGCCGACGTGCCGCGCGTAACCCTTTTCCAGCACCCAATACGGATAGTAGATCAGTTCCGATGCGCCCACGCCGATGATGCCGAACGCCGCAAATGCGACCGTGAACGAGCCCGGCAAATTGAAACTAAACCCGTCGGTGATGTTCTTCATCGTCACCGCGTAGGGCGTGAACTGCAGCGCGATCACCGCGACCATCGTACAGAGCGTAAACGCCACCACCATCCACGTCGCCGCCGTCTCGACGAGCTTGTAGCGGCCCACCACCAGCAGCACGGCCGTGATGATTCCAATCAGCACCGCGATGACATTCGTCGATAGATCGAGCCCGGCGATCGACAACACGCTGGCGACCCCGCCGACCATGCCCGCGATCTGAAAAATTGTCGCGGCAAACATGATCGCCCACAGCCACAGTAGCCATGACACGACCAAGCGCGGGCCGGGCACGAGGTTCATCGTTTCGAGCGTGGTCACCCCCCGCGCGAGCGTGAACCGGCCGAGCTCGATCTGGATAAACACCTTCAGGACGCAGCCGAGAATGATGAACCAGAGCAGCGTAAACCCAAAGCTCGCTCCGAGCTTGGGCGTCACGATCAGTTCGCCCGAGCCGACGATCGACGCCGTGATGATCAGGCCCGGCCCGAGTTGCCGGAGAATACCGCCGAACGAAGTCGGCGCAGGTTGGGTGGGCGAAGGCGGGGGCGTTGACGTGGGGGAGGACATTTTTGGGGCGATTTTTCGGCGCGGAAACGGGGATGAGACCTGAAAAAAAGAGGCAACCGCACCGCCGGCACAACCCAACATTATCCCGGCGGCCGGTATGACTGACACCAAAAAAAGGGTTAACCTTTGCACTTTGTCATTTGGTCGAGTTGGTCTTGAAACGGAGCAGGGTTTGGCCGGCAGGCGCTCGCCAACCGGCTCAGGCGAAACGGACTGCCCATGCCCAGCGCGTGCGCGAGCCACGGATTCGAAGCGGTTCTGGTCCACTTCATCGTCGCCGCCACCGCGACTTTCCACGGCTCGCCCTTGGGATCGTCGGCGATGCCGCGGGCGTTCTTCTTCAGCGCCGCCAGCAACCCGTCCAAACGGTCTCGCACACCTCCCTGCCAGCTCCCGCGGTCCGGCCTCCCCGAGCTCGGCGGCCCCCGCGAGGTACCGGTGCGCTTTCGACAGCTCTTTCTTAAACTCCCGGTCGCCTACCGCCCAGTCCTTCGACAGGCGGTCGAAATCGAGGGCTTTCTGGCCGGCTTCGTCCACCTGCAACCAGCCCAAGTAATCGGCATAGCGTTTCCAGTCCGCCTGCGTATCCCGAAGAACGCCCGCGTGCGCCAGCGCCGCTGACCCCTTCAGCTCGGCCGCCTTCAGCTCGACCGCCAATGACTTTTGCAGCAAAATCCAAGAACCAAAAAACAGTGTTGAGTTATTTCGCTATCAAATTTCTCTGCCCCAATTACTTTTGCAGTAAAGATTCTAAGCGTTTTTCTTATTTCGTCGGTTTTAAATGGTGCGGACATCCGAGTCTTAGGGATAATGGAGTCCAAGAAAGGTGGGGCTAGCACAAGTTTCGCAGTCGTCTCTACTGATGGAAAGACCGCTTCAGGTTGGCTTAAGGTTGGATCAACGTGGAATTCTTACGAAATTATCGAGATTTCGTCGGGCAATTCGTTGGTGATCTTTAAGAATGCAGGAAAGCAGATTAGAGTTCAGTTGGAGCCTGAAAAGGTTCGGAAAGAAACGACTGCATCCCTGGGAGACCCTGCAACACCGGGGCACGCCTTGAAGCCGGAGATAATTAATATGAATTGGACTTGGATTGACTCTGACAAGAATCCAATGCGGAAGGGAGCTATCCACCTTCCCAAAGATGTGCTCTTCGATTGGAAGAATTTAACTAATGAAGAAAAGGGTAGTATTACAGACTACTATTTGAAACATGGATTCATTTTGGAAGTAGATTATCAAAAGGATTTTATTCACGATACGTATCGTGCAATCCAGAATCCAAATAGGCAAATCGACTCAAAAGATCTCAGGAAAGTTAACCCTTTGCTTCCGCAACAACAAACAATAAAAAAATGAAAACACTATTAAAGCGACTGTCTTATATGTCGGCTGTTATTATTCTAACGCTTCCACTTTCAGCTAACGTCCCTGACCATATAGGCGGAGTCTTCGCAGGTGGAGATCGAAGCAGTTTCTCTTTTCTCTTCACCGCAAACTACAAGTTCTTCTCGGGTTTTTGGGATGGCGACACCTTTCTCTACAACTCCGCCGACACGCCCAGCTCGGGAAGTTATACATGGATTTCCACGACGCAACAAGATGCATTTGATAAGGTTGGGTGTAGCGACAATGCCTTCACTTTTTTTGTTCAAACTAAAGGTTGGGTATATGGGACAAGCGCAAGTGTTATTCACGATCACTTCGAGAGGCATAAACCAACACGTTTTGATTTCGGTGGTGTCGTGACAGATGGTTGCAACTAGGGCTCGTCGGCTCTGGAACTTTGACTATAATCTTCGGCAAGTCGATGTCTTGGCGTCCTTTTTATTCACAGTTGTTTGGCTGATACATCCAAGTTAATTGACCAGACATATCCTAGAGCCACTCTCCGCCGACTGAGCGGAGAGTGGCTTTAGCCGTTTAATGATATTCTCTGGTATGATGGTCAGCGGAAAGGGTCAAACTTTGCACTTTGTCATTCGGTTGAGGTGGTCTTACGGCGGCGCGGGGTTCGTCCGGCAGACGCTCGCCAGCCGGCTCAGGCGAGACGGACCGCCCGGCCAGGCCCTTTTAGACGCCCTCTCAGAAACACGACGGGGCAAAGAAAACCCGCTGGACGACTGCGCTATTTCTGCACGCCGCATTCGAAAACAAACCGCGCCGGCTTCAAGCTGGCCAAGGGTCCGCGGGGTTTGTCCAGCTCGGCCGCCGGTCCGTGCAGTTCAAGTCGCGTGAGCGCGGAGACTTTCAACGTCTCGCCCAACTCCGCGCCCACGTTTGCCAGATGTGCCAGCACCGCATCGGCATCGGTGTAGGCCTCATCGCAGAAGACGATATCGCCGTCGACCGTGAACTCATAGTAACAACACCCCGGTTCCGTTGTAGTCTTCGCGACGAAGGCCCGCAGGACCGCTTGGGCGGCGTCGAGTTGGCCGGGATGAATTTTGAAATACGAATGAATGCTGACCGAGGGTGAACTCATGGGGCGGGGAACGTCCAATCGCGACGCGCCCAACCACGCCGCACCGCCGCCCACGAAGGCAATCCCGAGCGCCCAAAAAGCCGCCCCGTTTCTCCCGCCGCCACCGCGCCCGGTCTTGCCTTCACGGCCCCGGCCCTATTTTCCCTTTTCTTCTACACCGCACTCGCCGCCGCCTATGGTGCGCGTCTTGCACCCCACTCCACTATGTCCGCTGCTCACGCCCATCCCAGCTCCGCTCCGCACCACACCGACAAAAAGACCCTTTGGAAAGTCATCTCGGCCTCCTCCGCCGGCACGTTGATCGAATGGTATGACTTCTTCGTTTACGGTGCGCTCGCCACCCTGATCGCCGGACATTTTTTCCCGAAGGACAACCCCACCGCCGCGTTCTTGCTCACGCTGGCGACCTTCGCGACCGGCTTCGTCGTCCGCCCGTTCGGCGCGATCGTCTTCGGTCACATCGGCGACCTCGTCGGCCGTAAATATACGTTTCTGCTGACGTTGCTATTGATGGGCGGCGCGACCTTCGCCATCGGGCTGCTGCCCGACTACGAAACCATCGGCATCGCCGCCCCGATCTGCCTCGTGCTGCTCCGCCTCGTGCAAGGCCTCGCCCTCGGCGGCGAATACGGCGGCGCCGCCACCTACGTCGCCGAGCACACCCCGCGCGCCCACCGCGGTTTCTACACCAGCTTCATCCAGATCACGGCGACCGGGGGCCTGCTGTTGGCCATCGTCGTCATTCTGCTCGTGCGCCAAGCCATCGGCGTCGAAAAATTCACCGCCTGGGGCTGGCGCCTGCCGTTTCTCCTCTCGATCGTGCTCGTCGGACTCTCCTATTACATCCGTATCAAGATGGAGGAGTCACCGCTCTTCGCGAAGGCCAAGGCCGCCGGCAAACTGGCAGTGAATCCGATCAAAGAGAGTTTCATGAATCCGGTGAATCGCCGGCTCGTGCTGATCGCGCTCTTCGGTGCGACCGCCGGCCAGGGCGTCGTGTGGTATACGGGCCAATTCTACGCCATGTTCTTCCTGCAAAAGGTGCTGAACATCGGCTACGAGACGTCGCTCATCTTGATCGCCACCGCCTTGGTGCTCGGTACGCCGTTCTTCGTCCTCTTCGGCAGCCTTTCCGACAAAATCGGCCGCAAGCCTGTCATCCTCGGCGGCATGTTGCTCGCCGCGATTCTCTACATCCCGCTCTTCATGGGCCTCTCGCACTTCGCCCAGCCGCTCAACCACGTGATGATCGTCGCGCTGCTCTTCGTCATGGTGCTGCTCGTCGCGATGACCTACGGCCCCATCGCCGCCTATCTCGTGGAAATATTCCCGACCCGGATTCGCTACACCTCGATGTCGCTCCCCTACCACGTCGGCAACGGCATCTTCGGCGGCCTCACTCCGCTGATCGCCACGTCGATGGTCGCCCACTTCGGCAATCCCTACGCCGGCCTCGCCTACCCCATCGGCATCGCGCTCGCGACGACCATCATCGGTGCCATTTACCTTAAGGAGAGCCGGCATTCCGAGATGGAGTAAGCGGCGCTTTCGCCGACCGCCGTCACCGCGGGCCGGGAACAAAGTGGGCTTGCTTTGGAACGATTCCGGCTTTCGGTCCCGGCCGCATCGTTAAAAACCAAAATTCATCACCATGACGTTCTCCGCTCTCATCCGCCTGTCCGTCGCCTCGGGAGCCCTGCTGGCCCTTGGCCTCAGCGCTGTCACCTTGGCCTCCGCCGCCGAGCCCGCCGGCATCATTCGCATCGTGGCCGGCCTATCTGAGCCGCTCAAAGATGAGGCCGGCAATACTTGGCTTCCCGGCAAGGGCTTTATCGACGGCGAAACCAATTACCGCCCCGACACCCCCATCGCCAACACTAAGATCCCGTCGGTCTACCTCGCTGAACGCTTCAATTTTTCCAAGTTCGCCCACAAATTGCCCAACGGGAACTACACCGTGAAGCTGCACTTCGCCATCACCTATGAGGCGATCGACGGCCCCGGCCAGGTCGTCTTCTCCTTCGATGTCGAGGGCAAGAAAATCAAAGATTACGACGTCTTCGCCAAAGCCGGCGGCGCCCGCCGTGCCCTCATCGAGACCGTGCCCGTGACCGTCACCGACGGCGAACTCACAATCGCCTTCACCGCCCAGCTCGAAAACACTTTCATCTGCGGCGTCGAAATCATCCCGGCACCGTAACCAACGCACCGCTGAGTTTGCTCCTCCTGCCCCGTCCCACCGGCCGGGGCTTTTTGTTGTCTGTCCCAAGCGGTCGGACGAGTCCGTCGCCCGCCGCCCATACTTGGAACGCGATCTCTGATTCCGGAGGGGTCGCGCAGATACTTGAAAACAAAAAAGCCGGGGTTAATCAACCCCGGCTGAGCTCAAACTCTGTCGACCCTCGTCGGGTCGGGGCGATCCTTACGGCACCTCGTAGACCTCGATGAGAGCTACGCCAGTCGAGGCGCCGACGCCGCTGACCTGTGCGGTGTAGGTGCCCGGTGGCAACGTGACGAGCAGCGCCGCATCACGGCTACCGGTAGCGAGGGCAAACGTGCCGGACCGGGCCGCGGCCGACGCGATCGCCGGATCGGTCCAATCATCGTTCTCGTTGATCATCGTCTGACCGCGGAAGAGTTCCAATTTCGGATTGGCCACGGCGCCGGCGATAAAGGCGCTGAGGCCCGGGCCGACACCCCGAATCAAGATGGTCTTGGACTCGGTGCCGCGGACCACGAATCCGGCGATGAGAATATTGCCCCCCACGCCGACTTCGGCGCGCGAGGAAATGCTGCTCAGGCGCGAATTCTCCGTGCCGGTGCCGGCGTCATATACTTCGACCAAGCCAATGCCGGTGCCGGCGGCGGCGCCGCGCACTTGGGCGGTGTAGTTGCCCGGAGGCAGCGTGACGCTAATGACCGCTTCGGTGCTGCCGCTCGGGAGGGAAAACGCACCCACGCGGGCCGAAGTGGCGGTGATCGCCGCCGCATTGCCTTCCGAGCCCCAGCTGTCGTTGACCGCCAAGGTCGAGCGATCGTTGCGGAAGAGTTCCAGCACCGGATCGATCAACAGGCCGGTAAGACCAAAAGCGCTCAGGGTGGGCCCGACAGCCCGGATCAAGACCGCTTTGGGCTCGGTGCCTGAGACCGCGAAACCGGCGATCAGAACATTGGCTCCGGTGCCTACCCGGGCCCGCGTGGAGATGCTCGTCAGGTTGGTCGAGACGGTGACATCCGCACCGGCGACGGTGACCGTGAGATTGGTGACCGGGCCCGGGCCCGAGGCGTTGTTGGCGCTGACTCCGATGACATACGTGCCGGGCGTGCGCACGGTGCCGCTGATCACGCCGGTAGCCGCGTCGAGGGTAAGGCCCGCCGGCAGATCGGTGGCGTTGTAGCTCAACGGCGCATTGCCCGCCGCGATCTGGTAGGAGAAAGCACCCCCCGTGGTCACGCTGGCCGCCGCCGGACTGGTGACCGCCGCGGTCGCCGCATTTGGCGCCACGGTGACGCGTAGTGCAAACGGCTCACTGACGCCGGTCGCGTTGCGCGCGGTGAGCGTGGCATTGAAGATGCCATCCACGGCGGGCGTGCCGGAGACCAAGCCGGTGACCGCATCGATGTCGACGCCGGCCGGGAGATTGCTGGCACTCCACGCCGTGACCCCACCGGACGCAGCCGCCTGATAGTTGAAAATCGCGCCGCTGGCACCGCTGGCGGTGGCAGCGCTGGAGATGACCGGAGCGCCGGCCGCCGCCGCCAGGGTGACGACGACTTCAGTTTCGGAACCGCTGCCCGTCGCATTGTTGGCGCTGACCTTGACCTTGAATGCGCCCGGGGCGAACGGCGTGCCGGTGATGGCGCCCGAGGTCGAATTGAGCGCGAGGCCCACCGGAAGATTGATGACGTTATAACTGACCGGCGAGTTCGTCGCCACAATCTGGTAGGTGAAGGCCGTGCCGACCGTGCCCGCCGCCGTGAGCGAACTGGTCACCGCCGGCGTGCTGGCCGGGGCGCGGATCGTCAAGGTGAAGGGCACACTCGCGCCGACGCCGAGGTCGTTGCTTGCGCCGATCTCGGCGTCGAACACTCCCGCGACCGCAGGAACGCCCGTGATCAGACCGGTGGTCGGATTGAGCGCGAGCCCGGCGGGCAGGCCCGAGGCGAGGTAGGCGGTCGGCGTGCCGCCGGCGGGGATTTGATAACTGAACGTCTCGCCCACGACGCCCGTCGCGGTGAGCCCGGCGGCGGCGGCGATTTCGCGGCTACCGGCGGAGATCAGCCGCGTGTCGCCGTCGGACAACGAGCGGAACTCCGCGTAATCCAACGCGATCGAAGCCGCGGCCATACGCTGCGGGCCGTCATCGGGTCCGACATTGGCCCCGATGCCGATCACCGGGGTGCCCGGAGCGGCCGCGAGGTTGAGCGTGAGCACACGGCTGCCGCCGACTCCGATCGCATTGACGGCCGAGACCTCGACCCGGAACACGCCGGGAACGGTCGGCACACCTGCGATGATGCCGGTAGCCGGCGCGAGCGAGAGCCCGGCGGGCAGCCCCGAAGCGGCAAACGAGAGCGGTGAGTTGGTCGCCGCGAGCGCAAAGGTGAAGGCGGAACCGGCCCTACCGTTGGCAAAACCGCTGCTGGTGATAACCGGACTGCCACTGGCGGGCGAAGCCGTGATCGTGAGCAGCAGCGGCAGGCCGGTGCCCGCGGCGTTCGTCGCGGAGAGCGTGGCGAGGAACCGACCGGGCAGCGGCGGCGTGCCGGCCAGCGCTCCGGTGTTGGTATCGACCGAGAGCCACGCCGGGCGATCGGTGGCGTCAAAGGACGTGGGCGAATTGGTGCCACGGATCTGATAGCCAAACGGCGCGTTGGAAGTCGCGGCGACGTTGTTGGTGCTGGTGATCTGCGGCGCGGCGAGCGAGGCGCGGACCGTGATCGCGAGGGTGCGCGGAGCACTGGTGCCGGCATCGTTGGTCGCGGTCAGCAGCACCGTGAACGTGCCGGTCACAGCCGGCGTGCCTGTGATGACGCCGGTCGCGGCATTGAGCGCGACCCCGTCGGGCAGACCGGTGGCGGTGTAACCGTTACCCGCCGGGAGCGGCGTGGTCGCGGGCATATTGCTCGCGGTGACGGTGTAGCTGAAGACGCTGCCCTGCGTGCCGAGCGCGGTGGTCGCGCTGGTAACGACGGGCGAGAGCGCCGAGGGCCGCACGTTGAGGAGCAAGGTGAGCGGCGCACTCGAGCCGGCGACGTTGGTCGCAGAGAGCGGGACGCTGAACAGACCGGCAACGGTCGGCGTGCCAGTGATGAGGCCGCTCGCCGGATTGATCGCCAAACCGGCCGGAAGACCGGTCGCCGCAAAGCTCAGGATTGGGCCGTTGGTAGCGGTCACCTGATAAGTGAAGAGCGTGCCCGAGGTAGAGCTGGCCGAGGCCGAGCTCGTAATGGCCGGCGCGGCGGCGGCGGGATCGATGGTGAGCGCGAGCGCGAAGACCGCACCCGGGCCACCGGCATTGGCGGCCGTGAGCTTGACCGCGAACTGACCGGCCGCCGTCGGCACGCCACTGATGACGCCGCTGACCGCATCGAGCGCGAGACCGGCGGGAAGCCCGGTGGCCGTGAAGCCCGTCGGCGTATTGGTCGCAACTGCCGAGTAGGCGAAGGCGACGCCCACGCGGCCGGTCGCGGCCGAACTGCTCGTAATCGCGGGCGCGGCCAGGCCGGGCGCGATCGTGATCGTGAGGGTCTTCGGCACGGCGGAGCCGGCGGCGTTGCTGGCGCCGAGGACGACGGTGGACTCACCCGGCGCGCTCGCCACCCCGGAAATCGCACCGGTGGTGCCGTTGACCGCGAGACCGGCCGGCAGACCGGTGGCGGTAAAGGCCGTGGGCGTATTGGTCGCCGCGATGGTGTAGGCAAAGGCCGAACCGGCCGTGCCGCCGGCGGTCGAACTGCTCGTGATCACCGGCGACAGGGCCGACGGCGTGATCGTCACCTGCACCGCCAACGGAGCGCTGGTACCATCGGCATTGGTCGCCGTGAGGTTCATCGTGAAACGGCCCGCCGTGGTCGGCGTGCCGGAGACGAGGCCGGTGGCATTGATCGAGAGCCCGCCGGGGAGCGGTCCGACGGCCGCGAAGCCGGTGGGGGAGAAGCTGGCGGTGGTCTGGTAGCTAAAGGCCTCACCCACGCGGCCGGTCGCCACTGGCGAACTCGTCACGACCGGGACCGTGGCGGCCGCCGCGATCCGGAAGCTCACCGAGAAGGCGACGCTGGTGCCGCCGGCGTTGGTGGCAGTCAAAGTGACATTGAACGTGCCGCTCGCCGAGGGCGTCCCGGTGATTTGGCCGGTGGCCGGGTTGAGGCTCAGCCCGGCGGGCAGAGCACCGGAGGCCAGGGCAAACGACGTCGGGCTGTTCGTCGCCGTGGTGGTGTAACCGGCAAACACGACGCCGGCGCGGCCCGTTGCGACGGCGGCGCTGGAGATCACGGGCACGGGCTGCGCGGCCGTGAAGGTGAGCACCCGGGTGCCGGTGCCGGCGGTATTGCTTGCCGAAAGCGTGATGGTCGAGGAACCGGCGGACGTGGGCGTGCCGGAGATGACGCCGGTCGCGGTATTCACCGTCAATCCGGCCGGGAGACCGGTGGCGTTAAACGACGTCGGCGTGTTGGTCGCCGTGATGAGATAGGCGAACGGCACGTTGAGCCCACCCGCGGCGGTGTTGGCGCTGTTGATTACGGGCGGCACCTCCGGCGCGGTCACGGTGAGGGCGGCGGCGGTGCTGGTGACCGCCGAGACGTTATTGGTCACCACGACGCTGTAGCTGCCGGCGGCCACGGGCTGGGCGTTGGGGATCGTGAGCGTGGTGCCGACGGCGCCGGCGAGAGCGATCCCGTCTTTGCTCCACTGGTAAGTAAGCGGCGCGGAGCCGGCGGCCACCACGGTGAAGGTGGCGGTCGAACCGGTGACGACCGAGGCGGCCGCGGGCGGCGTCGTGATCGACGGCGCGACCTGCGCGGCGCGGACGGTGAGGAGCGCGGGATTGCTCGTGACGGTGCCGAAGGCGCTCGTAACGGTGACGGCGTAGTTGCCGGAATCCGTTAAGGCGACGGCAGGCAGCGCGAGGGTTGCGCCCGGGCTACCGAGGTTCACCCCGTCCTTGGACCACTGGAAGGTGAGCGTGCCGGAGCCGGTGGCGGCGGCCGTGAAGCTGACGTTGGCTCCCGCGATCACGTTCTGCGTGAGCGGCGCCGTCGTGATGATCGGCGGGGTGTTGACGGTGAGGGTGGCGACCGCGCTCGGCGTCGAACCGGCGTTGTTGCGCACGACGACCGAGTAGCTGCCGGCGTTGAGCGCCGTGACGCCGTTGATCGTGATCGCCGGGCCCGTAAACTGGGCGAGAGGGGCGCCGTCCTTGCTCCAAGCGTAGGTGAGCGGCGGAGCGCCCGCGGCGCTCACACTGAAGGACGCGGTGGAACCGGCGAGGAGCGTGAGGGAGGCCGGCTGGCTCGAGATCGTCGGCGCGCTGCTCGTGACGGTGAGGGCGGCGGCGGCGCTGGTGGTCGCGGCGACTGCGTTCGTCACCACCACCGTGTAGCTGCCGGCATCCGTGAGCTGGGCGCTCGCGAGGGCGTAGGTGGCGGCGGTGGCGCCGGGGATGGCGACATTGTTCCGCAACCATTGATAGGTGAACGGAGCGGTGCCCGAGGCCACGACGCTGAAAGAGGTCGCTCCGCCAAAGGCGACGGTTTGCGACGCGGGTGCGGTCACAATCGGGGCGACCGCGGGCACAACCACCGTGAGCACGGCGGCAGCACTCGTGACCGTCCCGGCAGAATTGGTGACGGCGACGGTGTAGCTGCCGGCATCGCCAACGGACGCGCTGGCCAGGCCGTAGCTGGAGCCGGTGGCACCGGGGATCGCGACGTTGTTCCGGGACCACTGGTAGGTGATCGGCAGCGTGCCGGTGGACGAAACGGAGAACTGGAAGGCGGAGCCGGCGTTGACCGATTGCGCGACCGGGCTCGTGAAGCTCGGAGGCACGGCGGGCACGATCACGGTGAGCGTGGCGGGATTGCTCGTGACCGAGGCGGCCGGACCGGTGACGACCACGGTATAAACGCCCTCCGTGCCGGTGGTGTAGATCGCGGCGTTGGCGCCGGGAATATCGACGCCACCGAGGCGCCACTGGTAGGCGAGCGGAGTCGTGCCGTTGGCCGCGACCGTAAACGTGGCGGTGGCGGGAGCGGTGACCGTCTGAGAGGCGGGTTGCGACGCGATCGTCGGCCCGACGGCATTGACGGTAAGCGTGGCGGCGGCGCTGGTGGTGGAGCCGCCGGCGTTGGTCACGACGACCGTGTAGCTGCCAGTGTCGGCGAGGGCCGCAGGCGCGAAGGCAAGCGAGGAACCGGTAGCGCCGGGGATGTCCAGCCCACCTTTCTTCCATTGGTAGGTGAAGGGCGCGGTGCCGCTGACGACGACGAAGAGCGAGGCATTGGCGCCAGCGTTGACGGTCTGGGCGGCGGGCGGGGTCGCGACGGTCGGCGGCGCGGCGTTGACGACGAGCGCGACGGGCGTGCTGACGGTCGTGCCGATGGGATTGGTAAGGACGACCGAGTAGTTGCCGGCGTCCGCGAACTGCACGCCGCTCAGGGTGAGGGTGGCCTGCGTCGCGCCGGGAACGTCGACGGTGTCTTTCTTCCACTGGAAGGTGATCGGCGCGGTGCCGGTGGCGGCGACGCTGAAGGTGACATTGGCGCCGGCGTTCACGGTCTGCGCGACGGGCGCTGTGGTGATCGCGGGCGCGACCGGCGCGGCGTTGACGGTGAGCGTCGCGGCGGTGCTGGTGGTCGAGCCGAGCAAGTTGGTGGCTACAACGGTGTAGCTACCGGTGTCGGTCGTGGCCGTGGTCGCAAACGCGAGCACCGGAGCGGTGGCGCCGGGGATGTCGGTGCCGTTCTTCTTCCACTGGTAGCTGACGACCGAAGGCGAATTGGCGCCGAGCACACGGAGTTCGGCGGACTGCGGCGCCGTCACGGTGACGGACACGGGACCCGCGAGCTCAGGCACGCCGGCGGTGAGGATCGTGCCTAAAGCACCGACCGCGACCACCGAGGTGGCATTGACCTGAGCGGTGTCGAACACCGCGTCGAAAGACCCGGTGGTGCGCCCCGCCCAATTGATTCCATCCGTCGAGACGTAGTAGGACTGGCTGCTGTTGATCGTGGCGATGAATTGGCCGGCATAGTAGCGGACGCTCGTGAAGTTCGGCGCGGTGAAACTGCGGTTGGTCCACGTGACGCCGTCGGGTGAGGTGGCGACGAGTCCGCTGTTGCCGACGAGGACGAAGAGACCGGCGCCGTAGGCGGCGTCGTTGACCTGCGGGGTTAAGCCGGTGGTCACAGGCGTCCATGTCGAGGTCGTGGTAAGCGTGGGCGAAACGAAGCCGAGGCCGTTGGCGCCGAGGACCACGAATTTACCATCGCCGCTCGCGAAAGCGCGCAAAGAACTGGAGACACCGGTGCTGACCGGCGTCCACGCGATCCCGTCCGCCGACAGGAGGCTGGTGCCGCCATCGCCCACAGCCAAGAAGGCGGAGCCGGTGTGGCGCACGCTACGGAGCACGGCGCTGGTGCCGCTGGTGCGGGCGGTCCACGTGCCACCGTCGGAGGAGGAGAGAATCACGCCGCCGGCACCGACGGTGACAAAGGCGCCGCCGCCGAAGGCGACGCGGAGCAGGTTTTGACCGGTGCCGGAGGTTACGGAGTTCCATGAAATGCCACTGTTGGTGGAGCGCAGGATCGTGCCGGCATCGCCGACCGCGATGACCGTGCCCGTGTCATTGCTGGCGACACCCGACAGGTTAGTGCCCTGCACCGGGCCCGCGACCTGGGCGGTCCAAGCCACGCCGTCCGGCGAGGTGAGGATTTGACGACCGAATTGACAGGCGGCGACGTAGAGACCGGCCCCGAAAGCGAAACGCCGGATGGAACCGGTGTAGCTCGTGGTGCGCGCGGTCCAAGTGAGACCATCGGGCGAGGTGAGGATCCGGCCCGAGTTACCACCCGCCACAAACTGGTTGTTCAAGAAATCAACCCCCACGAGCGCGGAGGTGATCCCGGATGTCGCCGCGGCCCAAGTCGCACCATCGGTGGACGTAAGGATCACGCCGCTAACACCCACCGCGACGTAGCGCCCAGCGCCAAAGGATACGCGGAGCAGTTGAGTGGTAACGGGAGTCGTGACGCCGGTCCAAGTGAGCCCGTCGGCCGAGCTGAAAATTTTGCCGCTGTTGGTGGTGGCGAAGAATTTGCCGTTGAGAAAGGCAACGCTGGAGGCGTTTTCGGCGGCGCCAAGATTGCCTTGAGTCCACGTCACCCCGTCGGTCGAAACCAAGGTCACGCCCGTGGGCACGGTGGCGTTCGTGGTGACAACATAGCGGCCGGCGCCGTGCGCGAGACCGATGAGCGGGTTGGTGTTATCGAGGGGCACGAGGCCGCCCGGCTGGCGGGGCGTCCACAACGCGAGGTCGGGCGAGGTGAACAACCCGGCAGATCCGCCCACGAGGACGTATTGACCGTTATTGAACGCGATGCCGTAGAGGTTGGCATTGGTCGGCACACGGCGGGTGGTCCAGTTGAGGCCGTCGGGCGACGTGAGCAGCGTGCCGCGGAGGCCGCCCATCACGAATTGGCCGTTGATAAAGGTGACATCGGAAAGGCCGTTGCCGGTGGGCGTCGGGTTGCGCCACGTCCAGCCCACTTCGGGCGAGAAATCCTGACGATAGTCCGCCGAGGTCGCGGTGCCGAGCGAGTTGGTGGTCACGACCGAATAGCGCGCGGTGTCGGCCGCCTGGGGATTGAACAGGAAGTAGATCTTGCCGGTCGCGCCGGGAATATCGGTGCCGTTCTTCTTCCACTGGTAAGTCATCGGCAGCGAGCCCGCGTCGGCCTCGGCGGTGAAGATGAAGCTGGTGCCCACCGGAACCGCGCGGCCGAAGGCTCCGCTGATGAACGGAGTAACGGGGGCCGAGGGATTGACGGTGAGCGTGGCCGCGGCGCTGAGCGTGGTGCCCGCAGCGTTGGTCACGGCAACCGTGTAGTTTGCCGCGTCGGCGGCGCGGGCGCCCGTGATTGTGTAGGTAGTGGCGGTGGCGCCCGCGATGTCGGTGCCCCCTTTTCTCCATTGGTAAGAAACGGCTCCGGTGGCGGTGACGGAGAAACTCACGTTGGATCCGTCTGCGATGGCCTGCGACGCGGGCTGAAGGGTGATGACCGGCTTGAGGTTAACGCTCAGAGTCGCGGCGGAGCTGGTGACGCTGCCGCCGGGATTGGTGACGGTGACCGTGTAGTTGCCGGCATCCCCGGCCTGCGCGGAGGCGACCGTAATGCTGGCGGAATTCGTGCCGACGTCGGTCGTGCCCCGCTTCCATTGATACGCGAGGGTACCGCCGCCGGTGGCGACCACCGTGAAGGTGGCCGAGGCGTCTTGATTCACCGTGAGCGCAACCGGCTGCGTGGTGATCGCCGGGGCGGCGACAAATGCATAGCTGACCGTCGGCAAATTGCTGCCGCCGGGGCCAGTGACGATGACCGGGCCGCTGGTGAAGCTCGCGGGCGTCACCACGGTGGCCGAGGTGTCGGAGACGACGTTGAACGCCGTGCCGGCCACGCCGTTGAAGCTGACTCCCGTGGCGCCGGTAAAGCCCGTGCCGGTGAGGGTGACGGTGACGCCGCCGGCGCCGGTGACCGGCGTGATCGAGGCGACGTTCGGGGCGGGCGAATTGCTGGCGAATTGGATGCCTCCGGCGCTGCCCACGGCCACCGTGCCGGCTGAGGAGTTGGCAAGACCGAGCACAAGCCCGGCGTTGTTGGAAGTCTCGGCCGTCCACGCGATCGCGTCGGTGGAGGTGAGGATCGTCGATGTTCCGCCGCCGACGATATAGCGACTGCCGGTGTAGGTGATCGCCCGAGCCGACTGGGTGTAGGGCACATCGCGACGGGTCCAAGTGGTGCCGTCGGGCGAGGTCACAATCACCGTCGAAAGCACTAGGCCGATTTGGTCCTGCCCCACTGCGACGAACTGCCCGCCGGCGAAGATGACCGCACGGAAAGTGGTCGTGGCCACACCCACCGAGGTGGGAACCGTCGGCGGAGCCCAAGTAACCCCAGCGTCGCTCGAGCGGATGATGAGGCCTGTATCGCCTACGGCGACGAGGGCGCCGGCGCCGGCGGCGACACCGCGCAAGGCGGTCGTCTGACCGCTCGTGCGGGTCGACCACACTAGAGCATCGGGGGAGGTGCGAATCGAGCCGCCATTGCCCACGACCACGTATTGGGTGCCGTCGTAGGCGATGGCGTTGGGTGTCCCGCCAAAACCAAGATTGATCCAGTCAGCTCCGTTCGTCGATGAGTGCACGATCCCGAAGTTATTGACGGCAATGTATTTGGAACCGCCAAATACGACGCCCGTGAGCGCTCCGGCCGCGCCCGAGTCCCGCTTGGTCCACGTCTGCCCGTCGGGCGAGCTGGCGATCTGGCCGTTAACGCCGACCGCGACAAAGCCCGAGTTCCCCGCCGCGACCGCATTGAAGTCGCCCAACCCGAGCGGATTGGACGAGCGTTGCGTCCAAGCGAGCCCGTCGGCCGAGGTAAAGATCATGCCGCCGCCGCCGACCGCGACGAACTGGCCGTTGACGTAGCTCACGCCGTTGAAGTTCTGCAGATCCACCGCGAAATTGGTCACGATCCGCCAAGTAAGCCCGTCGGTCGAAGTCGCGATGGAGCCGAAACTATTCTTCACCGCCACATGGCGGGTGCCGTTGGAGGCGAGGGAGACCCAAACATCGCCAAAGCTGACCGAATCTGAACCGCCGGCGGTCCAGGTCACGCCGTTGTCGGTCGAGCGGAGCAAGGTGCCGAACGAACCCGAGGCGATGAAGCTGCTGCCAGTGAACGTCACCGCGCGTAGCGTCCCCGAAACGAGCACGAGCGGGTTGCGGACCCACGGCCCGCTGAGATTGGTGGTAGTATAGATGCCATCAAGGGTCACGGCGATGTAGGTGCCTCCGCCGAAGGCCAGCCCGCGGATGTCCACCGGCAAGTAGTCACTGAATGTCGGCACCACCGCCGCGCGCGACGTCCACGTCGCGCCGTCGGTCGAAGTGAAGACCGCGCTGCGCGTGCCGGCCGCAACAAACTGGGTGCCGTCGTGCAGGACGGCGTTCAGGTCGACCACCGGCGTCGAAGCGAGATTGGCCCGCACCCAATTCAACCCGTCGGTCGAGGTGATGATGTTCCCGGTGAACCCCACCGCAACGAAACGACCGTTGGCGAAGACGACATCATTGAAAGCGCTGCCAAACTGGCCCAGCAGCGTCCAATTGGCCAAATCAGTCGAGGTGGAGATGGCCCCCGCAAAACCAACGGCGACATAGCGGCCGGCCCCGAAGGCGACCTTCGAGTAGGCCCCGCCATAGGGCAGCACCTGACGCCAGCCCCAGACGGAGGGATTACCGATCGAAAGCCGGGCTCCCGCGCTGGTGGTAGTGCCGGTCGCGTTGGTCACATCGACCGTGTAGACTCCGACATCAGCCAAAGTCGTGGCGGGGATCAGGAGCGTGGCCTCGGTGGCGCTAGGAGGCGGGCTCGTGAGCGGCGCGCCGTCTTTCTTCCACAGGTAAGAGAGCGCACCGGGGCCGCCGGCCACGACGCTAAACGTCGTCGCCGAGCCAAGAATCGCCGTCTGTTGCGTGGGGTTCTGCACGATGACCGGGACCACGGGTCCCGAGTTGGCCAAGGTGAGCGTGAGCGCGGCGCTCGATATCCCCGCCGGCGCTTCCGCGTTGGTCACTTTGAGCGTGTAGGAACCGGCATTGGCGGCGGTCAGGGTGCCGAGTTCCAAAATCGTCGTGTTGTAGCCGGTCACGGTGGAAGGCACGTCGACGTTGTTGAGCTGCCAGCGGTAAGTGAGCGGGGCGGAGCCGGCGGTGACCGCGGCGCGCAGCGCGAGCGGAGTGCCCTCGGTGTAGGTGACGCCGGGGGACGCCGTCGGCGAGACCGCCGAGGTCAAAACGACGGGCAAGCTCACGACCGGCGCCGATGCGCCCACGACCAACTTGAAGGTATTCGTGGTAAAGGAGCCGACGTTGTCGGTCACCACGCAGTAGTAGTCACCGGCATCCGAGGCTATGGCCGAGTTCAAAACGAGCTGGCGACCGGCCGAGCCAAAAAGCCGATCTACCGCCGGCACGAGGGGGCTGCCGTTCTTGAACCACTCGTAGGTGACCGGGCCGGTGGTATTACCGGCGAAGACAGTTGACGCAGAAACGTTGGTGCCCGCCGTGGTGAAGATGGGGCGCAAGGCGCCGCCGCGCCCGGGGCCGACTTGCGGCACAAGCAGCGTGAGGCCCGTGCGGAACGTGTCGCTGCCATCGATCGAAGGATTCGCATGGCCGACGAGCACGCGGCCATCGTCGAGGATGACCGAGCTATCCATGGCCAACGTAGCCATGTTATTGACGCTGATCGAGGTCTCCGGGATGCCATTGGCGCTCAGACGCGCGAGGCCAAAGGTGCTCACCGCCGTCGCGCTCGTGCCGGTCACCACCGGCGCGATGCTCAAACCAAGAAAATTGCCGCGTTGGAGGATTTTGCCGTCGGGCTGGACGGTGAGGGCGTTGATGGTGGTGCTGTTGTTCGCGGTGGTATTGCCGAAGGTGCGGTCGAGCACGCCGGCGGATGAGAGGCGCGCGACGCCGGCGCGGGCGACGCCATTGACGAAGCCGAAAAATCCGCCGATGAGGAGACGGCCATCGTCTAGGACGTTGATGACACGGACTTCACCGTTTGGACCGCCGGCCGGGTCAAAGGATGGATCGAGGGTGCCGTCGGCATTGAGGCGGGCCAGACGGTTGCGGACGGTGGCGGTCGGTGCGCTGATCGAGGTGAAGTTTCCTCCCACGTAAATCTTGCCGCCCGGGGCGGGCGTCACGAGTGCGAGGTTGGCCAAGAAGGGATTGGCGGCAAGCGCGGCGAGACCGGTGTCGCGAGAGCCGTCGGAATTGAGGCGGACCAGCCCGTTGACCGTGACACCGTTGTAGGTGTTGAAACCGCCGATCACGAGGAGTTGGCCGCCGGGCGCGAGCGCCATACCATAGGGCGCGCTGCTGAATCCGGTCCCGACCGCAAACGAGGTATCGAGCGTGCCTTCGGCGTTGATGCGGGCGAGGTTGGCGCGCGCGGTGCCGTTGTAGCTCGTCATCGAGGCGGCGACATAGGCTTTGCCGTCGGGAGCGACGAGCAGGCGGACAGAGCTACCGGGGCCGATCGCTCCGTTGAAGAGAATGCCGGCGTTGCCCAGGTTATAGCTCGTGTCGAGGGTCAGATCGGCGTTGAGCCGGAAGAGACCGCTGGGAATGGCCGTGCCGCCCACACGAGTCGCGTTGGAGAGGACCAAAATCTTTCCGCCGGTGCCGGGCTGCGTCGCGACCGCGAAAACACTGGCGACGAATTCGGCCGCCGGATTGAGGGTGCCGTCCACCGCGCCGGTTACGGCGTTGACCCGGCCGAGGCGGTTACGGGGAAGACCACCGAGGGCGGTAAAATCACCGCCGACCACCAGCGCGCCCGCGCTGTCGAGGGCGAGGGCCAAGACGCTGATGTTGGCCGTCACGCCGGGGTTGAAGGAAGTGTCGGGCGCGCCGTTGCTCCCGATCAGCGCGAGGCCGGAGCGGCTGATGCCGTTGTAAGTCGCGAAATTCCCGCCGATGACAAAACTCCCGCCGGCGAGCGGCTGGATCGCGCTGACGGTGCTGGCCGGACCCGTGCCGATGACCAAGGCCGCGTCCAGCGTGCCGTCGAGATTGAGCCGGGCGAGGCGATTTCGAGCGGTGCTGTTGAAGGTCGTGAAGGAGCCGCCGACCAGCAGCTTGCCGCTGCTATCAAGGGCGAGGGAGTTGACCGCGCCCCCGGCGAATCCCGCGCCGACCGGGGCAAACGTCGTGTCGAGCGCGCCCGTGGTCGTGAGGATCGCGATGTTACCGCGGGTCACGCCGGCGACCGTCGTGAACGTCCCGCCGACCACGAGACGGCCGTCGCCCAGCAGCACGAGCGCGGAGACCGAGGAGGCCAAGGTGCCGTTAGCAAGCTGAGCATTGTAGGTGAGGTCGGGCGTGCCATCGGCATTAAGCCGGGCAAGGGCCGCGCGAGGCACTCCGCCGATTTGGGTCGAGCTGCCGCCCACGAGAATCTTGCCGTCGGATTGCACGGCGACGGCATTCACCACGCCGTTGGTATTATAACCGACAAAGGCGGGATCGAGCGCGCCGTCGAGGTTCAGCCGAGCCACGCGGCTGGTGGAAACGCCGCCGGCAGAATTGAAATCACCGCCGACGACCAACTTGTCATCAGACTGCAAGGCCGCGGCGCGGACGATCCCGTCAAACACCGGCGGGACGAACCCGGCGTCGAGGGTGCCATCGAGGTTGAAACGCGCGACGCGCGAGCGAATCTGGCCGCCAATCCGCAGGAAATCACCGACCACATAAAACTGCGTGCCACTGGGCACGGGCACGACGGCGCGGATCGAACCCGCGCCGAGGACATCCGAGGTCAGCGCCAGATTGAAGGCCGCCGAGGGTTGCAGGCCGTTGGGGAAGGCGGTGGGCGAGACGGTGACGCGGGCGGCATTCGAAGGGGCCGAGGGCGTCAGGCCGTTGTAGGCGACGACATCATAAACGTCGGAATCGGTCTGTTGCGCGCCGGTGATCGTGTAGGTGCTGCCCGTCTCCCCGGGCATCGCGACTCCGTTGCGCCGCCATTGCAGGCTGGTCGCGCCGGAGGCGACGGCAGATAGAGTGACGTTGCCGCCGACCACCGCATTGGTCAGTGCGACCGGTTGCGTCGAAATCGCCGGGGCAGCGCCAGGGCCGGAGAGGGTCGCGGCGGCGCTCGTGACCGAGCTGTAAAGGTTGGAAACGGTGACTGAATAGACGGCGACATCGCTGGGCTGAACGTTGGTCAGCGAGAGGGTGGCGGCGGTCTGCCCGGCGAGCGCGACGCCATCCTTGAACCATTGGTAAGCGAGCGCATCGCCCGGCAACACCGCCGTCGAAGAAAGGCTGGCGGCAACCGTGAAGGTGACATTGCCTCCGACCGTCCCGGCTTGGTTGGTGGGCTGGGTCGTGATCGAAATGACGGGAGCCGCTTCCAAGGCGACGAGCCCGGTGACCATGCGCTCGGTGAAGTTATAGCGGGTCGTGCTGGCCAGCAGGCTGCCGTCGGTTTGATAGGCGAGCACCTTGGGGTTCTGGCCTACGCCAAGTTGATTGTAAGTGGGAATCGAGAACGTCGCGTCGCGCACGCCATCGCCCGCCCCGAGGCGGGCGAATTGCAAGCTCGCCGTGCCGCTGACCGACACGAAATTACCCATAATCACGACCTTGCCATCACCGGCGGTGGGCGTGCCTTGGGTCGCAAACGCGGAAACCGAGCCGTTCGGACCGGTCAGGCCGCTAAGGAACGCGCTATCGGCCGAGCCGTTCGCGTTCAAACGCACGAGATTGGCGCGGGTGGCGCCACTAAACGTCCCGAAATCGCCGCCGACCAAAATCTTACCGTCGAGCTGCAGATTAAGCGCCCGGACTATCGAATTAGCCGCCGTGCCGGCCGCCGTGGTAAACGAAGTGTCCAACGCGCCTGAGGTGGTGAGCCGGGCGATCCGGTTCACGGCGGAGGTTCCGCTGTAGGTCGTGAACGAGCCGCCGGCGATGATCTGGCCGTCAGGCTGGAGGGCGAGGGTGTTGACCGTGCTGTCGAAGCCGGCAGCGGAAAGAAACGCGGCGTCGAGCGCGCCGGTGGCGGGGGTGAGCCGGGCGATGCGATTGGCATTCGTCGTGCCGCTAAATACACCGCCGATCACGATGTTGCCGTCGGCCTGAACGGCGAGGGTAAAGACCGTGTTGTTGATCGCCGCCGGAGGTAAAAAGGCTGCGTCGCGCACGCCGACCGGGCTGAAACGGGCCAAGCGGTTAACGGCGACCCCGTTGACGGAAGTAAACGCTCCACCCACCAAAATCTGGCCGTTGCCGTCGAGCGCCACGGCCTCGGCAATGTTGTTAAGACCGGTGCCCACAGCCGTGATGAACGCCGTGTTCAGCGAGCCATCGACACTGCTGATCCGAGTTAAACTACCGCCAACGGCAACCCGGCTGGAAGTAGCGTTGAGACCGTGCCAGGTAAAGTTACCGGCCACGACGAAGTCGCCGCCGGGCAATTGAACCACGCCGTTGATCGTGCCGGGTTGGCGCAGCGCCGGGAAAACGGTGCCGTCGTCGGCTCCGGTCGCGGCGTTCAGCCGAACGACACCGAGACGAGCAACGGAATTGACCAAGATCCCGTCTCCACCCACGAGCACTCGGCCCGTATCATCCACGGCGACGGCTCGATTACCGAAGCTAAGACCATTGGTCGGGTAAAACGTATCGACCGCACCGGCGGCATCTAGCCGCGCAAAGTTAGCCCGCGTGGTGGCGGCCGCCCCGGTAATGGCATTAAAGAAACCGCTGACCAGCACTTTGCCGTCAGGCTGGATCGCGATCGCGTTCACCGTGCTGTCAAAGCCAGCGCCGACAGCCATGAAGCCGGTGTCCACCGTGCCGTCGTCGTTGAGCCGGGTGAGGCCAGAACGGGTGGTGCCGGTGAATTGACCGCCCACCACGATCTTACCGTTGTTACCCGTGCCGGGCGTCCCTGGGTAGATCGCGAGGGCGTTGACAGTGCTGTTAAGACTGGTGCCGACATTGGTGCCAAAGGTCAGATCGAGAGTGCCGTTGCTCGAAAGCCGGGCGAGCCGGGTGACGTTGGTCGTGGCCCCGTTGTAGGCCGAGAAGAAACCGCCGACCACGATCCGCTGCGGGCTGCTGCTATCGAGCGCCACGGCTAGGACCGAGCTGTTAAAACCTGAGCCTGTGATGAACGTGGCATCCGTCGCACCGGTGGTGCCGTCGAAACGGGCCACGCCGTTGTTGAAGCCGACCACCAATTTACCGTCAGTTTGCAGGGCCAGCGCGTTCACCGTCCCGCTGATGGTAGGATTGAACGTGGTATCGAGCGCGCCCGTGGCGGCGTTCAGGCGGGCCAAAAAAAGCCGAGTCGCACCCGCGACCGTGCGAAAATCACCGCCGATGATGAGGTTGGAGCCTTGCAGCACCGCGGCATTAACGCCGCCACCGATCACCGGGACGGCAGTGAAGGCCGGATCGAGCGTGCCGTCCGCCAAGAACCGGGCGACCGAAGTTTGGGCCGCTCCGTTCACCGAGGTAAACAAGCCTACCGCATAAGAAGCTCCGCCCGGGACCGTGACAATCGCGCGCACGCCGCCCGAGGACTCAAACACCGGCGCGAAGCCGGGCCGCGGGCGCAATGGCCCGCTCGGATACGCGGCCGGGCGCACGTCGAGGCGGGCCGAGTTCGAAGCGAGCGTCGTGCCATCGGTGACCACCACGTCGTAGAGGGCCGCATCGGCGGCGCTGACCGCGGCGAGCGTGAGCGAGGCGGTGGTGGCACCACTGATGCCGCCGCCGTTAGCGAGGGGCACACCGAGCTTGCGCCACTGATAAGTGGGCGTTGCGACGGTGCCGGTGGCGACGACGGAAAACGTCGCCGGTTGCCCGGCAACAATGGCCTGTCCGCTTGGCTGGCTCGTGATCACCGGCGCAGCCCAAGCCCCGGCGGCAGCCATAAAAAAAGCCGCGAGCGAAAGCAGGCGGCGGGGAGCGAGACGACGGGCAGCGCAAGGCGCGAGGGCGGAATTATTCATGGCGCAAAAATTCGGAAAACTTCATGGGGCCGTAAAAGCGCGGTGGACGAAGCAGTCCGAAAAGTCATTTTGCAATCATAAACTGTATTATGATCGTGATTTGGGAGTTTCTCCCGGATTCCACAGGGTTCCTAGGAGGGCCTTCGGCAATGGGGACTATAGCCCATAGAGCCTGAACAATTTTCCTTGGATTCCTGCGATGCCCCCGGTCCCCCGTTCGCGAGTTGGAGCCCAAATCAGCCCGCGCCATCGGCCGGGAGGAAAGCTGCAGAACCGACGATCCGCCGGGAAACCGCAGCCTGGAAAAATTTCCACCAGCGACCGTTCAAGAGCGCAGAGGACGGAGTTTTGAGGGAGGTGCACTTTCACTGCCACCACTCTGCCACAAACCGCCGAAGCAAAACCTGGGAGAATCGGAGTTTTTTTCGGGAGGAAGTCCCGGTCGCCGACTCCGGGGCACGCCGGCCAGCCACGCCACCGGCGTCGCGCGCACGAACCACAGTCCAAAGTTCACCAGCCATCGGATCCCGGCTAAAACTCCCTGTCGCGACCCCATCGCACGGCTCCAATGAGCCTAAATCCAGCAGTGGGTCACCCGCCAATCTTCGTTAATTCCCGCTACTCCTTGGGGAAGAATTTTTCCGGAAGTGAATTTTTGATTCACAGATTAGGTAAACCACCGGTCGGGTTAGATTCTATTCATACCAATCGCCCCTTGGATTTAGACTTTTCGGCGTGACGGCACGGCGACAAGCGCAGGCCCTACAGTCCAGAAGCAAAAGGCGATTGGTATTAGAACGCGTTCATCCGCTCAGGTTAGCGGAAATTAGCGGTTCCTCATTCTGTGTTTTTTGGGGCGAACCGAGTTGATCGCGACGCGACGCCCCCGTCGCGTGGTCGCTCAATCCACGTAGAGCTCGATGATCGCCCACCAGCCGTCCAGACGCTCGGCGACGTTTTTGATGATCACGTAACGGCCCCGCGTGCCCGACGGGAGCGCGATCACCGTCTTGCCCGTCTGGCCGGTGCCCGTCGCCACCGCCGCGCCGGGATTGGCCAGATCGTCGGTGACATGCACCGCATAGGATTCCGGAAAGTCTCCCGTCCGGCCGGTCTGGTCCAACGTCAGCCGGTGCAACGGCCGCGCGACTTTGAAATCGATCTCCACCCACTCCTCGCCGACCTGCGCCACGGTCCAACGGGTGTTCGTCTTGCCATCCATAATGTTGCCGGCACCCGACGGCGCCGAAGCCCGCACTTTGGCCGGGCCCGCCAGATTGGCTGTGATGATTTCGACCGCTTCGCGCGCCGCCGCGCCCACCGCGGCATCGGCCTTGAGCCCCGCAGCCAACGCCAACGCCGTCGCATCGCCGGCCCGACTGAGCAATTTCAGCAACCGGCCGCGCACCGCCGGATCGGCCACCACCGGGAGCAACCGGGCGACCACCGCCGTATCATCCCCGTCCCACGCCACACGGGTGCGCTCGAAATACGCGATCACGCCTTCAACCGCCGTCGTCCGGGCCGCCGGCAAAGCCGTCGTCGCGGCCACGCCCGCGAGCGAGGCCAACGCCGTGGTATCGCTCCAACGGGTCAGCGCCGCGAGCGCCGCTTCCGCCACCTTGGCGTCCGTCCCGAGCGCGAGTCGGGCGGCCGAGGCGGCACTGGGCTCGCCCCCGATGCGCCCGAGCGCGGGCAACAAACGCAGCGCCGCTTCGGCACTCGCGCTTTCGATCGCCGCATACACCGGCGCGCCGCGGGTCGCGATCATGGGGTTGCGCAACGTCAACGTCACCAGCGCGCGCAGGGCGCGGCTTTGTTCGTTGGCGTCGGTCGCCGCCAGCGTCCAGTCGAGCAAGATCTTCACGTCGGTAATCGGCGCGAGATCGCCAAACGCCGAGGCCGCCGCCGCGCGCACCGCCGCGTCCGGATCGGCCCGCAATTTCAAGAGGAGCGGCAGGCCTTCGATCTGATTGCGCAGGGCGAGTTGTTCGATGAACGCGGTCCGCAGGGCGGCTTCGCCCTGCTCGGCGCCGGAGAAAACGGCGGCGCTCACGCCCGGACCATTCAGGCGGGCCAAGCTGACGCGGGCGGCCTTGGCCTCGGCGGCGTCGGCACCGGCCGCAATCTTCGCCAGCACCCGCGCCGTCTCGGCCGAGCCCGGAATCGTGCCCAGCGCCGTGATCGCGACGCCGCGCACTTCGGCGTCGGCATGGGCGGTCGCCGCGACGGCCACCGCCGCCGCCGTGGCCTCGCCCCGACGGCCGAGTGCGTGGAGGACGCCGCTTTGCGTGGGCGCATCCCACGAGGGAAGCGATCCCAGCAGCGCCGCCGCCAAGCCGGGCGCACGCGAGGCGTAAAGTGATTCGAGCACGACTTGCTTCATCGCCCAATCGTCGCCGCCGAGCACCGCGACCGTCGTGGCCGGGGCGTTGACGGCGTCGATCTCGAGGAGTGCACGCAACGCGGCCGCGCGGTGCACGGGATCGCCGGCCGCCGTGCGGATGCCTTGGAGCAGGGACACGGCGGCGGCCGCCGGCAAACGGGTGACCGCGACAAGTTTCGCGGCGGTCACGGCGCGCGGGGCGGGCTCGGGTGTCGCCTGCAGGACGGCAAGCGCCTCGGAGCCGCCAATCGCGCCAAGCGCTTCCGCGGCAGCCGCGGCGGTGGGCGCATCCGGGCTCGCGAGCAGCTTGGCCAGCGCCGGGACGGCGGCCGCGCTCCCACGGCGGGCGACCGTATCAATCAAACCGAGACGCGTGCGCCCGGAGGTTTTGCCGAGCGCGGTCACGAGCAGCGGGTCCGCCACGTCGGAGGTAACCGGCTCGAGCGCCGAGCGGGCGAGATCGGAATCGCGTTCGTCCGCCAGCATCGTGCCGAGCGGGCGAAGCGTGGCGGCGGTCGGCTTCACCGCGCTGAAAGCGAGGACAAGGCCGAGGCGTTGTGCGGCGGCTTGGCGCGCGGCGTAGGTGGCGTCTTTGTTGCGCAGCACGGCGAGCAGGCGAGCTTCGATCGCCGCGAGTTTGGCGGGATCGGTACCGGCGGCTTTGAGGTCGCCGTCCAGCGTCTCGAGGGCGGCTTGGCTGCCGGAAAAACCGAGGGCGGGGAGCGCCGAATCGGCGGCGGACAACGGGAGCACCAGCCCGGCGCAGACCAGCAGAGCGGCGGGAAACGGGAAAAGGGAGCGCGACATAGCGAAAATGTTTTGGGGGTTAGAGGGCGTAGCCGGCGCGGCGGGGGCGATCGAGCAGCCGGGCGGCCATCGGGTCGCCAATGATCTTCTCGGCGCGAGGATCCCAGCGGATCGCGCGGCCGACTTGGGCGGCGATGGCGTTGAGGTGACAGATGCTCGCGCTGCGGTGGCCGGCC
>JBIKWB010000062.1:0-11627 GCA_044356555.1 Opitutaceae bacterium | reverse complement strand
ACCTCGGGCTGCGCCTGCCCAAGGGCACCCGTGAAGTCAGCAATGTAGTGCCGAAAATCAGCCCCTAAATCGCGTAAGTCTCTGCCATAGAACGATGCGGTTTTTTGAACTGCGGAACTCGGGTTAACTCTTCTTGCAGGTCGGCAAATGAGCGTGTCGTGAAGTGGTCTTGGAAAAATGGATCGCCCTCGCCCCCACTCCCGGACCGGCCACGTCCGATGTCGGTTTCGCGCGCTGGTAGCTGAACCCCAACCGCGAGCCGCTCCACGCCACGCCCCCGACCAGCGTGCACTTCGTCGGCAACGGCCAGAACATCGTCTACGTCGATTCGGAAAACGACCTGTTGGTCGTCGTGCGTTGGATCAAAAACGACGACGCTCTGAATACGTTTTGGGGTCCGGTGATCGCGGCGATCAAGCGGTCGTCCGACGGGCGCGCACGGGGCGCCCTTCACCCAACGCGCGCCCCAAGAAGGATCGCCTGCATCGGAAACTTCTGAACGCTTCCGCTGATGAATCTTTTGCTCCTCCGGCTTTCGGCCCTCCTTTCTCTTCTCGCCTTCGTTTCGCCGTGCGTGCGGGCCGCGGAGCCGGTGGGCAAAGCCGAAGCCGCCGCCAACGCGGACTGGGCGGCGTTTCAACAGGCGATGCAGCCTGCGCCTTCGGCCAAGGATACGGATTATGCGGGGCGCATCCGCTGGGGCATGATGTTCGTCCAAGGCGTGCTCACGACCGGGCAGAATTTTTACGACCGGCACCCCACCGACCCCCGCCGCTGGGACTGCGTGATGCAGATGGTGAAACAATTCGGCAGCTGGACCGGCGGACTCAACGGCCGCGAGGACGGCAAAAAGGCCGCCAACGCCGTGTTCAGTGAGGCGGCGCGGGCGCAATGGGCGACCAAGCTGCAGGCGCTACGGGTCGCGGGCATCGCGGCGCCAGACATCTCCGAAACGAACCGGCTCATTCTCGAACAGGAGACGTTGGTCAGCCTGCGCGACATCGCGGCCAAGGCCGCCCCGGCTGAGCGCGTCGCCGCGCTGACCGCGGTCAAGACCGAGGTGGATCGGCTCGCGGCCAAGTATCCCAACGAGCCGCTCATGGGCTCCCTCGCCAGTGGCTACATCAAGTCGATGGAACGCGCCGGCGCCACCCGTGAAGACGTCCAGGCGCAGTGGGCCGCGTTCGCCGCCTATCCGGGAACGGCGCTGGCCAACGCCGCGCCCGCGGGCGCCCTCGAGGCGGCGGCGCGGCAGCAGCTCGGCGACCGGGCGAAGTTGCCCATCGAGCTCGCGTTCACCGCGGTCGACGGCCGCAAGGTCGACCTCCGCGACCTGCGGGGAAAGGTCGTCCTCGTCGAGTTCTGGGCCACGTGGTGCGCCCCCTGCAAAGAGGAGATTCCCAACATCAAGAAGCTTTACGCCGCCTACCATGGGAAAGGTTTCGAGGTCGTGGGCATCACCCTCGAAAACGCCCGGCTCGCCGACACCGACACCGGGGTCGAGCGGGAGCAAAAGCTGGCGAGGGCGCGTCAGGTGCTCGTCGACTTCACCGCAAAGCAAGAAATGCCGTGGCCGCAGTATTTTGACGGCAAGTATCGGCAGAACAAGATCGCGGTCGACTATCTCATCAACTCCATCCCCGCCATGTTCCTGATCGGCAAAGATGGCCGCATTATCACGATGCACGCGCGCGGTCCCCAGCTGGAGGCCGCCGTCACTGCCGCGCTGGGGCTGTGACCCCTCGCAATCACGCCGAGGCTCCCGCCGCGTTTTCACCGGCACGGCGGCCGCCCAGACGGGTGGCGAGCCAAGCCATCGGGAGGTAAGCGACGGTGAGATCGAGCGCCTTGAACCACGTCGGCGCCGGAATCATGACACTCGCCGCAATCCCGCCCGCCAGAAACAGCGTGCTGACCGTGTAAGCCATCGCGGCGCGCCGCGAGCCGGCGGCCACGAACGCCAGCAGCGAGCCCGCCAACGCGCCGACGGCGTGGGCGAGAAACGGGAAAAGAAAATGCTTCGCCTCAAACAGGTGCAGGGAGGCCTTCATGCTCTCGACCTTCGAGACATCGACGCCGGCGGGTGGCGGAATAATGTGCGGGCTGGCAGTGATGATCGCCATGTTGACGAGCGATCCGACGATAAAACCGAGCAGCACGGCCGCGATGTTTCTGGGGATAGTAGTCATCAGGAGTTTCGGGTTCGACTGCGGAGCTTTGCTGAATCGGTCGCACCGATGCGACGAAATATCCCGCCCATCGCCCGGAGGATCTCCGCGTCTTCTTCCTCGTCTTCCCCTCGCCTTCGCCCCCTGCTCCGCGTTCCGCTCCCGGGCAACTCATGGACACGTTTATCTACGGCATCGATTTCGGCACCAGCAATTCGGCGGTCACCATCTGGAACGCCACCACGCGCACCCTCGTCCGCGATCCGCGCATCGCCGGGGTGGATGCCACGTTGCTGTATTTCCCCGCCACCACGGCGCGCACCGCACCCGTCATCGGCAACGCCGCCAAACTCCGCTATGTCGAAGACGAGATGCGCGGCCGCTTTTTCCAGGCGATCAAGACGATTCTCCCGTTCAGCTCTTTTACCGAGACAGTCATTAACAACCAGTCTTTCCAGATCGAAGAACTCATCGCGCTCTTCCTCCGAAATCTCAAAGCCCGCGCCGACGCCGTCACGGGCCAGGATGTCAAACGCGTGGTCATGGGCCGCCCCGCCGTCTTCTCCGCCGATCCCGCCGAGGACCAACTCGCCGAGACCCGGCTGCACCGCGCCGCCGTGCTCTCCGGGTTCAAAGAGATCCATTTCCAATACGAACCCATCGCCGCGGCCTTCGCCTATGAGTCGCGCATCACAAAACCCGAACGTGTGCTCGTCGGCGACTTCGGCGGCGGCACTTCCGACTTCACCGTCGTCCAACTCGACCCCGCCCGCCAAGGCCTCACCGACCGCATGACCGACATCCTCGCGACCGGCGGCCTGCCCATCGCCGGCAACAAATACGACGCCGCCACCATGTGGCATAAAGTCACCCCGCTCTTCGGCCGCGGCGCCACCTACGACAGTTGGGGCAAACAGATCGAAGTCCCCGACTCCCTCTACCGCACGATCTGTCAATGGGACCAAATCGTCTTCCTGCGTAACGCCAAAAAAATGGACCTCCTCTGGCGCCTCACGGGCCTCTCCAGCGATCCCGCCGCCTTCGAGCGCTTCCAGGCCCTAATTCGGGAAAACCAAGGCTTCGCGCTCTTTCAAGTCATCGAGGCAGCCAAGATCGAGCTCACCGCCAAAGTCACCGCGCCGCTCAAATTCAGCCATCCGCGCATTCCGATCGACCTCCGCCTCACCCGCAGCGAATTCGAAAAGAACTCTGCCGATCTCACGGACGCGATCACCGGCTATCTCGACACGTTTCTCGCTGAATCAAATATCTCGCCCGCGAACATCGAAACCGTTTTCCTCACCGGCGGCGCGTCGCTCCTGCACAAGCTCCGGCAGGAATTCATCACCCGCTTCGGCCAAGAAAAAATCCGCGACGGCCAGGAATTCACGAGCGTCGCCGACGGACTCGCCCTCAGCGCCCCGTTGTTCTTCCCCGAGTTGAATCGGTAGTCGGTTTACCGATCAATTTTCCCTCGTTTGGATCAATCAGGTGACGGCGACTTGCCGCTCCCGAAAACGCACCTGCCGCAGTCGCGCCTTCTCTCGCTTCACGGCCGAGCTCACCTTGGGCCGACCCCGCCGGATCTTCGGCTCAAATTCCGACGTGGTGAAGACGTTGCGATTTCTAAATTCGTTCGGCGTGTCCAACAGCAGGTGCGCCCGCATACGACGGCCCGGCGTCGAGAACCACGGCTGGTCCAGCACATAGCTCGGATCACGCGTCCAACGTGGCGGCGCCACCTGCGCGCGACGACAAATGAACTCCACCTGCGCCGCCAAAAACGCGTCGGCCACGTCGCCCAGGGGAAACCGCCCCGCCAGTCGCTCCGGTCCGACTTTTACCGCCGCGAGCAGTTGCGCCCGGGTCGAAAGATGCCGGAGTTCATGAAACCAATCCCGAAGATTCATTCCGAATTTCTCGATGGAAGCGGCGCGACGGGCGACGGCTCGCGCCGTCTGCGGACGACTCCAGCGTGGTCGCTTACTTGGGTTCATGGCGGATTCTCTCCAGAATATCGGTGAGCGCGAGTTGCGTGGTCTCCGGCAAAACGGTGTCGGGAAAGAACGCCTCGACCACCGTGGCCACCGAGTCCACCGACTTGATCTTGGTCACCCGCAGCAACGTCTCGATGTCGTGATAGTCACCCGTGTAGCCCGGCAGCGGCTTCCGGCTGGCCATGGCCTTCATCGCCAACAGGTATTTCGCCGTGGGCCGCGTGATGTGCAAACCGGCGCGCAAAACATTCGGCACCGGGAGCTCGTTCTTCGCTTCCTTCCTGCTCACGAAGAGCCGCACGTTGTCGTTCAGCCAATCCTCGGCGAGCCCGCGCTCACGGGCTACTTTGGCCACCAACCGCCGCCCCACTTCTGGCGGGTGGATGATGGCGTTCACATCCTTGGTCACATCACGCGCATCATAAGCCAGCAGCATCACCGCACCGCCGTAGAGCGTCATCTCCAACCGCACCCCCTCTGCCGCCGCCAATTCGGAAATCCGATTCAGCGCGGCCACAATTTCGGCTTTGGTGAGATACTTCAGAGGCAAACCGCAGAATAAAGCGTTACGAATTCGAAGCAGCAACAGCTAAGGCAGGGAAAACGGACCGACAACCGCCTCCTCATAACGGTAGTCACGCGCGATCACACCGCTCCCCGCACCGATTGACGTTCAAGTCCGCTCAAGTCGCCACGTCGCACGCTCCACCAAACATCAACCGGCCTCGCCCTCAGCGCACCGTTGTTCTCCCCGAGCTGCACCGGTAGTCGCCGACAGCCAAAGAAGTGTAGGCGGGGTGACCCCACCCCGCGATGATCCCGACACGCGTTTAGAAATCCAACCGCGTGGAGAGCGTCCAGTTGATCGGGGTGCGGTAGGAGAAGCCCGCGGGCACGGTGTAAACCGCCGGCGAGGTCACGTCGGCGTTACGGTTGCGCAGAATCGTGTTGGTCGTCTGACCTCCCGGCAGATTCACGAAATACATCGGCGTCGTGTTGTTGAACAGATTTTGGATGTTCAAGTTGATCGTGACCGTGCGTCGGTCGCGCAGTTTCCACGAGTAACCAAAACGCGCATCACCCGTGGTGTAGGCCTTGGAGTAAACGGGCGTGTAAGCATCAACGCTCGGATCGTCGATCGCCGTGAGCGGATTCGCCGGATTCACGATCGTGTCCGCGCCGCGGTAGCCGACGACCATCTTGCCCCGGTAACGCACGCCTATACCCGTGGAGAAACCCTTGAGCTTGCCCTCGCGGAACGAGTAATCGGTGCCGAGGTTGGCCGTGTAGTCGGTCGCTCCGGCGAGCTTTTGAGACCCCGTGACGAGGTTGGGAATCGTGGTCGTTTGCAGCGTGTTCCAGGCGTTCACGGCGTTGTTCACGGCGCCGACGTTGATTTGCGCCGGGTCGTTTACCGCCGGATTGATCGATGCGACATTCGACGCGTTGATGAGCACGCCGGCGTCGGCGAGGATCTGGCGGGCGACGCGGTCCTTGGCGGCGATGAAGGCGCGGCTGTCGGGAGCGATATTCGTCTGCTTGCCTTGGTTGTGGGCGGCATTGAAGAGCAGGCGCCACGAACGCGTGAGGTTGGCGGTGACTTCGAACTCGTAGCCCTTGGCCTCCTGCGTCTGCGTATCGCGCACAACCGTCGGCAACAGGCCTTCGTTGCGGATGTTGCGGCCACCGGGGCTCAGATCCCCGATCGCGGGGGTGTTGAAAATCGTGTTGAAACTGCCGATCAGACCGCCGGGCGTGTTCACCGGGGAGAGATTCTGGCTGGAGGAGAACCAGCCGAGGCTCATCGAAATCCGGCCGCCGAACGGATTCAGCCGGATACCGGCATCGACGCCCCGCGAGGCCGACGGTGGCAGGAGCGAGCTGTCGAGGCGCTGCACGAGGAGGTTCGGGTTAAAGGTAGTCGCCACGTTGCTGTAAACGCCGAGCCAATTGGTCACGTTGATCGTACCGCCGAGGGAGAACGTGTTGGAAGCAACGCTGAGGCCGGGCGGGTTATAATCGTCACGGAAGCGGTCCCCGGCGTATTGCGGCTGGGCGAGGATGTTGCTCGCCGCGACGGTTGCGGTGGCTGGCACGGTGAGACGGGGCCGATTGTCGGCGGGCTGCGCCGGACCCGTGACGACGCCGGCCGCGTTCCTCGGAATGTAGGTGAGCGACGCCCAATCCTTCGGCGCGGAGGGCTTGAAGACGATGTTGCTGCCGTTCCAACCGGGAGCGTAGTCTCCCGGGAGCAGTGTGTTTTTCGTTTCGAGACTCGTGATGTCGCGCCGCACCGCACCGATGATCACGAGGCGGTTCTTGAAGAGACTGAAGTTGGCGGCGGCCATCACGTGTTTGAACTTGGTGATGTTATCAGCGCTATTATCCCTGCGCGTGGCGTCGAGAATGTGGCGTGGGGTCACTGATGTGGTCGAGCCGTCGGGGTTGCGCAACGTGACGGGGCCGAGGTCGGTATTGTAGAAATCACGGCCGCCCTGGTTCTGGTAGAGGCGATACCACAGGGCGGTGCTGGCCTGCGATTGCGACCAGTAGCGCGCATCCGGGCCGATGCTCTCCAGCGGCAGCAGGTAGAGGTAACTGCGCTTGGCTTGAAGTTGGTGATTCGCACCGCCGCCGAGTGCAAACTGCAGGCGGCCGATGGGCGTCTCCTTGATGTAGGCGGCCGAGGCGCGCGCGCTGCTGAGCTCGTAGGTGCGGAGATTCTGGTAGCTCCAAAACTCGCTGTAGGGTTGCCGAAAATTCGGATTCGCCGCGCCGTTGGGCAGCGTCGAATTGATGTCGATGAAGATCGTGTTGGCGCCGCGGTTGATCGCGTTGTTGCCGTCGATTTTGACCTTGTTGGTGTCGCCCGCGATTTCGAAAAAGAACGAATCGCCGATGCGATGGCTGAGGGTCATCGCAAAGTCTTTCGCGACTTGGGACTGCGTCGGCTTACCGCTGGTCCAGAGATTCGTCGTCGATTGCTGAGGGATGCGGAAGCCGGGGGAACCCGCGATCACCGAGGTGTAGCGGCCCGCCGGAACCTCAAAACCATCGATCATCGGTTGCCCGGCGTAGCTCACACTGGCGCTCGTGATGGCCCTGCCGCCAATGAAATTACGGTTGGCGACGTTGGCGTTGCCTTGTGCGCCTTTGGTGCGGAGGGAGTTGGCGAAGTTGAGGACTTGGCCCGTGCCGAACGCCGTCGGATCAAAGACCCAAAGCGGTGCAAACAGCGGATTGGCGTTGTTCGTGGCGTAGGCCACACCGGCAGCGGCCTGTTCCGCGGCGGTCGGAACACCGGGTGTGCCCGGGGCGATGGCCCCCGCATACGTCGTGCGCCCGTCCCAAGCCGAGACCTGGTCGGTCAGAAACGTGGGAAAGGTTTTCTGCTGGGTCTCGGCGTATTCGCCCTCGGCGCGCAACGTGGTTTGGGGCGTGAGGTTGTAGGTCCCGGTCAGAAAAACGGCCTTCTTTTTGCGCCACTCGTAATCGCGGTAAGTCTCGGAATCTTCCCACATGCCGGCAGCGCGCACCGCGATTTTCTCGTTCATCGGTTGGTTCACGTCGAACGTTGCGCGGTATTTGCGCCATGAGCCGAACTGAACCTGAGCCTGGCGAATCTCTTTGGTCGTGAGTGCTTGCTTCGTCACGGAGACGGGCGTGCCGCCAAACTGCGCCGCGCCGAAGAGAATCGCGTTGGGTCCGCGGGCAAAATCAAAGCGGTCCAGCGCGTAGCTGTCGGTGTTGTGGTTGAACGGAAAGAAATTCCGCATCGGGTAATTCGACTCACCGGGGGCGGCCCCGCGGAAGGTGATGTTAAGCGCGGGCGAGAAACCGAAGCCTTGATCCACGTTGTTGCCGGGATTGTAGGTGGTGTTGACCGACCACTCCATCGCCTGCGTGAGATCGGTGATGTTGAACGCATCCAGAAATTCCTTGGTCAGCACCGAGTAGGAAACAGGGGTGTCCTTGAGTTCGGTGTTGAGGCGGCCACCGGCAAGAGCGCTCGAGGCGACAAAGCCTTCATCCCGGCTCGTATTGACCTCGAAGGGCGAGAGCTTGACCGCCGGGGCTTCCTTCTCCGGCGCGAGGGCCACCGGGGCCGGCGCCGTTTGGGCGAAGCCCGCAGCGGCGGCAACAAGCGTGGCGGCAAGCCAAACCACGGGCAGACGCGGCGAGCGGAAAATAAAGCGAGATGAGTTCATGGGTCGGGAGACAGGGCGAACGCCTGGAATCAGCGGTAAGTTTCGGGGTTGAAGGGTGATGGTCGCGGGCGACCGATACGAAAACGCATCAAACGCCGGGCGCTCTTGCCCCTCGATCTCTTTGATGCGTTAACGTAACGCAAACTGATGCCCCCCGCCCCACGTCACGCCCCGACGCCGCCCTTCACCTTGCGCCAACTCGCCGCCGTCTCGGGCGTTAGCCAGATGACGGTCTCGCGCGCCCTCAATGGCCGCGGCCGGATTGCGGCCGACACCCGCGCCCGGATCGCGGCCTTGGCCGCGCAGCACGGATATCGCCCCGATCCGGAGGTCGCCAAATTGATGTATCATCTGCGCACCCGGCGCACCCGGCGTTTTCAAAGCCTGGTCGTCGGCCTCACGACTAGGCGACCCGACGATCGGGAGACCTATTTCCAAAGTCTCGCCACCGGAGCGCGCGACCAGTTCAAAAGCCGCGGCTACGAATTCGACATTCTGCAAGTGACCGCCGATGGCAAAGGGCCAGCCGGTTTGGGCCGCATCCTGCGCACGCGGGGCGTTGAAGGGATTCTGCTGCTACCGCAGAAGCAGCCCGTTGATCTCTCGGGATTGCTCAACTGGTCGGAGTTCACCGCGGTCGCCGCCTCCGCGAGCGCGACTGTGCCCGGCGCCCATCGGGTCACGCCCGACCATTTTGCGAACGCCTTGCTCTTGTGCCGCTCGCTCGCCGCCGCCGGCTCCACCCGCATCGGCCTCGTCATCGACGCCGATCACGACCGCCGCACGAACTTTGGCTTTTCGTCCGCCGTCACTTGGCATGGCCTGAACGAGGCGCGCCATTTCGTGCCGCCGCTGGTCACCCGGGGCGACTCGACCGCCGCCTTGCGAACCTGGTTCGAACGCGAGCGACCCGATGCCATCATCACCAACGAATTCTCGTCCGCCCAATCCTGCGCCCGGATCCTTCGGCGCAGCTTGACCGGCACGGTGCGTTTCGTCGTCACGAGCCGGACCGGCCCGAACAAGTCGGAGATCGCAGGCATCGACGAACGCCCGTCGTCGATCGGGGCCGCCGCCGCCGATCTGTTGGCGAACATGCTCGAACGCCGCTCCCGCCACGAAGCCGCCGCCCAAACCTCAACTCTACTCGCCGGCCGTTGGGTCGAGTGACCGCACCGCCCGCGCCCATGCGTCACTTCGTCTGGTAGAACGGTCCGGGCACCTTGTAGGTCCGCTCCGAAAAACCGCCCGCGAGGTCGCTCGCTTGATCGCCGACATTGGCGACAATCGTGCGACCCTCGGCCTCAATCCGCCGCCGCGTCTCGGTCTTGAACTGCTCGGTCGAACTGTTCGCGCCGTTTGGTTTGAGCCACAGCGCCGCATAATCGCCAAAACCCGCCGCGCGCAGATTTTTTTCTGAACCAGGCCGGTCGCTTTCCCGCCGGCCCGTGATGAAAATCACGTCGATACCCGCTCGCCGCGCCGCGAGGAACAACTCCAACACCGGCGCGATCGCCGGAGCCTCCCCGCGCGCCACCCAAGCGTCCCATACCGGCGGCACGTAGCCGAAATCCTGCGCACGCATCTGCGCAAAATTCGAGATCGCCGTCTCATCGATATCGAGCACCAGCACCAGCCGCTCACCCGGCCTCTTCGCCGCCGCCCGTTCCGTCACGAATGTGACCGCCGGAGCAATCACCGCCTTGATGTCGCTGTCGTAGGCCCCCGACTCGACGTAGGCCACGATCTCCTGCTTCAGCACCGAGAGATTGCGCGGCTCCCCCGCCACCAGGCCCGCCACTAATCCGACCATCGCCACCGTCATTCGAGCCCCTTTGAATTTCATCAGCCGAGGCAAGCTCCAGCAGCGCCCCGGTTCAAGCCCCGCAACCGGTCCCGCCAAGTCAATCCCGCCGCCACTCTTCGCTGGCCAATCAACTTCTCGTTTTTCAGCGTCTCCCACATGTTTCGCCCCACCCTCCTCCTCGCCGTCGTCCTCGCGTGCGCCCTCCGCGCCGCCATCGTCCCCATCCCCACCGAGATCGTCCCCGAGCGCATCCCCGGCGCCAAGCCGAAGAACGTCATCCTCATCCTCACCGACGACCACCGCTACGATGCGATGGGCTTCATGGGCCATCCCGTCGCCGAGACGCCCCACCTCGACGCCCTCGCGCGCAACGGCGTCCACGTCAAAAACGCCCTCGTCACCACCGCCCTCTGCTCACCCAGCCGCGCCTCCATTCTCACCGGCCTCTACACCTTTCGGCACCGCGTCATCGACAACAACCGCGCCATCCCCCCCGGCACCGTTTACTTTCCCCAATATCTTCAGCGCGCCGGCTTCGCCACGGCCTTTTTTGGCAAATGGCACATGGGCGGCGAGGGCGACCAGCCCCAGCCCGGCTTCGACCGCTGGGTAAGTTTCCGCGGCCAAGGCGAATACCTGCCGCCCACCCCCAACTACACCCTCAACGTCGACGGCCGCCGCGAAAAACAAAAGGGCTACATCACCGATGAGCTCACCGACTACGCCGTCGATTGGCTCCGCCAACAAAAGCCCGCCGAGAAACCGTTCTTCATCTATCTCTCGCACAAAGCCGTCCACGCCAACTTCACCCCCGCCCCCCGCCACGAGGGCAAATTCGCCCACAAGAACTTCGTTCTGCCCGCCACCGCCGCCAACACCCCGGAAAACTACGCCGGCAAGCCCCGCTGGCTCCGCGACCAGCGCAACTCCTGGCACGGCGTCGATTTCCCCTACCACAGCGACCTCGACATCACGAATTACTACCGCCGCTACTGCGAAACCCTCCTCGCCGTGGACGACAGCGTCGGCCGCATCGTCGCCGAACTCAAAACCCTCGGTATCCACGACGACACCCTCATCCTCTACATGGGCGACAACGGCTTCATGTTCGGCGAACACGGCCTCATCGACAAACGCGTCGCCTACGAGCCGTCGATCCGCATCCCCATGCTCATGCAGTGCCCGTCCCTCTTCCCCGGCGGCCGCGTGATCGACCAGGTCGTCGCCAATCTCGACGTCGGCCCCACCGTGATGACGGCCATGGGCCTCAAGCCGCCCGCGCACATGGACGGCCTGAACTTCCTGCCCCTCGCCCGCGGCGAGCCGACGCCTTGGCGCGACAATTTCCTCTACGTTTACTACTGGGAGAAAAATTTCCCGCAGTCCCCCACCGTCTTCGCCCTGCGCGGCGAGCGCTACAAATTCATCAGCTATTACGGCCTCTGGG
>JBIKWB010000038.1:0-43748 GCA_044356555.1 Opitutaceae bacterium | reverse complement strand
ACCTCCTGTAGCAGCGTTTGCAGCAGGCTCTTCATCGCGTCGTCTTCGGTCAGCATCCGCATCAGGTCTTGTTTCGTTACTTGGATCGTCTCATCGTTCCGCTTCGGGCGGGTCATGGTATTCCTTTCGTTGGTGGTTTTTGGCTTTAGCACCAAACCACTTACCATGATCCGCCTTTTTGCTGAACTCTCCGGACACTACCTGTTTAGGAATCAGAAACGAGCCAAAGTGACGCGTTTTTTTGTAACTAGGCCTGAGGAAAAATTGTAACGGTATTTTCTTCAGAGTGAGGAAACTGCTGCGAAAATAGGATCGCGGTTCAAGATTCTCAAGTTTCGCAGACGGAATTCTGCATTTTTTTATTTGTAAAATACTGTTTTGAATAAGTTTACGAAATTGACCAGATGGCTGACCAGATGAGGAAGAAAATGACCAGATGAAGTGACCACGCTATTTTTCTGGTCAGCATCTGGTCAGGAATCTGAAAGTCACAAAATTATTGAATTATAAATAGTTACGCGTCCACTGTGACCAGTGACCAGATCCATCGGTTTCGGGTGCAGTTTTGATTTTTTGCGGTTTGTAACTGGCCGTCGGGGTCACTAAACCGGCCTTTTGAACTTCGGCCGGCGAGCACGGTAACGAAGGTATTGGAAACGTCGGCGATTTGCTGCGTCAGTCACCCGAGGCCGACGCAGCCAAGACACGCCCGAGGGCGTTCAACTGGGCGCCAGGACGGCGTCTTGATTGAATCGCGCCAGCACGCGGCAAACCGAACTGGGAGATGTGTGGGTTTCACGCGAAATCGCTCGAACATGGCGACCGACGCGAGCGGCCGTCGTCAGGATCAATCGAACAATCTTGGGATCAAGCGGCGGCCCTCCCAAGCGCTTACCCCTCATTCGGGCCACCTCCAATCCTGCAAGCGTGCGTTCCTTTATCAGAGCCCGTTCAAATTCGGCCACAGCCATGAGCACCCCGAGTTGGAGCTGGCCGACAGGATTCTGCTTGGACGTATCGATCCCCTGACTCGTGCAGAGCAGGGCCACGTTCCTAATCTGCAGTTCCCCGACGATGATGGCGAGGTGGGTTAGGCTGCGACCCAAGCGGTCGAGCTTGTAAGTCACTATTTGATGCACACCGCCGGAACGCACTCGTGCCAGCATGGCCTCCAGTCCCGGGCGGCTCGTGGTTGCTCCCGACGCAGAGTCTCGGATGATCTGCGGTTCTGACCAACCACGCACTCGGCAATATTCTAGCACTTGGTGTTCTTGTGAATCCGTCTCCTGCTCAGTGGTTGAGACCCTGAGGTATACGATTGTTGGATTTTTATTGTTCATTGGGAGATGCGTTAAGCATCACCCTTAACTTAATCGCCGCCGCCGAATCTGCTAGCGGACCCAGAAGAACGCCCGTTTCCAATACCTTCCATTCTGGAACGGCTTGCTTGCACCCTGCGATTGCTGAACAGATCTGGGGTATTGGTCCCCGCGCCGTACCGCGCATCCACGAGGTTCTCCCTCTTCAACTGTTCCAGCGCAGCGCGCAGGGTGTTGCGGCTCGCTTACCGCGCCCGCCGGAAACCTTACAGTGCCTGCGCCACTTTTGAGTCCCTAGGAAAAGGACTCACATCCCATTTATTTCACTCACTTGTTAGTAGCGAAAAACTTGTCTTCAAGCATGAGTGACAGGCAGTGATAGATCGGGAGGTGGAATTCCTGGGCGCGGAATGTTTCGGCGGTGGGGACGCGCAGGCACATATCGCAGAGCGGCGCCAACCTGCCGCCGCTCGCTCCCGTCAAGCCGAGGGTGTGCAGGCCGCGGATGCGTGCGACCGTTGCGGCGGCGCAGACGTTGCGGGCGTTGCCGGAGGTGCTGAGACCGATGAACACATCGCCGGGGCGACCTAGCGCGTGTGTGAGTTGGGCGAACACCAGGTCGCCGTCGACGTCGTTGGCAAATGCTGTGGTCAACGCAGCGAAGCCGGTGAGTGGGATTGCCGGGATCGCACCTTGCAGTGAATCAGCGATTGCTGAGGGCAGCCCGGCGCGCGCGGACGGCGAAAGGGTGCGCTTGCTCTTGAAGCCCTTGAGGAGCTCGCCGGCCCAATGGTCGGCGTCCGCTGCGCTACCGCCGTTGCCGCAGAGGAGTAGCTTGCCGCCGCCGGCGATCGCGTCGCATAACATCCGAAAGCTGGCTTCGATTTGATCGCGCAGGGGAGTAAGCTCGGGGGCGCGTTCGCAGAGGTAGTCGAGGTGCGGAATGTTCATGGTTTGAGGTGGGACGTCTTGATTGCACGCAGCGCGACAGCGATTGCGCCGTGGTTACCGATGGTATCTCCGAGTTCAGCTGGGACGATCGTGCAGGCGTCGCGGGGAATCGTCAGCGCTTCGCGCGTGAGGACGGCACGCATGCTGGGCTCGAGCAATGTTCGGCAACTCGGAAAGAACCCACCGATCACCACTCGCTCGGGGTTGAACAGATCGATGAGGATCGCGAGTGCCTCGCCGAGGCTTTCGCCGGCCTGATACATGATCTCTGCTGCGAAGGCGTCCCCCGATTTGGCGGCATCGGCAATGAGCTTGGTCGTGACGGGGACTTCCGGTGAATACCATGACGGTGCAGCATCGCGACGACTTTGGATGAGAGATTCGGCGAGGCGGGCGATACCGCCGCCGCTGTAGAATCCCTCAACCGATCCCGCCTTATTGAAGCCGACCGGGCCATCGGCCCGCAGACGCACATGGCCGATTTCCCCGGCGTCGCCGGTGGCGCCTTCGTAGAGTTCACCGTTTAGGATCAGGCCGCCACCCATGCCGGTGCCCGACGTGAGAAAGATCATGTGCTTTGCGCCGCGACCGGCGCCGAATTGCCACTCAGCGAGGGCGCAGGCGTTCGCGTCGTTCATCAAGAATGCTCGGCCACCGAATCGTTGGGTTAGCAACCGCGTGATCGCGACGCCGTGCCAGCTTGCGTGGAGGTTGGGCGGCGAAAGGACGATTCCGGCGGACGCATCGAGCGGCCCACCACACGAGATGCCGAAGATCGGCGAGGTATCCGCGACGTAGGCGCCGAGAGCGTCGGTGAGGAGGTTAAAGGTGGTGGTAAAGTCACCCGTCTCGACACGGACAATTTCCTCGACGCGCCCATCGCGCAGCACACTCAAGGCACATTTTGTCCCGCCGATATCTAGCCCGAAGATCCGATTTGGTGCTGCGGTCAGAGAAGAGGCAGCCGGCACGGCGTGCTTTTCGGTTATGATGATCGACGGTGGCATGGGTGAATCATGCAGCGTGGAAGTCGGGCATGGTTTTCTCAATCGTGGAGCCCAAGAGGTAGGTTGGAGACGAAACGTGTATCGGATTTGTGCGAGCGCGGACGGACACGCGGCCTAATGCGGGTGTGGATCGCGCCCAGACGATCTCTAGGTCATATACCATATACTAACTGACCCTACTAGGCATCGCGCGGTGATGATGGATAACGTGAGCAACCGGTTCGATATCTCGACAGTTATCTACACTAGCTATTCGAACTAGATCTATGCAGAGAACGGCGTCACCGAGGGCGTGCAGGTCCCGACTGGCTACCGCTGGCTCGACCCGCGCAAGATTAGCTTCAGTGCGATTATTGAACTCTGAGTTCGTGTTTCGCTCCAGCCCAGATGCCAAACCGGGCACTTTGGCTGGTCGAAAATTGACTATGCGTAAGTCGGAAATAGACCAAGGACGAGGTTTTTCGTTTTGCTCCATTCGCTTGAAGTGCCAATCGGTCATCCATTCAGATCCAACCCCATGCTTAAGGGATCAGATAAGTTGCCGACTTCGGCTCCCGACAATCCGGTGGCCGATTCTTTGCTGACGCGACTGCTGGCACAGATCGCGGACTCTCCGTCGGTAGCGATCAGTTTTGAGGATCTGACTGGGGTCTCGCTCGATAATCCAGAGCTGAATTTGCCCTATCGGTTTCGGATCCATACTTGCCAGTTTTGCATGATCGCCAAGGCAAACCCCGAATCGCACCAGCACTGCATTCGGAACAAGATGGCCGCGAATCGCGTGGCGATCCGTCGCAAACAGGGCTTCGCCGGGCAATGTCACCTTGGGCTGACCGATCTGGTGAAGCCGCTCATTTTTCAAGACACCGTGCTGGGGGTCTTCTTTTTCGGCTCCTTCGTCCTGAAGGGAACCGAAGATTTCGCCCGCCAGCGGATTCATACGTTTTGCCGCAGGCACGGATTTGATCCTTCGATTTATATCGCTTCGTTTGAAAGCGCGCCGCGCCTCGGCGCGGAGCAGTTGCCGGGGCTTTGGCACCGCTTGGACCTCGCTGTCGATCTGGCCAAATGCATAGTCGAGAGCATCGGTATCCCGGTGGGCCGCTACCGCACGCGGGCGGGTGCGCAGTTTTCGACGTGGAATGGCGCGATGTCGTCGTTGGTCCGCAAGGTAGTCACGCACATCAACCGACACTACGCCGAAGAGATCCGGATTTCCGATCTCGCCTCGCTGCACAAGTGCAATGCCGATTACCTGAGCCGCACGTTCAAGCGCACGGTCGGTTTTGGCCTTTTGGAGTATCTGCACCGGATCCGGGTCGACCATGCGCGACGCCTGTTGCAGACGGAGCGTTTTGCCGTCGGCGAAATCGGCTTTATGGTCGGCTTTCAGGACCAGAGTCACTTTGGGAAGGTCTTCCGCAAAGTCGTGGGCGTCACTCCCCAGGCTTTCCGCGCCGCCGTGCAGACGCGAGACCCGCTGCCGAAGGCGTTTTCGGCGTTCGAATACAGCAATGTCCGCCCGTTCAACCCGAAATTTTCCGAGGGTCTGGTGGACTCCACACGGTTCGTGATGTGAAGGAGGTCCGCGGCTTAACGCCGCGAGGTTGGAAGTCGTTTTTTGACGATAGGCCCGCCGGATTTCGACTAACGCATCAAGATGTAGGTGTGCGATAGTGTTCTCGAGTTTGTTCAATCCCAGTTCACCCTTAAACATGAAGCACCCACATGCAGCGTCCGGAGCGGGCTACCGCACCGCCATTTGTTCAATCGTCGCGATGACTTGTGCATCGCTTCTGGCGCAAACCGCGCCCGTCGCCACCCCAGCTAAGTCCAGCGAAGAAGAAACGATACGTCTAAATCCCTACACGGTCCAAAGCAAAAAAGACTACGGTTACCGCGCGACAAACTCTACCACCGCGACGGGCTCTGGCCAGCCTTTGATCAACACTCCTCTGAGCATCTCGATTCTCACGGAAGATTTCCTGAAGGACAAAAACTTGACGGAGCTCCGCGACGCGCTGCGGTTTGTGACGGGTATTTCGACCGACTACCAACAAGTTTTTGGTCGCGGTTTCCCCTCAATCATCAAGAATGATGGATCTGAACTCAACGGAGGTGGCACGGGCGACTTCATGACCTACAACGCCGAGCGCATCGAAGTCGTGAAGGGACCTGTATCGGTGCTTCAAGGTCGTGCCAGCGCCGGTGGCGTGGTTAACGTGATCTCACGCCGTCCGCAATTCACTCAGTCAACGAATCTCGACCTCGGCTACGGATCTTTTGATCGCTATTACGGCCAACTTCGCTCCACCGGTCCGCTGGTCGATCAGAAACTGGCGTATATTTTTAGCTACACAAAGCTGGATCGAGATGGCTGGGTAGATTTGAATTCGATCAAGGATGATGTGATCCAATTCGGGCTGGAATACCGACCGACCGACCGATTGACGCTGAACTTCAATTTTGAACAGGTGCAGCGCGAGGGCTATCCCGAACAGCACCTCACGTTTACGAATCCCGATTTCCTCGCCAAGCAGCAAGAAGCGGAAAGCCTTTATGACGCCCGTGGTCTGGCTCGTCCCGCCGAGTTTCCGCAGGAAGGCGAGACCACCGCAGTTTGGCTGGCTCGCCGCAATTATCCTTCTGCAACCCCGACCGAGGTCGTGAGCGTCAACAAACTCATGTATCCACGCGGGTATCGTGCGAACATCCAAGGATCCCAAGCCTATGAGAATCGCGATCGCAACACCTTCTTTGGCGAGGCAAAATATCGGATATCCGATCACCTCGACTGGCGTAGCTTCTACTACGGCTATCGCGAAAAATTCGAGTATGCACGTCAGTCGACCTTCCGCCCGATCGCCGGGATCGGTGGACTAAAGATTTCGGATCCACCCCAAATGGGTGAGAGCAACAACAATTTCTACGACACGATTCACGAATTGGTCGGCAAGTTCAGCACATTTGGACTGAAGCACCGTGTCCTAGCTGGTTTCGAGTATCGCGACACTCGCACGCGTAATCTCGCGATCAATGGCACTCGCGTGATCTATAATCCGAAGAGCGGCATAGATCAGAAAATCGTCAGCAATGTCCTGGCGGCAAATCCCGACGGCTTCAATCGTGCCACCGCTTACACGGTCACGAAAGAGAAAGGCTACTACGTTGTGGATCAGATGAGCGCCTTCGACGAGAAACTGCACATCTTTGTTGGCGGTCGTCAGAACAGCGCCAAGCAGGGCACCCTCGAAGCGAAAAAATTTACTCCGCAATACGGCTTGCTGTCCCGTGTTCCCGGTGTCGATGGCGTTTCTGTTTTCGGAAGTTATGGGGAAAGCTTCCGGCCCAACTATATTGCCGACGGTCGCGGCCGTCTGGTGGAACCTACTTTGGAGAATAACACTGAATTTGGCGTCAAGGTGGATATGCTCGAAAGCAAGATCTCAGGCTCGGCCTCCGTCTATAACATTGAGCAGAAGAATGTCGCATTACGCGACTTCGCAACCGAGGCGGCGACTGGCATTACGCCGATTTACAACGTGGCCGGAAAATCTAAGTCGGCCGGCGCGGAATTCGACCTCATCTATACGCCGTTGCGGAACTATCAGATTGTGCTCGGATACTCGCGTATATGGGAGGCGCGCACGCTAGTGGCGCAGGATGTTCGACAGCAGAATATCCGCGTCAACGGAGCGCCCGACAAGACGGTGACTCTCTGGAATAAATATACCTTTACGAGCGGGGCATTAAAGGGCGCCTATTTCGGATTTGGTGGTCGCTATGTCGGGTCTGTCCACGTTCATCCCAGTTGGGCGGCTCCTGTTTACGCGAACAATATCTATACTTACGACCTCTTGGTGGGGTATCCCGTCTCGCTTGGCAAAGTAAACGCCGACGTGTCGCTGCGGGTGGACAACCTGACCGACAAGTTCTTTTTCGATCAGTCGTTTCGCCCGGCGACGGGCAGGACAATCTACCTAAGTAATCGGCTGAAATTCTAACCTCGAGGGGCGGCGCCGGACCGCCGCCCCTCTTCTTTTTCCCGTGCTCCCACTCCGTTGGTTTCGCGTGCACGTCCTTTTGACATGCATTCTTGTGTGTTCGAATGGCGCAATCGCCGCGGAGTCGGTGCAATTCAACCGCGATGTCCGGCCCATCCTTTCAGAAAACTGCTTCGCCTGTCACGGGGCCGACAAAAATAATCTCAAGGGAAAGCGACGTCTTGACTCCTTTGAGGGAGCTACGGCTGAGCGGAATGACATCCGGGCGATTGCGCCGGGAGATCCGGCAAACTCCGACCTCTGGCTGCGCGTCCTTAGTGAGGATGATGAAGAGCGGATGCCACCTCGCGATTCGCACAAGACCCTTACCTCCGTTCAGAAGGAAACGCTGAAGCGCTGGATCGCCGAGGGTGCCAATTATCAAACGCATTGGGCCTACGTGGCCCCGTCCCGTCCGGCTCCGCCGGCGGTAAAGATGGGAGCGTGGCCCCGTAGCGATCTCGACCGTTTCGTTCTGGCAAATCTGGAGAAGCAGATGCTCACTCCTGCGCCCGAGGCCAACCGCACCACGTTGATTCGCCGACTGGCACTCGACTTGACTGGTTTGCCGCCGACGCCAACGCAGGTGGGTGCTTTTCTCGCCGACACGTCGTCGGATGCCTACGAACGCGTGGTGGACCGTCTTCTTCAGTCACCCCACTACGGCGAGCGCATGGCGGTGGACTGGCTGGACGCGGCGCGCTATGCGGATACCAACGGATACCAAGTTGATCGCGACCGCGAGATCTGGGCATGGCGCGACTGGGTCATTCAGGCTTTCAACGAAAACAAGCGCTTCGATCAGTTCACCGTCGAACAGCTTGCCGGCGACTTGCTTCCGCAGCCGACGCTCAACCAGCGCATCGCGACCGGTTTCAACCGCAATCACATGATCAATGAGGAAGGCGGCATCATCCCCGAAGAGTTTCTCGCAGAGTATGCTTCGGATCGGGTTGAGACCACCGCCGCAGTTTGGCTGGGTCAGACATTCAATTGCACCCGGTGCCACGACCACAAGTTCGATCCCTTCACCCAGAAGGATTACTACAGTCTGAAGGCATTTTTTCACAACGTGCCCGAACTCGGAAAATCGATCCGGCAAAATGATTTTCGATTTAACAGTCCGCCTTATGTCACTCTGCCCTCCGCAGAAATCGACGCCAGACTCTCCACCCTACGCGGTCAACAGAAGACAAAGAAGTCGCACCTCGTGAAGCTCCGAAGCGCAGATGACGTCGAATTTGTCAGGTGGCGGGAAAGGGTTGGAAAGGATCGGGTGGAGTGGACCCAGCTAAAGCCTATAGCGGCCGACGCTGAAGATCAGAAACCGGAAATCGAAAACTCCACCCAAAGCGTGATCTTCGAATATTTGAACAATACACGCATGGACACGACCGTGCGCACACCTGCCCCCGGTGGAAAAATCACCGCCTTGCGAGTTACCTGTGAAGCGACCGACATTGCCGGCACGTTTAACCTCACGGAACTTGGCCTGAGGCTGCAGCAGGGGGGAGCGGAGCCCGTTCAGCTTCACGTGCGCCCTGCGGACGAAGGCGACTCCCTTGATCGTGACGCAGCGGAGCTGGTCATTGACGGGAGTCGGGAAACGCGGGTGTCTCTGAAGGCCACTCCCCAGCATCCTCGCTCGTTGGTCTTTGAGTTTAAGGAGCCTCTGGACCTCACGGCCGGATCGGCCGAGTTGATCTTTGTGGTGGGTTCTTATGGAGCCACGAGCCCGACGCGGTGGCGTTTTGAGGCCACGACTTCCGCAGCGGAGCTCTTGGTGCCGTCGTCCCTTGCCCGCGTCGCTGCGAATTTGGAGGAAGCAGGGTCTCTTGAATCTCTAAACGCACGTTTCGCGCTTCAACAGCCAGCCGGTCGTATGCTCGAAGATGAACTTACGAGATTGCACCGCCAAATTGTCGCCACGGAGCGTGACTATTCGACGACGATGGTGATGGAAGAAATGGCGAAGCCCCGAGAAACGTTCATTCTGATTCGCGGCGCATATGACAAGCCGGGTGAGCGGGTCACTGCCGACACTCCCGCGGTGCTACCGCCGCTCTCGGCCGATCTGCCGCGCAACCGGCTCGGGTTGGCCCGCTGGCTGGTTGATCCGGCTAATCCGCTCACCGCGCGGGTTACAGTGAATCGCTACTGGCAGTCTGTGTTCGGCGTGGGGCTGGTTAAGACCAGCGAAGACTTTGGTTCCCAAGGCGAGCCGCCCTTGAATCCTGCGTTACTTGACTGGCTGGCGACCGAGTTCATCCGTTCCGGCTGGGACATAAAAGCCATGATGCGCTTGCTGGTCACCAGCGCGACGTATCGGCAGGCATCGCGAGTTACGCCCGAGCTGCTCGAACGCGATCCAGAGAACCGGTTGCTGGCGCGCGGTTCGCGCTTCCGCCTCACCGGCGAATTTGTGCGGGATCAAGCTCTCGCCGTCAGTGGCCTGCTGGTGCCTAAGGTGGGGGGGCCTTCGGTCCGTCCCTATCATCCGCCTGGGCTCTACGAAGGCGTGGCTCCCACCAGCGAAGACACCGTGAAGACATACGTTCAGGGCCGTGGTGATGATCTGCATCGGAGGAGTCTTTACACGTATTGGAAGCGCTCGGTTCCGCACCCGGCGATGCTGGCCTTCGACGTGCCGTTCAGGGAGGTGTGCACGGTGAAGCGGTCTCGGACTAACACCCCGGCCCAAGCGCTTAACCTGATGAACGACCCTACCTATGTGGAGGCAGCACGTTTCATCGCTCAGCGGATGCTGCGGGAAGGAGGGTCCTCGGCCGACGAGAGGCTTATTTTTGCTCACCGATTGGTGCTTGCGCGCGAGCCAGACGAGGCCCGGCTCGCGGTGCTCCGACGCGCACTGTCACGAGCCCAGAATGACTTCGCCAGCGACCCAGTCGCCGCGGCCGCTTTCATCCATTTCGGCGATACACCCTCAGATGCCGGCCGTCCTGCCATCGAACTGGCTGCGTACACCGCTCTCGCCAGCACGCTGCTGTGCATGGACGAGACCGTCACGAAGCAATAGCCCATGAATCCCCTGATCCAACGCCTCCACCATTTGACCCGCCGGCAGTTTGTGAGTCGCACCGGTACCGGCGTCGGCTCGGCGGCGTTGGCCTCGCTGCTCAATCCCCGCCTGTTTGCCGCCGGCGGTCCAAACGGATTGCCGCACTTTGCTCCCAAGGCCAAGCGTGTCATCTGGCTCACCCAATCGGGGGCGCCCTCGCAACTGGACCTCTTTGATTACAAACCGCAGCTTGCCTCGTGGTTCGACAAGGATCTGCCCGACTCGGTGCGCGACGGCCAGCGGATCACCGGCATGACCTCAAACCAGACGCGGTTCCCCATTGCACCGAGCATCTTCAAGTTTGCCCAGCATGGGCAGAGCCGAATGTGGATCAGCGAGCTGCTACCGCACACCGCTAAGATCGCGGACGAGCTCTGCGTCGTGCGCTCCATGCACACCGAGGCAATCAATCACGATCCCGGTATGACGCTTCTGCAAACGGGCTTTCAAATCGGCGGACGGCCTTCCATCGGTTCTTGGGTCGCCTACGGGCTGGGTACGGAAAACGCTAATCTGCCGGCCTTCGTCGCCATGGTCTCGCTTCCCACTGGCAAAGTGAATTCGCAGCCTTTGCACGAGCGCATGTGGGGCGCGGGCTTTTTGCCCGCCAGATACCAAGGCGTGCGCTTTACTCCGACCAAAGATCCGGTGCTCTACCTCTCGAATCCTCCCGGCATCACGACGGAACGCCGACGCGCCATGCTGGATGACCTCGCGGCTCTCAACCAGCAGACCCTCGCCGACTATCAAGATCCGGAAACCCAGGCGCGGATCGACCAGTTTGAAATGGCCTTCAAGATGCAGGCGAGCGTGCCGGAACTGGCCGATCTTTCCAAGGAGTCGCCGGCGACTTTCGAGCGGTACGGCCCCGAGTCCCGGAAGCCAGGCAGCTACGCGGCCAACTGCATCCTCGCCCGCCGGCTGGCCGAGCGCGGGGTCCGTTTCATCCAACTCTATCACCGCGGCTGGGACCAGCACGGCAATCTCCCGCGCGACATCCGCAGTCAGTGCTACGACACCGATCAGCCCACCGCCGCCCTTATTACCGATCTGCGCGAACGTGGTCTGCTCGACGACACGCTCGTTATCTGGGGCGGCGAGTTCGGCCGCTCCGTTTACTCCCAAGGCACCCTGACCGCCGACAACTACGGCCGCGACCACCACCCGCGCGCGTTCACCGTCTGGATGGCCGGTGCCGGCGTTAAACACGGCCACGTCTACGGTGAGACCGACGACTTTAGCTACAACATCGCTCGCGATCCCGTCCATATCCACGACCTCAACGCCACCGCCCTCCACCTGCTCGGCATCGATCACACCCGCCTGACCTACCGCCACCAAGGTCGCGACTACCGCCTTACCGATGTCCACGGCGAGGTCGTTAAAAAAATTCTAATTTAACCCCTGCACACATGCATCTCCTGCATCTTCTTCTCACGGCCCTGATCTTGGCGGCACCCGCGGTGGGGGCGACTACCGCTGGCGATATCGCCATTCGGTCGCTCGAACCCACGGTGCTGTTTCCGAAAAAAGAACCCTTGGCACAGATTGCACGCCTAGCGGTGGACAACCTTAGTGGCAGCATGCTTTCCGTTGAGGTCTCGGTCACCGTAGCCGACGGTTCTCCGGGGGCCGGCCAGCCCATAACGCTGGTGCCGAACCAAAGCACCTACGACGTGCTCATTCCCGATATTGCCGCGCCCGCCGAAGTTCGAATCGAAGTGCGGGCCTCTGGCACGGTGCTGGCCACGCACACGCAGCTATGGCAACCGCAGCGCAAGTGGAAGGTCCACGTCGTGAAATCCTCTCATGAGGACATCGGCTACGAGCACTTCATTCAGATCAAACAGAAGGAAATCGCCGACTTCATCGACCTCGCCCGCGAGATCGCCCGGCCTCGGGTCATCGATGCCTCCGGAGCGAAGTCGAACGTCGGCTACCACTACGTAATGGAAACGCTGCTCTTCGCGCGCAACTACATCGACGAGCGAGGGGAACGTGCATGGCGAAAAATACTCAAGGACAACGTAACCGGCGGCACCGGACTCTCTCTCATGGCCGCGCCGAGCGGCGTGCACACCCATTGGATGGACTACGAGCAGATCGCACGCGTGGGGTATCCGGCTCGTCGCGAGATGAAGGACCGCTTCGGCCTTGATCTGAAAACCGCATTTATCGTGGACAACCCGAGCCTCTCCTGGTCCGGCATGCAGGCATTCGCCGCCTCGGGGATCAAGTATGTCGCCCGCTTCGGCCAAGGGTGGCGCGCCGGGCGCAGTAACACCTACCAAAGCACCAAACTGCCGGCGCTGTTTTGGTGGCAGGCTCCGGACCGTGAGCACCGTGTGCTCTTCACCTGGACCTCGAGCTACAACATGTTTTTCTGGTGGGGGCAAACCAACGGTGGTTTCCACGGTGACCTGCGCGGCTATCCGGCCCGTTGGGTGAACGACCAGCTTCAGATGATGGAAGACGGCGGGCTGCGCGGGCCTTATCCCTACGACGCAATGATTGTCCCTGACTTCGTGGATCATGAAACCCCGAAGTTCGACGAACGCATCTATCGGCAGTGGCGCGAGACTTATGCTTATCCGGAAATCCGGTTCGAGCACCCTGAAAAATTTTTCACCTACATCGAAAAGAAATACGGTGCCGAGTTGCCCGTGCTCTCCGGCGACCTGAACAACTTTTCCGCCGATTACTCCGCGATCGATCCGGATGCTCAGGGCGAGAAGCGGCGGGCGGCCCGCTTACTGCCCGCAGCGGAGGGGCTCGGCGTGCTCGCTGGCATTGCCGATCCCTCGTTTGCCCATCTTCCGGCTGAGATCGAGCGCACCTACACTCGGATGTTCGACTTCGACGAACACTCGTGGCCGACATTGCCGCAGGTTTCCGATGAACAGCTCTTCAACGCCGCTTGGGTAAAGAGACAGGAAGCAACCCGGGCTCTGCGTGCCTCCACCGCCGCCTTTGACCGCGCGGCCTCCGCCTTGGGCCCCAACCTCGCCGGGGCCGGCCCCGGCACCATTGCGGTCGTCAATCCGTTGCTCCACGTCCGGACGGATACGGTCGAGCTTAAAGGCACCGCTGTCGCTGTGCGCGATCTGCGCTCCGATAAACTGATCCCGTGTGAGCGCCTAGAAGGCGGCCGAATCCGGTTTCTCGCCAATGACGTGCCTTCGTATGGCTACGCTCTCTTCCAATTGATCGAGTCCGGTGCCGCGCCCGCTGCGCCCGCCGCCGAACTCGCCATGGAGCCGCTCGCCATTTCCAACCGTCACTACACGGTGCGCTTTCATCCGGAGAACGGCGCCGTCACCAGCATCGTCGACCGCACCTCAGGCCGGGAGCTGATTGATCGCCAAGCGTCTTATCTCGCGAACCAACTGGTCTATCAGCATAAGAACACCCGCGAGGGCAAAGAGGGTTTTGAGTATTCGCCGGCAAAAGCCGTGCGCATGGAACCTAAGCTTGGCGCGAATCAAGTGACGTTCGACGCGTGGTTCGAGGACGCGAAACTCGGCGGCCGCGTGCGCCAGACCGTCACGCTGCATGCCGGCCTAAAGCGCGTCGATTTCACCAATCGTCTCGAGAGCATCGACGTGATGTGGGCCCGGGAGCACGCCGACCGCTACCGCGACAACATCTACTATGCGTTTCCGTTTGCTGTGCCGGGTGGCCAGATCCGCGCCGAGTATCCCGGCGGCGTGGTGCGCCCCTACGACGATCAGCTTCGCTGGGGTTCGCACGATTTCATCTACGCCACCCGTTGGATCGACGTGAGCAATGATCAGGGCGGCGTGACCCTTGCCTCCAATGAGGCGGGCACCTTTAGCCTCGGCGAACTGCGCTACAACCAGTTCGCAAACGACTACAAGCCGACCAAACCCTGGCTGTTCAGCTACGCGTGGTCGAACCGCATGGCCGGTTTGCTCACACTGCACCCCGACGACTGCAACGCGACGCTGACATATTCGCTGACGCACCACGATGGCGCGTGGAACGCAGGCCCCGCGGCGCGCCACGGCTGGGAAGCCGGGAGCCCGCTGGTCGCCGTGCCCGCCACCGGCGGCACCGCCGCACGCTGGCGGGACAAACAGCGCAGTTTTGTCTCTGCCGATGCGGCCAACGTCCAGCTCACGGTCCTGAAAGCCTCAGGCGTCGCCGGACGCGGCTGGATCGCGCGCTTCGTTGAGACGGCTGGGCGCGCCACCGAGTTTGAGTTCGACGCCTCCGCGCTCGGTACCGAAAGCGCTCTGCTCTGCGATCTCGTCGAGGAGGACGGCGCGCCGCTCGCCGTGCGTAACGGCAGGGTGCGCGTGGCGATCAAACCGTATGGTTTCGCGACTGTTCGTCTGCTCGCGGGCGAAGCGCCCGGCGCGGTCGGTCCCTTGTCGGCGCGCGACGTCACCGACAGCACGGTGCAACTTAGTTGGCCCGTTGCGGCAAATCGCGATGCCGTCTACAACGTTTACCGATCCGACGATCCCGAAGCCCCGCCTACGGCCTACAACATGGTGGCTCGGGTGCGGGGCAACGCATTTGCCGATCGTGGGCTACACATTGCGACCGCTTATCATTACCGTGTGGCCGCCGTTTCCTCGGCCAATCTCCAAGGACCTGTGAGCGCGCCGCTCGTCGTAACAACTGCAGGGGAGAACACGACCCCGCCGCACCCCGTTCATGAAGCCGGCATCGTGCGCCGCGCGCCGGACACTCTGTTCGTCTACTGGCGGAAAAACACAGAGCCGGATGTGGCACGCTACCGGGTTTTTCGCGGTCGCACGCCGGACTTTGGCATCGACGGTCGCGAACCCGACGCCGTGGTCGAGGCCAATGCCTATTTCCTGCAGGTGTTTAACGACACCGGCCTCCAGCCTGACACGACCTACTACTATCGCATCCAGCCGGTGGATTGGTCCAACAATGTTCAGGTCGTCTCGTCGCTCATCAGCGCCACAACTCCGAAAAGCAAATTATGATTTTTAGTTCCATTGATGGTCGGAAGTTCGATGTCGTTGTCTGCGGAGCCGGTAGTGCGGGTGTTGCGGCTGCCTATGCTGCCGCGCAGGCCGGCGCGCGCACGCTTCTGCTGGAGCGCCACGGCTACGGCGGCGGCATCGTTACCGCCGCGATGATCCACACCCTCGATGCGATCAAAAGCTGCGTAGACAACGACGTGGAAGTTGTGGGTGGCTTTGCCGCAGAACTTATCAAGGAAACGCTGGCACTCGGCGGCGCAGCCACGCCGGACAATCCCGGCGAGGCGCTCACCCTACACCCTGAGATGTATAAGGTGGCCATTGATCGCCTGCTCGTGAGGGTCGGAGTCACCGTGCTCTTCCACGCTAACGTTTGCGGAGTGCAAATGTCGGGGAACCGCGTCACGGGCGTTGAAGTCGCCCTGCGCGATGGCCGCGCCCGAATTGCCGCTGGCGCAGTCGTTGACGGCACCGGCGACGCCGAGATCGCGCATCACGCCGGTGCCCGGTGGAACTTGGACCGCGATTTGCAGGCTATGACGTATCATTTTCGCCTCGGAAATCTGGCCCGCAATCGCACGTGGTCCGAATGGGAAGAGGTGATGGGCGCCGCTATGAAGGCCGCGCATGCAGCAGGCGAAATCAAAGTCTTCGGCGGCCCTTGGGTGATCCGCCTCGCCGACGGTGAGATCTCCATCAACTCGACGCGTGTTTACGGCAACCCCGTCGACCCCGTCGAACTCTCCCGTGCCGAGACCGAAGGCCGCGCCCGCATGCTCGACATCTGGAATATCCTGCGCCGGCGTGTGCCGGACTTGAAAGACAGCTACATCCTCGCGGGTGCGTCGCAGTTGCACATCCGCGAGAGCCGCAAACTCGCGGGCGTTTACACGCTCACCGAGGACGACATCCGCGACGGTGTGGCGTTTCCCGACGCCGTGGCGGTTGGCGCGTGGCCGATCGATATTCATCCGACGAACGGGTTTGTTGGCGTGCATCCACACAAAGATCAGGCCCCCGTGCCCTACGAGATTCCCTATCGATGCCTCGTGCCCGAGACCGTCGACGGCCTGCTTGTCGCCGGTAAACCCATCTCGACCACCCACCGCGCCCACGGTTCGACGCGCGTGCCCGGCACGTCGCTCGCCACCGGCCAGGCAGCCGGTGTCGCGGCGGCGTTGGCGGTGCGATCCGGCCAGACTCTGCGCACGGTCGGTATCGAAGCGTTGCGCGATGCACTGCGGCGGCAGGGTGGGATGGTTTCGGCCCCCGCGAATTCGGCGACCTGATTCACTTATGACCGACACCCCTCGCTTCGCCTACCGTAACGCCCGCTGGTGGGTCGTCGGCCTGCTGTTTTTCGCGACGGTCATCAACTACGTTGATCGACAGACGCTCTCGATTCTTAGCACGACGCTCCGCGAGGAGCTGCACCTCACCGATCAGGACTACGCCAACTGCGTCACCGCGTTTTTGGTTTCATATGCGGTGATGTATTCCGCCTCGGGCCGCGTCATTGATCGCGTCGGGGTGAAGGTGGGTGCGGCGGCCTGCGTCATTTGGTGGTCGGTGGCCGCCGCCTTGACGGGGCTTGCCCGCGGGCCGCTAAGCCTAGCTGCGTTTCGGTTCCTGCTCGGTGTCGGCGAGCCGGGGATCTTTCCCGCCGGCATGAAAGCTTGCGGCGAGTGGTTTCCACGCCGATTGCGCGGCACCGCGATCGGCATTTTTTCCTCGGGCTCCTGTGTCGGAGCAATCATTGCGGCCCCGCTGGTGGTGTGGATGACTACCCATTGGGGCTGGCGCATGGCTTTTGTGATACCGGGCGTCGTCGGCATCCTCCTTTGGTTGCCGCTGTGGTTGGCCGTTTATCGCCAGCCGAAGGAGACCCGAATTTCTCCCGTCGACGCCGCCGAATTGGATTCCGATTCCAATCCGGGCGAACGCCGCTCGTGGGGCGCTTTGCTGCGCGAGCGGAAGGTCTGGGGCTTGATTCTCGGGCGCGTCGGCGCCGATCCCGTCTGGTATCTTTATCTATTCTGGCTGCCCGATTATCTCCAGCGCGTGCGGCATCTCAGTCTGATTGAGATCGGGCTTTACGCGTGGATCCCGTTTTTGTTTGCCGATTTCGGCGCAATCTTTGGAGGGATGATTTCGGACCGGCTGATCAAGCGTGGCTGGACCGCTCCTCGCGCTCGTTTTGCCGTGCTTTGCGGTATCGCTGTGCTTGCCCCACTCGGTGCGGCGGTGGGCTTCATCGAATCGACGGTGCTGGCGATGGCCGTGATCTGTGTGATCGCGTTTCTCTGCCAGGCTTGGGCGATCAATATGGCCACACTCGTACCCGATCTCACTTCGCGAAACGAGACAGCTAGTGTCATGGGCTTGCTCGGCACCTCTGGCAGCTTGGGCGGTATTGCGTTTGCCCAGGTGCTAGGGGTGTCAATCGGACTCTTTGGCTATTCCTCGGCGTTTGTGATGGCGGCAGTTTTGCACCCGCTCTCGTTGCTGATGCTGTTCGTGATGCTGCGTCCGAACTTGAAAAAATGAATCGGGGCTCTCTGCAGCTGAGCGTTACTCTCCTATTTTTGCCGGTTTCCGGCCAAGGAGATGAACCTCCTTCACCTTTCATTGAGGCGGCGACCGGCGTGATCCTCTCCGCCCCTAGGGCCCGTTTCATCGATGGCCGCGAAGTGGTGCTGATGCGCGACTTGATTGAGGGGGCTCGTTTCGCGGACACCGCGGGATTCCTGTCACGGAAGTGGTGGCCTAATTAAGTCTCCAAGCACCGATTTTACCACGTCCCTCGGGCCCCACCGCTTACCTCATGAATATAACCCGCACCCTTATGGCCGATCTTGTCGTTGTCGGCGGAGGAACAGCCGGTCTCTCGGCTGCTCTCGCCGCCAGCCGCCAGAAACTTAACGTCGTCCTGATCGAGCAATATGGCTTCTGCGGCGGTCTAACCGTATATTCGATGGTCCACGTTCTCGACGGCCTGCTTGCTCAAAGTGACTTCACGAAGCTTGCGGTTGGCGGGGTTGCGGTGGATTTGCTCAATCGAATTCAAGCGTTTGGTGGCATGGGCCCCGTAGATAATCCGCCTGAGACTCCGGTCTTCGACCCTGAAACCTTCAAAGTGATCGCTGATGAAATGCTCCAGGAGGCCGGCGTGAAATGCCTTTACCATACCCGCGTGATCGAAGCCGAGACGCACGATGGGCGCGTCAAAGCAGTAATTCTCCATAGCAAAGCCGGCTTCTGGAGGGTGGAGGCACCGCTCTTCATTGACGCCTCAGGCGATGCAGATCTTTGCGCACTGGCGGGTGCGGGCTACGAAATTTCGCGGTCCATGCAGCCGATGACGCTGCACTTCCAACTGGCCAATCTTCAGGGCAAGCTCGCTTGGAAAGAGCTTGAGAAGGAATGTCACGATGTCCTCGCCGCCGCCTTCGCTGCTGGTGAAGGCCCGCGCTTCGGCGGTCCTTGGGTGCTACGCCTCCGTGACACTGTAATCTCGATGAATTGCACCAGGCTCTACGGCAACGCGCTGAACCCCGAGGATCTCACGGCCGCCGAGATTGCCGGCCGCAAGAATGCTTGGTGGATTTTTCGGAAACTTAAGTCCGCATTACCAGAATTTGCCGACGCGCGTTTTGTACAGAGTGGACCGTCGATCGGCTGTCGCGAGACGCGCCGTATCGTAGGGGACTACCAGCTCACTGAGCATGATGTCACAAACCGCACGTCTTTCTCCGACACCGTCGGACTCGGTGCGTGGCCGATGGACGTCCATCCCTCTGATGGGCGTGTTGGTTTCCACCCACACAAAGAGAACCCGCCGCCGCCCTATCCGTATCCTCTGCGCGCGCTGCTGCCAAAGGCGCTCGAAAACGTGATGGCGGTTGGTCGCTGCGCTTCGACCACGCCCAAAGCCCACGGCTCATCGCGGGTTAACGGCACCTCGATGATGATGGGCGAGGCTGCAGGCGTGCTTTGCGCGCTTGCGCGAAAAACCGGAGATACGCTCCGCAACGTGCCAGTCTCTCAGCTGCAGGAGGTCCTGGTCGCCGGTGGCGCTGTCCTCGATCCAACGTGTCTCCCGGACCGACCGGTCGCGTGGAAGATTGGCACCCTCGGGCCCGGAGTCAGCCCACCGGTCTTCTTCGGCGGCCTGCAATAGCGACTCATCTTCGATCCTACTCAGCTTTGGGCTAAATTCCGCCGGAAACCCGAAGGCGATACTCCGACCCGTTGCTTAAAGAGGCGTGAGAAATAGTAGATATCGGAGAAACCGGCGGTGTGTGCGATGCTCCCGACACTCGCGGGCGTAAGCGCCAGCAGTTCGCGCGCGTGATCAATTCGCGCCGCGATGAGGAAGGGCTGAGGGCGCCCACCCGCGACGGCCTCGAAGACCCGCGAAAAGTGGCTCACACTGAAGCCATGCTGTTTCGCCAGAGCAGCGACGGACCCAAACTTCGCAGGTGTTGCACGCATGGCAGTCATGATCTCATTGATTCTCTCGACGTGTTCCGGTCGAACTCCCGCAGGTAATCCGGGTTGATTTAGGGCCTCGCGCACAAGTTCGGCCAGCAACGCCGCAAAGAGTCGCTCGGCGCTCGCACGTCCGTCCGGTTCGTCCCTAAGCGCGAGAATCCGTTGCATGGTGCCGTCGATGAAAGTCACGTGCCGTCCGTGCATCCTTTCGAACGGAGGTGTTGTGCGGCGGCTCGCCGACCGGCCTTGGCTATCTAACAGATCGAAATGGAAAAAATTCACCCCGAGTGGATGAGCCGGTTCGTGGGTAGTCACGTATCGCTGTCCCGGTCGCATCCAGACACAAGTGCCGGCGGAGAGCGGAATGGTTTTTGTACCCAGCTCCATTTTGCCCCGTCCGGACCAAACGAACCAAAGATCGAAATCCTTTAATGTGCGCCACCAATCCGTCCCGGAACTCCAAGCCGGCGCGAAACGGACCCGGCCGCAGAGTTCTCCGAGCCGCAGTTTCCACGCGTGCCCGCGATCTTCAAAAATAGCCGACATGTGCAAAAGTATGAGCGACGGCTCCATTTCATGACGAGGCTTTTGACGGTAGGGTGGAGAAGTGTCGGTCCCGCGAATCATTTGAGGAAGAGCGGCACAAAATCCTACATGAATACCCCTGCTTCCGACTCAAATCCGCTGCGAATCGTCATCGTCGGCTGTGGCGGATTCGCGCGAAACTACCTGCCGGTTTACGGCAGCATACCCGATTCCCGCATCGTGGCCTGTGTCGACGCCGACCCGGCCGCCGCTCAGGCGCTGGCGAAGGCACTCGGCGCCGAGACGGCCTCGTTCGATTTCGCGGTGGCCGTTCGGGCCGAGGCGGACTACGCCGTAGTCAGCACGCCCAATTTCCTGCATGTCGAGCAAGCCACCGCCTTGTTGCAGAGCGGCAAGCATGTGCTCTTGCAAAAGCCGATGGCCCGCTGGCTCGGCGAGTCGCAGGCCCTCTTCGCGGCCCAGCGCGCGTCCGGCCGAACGATGGGGCTCTATATGTCGATGCTCGACTTCGGCCTGTGGTGGGAGCTGAAGCAGGCGTTTGCCGCCGGTTCTCCGCTCGGCAGTATCGCGCAGGTGAGTATGAGACTCGGCCATACCGGCGGGCTCGTGTGGAGCAAACAGCCGAACCAATTGTGGCGTTTCTCCCGGGAGAAAACCGGTGGCGGCGCGTTCATCATGCTCGGCGTCCACTACATTCACTTTTTGCGCTGGCTGCTAGGGCTGCGCATTACCCGGGTGCTCGCGCAGACCACGAATCTCCATTGCGGGCGCATCGAAGGGGAGGACATCTGCCAGTTCCAAGGCGAGCTGAGCAACGGCGGTTTCGTGCAGCTGAGCGTAGCGTGGAACTCGCAGGGCGAGCACCTCGCGCTCTATGGCACCGAGGGCTCGCTGGTCTATCTCGACAACGAACTACTGCGCGTGCACGGCGGCAGACCGTGGAAGACTTCGTATTTCAACTACGAAAAACCGGGCACTTGGCAGACATATGCCGGGATCGTGCCGCCGAAGCTGGATGATTCCACCAACCCGTATAACCAGCACCGCGCCTTTGCCGAAGCGATCCGGGTCGGCGCGACGCCCGCCGTCGAGGCGGTCGAAGGCCTTTGGGATATGCAAGTTGCCGACGCGGTTTATCGCAGTGCGACGAGCGGTCGCTGGGAGGAGATTTCCTATGTCTGAACCACGCACCATCGTTATCACCGGAGGCACCAAGGGTCTGGGTAGTGCCGCCGCCAAGGCTTTCCTCGCCCAGGGCGACCGCGTCTGGATTCTCTCGCGCAACCGACCCGGCACGGCCGATTCCCATCCCCAACTCAAGCACCTCGTCGCCGATGTCCGTCATCGTGATCAACTCGAGGCCGCCGCGGCGGCGATTCGCACCGAATCTGCTGTGATCGACGTATGGATCAACAACGCCGGGTTCGGCAAACCGGTCCCATTCCACGACGGCGACAACGCACTGTGGGACGACATGTTTGCGGTCAACTTCTGGGGCACGGTCCATGGCACCCGCACCGCGCTGGGAGCGCTGCGCCGCCCGGGTGGCACCATCATCAACATCGCCTCGGTCGCGGGTCTGATGGCTCCGCGGGGGCACTCCGCCTACGCCACAGCGAAGGCGGCCGTGATCGCCCTGACGCGCGCCAATGCAGTCGAATTCGCGTCCGTCGGCATCCGGGTAAATGCCATTGCCCCGGGACCACTCGACACGGAAGGGTTTCGCGCCGCCGGCGGCGATCCTGAGAAACGGGCCCGCACCATCCCGACGCAGCGCATGATTACGCCCGAAGAAATCGCACGCACGTGCGTGTTCCTCGCGGATCCCATCGCCGCCCTGACCGGCCACACTCTGGTCGTGGACGGAGGCTCAGCAGCGGTCGGGTGCTATGCGTAGACAGTTTCGGCGCGACCGGTTGGCGGCTGCGCGCCGCCGAGATCGGGGCTCTCGCCCAGCGCATAGTCGACTCCCGCGACGAACGCACCCGGGACGATCTCATAGAAAAAATCGTTCGCGGTTTCGCGCCCAAAACCCGGCCACGATCCCCTACCAAGTTTCATCGATGACCGGTGCGGGCTCGGGAATTTCAATTGGACGGGGCACGGGCATCGGCGGTCTCCAGCCGGCCAAAAGGACGCGGGTCACGACGCTCTCCAGCGCCCGAAAGCCCTGCCGCGGCAGGAGCTCCGCCAGCAAGGCCGCGAGATCGATCCGGCGTTTGCTCTGGCTTCGGCGACGCTCGGGCGCGTTTTGGTCGAGCAATATCGGACCCTGGGCGATGCGGCCGGATTCGCCGCCGGTCGGCACGCGGTCGAGGAAGCGTTGGGGCTGCAAACTGGTGTGGACTGTCTCAGGGAGTTCGCTGTTTTTTCTAGCGCTGCTGGGTGCCCTAGCGCCTACGCGGGCGGAGCGCCGGTGCTACGCTCCGTCGCACGGGTGGTATTTGGGGGTGCCTTCGCGATGGCGCTTACCGCAGTAGCAGGTGACTGGGTAGGCCGCATCGGGTAGCCACGGAAACCCTTAAGCTAGAGTCTCTCGGTTGCCCAATTTCAGTGCGTCCCAATAAGGACCGATTTAGCAACAGCTCAGCTGCTCTCGCCGACAGGCGTGAGGTGTTTATCCCGATTGGCCCCCGTTTTTGAAACACTCGCCGCTGTTCAACGGGAATTCTCGGGGTCGGACGTTCGGCGCGGAAGGCTGCGATACGGCTTCCACACCGTTCCGCCGCCCACCCGCCTTCCCAAACCCGATCAACTTTTTTCGGGAAACCGTGGGCCCTCCTGAAGATATCGGAATTGGTCGCATTTCGGCCGCAGTATGCCGCTTTGTGGTGCACCACATTAGTTTTGGTCTAACGCCGCGTCGCTATAGCGACCCGATTCTTTCGATCATCGACAGCGCCGGCGCTACCACCGCGACCAATGACAACTGGGAAACTTCCGCCAACCTCGCCGAACTTAAAGCCGCCACCGCCAAAGTAACGTTCCCGCCGGCGGTCGGCAGCCTTGATACGGCGCTGCTGGTCTCGCTGCCGCCCGGCGGCTACAGCATCCAAATCGGCGGCGTCGCAGGCGCCGTTGGAAACGTCCTCATCGAGGTTTACGAAATGCCCTGATTTCCGCTGCCGACACCGCTTCAACTTGCGGCTCTTTCGCGACCCTCGTTTGGCTACCGAAAATCTTACCGTATTGCCCCCCTACCCCCTCCTGTACCTCAGAGCGAAAAAGCACGGATTGAGGTCAAAAACGGATCACTTGGAAAAGTGCGAAAAAGGACACGGCCACACCCGTCCGCCAAAGCAGGCGAGCAGTTCGGCCAGATCGGAAGCGGGGACCATCGTGTGTGCCAACGAGAGTGTTGGCGCATGTGCTGGTTTTTTAGCTTTCTGTTCCGACATCACAGCATGGCGCTGGCAATTCCCCATGAGCTGGAGGGCGCATCCTTCAAAGCCCCGGATTTCTCCAAGGCTGCTACACTCAGTTCCCATGAGCCGCAGGGAACCTCTAACGAGAAGCTGATCAGCCGGGAGGTAAGCGCGACAAATGGCTCCGGATTTGCCCCGACGGTCAGCGCCTCCAAGCAGCCCAGGTAATCGACCCGCAACGAAGTCGGCACGATGAGCCGGCCGCAGTCACCGGCCGTCAGTTCAGCATTGAGAAACAACCGCGCGAGACGGCCGTTGCCGTCGTTGAAGGGATGGACCTCCGCCACAAAAAGGTGGAAACGCTCATGCAGTATGTGGACGGAATGGACCGACGGGTTAGACAGATGGCCGATGGCATCGATAGCACTTGAGCGAAGACGCTAGCAGGGGAACCGTCCCCGAAATAGCGCGCCGGCGAGCGCCTCTTCCGGGAGTTTCAGACGGTAAAGCAGGCCCGAGCACCTCTCGTTGGGACGGTTGTTTCGCACCGCCATTGCCAGCGCAGATTTATCGCCGACCATCACCACCAGCTTTTTGCCGCGTGTAACCCCCGTATAGACGAGGTTGCGCGCGAGCATGATGGTGTAGCTCCGCGACATCGGCATGATGACCGCCGGAAACGCTGATCCTTGGGAGCGATGCACGGTCATCGCGTAGGCCAGCGAAAGGTCCAGCAGTTCACGGTTGCTGTATTCGACCTCGTTCGATTCCGCCGGGCTGCTGCCTTCGAACCGCACTCGGACTTTCCCTGAGCTGCGGTCGCGCCCGATGACGAACCCCACTTCCCCGTTAAAAACGCCCAGTTGGTAGTTGTTCCGGGTCTGGATCACGCGGTCGCGTGGCCGCAACGTTGTGCTGCCGGTCGAGATAGCCTCTTCCGAGGGGCGTTTCGGGTTGAGCAAGTCTTGCATGACCCGGTTCAGCTCAATGACTCCGAGCGGCCCTTTCCGCATCGGGGCCAACACCATGATGTCTTTCATTGGATCGAGGCCGAATTTCAGAGGAATTCGTTCGCACGCCAGGCGGCTGATTGTCGCCACGATTTTTTCAGAGAGCCCCTCGCGCCACTCTTCGGCCGATATCCGCGAACTCGGCCCACTCTCCTATCGCGCGGGCAACCCGGACACCCCGGCCGACGTGCTGGTGGGGGCGCCACGGAAGAAGCGCAAATGCATCGCCGGGCGGCCGCCGGGCGCGATTTCAACCGTCACCGCACGTATAGCGTGGGTCACGACACCAAGCACGAACTCTGGCACCCAAAGTATCTGCAGGCGATCAAGGCAGCCCTAGACGGGCTCGGCGCCCGGACCACCACCGCGCCGACCTGACGATCGGACAAGGACTTTCGCAAGAGCGGAAGGAACCGACGGAAGCCGCGGCTTCTCCGTTGAGTTGCGATGCGGCCGTGACGAGGACTCCTGCAACACGGACTGCATGTTGCAGTGCCTTAGGTTCCTCAATCCCGAGCTATGAACCCCCGATCTGCTATACACCTCAGGAATTATCTCTCATTCGCAGTCGCCTCTGCGATGACCGCTACAGCCATCGCCCAAGAAAAAGTCGCGCCGCCCAAACTCGAAAAGCTGCCCGAGGAAACTGTCGTCCTCAGTCCGTTTACGGTCAGCACAGACAAAGACACCGGCTTCATCGCCGCCAGTTCGCTGGCGGGAGGTCGTTTGGCTACGGATCTCCGAGATACGCCGGTCGCATACTCGGTCGTTACGCGTGATTTTATCGACGCCCTCGGACTCACCACTGTTTCCTATGCCGCGAATTGGTCCCCAAACACGGTTCTGACCGCAACCGCGAACGGCACCGGCACTGGTGACGCGGTCCTGACATAAGCGTGGAACCGGTGGATCGCTGAGGCGGATTTTTATGGCGCGAAAAGTTCTTCACCTGATTTCACAGGCTCACCTCGACCCGGTTTGGCTATGGCCGTGGCGCGACGGAGCGGCGGAGGCACTGACCACCATTCAGAGCGCAGTGGACCGGGCCAGGGAGATTCGTTCGTTCCGATTCACGCGCTCGTCTGCGGAGATTTACCGTTGGGTTAAGGAAACGGACCCTAGGCTTTTCGCCGAGATTCGGCGACTGATTCGCGCCGGCCGTTGGGAGGTCGTAGGAGGATGGATCGAGCAACCAGACTGCAATTTGCCGTCCGCAGAAAGTTTCATCCGCCAAAGCCTGCTCGGCCAGACGTGGCTCAGGGAAAATCTAGGGGTGACGGCGAGTATTGGCTACAACGTCGACTCTTTCGGCCACGCGGGCGGAATGCCGCAACTACTTAAGAAGGCGGGGTTGACCCACTACGTTTTTATGAGGCCTCAAGCGCACGAGGCGCCGAATGTGCCGAACTTGTTCTGGTGGGAAGGTGATGACGGCTCACGGGTGCTAACGCAACGCGTCCCGGGAGAATACAGCCAGACTCCAAGAACGACCGCAGATGAATTGGAGACACTTATTCGCTCGACCCATGAGCGGCACTTCAGCCCGGGATTTCACGATGGGATTTTTTGGCTCGGGATTGGCAACCATGGCGGCGGGCCGACGCGCGAACACCTCGCGCGCATCCTCGCTCTGCAGCGTGATCCAACGCTCCCTGAGCTGCGATTTAGCAGCGTGGCCGACTATTTTGCGGCGGTTGAAAGCAGCCCTGCAATAAGGAGTGTCCCAACGATTCGAGGTGAACTCCAGTTCCACGCCCGCGGGTGTTATGTCGCCACCAGCGAGGTAAAGCAGCTTCACCGTCGCGCGGAATTAGCACTCTATACGGCCGAGGCGCTTTCGACATGCGGGGAGCTTTCGGCATCGAAGCAAAGTCAGTTCGCTCTCAACGAAGCATGGTGGGGGCTCCTGTTCAGTCAGTTTCACGACATCTTGGCCGGCACCTGTGTGGCCGCAACGTGGGCTGAAACACGTGATCGCTTTGGCTCAACGTTGCACGCGGCTGAACAGGCCGGCACGAGCGCGACCCATGGCTTGGCTCGCAAGGTCGATACGCGGGGCGAAGCCGGCAGCGTGTTGTTCATGGCCAACCCACTGCCATGGGCGCGCAAGGCTTTGGTTCAGTTGGACACGTTTTCCAACCCGCATGGTCGAGCTCCGATTACCCATCTTGAAACGAAGGACGGACGTGTCGTTCCCCTGCAATGGATGCGGGCCGAAGCCAATTTCGGACCACACCTGATGCCGTGGGGTAAACTCACCGCGGCTGTAGACCTGCCAGCGTGCGGCTACACGGTTCTACGGCTGGCGACGGGAGGCAAATTCACGCGGACCCGGAAAATCAAATCCCGAGTGGAGTTGGATACCGCCGGCGGCATTCGCTCTTGGAAAAGTAGTCTGGGCCAAGAGTTGCTCGCGGCACCAATCCGCCTCGGCGTGTTTGCCGACGCGAGCGACACGTGGGCGCATGGTGTGAAGAAATTCGGAGCCCAGGTCACATGCCCCCGACTCCGCAAATGCCACGTCGCGGAGGATGGGCCAGTTTGCAAGGTGCACCGCCAACAGTTTTCCATCGGGCGTTCACAACTCTGGCTAGATCTGATCGAGCACTCCTGGACCGAGGCGATCGAATTGCGCGTCCGCTTCGATTGGCGCGAGCGCAGGAAAATTCTGGCGCTCGAAATACCGACACGACTTCGCCGAGCGCAGTTTTTCGCCAAAGGGCCTGGTGTCATCGCGGTTCGGCCTGCAAATGCCGAAGAACAACCCGGGCATGAATGGACTGCTGTATCAGGGCAGCTTGGGAGAAAGACACATACGGTGGGCCTCGTTAATGCGGAAAGCTACAGCCACTCGTGTGCCGACGGAACGTTGCGCGTGCTCCTCGTGCGAAGCACGCCGTTTGCCGAACATGATCCGATGAAGGTCGCTCCGAACGAACCGCTACCATGGATCGACCACGGCTGGCACGAACGCCGTTTTTGGCTGATCGAGGGAGCTGGGAATTGGCGCACGCTTGGAATCGAAAAACTCTCGGCCGATCTTCGGACGCCTGTTACGTCGATGTTGGATTCGGCCCACGCCGGAACTGAACCTTGGAGCCAGTCCATGCTGTCGCTGTCGGGGGATCATGTTGCCGTGCTTGCGATCAAGGCGACCCATGCGGGCGATGGGTGGGTCGTTCGCGCGCAGGAAATGTCGGGACAGTCACGCCGGGCGCGACTCTCTATCCCGAGACTCGGGGTTACCCAGACAATTCGGTTCGATCCTTGGGAGATCAAGACGGTCTTCTTCTCACGCACCGGCGCCATTGCGGAAACCAACCTGCTCGAAAACAAATCCAAGCCATGACGATTTGGGGCATTGATATCGGCGGCACGAAAACCGCAGTTTGCCGTCTTTCCCCCGACGGCACGGTCGAAGAATTGGCGAGATTTGCTACGGGTGGACCTGCGGAAACACTTGGGCATATCGGCGATGTTATTGATGCGTCTGGTCCAGTAGAGAAACCCGTTTTCGGGATTGCGTGCGGAGGGCCCTTGGATGCTCGGACTGGATTGATTCTGTCGCCACCAAATCTGCCCGGCTGGGATGGCGTCGCGGCGTGCGATTCTTTTGTTGGCCGTTTCGGCGGACGGGCATTCCTGATGAACGATGCGAATGCAGGCGCATTGGCCGAGTGGCAATTTGGGGCGGGTCGCGGGTGCCGCAGTATGGTGTTTCTCACCGCGGGCACCGGGATGGGTGGAGGCCTCGTGCTAGACGGACGTCTCTACGAAGGTGCCTGTGGCAACGCGGGTGAGGTAGGACATGTGCGTTTGGCGCCCGACGGCCCTGAGGGCTATGGCAAACGTGGATCGTTTGAGGGCTTCTGCGGTGGTGGCGGAATCGCTAGAATTGCGCGCCTTCGTGGAATTGCCGATGAGAAATCGTCCGCCAAGGAGTTGGCCGATGCCGCCCGAAGCGGCGATCCGGCGGCCGCGGCGGTTTGGCGGGAGGCGGGCACGCGTCTGGGGGAGGCATTGGCGCTGCTAGTCGATGTTTTGAATCCGGAGCGGATTGTGCTCGGGAGCGTTTATGTTCGCTGCCGGGATTTGTTGGAGCCGCCGATGGTCGCTGCTCTGCGCCGGGAGGCGCTACCCGAATCCGCCCGGGCGTGCACTGTGCTGCCGTCAACACTGGGCGAGGCAATCGGCAACTATGCGGCCGTGGCTATCGCGCGCTATCACCTCGATCAGGATGGGCTGCAGTAATTCCGGTATTTCCGCTATTGCGAAAGCGTTAGCATCCAAACTTGGGGCGGGTTTTGACTGCCCACCAACCTCGCACTCACCTGACCCCCTTACTCGATGAAGCCTCCTAGCTCGTGCTCGTCACAAACCGTTCTTGAGACTCTGACTACACCCGTCGAGAACGTCGGTGATGTGCTCGTAATCGGCGCCGGTAGTGCAGGAATCGCGGCAGCGCTAGCAGCCGCTCGCTCCGGCGCGAAGACCATGCTTATTGATCCGGCCGGGTTTCCCGGAGGCACGCTCGTGAGCGGACTGGCGATTCTCGGCTGCCATGACGGTGAGAAACAGGTCGTGCGCGGGCTGTTTCAGGAAATGGTCGACCGCCTGCGCGCACGCGATGGCGTGGAGGGTGATCCGGCCGAGACGACCGCAATCAACGTTGACGTCGAAAAGCTCAAAATCTTGTTGTTGGAAATGCTGCACGAGGCCGGGGTTGAACTTCGTTTGCATACCGTTTTTGCGCGGGCCGAAATGGAGGGACGTCGCATCCGCGCCGCGGTGGTGGAGGGAAAAGGCGGCCGCACGGCGTTGGCGGCCAGCCAGTATATCGATACCACCGGCGATGCCGATCTGGCCTTGTCGGCTGGCGTCCCGGTCGAGAAAGGCCGCAAGCGCGACGGCAGGGTGCAGCCGATGACGATGATGTTTGCGGTGGGCAACATCGACAAAGCGGCCTTCGCCGCTTGGGGCGGTTATCCGGCCTTGGAAAAACTCTATTGCGAGGTGGCGACCCGCGAAGACTTCCGCAATCCGCGTCGCGCCAATCTCAGTTGTATCTGGGGGCCGTCCTCCCGCACGGGCGAATTCGCGTTCAATGTTACCCGCGTGCTGGAGTCGGACGGTTCCGACGCGCGCAGTCTGTCCCGCGCGGAGATCGAAGGCCGTTTGCAGGTGTGGGAATTCATGGAACAGTTTCTCAAGCCCCATGTGCCGGGCTTCGCCCGCTCCTACATCGTTTGGACGGCGGCCAAGATCGGGGTGCGCGAGACGCGGCGTATCGTGGGCGAGTATGTGATCACGCGCGACGACATTTGGGACTTCGTGAAATTCCCGGATGTCATCAATTGCGGCTCCTATCCCATCGACATTCATAGTCCGACGGACGCCACGACGGAGTTTCCGATGGACCACTTTTACGGCGGGAAGTATTGGACGATTCCGTATCGCGCTCTGGTGCCTCTGGAGGTGGACAATCTGATGGTCGCCGGACGCTGCCTGAGTGCAACGCACGAAGCGATGGCGGCGGTGCGCTGCATGGCCAACACGATTGGCATGGGCGAGGCGGCCGGATTCGCCGCGGCGCTCTCGGCTCGTGGCGGCGTGCAACCGCGATCGCTCGACTACCGCGACGTGCAACGCGCGCTTTTGAAACACGGCGGCTGGCTCGGCGAGGTAGAGCTCAATCCCTGAGATGGCGGTAGGAGCCAAGTGGTGTAAGTCCTTGCGGCCCGAAACCGTGCCGGGTAGCGATCCATTTGTGGCGCGGCACAAACATCACAGTTCGCTTTACCACGGGTTTCAACTTCTGCAGGTTCTGCTGCGTTACGGTCGCTCGCTCGGCGTCAGCGAAATTGCCCGCGAGCTGAAGCTCGCGGTTTCGACCACGCACGATCTCCTGGCGACGCTCGGCGCGCTGAATTTCATCGATCAGAATCGGGAGACAAAGCGCTATTCGGTGAGTCCGGAGATTTTCGCGTTCTTCCGGCTTTTCTCAAACGAGTTTGGCCACAATTCGCAGGTGAACCGTATCCTGCGCGACTACTGCGCAAAACATGACGTCACCCTCTACGTCAGCATGCTGTGCCGCACGCGCTGTTATGTCGTGTGCGCATCGGGCCCCATGGGCGACACCGTCGTAATCGGGGCAAACTCACAGGTCTATGCGTCGTCGTGCGGCAAGGCCATCGTTGCCCAGCTTCCCGAATGCGAGTGGCCGAGCTTCGCGCCCGAGGCCGGAGAGCCGAAGCTCACGCCCTACACCAAGCAGAGTGTCGAGGGATTTTATAAGGAGCTGTCGTGCGCCCGGGCGGACGGCGTCGGCTGGAACATCCAGGAAACCGCTTTGGGCCTTTGCTCGGTCGCCGCCCCGGTTTTCGCTAAGGGCAAGGCAACCGACCGGGCGGTTGCGATTGTGTTGCCCCATGGCGAATGGATCGTGCGCGACCGTGAACGGCTGGCGATCGAGGTCAAAGGCTTGGCGGCGGTGATCTCGTCCACGCTTTTGATGTAGGGTTCCGGTCGTTCATGGGGCGGTTTTCGCCGTAGCGAAACGAACTTGCTCCGGGGGTGATTCGGCCGTTGCGGCGGGAGCGCGAGGCAGGTTCGTTTCGCCGCAGAACCCCCAACTCGCTCCCGAGTGCGGACGAAAACCTCAACCCTAATCAATATGATACTCTGCCATCCCAGTGACAACTCCCGCCGCGCATTGACCCTCCTGTTCGCTTTTGTTCCAGGTGCAATCGCGAGCGCCCAAGAAAAGGAGGCGGTCCTCACTCTGACGCCCTTTGAAGTCAGGAGCTCAGCCGCTTCGGGTGATCGCTATACTGCCGAGCAGTCCACGGCCGGAACCATCCTGGCAAAAGACCGGGAAAAAATCCCGCTCGTTTCCTCGATTCTGACTGAAGAGTTCCTGGCCGACCTGCGCCTGGATAATCCGTCCGACTACGCCCAGTTCATTGCGGGCATGTCGAATTCGAGCAACGGCCAGACCTTGAGTGCCGATGTGCCCGGCGGCGGCGGAAATCTTAATTACATGATCCGCGGCTTTAACAGCGACCCGCTTTTCAACGGTTTCAAAATCGACGGACTCATCCGAAATCCGGATAATGTGGGGCGCGTGGAAGTTACGAAGAGTCCGAATTCGGTGCTCTACGGGCAGGGCGCGGCGGGCGGTATCATCGACATCGGAACCAAGACTCCTTCCTTCGGAAAACCTTCTGGCAGTTTCATGATCGGGGCAGGCACGAGTGATTCATCCTCCAAAGCTGACTCGCAACGCGCACGTCTCGACATGAACGGGGCTTGGGGTAAGGACACCGCGCTGCGGCTCAACGCCGGCTTTCAGAAGTTCAATCGTGAACAGTATTTCTTTGAATCCGAGCTGGTCGGCTTCGGCGGCGCGATCAAGCAGAACCTCGGCTCGAGAACCACCTTGGATATCTCCAGCGAGTTGAGCTTGTTCAAAAGCGTGCCCTCGCGGACGGCGGCCTTTGTCAGCACCGGTGCCGGACCGGCCCGGGTGATCGATCCGTTCAACCGCGCGCGCAATGATCGCAACTTCACTTACAGTGGACCGCACTCCAACACCGACCGCACAACAAGCATCACGTCGCTGATGCTCACCAGCCGGCTCACCGACTCCATCACGGTTCGCTTCGGCGGAGTCTATGGTCGGCAAACCGCGGAGAGTTTGAACTACAACACGAATCTGAGTCTTGCAGCGACCGACAATGTGGCCTTCTGGCAGACAGTATCCGAGGCGAAGCACGTTAACGGTCAGAAGATTGACGTTGTCCACCAAGGCAAGCTCGGCCGGTGGAGTATCGACAGCCTCGTCGGCTACGAAAACCACCTCAACCGTGAATCCCGGATCGTGATCAACACTGTTCCGGCGGTGACTCCGACGCCCATCACGATCCCGCTCAGTCGCGCGACAGTGGCGAGCGACTGGCCGCTGCCGCCCGCGCCCAATACGTTTACCAGCCTGAATCAGTATCAGGTATCGAGGACGGAGTGGACGAATCTTCGGTTCTCCCAGTTCATCGAATCGCCGGAAAAGGAGGCCTCGCTCATGTGGGGCGTCGCCAAGGGCGACGGCGAAAACACGGCCAACAACCGCCGCAACAACACCTCGGCGCGCTCGCTCGGCGACGATGTCACCTACACCGCCGGCGGAACCTACAAGATCTTCGCCGGCAACCGCGACAGCGCGGTGAACTCCGCGATTCTTTTCGCGAATACATCCACGAGCTTTATCATCCAAGGTGGGAACCAGCAAAATCCCAACCAGTTCAATAATTTCACCACGGTGGCGGCCCTTCAGGCTTACATCAATTCCCTCGCGCCGAATCCCGTTTCGCCGCAAACTGGCAAGGGTTGGGAAGCGGGGATGCGCTTTGAATTGCTCGATCGCCGGCTTAAATGGTCGGTGGCCTACTTCGATCAGACGCGCGAGAACATCGCCCGTAATTTCTTTGTGCGGCAGACGCTCGTGCCGGGAGAAACTAATGAACTCGCCCTGGCCACCTACCAGCTCGCTGCCGGTGCCGAACAAGGCAAGGGCATCGATACCGAACTCTCTTGGCAGGTGACGAAAGAGGTCTCGTTGCTCGCGGGGGCCATGTTGATGAACGGCAAAGTCATCGCCAATCCGGAATCGCCCGAGGAGGTGGGATTCGGTTTGGTCTCATCGCCGGAGACGCGGCTGAGTTTGTGGGCCCTTTATCGAGCCGCAGCCGGATCGACCCTAGCCGGTTTCTCGGGTGGCATTGGCGCCAGTTACAACAGCAGTTCGCGCATCCGGCCTGAAGTGGGTGACCGCTTCCGGGTGAGTGACACCTACACGCTGGGTCGGGCCATGCTTCGCTATCGCATTCCCGGCAAGAACTACGCCCACGAGGTTAGCCTGAACGTCGATAACCTCCTCGACCAAGAATACACCGACGAAGGCAATTGGCTGAGCGAACCGCGCACGTTCAAGGCTGCCTACACGATCTCCTGGTAACGGCCGTAAATGAAGATTGCGGCTGTCCACGCCTACACGGTCAGGCGGGAGAACAAGATTCCGTTCCGCTGGCGCGACGGCTTATGCGCCAGCGATCCGGCGGTCGAGCACACGTGGTTGCGGCTGGTGACAGACGCAGGGATCGAGGGTTGGTCCAAGGCTGTGCGCGGACCGATTGCCCTCGATCTCATCCAGCGCCGGATCAGGCCCTGGCTGCTGGGCCGCGATCCGCTGCTCAAGGAGCTGCTCTGGCACGAACTTTGGGAAATTGATCGGATCGAAGAATTCCCGATTTACATGATGGGCTTGGTGGATGCGGCTCTTTGGGATATCACCGGCAAGGTGGCCGGTTTGCCCGTGTATCAGCTCTTGGGCGGCTACCGGGAGTGCATCGAGGCATATGCAAGCACCGTTACCTACGCAACAACCGAGGAGTATCTCGCCGTCGCCGACCAGTGTTTGGCCCGTGGCTTCCGCGCGATCAAACTCCACGCTTGGGGCGACGCTCGCAAAGACGCGGCGCTGTGCAAGGCGCTGAGGCGCCATGTCGGCCCGGGTATCGCTCTGATGTATGATGGTTCCGCCGGCTTCGATCCCTACGAGTCGCTCTATCTTGGCCGGGCGCTAGAGGAGGCGGACTACCTCTGGTTTGAAGAACCGATGCGCGAAGCGAGCATCGACAGCTACCGTCGGCTGTGCGAGCAGCTCGATATTCCGGTGCTCGCAGCGGAGACTTCCGACGGATGCCACTACAACGCGGCGGACTTTATCGTTCAGGGTGCGGCCGACATGATCCGCACGAGCTCACACTACAAAGGTGGCATCACCGGCGCGCTGCGGGTGGCGCATTTAGCTGATGCCTTCAACCGGAGCGCGGAGGTGCACGGCATGGGCGTCGAGAATCTCCACCTTTGTTTGGCGGTGCGAAACAATCATTACTACGAGACCCTGGTAGTGGGAAATCCCATCGTGGTGGAGCCGTGTATTGGGCCCGATGCTCAAGCGCGTTTGCCTGCAGTTCCCGGGCTCGGGCACGAAGTCGACGCGGCCATATTGGAACGCATCTCAATCGCCCGCGTATAGCGGCCAATCAAATGCCTCCGAGCAGCATTTGCCTCAAGCGATGAAACCCTCTCGGGACGATGACGCGAACAATCGGCGAGGGCTCGTTCTCGGTCTTCTGGTTGCGGCGTCGTTCCTGAATTACTTCGACCGACAGACGCTCTCGGTGCTCAAAACCACACTGAAAGCGGACTTCGCTTTCGATGATGCGGGCTATGCGCTACTCGTGAGTGCCTTCACGATCTCGTATGCGGTCGCCTACGTCGCCAGCGGCTGGGTCGTAGATCGCTTCGGTGCTCGATTCGCGATGACGGCATTTGTGGCGCTGTGGTCATTGGCCACCGTCGGTTGCGGGGTGGTCAGCTCGTTTTTGGGATTGCTGGTCTTTCGCCTGCTGTTGGGGCTCTTCGAGCCGGGCCTCCATCCCGTCATCATCCGGGCCGGCACGACACTGACTCCGGAAAAGGGACGGGGTCTATTCATGACGACGGCCAGTCTCGGCGGCAGCATCGCGACAATTACTGCTGTGCCTTTGATTTCGGCGCTGGCGTTGCACTGGCACTGGCGCCTTGCGTTCCTCGTGCCGGGCGTGCTCGGTCTGGGATTGGCTCTGTTTTGGTGGCGCATGTATCGGGAGCCGGTCGTTGTGCTCGCACACGGTGAAAAGATCGTGGCACCGAAATTGGCCTGGTCTCAGCTTTGGCGCACGCGAGCGCTGTGGGGCGTTGTGCTGGCAAGATTTGTGAGTGATCCGGTGTGGTATTTTTGCCTCTTTTGGATGCCAGGCTACTTGCAGGAGCAAAAAGGCCTGAGCCTTGGCCAACTCGGCAATATCGGTTGGATTCCGTTTTTCGGCGGAACGGCGCTGACGTTGTTATTTATGGTTCTCTCCGACCGTTGTGGGCACCGGTTCGGCGTGGACGGTCGCAAACGCCTCATAATAGCAACGTCCTTTCTTGGTCTGCTTTGCCTGCTGATTCCAGCGTCCACTTCGACGGCAGCGGTCGTTGGCCTTTTCACGTTGGTTACCTTCACCTGCAAAGCTTGGCTTAGTTCCTTGGCTCCGATCATCGCGGCGACATTTCCGGCGGGTAATGTCGCGGGGGTTTACGGAATAGCCGGAGCGTTTGGCGCCGTCGGGGCTATGTTTTTTAACGATCTTGTGGGCCGCGCAGCGACCGCGCTTCGGCCGGGCACGATCTTTTTGGTGATGAGTCTTTTGCATCCCTGTGCCGCCGTGCTCTTGCACGTTCTGGTGCGGGGCAGGCCCGCACCGCCGGCGAACTAAATTCCTAACGCCTCCTAAGTTTATGACGAACGATAAACAAATGATCGAATTCCGCGCTGATGCCCGGCTATTGGGAGATTACGATCTAGTTGTAGTGGGCTCCGGCAGCGCGGGAATTTGCGCGGCACTGGCCGCAGCGCGCTCCGGAACCCGAGTGGCCTTGATCGAAGCCTTTCCGAATATCGGCGGCACTTCCGCTTCGGGATTACCGCTGCTCACCACTAACGATTATCGTGGCAGGCAACTCTCCAAGGGCATCTTGGAGGAGATAATGGAGGAACTGCGGAAGGAGGGAGCGTTCGAGGGCGACCTAGCCTCGGGTTTCTATTTCTGCTACGACGTCGATAAATATCGGCTGGTAGTAACCCGACTCCTGATTGCTGCCGGTGTGCGCATTCTCACTTTTACGCGAATTGTCGGAATCAAACGCGTGGGGGCTCAGATCGCGCAGGTCTTCGTCCACCAAAAGGAAGGCTTTGGCGCGATTTCCTCCAAAGTATTCATCGATTGCAGCGGTGACGCCGACCTGGCTCACCTCGCCGGCGAACCGATGCAGGCCAATGAAATCGACGGCAAACCCCAGCCACCAACCCTGCTTTTCTTTGTCGGCAACGTTGTCTCTGCGGAAATCGATTGGCCGACGATTCAACACCAATGGGATGAATTGAGGTCCTTGGAACATTGGATAAATCCCCGCGTCGGTTTCGCCCTATCACCTCCATTTTCCTACCCAGGCAAGTCCGGGTTCCACGGCATGAATGTAACCCGGAGCCTTGGAGTTGATGCTACCCGAACCGAGGACCTTGTCCGAATGGAAATCGAACAGCGCGAGCAGGTGGATGAGTTTTTCTACAAGTTCCTTCGCCGCTACGTGCCGGCATTTCGGAATGCGTATCTGGCCGGGACGCATTTCATCAGCGGAATTCGGGAGTCCCGTCGAATCAAGGGTGCCTTCACCCTCAGCGCCGACTCGCTGCGTCTGAAGGAAGAGTTTCCGGATGCGGTTGCGTGGAGTTCTTACCCGATTGATCGACATTCGCCTGTGCAGGGCAGCACAGACTGGCGAGAGGCGGAAGCTAAGCAGGAGGGATACTACTCCGTTCCATTCCGGATCATGGTGCCGGCTGGCACGACCAATTTGCTGGTTTCCGGACGATGCGTCAGCGCCGACGAGAATGCATTTTCCGCCGTCCGGGTGATGGGGACTACGATGGCGCTGGGTGAGGCTGCTGGCATCGCAGCGGCGATCATGGCCGTCCGAACTCTTCCGGCCGCCGCGGTCCCGATTGCCGAAGTGCGCGAGACTTTGCGGGCGCGCGGCGCATTTTTGCCTCCAATGCGTTGAGCAACCGCACGCGGTTGCCGAGCGGACGAGTCGCGCTCGCCCTCTTTCCGAAGCCACAATGATCATGCACCGCAATTGGGTGTTTTCGCCATGGCGAAACGAGTTCAACATTCATCAACCAATCAGCTTGAGAGAATGCCTACACTCGCGCCGAGTTTTAGGGCGCTACTATGCTGGTGGCTGGTGCCTTCCAAACCCCTTGATTTGCAACTCGTATGTTCCCCTCTGCCCCATCCTCACGTTTCGTGATTCTGAAGTCTGTTGAGGGCGTTCCCTTAGATGCCAACAATGCCCCTCGGTTTTTCGCGGTTGATTCGACTCTCAACAGTAATGATTGCGGGGAATGCGAGGTAGCCAATCAAATGACGCCGTGAAGTCCGAACCCCCAGCTTCACTGGCACGCTACCGTTGGACCCTCTTGGCGGTCCTTTTCGGAGCATCCTTTTTCAACTACTTTGACCGACAGACCGTCTCGGTGCTGAAAACAACGCTTAAGGGCGAATTTCAGATCGACGATGCGGGCTACGCACTGGTGGTAAACGCATTCACTTTTTGCTACGCTGTCGCTTGGATGGTGAGCGGCTACGTGGTCGATAAAATTGGCGGACGAGTGGCCTTGGCCGTGTTCGTGATCGTCTGGTCTGTAGCCACTGTGCTCGGCGGTCTCGCGACCACGTTTTGGTTCCTGATCGCGATGCGCGCCCTTCTTGGACTGGCCGAGCCGGGTATTCATCCGGTAATTCTGCGGGCCGCGGCGATGTGGACGGAGGAGAAGGGGCGGAGTGTGTTCATCACGATTGCCAGCATGGGTGGCAACATCGCCACCATCATCGCCGTGCCTGCGATCACGTTCATCGCGTTGCACACGCATTGGCGGGTCGCCTTTATCGCACCGGGAGCTGTCGGGATCGTGATCGCATTTTTTTGGCTGCGCGTCTATCGCGAACGCCCGGTGGTCGAAGCGGCCGCGACGGCGGAATCGTCTCTTCCCGCCGTGTTGCCACCGATGACTTGGGACAAATTGTGGCGCCAGCCGGCACTGTGGGGAATCGTGCTCGCCCGCCTGGTTAGTGATCCCGTGTGGTATTTCTGTATTTTTTGGATGCCGGGATACCTTCAAGAGACGAAGGGACTCACGATGGAGCAACTGGCTTGGGTTGGCTGGATTCCGCTCTTGGTAGGTAACGTCTTTGGGTTCGGTTACGCAGCCCTTTCCGACCGGGTCGGCGCCAAAACCGGCGCGCTTGGACGCAAGCGTTTGGTCACGGTGTTCACTGTTTTGAGCCCGGTATGTCTGCTCATTCCGCAGTCGCAATCGATTACCGCCACCATCGTTGCCTTCAGTCTCGTGGCCATCTTGTGCATGGCTTGGCTGAATTCGCTTGCCCCAATCATATCGGCAACTTTTTCCGTGAAGAACGTTGCCAGCGTGTGGGGAATCGCGGGGTCGTTTGGCGCAGCGGGGGCCATCGTGATGAATTATGTGGTAGGCCAAGCGTCAAAGTGGCTGGACCCGTCGCTGCTGTTCATTGTTTTCGCAACCCTCCATCCGCTGGCTGCAATTTTGCTGAACTCCCTAGTGCGAACACCGCGCACATCGTCACCGGTTGCGGCGAACTGAAAAGAGCCGTTACCCAAACCAACAGTTTTATGGATACCCAAACTCCGACTCATGTTACGCGCACGCCGGCTCGTTTGCAGGCGATATCGATCCTCCCGAGTCCGCGGCTCGCGATGCTGCTCGCAATCGGACTGGGCTTTTCGGCGCTACAAGCCGCCGCTCCCGCATCCATTCTCTATGTCGCTCCTGCCGGCAATGGCACGGGCACCGAGAACGAACCCATGTCTTTGCATAGTGCCGTCGAACGGGCCCGCCAACTGACCAGCAAATCAAAGGGCGACATACTCGTCTATCTACGCGGCGGAACCTATTGCTTGGCTGAAACCATCAAACTTGGTGACGCCAACTCGGGGTTCAACGGCAACCGCGTTATCTTCCAAAACTTTCCGGGCGAAACACCAGTGATATCAGGCGGACGGGAAGTCACTGGCTGGACTGATCGTGGAAACGGGTTGGTCTCAGCCCAGGCGGGCTTTGCCCCGATCGGCAGTCTTCATGTCAACGGCGTCAGGGCTATCTTGGCGCGCACGCCCAATGCCGGAGAGTATCTTCGGATCAAAGGATGGGACGAAGGGCCGAACTCAAACAATCGAATCGAGATAGACGCCAAACTTTTGGAAGGAATGGGTAATCTTCGTGGAGCCCGCCTCGTTACCCATCGAAACTGGGCTGGAACGAACCTTGAAATCGAGAGCGTCGCCTTTGACAAACAGTCGGCATTTATTGTGCCGCGGGACCCTTGGCGCACCACGATGTTCAGCCGGCCAGTTCCCAGAAGACGGGCGAACCAACCGTTTTATCTGGAGAATGCGCGGGTGTTTCTGGATGCCCCGGGAGAGTGGTATCACGATACGATTTCCGGAACGCTGTATTATCAGATGCGCCCCGGGGAAACGTTGGCCGCTATACGCGCCGAGATTCCGGTAGTGGAAACGCTCCTCGCGGTGCATGGCGAGATCCAGCTTCCGGTTCACGATATCGAGTTCCGCGGGCTGCACTTTCAACACTCCGCATGGAATGCTCTCGACCGCGATCACGGCATGTTGGAGGCGCAAAATGGTTGGAACTACCGCAAGGAAACCAGCGGTCCGCGGTATTTCTTAGAGAATCAGGTTGGTGCCATTTCGGTTTGGGCGGCGGAGAGAATCGTTTTCAAGGACTGTGTGGTCTCCAATGTTGATGGCGCAGGTCTGTTGATCGGAAATTGGACTCGCGAGGTATTGGTTGAGCACAACGTCTTCACCGATATTGCAGGGTGTGGAGTTCTGATCGGCGAGCCCTGCAACTGGCAGACTCGCGCTTGGAATCCGGCGGACCCCCGCGAAGTTCCGACCGGGCACATCCTCCGTGGCAACCTCGTTTCGGGCACGGGTATCCGCTACGTCAGCAGTTCGGCGATTTCATCTTCTTTCGCTCGGAATCTGCTGATTGAAGGCAATGAGGTGGAGTTTGCCCCTTACACGGGCATCAATGTCGGTTGCGGATGGTCGCCGGCGGCAAGCGCTACGGAAAACAATATTATCCGCGGCAATCGCATCCATGATGTCGTCCAAGTGGTCGATGACGGCGCCGCAATTTATACACTTTCATCGGCACCCAATACGCGGATTGAGGCCAACTGGATCTACAACATCAAAAAGTCTGAAGTCGCTCAAGCCAATCCGGTTGCCGGCATCTACCTCGACGAGGGTGGGACTGGTATTACCGTGGTCCGAAACGTCATCGATATCGATGAGAACTCGAGTAATCGGCAAACTCTCTTCCACTTCAACAAGAATGGGGTTAACCGCATCGAGGACAACGGTCCGTCTATTGTTGGCGAAAAGAAACGGCCAGGTGCTGCCGAAGTAATGAAGCAGGCTGGAGTGGGCGATTTGTTGCCCACGCTGCGATCACGTCTTCCGGCCCAGAAAGTGAAATGACCTCGATGCAGGACCTGAGTTTGAAACCGTCCGAATCGGTGATTCTGGATGACCTACTTCGCCGGCTGCCGGAGTTGGCGGTTTGTGGCGCGGATATCCGCGCCACCTACTCCGCGATCCGGGAATGTTACCGATCCGGCGGAAAACTGCTGCTTTGCGGTAACGGCGGCAGCGCCTCCGACGCCGACCACTGGGCTGGCGAACTACTGAAAGGCTTCAAACTGCGCCGTCCGCTATCCCATGAGCAGCGGACCGGTCTTGCATCTGATGTCGCGGACAAACTGCAGGGTGGATTGCCCGCGATTCCGCTCACCGCATTTCCAGCCCTGACCACGGCGTTCGCCAATGATGTCGATGGCGACCTTTGCTTCGCACAGCTCACGCATGTTTTCGGGCGACGGGGCGACGTTTGGATCGGCCTAAGCACGTCGGGTAACGCCCGAAACGTATGCGCGGCCGCATCGGTAGCTCGGGCACGGGGCTTGGCTGTGCTGGGGCTTAGCGGTGCTTCTGGGGGCAAACTCGCTCCCCTTTGCGATCACTGTATTCGCGTGCCGTCGAGCGAAACGTTTCGCGTGCAAGAATATCATCTACCGATCTATCACTGCCTCTCCCTGATGCTGGAGGAAGAGTTCTATGGTAGGCATCCTTCCGCACGCGCATGATCCACATGCCGCACTTAGCGGAGGTGGAGTAGAATGGTAGCAAGAGCATATCGGCCCGACCGATTTCATGCGCAAAATACGCCCACCCTATCGACATTCGCTGCCGCGCAGCCCCGGCGTTCCATTTCTCCACCAACTGAGCGGCTGGATGTAGACAACCCTTGGAGGTTGGCGGCAGAATCTGATCTTCACTCGTTCCCATGACCACGCGTTCGGAAATATTGGGACAAAACTGATGTCGATCCGCCACTGATACCGAATCGTGAGGTTGACGTAGAAGAGGCCGAGATTTGCGCCAGGTTGGCGCGGATTTCGTGTTTCAAAAGGGACCGATTTAGCAACAGCTCAGCTGCTCTCGCCGACAGGCGTGAGGTGTTTATCCCGATTGGCCCCCGTTTTTGAAACACTCGCCGCTGTTCAACGGGAATTCTCTGGATCGGACCTTCAGCGCGGAAGGCGGCCACACAGCGTCTATGCCGTTCCGCCGCCCACCCACCCGCCTTCCCAGACCAGATCACCCTTTATCGGGAAACGGTGGGCCCTCCTGAAGATATCGGAATTGGTCGTATTGCGGCCGCAGGATGAGGCTTTGTGCTGCACCACATTGATGAGCCGTTGCCCTACCGCCGCGTCGCTGCAGCGGGAATTGTTTGAGGACGTCCTGCCGGCCATACCTTTGTCTCCGCCTAACTCCACCTCTTGCCCACTGGCTTCCCGCGACGAGACGGCCGAGGCTTCTTGGCATTCGCCCTATTGCTCGTCGTTTTCGCCGCACTCTTGGCTAACCCTCCCTTTTTCCCTGCTTCTTTGGCCGCCGCTAATTTTGCAGCGCTTGTCGGCTTCTTTGGTCTCTTTTCGGAAACCTTGATGCGCCGAGATACCCGATAGGCTTTCAGTATTAGCTCCCTTCGCGCGCACTCGGCGACCTCAGATAACAGACCACCTACTACCTCCGCAGCCTCGGCGCCTCCAACATCGAGAAGGCGACGATCTCGGTGAAGAAGGAAGTCCGCGGGGCTATCAAGGAAGGCCGTGACGGCGGCCAAAACTCCGGCGACGCCGGCGGCACCCACGCCGCCGAGGTCACCATCCCGCCCTTCGCGATGAAGGCCGCGGCGCCAGCGCCGGCCGCCAAGAAAGAGTATACAGCGGCTGAAAAAACCGCCTGCAGCATCGAAGCGATGAAAAACGGCGAAGAGTGTGAAGCCTGTCAGTGATCTGATCAAAGCCCCGACCCACCGGTCGGGGCTTTTTTCGCTCTCATGGGACGCAAACGCCAAGGCGGCTATTTCTTTGTTTGGTTCAAGGGCGAACACGAACCGCGCCACGTCCATGTCTTCGACAAAAATGAAAAACTCCTCGGCCGAGTGCGCCTCGATACTTACGCCTACCTCGAAGGCGGCGTTCCGCCGGCCGCTGTGGTTGCAATCATCCGCGAGTTTCAACAGAAGGGCATCGTATGAAAACTTACGCTGAGCCCAAGCCCCTCGGCACCGCGACGTTTGAGCCGATTCGCTATGTCCGCTACCTCGACGAAGAAGACGTTTTTGAAGTCGAGTTTGAGTCCGGCGAGACCTTCCGCGTGAGCCACGCCGCAATCCGCCGTGCAAATCAGTTGGCCGACGGTGTTGGTGCGCTGGACTCCGTCTGGATTGAAGCCGAACTGCGTGCCGGGTTCTTGGTGCGCTATACCAGCGGCGAGTTGGCTGATTGCGCCTGGGACTTTGTCAAAGAGTCGGCGTGATTACTTCGGCTACGTCTAAAGCTATCCTGATGGAGACTCTCAGTGTTTAATATATTTTGAGACCCGCACTAAAAGCGTCTATTTACCGCTGGCCCCCTTGGGCCTCTCCCGCTGGCCTTGCGGACCCAAAACTAACAAACAACGGCCAGACCCCTTTTCCACCCCCCCACGGCGAAAGGGCGTCGCTGCGCGGAGCTGGCACCCCGCACGCTGCATATGCACGCTGAAACTCCCAGTGAGGAATACGCGCCATGACTTGGGTGAAGACGGTTTGCCCGGTGTTCATCAGGCG
>JBIKWB010000037.1:0-45964 GCA_044356555.1 Opitutaceae bacterium | reverse complement strand
CTTGCAGGGGAAGCAGGAAGAACGCGACAGCCAGAGCCGCCGCGGCAAAAAAACGATAGGGAGTTGTTTTCATGATGGACACGATTCGGGAGTGAACGCCCGGTTGACCCGCGCGCCAGCCCAACTCTGTGGAAATCCCCAGGCTCGTTTTCAATCGCGGCCAATTGGTTCCCACGACCTTGCGAAATTCTTTGCCGACTCGGCGGCCGGTCTCATCGTCGTTCCCGTGATTGGTTGGATCGCTGACTTTTTCCGCTTGGCTTGGGGGCTCCTCTATTGGAACACCCGCACAACTTTGTCGCAGCGGCGCGGGCGGGGCGGGCGCACTTATGGCCGAAACCCAACCGATTTGCGCGTTGTCGTGGGCAATGGGGTGCGGGCTACCGCCGCAGCACTAATCACCCGAATCAAAACCGTGACTTCGGCCCCGTTTCCCGCGCGCAATTTTTTTGAGGCTTCTTTTCGTCATGAGACGCCTTCTTTGCGGGTCGTAAATTTACTCCCCTTCTTGCCCCTGCCGGCTGAGATCACCTGCGTCTTGATCGCGCGCTACCCCGGCACCACCGGCCGCACGATCCCACCCCCACTATGACCGCAGAACGTGCGCACGCACCCTTGACGAAGCTGGTCAAATTGAACCTCGGTGTCCTGGGGGTTCTGTTGGTCAGTCTCAGTGTTAGGCTCTGGCCCGAGTGGCTCAAAAACCCCGATCTTTCCCACGGCTTGTTCATGCCGCTGCTTTTTCTCCTGATGTTGCACGAGAGCCGCAGCGCCGGAGTCCGGCGCTATCTGCCCGTCGGACCGCTTTCTTCATTCGCGCTTTTCGGCACGCTGGCCGTCGCCCTGATTGCCTTGGTGCTCGCCGGTGTTTACGCGGCTTCCCTCGGCTGGTCGCACGCCTTGGTCGAGTTCCTGTTGGTGGCTGCCCTGACGGGGCTGCTTTCCGCCGGCTGGGTCGCGTTCTCTTCGATAAACATGCGCGTGATTCCGTTTAACTGGCCTGCCGGAGTCGCGATCGGGCTGTGGTTGTTGAGCGCTCCGATTCCGCCCGGCACCTATTCACGCCTCACCCTCGGCTTGCAGTTGTGGGTCAGTGAAAACGTGCTCGGCGCCCTCCACTTGCTGGGCGTCGCTGCCCGCCGCGAGGGTAACGTGATCGAACTGGCCACCACCGTGGTCGGCGTGGCCGAGGCCTGCAGCGGCGTGCGCAGCCTGATATCCTGTATCTTCGCGGGCTTTTTCTTTTCCGCCACGCTCGTGCGCCGCCCATGGGCGCGTGTTCTCATCATCGCCCTCGCAGCTCCTTTGGCGATATTGATGAACTTTATCCGCTCGCTCGCCCTGACGTTGTTGGCCAACTCCGGGATCGATATCGCCGGCACTTGGCACGACGCAACCGGCTTCGCGGTGCTCGGCGTCACCGCAGCGCTCTTGGGCGGTTTGGCGCTGCTGCTGGAGCGCCGCAGTTCGGCTCCGGCCGCCACCGCTACCGTTCCACAGGAAAATCGCGGCCTGAATCACCAGTTATGGCTCGCAGCAGCGCTGGGCCTGACGCTCGCTTTAATCGTCTTCTTCGTCCGAAACACGCGGTCCGCGCCGCTAACGACCGCCCCGGCGCCCGACTTGCTCGCCATTTTGCCCGCTTCGACCGACGGTTGGCGCGTCGAGACCTCCCGCGATCTGTATCAATTCAGCGAAGCCCTAGAAACCGAGTTCCTCGCCCAACGGACCTATCTCGGCCGCACCGCCGCCGGACCGACCGAGGTAACGATCTACCTCGCCTACTGGCGACCCGGCCAATCGAGCGTCAGCAGCGTGGCCGCCCACACGCCGGACGCCTGCTGGCCGGGGGCCGGTTGGACCGCGGTGCCGGATCCCGTGAAGCGCGACACTCCACTCGTGGGCGCACGCACTCTAGCCCCGGCCGAGTATCGGGTTTTTTCGAGCGGAGGCCGCCCCCAGCATGTCTGGTTTTGGCACCTCTTCGACGGGCGCCCCACCACCTTCGCCGATCCTTACAACTTGGTTGAACTGTTCGGCTTGGCTTGGCGCTACGGATTCCGCCGCGACGGCGATCAACTCTTTGTCCGCGTTTCAAGCAACCGCCCGTGGGCGGATTTCGCCGCTGAGCCGTTCCTTGCCGAAACGTTCACCCGGCTCCAACCCCTCGGCCTCTAAATCAGCGTTCCTCCTCGTCATGCCTTTTGCCACCACTCGTCGCGAACGCGTCGCCCTCGCCGTCATCGGACTGATCATTATTCTCGGTTTGCTCGGGCTCGCGGTCCTGTAGAATTCTGCTGCGTTTTCCCCGTCACTTTCTCCTCGCCCCGCTGCATTTCGCTGCATCTCTTCGCCCTATCTGCGCGTATGAATCTTCAGCTCCATGTCATTGCTGTTGTCCTTAGGTCATTCCCGATTCTTCGCGTCCTCTGCGGAACCGCGTGATCGTGGCCATTTTCCACGCCGAAACCTCATGAGTGATTCTGGGCCAACCGAGCAACCCGACGAACGCCACGCGGTCGATGCGCTGCTGCTCAAGCGGGTGGCCCTAGGTGACCGTGCCGCTTTTTCCGAGCTCTACGACCGCTTTTCAAAACCGCTGTATTCGACGGCGGTCCGAATTCTAACCGACACCGCCGAGGCTCAGGATGTGGTGCATGACGCCTTCGTCGCCCTTTGGGACAAAGCCAGCACCTACGAGGCTTCCCGCGGCACCGCGTTTTCCTGGGCCCTCACTCTCACCCGTAACCGCGCCATCGACCGCCTTCGCTCGCGCCGCCGGCGCGCCGAACTGCTCGAGAACTCCGCCCCGTCCGACCTCGGACTCGACGAAAACTCCTCCGGTCCTTCCGCCGACGATTCAGCCGATACTTCCGATCAAGCCGCCGCCGTCCGCGCCGCCGTCGATACTTTGCCGCCGGATCAACAGAGTGCCCTCAAACTCGCTTTTTTTGGTGGTTTTACGCAGGAAGAGATCGCGGCGCGCCTGAGCACTCCGCTCGGCACCATCAAGGCTCGGATTCGCCGAGGCCTGCTCAAACTTCGCGAGCGACTCGCTGTCCGCCAATGATCGCCGAACGCCAAGAAGAACTTGCCGCACTCGGCGCCGTCGACGTCCTTTCGCCGGCCGAGCAAGCCGAGTTCGACGCCGCCGTCGCGGCTGATCCGGCTCTCGCCGCTCTGATGGCATCCTTCCGCTCGACGGCGGCCGAACTCGCGCACTCCGCGCCTCCCGTTGTTCCGCCGACACTCCTCAAAACCCGCATCCTCGCCAGTCTCTCGACCCAAACGGGTCCAGGATCAGCCCGCCCTTCTCGGGGAATCGTTATTCCGTTTACCTCGTGGATTGGCCTGGCCGCCGCTGCCTGCTTCGCCCTGACCACCGCCTATTTTGGTCAAGCCTTCGTCACTGAGCGTGCTTCAGTTGCGGCGCTCCGCGACCAGCAAACGCTCGCCGAGCTTGCTCTGCGCGGAGCGACCAATCAGCTCGAAGCCGAGCGCCTGATCGGTCGTCGGGAGCTCGCCGCCCGCGATCAACGCGTGACCGATCTTACCCGCCAACTCGCCGCACAAGGCACCCTCGCCGACTACAAGATCGCGACCCTCGCCTCGCTCCTTGGCAACAGCCCGCAAGCCTTAGCCGTCGCGGTCTGGAATCCCGCCAAGCAAGAGGGAGTGCTCACAGTCCAGAAGCTTCCGGCGCTTGCCGCCGATAAGGATTACCAGCTTTGGGTCGTCGATCCCCAGTATCCGATCCCGGTCGATGGCGGGGTCTTCCGCGTCGATCCTGCCACGGGCGAAGCTCGTCTGAATTTTAGGCCCAATCTCCCGGTCAAGACCGTCGCTAAATTCGCCGTGAGCTTGGAGCGTAAGGGCGGCGTGCCGAAGGCCGAAGGCCCGATGGTGCTGATCGGTCCTTAACGTAGCGCGGGCATTTTGCCCGTGTTGTCGTTTTCCATTTTTGGCTCTGTTTCATGGGAGCGTTTTGACCCACTTCATCGCGGGGTAGGCCACACTTGAAACTTGCTCCACCCGCGCACGCGGGAAACGCTTTCAACCCTATGGTCATTAAACCCAAAGTCCGTGGCTTCGTTTGCATCACCGCCCACCCCGCCGGTTGTGCGGCGCACGTCCAAGAGTGGATCGCCCACGTCAAATCTCAGCCACCGCTCACCCGCGGCCCCAAGAAGGTCCTCGTGCTCGGCGCCTCCACCGGGTATGGGCTCGCTTCCCGCGTGACTGCCGCTTTCGGCGCCGGTGCCTCTACGCTTGGCGTCTTCTTTGAACGTCCTTCCGAAGAGGACCGCCCGGCCAGCCCCGGATGGTATAACACCATCGCTTTCACCGAAGCTGCCCGCGCCGCCGGCCTCTACGCCAAGAACCTCAACGGGGACGCTTTTTCCGCCGATATCAAACGCCAAACCCTCGACCTCATCCGCGCCGATCTTGGCCAGGTCGATCTCGTCGTCTACTCCCTCGCCTCACCCCGCCGCACCCATCCGACCACCGGCGCCGTCCACAAGTCCGTCCTGAAACCGGTTGGCCAATCTTACACCAATCAGACGGTCGATACCGACAAGGGAATCGTCAGCACCGTCACGATCGAGCCCGCCAATGACCAAGAGATCGCCGACACGACCGCGGTGATGGGCGGCGAAGATTGGGAAATGTGGATGCAAGCTCTCTCCGAAGCCAAGCTCCTTGCCCCCGGCGCGCAATCCGTGGCCTACTCCTACATCGGCCCCGAAGTCACTTGGGCGATCTACAAAAACGGCACGATCGGTCTCGCGAAAAACGACCTCGAACGCGCCGCCCGCAGCATCGATTCCTTGCTCAAGCTCCAGCACTCCGGCGGTCGCGCCTGTATCGCCGTCAACAAGGCTCTGGTCACCCAAGCGAGCTCCGCCATTCCCGTCGTCCCGCTCTACATCGCCATTCTCTACAAGATCATGAAGGCAAAGGGCACGCACGAGGGCTGCATTGAACAGATGGCCCGCCTTTTCGCCACCCAGCTCTACGCGCCCACCGGTCCCCAATTCGACGCCGGCGGACGCATCCGCGTCGACGACTGGGAAATGCGCGAAGAGGTCCAAGCCGCGGTTAAAGATATCTGGCCCAAGGTCACTACCGAGAATCTCACCGAACTCACCGACATCGCCGGCTACCGCAGCGAGTTCATGAAGCTCTTCGGTTTCGGCCTGCCCGGAATCAATTACGACGCCGACGCCGAGCCGCACGTCCCGATGCTCTGATCTCCGAGCAAGGGCGCCGCTGGTTCGACGCCCGGCCGGCGCCCGCAAACTCCCTTCAAATTGCGTCGCCCCGCAACGGCCCGCTTTTTGTCGGTTTTTGTGGTTAGCGTTCACCTCAAAAAAACGGGCTGCTTATCGCAGCTCTGCCGTAGAAGTTTCATCCCTCATTCTGCCGCGCCCCTTGGTGTGATCGAATAAGCGAGACTGTTGCCGTTCAGCGAAATTCATGCTCCTACCGGCGCTTTTTATCTCGGGCCTTGTGGTGTTTTTCGCACTGCGTGTGGCGGTTGGTTACTCGCGAATTGTGACGGCGATAAAGCGTTTGGACGAGGAAGTGGCGGCGCAGCTCCCGGCGCAAATCCGAGCAGCGATTGATTCGCGCTGGGTCGGATCGCGGCAGTCGCCGGTCTTCTATGAGATCGCGATTGGCGACATCACTTGGGCGGCGAAGCTTTCTCTCCAACCCGCCGTCACCGCGATGCGGCGTGATTTCCGGTGGATGATTGCCGGCATCGCCGGCGGGCACGTCGTGCTTTTGATCCAACTCGTTTTATCGCGATGAAATGCGAAACGAATCAAAGCCTGATAGCGCAAATCGATTCGCGCCGTTTGGCCTATCCCCGCTTCGCGCTCCGAGCGGCGTGCCCCTGCCCGCGGCGCGCAGCTGGTTTTTGATCCGGCCAGCGACCTTTCCCGCTGCAGTTTTCGGTGCCGATTCGCTTACTTCCTGGCCGAGGAAACTGGCGCTCCGCTCAGCGTGACGACCCTGTCGTTTGCCGCGGTTGCAACGTGGCCGGGCGGCAATGCCTGCACGACCGCGTTCAACACCGCGCGCGCGGCTGTCGTGTTTCCGTCTCTGACCAGCTGCTCGGCGGCCACGAGCGCGGCGTGGGCGGCGGGGACCCGCAGGGCTGCGGGACCACTGACCAAAATAGTTTGCAGTGTCTTGGTCGCGGCGGGCGTCGCGATCATTCCCAGTGAAGCGATTGCAGCCTCGGCTGCGGCCGCGCCCCGTATCGGATCGAGCGCCAGTTTCTGCAAGGCGGGCACGGCCGCGACGTCGCGTCGCACGCCCAATGAGTTCACCGCGCCGGCCAAATAGCGGCCCTCGAGCTTGGGCAGAGCCGCACGCAAGGCCTCCCCGGCCGAGCCATCCTTGATGCCTTCAAGTCCGCTGCGCGCATAGTCTGCAAGATGTTCCTTGTCCAGGAGGGCGGCCAGAGCCGGAACCGACGCAGGCCCGCCGAAGTCACCGAGTTCCTGACACGCGCGGGCCTTTTCCCGGAGCCCGGCGTCGGACGCGAGCACGGCGAGGGCGGCCGTTTCGACGGGACTGGGCGGAGATATTGGCGCGGTGGCACAGCCGGCCAGCACCAGCCCAACGAGGACCGGAAGCAGAGAGCGGATAACGTTCATGGGATAATCTCAGGCTGAGGTTCAGGCGTGCCAAGGGGAGCGACGCGCCCGGCTGCACATGCGGTTGGCATCGGCATCGTTCACGAATGTCTCGGTGACGGGATCGAATTCCACTTTGCGGCCGAGCCTCCAACCGATGGAGGCGGCGTGGGAAATGATGTGGCCCCGGCGGGTGATATCGGCGTTGCCGGCCGGTTTGGCGCGGGATTTCACGCAATTGAGGAAATCGCGGACATGCTTGGTCGGATCGGTGCCCGGCATAGTCGCCGGGGCTCCGCCGGCGAGGAGTTTTGGCGACGATACCGCAACCTTGCCGGTGTCGGCGGCCTCGATCCAACCCTCGTCGCCCTCGAAGCGAACCGGACATGTGCCGGGCGCGACCCAGTTGCCCTCACCTTTAAATCCGGAGAGGCGCATGACGAGTTTCGTGCCGTTCGCATAGCGGCCGTAGATGGTCTGTCCGTCGGCCTCATAGACGACCGGCGTCGTGTCGTCCGCGTTGGCCGCCCACTGGCAGAGATCGACCGTGTGCGCGCCCCACTCCGGCAGGGCCGCCCCGCCGTGGAAATCATAGTAGCCGCGCCAACGCCCGTTCACGTAGTCCTTGTTATATGGCCGCCACGGTGCGGGACCGAGCCAGCGATCCCAATCGACCACGTCCCGAGCCGGCTCCGGTTGCTCCGGCAACCATTTGAAACTCTCTTCCAACGGCAGGATTCCTGCGTGGACCGTGTGGATTTTCCCGAGCCGTCCACTCAGGGCAAGTTCCGCCGCGAAGCGGAAATTATCGACGTTGCGCCGCTGCGTGCCGGCTTGGAAAACCCGGCCGTAGCGGTTGATCGCGTCGGCGAGTTCTTGGCTTTCGCGCACCGTCATGCTGCACGGTTTTTCGCAGTAAATGTCCTTGCCCGCCTTCGCCGCGAGGATGCTCAACACCGCGTGCCACCGATCTCCGGTGGCAATCACGACCGCGTCGATGTCGGGTCGGGCGAGCACCTCATACATATCGCGGGTCTTGACGCAGTCTTGGTTGCCGTGATGCCGGTTGGCCATGACGCGAACGACTTCGCGCCGCGTCTCCTGCACGTCGGCGATCATCACGAACTGCACCTCGGGTTGAGCGAGAAACGATTTCAAGACCTCGCGGCCCCGCGGGCCTAGCCCGATGCCACCCACCACGATCCGATTACTGGGCGCCACGGTGCCATCGCGGCCGAGAGCCGATGCCGGGATAAACGTGGGGACACCCAAAACCACTGCCGTCGTTTTCAAGAACTGCCGTCGGGTAAATTTCATAAAAAATCAAAAGCGATCAACTGAGGGGTGCGGGGGAAGCGTCTCAACGAGCGGACACGAGCTTGGGTAGAAAACTAACCTGGCTAGACTCTCAGGAAAGCGAAAACTTTGAGCAAGGCGCGGGAAGTTATTCGCGCCCGCGCCCAGTTGCAGCTGACCAAAAAAGCCGATCCGCGACGAAAGCTGCGCATGGTTGGGCCGCAACGCCACCATTCAATCGCCTGTTATGAACGCTCCGCCCGCGCGTCAGACGCTGGCACTGTGATCGACTGCGTTAGCCGCCGCCCGTCGTCGCAGTTGTCCGCAAGCCGCGTCGATGTCCGGTCCGCGCGAACGCCGATGGTGCGCCACCAATCCCTGCCCGCGGAGAATCGAAGCAAACGCATCCGACGTCACGTCGTCCGAGGCTTCGTAGCTCCGGCCCAGCAGACTAAGGCCCGTGGGATTGTAGCGCAGCAGGTTCACGTGCATCCGCCGTTTCCCGAGCACCCCCGCCAGCGCGTGCGCGTGCTCCGGCGTGTCGTTTACTCCCCGCAGCAGACAATACTGGATTGTCACCGGCCGCCCGCGGCTTGCTTGAAAACGGTCGGCCGCCGCGAGGATCTCGGCGATCGCAAATCGCCGTCCCATCGGGAGCAAGCGGGCCCGCGTCGCGTCGTCGGGCGCATGCAGCGACACCGCGAGGTGCACGTTGAGACCCGTCGCCGTGAGCGCCTCAATCCCCGGCACAATCCCCACGGTGGAAACCGTAATCTGCCGCCAGCCCAGCGCGCCGAGCCGGTTGTCGGCGATGCGGTCGATCGCCGTGAGCACTGCGTCGAGATTGAGCATCGGCTCGCCCATGCCCATAAAAACCAGCGTGCGCAGCGTCCGGCCGCCGGCGAGGGCCTCGCGTCGTAGCGCCAGAAACTGCTCCACGATTTCGCCGGCCGATAAATTGCGCTCGAATCCGGTTTTCGTCGTCGCGCAGAAATCGCAACCCATCGCGCAGCCCACCTGCGAAGAGATACAGCCCGCCGCGCGATCCGCGTGGTAGTCGGGCATCAACACCGATTCGACCGTGCGCCCGTCGTGCAACCGCAGCAGTAACTTCGTCGTGCCGTCGCTCGCCACCTGCCGGACCGCGAGTGAGCTCGTCGCCGTCGCTCCGGAGGGCAAAGCCAACGCCGTCTCAATCCGCTCGGTCAGACCGCCGGGCAACGTCAATCCCGTCGCCGCGCCCACCGCGCCTCCGCTCGCAAAAAACGCCCGCAAAATCCGCGCCGCATGGGAAGGCTTATAACCCCAGGCGACGAAACGGGACTCCAATTCCGCGAGACTAAAATGGGCGAGCGTGGCGTTCAGGCCACGGAGTCACGCAGGCTGTCTTGCGGTTGCAAGCGCGGGCGATGCAACAGTTGCAGCGCTACGCACCTGACATCCACCGGGCCGCGCCGTAGTTTGCTCTCCCCGGCTCCAATTCGTTTCACCATGGCACTCTTGAATTTCCCCTGCAGACTTCTCGCCGCGCTCGTCGCCGCACTCAATCTGGCGACGCCCGCCGTCGCCGTGGAAGTTCCGTTCTTCGCCGACAACGGCTACGGTAATCCCGTCAGTTCCCTCCAACATCCCGCCGCCGAGCATTACCAAGGCGTAACCTACGTCGCCTATCAGGGCCCGCATGAGGATCCATATGTCGCCGCTTACGTTCACGCCACGGGCAAGTGGATCGGCCCGGTCCAAGCCGGCGTAAACCCCATGGGCAAATCGCCGGATCAGATCGATCCCGGCGAACTCGACAACCACGGCAAGCCCGCGCTCGTCATCGATCGCCAAGGTTACATCCACCTCGTTTTCGGATCTCACGGCGGCGATCCCAAATTCGGGAGAAACCCCCTCGGCGAATTCTTCATGGGCACCAAGGGCAAGATGACCCACGTCGTCTCGCAAAAGCCCGGTGACATCTCCGCGTGGCGCGTCGTCGACAACCTTCCGCCGTTCGGCACCTACAACCAGTGGGTCAAACTTCCGAGCGGTGACTTGTATTTGTTCTATCGCCACGGCGGCCACCGCAGCGACTGGGTTTTTCAGAAATCCACCGACGATGGCCGGACGTTTTCTGCGCCCGTCTCCGTTCTTAAACACAAGGTCAGCGCCGCTTCACCCACGATCAACGACTCTTGGTATGCGTGGTTCGACCCCGGCCTCGGCGACACCATCACCGCCTCCTACGTCTATCACCCGTGCGCGAACCCGAAGCATAACGCCCACCGCCAAAACGTCTATTTCATGCAGATGAATGCCCGCGACGGTAACTGGACAAACGTGCAGGGCGAACGCCTCACGTTGCCGGTCACCAAAGAGTCCGCCGATCGGTTCACCCTCATCGAAGCGACCGGCTCCGTGCGGTCGACTCACGGCACGTGCCACGTCGACGCCAACGGCCACCCCCATGTCGCGTTCCCGGTGGGCCGCGACATCCGCTACTACCGCTGGGACGGCAAAGCCTGGCAAAAGCCCGTGAGCGTCGCCGCCGGCCATGGGCGCGTGGGCGACGGCGACTTCATCGTCGATTCGCCACTCTCCGTGCGGATGATCCTCTCGGCCGAGAACGACGGCACCAACGAGATCGGTTGGTGGAACACCAAGGACGGCGGTCTGACTTGGACCAAGGGCGACATTCTCATCTCTTCGAAGGCACTTAGCTTCGGCACGACGGCGATCGCGCGAAACGCGCATCCGGATGCGGTGATGTTGCTCGGTTCGCGCGACGCGACGGAGCCGCACCTGTATCGGCGGATGTTTCTGGTCGGCGCTCGCGGCCCGCTCGGCCGCCCGGCTGCCGAAGCCGGCCACCTCGGCAACCGGCTCGAGGCGATCAAGTCCCTCCCGCCGCCGAACCGGGCCCGAGCCGAGGCCAAGAAGAAGAAAAAACTCGGCCTCGACGACGAAGATCCCTGAGGCGCCCTCCGCGCCCCGCCCTTCCCTGCCCCTCGATTCGACCCCACCCGCTTTTACCCCGATGAAGATCATCCTCGTCTGCCTCGCTCTCGCCGCGTCCCTCGCCGTCGCGTCCGCCGCCCAGCCCAACATCGTTTTCATCATGACCGACCAGCACTCGGCCGACGCGTTGAGTTGCCGCATGGGCGACCGTTACTTGAACACGCCCGCGCTGGATCGGCTCGCCGCCCGCGGCACGTTTTTCTCGCGCGCCTATACCCCCAACCCGCTCTGCATGCCCGCGCGCAACTCGATCTTCACCGGTCGCTATCCGCACGCGACCGGTATTACCGACAACACCAAGATAACACTCGATGCCGCCGAGTTCGTCACGATGGGCACCCACTTCCGCCAGGCCGGCTACCGGACCGCTTACTTCGGCAAATGGCATCTCGCCTACGACGAGAGCGCGACCAAGTCCCACGGCTTCGAAACGCTCGAAACCGGCCACATCGACGCCGAGAACGCCGCGCTCGCCACGAAATTTCTTGGGAAAAAACACGAGAAACCGTTCCTCCTCGTCGTCAGTTTTCTCAATCCGCACAACGTCTGCGAAATCGCCCGCGGTCAGGAACTGAACAACGGCCCGATCGGCGAACCCCCGACCGCAACCGAAAAACTCCCGCCCGCGCCGGCCAATCTCGCTCCGCCCCGCGACGAGCCCGACACCATGACCCGCATCCGCTCCGGTTATCACGCGAACCCTCAGTTCCCGGTCGGCAACTTCAACCCGAAGATGTGGCAGGCCCTCCGCTGGGGTTACTACCGGCTCATCGAAAAAGTCGACGCCGAGATCGGCAAAGTCCTCGACGCGCTCCAAACCGCCGGCCTCGAAGAAAACACGCTCATCGTCTTCACCGCCGACCACGGCGAGTGCGCCGGGGCGCACGGCTTCAACCAAAAGACCGTGTTCCTCGAGGAGGCGGCCCGCGTGCCGTTCATCATCAGCGTCCCGGGTCAGCGCGCCGGCCGCGTAGCGGAGAACTTCACCAACATCGGGACCGACATCCTGCCGACGATGCTCGACTTTGCCGGCCTCGCCCGGCCCGCGAAACTCTCCGGGGCCAGCCTGCGCCCCATTGCGCTGGGCCAGTCCGTCGCCGCGTGGCGCGACGATGTCGTCGTGCAGAACAACATGTCTCAAACCCACGCCGTCGACGGCAACGTGCCGACGACCGAGGGCCGCATGATCCGCACCGAGCGCTACAAATACTGCGTCTACGTCCACGGCCGGAGCCGCGAATCGCTCGTCGATCTCGCAAAAGATCCCGGCGAGACGATCAACCTCGCCCGCGATCCCGCTCATCGCGAGACGCTTCTCGCTCTGCGCGAGCGGCTGCGAAAATGGGGCGAGGCCAACCGTGATCCGCTGGTCGCCGCGATGCTCGCCGACGACGTGAAGCCGCGTGATTTCGCCATCGTGACAACCCCGAAAAATCCGGGCCGATCCGAAGCGCTCTCGAAGCAAAAAAAGCGGCCGGCAAAGGAATAATCGTAGTCCCATGAAACTCTTTCCGCTGGTCTCTTGGTGCATCGCGCTGGGTTGACCGGCCGATACTATTGGCGCACCTCGATCAAGGACGGCGAGGTCCGAACGCCGACCACCCCGCTCCATCTTGAGCGCTTCGTTCGATCTCTGATCGCGCCGACAATTGCGTTCTCTGCCTGCCCCGCCATCGGTTCCGGCCGGTCGCCGAAGCCGTTTTTTTCGGGACCATAGCGAGCTGCACCCCCGCACTAAGGTTTACGACGCAGCACAATCTCGTCGGTGCCGCGCCGCTCGGACTCGACGTCGAATCCGGCTTCGAGCACGCGGACGAAAGCGTCTGTATTCACTGCACCGAAAATTCCGCTCACCCGCGTGCGCGCCAATACCAGATCTTCGATCGTAAGCTGCACGCGATTGTGGCGGTTGAGCAGCGCGACCGCTTCGAGCAAGGGCGTGCCGGAAAACTCCAGACGCAGGCTGCGCCACGCCAATCGTGATTTTAGGTCTCCGTCGGACACCGGGCGAATATCCGATTCGGCTTGGTGTGCCGACATGACGACAGTCGTGCGCTGGCCTGCGCTGACGAGGAGCGGCTCGGGCGGAGGGTTTGCGGTGCCCACTCGAGTGGGCGCACGGGAATCCCTCGCTACGGCGACTTTGCCTTCGGTCACGAGGACATCGACCGCACTTTTTCCGAGATCGACTGAGAAGGCGGTGCCGACCGCGCGCACCTGCACGGAGCCCGCGACGACGATAAAGGGCCGGGCCGGATTTTTCGCCACTTTGAAAAATGCTTCTCCGCGTAGCAAAACGACCCGCCGTTGCGCGTCGGTAAACTCGACCGCAATCGCCGCGCCGTCCCGGAGCTCAGCAACCGATCCGTCGGGCAGCGATTGGAGCGACGGCATCAGAACGGCGGAGGAGGCGGCGACGGTTGTTCTCGAATCGGGCGCCGAGAGCATCGCCTGCCAGCCTAGGCCGGCAGCTACCAACAGAACCATCGAGGCAGCGCCAAACACCAGATTGCCCCGCTGGCGCCGTTTTCGGGCGCGCCGCGCGAGCTCACCCAGCACGGTGTCGGCCGCTCCGGTTGATAATGGGCGGTCCAATGTCCGCCACGCCGAGCCGAGCCTGTCCGCGGACGCGCGGTGCGCCGGATCGGCGTCGAGCCAGGCGGCGTAGTCGAGTTCGTCGCGCGTAGAGAAGCCCGCGTCGCGTCGCGCCAACCAGTCCGCCGCCGCTTCACGGATTGCAGCGGAAACGGCAGGGGTGTTCGCCTCCCTGCGGTCACGATGGATTAAAGTCGGACGTTTCATAGTCGGATCAGGAATGAACGCCATGGGCTTTCAGAAAATCTTCGCAGCGGCGGACGCCGCGGGAAACCTGGACCTGCACGGTCTGTTCCGAGAGGCCAAGTTGTGCGGCGATCGCCTTCTGCGGGACGCCACGGAGTTTTCGAAGGATGAGGATTTCACGGCAACGGGCCGGCAGGGAATCGATGGCGGCGGCGAGCAGGATGATTTCATCATGTTTGCAGGCAGCCTCGGCGGGATCCGGTCTTCCATCATCAATGACGGGCAGAGCCGCCAAATCAGTTACGTGCTCGATCGGTGAAATCTGATTTCGTCGCGCGGTGTCGATCACTAGGTGCCGCGCGACCTTGAACAAAAGCGCCTTCGCATAGCGCACGGGCTGCCCCATGCGCACCCGCCAAATCCGGAGAAACGACTCCTGCACGACATCATCGATATCCGGGGCGAAAGGAAACTGACTGTGCAAATACGCCCGCAACGACGGCTCATACACATGCACTTCCTCGGAGAACCAGCGATTCTCCTCAGAGCTCGGAAGACGATGGGGCGTCGGCGGATTCACGGCGGGGTTAGCCAAATCAGAATCGAAGGCGTGGCCGCTGGCGCAGATCGGAGCAAGTGCATTTTAGAAATTGCTCGGTGCATTCCTGTTTCACGGGCGCCGCCAGCGTATCCACCAAGCTTTGCCCCATCCCCGTAAAAGATTTTTTGTCCCACGTAACAGATTTCCGCGGCTGTCTCGTCACTGTTAGTGATGAACCCATCCATCCCCTCACCCCTATCACCCGTCAATCGAAGCGTTGCGCGCGTGCTCGCCGTTGCCCTGGCCCTTGCGTTGACTTCCATCGCGCTGGCGGGTGAGCCGTCGAAGCGTTCCTTCAATGTGCCGGCGGCTGATGCCGAAAAGGCGCTCAAGGTTTTCTCGGAACAGGCCCGCCTCGAAGTGCTATTTCCGACGGCGCTTGTATCCGGTGTGCGGACCAAATCAGTCTCGGGCGACCTCCCGCCGCGGGAGGCCCTCACGCAAATGCTCGCCGGAACCGGGCTCGTCGCCGTGCAGGATGAAAAGACCGGTGCCTTGAGCCTGCGGTCGGGCGCTAAGGAGCAAACAGCAAAAAACGTCGAGGCCGATCTGAGCCGGGCGGCTCGCCCGATCGGCCCCGCTGACGTTGCCAAATCCACGTCCACCAGCGACGGCGTGATCGAACTCTCGCCGTTCGTCGTGGGTGCCGCGACCGACCGTGGCTATCAGGCGCTAAACACCCTCTCGGGCACCCGCCTCAACACCAAACTCGAAGACCTCGGTTCTTCGATCACTGTGGTGACCAAGCAGCAGATGGAGGACACGGCCGTGCTCGATCTCAACGACGTGTTTCTATACGAGGCCAACACTGAGGGCACCGGTAATTTCACTGACTTTTCCACCAACCGCAACGGCGGCGTGGTCGACAACATCCAAAACAGCCCGGCTCAGGCCAACCGCATCCGCGGCGTCGGCCGCGCCAACATCGCGGTCGGCGGCTTCGCCGTAAACCCCCGCATCCCCCTCGATACTTACAACGTCGACGGCGTGGAGATCTCCCGCGGCCCCAACTCCAATATCTTCGGCCTCGGCGGCAGCGCCGGCACGGTGAACTACATCCCCATTCGGGCGAACGCCACGCGCTCAATCTCTCAGGTCACTTTCCGCGCCGACAGCTACGGCGGGGTGCGCGGAACCTTCGATTTCAACCGTCCTCTGCTCGACCAAAAACTCGCGCTGCGCGTCGCCGCCGTGGAAGAGGCGAAGGGCTTCGTGCGCAAGCCGTCGTCCGAAAAGATCAGCCGCCTCCAGGGCCTCGTGCTCTTCAAGCCCTTCGCGAATACCTCGATTCGCGCGAGCGCCGAAGACTACGACAACTTCGCGCGCCGCACGAATTCCCTTACGCCGCGTGATACCGTCACCGGCTGGGCCGCCGCCGGAAAACCGACTTGGGATCCGACCACGCAAACCGTGACCCTCGCCAACGGCACGAAGTCCGGCCCTTTCCGGGTCAATCAGGATGGCTCGCTGCCGTTCGGACTGATTTCCCAAGGCGGGGGATTCTATAGCCGCAACAGCGTCTTCATCGACTATGCATCGCCCGAGCAACTGATGTCGGTCAATCGCACCGGTAACTTGCCGGCCAGTCGAATTCCCACGCCGACGATTTCGAATACCGACCTCCGCTTTCTCGAGGGCAGCTCCCGGCTCGAGCGGGAATTCGGCGCACTGTTTCCGCTTTATATTCTCCCGACGACCACCGACAAGGCCCTCTACGATTGGTCGAAGATCAATTACATGTCGCCGAACACCTACACCGACCGCGCGAAAACTTATACAGTCGAGGCTGAACAGATCGTGGCAAAAACGCCGCAGCATCTCATCGCCGCTCGCGCCGCGTGGTTCGGGCAGGATTTCAAGAGCACCCGGCGCAACAAGGTCGACAACACCGAATCGACTCTCCGAGTCGACGTAAACGAGAAGATGTTGGACGGTTCGCCCAATCCCTACTTTTTGCGTCCCTACTTTGGCTCGTCGGCGCCGGTTTCGACTTATCAGCCCGAAACGCGCGACATCCAAAGCGCCGATCTCGCCTATCAATGGACCCCGGCGAATCTCCCGCGGGCGCTGGGTTGGATTGGGCAGCAAAAACTCGGTCTCCACGGGGAAACCAGCCGCATCGATTTCGCCAGTTTTCGCCGGCGCGATCTGATTCAAAGCGATCACCCTTGGAGCGTGAAAACCAATCGCAGTGCGGTTGGCGTCTGGGTCTACGACAAGTTTTATGTTGGCGACAACCAGGGCCAAAACATCGACCACGCACCCGCGACGCGCCCGGTCGACGGCCAGCATACGCTCCGCTGGTTCAACGCTCTGACCGGTCAATGGGTCAGCGAAGCCGTCGATGTCGGGGAGAATTTTTTCAATGCCGGATCTTTTACCAATTCCCGCACGGAGGTCCGCACGATCAATGCGACCGTGCAGAACTATTTCTTCAAGGATCGCCTCGTGACGACCTTCGGCTGGCGCAACGATCGCCAGCGCGTGCGCGAGTCTCTGCCGCCCGCCATCGACCCGGCCACCGGCTGGTTTCAGAATGAGCCGCTCAAGACCAAGCTGCCTTGGATTTCCAACGAAGGAAAAACCCTGACCCAGGGCGCCGTCCTCAAGCCCACCCGCTGGCTCAATGTTTTCTACAACCAGTCGGATAGCTTCACCCCGGCCGGCATCGCCTACGATGCCCTCGGCGAACTGCTGCCGAATCCGAAGGGCAAGGGCAAAGACTACGGAATCGGGATTTCGCTCCTGAACGACCGGCTGCACCTGAAGATCAACCGCTACGAGACCGACGACCAGGGCTCTCGCGGCGGAGATTTAGATACCGTCGTCGCCCGAGCCTGGGGGTTGGACGGTCGCGGCACCAACGGTATTGCCGACACCGCGACGGACTTCCTCACGTTTTCCCAGGTCACCATCGATCAGCGCTTCGCGAAGCAGGGCGTCACACCTACCTCCGCGCAGAGAAATACCGCGGTCGCACAGTATATGGGCCTGACCCAAGAATTTCTCGCCGGAATCCAGTCGTGGGACCGGGGGACCACCGCCGACGTGACATCCCGCGGCTACGAGTTTGAGGCGATCTACAATCCCACACGCAATTGGCGGCTCAAATTCACCGCCGCTCAACAGGTCGCCATTGACAGCAATATCGGCGACGGCCTGCAGCGCTACCTTTCGGCCCGGCTGCCGATTTGGACCGCGGCCAGGGATGAAAACGGTATCGCATGGTGGACGCGCTCGATCGGTGGTGGGGCCACTCCGAAGCAAACCTACGAGGGCACCATCCTCGCCCCGATCAAGCTCGCCACCGCCAATAACGGGAAACCCCGCTCCCAAGTCCGCGAGTGGCGTTGGAACGCGGTCACGAACTACGATTTCACCGAGGGGCGGCTCAAGCACTTCTCCGTTGGCGGCGCGCTGCGCTGGCAGGACCGGGGCGGCATCGGCTTCCTCGCCGCGGCCCCGGATCCCGACGGCGTGGTGCGGGAGCTCGACGCCGGTAAACCCGTCTACGACAAGGCTCGCCTCGCGGTCGATCTCTCGGCCAGTTATCGCCTGCGTTTATTCGGTGACCGGGTGCGCGCGAAATTCCAGCTGAACGTGCGCAACGTGCAGGAAAGCGGCAGCCTCCAAGCGGTCGGCGTCAACCCCGACGGCCGGCCGTTCGCGTATCGCATCAACGACCCGCGCCAGTTTATCCTCAGCACGTCATTCGATCTTTAACTCTATACGTTCACTTTTCCATGACGATCTCCCCTGCAGCTCCCGCCCGGCGGCTCTTGGTAGTGCTCGGCGCATTCACTCTCTGCCGCGTCTGCGCCGCCGCCAACGTCGATTACTTCACCGACAACGGCTACGGCAACCCGGTCAGCACGATGCACCATCCGGCCGCCGAGCACTTCAACGGCGTGACCTATGTCGCCTACTCGGGGCCGCACGAGGATCCCTACGTCGCCGCCTACGTGCACGCTACGGGCCAGTGGATCGGCCCCGTGCAGGCCGGCGTAAACCCTATGGGCAAGTCGCCCGACCAGATCGACCCCGGCGAACTCGACAACCACGGCCGCCCCGCACTGGTCGTGGACCGGCAGGGCTACATTCACCTCGTTTTCGGCGGGCACGGCGGCGATTCGTCCTTGGGTGAGAACAAATTTGGCACCCCGGGGAAAGGCCGGTTCATCCATGTCGTCTCCGCAAAACCCGGCGACATCTCCGCGTGGAGGATTTTGGACAACATTTCCACCTTCGGCACCTACAGCCAGTGGGTGAAAACCGCCAAAGGGGACTTGTATTTGTTCTACCGGCACGGCTCACACCGCAGCGATTGGGTTTATCAGAAATCGACCGATGATGGCCGCACCTTCGCTCCCCAGGTATCGGTGCTTAAACACAAACGCAGCGCCGACAAGTTGACGGTCCACGACACGTGGTATGCCTGGTTCGAGAATGGTCAGGGCGACACCATTACCGCGTCCTATGTTTACCACCCGTGTGCTTTTCCGGGGCATACCAGCCACCGCAACAACACTTACTACATGATGATGGATTGCCGCGACGGATCGTGGACGAATGTGCAAGGTGCGAAGTTAACGCTGCCCGTGACCAAGGAGTCGGCCGACCGACTCACACTCATTCAGGCTACCGGCAAAGTGAAGACCAACCACGGCACCTGCCATGTCGATGCCGAGGGGCGGCCACACATTTTCTTCCGATTTCCTAAAGGCGAAGCGCGCTACTTCCGTTGGGACGGCAAGGCCTGGCTCCCACCGACACAGGTCGCTGACGCCCATGGCGGCGGGCATGACGGAGACTTCATCATCGATACACCGCTGCAGGTCCGGATGCTCATGGATAAAAGCGAGGCCGGTGTCGGCTCGGTCGGTTGGTGGAACACCGCCGACGGCGGGCGGACCTGGACTCGCGGCGCCGACCTGATTGCGCTGAAGGATAGCGGGTTTGAAACGACTGCGTTTGTGCGCAACGCGCATCCAGACGCGCGCATGTTGGTGGCCGGAAAAGCGGCCAATCAGGAGCACCTCTATCATCGCATGTATCTGATCGGCGACCGTGGCCCAATGACTCGCCCGGCCGTTGAGGCCAGCCACCTAGGTGACCGACTTGAACTGATCAAGGCGCTGCCCAAAGGCACGCCCAAGAAAGACGCCAAACGGAAGAAAAAGTTGGGCTCGGCCGATGACGAACCCTGAGGCCCGTCCGCTCATTCGCAGAAACTCCGAAACCACATCCGAGAAAGTCTGGTTCTCGCGATTCAGACTTCACCGGAAAGCATCATGACACACCCCTGTCTCACCCTTGCCGTTTTGCTGCTGATTCCGTTGGCCGAACCGCACGCCGCGGATGCGTCGAAGCCGGTCCGGCCCAATTTCATCGTCATTCTATCCGACGATCAGAGCTGGGCGGGCACGTCGCAGAGCATGATCCCGGGCAACCCGGAGACGGCGAGCGACTACTTTCGGACGCCGAACATCGAGCGTCTCGCATCGCAGGGAATGGTGTTTTCCAACGGTTATTCGCCGGCGCCGTTCTGCTGTCCCACGCGACGGAGCCTGCAGGTGTCGCAGACGCCGGCCCGGCACGAGTATCAACAGGACCGCGACGGCTGGCCGGCGGTTTATCGCCAGCAGTTGAACATCCCGCGGATGCTCAAGGCGGCCGATCCTAGCTACCGCGCGGCGCACTTCGGCAAATGGGACCACCGTTACGACAAGATCAGTCCCGCCGATCAAGGCTACGATGTGAGTGATGGCGCAACGGGGAACGCCGATGGCAACGGGCTCGGATCTGGTGCGGGCAAGAAGTTGAACAAGACGTCCCAGCTCAAAGACCCCAAGCTGGTCAACAGTCTGACCGACCGCGCGTGCGCTTTTCTCGAGGAGCAATCGCGGGAGGCGCGGCCGTTTTTCCTGCAGGTGTCCCACTACGCGGTGCACCTCGACATCCAGCACAGTGCGGCGGCGCTGGAGCGCGCGAAGGCGCGACCGGCCGGAAAAAAACACAACTTGCCGGAATTTGCCGCGATGACCGATGACCTCGACGCGGCCGTCGGCCGCCTGATGGAGAAGGTCCGCCAACTCGGGTTGCTCGAAAACACCTACGTTTTTTACCTGTCAGACAACGGCGGGCGCGGGAGCCTGCCGGGGAGCAAGGAGTTAGGGCTCAGCTTGAATCACCCGCTGCGCGGTGCAAAGGCGACGATGTATGAAGGCGGCATCCGCGTGCCCTTCTTGGTTGCCGGTCCCGGCGTGAAGGCCGGCAGCGTGAGCAACGTTCCCGTGACGGGACTCGATCTTCTTCCGACGATGGCTGAACTCGCCGGCTACCAAGCGGCGCTGCCCGCGACGATGGATGGCGGCAGCGTCGTGTCCGTTCTGCGCCACGCCGGAGTCGGCGAAGTGAAGCGGCAACGACCCTATCTGATCTTTCACCAGGCGTTTGATCGCACCGCCCAATCCGCGCTGCGCTGGGGTAATCTGAAGTTGGTGAAGACGTGGAAAACCGGAAAGCTCGAACTGTTTGATCTTTCGAAGGACCTCAGCGAGGCGAACGACCTCTCCGCCACCATGCCGGAGAAAACCAGGGAGCTGGATCATACCTTGACCGCGTTCCTCGCCGGGGTGAAAGCGACCACCATTCAGACGAAGATCGGGAAGGACGAATGAACCAAATTCAGATCATCCACTCCAGAACCGCCGCTCATTCCCGGCATGAAACGAAAAAGAAAAATGATCACGAGAAATTGATGCCCTTATGAAACTCCGCTCGGCCTTCGCTCTCTTCATCGCACTTGCCAGCTCGGCCTTCGGCGCCGGCGAAGCCCCCAAGCCCAATATCGTCGTCATTCTCGCCGATGATTTCGGCTGGGGCAGTTCCACGCCCTACGGCGCCAAGGGCCTGAACACCCCCAATCTCGATCGCCTCGCCCGCGAGGGCCGACGGTTCACCCACGCCTACGCACCCAGCTCGGTGTGCTCGCCTTCCCGCTACGGCTTGATGACCGGTCGCTATTATTGGCGCACGGCCATCAAAGACGGCGAGGTCCTCACGCCCACCGCACCTCTGCACATTGAGCCCGGCCGCATCACGCTCGCCTCGCTCTGCCAGTCGCAGGGCTACCGCACCGGTGCATTCGGCAAATGGCATCTGGGTTTCCAAACCGGCGCGACCGAGGTCGATTGGAGCCAACCACTGCAACCCGGTCCGCGCGCGGTCGGCTTCGATTATTTTTTCGGCCTCGGCGGCAATCCCGGCAACGGCCCGCACGCATTTATCGAAAACGAAAATGTCGTCGGCCGCATCCCCGGCGAAAAAGTCGTCGTCGCTAGCACGGGCGCGAAGGGCACGACGACCGGCATCCGCGAGCAGCGCGTTGTCGACCGCATCATGGAAACTCTCACCGCGAAGGCGACCGACTGGCTCGAAGCCAATGCCGCGACTCCTTTCTTTCTCTATTTCGCGCCCAACGCCGTGCACGGCCCCATCGCGCCGAACGCGCGATTCACCGGCAGCCCCTACGGCAGCTACGGCGACTTCATCCAAGAGCTCGACTGGAGCGTCGGCCAAGTGCTCGCGACCCTTGACCGCCTCAAGCTCGCGGAAAATACCCTCGTCATTTTCACCAGCGACAACGGCGGCATCGTCGACGCCAGCAATGGCAACACGGGCAAAGCAATGGAGGCCGGTCTCGCCATCAACGGATCTCTGCGCGGCGGTAAGCACACCGAATACGAAGGCGGTTTCCGCGAGCCGTTTCTCGTCCGCTGGCCGGGCCAGGTTCCCGCTAACACCGTGAGCGATCAGGTCATCGCCTTGCCCGACGTGCTCGCCACCGTTGCCGCCATGCTGAAAGCGCCGCTGCCAAAAGGCGCAGCCGAAGACAGTTTCAATGTCCTCCGCGCCTTCACCGAGACCACCCCCGGCCCGCCTGTGCGCGATCACTTTATCATGCAAGCCGCCGACGGCACCTACGCCCTGCGCCGCGGCGACTGGCGGCTCATCGAACGCGTCGGCGCACCAAAGTTTGAGCACCGTCTAACCCCAAAGACCGCCAAGAAGGGCCACGCCGGCCCAAAGCACGACGAGCTCTTCAACCTCAAGGACGATCCCTCCGAGATGAATGACTTATCCGCTACGCACGCGGACCAAGTCGCGAAAATGAAGCGCCTGCTCAGCGCGGCGCGCGACCGCGGCTTCACGCGGCCCGACGCAGGCAAATGAATCACGCGCGCCCCATCGCGAGAATCGCCGCGCTCGGTAGCCGTCGCTGCACCCGACTGCTTCCGCTCTTGCTCGGACTTGGCTCCGCCTCGGCGTTCACTCCGCTAGCCGCCGCCGAAGCGCCCATCACCGTCACACAGATCACGCATGGCCCGAGCCATCATTATTTCGGCTACATCGGGCAGAGCCGCAGCATTCCGTGGAGCGCGGACGGGCGCTACATCCTGGCGCTGCAGGTTCCCTTTCAGGATCGGATGCCGGGTCCCGACGATCCGGCCGAGGTCTGCTTGATCGACACCCGGTCGAACTACGCCCTACGCGTCGTCGACCAATCGCGCGGTTACAATCCGCAGCAGGGAACGATGTTCTACTGGAATCCGGCGCATCCTGAGACGCAGTTCTTTTTCAATGATCGGGACCGTAAGACCGGCAAGGTGTTCACCGTGCTGTTCGACCTCTCAGCCGACGGCGGGAAAGGAAAACGCCTCCGCGAATACCGCTTCGACAACACGCCGGTCGCCAACAGCGGCGTAGCACAAAACGGCGGCTACTTTCTGGCGATTAACTATGCGCGCATGGCGCGGCTGCGGCCCGTGACCGGCTATATCGGCGCCATGGATTGGACCACTGCAGTCGCAGCCCCGGCCGACGACGGCATTTTCCGGGTCGACATCGCCACCGGGGAGAAGCGGCTCGTCGTTTCCTTTGCCCAACTCCGTGAGGCGATGCGCAGCACCACGGCACGTGTCGATGAGCGACACCTGTTCATTAACCACACGCTGAACAACCGGAACAACGACCTGATCTATTTCTTCTGCCGCGCCGATTTCAAAAATCGCGCCGAACAGGTGAACGTGCCCTTCACGGTGCGCCCCGACGGGACCGGCCTCACGCGTCATGATATCCACATTGGCGGACATCCCGATTGGGAATGGGGCAGCCGCCTCATCGGTTCGCATGACGGAAAGCAGGTCGTGTATGACACCGCGCAGAAAAAAATCGTCGAGTCGTGGGGCGGCCGCGACGTGTTTCCCAATCCCGAAGGCGATATTTCGCTCAGCGCCACGGGCCGGTGGTTCGTCAACAGTCACCGCGACGGCGAGCACCATCATTACACCTTTCTGAACCGCAAGACCGGCCGCGTCGTGAAGTCTCCGCCGGTGTTCATGTCGCGCTGGGCCAAGGGCGAACTCCGCCTCGATCCCGCCCCGTGCTGGAATCGCACGGGAGACGCGATCGTTGTGCCCGCGATCGCGCCCGACGGCACGCGGCAAATGTTCATCGTTACCCTCAACGAACCCTGACCCGTTCGCAGATACTCATCCCATGCTCCACCACATCGTCCTCGTCTCGCTCGCTCTCCTGATTCCCACGCTGGCCGCCGCCGGCGAAGTCGAATTTTATCCCGCGCCGCCGCTCGCCGAGCGCAGCGCGGACTTCCACGTCAAGGCCGGGGGGCGCGACGTATTTGTCGAAGTCTTCAAGGACGTGGCGATCGCCCATTTTTCGTTCCTCGGCGAAATCTCCATTTCAGTCCGCTCAACCAACCCCATCCGCAAGGTCGACATCAGTCCCCGCGCGGCGCGCATCGTGACCACACAGACCAACGACACTCTGACGTTCCAGCTCACCCAGCCCCGCCACGTCGTCGTCGAGATCGACGGCCGACGTCTGTTCATTTTCGCCGATCTGATCGATTCCGCGGCGCCGAAACTCGGCCAGAAGGGGGTCCGGTCCGTCCTCGATTTCGGCGTGGACCGCACCGGCAGCTCGCTTGACACCGCTCGGCTCCAGCAGGCCATAGACGAGGTCGCCGCCGTTCGCGGCACGCTGCTTGTTCCACCGGGCGTTTACCTCACTGGCACCCTCTCGTTGAAGAGCAACCTGACGCTCCATCTCGCAGCGGGTGCCTTGCTGCTCGGATCGCCGAACCGCGACGACTATCCGGTGGCCTCCGGTTTCCAGGAGTCGGATAAGAAGAACGATCCCGCCAACCACACCAACCAAGGTGAGGGCTTTTCTAATTCACAGCTGCTGGCGATCGAAAACGCCACCAACGTCCGCCTTGCCGGCCATGGCGTGATCGATGGCCGGGGCTCCATCGTCCGCGATCAGGGCAAGCCCGCGAATCTCCTGCGCATCCGCAACTCGTCGCATGTCACGGTCGAGGGAGTTACGTTGCGCAATTCCGCGGCGTGGAACACCCACATCCTCTACTCCAATCATGTGACCTTCCGCGGGGTGAAAGTCGTCAACGACCGGGCCGTCTCCAACTCCGACGGCATCGACCCCGACTCCGTCCAGGATGTGCTGATTGAGAACTGTTTCCTTTACGCCGGCGACGACGCCTTCGCGATCAAGACCACCAACAACAGCCGGCTGCTGCGCAACGCCGAGCGCATCACGGTGCGTGGTTGCGTAATTCTCACCAAGAAGTCGGCTTTGAAACTGGGGACGGAAACACAGGCCGAGGCCCAGCGAGACATTGCTTTTACCGACAATGACATTGTCGAGGCCGACCGCGCGATGAGCCTTTACTGCTCCGACGGAGCCCAATTCGAGCGCATCCGGTTTGAGCGCAACCGCGTCGAGCGGTTTTTTCCCGACCGCAAGCAGCGGGCCATCGAGTTCTGGGTGAGGCACCGCAACGGGATGCAGGCGGGCAGCATCCGTGATGTGCTCATCGCTGACACCACGATCGAGGTCGATTTCCCCAATCCCTCGCTGATCGAGGGCTTCGACGCCGATCACGGTGTGAGCGGCGTGAGGTTCGTCAACTACCGCGTCGCCGGCCGCGTGTGTCGCACCGCCGCCGACGCGCGGATCGAGGTGAACAAGTTTGTTCAACCGCCCACGTTTTCTGTCACCCCATGAACTCGGCCCACTCCAGAAGGTCCTTTGTCAGAACCGCCCTCTGCTTCGGCTCAATCGTGGTCTCGCGCGGCGCAGCGCTAGGAGCGCCCCAGCCGTTGCCGAAGGTATTGATCATCGGTGATTCCATTTCCGGGGGCTATTTCCCGACTGTAGTGGAGAGGTTGCGCGGGAAGGCCGAGTTGCTGAGAGCCGCGGATACCGTTGCCGCCGAGGAAAAGGCCGGCTCCGAGGGAACGACCAAAGGGGTGCGCTACGTTGATAAATGGATCGGGACGACGAAATGGACGGTGATTTATTTCAACTTCGGGTTGCACGATATCAAACATGTGAATCCGAAGACCGGGGAGAACAGCCGCAACCCCTTGGATCCCGTTCAAGCCGACCTGAAGCAGTATCAAAAAAACCTGACGGAGATTGTGGGCAAACTGCGAACCACCGGGGCGAAATTGATTTTCGCGACCACCACACCCTATCCCGCGACGGCGACCAAGCCGATGCGTTCGCCGGGTAGGTCGGAAAAATATAACGCGGTGGCCCTTGAAATCATGAAAGCGAACAGCGTCGCGATTGATGATCTGTATTCACTGGTTTTGCCCCGCATGGCCGAGTTGCAGCGCCCCGACAATGTGCATTTCACCGACGCCGGCTACGCGGTGCTCGGCGAGGCGGTGGCCGGCAAAATTCTGGCAGTCCTCTGAAGCCACCACGACACCCTTTTCGAACGCACCACAAAGATAATATCCAAAAAATCAAAATGCCCCGCTTCCACGAAACTCAAATTGGCAAAGCCAGAAAAATCGCCGGGTTCACCATTTCTATGGTGGCATCAGCTATCCTAAGCACGTCGTTTGATCTGTGAGACAGTCACGCAGAGGGAGAACCACGAATGGACCCGAAGGAACACGAATGCGAGCGGAGGAAACCTCGCGCGGCAGGGGGCTGCGACGGGGTCTGGTCCGCTGAATGCAATTTCGAATCTTCATCCAGCCGCCGTGCCCGGCTATCTCTCGTAAGGCATATTGCGAACAGCGGACTGACCCCGTCTGCCGGTCTACATACGCTTCGAGACGACCGCATCTCCACCCCGACAAACACATGCCTATGAAACCCACCCTTATCTTACGCGTGAGCGTGTTACTGACAGCGCTGGCCGGCCTGCAGGCGGCAGAAAACGGTGTGAAGCCAGATCGATCCACCGAGGAGACCGCGTTGAATTTCCACCTCATGCATCCCGGCGGCGAGAGCTCGCCCGGCGATCCGAACGCCGCGTTCTACCTCGATGGCGTCTATCATCTGCATTACATCCTGACGCACCCGTGGCAGAACAAACGCTCGTTCAGCTTTGTTCACATCACCAGTCCGGACATGCTGCACTGGACGTGGCAAACGACCAAGCTCCAGCCGTCGTTCACAGGTCATGGCATGTACAGCGGCACGGGCATTATTACCAAGGATAGAAAGCCTGCGGTGATCTACCACGGGCAGGGCTCCAGTCGGAATCAAATTGCCATCGCCCGCGACCGGGCGATTACCGCCTGGGAGAAGCCGTATCCGGTCGAGGTGCGGAAGGCCGACGGCTCGGACGCCGGCGTCGAACGGCATTGGGATCCCGATTGTTTCCTGATCGGCGACACCTATTACGCCATCTCGGGCGGAGAGAATCCGCCGCTTTTCAAGTCCAAGGACCTGCGCACTTGGACGCTCGTCGGCGATTTCCTGCAGCGCGACCTCCCGGAGGTGGCCTACGGTGAAGACGTCTCGTGCCCCAACTTCTTTCGCCTCGGCGACCAGTGGATGCTGCTCTGCATCAGCCATCCCCTCGGGGCCCGCTACTATCTCGGAGACTGGGACGCCAAGGCTGAACAATTTGTGCCGAAGAAGCACGGCCGGATGAACTGGCGCCGCGACGAGCAGAGCATCTATGGCCGCCCTCCCTGGCGCGTCGATTTTTTTGCGCCGGAGAGTTTGCTCACGCTAGACGGCCGCCGGGTGATGTGGGCGTGGCTGGCGACATTGGGAAGGAACGACGGCAAGATGGACCGGAGAACGATTCAATCCCTCCCGCGGGAACTCAGCCTCCCCTCCGACGGCGTCCTGCGCATCAAACCTCTGCGCGAGCTGGAAACCCTGCGCTACGATCCGGTTTCGCTTCGTGACATTCATCTGCGCGAACTCACCAAGCAAGTCCTGGCCGGCCGCGCGCCCAAGGGCACCAGGATCGCCACCCTCGATCACGATGCGGTTGAAATGCGCATCACGGTGGCGCGCGATCAGGCGGAACGAAAACTTTTCGGTTTCACCCTCTTTGCCGACGACCAGGGCGCGGGACTGCCGATCGTGTTTCGTCCGGAAAATGGCACCCTGCGCGTTGGCACCACCGAAGTGCCGTTCGCCCTCGGCGATCTGCCCGCCGGCGAGGACATTGAGCTGCGCGTTTATATCGACAAGCACCTCGTCGAAGTTTTCGCCAACGAACGGCAGGCGGTTGTGACGAGCCACGAGGCTTACCTTGGCAAGCCTGACGTCACCGCCTTCACCGTGGGTGCTCCCACCACGATCAGGCGAGTGGAGATGTGGAAACTCAAAGCCACGAACCAGGGTTTCCTCGAAGCCCGCAAGAACCGGATCTGGGAACCGGAAACGAAATGAAGCCCGCAATCCTCTGCAGCGCAGCACGCGTCATCGCAACCATGACCCCGAGAAGAATTTTTCTGGTCGTTGCACTGGCCTGGGCCGGGCTTTCGCCCGCCGCGGCGTTTGTCCCTCCAGACAGCGATGCGCAGTGGCAGACCTCCCTAAACGGCGACTGGACCTTCAAGCTGAACGGTCCCGCCGCGGAGTTCGTCCAACCGGAATTCGACGACTCGGCCTGGCCGAAGATTCGAGTTCCGGGCAATTGGGAGATGCAGGGGTTCGAGGAGCCCATCTACAAGGAGCCGCGCGAAGGGCAGGGACTCTACCGGAGGAAGTTCGCGGTTCCCGATGCGTGGCGGGGCCGGCGCTTGATCCTGCGCTTCGACGGAGTGCTCTTCGGCTACGAGTGTTGGCTCAATGGAGCGCGCGTCGGGAGCTTCGAGAGCGGCTTTAACCGCTGCGACTTTGATGTGACCTCGCTCGTGAAGCTGGGCGCGGCCAACACCCTGGCGGTGCGGGTCTACCGCCGGTTCAAAGGCTGGCACTTTGATACGAACGACGATTGGGCGCTTTCGGGCATTTACCGGGACGTCACGCTCCTTTCCGTTCCGACGCTGCACATTCGCGACTTCACCGTCGTGACGGACTTGAACGGCACGTTCACCGCGGCGGAGGTGCGGTGCCGCATCGAACTCGCGACGGCAGCGGGCGGTCCACGCGACGCGACGATTGCAGGAACGTTGCTTGATCCCAGTGGCAGGGTGGTCGGCGGGTTTGAGACCGCGGCGAAATTCGCCGGCCACGTGGCAACCGTTTCCGCTGCGATCGGGCTGCCAGCCCCCCTGCTCTGGAATGCCGAGACGCCCCATCTCTATACCTTGAATTTGGAACTGCGGCACGGCGGCCAAACGCTTCACGCGACAAGTTGCAAGGTGGGTATCCGCCAGTCGTCGATCGACGGCGACGTGCTGAAGCTCAACGGCGTGGCGATCAAGCTGCGGGGGGTGAACCACCACGATCTCCATCCGGCGGTAGGCCGCGCGATGACCGCGGAGCAGTTCACGCAGGACGTCGAACTGATGAAGCGGGGCAACCTCAACGCCGTGCGCACGTCCCACTACCCGCCTTCGCCCGCACTGCTGGATATCTGCGACCGGCTGGGAATTTATGTGATCTGCGAAGTGCCGTTCGGTTTCGGTGACAAGGATCTTACCGATCCGACTTATCAGGACATTCTCCTGCGGCGCGCCGAGGCGACAGTCTCGCGCGACAAGAACCATCCGTGCGTGCTGATTTGGAGCGTAGGGAATGAAAACCCGATCACTCCCCTGGTTGTGGCTACGGCGAAGCGCGTGAAGGAACTCGACCCGACCCGGTATCGCCTGCTGCCGGGCGCCCAGTCCCATCGGGGAAAACGGGCGCCAGCAGAAGCGGACTTGACGGAGCTGGCCGAAAAGACGCCCTTCGTTTTTGATCTCCCCGAGGGCGTCGAAATCCTCGCGCCGCACTACCCCTATGCCGCCCGGGTCCCGGGTCGGAGCCGCTCGGTCAACCTGACGGATCTCGCGGGCGATCCGAAGATCAAATCGCCGATCGTCATTACCGAATACAACCACGCGCTCGGGAACGCGTTCGAAGGGCTCAAGGAGCGCTGGGAAATCATCCAACGGGAGCGCCGATTGAGTGGCGCCTTCATCTGGCATTTTCAGGATCAGGGGCTCGCGCGGAAGGTGCCGTCAGGCGCGTATCCGGGCCTCCCGCGGGCGCTCGACGACGCGCCCACGGCAATCGGCGACATCAACGCGAACGTCTGGCTCTCCGAAACCCAGGTGCTGGACGGTGCCGGCGACCGGGGCCAGGACGGCATTGTAGATGCGGACCGATTTCCGCAGGCAGACTATTGGATCACGCGCAAGGTTCACTCTCCGATCGTGATTCTTCGAGATCGAGTGACCATCCAACCGGGCGCCCAAACCATCGAATTGCCGGTGGAGAACCGCTACGACTTCACCGACCTGGCGCAGGTGGCGGCGGTGCGGTGGATCACGGTGGATGGAACGGTGCAGGGTGAAAAGCAGCCGATGCATTTATCGCTGGCTCCGCGCACCACCGGGAAGATTCGGGTCGACGTGACTCTACCGGCCGATCTCACGAACCGCGAAGTCGCATTGAACCTCGCCTTCAAGAGTCTGCAGGGGCGTGCGATCTACGAACGGACGATCCGCCTTCTGCCTGATGACAGGAAACCGGACTTTGCCGCCCGCCTAGAGCCACGCACCGGTCTCCCGCTGAAGACGGAGCAGGGCGACGGGATGACGCGGGTCTCCCATCCGCTTTTCGAAGTTCGAGTGGACAGCACCACGGGGCGTATCTCGCTCCGGCGTCCGGGCGCGTCGGATTCGCTGCTGGAAGGTCCGATCGTGCGCGTCGGCCGCAAAGCTTCGATGGCTGAAGAAAGAAACTATCCGGCCGAAACCCGATTCTGGGAGAGGTATCTGCTGACGGATGCACGCCTCCGGACGCGGGAGATCTCCGACCAGGACGGCAAGGTCGTGATCCGTTGTGTTTACGATCATCCGAGAGAGGATGCCGGGCACGCCGGCGAATTCGTTGAGTCGGCCGTGACCCTGACGGTATTTCCACAAGGCTGGATCGATGTGGCCTTCGCGCTGACGCCACGGAATGCCACCGGATCCTTCCTGGAGTTGGGGCTTGGTTTTTCGCTGCCGCGCGAGATGGGCCACCTGACCTGGCTCGGGCAGGGACCCTATGCGGGCACCTGGCACCAAAACGAAGGCAACGAGCGGGGCGCGTGGCACATCTTTCCGCGCCCCATCACGGAGCCACAAGGCCGGCTTTATCCCGGCAATCGCGAAGGGGTGGATCTCGCGACGGTGACCACGGGAGCGGGCGAAGGGATCGGCGTGCTGGCGGACTCGGCCACGGTTTTGCTCGAAGATACGGGCGAGAGAATGATCTTCAGCCAGGTGGCGATTTCCTCGGGACGGGGCAACAAGACCGGCGGCATGCTGACCCTGCACTCGATCCCGGCCGCCGGCGTCGGGACGATCAAAGGGGCGTTTCGGATCGTGCCCCTGCGGAGCTCATGGGCCGAACCGTTCGCAACCGTTTTGCGGCCCGCCTTCACCGCGAAATAGCGGACACAACGACTCTTCACTCTTATCTATTCCACCAAATCCCCACCTATGAACCCATCATCATCGTTCCCACCGCGCCTGTTTGTGCTCGCGGCAGTCGCCGTTGTCGTGTCCCCCGTTCGCTTGGCAATCACCACGGCAACCCTGATCGGCATTTCGGCCTCGACCGCGTTCGGCCAAGCCGCACCGGCCAGGCCATCGCCCGTCACCGAAAAGACCGCCGCCAAGACCGCCGATGACACGGTGGTACTCACGCCTTTCCAGGTCGTGTCCGACGACCGCGGCTATCAGGCGTTCAACACGCTCTCCGGCACGCGGCTCAACTCAAAACTCGAGGATCTCGGCTCCTCGATCACCGTCGTCACGAAACAGCAGCTCATCGACACGGCGGCGGTCGATATCAATGACGTGTTTCTCTACGAGGCCAACACCGAGGGCACGGGCAACTTCACGCAGTTCAATACCAACCGCAACGGCGGCGTGCAGGACAACGTCTCGGCCGATCCACAAACCGCCAATCGCATCCGCGGCATCGGTGGCACCGGCGCTTCCGGCACGGGCTCCAATACCAGCTCCACCTTCGGCGCCAATACCTCCATCGGCAATTTCGCGAGCAACGCCAAAGTTCCCCTCGATCTCTACAACATCGACTCGGTCGAAATCAACCGCGGCCCCAACTCGAGCCTCTTCGGCATCGGCAACAGCGCCGGCTCCGTGAACCTTGTGCCCACGCAGGCGAATCCGACCCGCACCGTGTCCGGGTTCACCTTTCGCCTCGATGGCTTTGGCGGCCACCGCGAGAGCCTTGATCTCAACCGACCGCTGGTCGCGAACAAACTCGCCCTGCGGGTGGCGGCGGTGAACGAGAGCAAGGGCTTCACCCGCAAGCCGTCGTCGGAACGCATCCGCCGCGGCCAGATTTCATTTCTCGCCCGGCCGTTCCCCAACACCACGATCACCGGCAGCGCCGAGCGCTACACCAACTTCGCCCGCCGGCCCAACTCCCTGACGCCGCGCGACGCGATCTCCGAATGGGTCGCTTCGGGCAAGCCGTCGTGGGACCCAACCACGCAGTTCGTCACACGCAACGGCGTGCGCTCAGGCCCGTTTCCCGTCGCGCAGGACGCCAACCTGCCCGCCGGACTCATGAGCGGAGCAACCAATCTCACCGGCAAACTGTCGGCGTGGATCGAAGACAGTCAGGTGAAGTTCTACACCCAAAACGCGATCGGCAATCGTATCACCACCGGCACGCCCACCCCCTTCACCCAGAACAGCGCGGTGCGCTACCTCGAGAGTGGCACCTTCCTGATTCGCAACAAAGGCGGCCTCTTTCCGCTCTACATCGCGCCCGCGATCAAGGACAAGGCGATCTACGATTGGTCATCGATCAACGCCACCGCCTCCAACCACAGCATCGACACCGCGAACACCTATCGCTTCGAGGTGGAACACTACGTCCTCAAAACCCCGCAACACGTCATCGCCGCGCGCGCCGGTTGGTTTCGCCAGGAGTTTTCCCGCACGCAGTTTCAGTTCCTCGATAACACCGACTCGATCCTCTACGTCGACGTGAACGAGAAGCTGCTCGATGGCCGGCCCAATCCGTATTTCCAGCGGCCCTATATTCAGGCCGTCACGCCGCTGCGCGGCATCACGCCGGAAATCGGCGACACGCAGAACGCCGATCTCGCCTATCAGTTCACTCCGAAAAACGCACCCAAGTGGCTATCGTGGATCGGCCAGCAGCGCCTCGGTCTCCACGGCGAGACCCGCCGTAGCGACATCACCAACTTCCGCGACGCCGAAACCGTTTTCAATCCGACCGGCTGGGCCGCCGTCACCCTGCGGGGCGTCGGTGGACCACGGGCCTCGCTCCAACGCTATTACGTCGGCGACACGCAGGGCACGAACTTCGACTATGGCCCGTCGCCCATCAACGACATCACCGGACAGCACTCGCTGACGTGGTTTAACAACCTCACCGGTCAGTGGGTCAACGAGGGCGTCACCGTGGCCGACCTTCCCATCACGGGCACGAACAGCAAGCGCGTGGAGATCCGCACGCTCAGCGCGACGCTCCAGAGTTTCTTCCTCGGCGATCGCATCGTCACCACCTACGGATTTCGCCGCGACCGGCAGCGCACCCGCGAGTCGAACGGCATCGACTTCGATCCGGCCGCCGGTCGTATCACCAACGCCGCCCTGTCCATCTGGAATCCGTGGACCAACCAGAGCGGCGATACGAAGACCTTCGGCGTCGTCGCCAAACCCACGCGCTGGCTGAACGTTTTCTACAACCACTCGGACAGCTTCGCGCCCGCGCCTTCGCTGCAAACCCTCTTCGGTGACCCGCTGCCCAATCCGAAAGGCACCGGCAAGGACTACGGCCTGAGTTTCACTGCGCTTGACGAAAAGCTCAGCGTGAAAATCAACCGCTACCAAGCGAACGACCTCAACTCCCGCGGCAACGAGGCGGGCACGATCGGCCAACGCACCTTGCGGATGGAAGGCCGCACGAACAACGGCACGAACTTTGGTTTCGCCCTCCGGCCTTGGGCGGAAAATCTCGCGCGCAGCCGCTTCGCGCGCCAAGGCATCGCGTCGCCCAGCACGGCCCAGATGCTTAGCGCCACCGCGGGAATCATGGGGGTGCCCGAGTCGTGGCTCGCCCGCCTCGGTGACAATATCACCGGCCTGAGCACCGACGGCCTCACCGATGTCACCTCGCGTGGCTACGAGGTCGAAGTCACTTACAACCCCACCCGGAACTGGCGCATCAAATTCAACGTCGCCCAACAGCAGGCGATCGATTCGAACATTTCCCCGGATACCGTGAATTATTGGACCGAGCGTCTTCCCGTCTGGTCAACGCTTAAGGACGACAACGGCCAGCTCTGGTGGACATCCATCGCGACGACCAACCTGTCGGGCAGCGTCAACAACGCAAAGGACTACTACCTCACCCAGCTTCTCGCGCCCTACCAACTCGCCGTCGCCAATCAGGGCAAGCCCCGCAGCCAAGTGCGCGAGTGGCGGTGGAACGCGCTCACGAACTACACGTTCTCCGAGGGGAAACTCAAAGGCTTCGGCGTCGGTGGCGCCGTGCGCTGGCAAGACAAGGCCTCGATCGGCTTCCTCGGCGCCGCGCCGGAAGCGGACGGCGTAGTGCGTTCACTCGATGCCACAAAACCCGTCTTCGACCGCGCGCGATTCGCGGTCGACTTGTCGGCCAGCTACGGCTTCCGCCTCTTCCGCGACCGCGTGCGCGCCAAAGTGCAGCTCAACGTTCGCGACGTGCTCGAAAACGGCCGCCTCCAAAAAGTTGCCATCAACCCCGACGGCTCTACCTATGCCTTTCGCATCATCGATCCGCGTCAGATTATCTTGAGCACCTCGTTTGACCTCTAGCCGCCTTCGTTCTCGCCACCTTAAATCCCCGTGAAAATTCTTCCCCCGCTCGCCGTGTCTTGGCTGCTCTCATTTGCGGCGGCTTTCGCCCCAACCGCCAATGCCGCAGCCGAACGCACCAAACCCAACATTCTCATCATCGTCGCCGACGACCTCGGCTACGGCGAGTTAGGCAGCCAGGGCTTCACCTCGGAAATTCCTACCCCACACCTCGACAGCATCGCGCGGAACGGCGTGCGCTTCACGAGCGGTTACGTGAGCGGTCCCTATTGCAGCCCGACACGCGCCGGACTTTTGACCGGCCGTTACCAACAGCGCTTCGGCCACGAGCTCAACCCCAGCACCGCCCAGCGCACGCCGCCCAATGTCGGTCTGCCGATATCCGAAAAGACCCTCGGCGACCGCTTCAAAGCCGCCGGCTACAAGACCGGCTGGATCGGAAAATCACACCTCGGCTATGCGCCGCAATTCTACCCGCTCAACCGCGGGTTCGATGAATTTTTCGGCTTTCTCGGCGGCATGCACGACTTCCTCGACGCCGATGCCGACGCGGCCAACCCCATTCTCCGCGGCACCGAGCGGATCACCTCAGTCGACTACCTGACCGACGCCCTCGGTCGCGAGACCGCCGCCTTCATCGACAGACACAAGGCCTCCCCTTGGCTCTGCTACCTCGCCTTCAACGCCGTCCATGCGCCGCTCCAAGCGACCGAAAAATACCTCGACCGCTTTGCGCACATCGCGGACCCGAAGCGTCGTGCCTACGCTGCACTCCAATCCGCGATGGACGATGCGGTCGGCGTCGTTCTCGCCAAACTGCGCGAACACGGCCTCGATCGCGACACCCTCGTCGTCTTCCTCAGTGACAATGGCGGACCGACCCCGAGCACCACCTCGGGCAACGGTCCGCTCCGCGGCTTCAAATCGCAGACTTGGGAAGGCGGCATTCGCGTGCCGTTCATGATGCAATGGCCGAGCACCATTTCCGCCGGTCAAGTCGAGGACCGCCCCGTTATCCAACTCGACATCCTGCCTACCGCACTCGCCGCGGCGGGGGTCGCGGTGAAGCCCGAGTGGAAAATCGACGGGGTCAACCTGCTCCCGTTCCTGACGGGCAAAGACGCGGGCATGCCTCACGCTACGCTCTACTGGCGTTTCGGTCCACAGTTGGCGCTGCGCAAAGGGGAATGGAAGATCCTCAAAGGCCCCGGCGCGGGCGTTGACCCGTTGAAGCCGCGCGAGGGCAAAGCAAATTCCGCGGGCGTCCACCTGTACAATTTACGCGAAGATCTCGGCGAAAAGACAAACCTCGCCGACCGCCACCCGGAGAAGCTCCGGGAACTTGTCGCCGATTGGGAGCGCATCAACGGAGGGATGATCGACCCGCTCTGGTTCGATGGCCCCGCCGAAAGAGGCACCGCCGACAAGTCGGGGCAGAAAAAATCGCCGGAATAATCCAGCCCTCACGCGGATCGAAACGTCACCCGCGTGCGACTACGGCGAGGGTCGTCTAATCTTCAGGTTTTTGACGACCAGGTGGCTGCGCACCGTGCGGATCGCGAACCAGCCGGCGGTGAGCGGCGAGGGATCGGTAAACGAAAAAATCAACTCCCCGTCCCGGTAAAACTCCGCCCGTCCATCGCGCGCCACGAGCCGGATGCGGTAGGTGCGATTGGGCTCCAACAGGAATTTTTTTTCGCTCAAATCGTGCTCCGGTAAGAGCGGCCGGGCGGCCGTGCCGTCGTAGCGGCGGAAGCGCGTCGTCGAGTTGTTGTTCCCGCCGTAGCCCACGTAGTAGGTCAGCAGCGAGTCGTAGTCCGGAAACTTCCCCGTGCGCGCTTGACCCGCTGCAAACGGTGCCGCTGCTGAGCGCGGATCCTGCGCCATCCAAAAACAATTCAGGTCCGACAGCCGGTCTGTTTTTCCGCCTGCCATCACCACGGTCGCGTCGTAGCTGATTTCCACCGGCGCGACTAACCTCTCCGACCACCACGCGGTGCAACCACCCGTGTCTTGAATCACCAACTCGCCCGCCCGTTGGGTCGCCGTGCCCGGGGCAACCTGCTCGATCTTCCATTCTGCCCGAGGTGGGGCGGCGTGGAGCACAGCCCCAACTATCGCCAGCACGCACCCAATTCCGCGTCGAAGTGTCATCACCGGAGCGCAGCACAATCTCCGCCATCAATCGAGACTGCGATTTCCGATCCTCTGAAAAATTGCACTCAACCCGCTGCAGCCCGAATCGTCGGTCCTTCGATCCAGCGTCCCCGCACCATAATCTCGCGCGGGTCGTCAGGTTGCCCTAGCTCGCCGCGTTGAATTTGAGCAATGATCGTTTCGGCTGCCACTTCGCCTTGTAACTCCAGTCGAAGGTCCAACCCCGCACAGGCACGTTTTCGCTCACTCCAACTGAGATTGAAGAACGCGGTTTCCTGCGGCACGCGTCGCCCCGCCTTTTGCAACCAAGCCACCGCTTCGTCCTCGTGCCCGACGACCACGTCCGGCCGATGCTCGGCCTGCCAGCGCTTGAACGCAGTTTCGTTCAAATCCTCCGCGATCAAAATCGGCACGTTTCCGATGCGCTCCGTGTGCCGTTGATAGGAGGCAAACGCCGCCGACCATTTATGGCGGATCCGGCGATCCTTGAAGCGAGCGACAAACAGCCCGACCCGCCGATAACCCCGTTCCGCCAAGCGATCCAGCGCGTCGGTCATCGTGCCGAAATGGTCCAGACATACGGTGTTTAACGTCGGATTCGGCTGGCCGTAGTCGATTTCGAGCGCGGCAAACTCGCCGATCGGAAAATCCGTCAACAGACCTGTGGGCTCCGAAAATAGGAAAATGACCCCTTGCACCCCGCGCGCCCGCAGCACCCGTCCATAACCCGCCGCTTCAAGGCCGTCCTGACCGTAGCTGAACTCATCCAGTTTGAACCGCAGTTCCTTCGCCCGGGCCACCGCCCCGGCGATACAACGCCGCTGAGCCGGCAGCAGCTTGGGCTGGGCTGCCGAGGGGACATGAATCACGGCCAGATTTCCCAAAAAACTCGACGTCCGCCCCGCCCGCAAATTCGACATCAGCTTTCCCACGAGATCATTGCGACGGTAGCCATGTTTGGCCGCCGCCGCCTCGATCTTGGCCCGGACTTCCGCCCGCACTGCCGGGTGGCCTGACAACGCCCTCGAAACCGTCGAGGTCGAAACGCCGCACACCTCGGCCAATGAACTGAGGGAAGCTTTTGCCATGGTTATGCAACGCTTGCATCACACCGCACCTGACACGAGCGAAAACCTGTTTCAATTTTTCAACGTCAAAACCAGCACCCCGCTGCGCAGACGCTCAACCCCGAGCCCATCACCGAACATGGCCCATCGTCCTATCACATCCTGCCTTCCGCGCCTGAGCGCCTCTGCTGCTGCGCTCCTGTTTGCCACTCAGCTCATCGCCCAAACTACGCCGGTCCAACCAAGTCCCAGCACCCCGCGCGTGCCGGCACCCGAAGAGGTTGTCGTCCTCTCGCCTTTCTCCGTCGCCTCCGATGCCGACCGGGGCTATCAGGCGCTCAACACGCTTTCGGGCACCCGCCTCAACTCTAAACTCGAAGACCTCGGTGCCTCCATCACGGTCGTTACGAAGCAGCAGATGCTCGATACCGCCGTCCTCGATATCAACGACGTCTTCCGTTACGAAGCCAGCACCGAGGGCACCGACAACTTCACCACCTTCAACCGTAACCGCTCCGGCGGCGTCAACGATCAGGTGCAGTCGAATCCCCAACAGTCCAACCGTATCCGCGGCATCAGCACCGCCGGTCAAAGTGCGGGCGGCGCCAACACCGCCTTCGGCAATTTCCGGAGCAACAACTCCATCCCCTTCGACCTTTATAATGTCGCGGCCATCGAGATTTCCCGCGGCCCCAATTCCAACCTCTTCGGCCTTGGTGCCGCTTCCGGCTCCGTCAACGTCGTCCCCACCCAAGCCAATCCGGACCGCGTGACCGCCAGCGCCACCCTGCGGGTAGATGACCTCGGCGGCCACCGCGAGAGTCTCAACTTCAACCAACCCATCATTCGCGGCAAACTCGCCCTCCGCGTTGCCGCCGTGCAGGAAAGCAAAGGCTTCACCCGCCAGCCCGCCTCCGAGCGGATTCATCGCGAGTTCGGCACGATTCTCGCCCGTCCGTTCAAGAACACACAAATCCGTCTCACGGCAGAGGCCTACAACAACGAATATCGCCGGCCCAACTCGATCACGCCCCGCGATACCACCACCGAGTGGAAGGCCCAAGGCAGCCCAACTTGGGACCCTACCACCCGAGTGGTGACCTTCGCCAACGGCAGCAAGACCGCCGCCATTACCAACGACGCCCTGCTGCCCTTCGGCCTCGTCGGCGGCTACAACGGCATCTACAATCGCCCCGGCGTCTATATCGACAACAGCAGCATTCAAAATTTCACGGTCCAGCGCACCAGCAACCCAGTCACCACCGGCAATCCCACCAATCCGTTTACGGGCGGCAACAGCACGCTGCGCTATCTCCAGAGCGGCACCACGATCCAACGCAACCGCGATATCCTTGGGCCGACCGGTTTGCCTTTGTATCTGATTCCCGGGACCAACGACAAATCCATCTACGATTGGTCTTCGATCAACGCCGTCTCCCCCAACAATGGTGCCGACAAAGCTGAAACCTACAGCGCCGAAATCGAGCAGGTTGTCCTCAACACGAGGAGCCACTTGGTCGCCGTCAAAGCCGGCGCGTTCTACCAAAAATATGAGAGAAACGAAAACGGCGCGATCGATAACCTTGAGTCCGTCATCTACGTCGATGTGAACGAAAAGAATCTCGATGGTAGCCCCAACCCCTACTTCAAGCGCCCTTACATTCAGGCCACTTCGCCCAGCAGCGTTCGCCGTCCCCAGACCATCGACATCCAATCGGCCGACATCGCTTACCAATTTACGCCGAACAATCTTCCCCGTTGGCTCTCGTGGATCGGCCAGCAGCGCTTCGGTTCACACGCTGAAGTCGATCGCGGTGACAGCACCGGGTTTCAGTCCGCTCAGCGGGTAACTTCGAATCACCCATGGATCACGCCGACCAACCGCATCAACACCCAAGGGATCGCCCAGCGCTACTTCCTCGGTGACAATAATGGGCAAAACGTGGACTACGGCCCCTCGTTCCTGAAGAATCTCGATGGCACTTATCCGCTCACCTGGTTCGACAACCGCAACGGAGTATGGGTCAAGGAGCCGGTCACCGTCACGAACCAGCTCAACAACGGCCAAGGCGCCCGTCAGCGCACCGAAACGCGCACGGTCAATGCCACCGCCCAGAGCTTCTTCTTTAACGACCGACTGGTCACTACCGTTGGCTTCCGCCGCGATCGCCAGCGTTCCCGCACCAGTGCCGGCGCCTTCGTGAACCCTGCGACCGGTCTCGCCGATCTTTCCAACACCAATATTTTTGGCCCCGCCCAAGGATTCGTCTCGCCCTCCGGCACGGTTATCAACCTTCCCGGCTGGGTCGAACAAGACGGCGACACCAAGACTTACGGTGCCGTCCTCAAGGCAACCAAATGGCTTAACTTCCATTTCAACAAGTCGGACAGCTTTGCTCCCCAAGTCGTCCGCCAATCGGTCGGCCTCGGGAATGTCCCGAATCCCCGCGGCTTCGCCACCGAATGGGGCGTCAGCGTCTCGGCCCTCCAAGGAAAACTCAATGTCCGCATCAATCGTTTCCAGACGAAAGAACTCAACTCCCGCGGCAGTGAAGTCGGGACCCTCGGCAATCGCTACCTCGACATGGAGGGCCGCCCCGACGGTTCGAACAACATTCAGCAGGCGTCGTTCCGCTTCTTTACCACCAACATTGCCCGCGGTCGGTTGATCGCTTCGGGTATCGCCAACCCCACCGACGCCCAGATCTTCCCCGTCGTCGCATCGCTGATGGCGCCCTACGGGGCCGACAAGGCCAAGAACGAAGAGTGGCTCACTCGCCTCATCTTCTCCGGCCCCAGCCAGCCGCAGACCGTCGGCACCACCGACGTTTCATCCAAAGGCTACGAACTCGAGGCCACCTACAACCCCACGCGCAACTGGCGCATGAAATTCACCGGCTCGCAGACCCAAGCCCAAGACGATCGCGTGTCGCCTGAGATTTATGATTGGTGGCAGGCGCGCCTTCCGGTCTGGACCACCCTCCGCAGCGACATCAACCCCGGCGATGGCCAAGGTCCGACCTGGTGGACTACGCTGCCGCCGAACACCACGCAGACACCGCAGAATCGCTGGATCGGCGAACAGTTCGGTCCCTATTGGGCTGCCGCCACCAACGCCGGCCGCCCTCGCTCCCAGATCCGCGAATTCCGCGCCACCGGCCTCACTAACTACGACTTCACGTCCGGTCGCCTGAAGGATTTCAACATCGGCGGCGCGTTCCGTTGGGAGAGCAAAGCCTCCATCGGCTTCGGTGCGGCGGCGCCCGAGACCAGCGGGCCTTACCAGGGCACGGTTCTGTTCCTCGACAACAACAAGCCCTACTGGGACAAGGCCCGTTACTACTTCGATGTTTCGGCCGGCTACAAATTCAAGCTCTGGGGCGACAAGATCCGCGCCAAGGCCCAGCTCAACATTCGCGACATCCTCGAGGACGGCCGCCTCCAAGCCGTCGGCGTCAACCCCGATGGCCAGCCCTTCGCTTACCGGATCATCAACCCGCGCCAGTTCATTTTTAGCATGACGTTCGATCTTTAAGCTGACGCGTAGATTCCCCAAACTTCCTTCATCCTCGAAGCGCGTCCTTTCAGGCGCGCTTCGTCTTTTTCATCAACCGTTCCCTATCATGAATCGTCGCGATTTCCTTATTACCTCAGCCACCGCCACCACTGCCCTCGCCCTCGGCGCCCGCGCCGCCTCGCCTGCGCTCCCCGGTACCGCCAACGACCTCCTGCGCGAAATCATCCGCGCCAACGACGCCCAAATCCCGGCCCTCCTCGCCCGCCAAGAACGCACGCCCGGGCATCGTTGGATCGGCGGCCTCACCAACTCCCACGGCCTCGCCACCGTCGCCGACACCAATGGCTTCGTCGCCGCCTTGGCCTGCGCGGCCTGCGCGCCCGGGTCTCGTTACTACAACGACGCCGCCTTGGCTGCCCCCATGCTCGCAGCCATCGCCTACATACTTTCCGCGCAGCACGCCGATGGCACCGTCGATTACTACGCGACCAACTTCCACTCGACGCCCGATCTCGCGTTCATCCTCGAAGGCTCGTGTCCCGCCTATCAACTCCTGCGCGGCAACACCTCGCCGGCCTTCGCGCCCGTGGCGGCTGAGCTCGCCAAGTTTATCAAACGCGGCGGTGAAGCCCTCATCGTCGGCGGCGTCCATACCCCCAACCACCGCTGGGTCGTCTGCGCCGCGCTCGCTTGGGTAAATTCCCTCTTCCCCGATGCCCGCTACGTCGCCCGAGCCGACCAGTGGCTGGCCGAAACCATAGACCTTGATCCCGACGGCCAATACACCGAAAAATCCACCGCCGTTTACTCGCCGATCGTCAACCAGGCGCTGATCAACGTGGCCCGCCTGCTCAACCGCCCCGCGCTCCTCGAGCCGGTCCGCCGCAACCTCGAGATGACGCTCTACTACGTGCATCCCGATGGCGAAGTCGTCACCGAAGCGTCGCGGCGCCAGGATCGTCACACTCGCGGCAGTATGGCGCGCTACTATCTCTCCTATCGCACCCTCGCGCTCCATGACGGCAACGGGCGCTTCGCCGCCATGGCCCGTCAAATCGAACGCAACGCCCGCTCCCAGATCGGTGAACTCGCCGCATTCCTCACCGAGCCCGCCCTCCTCCGCGACCTCCCTCCCGACGCCCCGTTGCCCACCGATTACGCGAAACACTTCGCTTACTCCAATCTCGCCCGCATCCGTCGCGGCGCCCGCAGCGGCACCATTCTCGCCAACAACACCACAATTTTTTCTTTCCGACACGGAGCGGCCGCCCTTGAGGCTGTGCGTTTCGCGAGCGCCTTTTTTGGCAAAGGCCAGTTCAACGCCGATCTGCTCGAAGTCCGTGACGGTCGCTACGTCCTCCGCCAAAAACTCGAAGGCCCCTACTTCCAACCACTCACTGCCGCTCAAATCGCCACCGGCGACCACACCAAGATGGCGCCCAACGGCACCCTCGCCAACGACAGCCGCGCGGCCCGCGCTCGCAGCGAAGTCCAAGTGCAGGAGTCCGTCGTCACCGTCACCGAGGCCGGCGGAAAATTCTCGTTGGAAATCTCCGTCGGTGGCACCGACCACGTGCCCGTTTCCATCGAACTCGCCTTCCGCGCCGGCGGGAAACTCACCGGCGTCGAACCGATCGCCGGCGCGACCGATGCCTTCCTCCTGAAATCCGGTACCGGCCGCTACACGCTCGGCGCAGACGTGATTGAATTCGGTCCCGGCCGCGTGGAACACAACTACACCCAAGTCCGCGGCGCGCTCCCGAAATGGGACGGCCTCAGCGTCTATGTTACCGGCCTCACGCCCTTCAAAACCACTCTGACCATCGGCTAACCATGAAGTCACTGCTCCTCGCCGCCCTCGCCTTTTGTTTGGCCGTTCCCTCATTTTCCGCCGCGCCCACCGCGGCGCGCGCCCCGCTCCGCGAATATGATGTCCTCCGCGCCTTTCCGCCTGGCCGACTCGCGGCGCTCAGCGCCGGCGATGTTCCCGACGCCAAAGGATTCACGGGGAACAACCGCGCCCACGGCCGCTGGATTGAGTCGGGCCCCCAGCGCGGCAGTTGCCGCGCTGTGATCGCCGCCGTCGTTGCCGGTGATCTCGTGGCCGCCGACAACGCGTGGCGCGGCATTGATACCGCGTTCGCCCATCAACGCGCAGACGGCGGATTTATCGCCAACCCGCAGGCCAACGGGAAAGCGTCGACCGCCTTCAACGCCAACGTCGAGACCGCCTACTTCTTTCTCCAAGAACTGGGCCGAGCCCTCCTCGCGATCAGCCAGTCGCCACATGAAGCCCACTTCAAAGATCGGATCGTCGCGCTCATGCCCAAGCTCCGCCGCGCGGCCGACTACATCAACAGCGGTTACGACACGATCATCCCCAAGGTCGGCCACTCGGTAAACCGCGTCATCATCGCCGCCAAAGCTTTCGGCACCTGCGGCGTCGTGCTCGGCGACGAAAAACTCATCGCCCGTTCGCGCCAGCTCATCGCGCACGCGATCACGCTGCGCGACAAAGAGGGTGTCTTCATCGAAAACGGCGGCCGCGACTCCAGCTACAACGTGGTCTCGATTCTCTTCGGTTCCACCCTCGCGCTTCACGTGGCGCTGCCCGAATTCGAGGCCGTGTTGCCCGCCGCTGTCGCGTGGCAACTCACCCGCATCCTCCCGACCGGCGAAGTGGACGTAAAAGGCAACACCCGCACCGGTGTCGGCAAAGAAGCCAACGCCTTTGGCTCGGCCAAAACGGTGAACTACAAAGAAGTCATTTCTGCGCTCACGCTTTACGGGGTGATCCATCGGGACCAGGCCGCCTTGGCCGCCGCCGACCGTGTCTTCGCCTATTCCGAGCGCACCGGCCAGACCGCCAAATGAGCCTACGTATCGTTGTTCTGCTGCTGGTCTGCCTAAGCGCCTGCGCGGCGGTGCCGCCCAACATCATCTACATCCTCGCCGACGATCTCGGGATTGGGGACGTCTCCACCTATAACCCCAAGAGTGCCTGGAAGACGCCGCACCTCGACCGCCTCGCCCGTGAGGGCATGCGCTTTGATGCCGCCCACTCCGCTTCGTCACTTTGCACCCCGAGTCGTTACGCACTTCTCACCGGTCGCTACGCCTGGCGCGGAAAACTCAAGCAGGGCGTGCTTCAAGGCTACCACCCCGCGCTCATCGAGCCCGGCCGCGTCACTGTCGCCGCTTTTCTCCAAAAACACGGCTACACCACCGCTGTCTTCGGCAAGTGGCACCTCGGTCTCGATTGGGCCCGCAACGGTCCCGCGCTCGAAAACGTCGATTTTTCCCGCCCCTTCGCCGCCGGCCCCACCACCCGCGGCTTCGATCGTTTTTTCGGAATCAGCGCTTCCCTCGATATGCCGCCCTACGTCTGGCTCGACCAAGACCGCGCCACCTCGGTTCCCACGACGACGATCGCCGACAGTCCTGTGCCCAAGCTCTGGCGCGGCGGCCCCATCGGCGCGGATTTCAAAATGGATGAGGTCCAGCCGCGCCTGATCGAAAAGTCCGTTTCCTTCATCGCCGAGCGCGCCGCCGCCAACGACGGCAAGCCGTTCTTCATCTATCTTCCCCTCGCCTCACCGCACACCCCCATTTTACCGAGCCACGAGTTCGTGGGCAAAACCGCCACCTCTTACGGTGATTTTGTCGTCCATATGGACGCCGACGTTGGCCGCATTCTCGCGGCCTTAGAAACTCACGGCCTCGCCAAAAACACGCTCGTGATTTTTACCTCCGATAACGGCTTCGCCCCCGCCGCCGACGTGCCGGCGCACGCCCGCATCCCTCATGACCCGAGCGCCGGCTACCGCGGCTTCAAGTCCGATTTGTTCGAAGGCGGGCACCGCGTGCCGTTCATCGCCCACTGGCCGGGCACCATTCCTGCCGGCACAACCACGAACGCCCTCGTCGGGCAACTCGACCTCTTCGCCACCTGCGCCGATCTCGTCGGAGCAGCCCTTCCCGCCGGCGCGGCCGAGGACAGCGTGAGTTTCCTGCCCCTGCTTCGCGACGCAAAGCCCAGCTCCAAATCTCGCACCACGCTCATCAGCCACTCTGCCGAGGGCCGCTTTGCGATCCAATCGGACCATTGGAAACTACTCCTTTGGCCCGGCTCCGGGGGCTGGAGCTCGCCCACTCCCGCGCCGAGCGTTTGGTTGAAAACCCACGCCACGGATCTCGCCACCTTGCCGCCGTTTCAACTCTACGATCTCAGCGCCGACCCGTCGGAGAAAAACAACCTTGCCGCCGCCCACCCCGAGATCGTCCGCCGCCTCGGCCTCCAACTCGGCTCGACCATCGAGCGCGACGGCGAAACCTCACCGCTTTGGCCGCAGCTTGCTTGGTTTCGTGACTTTGTGCCTTGAGTCTGCGCCGGCTCATCCTCTGTGCGGTTCTCCTCGGACTCGCAGCCGCCCCAGTCACCGCTTGGACTCCTCTTAGCCGGACTCTTTCAGATAACGCAGTAGTCGCCAAAAGGCGCACCGTTTGGCGTCGTTGATGGTGTGAAACATAAAACGAGCAGGGCCGTCGACCCGACGGCGAACCAAACGGTGCGGCTGGATTTG
>JBIKWB010000036.1:0-46156 GCA_044356555.1 Opitutaceae bacterium | reverse complement strand
ACCTCGGGCTGCGCCTGCCCAAGGGCACCCGTGAAGTCAGCAATGTAGTGCCGAAAATCAGCCCCTAAATCGCGTAAGTCTCTGCCATAGAACGATGCGGTTTTTTGAACTGCGGAACTCGGGCTAATGAGAAGGAAGGACGGGCTTCAGGGGGCGAAGGACTCGTCGTCGGGGGTGTGGAGTTTTTTGTCGGGGCCGGCGCTGGTGATGGTCATGCGCGTGGCGCTTTCGGCGTGAAAAAAGAAGGGCGTGCCCCAACGGTCGGTGAGTTCGCCCTCGCGGTTGATCGCGGGGTGGTCGGGCGGGATGAGCGCGAGGCGGAGTTGATTTTGGCCCGTGAGGGTAGCGGTAATTTCGGAGTTAAGACCGACGGGGTTGCCGCTGCGGGGAAAATTGGAGCGGAAGGTTTCGAGGACGAGAGCGACGAGGCGGAGGTCGGCGGCGATGTTAGTCGTGGGGGAATTGAGGGCGTCGGCGAGGGTTGAAACCTCGCGGGGCGAGGTTTGGGGGTTCGGGTTTGGGGTTTCGGGTTTCGAGTTGGGAGCGGGCGGAGTCGAGGTAGCATCGACGGGTTCGGCGGCGGGGCGGAGGAAAAGCCAAAGCAGAAGCAAAATCCCGGCGACGAGGACGACGGTGAGGGCGTGGCGGCGGAGCACGAGGAATGGATGGGGCGGAACGCGGGCGGATTGGGAAGCGGGGTGGGGTCACCCCGCCTACAATTTATGAACGGAGCGCCGGTTCCCCTCGTGGCGCGGCGCGATCAGAGGAAGCCGAGGTTGGGCTTCGCGAAGCGGCCGATGTTGGGGAGGACGGTCGGAAGATCGGTGGCGCTGACGCCGAACCAAGTCGCGAGCGTCGCGGCGTATTCGTCGACGCTGGTCGTGGGAATCCAGCGGCCTTGGCCGGTGTCGTCGGGGCCGTTGATCGTGAGGGTCGGCATCTTGCCGTAGAGCTCGCGGCCCTTGACTGCGCCGCCTACGACGAAGGCGTGGCTGCCCCAGCCGTGGTCGGAGCCGTCGCCGTTGGAGCGATAAGTGCGGCCGAAGTCGGAGGCGGTGAAGGTGGTGACCTGGTTGGCGACGCCGAGTTCGACGGTGGCTTTGTAGAAGGCGTCGACGGCCTGGCTGATCTGTTGGAGCAGTCCGGCGTGGGAGCCCGCGACGGGATCGGTGTTGTTGAGTTGGGCGGCGTGGGTGTCCCAACCGCCGAGTTGGACGAAGAAGATCTGGCGCTTGAGGCCGAGGGTGGGCGAGGCGCCGATCAGGCGGGCGACCATGCGGAGCTGAGACGCGGCGGAGGTGAGGCCGGTGCCGGTCGTGCTGGTCGTGCCGGCAGTCGTGGGGAACGGCGTGGTGATAGCGGGCGAGGCGGTGAGCACGGTGTTGAGCAGATCCGCGCTGACGATGGCGTCACCGGAGGCGGAGCCGAAGGCGGTCTCAAAGAGGGCGGACGAACCTTGCGCGAAGATATCTTTTTGGGCGCGGAAGCGGATGCCGTCGGCGCTGGTGGCCGAGGAGGTAGAGCCCTGCAAGGTAACCGCGCCGGAAGTGTTGATGGCGTATTGGCTGACCTTGGCGCCGACTTCGAAGGTGTTTTTGCCGGCGAGGCTGACGGACATGGAAATCTGGTCGCTCGTATTGAGGTTGTTGACGAGGTCGGCGATGCGGCCGCCCCAGCCGGTGGCGGTGGGTTTGTCGGGGACGCTGTGCTGCCACTGGACCTGTTGGTCGCTGTGGGAAAAGAGTTGGGGCGGGAGGGGGATCGAGCGCGCGGTGTATTGGGCCTTGGTGGTGGGGTAAACGAGGGTGCCGACGTTGGCGAGGAAGGCGGCCTGGCCGGAGTTGAAGAGCGTGTTGAGTTCGGCGACGGACGGGTGGAGGCCCCAGGTGCGACCGTCGGAAGTCTTGGGGTTGAAGGGGAGCAGGCTGGCCTGAGGAATCGCGAGGTTGGAGCGGGCCGAGGCGTAAGCGGCGTAGTCTGCGCCGGTCGGGATGATGAGGTTGTTGGCGTCGTTGCCGCCGTTGAGGAAGAGGCAGACGAGGGCCTTGTAGTCGGAGCCGATGCCGGAGGCGGCGGCGGTGGCGGGAACTTGGGGGCCGTTGGTGGGGCTGGCGGCGGCGGCCATGAGGCGGAGGCTGCCGAGGGTCGAGAGGATGCCGGTGGCGCCGACGGCGGCGCAGCAAGCGGACCCGAGGAACTCGCGGCGGGTAGGCGTGGGGGCGGATTTTTTGCTCATGACGAATTTCGGAGGAGGGAGAACGAATAAAAGAGTAAGGGGCGGAGCGGGTTATTTTTGGATGGCGGCGCCGGGAGCGGTGAGGACGAGGAGGACGGCGTTGCGCACGCGATCGATGGGGCTCGTGGCGGTCGGCAGTGCGGTGAGCGCGGTGGTGATCCGGGTGCGCGTGGCGGAGGTCAGTGAACCCGAGGCGAGGATCAGGTTGAGGTGATCGACGAGGGCGGCGGGGGTGGCGACAAGAGTTTGCTCAAAGGTGAAATCCGGGATGACCACATAGGGCGCGGCGGGAGTGGGGACGCCGGCGGTGGTGGGGATGGCCGCGTTGACGTAGTTGCGCAGGGCGTTGGGGACGCTGATGGCTAAGTTGTCGTCGGTGATTTCGAACTCGGGGGCGACGAGGCCGGCGGTGGCGAGGGGGCCGGGCAGGACGTAGTCGGGGCGATAGAAATTGAAGACGGTGGGGGCACGCATCGCGGCTTGGGCGAGGCTGGTTTGCACGTTGTCGAAGCGGGTGGCGGAAAACGCATTGGGCGCCTGATTGATCTGCGCGGCGGTAGCAGGGCGCGGAGTGGCGCTCGTGATCGGCACGCCGTCGACCGTGTTCCGATAACCGAGGAAGCGGCCGCTGGTGGAAGAGGCGTTGAAGGAACGCAGGAGGCCGGTGAGACGGAGGATAGGCTCCTTGAGTTTGCCGTAGGACGGATTGGCGGCGACGACGGGGGAGCGGGCCTCGTGGTCGGTGAGAATGGCGCGGATGACGGCGCCGAGATCGCCGCGGGTGCCGGAGCCGTTGTTCACGAAACGCTGGGCCACGCGGTAAACGTAGGCGGGACTGGGGTTGCTCGTCACGAGGCGCTGGATGAGCTGCTTCGAAATGAAGGGGGCGGTGTTGGGGTGGGTGAAGAGGGCGTCGAGGGTGAGCTGGAGATCGCGCACACCGCCCTGTGCGGCCGGGATCGGCGTGGCGAGGACGGGCGCAAGATTCTTGATGCCGTCATCGTGGAACGCGGGAAAGAGAATCATCGGCCGGGTAAAGCTGTCGACGGAACCGCCGCCGGAGCGGAAGTTGGTGGTGCCGAAGTAGGACCAGCCGGTGAAGACCTTGGCCATTTCGGTGATGGTCGTCTGATTGTAAGTGGGGACGGGGAGACCGTCCGAGCCGAGGGCGAGGGTGCCGTCGGGCTGAAGCATCGAGAGCCCGATGGTGAAAAGCTGCATGATCTCGCGGGCGTAGTTCTCGTCGGGCGTGGTGCCGGCGGCGGGGTTGGCTTTGCCGTTGCGGAGGGAGCTGAGGTAGTTGCCCATCATCGGGTGAAGGGTGACGTTTTCGAGGAGGGTGCGGAAGTTGCCGAAGGCGCCGTTACCGAGAAGGTCGTAGTAGTGGGCGACGGGCTCGGTCTGGTTGTCGCCGCCGAGGCTCACATCGGAGATGACGAGGATTTGGCTGAGGGCGTAGGCGACGCGTTGGCGAAGTTGGTCGGGAGCGGTGAGGGCGTTTTTGAACCACGCGGACTGGCGGTTGGGCGGGTGGATCGCGTTCCAATTGGTGAAGCTGCCGCTGCCGCCGTAGGTGGTGCGGTCGTCGCGCACGGCGATCTGGTGGGACGAGTAAGGCAGGGCGATCTGGGCGGTGATCCACGTGTCGAGGTTGCCGCCGGTAAGGGCGTCGATCTCGGATTTCTTCGGGCCGAAAGTGGCTTGGGTAAGGAAGCGGGCGGCATCGGTGGCGGTGACGCCGGTCAAGGCGACGGCCGGCGGGGCGGCGGGCGTGACGAAGGTTTGGGAGCCTGAGCCGATGATGAAGGCGCCTTTGACCTCACCGGCGGGGAAGCGGGCCGTGTCGAGGCGGACCGCGATGTTGCCGGATTGCAGCGCGGCGAGCATGGCGGCGGTGGAGTGTTGGCCGGTGGGGGCGAAGGTCCATTGGGCACCGTTGACCTGGCTGGCGGTACCGAGATTGAAGACGAAGTCCTCGTTGGGCCCGAGCACGAGGTAGGCGTTGGTGACGGCCGAACTGAGGTTGGAGGACGAGACGTTGACGGCGGCAAGCGTGCCGCTGGAGCTGAGCAAGATCGTGGCGGTGCCGGAAGCGGTGGAGCCGCCGGTGGCCGTCGTGGTGGGGCGGATCGATGCGAGATAAAGCGTGGACGGGCTGTCGGCGATCGTGACGGTGGCGGACGTGGATGAGGCGGTGTAGGACGGGCCGGCCGCGACGGTGACGACCACGGTATCGTTGCCCTCGTTCTGCACGTCGGGGTTGGGCGAGAGCGGAACCCGCACGGTTCTTATCCCGGCGGCGAACGTGACCGAGCCCGAGAGAAACGGATAGTCGAAGCCGTTGATGGCGGAACCGCCGACGGTGTAGGTGGCGGTGAGCGGGGTGAGGGTATCGCCGGTGCGGGTGAAAGTGAATTCGCCGGGGTTGGTGCCGGATTCGTCGCTGGTGGCTTTCGAGGCGGTGACACTGACCGCGGGCGGGGTCGCGGGCGTGAGATCGTAAACCTCGACCAAGGAAACGCCGGTGGTGTTGCCGACGCCGCTCACCTGCACCGTGTAGGCGCCGGGGGCGAGTTCGACGAGGACGGCGGAGTCGCGGCTGCCGACGGTGAACGGGTAGCCGGTGTAGTTGGCGATGGCGCTGGCGAGGGTGGCGGCGGAGGCGGGGTTAGTGCCGGTGGGGGTGCCCCAGTCGTTGTTGGAGGCGTAGGTGATGGAGGCGCCCAAGTTGGTGACGGCGAGCGTGGGATCGGCCAAAACGCCGGGAACGCCGAGTGCGGTGAGCGCGGGGCCGGCGGCGCGGATCAGCAAACGGCGGGTGCCGGCGCCGGCGGAGATGTTGATGCCGGGGATGGTGACGGCGGCACCGGTGCCGACTTGGGCGCGGGCCGACAAACTGGTGAGTCGGTTTGAGCCCGGGGTGGCCCCGATTTCGTAGAGCTCAATGATGGCGATGCCGGAGGTGTTGCCGACGCCGCCGACCGTGGCGGAGTAGGCGCCGGGCGGGAGCGTGACGATGAGGGCGGCGTCGCGGGAGGCGGCGGAAGCAAACGGGAACGCGCCGAGGGAGCTGAAGGTGGCGGCGGTGACCGGGGTGGCTGTTCCGAGAGTGGTGCCCCAGTTGTCGTTGCGCGCGATTTCGGCGCCGTCTTTGAACAAAGTGAGCACCGGATCGGCGAGGGCCGCGGTGCCCAGACCAAAGGGGGCGGGGGAAAGCGTGGGGCCGGCGGCGCGGATCAACACGGTGCGGTTACCCCCGGGACCGATCGCGAAGCCGGTGAAGAGCTGGTTGGCGTCGGTGCCGACTTGGGCACGGGTGGAGAGACTGGAGAGGCGCGTCTCTTGGGCGTGGAGGGATGAGACGAGGAAGGTGAGGACGAGGCCGGTGAAAACGAAGCGGGGCAGACCGAGGCGAAAGCGGATCATAAGTGAAAGGGCTGAATCGGCACTTAACCGGGTGAGGTAAGGGGAAATCGGAGACCGGCCGAGGAAATCGGCGTCACGGCAGTTCGTGACGCGAACGGAACAAGGAAGTAACCCGGCGGCGACATGTTTTTGAAAATAACATGCTGCTCGGCCGATTTTTATGAAATTTTATCCGAATCGGGCCCGGTGGTTCGGATCGGCTGAAGACTTACCGGATCGTGCGCAGCTGGATGGCTTCGACGAGGCGGTCTTGGGAAACGATGTCGGTGACGACGATGATTTTGTCGCCGGGCGCGACGTGACCGAGGCGGCGCAGGGTGAGGATGGCGTTCTCGATGGTGACATCGGGCTCGGAGGAGAGAGGCAGCAGGTAGGGCTCGACGGCGCGGAGCAGGCGGAGCTGGCGCAGGAGCGGCAGATGCGGAGTGAAGGCGAGAATCGGCGAATGGACGGGGCGCAGTGCGGCGAGGCCGTGGGCCATGAATCCGTGGCGGGTGAAGGTGAGCAGCTTCGAGCGCGGGATCTCGTTGGCGAGGACGACAGCGGAGTGCAGCACCTTCATGCGCTCGGAGGTGAAGACGGCGGTTTCGCGGAGGGCGGGGGCTTCCTCGCGTTCGATCCGGCGGGAGATTTTGTCGAGCATCTGCACGCAATCGAGCGGGTATTTGCCGATGGTGGTCTCGCCGGAGAGCATCACGCAGTCGGCCTGTTCGTAGACGGCGTTGGCGACATCGGTGATCTCGGCGCGCGTGGGGACGGGCTGGGTGATCATCGATTCGAGCATGTGGGTGGCGATGATGACGGGCTTGCCCTGGGCGATGCAGGATTGGACGGCGCGGCGCTGAATCACAGGCAGTTCCTCAAACGGGCACTCGATGCCGAGATCGCCGCGGGCCACCATAATGGAATCGGTGGCGGCGATGATCTCGCCGAGGTTCGTGATAGCCGATTGGTCCTCGATTTTGGCGATGATGCGGACGAGAGATTTCTTTTGTTCGAGGTAGTCGCGCAGGAGGCTGATGTCGGCGGCGGAGCGCACAAAAGACAGCGCGAGAAAGTCGATGCCTTCCTCCAAGCCGACGTTGGAGTCGGCGCGGTCCTTCTCGGTGAATGAGGGCAAATTGACGGTGACGCCGGGGAGGTTGATGTGGCGTTTGGATTTAAGCTCGCCGGGGATGAGCACGCGGCAGCGGATGTGGGCGTGGTCTTTGGTAAGGACTTCGAGGCGGATGAGGCCGTTGTCCACGAGGACGGTATCGCCGATGGCGATGTCGTTGACGAGGTCTTGGTAGTTCACGTCGACGGAGCGGATCTCCTCGGACTGGTTGCGGTCGGCACCAGGTTTGACGGTGAAGTCGAAAATTTCGCCGGCCTTGAGCTCGATGGGCACCTCGAGGTCGCCGGTGCGGATTTCGGGCCCCTTAATGTCCATCATGATGGCGACCTCGCGGCCGATGCGGGCGCTCACCGCGCGGATGCGGCGGATGACGGTGCGCGTCCAGTCGTGTTTGGCGTGGGCCATGTTGAGCCGGATGATGTCGGCGCCGCCGAGGATGAGCTTTTCGAGCATCTCCTCGCTCTCGGTCGCGGGCCCGAGGGTGATGATGATCTTGGTGCGGCGGAGAGGGGCGGGCAAAGCGGCGGCGGTGGGCGGTGTAATCATGACGGGGTTGAGCCAAGCAGGTGCCAGGCCGCTGGCCAGCCTGCGAAATACAACACCGTTAAACAATTGCGTGACGGCCTGCGCCGCGATCGGGGCCGACGCGTCAAACGTCGTAGAACGGTGTGCTCTCGTCGGCGCCGACGATGGTGAAATCGCAGGTCGCAAGCGTGGCGCGGACGCCGGCGAGAGCGGTTTCGATGGCGGCGGCGGAATTACAGTCGCGCGACAGGTGCGTGAGGTAAATCCGGCGCCACGACGGGCTCGCGACGGAGGCGAGGAGCTCGCGGACGGCTTCGTTGGATAGATGACCGTGGCGGCCGGCGATGCGCTGCTTGGTGGACCACGGGCGTTTGTTGTCGGCCTTGAGCAATTCGGAGCAGTGGTTGGCCTCGACGACGACGACATCGCAGGCGCGGAGGTGTTCGCGGATATGCTGCGGGGCGTGGCCGAGATCGGTCAGAAAAACGAGGGAACGGCGCGGGGAAAACAAGTCGTCGTCCCGGCCGGCGGTGAAGCGAAAGCCCACGGGATCGTGGGCGTCGTGGGGGACGGCGAAGCTCTCGATCTCGAGGTCGCGGAAACGGAAACGGGCGCCGGTCTCGAAGAGTTGCCAGTCGGGTTTGTGGGCGTCGGCGATTTTGGCTTGGACGGCGCGTGATGTGGCCGGGTTGGCGAAGATGGGAATCTTTGGGAATTTCTTCAGCCCCTCGATGCCGGCGGCGTGATCGCCGTGCTCGTGGGTCAAAAAAATCGCGTCGATGCGGGCGAGGGATTCCCCGGCGGCGGCGAGCAGTTGCTCAAGTTTTCTCGCGGAGAAACCGGCGTCGATCAGGATGCGCGCGCCCTCGGTGACGAGCAGAGCGGCGTTGCCCGAGCTGCCGGAACCGAGGATGGAGAAACGCATGGGCATAAGGCAGGGAGGCGATGAAGAACGGTGCTGAACGCGCGCCAAACCAAAACGTGGCGGGCGTCGCGGAGAGGCGTCTCTACCGGGGCGTTACCATTTGCAGAGCGCCTCAATGGCGGCGGCGCTGCCGTCGCGGGCCCAGCTGTCGAGTTGGGCTTGGTCTTTGAGCTGTTGGCCGCGTGCGCGCGGGACGGCGGCGAAGACGTTGGTGCACTCGGCGAGGCCGGTCATGTCGCCCCAGAGTTTTTCGAATTGGGCAACCGGATAGACGTCTTCCTGGCCGTGGCCCCAGCGTTTCTTCACGTCCTTCAATGTGACGTAGGTGGGGACGCGCGCGGCCATCGCGCGGACGGCGGCGGCGGTGCGGTCGGTGTCGGCGAGCTCGGCGCGCGTGAGCCCGAAGAGCGCGAGCAGGCGGTCGATGTCGATCCAACAAGTGTTGGTATTGTAATAAGTGAGATTGAACTCGTCGGACTCGCGCGGGAGGGCGAGACCTTCGACGAGCCGTACGCGGCCGTCGACGCGGGCGAGGCCACCGCCATGGTCTTCGATGCGGCGCGGGATGACTTCCCAGCCGAGGGTGGCGTTGCTCGCTTGGAACCAGCCGACGAGGGCGGGATCGAGGGTGGCGCCGAGCGTGTCGATATTGTGGACGAGCAGCGTGCGGAGTTGAGGGCGGGCGGTGAGGAGGCGGGCGAGGGTGCCGTTTTTAAGGAGGTTGGGAATCTCGAACCAGTGGCCGACGGGATGGAGACACTGGCCGGGGAGGTTGTCGGTGTAGTCGGCGCCTTCGCCGACGGAGCGGGCCCAGTTGGTGAGGGCGGCGCGGACGCTGTCGCGCATCTTTTCCTTTTGTTCGTCGAGTTTCTGCTGCGCGGTTTCCTCCCACGCGAAGACGAGGTCGCGCACGGCGGGGACGAGGCGGAGGCCGATGGAGCGGCCGGGAGAGAGGAAGACGGTGTGGTCGAGAGCGGTGGAGAAATGGGCGCGCAAGTAGGCTTCGATGGGGGCGTGCGTGAGGTTGCTGGTGGAGAAAATGTGCGGGATATCGGCGCCGTGGAGGGCGGCGGTGTGGCGCGATTTGGCGAGGTGGACGTCGGCGAAGCTGCGGTGTTGGCCGGAGAATTTTGCGAAGGGGTGGAGGGCCTTGACGACCCCGGCGCCTTGGGTCCAGCGGGAGCCGACGCCGGCGGCGTAGGTGAGGACGGCGCATTCGCCGCGGGCGAGGGCGGCGGCGCCGGCGGCGCGGAGGGCGGCGGGCGCGGAGTGGGCGTTGAAGAGATCGGACGAGGGGACGTCTTCGATGCGCGTCGAGGGGGCGAGGCGGTTCATCGCGAGGCCGATGCGGCCGGCGCGGAGATCGGTGCGGATCTGCTCGTGCTGGGCGCGGTCGAAGCCGTTTTGGGCGAGGAGGGTGTCGAGGTTGTGCGTCGTGCGCGACGTCTCGGCGGAGGTGGGGAGAAGGCGGTCGAGGAGCGTGGGGAGCGCGGCGGTGAACGCGGGCGCGGTGCGCGCGGTCTTCGTGAACTGGGCGACGTCGGCGCGTTCGCGGGGCGTGAGGTCGCGGGCTTCGCGGCGGAGCAGGGCAGGGACCGTGAGTTGATAGAATTCGACGGGCAGGAGTGCATCGGCGCCGCTAAGGAGCGCGGCGACGGAGCCGTGTTCGTTGATGGCGAAGTCATAAACGACGGGGTCCATCGCGAACGGCAGCGAGGTCTCCAGCTCGCGCTTGGTGGCGAGCATGATCTCGAGTAGGCGTGACTGCGCTTCGGCGCGGCGGTGCGGGGCGAAGATGAAACCCATGCCGCCGCCGGACATGCCGCCGAGCATCCAGAAGCCCCAGAAATCCTCGCCGAAGGCTTCGCGGGTGCGGGCGATGAGTTGCTCGGTGTAGCGGTTGCTCACCCACGGGATCATCGTCTGGAGCGGGCCGAAGAAGTTTTCCGTGAGGGCGCGGCCGAGGCCGCGGATGTCACCTGCGGAAAGGAGCGCGAGAATGTCGTCAAGGGTGGCGACGGCGCGGCGGCGGGCGGTGAGCTCGGGTTCGCTGCGGAGGAGATATTTCTCGGTGGCCATCTCGAGAATGGGGCCGACGTTTTGGGCCATGCCGCCGTGGACGAGCACGAGGGAATCGGAGAGTTTTTGCCGAGCCTCGGCTGAGATGCGGTCGCGGCCGAGAAGCGTGTGGCGCGGGAGGAGACGGCCGCGGCTGATGCCGTGTTCGGGATCGCCGGGCAGCGCGGGTGCGCCCTCGATGAGCTTGATGCCGGGCCACAGACCGCCGGAGTCCTGCCAACCGCCGCCGGAGCCGCCGATCCACTCGCCGAGGATGGCGCGGGCGGCGACGATGCGGCGCTCGGTTTCGTCGCTCGGACCGGAGAGGGCGCGGATCTGGCCGGTGGCGCGCATGCAGACCCCGATGAGCGCGCCGAGGAGATTGGTGGAGACAGCGAGGCGCGAACCCTTGGGGATCCGATTGACGTTGGAAACGAGTTCGAAGCCGCGACCGGGGCCGAAGATGGTGGCGAGAAGTTCGGCCAAGCTGGCGCCGGAGCGTTCAATGCCGGGTGGAACCAAGCCGGCGGCGATGACGGCGGCTTTTAGCAAGCCGAGGTAGTCGCGGCCGAAATCAAAAACATCGTCGAGCGAAGACAAGGTGGCCGTAGCCTCAAGATCGACGCTGGCGAGACGGATCACGGGTTCGTCGATGACCCGGAGGTAGGCTTCGACGGGCTGGCGCGGAGCGGCGTCGCGGCCATGAACGCCTAGATTGACCGAGATGTTGAGGACCCGGGCGCCCTCGGGGAAATCCATGCCGAGGAAAAAAATATCGGACCAGCCGCAATGGGTCAGGTCCATGCGCACGGGCGTGAGTTCGCGGAGCAGCGGGTAAGGTGCGGTGGAGTTTTCGCGGGCGAGAAGCTCGGGGCGTACGCGGAGCGGTTGGTCGAGCGGGTGACCGAGGCGGAACATCCAGGCGTTGCCGCGGGTGGAGCGGACGGTGCGGCGGACTTGGTCGGCGAGCGTCTGGAACGCGAGCGCGTGGTGGGCGGAGGCGAGGGCGCTGGAGAGGGTTTCGCTGGGACCGTGGGTGGCTTGGGCGGCGGCGAAAACGGCGATGGCTTCCTCAAAACGGCGTTCGAGCAGATGGCGAAAGCCCTCGTAGGGCACGCGGCCGAGGCGCGGGAGATCGGAGCGCGCGGGCAAGTGGTAGCGGTGGATCGCGGTCAGGAAAAAGAGCGCGCGGACGCGTTGGTAGAGGTTGGATTCGCGGCGCCGGTAGGTGTCGAGCTCGGCGCAATCGGCGAGGAGTTGGGCGACGGAGCGGCCGGCGCACCACGAGTCGATGGCGGTGTCGCGCGTCGCGGCATCGGCGGACGCGACAAGATCGGTGACGCGCAGGCTCATGGGGTGTCGGCGCGGACGGAGAGAAGTTCCACGAGTTGGGTGAGGACGCGGTCGCGATCGCGGCCGGATAGCGAGAGGGCGAGCTGGGCGTTGAGCAGGCCATAGGGCGCACCGATATCGTAGCGGCGGCCGGCGATGGAGAACGCAAGATAACGCCGGCGGGCGGCGAGCGCGTGGAGCGCCGGGGAGAGGCCGAGGGATTGGTCGGGAGCGGCGGCGTGTTGCTCATCGAGGATGGCAAAGAGATCGGGCCCGAGGACGTGCAGGCCGAAGAAACAGAGGTAAAAACCGGCGCGCAGGCCGGGCACGATGAGCTGTTGCTCGGCCGCGGTGGGGGTGGGTTTTTCGAGGACGGTGTCGATTTGGTAGAGCGGATGGTCGCCGCCGATGAGTTTGCCGCCGATGGCGCCGTAGGAAGTGAGCTGACTCTCGCGCGTGGGCTGCACGGCGGAGACGGAGGCGTTTTCCGAAACTGCGATATTGATGAGCTGGCGGGCGCAACTGGTGGCGCCTTGGGCGACGTGGAGGTGGTCGCCGACGAGATGGAGGAACGGTTGGTCGCCGACGAACTCACGGCCGCAAAGGATGGCATGACCATAGCCGCGAGCGGCGGGCTGGGCGATGAAGCGGACGCGCGGACGCAGGGCGCCGCAGGCCTCGGCGTAAGCGGTTTCGTCGCCGGGGCAGACGACGACGCAGAACTCCTCGATGCCGGCGCCGGCGGCTTCCTCGAGCACGATCTGCAGGGCGGATTTGGGATCACCGTTTTGATCCATCAGCGTCTGGAGCGGCAAGGTGCGCTGGCGGGGATTGGCGGCGGTGATCAGGGCTTTTCGGATCGGCATGGGCGGTGGGATGAGAATGGGGAAAATCGATGCCGTTCTTCGCCAGTTCAATTGGAAAGGTGCGGCCGGGCCCGGTCCGGCGATTGACGGAGCAAAGTTTTGTGCTACCTAATCACCCTCCATGCCGACGAAATCTGCCGCCAAAAAATCCGCCACGCGCTCCGGAAAGGTCGCGGCGCCGCGCGTGCTCGCCGGGGTGGTATCAATCACGCGGCAGGTACATTTCAATTCGGCGCACCGGCTGTACAACCCGACGAAAAGCCAGAAGTGGAATGAAGAACACTACGGGCTGTGCACGAATCCGCACTGGCACGGGCACAACTACGTGCTCGAAGTCACCTTGCGCGGAGCGCCCGATCCGGAGACGGGCTATGTGATGGATCTGGGCGAATTGAAGCGGATTTTACACGCGGCGGTCGTGGACAAATGCGACCACCGCAACCTCAACGACGAGGTGGACTTTCTGCGCGGGATTATTCCGTCGACGGAGAACCTCGTGATCGCGTTTTGGAACGAAATCGCCCCGCACATCAAACACGGCCGGCTGCACTGCGTCCGGCTGTTCGAGACGCCGCGCAATTTCGCGGAGTATCACGGCCCGCTGGCCGACTAATCCAATCCCAATCCCGCGCCAGATAATCCCGGGTGACCGGGGCAACGGTTATCGTCCCCACCGCCTGGCGCCCGTCCGACCGAAACAAAAAACGAAATGAAAAAGAAGCCCATGTATTTGCACGAGACGCCCGGTGGTGTCGCGCCGCTCGTCAACCGCGCGTTCGACGCGTCGTTCAAATCCGATGCCGCTTATCGCGATTCATTGCCCGACATGATGGAGGCGGTGAACGCGGCCGACGGGGCGCGCGTGCCGATCCAGCAGGTGGGGTGTGCCAATTTTCGTCTGCCGCTGAAATTCAAAGCGGCGAACGGCACGGTTCACACGCTCGAGACCAGTGTGACGGGGACGGTTTCGCTCCAGGCCGGGCTCAAGGGCATCAACATGGGCCGGATCATGCGCTCATTCTATGACCACCAGGACGAGGTGTTCACGTTTGATGTGTTGCGCCGCCTGCTGACGAAGTATCAGCGCACGATCGTGGCCTTCGACGCGCGGATCAAATTGTCGTTCTCCTACCCGATGGTCCAGTCGAGCCTCCGCAGCGGACTTTCCGGCTGGCAATACTACCGCGTGGCTTATGAGGCGACGATGGACCGCACGGGAAAATTCCGCCGCGTCGTGGAGTTTGATTTTGTCTACTCGTCGACCTGTCCGTGCAGCGCGGAGCTGGCCGAGCACGCCCGCAATACGCGCGGTGTTTTTGCAACGCCGCACGCGCAACGATCGAAGGCGCGGGTGCGCGTCGAGCTTGCGGCGGGACGCACGCTCCGGATCGAGGACTTGCAGCGCCACTGCGCCAACGCGCTCAAGACCGAGACGCAAGTGATGGTGAAGCGCGAGGACGAGCAGGCGTTCGCCGAGCTCAACGGCGCGCACATCAAGTTTGTGGAGGACGCGGCGAGGTTGCTCTATCGCGAGCTCGCGAGTGACGCGCGCATCGCGGACTTTCAGGTGGCGTGCTCGCACCTGGAGTCGCTGCATTCGCACGATGCTGTGAGCGTGATTTGCAAAGGCGTGACGGGCGGATTCACCGCGGATTTCTCGGACTTTGCGTCGTTGGTGTGTTGAGGGTTGGTATTTATCCCGCGGAACATCCGGAAGTCACGGAGCCTGATTCATGAGCAAATCCGTCGTCGTGATCACCGGTGCATCGCAGGGCATCGGCGCGGCAATCGCCCGGGTGTTCGCCCGGGAAGTCCCTGGGGTGCGGCTCGCGCTGGTGGCGCGGAACGAGCAGAACTTGGCGGTCGTAGCGCGCGGGGCGGCGAAGCTCCTGAGCGGGCGAGGTGCCGCGGTTGCGACCTTTGGTTGTGACGTGAGCGACGAAGCCTCGGTCGCGACCATGGCGGCGGCGGTGTCGAAGCGGTTTGGCGGTGTGGATGTGTTGATCAACAACGCGGGCAAGTTCGAGGCGTCGACGTTGACCGAGATGAGTGTGGCGCAGTTTGACCGGCTGATCGGGGCGAATCTGCGCAGCGTGTTTTTGGTGTCGAAAGCGTTCGTGCCGGGGATGGCGGCGCGCGGGCGCGGGGACGTGTTCAACATGAGCTCGATCGCGGGTTTGGATGCTTATCCGGGCGGCGCGGGCTATTGCGCGGCGAAGTTCGGGGTGACGGGTCTCAGCAAGGTGATGCGGGCGGAACTCAAGACGAAGGGCGTGCGCGTGTGCTGTGTTTATCCGGGCGCGACGTGGTCGCCTTCGTGGAGCGGAAGCGGCGTGGCAGAGGAGCGGATGATGCCGGCGGAGGATGTGGCGCGGGCGTTTTTGGATGTTTATCGGCTCACCCGAAAGACGGTCGTGGAGGAAATCGTGCTGCGGCCGCAGTTGGGCGATTTGTAGGCGCCGGACCACGGGGAAAGGCGGCCGCGTGATTTTAGGGGTGCGGGCGCTTGCATTGGGCCCGGCGGGATCGCATGAGTTTTTGCAGTCCCCAACTTGCCCTATGATTCCTGAAGAATTGAAGAAAACAATGTCGGCCGGCCTGCTTTCGTTTCCGATCACGGACTTCGACGCGGTGGGCGACTTTCGAGCCGATACCTACGCGAAGCGATTGGAATGGCTGATGCCTTACGGTGCCACGGTGCTGTTCGCGGCAGGCGGCACGGGGGAGTTTTTTTCGCTCACGGCGCAGGACTACAGCGCGGTTGTCGGCACCGCGGTGACGACCTGTCGGGGAGGAGTGCCGATTGTGGCGGGCGCGGGCGGACCGACGCGTCAGGCGATCGCGTTCGCGCAGGAGGCGGAGCGGTTGGGGGCGCAGGGAGTGTTGTTGTTGCCGCACTATCTGACGGAGGCGGGGCAGGAAGGACTGGCGGCGCACGTTGAAGCCGTGTGTCGGTCGGTGAAACTCGGCGTGATCATCTACAATCGCGGGGCGTGTCGGTTGCAGGCGGATACGCTCGTGAAGTTGGCCGACCGCTGCCCGAATCTGATCGGTTTCAAGGATGGGATCGGCGAGATCGAGCTGATGGTGACGATCCGGCGGAAACTCGGAGACCGGTTTGCCTATCTTGGCGGGTTGCCGACGGCGGAAGTGTATGCGGCGGCGTATAAGGCGTTGGGCGTGCCGGTGTATTCCTCGGCGGTGTTTAACTTTATTCCGAAGACAGCGATGGAGTTTTACCGCGCGGTAGCGACCGATGACCACGCGACGATGGGGCGACTGCTGGACACGTTTTTCCTGCCGTATCTGGAGATCCGTAACCGCAAGCCGGGCTATGCGGTGAGTATCGTGAAGGCCGGGGCGAAGATCGCCGGGCACGACGCGGGACCGGTGCGGCCACCGTTGGTGGATTTGACGGCCGACGAATGCGCCCGGTTGGCGACGCTGATGCAGGCACTTGGACCGCAATGAAGCCCGCAGCGAAAACAAACGCCGCGCCCACGGTAACGGCGATGCGCGTGGTTCCCGTCGCGGGACATGACGGCATGTTGCTCAACCTGAGCGGCGCGCACGGACCGTTTTTCACGCGCAACATTGTTTTGCTGACCGACAATGCGGGGCGGACCGGGGTCGGAGAGGTGCCGGGCGGAGAGAAGATCCGGCAGACGCTGGAAGAGGCGCGAGAGCTGGTCCTCGGCCGGTCGGTCGACGCGAGTGCGGCGGTGATCGAGACGGTGCGGGTCCGTTTCGGGGATCGGGACGCGGGTGGGCGGGGGCAACAGACCTTCGATCTGCGCACGACGATCCACGCGATGACGGCAATCGAGGCGGCGATGCTCGATCTGCACGGGCAATTCCTGGAGGTGCCGGTGGCGGCGTTGTTGGGTGCGGGGCAGCAGCGGAAGGCCGTCGAGGTGCTGGGCTACCTTTTTTATGTCGCCGACAAAAAAAAGACCGGCCTTGGCTATCGCGAAGAACCGGCGGCGAACGATGATTGGCTGCGCCTCAGACACGAAGAGGCGATGACGACGGCGGCGATCGTGCGCTTGGCGGAGGCAACGCAGGCGCGCTACGGCTTCAATGATTTCAAGCTCAAGGGCGGGGTGTGTCGCGGCGAAGTTGAGATCGAAGCGGTCACGGCGCTCGCCGAGCGCTTCCCTACGGCGCGCATCACGCTCGATCCGAATGGCGCGTGGTCGCTCGACGAGGCGGTGCGGCTGTGCACGGGAAAACAAAACGTTTTGGCCTACGCCGAGGATCCCTGCGGCGCGGAGAAAGGGTTTTCGGGCCGCGAGATCATGGCGGAGTTTCGCCAAGCAACGGGCCTGCCGACGGCGACCAATATGATCGCGACGGACTGGCGCGAGCTGGGTCATGCGCTGGCGTTACAGGCGGTGGATATTCCGCTCGCCGATCCGCATTTTTGGACGATGCAGGGCTCGGTGCGAGTCGCGCAGGTGTGTCAGGAGCGCGGGCTCATGTGGGGATCGCATTCGAACAACCATTTTGATGTTTCGCTCGCGATGTTCACCCATGTGGCAGCGGCGGCACCGGGGCGCGTGACGGCAATCGACACGCACTGGATCTGGCAGGACGGACAACGGCTGACGCGTGAGCCCTTGGTGATCACCGGCGGAAAATTGACGGTGCCGGCCCGGCCCGGCCTAGGAATCGAAATCGATCTCGCGCAACTCGAGGCTGCGCATGAACTCTACCGGAAAGTCGGCGGCGGTGCGCGGGATGATGCGGTGGCGATGCAGTTTTTGCTGCCGGGGTGGAAATTCGACCCAAAGCGCCCGTGCTTAGTCCGGTAAAGGTTACAAGTAAGGCAGCGGTCCACCGGATAGATTTTGGAGCTTGTAAGACCCGAACCCCGATTCGGTAGAGTCTCCCCATCTCGTTGTAGTCTAAATTTTTCTATTCCATGCGCCCACTCGCGATCCCTGCGGTTCTCCTTTTGCTCATCACCGGTTGTGCGACTACGCCGACGACCCCGCCGGCTCTTGGCGACAACGGCAAGCTCCCGGCGGCGCCGACAGGCCCGGTGGCCGACGGTCGACTTTCGCGGGGGAATCTTGAGGAAAAGTCCGCCGCCGGTCCGGCCGCCGGCCAAGAAACGGTGCGTCGGTTGCAGGCGGGTGATCCTTTGCTGAGTGTCGCGGCCAAGAGCCGCTTTGCGACGGATGCCGGCTATACCGCGGCGCTGACGGGCACGGTGATTTTGCAGTCGGCGGCGGTGCGACGTTCTTCGGCTTCGTTTGCGATTTACCGCGTTGGAGCCATCGAGATCCATGCGCTTCCGGACGGTCGCGTGCGCGTTTGGGCCGAGTTTACCAACGAAAGCAAAGACTCGCGCACGCCGATGGTTTATTGCCGGTTTAACGACAACGACGAGCGCGTCACGCCGGTCTGGCGCGCGTTGCCGGTCATGGGTTCGAAGCAACGCCGGTTGGTATCGTTTGAGTCAAAGGACAGCGACGTGTCCCGGGTCACCGTCTTGGTAAAATAAAAACGCGCCGAGTGAATCGGCGCGGAGGGGGCGGAAGTCGGGCTTCCGTTGGAAAACCGGCCCAAAACCGGAGTTGGTCCGGCGGTCGGGCGAGGTGCCGTGATTAACGGCCGGCCTTCTTGTCGCGTTTCGCGATTTTTTTCTCCGCTTGGGTTTTAAGCGGTTTCTTGAGGGTCTTTTTTTGGGAGTTTTGTGTTTTAGCCATAGTTTTTGTGGGACGGTGGAATCGTGAGGGAGATGCAACCGAACGCAAGGACGACGGCGGAAGCCGGGGCGGCAGTTGTCAGGTAGCGGGCGCGGCAGGTCGGATCACGAGGATGGTGCGCGAAATCTGACGTAGCAGTTTCTCAACCGTGAAACCGAGCCGGAGTAGTAGTTTGAGGACGCCGGGCGGTTGACCGTTGGCCTCGCTTTCGGAGTGAGCGAGCCACTGAGGAAGACCGGCGGGCATCGTTGCAGGAGCTTGGGTTCAAGTCGCAAGAGTCGATCGCGCCGAGACGCTGCGGCGGGTGGGCCCCACTTTTTCGGCCCGCGGGTTTAGAACAAACCGGGTTGGTCGCCGGCGACGGAGGCTTTCAGTCCGACGGCGGCGTAGCCCTTCGGGGTAAGCGTGCGGCCCTGAGGGGTGCGTTGCAGGTAGCCTTCCTGAATCAAAAAAGGTTCGTGAACTTCTTCGAGGGTTTCGGCCTCTTCGCCGACGGCGACGGCGATCGTACTCATGCCCACAGGCCCGCCGCGGTAGTTCTCGGCCATCACGCGTAACATGCGTTTGTCCATCTCATCGAGGCCGGCGGCGTCGATTTCGAGCAGTTCCAAAGCGGCGGCGGCGGCGGGTTTCGTAATTTTGCCCGAGGCGCGTTCCTGGGCGTAGTCGCGGCAGAAATTGATGAGGTTATTGGCGACGCGCGGCGTGCCGCGGGCGCGGGTGGCGATCTCGGATGCGCCGCCTTGATCGATGGCCACGCCCAGCAAGCCGCAACTGCGCTGGACGATCCCCTCGAGGGTGGCGTGATCGTAGTAGTCGAGCCGCGTCTGGAGGGTGAAGCGCGAGCGCAGGGGCGCAGTGAGCAGGCCGGAGCGGGTCGTGGCCCCGACCAGAGTAAAGCGTGGAATCGACAGGCGGACGCTGCGGGCGTTGGGACCTTGGTCGATCATGATATCGAGCCGAAAATCCTCCATCGCCGAGTAGAGATATTCTTCGACGGTTTTGGGGATGCGGTGGATTTCGTCGATGAAGAGGATGTCGCCTTCCTCGAGACTGGTGAGCAGACCGGCGAGATCGCCGGCTTTTTCAATGACCGGGCCGGAAGTGACGCGCACGGCCTTGCCCAGTTCGTTGCCGAGGATGAAGGCGAGGGTGGTCTTGCCGAGGCCGGGTGGGCCGGAGAGGAGAATGTGATTGAGGGCCTCGCCGCGTTTCTTGGCGGCGCCGACCATGATTTTCAGACGATCGATCGTTTTGAGCTGACCGGTAAAATCGGCAAACGAAAGGGGGCGGAGCGCGGCCTCGGCGGGCGAGACGGGGGTGGCGAGGGTGGAGGCGAGGAAGTTGACGCCCTTGTTGGAATCGGAAGCGGCCATGAGATTATTTCCACTCCAGCTCGGCGCCGAGGCTGCGGAGATTTTCGACGAAGCGAGGGTGGGCGCGCTTGATGATCTCGGCGTTGCGCACGACCGATTTGCCGGGGATCGCGGCCGCGACCATCGCGAGGGCGACGGCGGCGCGGATGATGTAGGGCGAGTCGACGGTAGCCGGGTGGAGGGGGCGGTTGCCGAAAACGACGATGCGGTGCGGATCGCTCACGAGCGCGTGGGCACCGAACTTCGCCAGCTCGGGAATCCAGGAAAACCCGTTTTCGTAAACCTTGTTCCAAAAGTGGATCGTCCCTTCGCAACGGGTGCTCAGTGCGATCATAAGCGGCAGCAGATCGACGGAGAAGTAAGGCCACGGCGCGGCTTCGATTTTCGGCAGAAGGTTGCTCGTGAACGGCGCCGCGATGCGGAGCGATTGGTTGCGGCGGACGACGGCGGTGGTGCCCTCGTGTTCGACGATCACGCCGAGTTTGGCGAAGGCGCGGGTGATGAGATCGAAGTGATGCGGGAGCGAATGCTCGACGCGCACTTCGCCGCCGGTGATCGCGCCAAGGGCGAGGAAGGTAACGATCTCGTGGTAGTCGGTCCCGATGGTGATGGTGGCACCGTGGAGCCGCTTTACGCCGGTGATTTCGAGGCGGCTGGTGCCGAGGCCATCGATCTGGGCGCCCATCGCGACAAGCGCGGCGCAGAGCTCCTGCACGTGCGGCTCGCTGGCGGCGTTGATGAGCGTGGAAGAGCCGGCGGCGAGGGCGGCGGCCATGGCGAAATTCTCCGTGACGGTGACCGACATGTAGTCGCACCAGTGCCGGGCGCCGGTAAAGCCGTCGGGGAGGGCGAGGATGAGCGGTTCGCCGTCGTTAATGACGGTGCCCAAGGCACGGAGGATTTCGAGGTGGGGGTCGATCTCGCGGACTCCGAGCGAGCAGCCTTTGGTATTGGCGCGGATGGTGAGTTTGCGGAAACGGTGGAGCAGGGCGGGATAAAGCAGGACCGTCGAGCGCATGTCCTGTGGCAGCTCGTCGTCGGCGAGGGTGCTGCGAAACGACGAGTGATCGACCCGCATGGTTCCGGCGGTGCGGTCCCAACTGATCTGCGAGCCCTGAGTCTGGAAGAAAGCGACGAGTTTGTTGAGATCGGTGATGTCGGGGACGTTGAGCAAGGTCACGGGCTCATCGGTGAGCAGCGTGGCGCAAAAGATGGGAAGAACGGAATTCTTGTTGCCGGACGGAGTGATGGTGCCGGAGAGAGGGCGACCGCCGTGGACGATGAGATCGGACATCTGGGAGGAAGAAGTTGAGAGCTGAGAGTTGGGAGCTGGGAGTCCGATCCGGCGCCGGAGGGAGCGGAAAATGAAAAAAGGCGCCCCGGTGAAGGGACGCCTTTGAATTGCGCTTGGGTCTGCGCGGTGGGCAAGGATTAACGCGAATCAGATCGCGCCGCCGCCCTGTTGACCTTCTGGACGTGGATCGGAACCGCCGCGATCACCGCGGGAACCACGATCGCCCCGATCTCGGCCACGACCGCCGCGATGGCGCCCGCCACCGCCACCACCACCGCCGCGATAGCCTTCGCCACCGCCGCGATAATCACCGCGGCCTTCACCGCGATGTTCGCCCTGGCCCTCGCCGCCGCCGGAGCTCTGGCCCTCGGGACGTGGGGAATAACCCTCTTGGCGATCACCGCCTTGGGAGCGACCACGACCACCGCGACGGCTGCGGCGACGACCGCCGCCTTGATAACCTTCACCGCCACCTTCGCCACCCTCGCGGTGCCGTTCACCGTGAGCAGTCGAAGGGGTTTCAGCTGCGGCCGGCTTTACGCCGAAAAGACCTTTGAGCCAACCGATGAAACCGCCGCCGGATTTGGCTTTTGGAGCCGGGGTGGGCAGGCGGTTGCTCTGCTCGGGCCGGGGATCGCGGCGAGGTTCACGGGGCTCGAAACGGGGACCGTCGCGTCGCGGGCCGCGGCTGGAATCGCGCGGACCGGAATCACGCGGGCCCGAATCGCGGGAAGTCGGTGTCGAAGCATCCAACGGGTAAAGGTCCTTGGTCGGAGCGGTATCCGGGTTGCGCGGCTGGCCGGGGCGGGGCTCGACGCGGAACGTCGGGCGATCCTCGCGGCGGGCAGCGGATCCGCCGGAGTGCGATTCCCAACTCGTGGCGGCACGTTTTGATTCGGCCGGCGGGAGGATGTTGAGTTCGACTTTTTCCGCCGCGACGACGGGAGCCGGAGCGGGCGCAGGCGCAGGTGCTGGGGCGATCACCGCGGCGACCGGAGCCGGGGCGGTGACTTCAACGGGAGCAGGAGTGCTAACCGGCGCGATTGCAGAAGCTACCGGCTCGGGCGCGAACGGATTCTTATATTCGCTCTTTGAGGTGATGACCTCGAGGGAGCTGGGGGTGTAGGCTACGGTGGACGCGGCCGGGGCCGGGTTGCTGTGGGCGGGACGTTTCTTGCCGCGGTTGAGGCCGGAGCCCCTGGCAGCGCCGAACGAACCGAACGGCTGGGTCTCGCCGCCTGCGGTGCTCGCAGGGGCAGTCGCGGCAGGGGCCGCCGGCGCCGAGCTATCGGCGTTCGGGGCGGCAGGTGTGCCGGACGTATCTTGATCTGTCATGTTGTTGTTTTTTGTTTTCTGGGCACTCACCGCGATGCGGGAGCGGCCCGGGTTGGTGACACCGGCGGAGCGCGGTAAGCGCACTCGACGTCGGCCTCAAACAATCAAGATCGCGTGACTGCCTTGCCGGGGCAACTGCAAATTCAAGAGGACGGGTCACGCGGTCCGCGGCATCGGCGTCAACGCGGGCTTGCCAGCGTTGGAGCCCGTTTGCACCGTCGCGCGCATGGACAAATTTGAAGAAATTTTTCGCATGCAGGCGGCGCTCAATGCACGGATCGGCGTCACGCTGCCGCCACCGACCGATGAGGAAAAAGCCAAATGGGTGCTCAATTACACCCGCGCTTTACAGCAGGAAACCGCCGAGCTGATCGACAGCGTGCCGTGGAAGTGGTGGGCGAAATATCAAAAATTCGACGAGCAGAACGCCAAGGTTGAAGTCGTTGACCTGTTTCATTTTCTCGTGTCGCTGGCCCAGACTTTGGGCATGTCGGCCGACGACGTTTACCAAGCCTATCTCAAGAAAAACGCGGTGAATCACCAGCGGCAGGACAGCGGCTACGTGAAGAAAGACGAGGCGGACTCGAAGCACATTTAAGTCCGCAAAAAAACCGCGCCGGATCGGGCGCGGTCGGACGACAGAGCGGGGTCAGCCCAGCAAAATTCAGCGCGTGACGACAAAAGCCGCGGTCACATCGACTGCGGTCTGACCCTTCTCGATGACGCGGGCGCGAAGCTTGAGCTTGGCTTTGCCATAGCGAGCGAGGGCATCCTTGAATTCGGCGATGGCGGCTTGGGCCGGGCGCTCGCAGATCGCACGCAGGTCGCCGATCACGGGCCGGCGGTAGGCCGCTCGGCTCTCTTTGACGACGATACTCCATTCGGGTTTTTCGGCGCCTTTTTCGTTTTTCATCAACTCCCAGACAACGCCGTAACCGGCTAAGGTGGCGAGTGAAACGAGACTGCCGCCAAATGCGGTGTTGAGCGAATTTTTGTTCTGCTCTTTTGGAGCCGTCAGGGTGAGGGCGCGGTCATCGCTGACTTCCACGCCGACGCCCATCGCCTTGGCGAGGGGAATCATTTCGTGGAGGAACAGCTCCAAAGCGGGCACCTTGACGGATTTCATTCAGGGCGAAGTTGCAGGTTATTTATCGGCACGTCAAAGCCTCAACCGGAGGTATTTTTGGGCTAAATTGTCGGGTAATTTGACGCCGACGCCGACCCTCGCTCAGTGGCGGCACTATGATTTCTCCCGGAAAGAAACTGAAAACCAACTTTAAGCTCACGATCGTCGCCGGCGGCGTCGCCAAAGAGGTCGCGTTCAAAGACCTGCTCACCCGTCGCACAATCGTGTCGGTTTATATGAAGAACAACACGGGTTCCTGCGATAAGCAGAACGACGCTCTCGCGGCCCACGCCGCGGAGTTTGCCGAGGCCGGTTATACGCTCGTTGCCGTCAGCCGTGACACTCCCGGCTCGCACCTGAAATACGCCGCGAAGAAAAAAATCACCTACACGCTGGCGAGCGATCCCGATGATCTTTTTGCGCAGGCGGCGGATGCGGTCGTGGAAAAGTCCATGTATGGCAAAAAATACTTTGGGCCGGCGCGGGCGGCGTTTGTGCTCGGGAGTGACGGCACGGTGCTCGCGGTCGCGGAGAAAGTGGACACGGCGGACCACGCGGCGCAGCTCAAGGTGCTGATCGCGGGCTTGAAATAGCTTGTGCCGGCGGGCCCTGGCCCCGCTTGTCGGCCATGGACTGTCGCGCTGGTTGCGGCGCGTGTTGCATCGCGCCCTCGATTTCTTCTTCGATCCCGGGGATGCCGCTCGGCAAACCGGCCGGCGTGAGGTGTGTACAGCTGCTCGCGGATTTCCGCTGCGCGATTTTTGGGCGGGCCGACCGCCCGGCGGTCTGCGCCAGTCTGCGGCCGATGGCGGACATCTGCGGGGTAAATCGCCTTGATGCGCTCGACCTGCTCGCGCGGCTTGAACTGGCGACGAAACCCTAGTCGATTCGGCGCATGGCCAAAACCGAAGAAGCCCCGAAGATCATTTTCTCAATGCTCGGCGTCTCGAAGAAAATCGAGCGCAAGGAAATCCTCCGCGACATCTCCCTCTCGTTTTACTACGGCGCGAAGATCGGAGTCCTCGGCCTGAACGGCTCCGGCAAGTCCTCGCTCATGCGCATTCTCGCGGGGATCGATACCGAGATCGACGGTCGCGTGCATTTTGAACCGGGTTATACGGTGGGCTTTCTGCAGCAGGAGCCGGCCCTCACCCCCGGGGCCACGGTGCGGGCCTGCGTCGAAGAGGGCGTGAAGCATCTCACGGATCTCACGGCGGCCTACGATGCGAGTTGGGACGAGCTCGCCGAAGCGGCCGACGATGCGGCGAAGGATGCCGTCGCCGACAAACAGGCGAAGTTGCAGGAAAAGATCGACGCGCTCGGCGCTTGGGATGTCGCGCCGCAGGTGGACATGGCGATGGACGCGCTGCGTTGTCCGCCCGGCGATGCCATCGTCGATCATCTTTCCGGCGGTGAACGGCGCCGCGTGGCGCTCGCGCGACTGCTTTTGCAGAAGCCGTCGATTCTCCTGCTCGACGAGCCGACGAATCATCTCGATGCCGACAGCGTTAATTGGCTCGAGCAGCACCTCGGCCGCTACGAAGGCACGGTCATCGCCGTCACGCACGACCGCTACTTTTTGGACAATGTGGCCGGTTGGATTCTCGAACTCGATCACGGCCACGGTCTGCCGTGGAAGGGTAATTATTCCTCGTGGCTCGAACAGAAGCAGGCCGTCGCCTCCGTCGCTGAGCGCACCGAGAGCAAGCGCCAGAAGGCCATGGCGCGAGAGCTGGCCTGGATTCGCCAAGGCGCGAAGGCCCGCCAGTCGAAAGGCCAGGCGCGCATCAACGCCTACGAGGCCATGCTCAAGGCCGATGTCGTCGAACAGGAAAAGATTTTCGAGATCATCATTCCGGCCGGCCCGCGGCTCGGCACGGTCGTGGTCGAGGCGCAGAATGTGGCGAAGGCGTTTGGCGAGAAATTGCTCTTCGATAAACTCAACTTCGCGCTGCCGCCCGGCGGCATTGTCGGGATCATCGGGCCCAACGGCGCCGGCAAGACCACGCTCTTCAAGCTCATCACCGATCTCGAAAAAGCCGATGCGGGCACGTTCAAGGTCGGCGAGACGGTGAAGTTCGCCTACGTCGAGCAGTCGCGCGATTCGCTGGAGGGCAACAAGACGATCTGGGAAGTCATCAGCGACGGCCAAGAAATCCTCGCGCTCGGGCCGCGCTCGGTGAACAGCCGGGCGTATTGCGCGCAATTCGGTTTCACGGGCGCCGACCAGCAGAAAAAAGTGGGCGTGCTCTCCGGTGGCGAACGCAACCGCGTGTTGCTCGCGCGCGTGCTGAAGAGCGGGGCAAATCTGCTGCTGCTCGACGAGCCGACCAACGATCTCGACGTGAATTCGATCCGCGCGCTGGAAGAAGCGTTGGAAACGTTTGCCGGGTGCGCGGTGATCATCTCGCACGACCGTTGGTTTCTCGACCGCGTGGCGACGCACATCATGGCCTTTGAAGGCGACAGCACCGTGCATTGGTTCGCCGGCAACTACTCGAGTTACCTTGAAGATTTCAAGAAGCGGAAGGGCAAGGAAGCCGACCAGCCTCACCGGATCAAATACCGGAAGCTCTCGCGGTAAGCGTCAGGGCGTCTCTCCGTGGTCCGTTACGGGAGCGAGGGCCGGCAGCGGGCGGATGCGGGCTGGCGGGGTCCGCGCGGGCCGACTTGCGGCGGGAATAATTTTGGGCACGGTAGCTTCTCTCGCCCATGAAACCTATCGCTTGGTTAATCTTCGTCCCCGCTCTGCTTGCCGCGTTCTCCTCTATGTCTTCCGCCGCTGAATCCAAAACCGCCTCGCTCGTCCTTGGGGGCGGGTGCTTCTGGTGCACCGAAGCCACGTATGAAATCGTCCCCGGCGTAAAGGCCGTCGTCAGTGGCTACGCCGGCGGCAAGGAACCGAATCCCACTTACAAAGACATCACCGCCCAACGCACGGGCCACGCCGAGGTCATCCGGATCGACTACGATCCCGCCGTGGTCTCGCTCGAGGTGCTGCTCGACTACTTTTGGCAGGTGCACAATCCCACGCAGGTGGGCGGGCAGGGGAACGATCACGGTCCGCACTATCGCTCGATCATTCTCTACGCTGATGAAGCGCAAAAAACCGCGGCGATGAAATCGCGGGTCTTGGCGAGCCAAGAGTTTCGCGATCCGATCACGACGGAAATCGTGCCGCTCGTGAAATTCTGGCCGGCGGAGGATTACCATCAGGATTATTTCGCGAAAAACCCGCAAGCGGGCTATTGCTCGTTCGTGATTGCGCCCAAGATCAAGAAACTGAAGTCGCAGGCGCCGGTGCTACAGAAGAAGTAGCGGGTAGCGGGAAGGCGGTGAGGCGTTGGCGGGCGGGCTACATGATGCTTGGACACAAAAAAGCCCGAAGCGACTAGGCTTCGGGCGATTCGGTTGAGCTGGCCCAGGATCAGTTGGCGTTCGAGCGGCTGGAGCTGCCGGCGGCGGACTCGGCGTCATCTTGGGTGACGGGAGCGTTAGGGCCGGTGGCGGTGGGTTGCTGACGGGCGAGCGCGCGGCGGTTTTTCACGAGGGCATCGGCGCGGGCGTCGCACCAGCGGATGAAAGCGTAGGGCCGGGGCGTGGTGAACTCGGAGGCGTGCCACTCGGAGCCGTGGGTGAAGAGAGTTTTCGGGATCTGGAAGGTGCCGAAAACCCAGTCGAACACGGGCAAGGTAAAGAACCCGGAAATGCCCTCGTTGGAGTCAATGGAGGCGTGATGGCGGAGGTGGAAGCTGTAGATATGGCGCCAAAGGCCGCCGAAGTATTTGTGCTCGATGAGCGGGGCCCAGCGCTCGAAGGCCCAATGTTCGAAGGCGTGGAAGATTTCGTAGAGCGCCAGGGCGAAGGCGAGGGCGGCGAAGCCGGCGAAGAGCCACGGCCACGTGGGCATCAGCCACTGCATCAAAATCAGGAACGGAGCGAAGCCGGCGGCGAAGGCGACGAGGGTATACCAAGGAAAGAATGACGCCTCGCCCTGCTCGGGGGTGGTAACGGGGTAGATATTTTCAACGTAAGGGACCTCGCGACCGCCGGGGGTGAACCGTTTGCCGATGCGCGTGAGCGAGTGGTGCAAGGTGTGTTGCTTGTAGAACCGGCTCAGGGCCGGGACCACCGGACGGTGCAACACGTAGCGGTGGAAGAAATACTCGAAGAAGCAGGTGCCGAGATGCACCACGAGGAAGGCGACGATGAACGGCACGACGGGCATCGCGATTTGCGCCTGCCAGACGGAGGCCGGCGCGAGCAGCCATACGAGGGCGATGAGGCCCGCGAGCGAGACCGCGACGGTGAATAGAAAAAGGGGAAGAGAGAACTTCTCTTCGACCGGTGCGGATGAGCCCGAGGTAAGTGCCATGAGAGCACCGACGGTCCGGAGGTTTCGATGGGATGGCAACCGTTCATGCATGATTTAGCGGGATCGCCCGAAATTCATTAGCGGGGACGTGGGGGCGGAAGTAGCGTGAACAGGCGGCGGGTGAAGCACGCTTTGCCCACGACTTGCACGGCTCAATCTTTCAGGGAAAGCATGCGGGGCGAAACGGCGGCAGGGCATGCCGCTAGCGTTCGCCGAAGGTCGGAATTTTGGAGCGCCCGCCCCGGCTGCTCGCCGGCGCGCACGACCCCGAGGCGGCGGCGGGCTTTACTCCGGCGTCAGGTTGGCGCTCCGTGGAGTGATGAACGGTGAGCCGAATCGGGAGGTGATCTGCGCGGATGCGGTTCCGTGGCTGCGGGAACGCGGGCGGATCGACGGGGCGTGTGCGGTGACTTCGCTGCCGGATGTTTCGGAGGTGGGCGTGGCGCTTGAAGTGTGGCGGGCGTGGTTTCTCGGGGCGGTGCGGCTGGTGGTAAATGCGGTGCCGGATGAGAGCGCGGCGCTCTTTTTTCAAAGCGATATCAAGCGGGACGGGGAGTGGATCGACAAAGGCGCGATGGTGATCGGGGCCGCGCAGGATGCGGGGGCGCGCGTCTTGTTTCACAAGATTGTGCTGCGGCGGCCGGCGGGAATGCTCACGACCGGGCGGCCGGGATTCACCCACTTCATTGCGGTTTCGCGGGCGTTGAAGTGTCCGGATGTGTTGCCGATTCCCGACGTGATCGCCGACGCGGGCGAGCAGAAGTGGGTGCGAGCGATGGGCGTGCGCGCGGCCGGCCACGCGGTGCGCTTTGCGCGGGAGGTGGTGGCGGCGAAGGTGGTGGTCGATCCGTTTTGCGGCGTGGGCACGGTGCTGGCGGCGGCCAATGCGCTGGGGCTGGACGCGCTCGGAGTGGAGAAAAACCGGAAGCGGGCGGAGGAGGCGCGGGCGTTGGTGGTGAGGGCGGGGGAGGTTTAGAAGAGTGGAATCGTGCGGATGGACGGGGGAAGATTTCCCCCGCGAAACACGCGAACTAACGAACGGGGGATGAAAACGGGAGTGCCCGCGAATGGGCACGAATCGAAGCGAATTCCGAAGGATTGAGGGACTTCCGAGTAGGCGTCGGGCGTTTCGGAGATGCCCACGGAACACACGGACTACACGGAAATTCTGAGGCGGAAAATCGGGGGAGAGCTTCAGATTTTTCCGAGAAGGCTCCGGGAGATTTGGTAGAGATAGCCGCAGGAGCGCCAGGCGCGGACGAGGGATTTTTTGGCGTCGCCGGTGCGAAGGACGCAGACGGCCAGGAGCGCGACGACGGCGTAGCCGAGAGTTTTGAGGATGTTGGCGAGCCAGCGGGTGGCGAGGTAGGCGCGACCGCCCGGTTGGCCGGCGCGGTCGATGGTGCGCGAGCGGGCCGAGTCGAACGCGTGGCGCGCGGCGTAACGAAACGTGGTGCGACTCGCGGGCATCTGGTGGCGCACGGCGGCGGCGGGAGCGAACCAGATTTCCAGACCTGCCGCGCGGATGCGGCGGATCATCTCGCTGTCGCCGCCGGAGAAATAGTTCCCGGCCGCACGGTCGAGCGCGGTGTGAAACACGCCGACGCGGGCGAAGACGGCGCGGGGGATGGCGAGGTTGGCGCCCATCGGGCTATGGCGCGGGGGGAGTGGGCCGGCGTCGGCGCGGAAGGCGAGCGGCGCGTGCCACTCGGCGACCCAAGGCGGGAGGCCGTCGGGGAAAACGGGAATCACTTCGCCGCCCACTGCGCCGATGCGGTCGCAGGCATCGGAGGCGAACGGCGCGAAGATTTGGGCGAGCCAATCGGGCCGCACGAGGATGTCGTCGTCGGCGAAGAGGATGACATCGCCGCGGGCCTCGGCGATGGCTCGGTTGCGGGCGTAGTCGAGGCCCTGTTGTTTTTCGAGAATGTGGCGCGGGGCGAGCGGGGTGGAGGCAAACTCGGCGACGACGGCGGCGGTATGGTCCGGGGAGTTGTTGTCGATGACGAGGACTTCGAACTGGTCGCGCGGGAAAGTCTGCCGGGCCAGACTGGCGAGCGTTTGGCGCAGAAATTCGGCGCGGTGGTAGGTGCAGATGGCGACGGTGAGGCGCATGACGTTCAGGCGAGTCGCTTGAGGGCGGCCCAAACCCAACCGCTGGGCAAGCGCGCAAACGGGATCGAGCCGAGGCGGAGCGCACGGGCGAGGGAAGCGGGTTTCTGGGGGAAACGGGCGGCGTAGCTGAGGGCGTTGCGGAAGGTGAAGAAGCGGGCGAGCCAGCGGCCGAGGCGGGGGCTTTTGGGGAACTGTTCGCCGGCGATGCGCAGGCGGAGGAGATGCGTCTGGCGAATCATGGTCGGCCAGGCGCGTTCGGTCCATTGGCCGTCGGCCACGCGGTAGAACGCGGCGACCTCGCGAACGACTTCGATGCGGCCGGCGCAGGCGAGGCGATACCAGAACTCATAGTCGGCGAGCGGGCCGGCTTTTTCGCTGAAGCCGCCGAGTTTTTCGGCGAGCTCGCGGCGGATCAATACCCCCGGGAAGGGCGTCATGGCGCTTTTGAGAAAATAGCGCGGCGGGTACGCGAGGCTCGCGGCCGTAGCGGGCGAGGTAGGGGCGAGCAGGGCGGGCATGGTCGCGCCGGAAACGGTGCGCGTGCAGATGGCGGCGAGGTTTTTCCCGAGATGTGGGCGAACGGCGGCGAGATACCACGGGTAGAGCGTGTCGTCTTCGTGGAGCACCATGACCCAGGTGCCGCGCGCCCGGCGGAGGGCTTCGTTCCAATTGCGCACCGGGCCGAGCGTGGGCGTATTGCGGTGGTAGAAAAATTTATCGGATGGAAAACGGGCGACGGTGGCGGCGGTCTCGGGGAGGGTGCCGTCGTCGCAGACGATGACTTCGTAATCCACGGCGACGGTTTGCGCGGCGAGGCTGGCGAGGGTTTCGGCGAGGAGCGCGGGCCGATTGTAAGCCGGCACGCCGAAGGTGATAAGTGGCGGGGGCGCGGAGCTCATGGTCGGCCGGCGAGCGCGGTGCGCACGGCGGAGAAAACCTCGGTAACGGTGAGCCGGCGCACGCAGAGGTTTTTGTAGGAGTCGCCGGGGGTGCAGGAGGCGGGGGCCACGCAGGCGGCGGCACAGGGTTGGGCGGCTTGGAGCACGGAGTGGTGTGGGCCGACGGGACCCCATACCGTGATATTTTGGGCGCCGACGAGGGCGACGACGGGCGTACCGACGGCGGCGGCGACGTGCATGGGACCGCTGTCGTGGCAGAGGAAGAGATCGAACTGCGAGGCGAGGGCGGCGAATTGTCCGATGGGCAACGGGCGGTCGAGGACGACGAGGTGGGTCTTGGCGGCCGCGCGGATGGCGTCGAGCAGCGGGCGCTCGGCGGGACCGCCCACGAGGAAGATCTGCACGTTCAATTCGTCCTGGAGACGGTCGCAGACGGCGGCGAAATTCTCGGCAGGCCAGACGCGGTAAGGACTGCGGGAACCGGGATGGAGAAGAATTTTTTGGATTTTCGATTTTGGATGATCGATTTTCGGCTGTGGGCCGAGGAGAGCGGAGATGGCAGCGAGGTCGGCGGGGCGGGGGACGAGGCGAACTTCGTGGGTTGTGATCGGAACGCCGGCGGTCGTGAGCATCGCGAGGTAGGTCTCGGTGATGTGCTGGGCGCTGTAGGCCGGCGAGCTGACGAACGTGGTGTCCGTGTAGAAGCTGGGGAAGTGGCGGCGGACGTTTTCCAGGTGGAAGACGTGGCGGGACGGCGCGCCGGTGAGCCGCGTGAGCAGTGCGGTTTTCTGGGTGTTATCGAGATCGAAGACGTGGGTGAAACGCGCGGAGCGGAGTTGCCGAAGAAACGCGAGCCAATCGGCGGTGCGGCGCGGCAGAGCGAGGGCGGCGGAGACATCGGGGTTGAGCGCGAGCGCGGCGGAGTAGGCGGGCTCGGTCAAGACGGTGAGGCGCGCGTCGGGCCAGTGGAGGTGGAGGTTGCGCAGAAAAGAGCCGAGCAGGACGATATCGCCGAGGTAGCGTCGGCGGATGACGAGGAGATGCGGTGCGGCCGTCATGCGGGTTTTCGAGTTGGCGCGAGTGCGCACGAAGCGATAAGTCTTAAAAAAATCCGCAATGCAATATCACCCGCCAAGCTGGCTCCCTGCCTCAGAAAACGGAAAGCGCACCGATTACTACGCGCACCTGCGCAGCGAGGTGATCGAGGCGATTCCAGAGGGATGCGCCGTGGTGCTCGACGTGGGCTGCGGCAAAGGAACGCTGGGGCGATGGCTGAAAGAGCAGCCGGGCGTGAAGACGGTTTATGGCGCCGAACTGTTTCCGGCGGCGGGCGAGGAAGCGCGGCGCTGGCTCGATGACGTGGTGGTCGGTAACATCGAGCAGGTGGCGCTGCCGTTTCCCGAGGGCACGGTGGACTGCATCATCTGCGCGGACGTGCTGGAGCACACGGCCGATCCGTGGGCGGTGGTGGCAAAGTTGAAAAAACTGCTGAAACCCGACGGCTGCATCGTGGCGAGTATTCCCAACGTGGGCTTTCACCGAAACATCCGGAAGATGCTGCGCGGGCAGTGGACCTACGCGCAGGAAGGTCTGTTGGATAAAACCCATCTGCGGTTTTTTACGCTCGAGACGATCGCGGAGTTGTTCGCGAGCAACGGGCTCAAGATTGAGCGCGTCTTTAAGAAAGTGGACGCGGGTTGGAACGTGCGGATTTTGAACGCGCTCACGTTTGGGTATCTGCGGAATACGCTCTACCTGCACTACATCGTGCGCGTGCGGCGGTGAGGGGCGCGTGGGCGTGGGTCGCGGCGTAAAGCCGCTCCTACAGTCGGAGGCGGCGGGTGAAGTCGCGAGCGAGCTCGCACCCACAAATAAACGGAGCGCCGGCAAGGGGCGGCCTACGATTTACGCGCCTTGCTGGCGGTCGTAGAGGGAGCGGTAAAGAGCGTTGCCGGAGTGGAGCTCGGCGTGGGTGCCGTCGGCGACGATCTGGCCCTGATCGAAGACGAGGATTTTGGTCGCGTCGCGGATCGTGGAAAAACGGTGGGCGATGATCAGCACGGTTTTGCCGACGACCAATTTCTTGAGCGCGAGCTGGATGGCGGCTTCGCTCTCGCTGTCGAGGGCGCTGGTGGCCTCGTCGAGGATGAGAATCGGGGCGTTGCGGAGGAAGGCGCGGGCCAAGGCGAGGCGTTGCTTTTGTCCGCCGGAGAGCCGGGCGCCGCGCTCGCCGACGACGGTGGCGTAGCCGTCGGGGAAACCGGTGACGAAGTCGTGGGCGAAGGCGGCGCGGGCGGCGGCTTCGACTTCGGCGACGGAAGCTTCGGGGCGGGCGATGAGGAGATTGTTGAAGATCGTGTCGTTGAAGAGGACGGGGTCTTGGGAGACGACGGCAATGGCCCGGCGAAGATCGGCTAGGCGGAGCAGGCGCAGATCATGACCGTCGAGCGTGACCCGGCCGGCGATCGGGTCGAAGAAACGCGGGACGAGGTTGGCGAAGGTGGACTTGCCGGCGCCGCTGGGGCCGACGAGGGCGCAGACGGTGCCGGCGGGCAGGCGGACCGAAACATCGCGCAGCACGGGCTCGGAGGCGGCGTAGGAAAAACCGACGTTTTCGAAAACGAGTTCGCCGGTGGCGCGAGGCAGCGGGAGGGCGGCGGGGGCGTCCACGATCGCGACGGGGGCTTGCAGGACGGCTTCGAGGCGGTCGAGGGCGCCGATGCCGCGCTTCAGCTCGTTGTTCAGGCTGCCGAGTTTTTTGATCGGCTCGTAGCTCGCGTAGAGCGCGGTGATGAGCGTGATGAACGTATCCTGGGCGAGTTGGACCTTGTAGGCGTAGAGGAGGGTGAAGGCGATGCCGGCCGAGGAGATGATCTCGATGAGCGGGGTGAGGGCCTTCTCATACTTCATGAACTTCATCTGGGCACGGATGAGCGTCTGGGAGGCGCGGGAGAAACGGGCGGTTTCGCGGGTTTCGAGACCGAAGGCCCGGACCTCTTTGGTGGCGCTGAGGTTTTCTGAGAAGATATCGGTGACGCCGCCGAGCTCGGCTTGGATCTGGCCGGCGCGCTTGATGAGCTTTTTGCCGATGTAGCGGATGGGTAGAACCGAGAGCGGAACGACGGCGAGGGTCACGAGGACAAGGGCGACGCCCTGTTCGGTGTAGGCGGTGTAGGCGACGAAGCCGATGCTGCCGAGGAGGCTCGCGGGGCTCTTGATGATCTCGTTGGCGACGGTGGTGAGGGTGACCTGAAGCTGGTTGGCGTCGGAGAGTCCGCGCGAGATGAGATCGCCGGTGGAGTTTTTCTGGAAAAACGAGAGCGGGAGAATCTGCAGCTTGCGGAAGAAATCGAGGCGGATGGATTCGAGGACGCGCGTGCCGACGAGCTGGATGAAGTAGGTGTTGAGGTAGGTGGCGACGCCGCGCACGAGAAAGACGGCGGGAATCCAAAGCGTGATGAGAGCGAGCTCCCACGCGGTGAGCGGAACGGCATCTTTGGCGAAGATGACTGGGAAGACCTTCTTCACCATGTAGGGCAGACCGGCGCCGGAGGCCACCCCGGCGATGATGCCGCAGAGAATTGCGACGATGAGCAGGCCGCGGTGGGCGCGCAGGTAGCTAAAGTAGGGGCGGAAACGGCGGATCATCGGGTCGGTCCGGGAATGATGAGCGGAATGGCTTGGCGGCCGCGGCGGCGGTAGCGTTTGAAATCGGAGTCGAGGGTAAAGACCCGAGCGCGGTCGTGAAGTTCGCTCATGCGGACGAGGCAGGCGTCGGCGAGGGACATGGGGACGTCGCGGTATTTCGCCATTTGGGTGGCGACGGCTTCTAAATCCGGGCGCAATGAGTAAGTGAGGCGAAGGCCACCCAAGCGCAGTAAGGTCATGAGCTGCTGATTGCCGGGATCGGCACGTTCGGTCAGATGGGCGCATTCCGAGAGCACCGCTTCACAGGTGAGCAAAGGACCGGTGAACTCCCTTATTCTTTCGCAGGCCCAGAGGCGGTAGGGATCGTTGCGATCCAGAAACGCAACCAACGGCCCGGTGTCAGCGAGAACGAGGTCGGCCATAACCAGGCAAGGTCTTGCTTAAGGTGGAGAGATTGCCGGGACCATCGATGGAGCCCGCGAGATGACCGATGCGGTCCCATAGCGTCGGTTTTTCTGTGCCCGAGACTTTGGCAGCGCGACGGAGGCTGGATTTCTTCGGTTGCTTGGAGAGCACGGCTGGCATCGGTCGAGGTGATTGCGGCGAAGAAGGAGTGTCAATGCACAGGGCCCGCTCAAGACCCCGCCGGCTACGCTCAGTCCTTCGACGAGCGCACGTCGAGGGCGTCGCGGAGGCCGTCGCCGAGGAAGTTCAGGGAAAAAAGCGTGAGCGAAAACACGCCGCCGGGGAACACGAGGAGCCACCAGAATTCCTCCATCTTTTCCGCGCCGTCCTTGATGAGCACACCCCAGGAACTCATGGGCGGTTGCACGCCGAGGCCGAGGAAGCTGAGGAACGCCTCGAGCAACATGACGGCGGGAATCGTGAGCGTGGTGTAAACGATGATCGGGCCGAGGATGTTGGGGATCATGTGGCGAAAGATGATCCGGCGCTTGCCGAGGCCGAGGGCACGGGCGGCCTCGATGTATTCCATTTTCTTGATCGTCATGATCTGGCCGCGGACGATGCGCGCCATGGTGAGCCATTCGACCGCGCCAATGGCGAAGAAGAGCAAAAAGATGTTTCGCCCAAAAAACACCATGAGCAAAATCACGAAGATCGTGAACGGCAGGGCATACATGATATCGACGATACGCATCATGAACGCGTCGAGCTTGCCGCCGAAGAAACCGGAGACGGCGCCGTAGGTGACGCCGATCGCGAGGGCGACAAACGTGGCGACGAGGCCGACCAAGATCGAGATGCGGCCGCCGAAGAGAATGCGCGAAAAGAGGTCGCGGCCGAGCGTGTCGGTGCCGAGCCAATGCGCGGCGCTTGGCGGCGTGGCACCGAGGTCGAGGTTTTGCGTCTGGTAGGACTGGGTGAAGAACGGGCCGATGCCGCAGAGCAGGCCGAGCACGATGAGCGTGACGCCGCCGAAGACGGCGAGTTTGTTTTTGCGCAGGCGCGACCACGCGTCGTGCCAGAGGGAATGACCGGTTTCGATCTGCTCGGGTGTGACGGCGGGGGACGGGATGCGGTCGGGAGAAGGGGAGAGTGAAACCATCGGAGTGAGCCCGTGAATCACGCGAATTGGCGTGAATGCCGGAGGGAGGACGGGAGTTCGGGAGGAGAACTGGGATCGAGGCGGCTCATTCGAATTTAAGTTTCGGGTTGAGCCAGATCTGGACGATATCGACCACGAGATTCAGGACGACGATGAGCGTCGCGTAGAGGATGACGGTGCCGAGGACCAAGGTGTAATCGCGGTTGAAGGCGCTGTTGACGAATTCGCGGCCGAGCCCGGGAATTTGGAAAATGGTCTCGATTACGAACGAGCCCGTGAGAATGCCGGCGATGCCCGGCCCGAGGAAAGAGATGACGGGGAGCAAGCCGCCCCGCATCGCGTGCTTGAAGACGACCCGAAGTTCGCCGGCGCCTTTCGCGCGGGCGGTGCGGATGTAGTCTTGATTGAGGACCTCCAACATGCCGCCGCGGGTGAGCCGGGCGATGTAAGCGGCGTAAACGCAGCCGAGGGTGAGGCAGGGCAAGATGCGGTCGGAGGGGCCATACCAACCGGAGGCGTTGAGCCATTGGAAATGGATCGCGAAGGTGAGCACGAAGAGCGGGCCGAGGACGAACGTGGGCACGCAGATGCCGATCATCGCCGAGGACGAGCACACGTAGTCGAGCCACGTGTTGCGTTTTACGGCGGCGAGGGTGCCGAGCGTGATGCCGAGCACCAAGGCCACGGCGAGGGAAATGAATCCGAGCTCCAACGACGTCGGGAGCTTGTCGCCGATGATTTCGTTGACGGTGCGATTGGGGTATTTGAACGACGGGCCGAGGTCGCCGCGCAAAAGGCTACCCATGTAGTCGAAGTATTGCCGGTAAAGCGGTTTATCGAGACCGTAGTGGGCCTCGAGGTTTCGGAGGATTTCCGGGGTGACGGCTTTTTCGGCCGTGAACGGCCCGCCGGGCACGAACCGGATCATGAAAAACGTCGCCGTGATGATGATCCAGAGCACCGGAATGATCTGGAGCAGGCGGCGGAAAGTGAAGCGAAGCATAGTGCGACGGAAGACAGGGCTGAGAGCGGAAGCGCCAAGAGAGAGCAGAGAGAGAAACGATGGCAAGCGTGTGCCGGGTGTCACAAACAGGTCACGGTCGCCGGTCGTTTTTGACAAAGCGCGCGGGGCCGCTGTGCTCGTAAAATGACGACTCGACGGGACTTTCTGAAATCGGCCGGGCTCTATACCGCGGGGTTTATCGGCCTGCGTGAACTGGTGAACCGCCCGGCTGCGGCGGCGACGGCTACGGGCGGCGGAGCAGCGTTGAGCGGACGGGCGGGCTTCGGCGCACTGGTCGACGACCCGGCGGGACTCTTTCAACTGCCCAAGGGTTTTCGTTATACCCGGTTTGGCGCGACGGGCGACGAGATGGCGGATGGCTTGCTGGTGCCCGGTAAGCACGACGGCATGGCCGCATTTGCCGGAGAGAACGGTCGGACGCTGCTCGTCTGCAACCACGAGATCAAAAGCGCCGAGTCCGAGTTGGGCGCGTTTGGCAAAGACCTGAGCCGGCTCGGGCGCATCGACCGGGCGAAAATTTACGACTACGGCAAGGGCATCGCGCCGCATTTGGGCGGGACCACGACGTTGGTTTTCGACACCCGCACGCAGCGGCTCGAGCGGCAGTTCCTGAGCTTGGCCGGCACGACGGTCAATTGCGCGGGAGGTCCCACGCCTTGGGGCACCTGGGTGACGTGCGAGGAAGTCGGCGATACGCCCGAGGCGCACTCGGAGCAGGCGCACGGTTACAACTTCGAAGTGCGGCCGACGGCGCAACCGGCGCTGGCAGATCCCTTGCCGTTGAAGGCGATGGGACGTTTCCGGCACGAAGCCGTCGCGGTCGATCCGGCCTCGGGGATCGTTTATCAGACGGAGGACGTGGGTGACGGCCTGCTTTACCGCTTCATTCCGAAGGAGCCGGGCAAACTCGCGGCGGGCGGAAAACTTCAGGCCATGGCGGTGCGTGATCGGAAATCGGCCGACACCCGCAATTGGAACAAGAGCGCGTTTCCGATCGGTCAACGGCTCGCGGTGGAGTGGATTGATATGGAGGAAATCGACAATCCAAAGGGCGACCTGCGCCTGCGCGGCGCGGCGGCGGGCGCGGCGATTTTTGCCCGCGGTGAGGGCGCCTGGTGGGGCAACGACTCGGTCTATTTCGCGATGACCAACGGCGGGCGGAATGCGTCGGGGCAGATCTTCCGGTATTTCCCGAGCGTGCACGAAGGCACCGCGCGCGAGTCGGCGACCCCGGGGCTCATCGAGCTCTTCGCCGAGCCGAACGACACCGAGCTGCTCCGCAATTGTGACAACGTGACGGTGGCGCCGTGGGGCGATCTGATTATCTGCGAAGATGCCGACGCGATCTGCCGCATCGTGGGAATCACGCCGCGCGGCGAGTATTATGTGATCGGCTCAAATACGAAACGGGGCCGCGAGCTGTGCGGCGCGTGTTTCTCGCCCGACGGGACGACGCTGTTCGTGAACGTGCAGAACCCGGGCTACACGCTGGCCATCACGGGTCCGTGGGGCGAGCGGCGGGGCTGAGCGCGCGGCCGGGCCGAGTCGGGTGAATGTCGTCAGGCGGTTTTGCCGGATTGAAAGTTTTCCGGAACGGGATAACGGTCGGGGTGATGTCACCTTCTTCGTCGAAGTCCCGGATGAGCCGTCGAGCGGCGTTGCGTTTGCTCGGATCGGCCACGCTTTTGGCCGGCGGACGAAACGTAATGGCGGCGGTCTCGGGCGAGGCGCCGCAGGCGACGCCGCTGCTCACGCGCGCGATACCTTCAACCGGGGCACAGATTCCGGTGATCGGCTTGGGCACATGGCAGACGTTTGATGTGGGTTCGGGCGACGCCGAACGCGCGCCCATCGAAGCGGTGTTGCGTGAGTTTGCGGCTTTGGGCGGCCGCGTCCTGGATTCGTCGCCGATGTATGGTCAGTCCGAAGAAGTCGCCGGTGACCTGATGGCGAAAAACGCCCTGCGGGAAAAACTGTTTGTTGCGACCAAGGTTTGGATCTCCGGCCGCGATGCGGGTATCGCGCAGATGAACGACTCCATCCGGAAACTGCGGGCGGGGAAAATCGATCTGATGCAGGTGCACAACCTGCTCGATGTGGGCGCGCATCTCGACACCTTGCGCAGCTGGAAAAAAGACGGCCGCATCCGGTATCTCGGAGTGACCCACTACACGGCCAGCGGGGCGGAGGCGGTCGCGAAGCTGATCCAAAGTGAAGTCGTCGATTTCGTGCAGGTCGCTTACTCGGTGTCCGAGCGCGACGCCGAGAAGCGGTTGTTCGATCTTGCCCGGGATAAGGGCGTGGCGGTGATTGCCAATCGTCCGCTGGGCGGAGGCGATCTGATCCGGCGCCAAGTTGGAAAGCCGTTGCCCGCGTGGGCCGCCGAGATCGATTGCACGAGTTGGGCGCAACTGCTGTTGAAGTTCGTCGTATCCCATCCGGCGATCACCGTCGCGATCCCGGCGACTTCCAAAGTCACCCACCTCCGCGACAACATGCGCGCCGGGATCGGTCGGTTGCCCGACGAAAATTTGCGCAGCCGAATCGCCGCCGCGGTGTCGTGATGGAACCGTAAATCGCCGGCCCCGGCGATTTCGTTTTTGTGTCCGCGAGGTGCGCGAAGCGCGCCGTGGCCGTCCTCTGGATTGCTCCTGCTCCCGCCATCGCGGGGGCCTCGCAATGACCGGCGGTTGCTTGGCGGATGTTGAGATTACGGCGCGGAAGCGGTGGGCAGAAATCGGGGCTCGCGCCGCGCGCGGGTGTGCGCCTCGAAGTCGGCGGCGAGCGCGAGGAGCTTTGCTTCACTCCACGCCCGGCCGTAAACCAGCAACCCGGTCGGCAGCGGCGCCACCGGCCCAAACGGCAAGGTCACGCTCGGGTAACCCGCCATCGCCGCCACGCCGGCGCCGCCGCCGACGAGCGCATCGAGACGATGTTTTTCCATCACGGCATCGATGCCCTCGGTGCGCGCGACGCGCCAGCAGGTCTCCCGGGCCGCGAGATAGGCCGGCTCGGTCAGCGGGCCTTTGGCTTGCGCGCGGATGAAGTAGTGCTGGCCGAAAAGCGGCTGCACTTTGGCCCGGTGCTCGTCGTTGAACGTGATTACATCGGCCAGAGTTTTCAGCGGTGCCGATGGGCCGAGCTCCGCGAGGTAGGCGTCAATGCCCGCCTTCATTTCATAGAGCATCACCTCGATGCGGGCGCTGCCGGCCGACGAAACCCCGGGCAAGTCGCCCACCTCGACGACCTCCGCGCCGGCGGCGCGCAACGCCGCGAGGGCCGCGGTCATGATGTTCTCCGGACCGCGCTTGCCGGCGGAGTTGCTGACGACGCCGATCCGCGCGCCCGCGAGAGCGCCGGGGCGCAAAGGTGCGCCCAGCTGGGACGCGAGACCATGGGGCTGGTTTTGCGTGACCGGGTCGCGCGCATCGGGGCCCGCGAGGGCGGCGAGCACCAACGCGGCGTCGCGCACCGTGCGCGTGATCGGCCCGGCGGTGTCGAAGGTGGCCGCGATGGGGATGACGCCGCTGCGGCTCACCAGCCCGACTGTGGGCTTGAATCCCACCACGCCGCAGACCGTGGCAGGGGAAATGATCGAGCCGTTGGTCTCGGTGCCGATCGCCGCGACACACAGATTTGCAGAAACCGCCGCGGCCGAGCCGGAGCTTGAGCCGGAGGGATTGCGGTCGAGCGCGTAGGGGTTGTGCGTCTGACCGCCGCGCGAGCTCCAGCCGCTCACCGAACGCTCGCCGCGAAAGTTGGCCCACTCGCTCAGGTTGGTTTTGCCGAGGAGCACGGCGCCCGCCTCGCGGAGACGGGTAACGAGGTGCGCGTCGCGCGGCGGTTTCAGTCCGACGAGAGCGAGGGAGCCGGCGGTGGTTTCCATTTTGTCCGCGGTCGCGATGTTGTCTTTGATGAGAACGGGAATCCCGTGGAGTGGGCCGCGTACGCGTCCGGCCTTGCGCTCGGCGTCGAGGGTTTCCGCGGCGGCCAGCGCATCGGGATTGAGCTCGATCACCGAGTTGAGTTTGGGCCCGGCGCGGTCGATGTGGGCGATGCGATCGAGATAGGCGGCGGTTAGTTCGCGCGACGTGAGCGTGCCGGCGGCCATGCGGCTCTGGAGGTCATCGATGGTGGCTTCGGCGAAGGGGAACGCAGGCTCGGCGGCGTGGACGATGAGCGCGCACGCGAGCAGGGCGATGGACCGGGCGATTCTGGACATAGATTTCATCAATGATCGCGGAGGGAGCACCGAGAGCGCGGGGGCGAGTTGCCGGCTCGGTGCGGCCGATGGAGTGATAGGCTTCAATGGTTAAAACCGAAGAGCCTTTCCCGCCTGGCCTGTGCTAAGGGATTTTCGGCCGTTGTGGGGCGCGGGTGTCGGCGGAGACAGGGTAGAGGGCTTGGTGGTGTTCGAGTTGGTCGGAAAGGGCGGTCATCATGCGCCGGAGCGCGGCGGGCTCGGTGGCGGCGAGATCAGCCTGTTCGAAGGGGTCGTTGCCCAGATGGAAAAGTTGGTAGTGCGAGCCGCCGGAGACCGCGGTGGGAAAGTAGTGATAGATGACCTTCCAAGGGCCTTCGCGGAAACTGGTCCAGTAGGAGGTGCGGTGGGGGCCGTGAGGGTAGTGCATGAGGAACGACTCCGGCCGGGTGGAGTCGGTTTGGCCCGACAGCAGGCGATCGAGGCGGAAGCCGTCAACCGGGTGGGCGGCGGGGGCGCGGGCCTCGGCCAAGGCGAGGAGCGTGGGGAAAAGATCCATGACGGTGGCGGTCTGGGTTTGGAGGGCGCCCGCGGCGATGGGGAGGCGGCGCTGATGAGGGTTGGCGGGATCGGGTTTTGCCCACGCGGCGATGAAGGGGATGCGCATCCCGCCCTCGTAATGGGAGCCTTTTTTGCCGCGGAGTGGTGCGGCGCAGGCGACGGCATGCTCATGGCCGAGGGGCGCATCGGAGCCATTGTCGCCCAAAAAGACGACGAGGGTGTCCTCCGCGATGCCGAGCGCCTCGAGGTGGTTGAGGAGGTCGCCGAGGGATTTGTCCATGCCCTCGACCAGCGTGGCGAAGGCTTGGGCGTTGGCGGGTTTGCCCGAATCTTGGTAGTGAGCGGCGAAGCGCGGATCGGACTCGAAGGGCGAGTGGACGGCGTAGTGGGCGAGGTGGAGGAAGAACGGTTGCCCTTGCTTGGCGGCAGCGGAGACGAGGTCTTTGGCTTCCAGCGTGAGAGCTTCGGTGAGGAAGAGATCTTGGCCGTGATATTTTTCGAGCTGCGGAACGGCGTGGCCGGCGCGCTTGGCTGATTTTTTGCCGAAGTCCTGTCGGGCGAAATAGCTGCCGGGGGCGCCGATGGAAGCGCCGGCGATGTTGACGTCGAAGCCGAGTTTAGCCGGATCGGCTCCGTCGGCGGCGCGGGGACCGAAATGGCCCTTGCCGACGTGAAACGTGCGGTAGCCGGCGTCGCGGAGGAGACCGGGCAGAGTGACATCGCCGGGCTTGAGCCCGCGCCAGTTCCAAGCGGAGGGACCTTGGGTGCCGGCGTTGTCGGTATCGGGATTGATCCAGTTGGTGGCGTGGTGACGGGCGGCGTTTTGGCCGGTCAGGATCGCGATGCGCGTGGGCGAGCATACGCTCATCGCGCAGAAGTTGTTGAATCGGACTCCGCGGGCGGCCAGGCGCTCCATCGCGGGGGTGCGGTAAAAATGATTGAGCGGCTGCCGTTGGGCCCGGCCGGAGGCATCGGTGATAAACGGGACAGACGTGTCCATCACGCCCAGATCATCGACCAAAAAGACGACGAGGTTGGGCTTGGAGGTCGCGGCGGTGAGAGAAAAACTGAGGAGGAAGAAGGCGACGAGGGCGGCGCCGGGGCGGGATTGGCGGAACATGAATAGGAGGCCGCGTTGTGAGCGCCCCCAGAGAAGGGGTCTGGCCGTTTATTGTTAGTTATTGGCCCGTTTTGCTTGGTGGAGATAGCCGCGCAGAGAGTTGGCAGCTCCAAGTTGCAGGTGTTCGGCCAACCACGCGATTGAGGCTCCGGTCTGTTGGCGAATTTCTCCCGCCATTTCGATTTTCCAGTTCTGTTTCTTCGGTTTGGTCGTTAGGTCGGAGGCCGTTTTTCCGCGCTTGGCCAAGTTGGCGGACAAGCTGGCGTCCCAGCTTGCTTGGCGCAGCTCGATGCGTTCCGCACGCGGCAAGCCAGCGGTGAGGGCGCGGGCGGCGTGTTCTTTGGCGAGGGCCCGCCTCCACGCGAGCGTGCCGATCGCCCAGCCCTGCGCCAAGCCTACCAAACCTTCGCGTTGCCAAGCCGCTTCGTCATGCGCGAGAGCCTTCAAATAACCGGTGTAGGCCCGGTGCCCCGTTGCATCATCCGGCCAATCCCCGAGGGCACGCAGCCAATCTTGAGCCTTGAGCGACTTGGGCCGTGGACTTTTCAGCAGCGCGGCGAGACTGCTCCAACGAAAGCCGGCGACCTGTTCAGGAGGCACGATTTTCGCTCTCACCGGATTGAGGTGGATGTAGTTCACCACGCGGGTCAGTGCGGCGACGTTCTCGATCAGCAGCGCCTGATATCGGCCTTGGAACAGATGCCCACTTTCCCCGCGTAAGCGATTGAAGCGGGTGGCCATCGAACTCTGCAGCCAATGCATCCCCTCGCCCAAGTTCGGCTCCGGGGTCTCCACCGCCAGGTGAAAATGGTTCCGCATCAGCACATAAGCGTGAACCCGCCAGCCGAACTTGTCCGCCGCTTGAAACAGCGTGTCCAAAAAGGCTTCTGCCGCTCCCACGCTATCAAACAAATCCCGGCGATAATTGCCGCGGTTGATCACGTGGTGCAACGCTCCCGGGTATTCAATTCGTAGTCGTCTTGCCATGCTTCACGCAGACTTCGTTGGCCTTCACCTTCAACTCAAAACTAACAAAACACGGCCAGACCCCTTCGGATGGCCGCTCTTGCGTGAACCAAGCGCCAGTTATCAATTACAACGACTCGATTTGCATTCCAATGTAATTCAGTCGGCTTTACTCGATCAAGTACACTCTGAATAATGGCCACCGTAGAACTCGTGTCGCCGCAGACCGGCCGCATGCAATCGAGGTCTAAGCGTAGACCATTTGCGCAGATAACCGAGGAATAGAATGCTTTTCTACCAGCATCAATCCTCCACTGTTCAGTACTGAGAACGCGCAATTCATGCGAACTAAGGTTTGTTATAAAATCCTTGATGAGAGTTGGTCGCCGACTCGGAATTGAACTTGTTGACCTCAAAACAAGGTATCTAGGCACCTGATCCATGTATGCTCCATCGGTATGATACGGAAACGATCCCACACCATACCTTCTGGTTAGTGAGTTCTTGTTGCACTTGGAGCCAAACTGGACCCTTAGAGTTTGAACAAGTTCTCCACCGGCTCGAACTGGAACGGCCTGCCCGAATTCTGACGCCAACTGCAAGAGTTCCTGCTCATACACGAACGAAGTGAGTCCGAACGCTTTCACCTCAGCAATCATCTCACTGCTGCATTTTGAGTGCATGATCTTTGCCGAACCTTCTGCATCAGCGGCGCGGCCTGTCCGCGTCCGCTGCATGCGATTGTTCGGGTGCCGAATCACCTGTCTTAAGTGCAAGCGCCTTGCGATAGAATTCAAAGTCGGCCAGTCCAGCCATCAGTGCGGGTGTGTTATGCCCTACCCCCTCCACAATGTGGAATTCGTGAGGAATAGCAAGAGACTTAAGGTGCTCGTGAAACCTGCGGCTCAGATATAGCGTGAAATCCTTTGACCCAACAGCTTGTCGAATGATTGTCCCGGATTTTCTCAAAACCTCCGCTTGTGACTCTGCGACTGTCCAGGGGTGAGTCGCCTTGAAATAAGCCATATCACCGTCGCAGACATCTTTGAGGATCTGATCTCGAAGTGGATTTCCTGTTGCTCGGGGGCCTTCAAACTCTAGATCGAGTGGACCAGCTGCTAGTATCGAAACACCGCCAAACAACCCGGGATGCCGAAATCCAATTCGGGCTGCTCCATAACCGCCCATGCTGAAACCTTCGATAATCCGGCCTTCTCGACGAGGAATGGTCCGCATCGTTTTGTCGACGTGGGGAATTAATTCCTCGATAAAGACTGACTCTATCGGAGCACGGCCGTCTTTCGAGTCCGTCCACAACCGTTTGGACAATCCGTTGACGAAGACCACGATCATCGGTGGTACTCGTTTTTCGCGAATCGCACGATCAAACATTTGCGAGACGGGGCGAATGTGATTCACACCACCCTCTGTTCCATGCAGCCAGTAAAGCACCGGAAACCGCTCCGTCTCAGACTCCTCATATGCTGAAGGCCTGTAGACATGGTAACTCACTTGCGTCTTCGCAGCCTGACTCGTGAATGTGTGAAAGCTCACCCGCGGTGCGTTGACCTGCTGCGTCACCCACGGCAGTTCGTCCGCCTTGTTGTTGGTAGCGAGTTTCGCTTGATCCTGTGCAAATACACTCGTGGCGAGAAGTGATGCCAGAGCCGCGAGCGCGATGGTTTTGATGAATTTCATGTTTTCTCTTTTTCGCAGGCCGAACGATCCGCGTGATCCACCGCCGGCGACAACCGCAACCTCGGAGCCATGAGGCCCGAGGCGGTTGGATCGACGCAATGGTTCGGGAAGAATCGCCTGCTCACGGAGACGGTCTCTGGATCTGCCCACCTTTGGTCGTGGCATGTCGGCTCCAGGTGACGAATACCTGGCATGTCATAGTGGCTCTCCGTTTCCGGCCTCCGAGAATCATCCCTTCCGGTGTTCCGGCTCCGATCCGGAGCGAGGACCGTCGGCTCTGTTGCCGCCAACGATGGCATGCTCCGCATCAAGACTCAGTCTCCCCCCGAACGACGAGCGTGATCCACCGCCGGCGACAACCGCAACCTCGGAGCCACGAGGCCCGAGGCGGTTGGATCGACGCAATGGTTCGGGAAAAATCGCCTGCTCACGGTAAATGTCTCGGAATCTCTACGCCTCGGGTGTCCGCACATCGGATCTGACCGGCAAATGCCTGCCATGCCATCGCGACTCCGGGTCTCCGGCCTCCGGAAATCATCTCTTCCGGTATTTAAGCTCCGATCCTGAGCGAAGACGGACCGCGCTGTGGCTGCCAGCGATGGCTTGATCCGGATCATGACTCAGTGTCTTCCCGAACGACGAGCGTGATCCA
>JBIKWB010000035.1:0-48631 GCA_044356555.1 Opitutaceae bacterium | reverse complement strand
CCCCGTTCCCCGACAAATTTTTGCACGAGCTGCGCCTGTTCCGGCGCGAAATACTCGCTCTCCACATCGTCCAAAATCACCGCGTGGTAGCCAAACAGCTCCTCCGCCGTCCGCGGGAATCCCGCCCGCAGTTCCACTTCATCCTTGGTGTTCAGACGCACCAGCACCGGCTGGTCGTAGCGTTGCACTTCCTCCGCCGCCTGATTCCCAAACCCGCGGAACAGTGGATTGCTCGTCTCGCCCGCGCGCCCGCGGAAATCAAATTTCGGTTCCCGTTTCGCCACGCGGATCAGCCCGACCAACTGCACTTGGTCGTCCGTCTCCACCGCCCGGTTTAAATACTTGAACTCCCAATTCGGCCGGCCGGCCACGTAGAGTATCCGATACGGTCCTGCTCCTCGATCGACCGTGATCACGCGCCGATTATTGAGCGTCGTCGCTTCGGCCGGTGCCGCCATGGAACCGGGTTTCGCCGCCACCTTCACTTCGTAAAACGACAATCCTTTCTGCTCCGGCTTGAACTGAAAGCGAAACGCCAGCGTATCACCGTCCTTCTTCGCCGCGAGCGTCTGTTCCTGCACCACTTTCCCCGCCTGATCGGTCAAGGTCGCCACCACGTCTTCGCCCCGGAAGCCCGCCGCCGCGACTTCCGCTTGGATCGACACCGGGGCGTCCTCAAACGCCGTCTGACTCACGTTCACCTGCTGCACCGCCAAATCGCGCGCCGGCTCACTCCGACCGATCACAACCGGATAAATCGGAGGCATGCCCGACAGCTCCGGCAGCGCCACACCGCTCAGGTCGGTGGCGTTCCCATCGGTGAGCAAAAGCACTCCCGCCAACGGCCGGCCTTGGAACCGCTCCTTCAGCGTGCGCAAGGAGCCCGCCAGCGCCGTGGCCCGGCCGTCAAAAACCAACTCATGAAAATCCGTCGTCGACTGTAACCGGGTGTCGAAAAAGTAACGCCTCAGCTCAAACGAGCTTTCCAGCGTCGCCTGCCAGTCCTTTTCCCGCGGATCCAACAACGCCCGCAACCCCTCGCCGCGCGTGGCCACGTCGCCTCGGTCCTTAATTTGCAGTCCTTGGCTGTTGTCCGCCACGACGGCGAAGAGATTGGCCCCCGTCCGCGCGCGCTCCGTAGTCCACAAGGGCTCCAACAAACACGCCGCCAGAGCCGCCAAGCCCAAAATCTTCAAAGCCAGACAAGCCCAACGCCAGCGACCCAGCCCCGCGGCCGCCCGATAGCTCCAAAACACCGCCAGCCCGGCCAACGCCAAAAACCCGACCACCGGCCAAAGCCAATGTCCTCCGGAGAATGTCAGCGCCGCGATTATCATGGTAGGGATGCCTCTCCGAGGCGTCCGTCGGCATCACGCCTTTCCTCCCCGCCCTTCCGACCAGTTGTAGGGGCGCGGCTCGTCCGCGCCCGTCGGGAAAAGCCGCGCACGAGGCGCGCCCCCACACGATGCAAAACGCTCGGGCGCGACCCACCTTTCCCCGCCGGACCGCTCGGAGAGCGGTCCCTACCTTTTGCTGCGCGCGGGACGAACTCCATGCTCACTTTCCCAGCTCCTCGTAATAGCGCCGCACCGACTCCGAATAACGCCCCGGCACCGGATCGCGATCGATCGGCACGAGTGCATCCTTTGAATCCCGCCGCGCCAGCTCCTCGCCGAGGCGCTTCCGCACTTCGAGCAGCGGCTGCAATACCTGCAAGCGCACCACCGCCCAATCGGGTTTCTTCAAATCACGTTTAAACTCCTGACGCATCAAGCGCGCGCGTTCGCGCGCATTCGCGACGGCATCGCGCAACGCCGGTTGGTCCACCAGTTCCTCGACATCGCGCAAGCGGTCCGCCCACGCCCCGAAATCATCCCCGGTAATCGGTCCGCCGTAGCCCTCTCCCGGCGCACTCGGACGCCGCTCGCCCCGCAAGAGTTCCTCCAAGCGATCAGCACCCCGCGCGTCCCCGCGCTCGCCTCCGCCGCCGCCACCCGCCAAGGAACGCTGGCCCTCACGGGTCCCACGTTCGCCTGGAGTTTGACCCGGCCGTTCTCCGGGCTGTCCGCCAGGTTGTCCGCCCGGTTGGCCTTCGGTGGCTTCGCTCGACGGGGTGCCGTTGGGGTTCGGCTCCGTGCTCGCTTGGCGCCCCTCACCCGGTTGGCCGGGCGCGTCGGTCGTCGGCGTTTTGGGCTCGCCCTCTCCGGGTTGGCCTTCGCCCGGTTGGCCTTGCGCGAGCTCTCGGGTGAGTTGCTCGGTCACTTGCTCCAGCTCCGAGCGCGCAAGTTTCAACGCCTCGCCGTCGTCGCCGAGCACGTTCTCCACCGCCCGTTCCACACCTTTCCTCAATTCTTCGATCCCTGCCGCCGCGCGCCGCCCGGCTTGGCCGGCTTGAGGCAACAGGCCTTGTTGCAAAAGGTCCTTCGTCAGCTCCAAAGCCTTACCCGAGCCTTCGCGCTTCTCCGCTTCCTTCAGGCGTTCGTTGAAGCTCCGCGTGAGATTGCCCTGCTCCAGCAACTCTTGGCGCGTGTCTTTCACCGCCTTGCCGTCGTCCTGCGCGATCCGGCGCACGCTGTCGTAGAGCTGACGCGACAACAACGGCTCAGAGTTCTCGGCCTGTTCCGAGAGTTGCGTCGCCTTGTCGATCAGCTCGCTCATGCGCTTTTGTTGTTCCGCCAGCTGTTGGAGCGCGGCGTCTTTTTCCGGCGCCTCGCCGAGCGTCTTCTGCTTCGGGTCGTCGAGACCGGCAATTTTCTTCGAGATCTCCTCCTGTTCACGGGCGAGCTCACGGGCCTCGGTTCGCATCTCTTTCAAGTCCTCGGCGAACTCGCTCGAACTGCTTTTCCGCAATTCGTCGCGCATCTGTTGCAGATCGCGTTGCGCCCGGGTGCCCGCCGCCAAGGCCTGGGAAACCTCGCCTTTACCCGCCGCGTCCGCGGCTTTTTGCGCCTCGGCGCGCGTGCGGTCGAGTTGCTCCCGCTGCTCCTGCATGACCGACTGATTCTCCGGCCGGTCCATTCGCTGCCGCACTTCGTCCATGTCCGCCACCATCTGCTTTTGCTCGTCTTGCAGCCGCTTCAACTGCCGCCGCACTTCTTCTTTCTCCTGTGCGGTGCGCGCCGCTTCGAGCGAAGTCTGCAACTCCTTGAGTCGTTCGTTCACGTCCTGTTGCCGTCGCGACAGCTCCTGCAACCGGTTCAAAACTTGGTTTTGCTCCCGCCGCTCCGGACTCTGCGGCGAATTGGCCTGCCGCTTCGTCTCATAGCGGTTCTCCGATTGGTCGAGGTCGAGGCCGTCGAGTTCCCGTTGGTCGCCTTGGCTGTCGCCGCCCTGACTTCGGTTGCGGTTCTTCGTGACGCTGGTCTCGCGGGCCTGCAGCTTGAGCAACGCCTGATACGCCGCCTGCTCGGCCGTCAGCGCCGCCTTGAGCGCCTCGGGCGATTTCGCCGCCAGCTCCAACTGGCCCTTGGCGTTCTCCATCGCCTTGATGACGGCTGCCCAGAGCGCCTGCCCCCGGGGTCCCGTGGCTTTCCCGGCCTCAGCTTCGGCCTGTTGCAACGCCTGCGCCTGTGACTGCGTGACGACTGCAACGTCGGCCCCAAAAGTCCCTGCCCCGGGTGTGCGCACCAACTTCCAAGTCGCCGCGATAATCTGCTTCTGCAGCTCGGCGAGTTTCCTTGTTTGCTCGCCGCCCCCCGCCTGTCCTTCCGGCGGCTCGCCCTGCATCTCTTGGCTCTCCCGGAAAATTTCCTCGAACGGTCGCACTTCCGCAAAAAACATATCGGTCGTCGTCCGCCGCACCAGTCCGTCCGGCCCGATATCGTCCGCCCAGAGATACCAGGAAACCAAATCGTCCGGCTTCACTTTGAGTTCCTCCAACCGCACCAAATGCGCGAACGGTTGCTTCACTTTCGCCGCCACCGTCCGGCCCAGTTCGATCACCTTCGTCTCCTGCCCGGCCACCGTGTAGGCCAGACCGTAAGCCGGCACGCCGAAGTCGTCCCAGACCGTGCCTTCAAAAGCGATCTCCTCGAGCGCCGACGGCCGCACATCTCCACGGGGCGAGATCAGTTTCAGCTCCGGCGTGCGATTCGGCAAAACCTCAACCACGAGCGGCGGCGCGGACTTGTTCTCACGCCCTTCCGCATCGGTGAGTTTCACGTCGTAGCTCTGCGTCGCCGTCAGTGTGAAACCGGTCAACGTCGCGACGGCCTTCCCGTCCTCGACCGCAAGGGGAATCTCCGTCTTCTCCTTGCCCCGCGCGACCAATTTGGCGGTCGCCACCGGTTTATTGAGTTGGAACGTCACGCTGAGCTGGGTGCCCTCGACCGCGCTCACCCGGCGCGTGTCCTCGATCCGGCGGGGCGGCAGCGCGGTGTAGCCGGGGAACACCAGTTCCGCGTCGGACCGCACGAGCCGCGGATACTCGAACACCGTGACCTTAAAATCCCGGGAGCGCTCGCTCTTGGTATCGATGCGGTAAACGAAATCCGTCGCGACATCCGGCACCGTCCCGCCAAAGACCGGATCCGCGAGGCTCTTCACCAACGAGATCGTGCGCGCCGGGCCGCTGCCGTCATTGACGACGAGTTCGACCCCGGCCGGTAACGCTCCGCCAAAACGCGCCAACACCACGAGGCTTTCGCCCCGTTCCAACGTCGTGTCGCCCGGGCTGACCGTGAGACCCCGCGCCGCAAACATCGTCACACCGATGCCGCCGCTTTCTTTGCGCCAATTCTCGCGCCCCACCCAAAACGTGCCGACGAACAGCACCAGCGCCGCTCCGTGCACCAAGTCCGCAGCCCGCACCCGCAGCGTCGGCACCGCCGCCCGCCAGTTGCCCGTTTCCTGGCAGTGTTCCACCGCCTGCTGGAGCACCCGGTAGCGCAGGTAACTCCCCTCGCCTCCGTCGTCAGCCTCCAACTGTTCCACCGCCGTGAGCAGCAAACCACGCAGTTCGGGATAAGCCGTCTCGATCGTATGCGCGATCGTCCGCGTATTCGGCCGCTCTTCCACACTGCGCCACACCACCAACATCGCGCCGCACGCCGCCAGCGCCGCAATCGCGGGGAACGAATAGAGCGAGGACCAACCAAACTGCGCCTGCACCATCAGCACCACGAGGCCCACCGCCGCCGCGATCGCCCACACCACCGCGAGCCGGTAAGAGACCCGGCGCCACTGGTGCCGTCGGATGACCCGGCGAAGACGGGCGGTAAGAAAAGCATTCATGGTGCGAGGGGGGCCGGAGCCGTCACGCTTCGGCGCGCGGCTCGACCTGCCAAAAGGGATTCACCAAGCAAAAAAAGCAACGCCGCCACGACGAACCAACGCCAGAGTTTTTGGCGCCCTTCGGCCTCGGCTCCCTGCAGCGCCAATTCCTGCCCGGTCGGACTCACCGCGCTCGGCTTGGTCCGCGCCACCGGTGCGCCCAAACGCTCCAACTCATCCGTGGGCAACGGGGTCGTGCGCGCCTCCACCGAATCGAGATTCACCGCCCGCACTTCCGCGCGCCCCCCGATTTCGAATCGGTAGATGCCCGGCTGTAGGGGCGTGAAGCGGCTGGTTCCAGCCGCCAGCGTTGTGGCCGGGCCCGTCGGAACGGTCACGACCACCGCTTCGTTCGGTCCGGCCGAAAGCGCCAAGTTTTCCTCAACGGCCTGCGGCGCACCCGGCGCGGCCAACCCTCCGCTCCACTCGAGCAAAGCGTAAAGCAACGGCACAAACTTCGACGAGACCGCCAATTGGCTGTCCTCCGTGTTCCATCCCGTGGCGAGCACCACCACCCGGCCTTTGCCCGCTGGAACTTCGACGATGGCCGGGTCGCCGTGGTCGAACTTCGCCACTACCCGGGCCTCCGGCCGCGCCGAGAAATCGAGACGCCGATACTTCCACACGTGGATTTTGGTGAAATCACTGAAACGCGGATCGGCAAACGCCACGAAGAGCGGATGCTTGAAATCGATCTCCGCCAACATCGCATAACCCTTCGGCCGACCTTCCTCCACCGGCCACGTCGCCAGCCCGAGCAGCGGCGCAAGCGCGACCGCCGCGGCCACATTCTTCGGTGCGGCCAGCACGGTTTTGCCCGCCAAAACCTGTTCGCGCAGCGCGGTCGCCTGACCCGCCGAAAGCGCATCGGTCACCACCACCACCGCCGCATCCGCCGGGACGCCCGCCCCCGCCGGCACCGGCGTCACCGCGAGCGCCAGCCGCGGCGTCGTCGGCAACGCCCGCCGCAAGAAATACAGCGGCTGCCGCGCATCGTCGGCCGACTCACCGCCGACATACGCCACCGAAATCTTCTGCGCGACCGGCGGGATCACGAACACGGTGTTGTCAAAATCTTCGTCGTCACCCCGTAGCGCGATCGCCTGCGCGGCTCCCGCGGGCACCGGCAGCGTTACAATCCGACTCTGCCCCGGCGGCACATAAGTCTCGACCGGTGCGCCCACAAAAGCCCCGCCTGCCGCCGGCACCCAGCCCACGGAGAACTGCTCGCGCTGCGCGTCCGCCGCATTCCTCACCCGCACCCGCACCGTCGCAGCGGTTTGGCGGTCGCCGTCCGTCGGGTCGGCGAGCAGTTGCACGCTCGCATTCGTCCCCGCCTTCGCCGCCACGGTCTCGACCCGCAACGTCACACCCTTTGGCCATTCGTAGCCTTGCAACGCTTCCGTGTGACTTCCCGCCGCCAAGTCGCTTACGAGCACGATTTCCCTCGGTCCGGTCAACGTCTGGCCTTCGGTATCGATCAGCGCTTCCGCCGCGCCGATCAGAGCCGCGCCCAAGTTCGTCGCCCCCCAGCCCGGCGAGACCTCCGCCAGCTTCGCGTTGACCAGTGCCGCCCGCGCGTCTGGCGGCGTCGCGGTCCAATCGCCAAAACTCAGCAACGGCCGGCTGTCCCGGGCAAACGCGAACACCGCCAACTGATCGCCCGGACCAGTCGCCCGCAGTTCCAGGTCCACGCGCGCCCGCGCCTCATCCCAAAGCCCCGCGCGGCGCATACTCGCGCTGGTGTCCACGAGCACGATCCGTCGCACCGCACCCGGGCCCACCGCATCGTTGGCGGTCGTTTCCTTAAAGAACGGCCGCGCGAAACCCAACGCCAACAGCGCCAACGCCAGACAGCGCAGGAGCAACAGCAGCCAATGCTCCAGCCGGCTGCGCTTCGTCAGCCGGGGCGGCGTGGGCAGCAAAAACATCAGCGAGCTGAACACCGTGCGTTCCCGCGTCGTCCGCCGGATCAAGTGGAAGATCACGGGCAGCGCCAGCGCGAGGCCCCCGAGCAAAAAGAGCGGCGTCAGAAAACTCATACGCGGCCCCGCGTTTTCCGCCGTCGGCGTTGCTCGAGAAACTCAAACAGCGCCAGCTCCAGCGGCTGATCCGTCGTCACCCGTTGATACGCCACGCCGAGTTTTTCGCAGATCCCGGATACGGCGGCGAGGTGCGCGGTCATTTTTTCGACATAGCCCGCGCGGGCCGCCGCCGGATCGACGTAAACTTCGCGCCCGGTTTCCATGTCCTGAAACAGCGTCGGCCGCTCGAATGCGAGGGTGAGCTCTGCTGGATCGAGCACCTGAAACACCGCAGTTTCCTGCCCGCTCGCCGCCAGCAGGAGCAGACTGCGCTCGAGTTGTTCCAACGGCGCGAGAAAGTCGGAAATGAGCACCACCAACCCGCGCTTCCGCGTCAGCTGCGCCACCCGCTCCAACGGCGCCGCGAGATCGGTCGCCCGGCCGCCGGCCGGTTTTTCCAGCGCGAGCATGAGCAACCGCAAGTGATCGGCCCGTTGCCGCGGCGGAAGAAAATCTCGCACGGTCTCATCGAAGGTCAGCAACCCCACCGCGTCGCCTTGCAGGTGGAGAAAATAAGCGAGCGTCGCCGCGAGGGTGGCCGCGTAATGGGCTTTGGTGTACCCGCCCGAGCCAAAGGTCATCGACTGGCTTTGGTCCGCGACGAGCTGGCACCGCAGATTCGTTTCGTCCTCAAACTTCTTGATGTTGTAACGGTCGCTCCGGGCAAACACGCGCCAATCCAGGTAGCGCAGATCGTCGCCCGGCGTGTAGGCCCGATACTCGGTAAACTCCACCGAGAAACCGTGAAACGGACTGCGATGCAATCCGTGCAAAAATCCCTCGACGACCGCCCGCGCCCGCAGCTCGAGGCTACGGATGCCCATGAGCGCCTTCGGCTCGATGAGCGTGCCGGCGGCGAGCTCGGGAGGCGGATTTGCAACGGCCATCGTGAGCGCGGAGCCTTACGCCGTCTTCACCGGCACCGGCACGGCCGCGACCAAGCGGCGGATCACTTCTTCCACGCGCATGCCGTCGGCCTCGGCGCGGTAGTTGAGCAGCACGCGGTGACGCAGCACCGGAGCCACGAGCGCTTGGATGTCCTCGACCGTCACATGCGCCCGGCCTTGCAGCAACGTCCGGGCCTTGGCGCCGAGCACCAGAAACTGCGCCGCGCGCGTGCCCGCGCCCCAGCTCACCCAGTCGTTGATGAAATCCGGCGTGCCCGTTTGCCGCGGTCGTGACGCCGCGGCGATCCGCACCGCATAGCGCACCATGTCGTCGGCGACCGGCACGGCCCGCACCAGCTGGTGAAACCGCAGTACATCCTCGCCCGTAAACAGCGGTTCGATCGCCGCCGGCTTGCCGCCGGTGGTCTGCGAGATGACGCGCACTTCGTCATCTTCGGGCAGATAATCCATAACGACGTTGAACATAAAGCGGTCGAGCTGCGCCTCGGGCAGCGGATAGGTGCCTTCCATCTCGATCGGATTCTGCGTCGCGAGCACAAAGAACGGCTCCGGCAACGCGTGACGCACACCCGCGGCCGTGACTTGGTGCTCCTGCATCGCTTCGAGCAGCGCGGCCTGCGTCTTGGGCGGCGTGCGGTTGATCTCATCGGCCAGCACCAGATTCGCAAAAATCGGTCCGGGCACGAAGGCGAGTTTTCGTCCGCCTTCCCCGTCCTGCAAAATCTCGGTGCCCGTGATATCCGCCGGCATCAGGTCGGGCGTAAACTGGATGCGCTGGAACTTGAGGTGGAAGATCTGCGCGATCGACTTCACGAGCAGCGTCTTCGCCAGACCGGGAGCACCGGTGATCAGGACGTGCCCGCCCGCCAGCAGTGCGAGCAGGATCTGCTCGATCACGGCGCGTTGGCCGACGATCGCTTTGGCCAGCTCCGCGTCGATGCGCGCGCGGCCGGCGATGAGTTGTTCGACGGCGGCGCGCTCGGCTTGGAAGGCGTCGGGTACGAGAACGGGAGGAGGGGCAATGCTCATTAGTGGGTCATCAGGTAGAAGACGATATTCACGCCTAACGGATAGGCTATTTTCTCGGAAAACGTTTTGAAATAATCCTCATACTCGCCCTCGCGCTCCCAACCGTCGGCGACGTCGCTGTTGTGGATCGCGAGGATCGAGATGCGTTGCCGGTCATCGTGCCACGCGCGAATGTGCTTCTTTTCGGAACCTTGACCACGATCCACCTGCTGAAGGCGCGAGTTGGGATTATTCGGATCAAAACTTCGATCCCAGAACTGCATTGTTGGCACCTGTAGCCGTTGCATCGGTCCTCCGATTTTATAGACGCAGTTGAAGATCGGGTGATCGGTATCAAGCTCCGTCCATGTCCGTCCGGGCAAAACCCGCTGCATCTGGGTCTCAAAGTTATTCCACTCGAGCGCGCTCCAAAAATCGTTGATCAACAACACGCCGCCATTGCGCAAGTATCGGGACAGAGCCGTCACCTCGGCGTCGGACAGTTTGATGTAGCCCGGATGCGTCATGTAAAGGAACGGGTAGTGACTCAGATTCGGATCAGTGAGCTTTAAGACCCGGCCGTCGGGATCGGTCCGGATCGACGTCATCTGCTGGAGCCGGAGGGAAAAATTCAAATCGGCGTCCGGGAAATCCACCCACCAATTCAGGTGTGGCCCGGCTCCCCAATTGTAAGTCCCCAGGTAGCCCGAGTCGTCCATCGATTTGAAGATCACACGGGCAAACGTAAAAACATCATGCTCAAAACCAGGCCGGTTTATCCAGGTCGGCGTGTCCGTACTGTTGGGGGCTGTCTCGCGAGCGGTACGGACCGAGTCTTCGTTTACCAGTACTCCGCCCTCGGTCCGAATGATCGGCGAGTAATAGTTCCCCCGCCCTCCGTAACCGCCGCTGCCGCCGGACCCAAAACGAAAGCGATTGGGATCGTTGGGGCCAAACTGGGCGAAAGCCGCCACCCCGCCGGCCGCAAGCAGCAGGACCGACGTAATTTTCAAAGCTTTGCGCAGGGTCATCATGCTAGTGCGTCATCACGTAAAACATCACGTTTATCCCGAGCGGATAGGCGATTTTCTCCGAGAAATTCTTGAAGTAGTAATCGCTCTCGCCTTCACGCTCCCAACCGTCGCCGTTGTCGGTATTGTGCAACGCCAAAACCATGAGGCGGCCTTTGTCGTCGAACAGCCCGCGATGGTGCACCTGCTCGCTGTCGGGCCCGTGGTCCTCCCACGTGCGGCGTGCGGGGTCGTATTCGCTCTGCATGCCCAGATACACGCTCGGCACTTGGCCCTTCGCTTTGATCTGAAACACCGCCGTGTACACCGGATGGTCCATCGGCAGTTCGGAAAAGGTGCGCTCCGGCAGCACCTTTTTGAGCTCGCCGGCCATGTTATCCCACTGCGCCGCACCCCAGAAATCGTCGAGCATCAGGAACCCGCCGTTCAGCAAGTAACGCCTCAACGCCGACACCTCGTCGTCGCTCAGGTTGAGGCCACCGGGCTCGACGATGTAAATGAACGGATACTCGGCGAGCTCCGGGTCAGTCAGGCGCAGATAGCGGCCATCGGGATCGACCTTCATCGAGGTCATCTGCTGGAGGCGATAGGAGAGATTGAGATCGCTGTCGGGCGTGTCGATGGCCCAGGAATTTGCCCGGCCGCGCCGGCCGAAGCCACCGACGCGTTGACCGAAACCGCCGGCAAACGACGAGCGACCGCCGCCCGAGGAGTAGCGGATCCGCGCAAACGTAAACACGTCCTTTTCGAAGCCGGGCCGGTTGCTCCACTCCGGCGTGCCCGTGCTATGGGAAGCCACTTCTCGCGCCGTGCGCGTGTTCTCATCGATGCCGCTGCCTTCGCCATACCATCGCTGCGCCAGCAAAAGGCCGGAGCCCAAGGCGAAGCAGACGACGATCAGCGGAGCTTTCCTCATGGTTGGGTTGAGGGCGACCCGGCCGCTCTGGCCGCGTCGATCTCCAATAACAACGACAGTGCCGCCCGGTGCCTCGGCGCGTCTTCGAGAGCCAACAGGACTTCGCGCCGTGCCGCCGGGTCGCCCGTTTTCTGCAACAGCCGCGCCAGCTCAAAATGCACGTCCGACGGGTTGGCCGGATCAAACCGCAGCAGCGTCCGGTTCGCCATGATTGCCGTCGCCGTGTCAGGGCCCGCCGCGCTCGCCTTGGCCAGCAAGCGCCAAGGCGCGGGCACGAGCGGATTGATTTCCAAAAAGCGGCGTGCGTTCAGCTTTACCTCGGGCCACTCGCCATCCGCCGCCGCCAGTTCAGCCAGCCGCAAGTAGGCGTCCGTCGCCTCGCCGTCGATCGCGGCCCATTTCCGCAAGGTCTCCCGCTCCGCCGCCGTTTCCTTGAGCTCCCGCTGCACCTGCGCGAGCAACCGCAACGCGCTGTCATCGCCCCGTTGATCGGGATAATCGCTCAACAATGCCGTGAGCGCGGTCTTCGCTTCCGCCCATTGCTTGTCGTCGAGCAACGTCCGGATGCGCCGCTGCTCCAACCAGTAATTCTTCGGCCTCAGCGCGCTCCACCCTTGCAACTGCACGGCGGCACCCGGGCGGAACAGTTCCTTCTCGGGCTTATCCCAGTTCAAATCCGGGCCCATCGCTCTCGCGAGATCGCGGGCGTAAGCGACAAACGCCGGCTCGATTTCGTCCAGCGGCGCGATGTGCCGCGCCAGCGCCCGGTTGATATCGTCCCCATCCCGCAAGGCCCGCAGCACGGCGCGCAATTTGTCGAGTCCGTGCTTTGCGATCAGGAACTCCACCACCAGCGACGCTTGGTAATAGGCAAACTGCAGCCGCTCCGGTGTCGGCGGCGCCAAAAACGCCGCGCTCATGCTGCGCACCGGCGTCAATCCTTCGCGGCCTTCTTTCAAGATGAGCTCCCGGTAAACCGGCGTCATATGCTGGCCCCACGCCGGATTTGCCTGTCGCTCTTCGTAAACCGAAATCCCTTCGCTCAACCACCGCGGCATCTTGTTTTTGGTGAGCTGGAGCGTGACCACGTGACAGAACTCGTGCCACATCACCGACTGCCAATTCGTGTTTGATTTCGCCGTCGACGCCGGGCTGTTCGCCGTCACCACGCGGCCGAAGCACACGCCGAGAAACCCCGGGATATCCGGCATCCCAAACGTCCGCACGGCGAAATCTTTCGGGTCCGCAAAGATGTCGATCGTGGTCGGTGCGATGAGTTCGGCTCCGTATTTTTCGACGAGCGCCGCCTTCGCCCGGCCCAGCAGATCCATCACCAGCGGCCCGTAAACCGCCGCCTCGTGCGCCGTCATACGAACGACGAAGTCCTCGTTCCGCAGCGTCGTAAACTTCGCCATCGTGTCCTGCAGCGTCACGAGGTTGAACGCTTCCACATCGTAGCCGTCCTCCTTGTGCACCTCTTGGGCGAGCCGCCACCCTTCGGCATCCTCGCCCAACCGCAGCAAATCGGACGCGAGCTGCGCCTTCGCCGCCAGATAGGTTTTATCGAATTGCAGGGCCTGCCGCTGCCGCTCCGCGCCTTCGGCGAAGCGATACTTCTTCGAGAGTTTCTCTCCGATGCGCCAATCCACGCGCGGATTGGTCGCCCACACGCGCAGCGCCGCCGCCCGGGCCGAGGCCTCGCCCGCCGGATCGTTGCGCAGGTGTGCCAACACCGCCCGCAAGGCCCAGGCATCGGGCTGATCGGGATTCACGCTCAACACGGTCGCGAGATCTTCCTCGGCGTCGGCATACCGTTCGCCGTCGATCGCGTGATCCGCTTGGAGCAAAAGACTCGGCACATGCCGCGGGTTTAGCTTCAACGCCGCCAAAAGCGCGGCGAGCATTTCCTTGCGATCGCCTTCTTCATGGGCCCGCGCAAGACCGCTCAGCAAATCGGGATCGTTCGGCACCAGCTTTACGCCTTCCTGAAACGCAGTCGCCGCCAGCGCATAATCACCTTTCGACAAAGCGAGTTCGCCGCGCGCGAGGTAAACGTCGCGCCGATTCGGAGCGGCCTTCTGCGCCGGAGCATACACTTTCGTCAGCACATCCTTGGGATCCGCTCCGAGCAGCAACGCCGCGCGGCCAAACACCACCAAGTCCGCCGGGTTGCGGTAGGCGCTCGGTCGGCTCCCGTAGAGCTGCCGCACTTGATCGAGCCGGAGCGCCGCCACCTCGGGCCGGCCATTGGCAAACGCCACGTCGCGCCCCAACCACACCAGACGCAGGCTTTGGGGCAGAACACGCAACGCCTCCGTCAACGCCTCGTCAGCCGCTTCCGCGCGGCCTTGCGCGAGCAAAATATCGATCCGCAGCAGTTGTCCGTCTTCGCCACCCGGCATGTCCTCGACCGCCGCCGCCGCCTTTTTTAACGCCTCCGCATACTCTCCCGCGAAAAACTCGGTTTGCCCCGCCGGTGCGTCGGCCGCGCCCGCCGTTCCCGACAGCAGCCCCACCCCCAGCGAGGCGACGCCGAACCACCGCCGGGCGCCGCGGCGCAGGGCGTAAAGCAAGCGTGGTTTCCGACTCACTGACATGCGCTACAGGTAGTGCCCCCTGCACGGTTGGCAAGGGAGCCACGCGCAAAACTCCAAAATTCTCCCTCCATCTCACCCCATCGCCACGCGCACCCGTTTCACCAGCTCGGGACTCGCATCCAAAGCTTCTGTCAGAGCCTTGAATCCTCTCAACGCCTGCCGGCTCACATGATGCTCCATCCCCTCCACGTCGCGGTAGATCGTGTGTTCATCCATACCAAAATGCCGCAGCAAACGGGTCAAAATAAGATGCCGCAAAATGATGTCCGCCGCCAGCTTTTCGCCCTCCGCCGTGAGGGTGACGCCCCGATACTTCTCGTATTTGAGCAACCCTTCGATCGCCAGCCGCTGGGTCATGTTCGTCACGCTGGCTTGCGCGATTTCCAGCGTCGCCGCGATGTCCACGGCCCGGGCATAGCCTTTGCTGCCGATCAGCTGCGAAATACATTCCAGATAATCCTCGCGGGCGGCCGACGGTTTCAAACCCGCCGGCTTCCGGGACCGCGCCCCGCGCGATGCGGATACAGCCGTTTTTTTGCGGGGACCAGTGCGGGGGTTGGAAGTCGACACGGCCGACCACCGTGCCGGACTTCGGTCCCAATTCAACTCCGCAATCGTTTTTAGTTGCGCCTAAGTTCCGCGCCCGCCCAAGGTATAGTCATGCCTAAGATTGATATCCTCACCAAATCAAGAGGCTGCGGCATCGCGCTGCTTTTCATGGCGCTTACCGGTCTCTGCCTCCCGGCCCCCGCCGCCGACTCCGCCTGGCCCCGCGTACTCACCACATTCACCATCTTGGCCGACATGGCCCGCAACGTTGCCGGCGAGCACGCCGACGTCGATTCCCTCACCAAACCGGGCTCCGAAATCCACGGCTACGAGCCCACCCCGAGGGATATCGTCAAGACTCAGCGCGCGTCCCTTGTTTTGTGGAACGGCCTGAACCTCGAGCGTTGGTTCGAGAAGTTTTTCGAAAACGTCCGCGGCGTCCCGCAGGTCGTTTTGACCCAGGGCATCGAGCCTATGGGCATCACCGAGGGACCGTATACCGGACGCGCCAATCCGCACGCTTGGATGTCGCCCGCCAACGCCCTCGTCTACGTCGAAAACATCCGGGCCGCCCTCGCCCGCGTTGATCCCGCCAACGCCTCCGCCTATGCCGCCAATGCCGCCGCTTACTCGGCCAAGATCCGCGCCCTCGACGCTCCCGTCCGCGCGCAGATCGAGCGCATCCCCGCCGCCCAGCGTTGGCTCGTCACCAGCGAGGGCGCGTTCTCCTACCTCTGCCGCGATTACGGCCTGCGCCAGCTCTACCTTTGGCCCATCAACGCCGATGCGCAAGGCACGCCCCAACAGGTCCGCCGCGTGATCGACCTCGTCCGCGAACACAAAATCCCCGTCGTCTTCAGCGAAAGCACGATCAGCGACAAACCCGCCCGCCAAGTTGCGAAAGAAACCGGGGCCCGCTACGGCGGTGTCCTCTTCGTCGATTCCCTCACCGACGCCTCCGGCCCGGCTCCGACCTACCTCGACCTGCTCCGCTACAATGCCGACACGATCGTGAAAGCTTTTCTTGGCGCCTCATCACCATGAAACGCCCCGCCCTCCTCGCCGCGCTCATTATGCCGCTCGCCGCCACTCAGCCTACCGTCGCCGCCCCCGCCGACAAATCGATCTACACCCTCTTCAATCCCACCCCGGCCGCCCTGCTCCGCGACCTCAGCACCGATCGCCCCGACCAAACCGAGAGTCCTTACACCGTCGATGCCGGCCACTGGCAGGTTGAGCTGGAGTTCTTCAACTACACCGCCGATCGCGAATCCGGCACCCGCACCACCGCCCTCAACGTCGCCCCGATCAATTTTAAACTGGGTCTCACCAACCGCGCCGACCTCCAGTTCATCTTCGACGGCTACTCGCGCGAACGCATCCGCACCGGTGGCAGCACCACGCGCACCCGCGGCTGGGGCGATCTCACAATCCGGTTCAAGCAGAACATCTGGGGCAACGACGGCGGCGACACCGCCTTCGCCCTCATGCCGTTCGTGAAACTCCCGCTCCGACTCAGCGACGCCGGCAACGCCCTCGTCGAGGGAGGCATCATCGTGCCGCTCGCCGTCAGCCTGCCCGGCGGCTGGGGCCTCGGCCTTATGACGGAGATCGACTGGATGGCCGACGGCACCGACCGCACCCGCCGCGCGGCATGGATCAACTCGATCACCTTCAGCCGCGATCTCACCGCGAGGCTCGGCGGCTACGTCGAGTTTTTCTCCAGCGTGAGCAACGAACGCGGCGCACCATGGGTCGGACAATTCGACGTCGGCCTGACGTATGCCCTTTCGGCCAACACCCAGCTCGACGCCGGCTGCAATTTCGGCCTCACCCGTGCCGCGCCCGATCTCCAGCCCTTTCTCGGCCTCTCCGTCCGTTACTGATTCGCCGTTATGGCCACCACCACGCTCGCACCACTCAGCCTCTCCGCGATCAATGTCGCCGTCACCTATCCCAACGGGCTGACCGCCCTCCGGGACGCTAGTTTCCGGCTCGCCGGCGGCACCATCTGCGCGCTCGTCGGCGTCAACGGCTCGGGTAAATCCACGTTGTTCAAGGCCCTCATGGGCTTCGTCACCCCGACCACCGGCCGCGTCGAAATCGACGGCCGTCCGGTCCGCGAAGCGCAGAAGCAGAGTTGGGTCGCCTACGTGCCGCAGGCTGAAGAAGTCGACTGGACGTTTCCCGTCAGCGTGCACGACGTCGTCATGATGGGCCGCTACGGCTACATGAATTTCCTGCGGATCGCGTCCGCGGCCGACCGGAGCGCCGTCGAGAACAGCCTGCGCCGCGTCGGCATGTGGGATTACCGCGACCGCCAGATCGGCGAGCTGTCCGGCGGGCAAAAGAAACGCGTCTTCGTGGCCCGCGCCCTCGCTCAAGCCGGCCGCGTCATCCTCCTCGACGAGCCCTTTACCGGCGTCGATGTCGGCACCGAGGAGGCAATCGTGAGTTTGCTTCGCGAACTCCGCGACGAGGGCCGGCTCATTCTCGTTTCCACCCACAACCTCGGCTCCGTCCCCGAATTCTGCGATCAAGTCGTGCTCATCAACCGCACCGTGCTCGCCTACGGCCCGACCTCCGAGGTTTTCACCGCCGAAAATCTCACGCGCGCGTTCGGCGGCGCCCTCCGTCTCTTCGATCTCGCCCAGTCCACCGTCAACGACCACGACGGCCGCTCCGTCACCGTCCTCACCGACGACGAGCGGCCTCTCGTGCTCGGCAAGCGTGGGCACCTCGAATACCTCGACCGCACCGGCCGCGAGCAACTCATGTCCGACCGCGAAGAAGAACAGAAAGGGAAAAGTTAACGTCCCGATCCGACGTGGGGCGCGAGCCAGCTCGCCGCCTCGCCGCCCACCACCCCGCCCGTGTTCACCTCCCTGCTCGCCCCGTTCCACTACGACTACATGGTCACCGCCCTGTGGACGAGTGCGCTCATCGGCGGCGTCTGCGGGCTGCTTTCCGGTTTCGTGACGCTCAAGGGTTGGTCGCTCATGGGCGACGCGCTCTCCCACGCCGTCGTGCCCGGCGTCGCCATCGCCTACCTGCTCGGGCTTCCGTTCGCCGTGGGGGCCTTTACCAGCGGTCTGCTCGCCGCGGGTGCCATGGCCTTCGTCAAAATGAAAACGCCCGTCCGGGAAGACGCCGTGATCGGGATCGTGTTCACGGCGTTTTTCGCCCTCGGCCTGCTGCTCATCTCGCTGTTCCCCAGCCGGGTTGATCTGAAGGGTATCATCTTCGGCAACATTCTCGGTATCGCCACCGGCGATGTCGTCCAAGTCGTCATCGTATCGGCGGTCTGCCTGCTCGTCCTCGCGCTGAAGTGGCGCGACTTGATGCTCTTCTGCTTCGATCCCAACCAAGCGCGCGCCCTGGGCCTCCGCGTCGGGGCCCTCCACGTCACGCTGCTGCTCTTGCTTTCCGCCACCGCCGTCGCCGCGCTCCAAGCCGTCGGGGCCATGCTCGTCGTCGCCATGCTCGTCACCCCGGGCGCGACCGCCTATCTGCTCACCGATCGCTTCAGCGTCATGCTGCGAATCGGTGCCGCGCTCGGTGCGGTGACGTCGTTTTTCGGCGCCTACCTCAGCTACTTTTTAGACGGCGCCACCGGCGGCTGCATCGTGTCGCTGCAAACCTTGATATTCGTCGCCGCGCTGCTGTTTGCGCCCAAACACGGCGTTTTCGCCTCACGCCGGACGTTGCGCCGCGCCCGCGCCCAAGAGGCCGCCGCCCCATGATCGAGCACCTTGTCGAGCCCCTGCGTTTCGGCTTCATGCAGCAAGCCTTGGCCATCGGCGCGATCATCGGCGCTGTCGGTGCGGTGCTCTCGTGCTTTCTGGTTTTACGAGGCTGGTCGCTGATGGGCGACGCGATTTCCCACGCAGTCCTGCCCGGCGTGGTGCTCGCTTACATCGCCGGCATCCCGCTGGCCATCGGCGCGTTCGCCAGCGGGCTTTTCTGCGCAGTCGCGACCGGATGGATAAAGGCCAACAGCCGCATCAAGGAAGATACGGTCATGGGCGTCGTATTCACCGGGCTGTTCGCGTTTGGCCTCGTCCTATTTTCGAAGACGCCCTCCGACCTTCACCTCGATCATATCCTCTTCGGCAACATCCTCGGGATCTCCGCCGCGCAGCTGTGGGAAACCGGCCTGCTTTCCGCCGTTGTGCTCGCCGTAATGCTCACCCTCCGCCGCGATCTACTCTTGGTCTGTTTCGACCCCTCGCACGCCCGCGCGCTCGGCAAATCCGTGCGCGGCCTCACCTACCTGCTGCTTATCCTCCTTTCGCTAGCCATCGTCGCCGCCATGAAAGCCGTGGGTCTGATTCTGGTGATCGCCGTCCTCATCACGCCCGGAGCAACCGCCCAACTGCTCACGCAACGCTTCGACCGCATGATCATCATCGCCGTCGTTGTGGCCGTCGGCTCCGCGCTGGCTGGCATCTACGTGAGCTACTTCATCGACGGCGCCCCGGCCGCCTGTATCGTGCTCGCGCAAACCCTGGTCTTTTTGACGGCCCTCCTGTTCGCCCCGCGTCGCGGCCTCCTCCGCCGGCGCCCCGCCCCGGCCTCCGCACCCGAGCCCCACGACGAAGTCCCGTTGATCACGTAAGACGCGATCGGCGGCCCTTCCGCAATTTGCGCCGGGAGGCGCTGAAACGCAGCGTCTCCGCTCCGCAGAAGGCACTTCCGCCTTGCCGCCCTTTGCGCGGTCCTCGCAGTCTGCCCGCCGATGTCGCAGACTTTTGCCCGAGTCGTTTTTGGGTTCACCGCCGTGTTCTTCGCGGCGTTTTTCATCTGGCCGATTTACCAGATTCTTCGCGGCGGATTCATCGATGCCGACGGTCGACTCACCTTCGCCTACCTCGCGACCATTCTGTCCGACCCCACCTACCTCGGCGGTCTGCGCAACTCCTTCTTTCTCGCGTGCGCGGCGACCACCTTCGCGATGGCGATCGCCCTGCCGCTCGCCTTTATCAGCGACCGTTTTCTCTTCCCCGGGAAAACTATTCTCGGCTCGCTCGTGCTGATCCCGATGATTTTGCCGCCCTTCGTCGGCGCGATCGGGATCAAACAGATTTTCGGCCAATACGGCGCGCTCAATGCGCTGCTCATCGAGCTGAACCTCCGCCCGCCCGGGTGGACCTTCGATTGGTTCGCCGCGAACCAGTTCTGGGGCATTGCCATCGTCGAGGCGCTCACGCTCTACCCGATCATCTACCTCAATGCCGTCGCCGCCCTCGCCAACATCGACCCCGCGATGGAGGAAGCCGCCGAGAATCTTGGCTGCACCGGCTTCCGTCGTTTCTGGAAAATTACCCTCCCGCTGATTAAGCCCGGCCTCTTCGCCGGTGGCACCATCGTCTTCATCTGGGCGTTCACCGAGCTCGGCACGCCCCTGGTGTTCGACTACGCGCAGGTCACCAGCGTCCAAATTTTCTATGGTCTCAAGGACATCGGCGCCAACCCCGCGCCCTTCGCCCTCGTCGCCGTGATGCTCTTCGCCTCGATCACCCTTTACGCGATCGGCAAGGGCCTTTTCGGCCGGGCAGGCCACGCGATGATGGCCAAAGCCACGAGCGCCGGCGGGCCCCGGCGCCTACCTTTGCCCCAAGCCTTGCTCTGCACCGCGCTGTTTGGCGGCGTCACGTTCATCGCGGTCCTCCCCCACTTCGGCGTCGCCCTCGTCGCGTTCTCCAAAGACTGGTATGGCACCGTCTTGCCGCAGTATTACACCCTCGAGAACTTCGCCATCGCCCTCGGCCACGACCTCACCGTCCCTGCCATCGCGAACAGCCTGAAGTTCGCCAGCATCTCCACGTTGATCGACGTCATTCTGGGCATCGCCATCGCCTACGTCGTGGTGCGCTCGAAAATCGCCGGCCGGCAGATCCTCGATTTCCTCGCGATGCTGCCCCTCGCCGTGCCCGGCCTCGTCCTCGCCTTCGGCTACCTTGCGATGTCGCAGGAGGGAAAGTTTTTCTCGTTCCTAAACCCCGTCGTTGATCCCACGATTTTGTTGATCATCGCCTACTCGGTCCGCCGCCTGCCCTATGTCGTCCGGTCCGCCGCCGCCGGCTTCCAGCAGACGAGCGAAACCCTCGAAGAAGCCGCGCAAAACCTCGGCTGCCCGCCCCTCAAATCCGTCATCAAGATCACGCTGCCGCTCATCGCCGCCAACCTCATCGCTGGGGGCCTGCTCGCTTTCGCCTTCGCGATGCTCGAAGTCAGCGACTCGCTCATCCTCGCGCAAAAACAGGCGTTTTATCCGATCACCAAAGCGATCATGGAGCTCTTCCAACTCCTCGGGGACGGCAAGTTCATCGCCAGCGCCCTCGGCGTCTGGGCGATGGTTTTTCTCGGCGTGACCATCGTCGGCATGAGCCTGCTGCTCGGGAAAAAACTCGGGGCGATTTTCAGGGTGTGAGTTTTCTTTTGGCGCCCGATTATCGGACAACGCCGCCGAGCCGCCGACTCCCGCCATGCCCCTGCTCCTTCTCGTCTCCCTGCTTTGGGCCTTCTCCTTTGGGCTCATCAAGCACCTGACGGCGGGTTTCGACGGTGCTTTTATCTCCGCCGCCCGCCTCGGACTCGCCCTGCTTGTCTTCCTGCCATTTCTCCGCCTTCGCGGCATCGCCCCTCGCACCGCTCTCGCCCTCGTCGGCATCGGCGCACTCCAATTCGGGCTCATGTATCTCGCCTACAACGAGAGCTTCCGGTTTTTAAAAAGCCACGAAGTCGCCGTTTTCACGCTCACTACCCCGATCTTCGTCACGCTGCTCGCCGACGCTTTTGACCGCACGCTGCGTGGTCCAGCCCTCGGAGCCGCCGTGCTCGCCGTCCTCGGCGGCGCGGCGATCGTCGTCAAGTCTGCGCCCACCGCCGGCACGTTTACCGGTGTGGTCCTGATCCAACTTTCCAACCTCGCCTTTGCCCTCGGACAAGTGCTTTACCGCCGGCTCCGCGCGACCCGGCCCGAGCTGCGCGACCGCGATGTTTTCGCGCTGGTCTATCTGGGCGCATTTGCCCTGACCCTGCCCGTCTCCCTCGCCCGCACGGACTTCGCCGCCTTGCCCCTCACCCCGCCCAATCTTGCGATTCTATTCTATCTCGGGCTTATCGCTTCCGGGCTCGGTTTCTTCCTTTGGAATATCAGCGCGACCCGCGTCCCCGTCGGCACGCTTGCGGTCATGAACAACGCGAAAATCCCTCTCGCGGTCGCCGTCTCGCTGCTCGTTTTTGGCGAAACCGCCGACCTCACCCGCCTTGCGATCGGCGGCGTCGTGCTGGGGGTCGCCGTCTGGCTCGTAGAGCTGCGATCGCCCCGGCGCCCCTCACTTTGAGTAGAACGCCGTGATCTTGTCGGCGACATCCCGGTAGCCGATGTCTTCGCCGTAGATCGCCTTAAACTCGGCGATGGCCTCCTCGGGCTTGCCCATCGCTTCATAACAACTGCCGAGCTCGTAAATGACTTCTTTTTTCGTGTCGTCCATCGCGGTGAGGTCGGTCTTCGCCGACTTGAACTGCATGACCGCGAGATCATAGATCTTCTTCGCGCGGAATCCCCGCCCGAGCCCCACCAGCGCCGCGACCCGCACCTGCGGCCCTTTCTGCGCCTGCTGAAATTGCGCGAGCGCCGCGTCCAGTTGTCCGCCCGCCAAAAGCAGTTCGCCCAGCGCCAATCGCGCCGGGAAATCATTCGGGTAACGCTCGACCGTGCGCTTGGCTTCCGTGAGCCGCCACGCCGCCAGCTCCGCCTGGGCGGCCGCGAGACCGTCGCCCGACTCAGCCTTCACCCGCGCCTCAAGCAGCGCGGTCTGCAACTCCGACTCTTCCTTCTCCAACGTCGGATCTACTGCGCCCGCCGGCAACTCGCGCGCCTTGCGCACCCAGACGAGCGCCTCGTCGCTGCGCCCGAGTTGGCGATACGCCTGCGCGACGGCGCGGTAATGATTCAGATTCGTCGGCTCCGCCTGCACCCGGGCCTTGGCCTCGTCCACGAGCCGCTGCGCCATGTCGCCCGCCGTGACGACCTTGGCCGCCTGTTCGAGCGATACCGCCTGCGCCTCGTCCCGCAACTTGTCGCGGAAACTTCCCTGCGCGTCCCAATTGCCCTTGGTCACAGTCTGCGCGATCGACGCCTTACGCATCAAGTTCTGCGCGTCCGCGTCCGCCGGCTTCGTCTTCAAAATCGCATCCGCCGCCTTCAACGCTTCCGCCGGCTTGCCTGCCGCGATCCAAGCCTCACCAAGCGCGAGCAAGTTCGCGCGGTTGTCGGGCTCGATCTCGCGGACCGCATCAAGCGCGAACGCCACGGTCTCCAACAATCCGAGACCACCCGCCGCCTCGGCCAACAGCTTCAAGGCCGGCACGCTGGTCGGGTCCTTGGCCAACATGCCCTCCGCCGTTTCCAGCACCTTGGCCGGCTCTTTCTTCCCGCCGCCAAACATGAAGGGCGCGGTCGAAAAACCACCCATCGCCTTGGCCATAAATTTGTTTTTCGACTTAAAATCGCGCAGCTGAGCCGCCCGTTGCAGCCGTCGGACCGGCAAGCAGCCCGGGGCCGTCTTCAAAACCTGCGCGCAGGCGTCGAGCGTGTAGTCGAGCTGCCCGCGCTCCAACGCAATGCGGGCGTTATCGATCAGTTTTTGGTGACGGGGATCGAGCGAGGTAACGGCGATTTCAGGCATCGTTTGAACTCAGCCCCCGCCCCGAACCGCGTCAACGCTAGAGCTAAATCACCGTCAACTCGGCCCGCACCGCCGTTTCCAGCCGCGCCAGCGCCGACCGGACGATATCATTTGTCGGGCCTTCGACCAAGAGCCGCAGCTTGGCCTCCGTGCCGGAATAACGCACCAGCAAACGGCCCTCGGCTCCCAACTCGTCCGCAAGCGCCGCCATCACCGCCTGCAAGCCGGGCAGATTCTCCAGCGGAGTCTTTGTCTTCACCTTCAACGCCGCCGTCATTTGCGGAAATTTTCGCAACACGCCGCGCAACTCCGACAGCGGCTTGCCGGTCGCCAGCATAACCTCAATCACCTTTAACGCTGCCACCAAGCCGTCGCCCGTCGCCGCGTTCTCCAGACAAATGACGTGCCCCGAGGATTCGCCCCCGAGCGTCGCACCACACGCCAGCATCTCTTCGATCACATAACGGTCGCCCACCGCCGACCGCCGCACCGTGCCGCCCGCCGCCGCGATCGCCGCATCTACGCCCAGATTGCTCTGCACGGTCGCCACCAGAATTTTTTTCACCAACCGCCCGTGGGCGAGCGCGTGGGTCGCAAGGATCGTGAGAATCTCATCACCGTCGAGCACCCCGCCGTTTTCGTCGCACAACGCACAACGGTCGCCATCCCCGTCGTGGGCGATCCCGAGCCGGGCGCCTTCCGCCACCACGCGTGCCGCCAACGCCTCCGGATGCTCGCTGCCGACTCCCGCGTTGATGTTCGTCCCATCCGGTCGGGCGCCGATTCCGACGACCTCTGCTCCGAGCTCCTTCAACACCCACGGGCTCGATCCGCACGTGGCGCCGTTGGCCGTGTCCAAAACGATCTTCCAGCCCCGGAGCGCGCCCGCCGGGAGCAGGGCGTTCGCCGCCATCGCATAACTCTTCAAGGCCTCACCCAAGGGCAACGGCCCCGCAACGACGGCGACCGGCTCCGTCGAAAGTAGCTGCTCGATCTCGGACTCCTGCACGTCGGTCAATTTCACGCCGGTCCCGTTAAAAAATTTGATGCCGTTGTCCTCGGCGGGATTGTGCGAGGCCGTAATCATGACGCCGAGCGCGGCCCCGTCCGCCTTGACCGCCCGCGACACCGCCGGAGTTGGCAACACCCCGAGATCGACCGCAGTCCATCCGGCCGTGGCCAAACCTGCCGCCAACGCCTCCATCAACACCACCCCCGAAGCGCGCGTATCGCGTCCGATCAAAACCGCCCCCCCACTTACTTGGACCTGCGCGCGCAGCCAGCGCCCCACCGCCGCGCCCAAGCGCGCCGCGAACTCCGGGTTGATTACCGGCCCGCCAAACTCGCCACGAATTCCGTCGGTGCCAAAATAGATGCGTTTCATGCGCGGTAGAACTCCCGCGTCGCCGCAATCTTGGCCTTTACCGCGCCGCCGAGCAGCAAGTCTCGGGCGGCATCGATGCCGTCCTTTACTTCCGCTACTTTACCCGTGAGCCACAGCCCGACCGCCGCGTTCAACGCGATCGTCTCGACCAGGCCCACCGGGCCACGTCCGGCCAGCACGGCGTCGGTCAACGCGAGATTCGTTGCCAGATCGCCGCCCTGAAGTTCGGCAAACGGCGCCTGTGCCAACCCAAAATCACTGGCGGTCCAATTCGTATCGATGGCCCGCAGCCGACCCGCGCCGCGCACCCGGTTCGTCGTCGCCGTCGTGAGTTCATCGATGCCGCCCGTCGGCCCGATCACCCCGTGCGCCACCAGCCCGGCCGTACACTCAAGTGCGTCAAGCGCCCCGGCCAGCTTGGGCACCCACGCCTCGGCGAACACGCCCATCAACACATGCGCCGGCCGCCCGGGATTGATCAGCGGCCCAAGGATATTGAAGACCGAGCGTTGCCCGCGCGCCGCGAGTGCCTTGCGCACCGGCCCGATGTTCTTGAACGCGGGATGATAGTTCGGCGCGAAAAAGAAAACAAAACCGAGCTCGGCCAGCGCACGTCGCAATTTCTCCGGAGGCGCCGCGAGATCCACGCCGAGGCCGGCCAGCAGATCGGCACTGCCGCACCTGGAAGTTATCCCGCGGTTCCCGTGCTTCATCACGGGCACACCCGCCGACGCCAGCACGAGAACCACGAGACTGGAAATATTGAATCCGCCGGAATGGTCCCCGCCGGTACCCACGATATCGATCGCCTGCGCCGACCACGCGCCGACTTCCGGATCAACCGCCCGCGCCCGAAACGCCCGCGCAAATGCCGCCAACTCGGCGACCGATTCCCCTTTGGCCGACAGTGCCGTGAGAAACGCCGCCTTCACTTCATCGGATACTCCAGGCGAGGCCAAAGCCGTCGCCGCGGCCCCGGCGTCCTCAGTCGACAAATCCTGCCGGGCAATCAGCAAGGCGGTAAGCGTGGCAAGATCGATCATGCGACATCGAGAGAGCGAAGGCCATTGCCGGTCGCAAATAAAATTGCGCCATGCCGCCAACCTTGAAACCAAGGACCGGTGCGCCCGCTTCTCGTCGCCCTCGCCCTTCTCTCGCTCCCGGTCGCTGCGGCCGAGAGCCCCAAGCCTGCACCCTCAGCCTCCGCGCCCGCCGCCGAGCTCAGCGTCGCCGATGCCCTCGTCCTCGGAGTGGTTGAAGGCGTGACCGAGTTCCTCCCGGTTTCCTCGACCGGCCACCTGATCATCGCCAATCACTTTTTGGGCTTGGAAGCCGAAGAACCACTGCTCAGCGCCGACGGCCGGCCGCTTTATTACCGCGCCCCCTCCCCGCAGTATCCCCACGGTGTCCCGCTCACGATCAAGCAAGCCGCCGATACCTATGTCGTCGTGATCCAATTCGGCGCCATCGCCGCCGTCGGTATCTTATATTGGACGCAACTCATCGCCATGCTCCGGGGACTGCTCGGCCTCGATCCGGCCGGACGCAGGCTGCTGATCAATCTGCTGATCGCCTTTCTTCCCGCCGCCGGACTGGGATTCCTGCTCCACGGCTGGATTGATGCCCATCTCTTCTCGATTCCTGCCGTCATCATCGCGTTGGTTGCGGGCGCCGGCTTGATGTTTTTCGCCGAATCGTGGCGCCGAAAACATGCCAACCGCACCGCGCTACCCGCCGAGCTGACGCCGAAACAAGCCGCCGGCATCGGCGCGCTCCAATGCCTGGCCTTGTGGCCCGGCACGAGCCGCTCAATGACCACAATCGTGGGCGGCTATTTCGCCGGCCTTGATGCGCGCCGCGCCGCCGAATTCAGTTTTCTCTTGGGCTTCGTAACGCTGACCGCCGCTACCGTCTATAAAAGCTACAAGGGGGGTGCGGCGATGATTCAGGTATTTGGCTGGTCCAACGTGCTGCTCGGCGCCGCCGTGGCGGCCGTAACGGCCGCGCTTTCGGTGCGCTTTTTAGTGGGCTGGCTCACCCGCCACGGTCTCGCGGCGTTCGCTTGGTATCGGTTGGCGCTGGCCCTCGCCCTCGCCGTATTACTCGCTCTTGATCGGCTTTGATAAGTGCGCTTGACGCGCAAAAGTCGCACCCTTTACTTCTGACCCTTTAACCACTCCCGCGCCCTCGTCTTCGAGGGACATCCTCACTCAAACAACCACCCTCCATGGCCAATCCGAAACGCAAACAGTCCAAACGCCGCAGCGCCAACCGCCGCGCCGCCAATGCTTTTATCGCTCCTGAATTCGCGAAGGATCCGGTCGACGGCTCGCTTTACCGCCGCCACGTTGTAAATCCAACGACCGGCATGTATCGCGGTCGCCAAGTGCTCAACGTCGAGGCTTAAGCCTCACGTTTTGCCCCAGCCCCGCCCACGCGGTGGATATGTCTTCCGGAGTACCCGGTCGCATCGCGGTAGACGCCATGGGCGGAGACCTCGGCCCGGCTGAAGTCGTCGCTGGCATCCGCCTAGCGCAGAGGCAGGATGTGAACCTCGGGCCCATCACATTGGTGGGTGATCAAGCTGTGCTTGAGCCACTGGTTCGTCAGAATGGCCTGCAACTCGGACCGAGTCTGAGTATTTTCCACGCCTCCGAGGTCGTCACGATGGACGACAAGCCGCTCATGGCCCTCAAGAAGAAGAAAGATTCTTCGATGGTTCGGGCGATCGAACTCGTCAAAAGCGGAGACGCCGGGGTGCTCGTGAGTTGCGGCAATACCGGGGCGCTCATGGCTGGAGGCACGTTGCGCCTCCGCATGATGGAAGGAGTAAACCGGCCGGCGCTTGCCGCGGTGGTCCCGCGCGAAGGCGGCCATTTTATTTTGATCGACGCGGGGGCCAATCCCGAGGCCAAGCCCGAACATTTGGTGCACAATGCCATTCTCGGTTCCCACTACTGCCGGGTGATGTTGGGCATCGCTTCTCCTCGTGTTGGCCTGATGACGATCGGCACCGAGGAGGGTAAGGGAAACGCCCTGATCACCGAAACCAACGAACAGTTGCGGCGCTTGGGCGGCCTCATCAACTACGCCGGCCCGATCGAAGGTTTCCATGTTTTCGAAGACCACGTCGATGTGGTGGTCTGCGACGGCTTTGTCGGAAACATCATGCTCAAGAGTTGGGAATCTCTCGCCAAATTCTTTTCCGGGACGTTGCGCGTTGAACTTCAGGCCAACCCCCTCCGCACCGCCGGCGCGTTTCTGTCCCGCGGAGCCTTCAACGCCCTGAAGGAGCGGATCAATCCCGAGCGCTATGGCGGTGCCCCGCTTCTCGGGCTCAAAGGCAACATCCTAAAGGCCCATGGTTCCTCCAACCGGCGTGCCATCAGCAGCGCCATTCGGGCGGCCGGAGAGATTATCAAAGCCGACATGAATCACCGCATCGAAGCCGATATCGCCCGCGCCAACGAGATCCTCTCCGCGCCCATTACCGAGGCTGCGAGTTAAGAGGTCTCCGTCCCGCGCCATGTCTCTTCCCGTTTCTACCGTTATCCTCGGCACTGGCGCCTATGCCCCGGCTCGGGTGCTGACCAATACCGAGCTTGCTTTGACTATCGACACGTCGGACGAGTGGATCGTCTCCCGCAGCGGTATCCGTGAGCGCCATATTGCCGCTCCCGGGGAGATGACTTCAGACATGGCGGTTCATGCGGCGCGACTCGCGCTCGCCGATGCCAAACTTCAACCGGCTGATATCGACCTGCTCGTGATCGCCACGATCACCCCGGATATGCCCATGCCGGCAACCGCGTGCAGTGTTCAACATAAACTCGGTCTCTCGACCTCCACCGCCTGCTTCGACCTGAACGCGGCCTGCTCGGGATTTATCTACGCCCTCGACACCGCCTGCGCTATGATCGGCTCGGGCAGATACCGGCACGCTCTGGTGATCGGCGTCGAGAAACTCTCTTCGATTGTCGACTGGACCGATCGCACGACCTGCGTGCTGTTCGGAGACGGAGCCGGTGCCGCCGTTATCGGAGCTTCCCCCCGGCCCGCCGTGGGACTCATCGGTGCAAAACTCGGTTCTTACGGCGACTGCGTCGATCTGTTGTGCATTCCGGCCGGCGGCAGCAACACCCCCGCCTCCACGGCCAGTCTCGCAAGTCGTGATCACTTCTTGAAGATGAAGGGAAAAGAAGTCTTCAAATATGCCGTCCGCGGGATGGAAGAAGCCGCGCGGGATATCTTGGAACAACACGGTATCGCCGCGAATCAGATCAATCTAGTGATCCCTCATCAGGCCAATCTCCGCATTATCGAGTCCATCGCCCAATATCTCGAACTCCCCATGGAGCGCTTTTTTGTGAACTTGGACCGGTACGGCAACACGTCGGCGGCCTCGATTCCGATCGCCCTCGATGAAGCTCGCCGGGCGGGCCGAATCAACCCCGGTGACCTCACTTTGCTCGTCGCGTTCGGGGCGGGCTTGACCTACGGAAGCGCGCTGATTCGCTGGTAATTTCTGTCGTCATGTTGAACTTCTCCTCCCGCCGCCTGCCTGTCCTCGCGCTTACGCTCGCGGCACTTTTTCTGTCGATTCCTGCCCGGCTTGCAGCCGAGTTGGTCTGGACCCCCGGCACCGGCTGGACCGTCGTCGGCGGCGCTTTTTCAGGCCTGCTCGGCACTGAAGGTCGCAACGCTTTGGACCTGATGAACCAAGGCCGGGCTTCGGAAGAAAAGGGCTCCGTCGGCTCGGCGTTAAGCGCCTACGGTAAGGTTGCAAAACGCTACCCCAATTCAATCTACGCTCCGGAAGCCCTCTATCGTTCCGCGAAACTTCGCCTCGGCCGCAGGGAGTATTTTAAAGCATTCGAAGATTACCAAGGCGTGGTCGGCCGCTACCCAAACAGCAAACGCTTCTCGGAGATTATCGGCGAACAATACCGCATCGCCAGCTCGATGCTCGACGGCGCCCGCAACCGGACATGGGGCTGGCTGCCCGGCTTCCGGAACCGCGAAAAGGGTATCGAGTTTTTCGAATACATTTTGCTCAACGCCCCGTATAGCGATTACGCGCCCTTGGCCCTGATGAACGTGGCGCGGGGACACCAGAAGCTCCGACAGCCCGAGGAGGCGATCGATGCCTTAGATCGCATGATCAACAGCTATCCGCAGAGCCTGCTCGCACCCGACGCTTACCTAAAGTTGGCGCAGTCCCACTCCAGCCTCGTCGAAGGCCCGTTCTACGACCAAGCCTCCACCAAGGAAGCGGTTACCTACTTCGAAGACTTCATGATTCTCTTTCCCAGCGATCCAAACATTGCCGCCGCGGCCAAGGGGTTGGACAGCATGAAGGTAATGCTCGCCGAGAGCAAAATGAAGATCGGCGACTTCTACCTCTACAAGCGCAGCAATTTTAAAGCGGCCAAAGTGTTCTACAACGAAGCGATTACCGCGTATCCTGACTCCGAAGTGGCCAAGCGCGCCAAGCTACGCTTGGTCGACGTCGAAGCTGGCCTTGCCGGGAACCCCGTGGGGCCCGAGGGCGGGAAGAAGAAACGGTTTTGGCTTTTCTAAACGACCGATCTCGCGGGGCTGACTTCATGTCGCGTTTGTTTCCCGCTATCGTCGCCTGCGCCGTACTGCTTGGCCTAGGGTCGGGATGTTCTCATTACCGATTGGGGACCAGCACACCCCTCCCCTTCGCAACCCTCTACGTCGCGCCGACCACTCTGAAGATTTTGCTGCCACAGGCGCAGGCGATCACCACGGCCCAGATCCGAGCTGCGTTCCTCCGCGATTCAAGGATCACGCTCGTCAATTCGCCGGGAGCAGCCGACGCCATTCTCGAAGTTGAGATCAGCGACTATCGGCGGGATGTGGCCACCCAACGGCGCGACGACACCGGCTTGGCTCGAAAGTTTACGCTGAATCTGATCACGCGTTGCACCCTCAAGGATAACCGCTCCGGCAAGACCTATTTCACCCATCGCGAGGTCTCGGTGCGGCGCGATGCCTACACCGACAGCCAACTCAGTCTTCCCTCCGGCACAGAAATCAGCGGCCAACTCCAGGCGGAATTTCAAGCCTTCCCCCTGCTCGCCGATGCCTTGGCCGAAAAGGTCGTGCACGTCGTCCTCGACGTTTGGTAAGCTGGCAGCGGCGGACACCAACAGTGCTGCCGCCTTGCGCCTTTGACCTGTCTCCGTTTTCTATCCGGACCGTGACCCACGCTCCTATCCTCGCCCCATCGTTGCTGGCCGGTGACCACGCCAACCTGTCCTCCAGCGTAGCGACCGTTGCCGAGCTTGGACTCAACTGGCTCCACATCGACATCATGGACGGGCACTTCGTCCCCAACCTGACCTTCGGCCCCGAAACTCTCACAGCCCTGCGCCGCCGCGGATCCAAGCTCTTTTTCGACACCCACCTGATGCTTTCCGAGCCTCATCGTTATGTCGAAGCATTCGCCCGCGCCGGTGCGGATCTCATCAGCGTCCATATTGAACCCACTTACGACCATGTCGGCACGCTTGCCCGGATTCGCTCGCTGGGCTCACAAGCCGGGATCGTTCTCAACCCCGATACGCCGGCGAGCGCCGTCGAATCTCTGCTGGCGTCGGTCGACCTCGTGCTCGTCATGACGGTGCAACCCGGTTTCGGAGGCCAGCCGTTCCGCTCGGACATGTTGCCCAAGCTCGCCCAACTCGCCGCTTGGAGAAAGGAGAGGAACCTTAGCTTCCGTCTCGAGGTGGATGGCGGGGTGGATCTTTCAACTGCTCGCGAATGCCGCGCCGCCGGCGCCGATACCTTCGTCGCCGGAACGTCCTTTTTTAAGGCCACAGACAAGCCAGCCTTCGCCGCCGAATTCGCCCAGTTGTAGCGATCAGGAGCGCCACATGCCAAACGAGTCGACTCACAGAGCCTATCTCATTTCGGACGATTCAGAGCGCCTCGATCCAGAGGCGATTCACGCCTACCTTTCTCGCAGTTATTGGGCCGCGAGCCGCTCACGCGAGGTCATCGTCACTTCGCTCGCCAACTCGCTTTGCATCGGCGTTTACAACGAGATGGGTGAACAAGTGGGCTTCGCCCGTGTGATCAGCGACTACGCTACCTTTGCCTACCTCTGCGATGTTTACGTCCTCGAAGCTCACCGCGCCCAGGGTCTCGCCAAAGCCGTCCTTCGATTTATCAACGCTCATCCACGGCTCCAGGGTCTTCGACGCTTTCATCTCGTCACCCAAGACGCTCACGGTCTCTACGCACAATTTGGCTTCACTCCGATCGCCAATCCCGAGCGTCACATGGAACGCCGCACTTTCCCGTGATTCACGGCGTCGCCGCTCGGGCAATCGTCTCTGCGCGCGCGTAGTTCTGTCGAAACATCGCGCCGAGCTGATTGGCCAGTTTGATCTCGTCGACCTTGTTCTTCGAACCCAACGCCTGCTTCACCTCTTTGTTCGCCCGATCATAATCCACCACCGAAAGATCGCTCAACACCGCCAGCGCCTGCGCTCGCGCTTCGGGCGGTGCCGCGTTGATCGCACGCCAAGCATCCTTCAATTCGGCGTGGGTATCGAGGCAGACCACCCGGATGATAAACGCCATCTCACGAAAAATTCCGCCCGTCCACTCGCTCCGATAGATCAACTGGTCCTGTTGCACAAAAGGCTGCGCCTCCGGATCGCTTCGGAGCGCCGTAAACTCGGCGTTCGCGTAGAAATCCCGCCGCACCGGCAAACGGCGCAACGCGAACCGCTCCGGCCCCGCCTCGCTTCCGGGCTTAAAGTTCCAAAGTTTCTGCCCTTCCATTGAGAGCAGATATTCGATGAACAATTTGGCCACTTCCGGGTTTCTCGCTCCGCGCAACAGCGCGACGGGATCTACCGAACTCACCGATCCGCCCGCCGGTGAAGCGTAGCCGATCCGGTCCGATATCCCGCGACGACGCACCGCCTCTTCCTGCTGCCGGCCGTAGAAATCGATGCAAAGCCCCACGGCGCAGTTCCCCGCCGCCACATCAATCGGCGGCTTTTGCGACGTGTCGGTGAAGTAGCGCGCGTTTGCCCCCACGATCTGCAGCAATTGCAGGCCGGCCATCCATCCTTCGCGCACTGCCCTCGCCTCGCGCGCTTTCGGCTCCTCTAACGGATTCTCCTTCGTCAAAGCCACCAAGCGCCGCTGCATCTGCTGCTGGATGATGTTCTCAAACGCCTTGGCGATCGAACCACTCTTGGTCGGATCACATAGCGCCACTTCTCCCATGAGGCGCGGGTCCTTTAGGTCGGCCCATTGGCTTGGCTCGTTCGTGATACCCAGCCGCTTCAGCGAATCCCGGTTAAAAATTATACCGTAGGAACTCAGCACGGATCCGATCCAGCGACCTTCTTTGTCCCAATACTCTTCACCCGCATAAGACCTTGGGATTACCGCATCCGTGAACCATTCCGGGTGTTTCTTCAAAATTCCGCTGTCCACCAGCCGGCCTGCCCGCGCCTGTTTTTCAAAATCAAACGTGCCCCCGCCAAAAAAAAGATCGATGCCGCACGACGCCTCCGAGGTCAGAAACACTGCCCGCGCTTCCTTCACGATGGCCGGCGCATCCGCCGTAAGCCGTGGATTCTGAAACCCCGCCTGCAATTCACCGCTCCACTCCCGGCCCAGTTTCTTGGTCCAGATGTTCTTAAACGAAGCGACATATTCGCCTTCCAAAAACCGCGCAATCTCACTGGTCCCGCCCAACACTCGCCAGTCCATCGCTACTGTTCGCCCGGTGCGCGCACGATACCACTCCGAGAAGCCACGCGTGTATTCATGTCGGATGGCTTCATTGTGCGGGGTCACGAGCACCAGCGTGTCGTCGGCCTTCGCCGCCGACTCTTTCGCCGGCCGCAGCGCAAACGGCAGTACCAACGTCGCCACCAACGTCAGGATTATCAGCGTCTGCCGCAACATATGCCCATCAACTCACCAGCACGACCACGTCCTCGGGCGCTGCGGTCGCGAACAGTTCGCCCCGCGACGCGCCGTCCACAAACCGCGGATTGCGTTCGAACACTTTGAGCGTCCGGTCGCGCACCACAAAGTCATACTGTGCGACTTCTCCGAGATAGACAAAACCTCCGATCGTGCCCTGCACCGAGTTGCGTTCCGAAAGCCGTTCCCGGCTGAGCTCCCAACACTCCGGGCGGACCGAGAGCGTGACGTCGTCGCCGACTTTTGGCCGCTGCCCCGGATCGCCAAGCACCCCGTCGAAGCGGCCGATGGCGGTCTCAACCGTCACGGAATCACCGTGCATCCCGGCCACCTTGCCGGTGATGAAGTCCGTTTCGCCGATAAAATTCGCCACCGTCTTCCGCGTCGGTCGCCGATAGACTTCCCGCGGCGTGCCCACTTGGAGAATGTGCCCGTGCTCCAGGATCGCCATGCGGTCCGACACGGACAGTGCCTCCTTTTGGTCGTGAGTCACGTAAACCGTCGTCAATTTGAACTCCTTGCAGACGCGCCGAATCTCCGTGCGCATTTCCAGCCGCAGTTTGGCATCGAGATTCGAGAGCGGCTCGTCCAGCAGCAGACAACGCGGACGGATCACCAGCGCCCGGGCCAGTGCGACCCGTTGCTGTTGCCCGCCGGACAGTTGGTTTGGTTTCCGGTCGGCATACTGGTTCATCCGCACCGACTCCAACGCCTCACCCACCCGCCGCTTGATTTCGTCCTTGGGCACCCGCCGCTCCTCCAACCCAAAAGCCACATTGCCGGCCACCGTCATATGCGGCCACAGCGCGTAGCTCTGAAACATCATCCCGGTGTTTCGCTTGTGCGGCGCCAGCCGCGTCACGTCCTCGTCGCCAAAGAGGATCTTCCCTTCTTCTGGAATGTAGAATCCGGCCATGCTGCGCAGGAGCGTTGTTTTGCCGCAGCCACTGGGCCCAAGCAGGAAAAACAACTCACCCGGCTCAATCGTCAGGTCCAGTTTATGCAGCGCCGTGACGGTTCCAAATCGCTTCGTCAGTTGCTGGATTTTGATGGAAATCATGCCGGCGTGGATCGTCGCGGAGGCAAGATTTGGCCTCCAGCCAAGTCAAAGGAATTAACCTCTTTTCCCAGCGGAGAACGGATTGCTTCCGGGGTCCCCGCTTGTCTCCCTCCGCCTACGACTATGCCCACCCGCCCGAAGCCGAAACCCGCTGCCATTCACCCCGACCTTGAGAGCGTCCTCTTCACCGAGGCTCAAATCAAACGCCGCGTTCGCTCCATCGCCCAGGAACTCAAGTCAACTTACGGCGACGGCGAGTTCACCATCGTTTCGCTGATCAACGGCGCGATCATGTTTACCGCCGATCTCATGCGGGAAATCGACAATCCCGTGCGCTTGGATTGCATCCGCATTTCAAGCTACGGAGAGAAGACCAAATCCGTCGGCACGCCGCAGGTCGTGGCCAGCCTCACCCTCGATATTCGCAACCGTCACGTGCTTATCATCGACGACATTCTCGACACCGGAAAAACCATGAAGCTCGTGGCCGGCCTTGTGCAAAAACTGCATCCTGCGAGCCTGCGCACCTGCGTCCTGCTCGATAAAGTCGGACGCCGCGAGGTCGAGTTCGAAGCCGATTTCGTCGGCTTCAAAATTCCCGATAAGTTCGTCATCGGCTACGGCCTCGATTTCGCCGAACGCTACCGCAACCTCCCTTGTATCGGCGTGCTTGATCCGGCCCGCATTAAATCGCCGGCGTAACGGCGTTGTTCGTCGAAGTCGTCCGCTTCTTCGGCGCGTCACCTCTTCCGCGCCGTCTTCTTCCCCGCGGAGCGCCCCCGGGTCGAGTAGTCCTTCGCCTCTATCTTGGCCATTTTTCGAAAATCACCCGTGCGCAACGCGGTGATCTGGTCCCGGAGTAAGGCCGCCCGCTCGAACTCCAGACGATCCGACGCCGACTGCATGTCTTCTTCCAGCTCGGCTATCACCGCCGCCACGTCGTCCGCGCTCTCCGCCAACACCGGCTCATCGTCCTTGCGCCCGGAGCCATCGTATAGGTGCAGACTCGATTGCGCCGCCCGCTTCACGCCCCGCGGCGTGATTCCGTGCTCCAAGTTGTAGGCGATCTGTTTTTCCCGCCGATAGGTCGTGATCGCGATGGTCCGCTTTATCGAGTCCGTCTCTTTGTCCGCGTAGAAGATCACGCGCCCTTTCTCGTGCCGCGCCGCACGCCCCGAGGTTTGCACCAAGCTCGTCTCGCTGCGCAAGAACCCCTCTTTATCCGCGTCGAGGATCGCCACCAAGGCGACCTCGGGCAGATCCAGACCTTCACGCAGCAAATTGATGCCGACCAGCACGTCGAAATTTCCGAGACGCAGATTCCGCAAAATCTCCACGCGCTCGATCGCGTCGATATCCGAGTGCAAATACTCCACCCGGATCTTCGATTCCCGCAGATAACTCGTCAGGTCTTCTGAGAGCCGCTTCGTCAGGGTCGTCACCAACACCCGTTCGCCGGCCGCCACGGCCAGGTTGATCTCGCTCTTCAGATTCTCCACCTGGCCCTTCGTCGGCCGAATCGTTATGATCGGATCGAGCAAACCCGTCGGCCGGATCAGTTGCTCCGCCACTACGCTCGAGCACTCCAGTTCGAACTTCGCCGGCGTCGCCGATACGTAGAGCGATTGCCCGGTGATCTGCTGAAACTCCGCGAAATTCTGCGGCCGGTTATCGAGCGCGGACGGCAACCGAAATCCGAAGTTTACCAGCGTGCTCTTGCGCGAGAGGTCGCCATTATACATCGCGCCAATCTGGGAGACCGTCGCGTGGCTCTCGTCGATCATCAGCAGAAAATCCTTCGGAAAGAAATCGATCAGACAAAACGGCCGCGAACCCGCCGTCCGGCCCGTGAGTTGGCGGGAGTAGTTTTCGATCCCGTTACAGAAGCCCATTTCCTGCAGCATCTCGAGATCGTAGCTCACGCGCATCTTGATCCTTTGCGCCTCCAGATACTGCCCCTTCCCCTCAAAAAACGCGACGCGCTCTTCCAGCTCCGCCTTGATCGCCGCGATCGCCGGCTCGAGCCGGCCGCGGGTGGTCACGTATTGGTTCGCGGGGTAAAGATCGAATTGGTCTAGCGTCCGGATCACGTCACCGCTCACCGGCTCAAACTCCGTAATCGCATCCACTGCGTCGCCGAAGAACTCCACCCGCAAACCGTGTTCGAGGTAAGCCGGCATGACATCGACGACATCGCCCCGCACCCGAAAGCAACCGCGCTTCAAATCATAGTCGTTGCGCTCATAACGATTCTCCACGAGCCGCTCCAGAAAAACGTTTCGCCCCAATTCGTCGTGCATCCGGATCGCGATCCGCATTTCTGAAAATGTCTCGGGTGAGCCCAAGCCGTAGATGCAGGAAACGCTGGCGATCACGATCACATCTTTGCGTGAAACGAGCGAGCTCGTGGTCGCGATCCGCAGCCGCTCGATCTCCTGGTTGATCGATGAGTCTTTCTCGATGTAGGTATCGCTGGACGGCACGTAGGCCTCGGGCTGGTAGTAATCGTAGTAGCTGACGAAATATTCGACCGCGTTTTCGGGAAAGAAATTCTTGAACTCCGAGTAGAGCTGGGCCGCGAGCGTCTTGTTGTGCGAGATGATGAGGGTCGGCCGGTCGCACTGCGCGATCACATTGGCCATCGTGAAGGTCTTCCCCGAGCCCGTGACGCCCATCAAGGTCTGGTGCTTGTTTCCCGCCTTGATCGACGCCACCAACTGCGCGATCGCCTGCGGCTGATCACCCGTCGGTTGGTAGTCGGAAGCGAGTTTGAAGAGCATGACCTCAACCGGAAACCAGCCCCTGCAGATCCGCAACCGTCAGTTCGTCCAACCGCCCCACGACCCGGTGCACTTTCCCAGCGAGAACCTCCTCTGGGTGCGTCGTAGCCACGCCGACCACCTTCATGCCGCCCGCGTGCCCCGCTTCGATCCCGGCAAATGCGTCCTCAAAAACCACGCAGCGCGCTGGAGTCACGCCTGTCTTCGCCGCCGCCTTCAGAAAAACATCCGGGTGAGGTTTCCCTTGATTCACATCTTCCGATGTCACCATTCCTCCGAACAGCCCCTCGAAACCAAGCACCCCGAGCGTCGTCGTGATGTTCTCCCGGTGCGTGGACGAGCCGATGCAGTTCGGCACCCCGGCCGCTTTGAGACGCTCCAGAAACCCCAGCACGCCCGGCAAAGCGTTCAGCCCGCGCTCGACGATGATCTCCCGATAAAGCGCCTCCTTGCGCAACGACAGCCGTTTCACCTCCGCCCCATCGTCCGTCCAAAGCAGCAGACTCGGAATGATCCACTCGTTCTTCTTCCCGAACCCCACCGCAAAATGATCCCGGGGCAGCGACTTCTTTTCCTCATGGGCGAGTCGTTCCCAGCTCTCCTCATGCTGCCGCGACGAGTCGATAATGACCCCGTCCCAGTCAAACAGCACCGCCACTTGTTCTGCTCCGTTCGTAGACATAGCCCGCCACTCCACCGCCACGTATCTTTGAGTCAAAGCCCGAACACCTTGGTCAAACCGCCCCACAGCCCGCTCCAAAAATTCCGGGCTCGGCGGGCATCGCCGTCGGCCGAAATTTCCTGACACAGAAAAATTCCCTGCCCGGCAAACAGGTCGTCGAACAACGGATTCACCCCTCGGTAGTAACTCCAAAACGTCTCCGCCCGCACCGGCCGATAGGACAGATTGGGCGTGAAGCCCACGGTTGCATCCTGATTCGCCCGTCTCGCCGGCGCCGGATTGCCTTCACGATCGACGAGGCGCTCCGCGCGCACGCCGCGACTACCTGCCACAATCAGACGGCACGGCCCCGCAAATTCAAAAAAACGAAACTGGAGCGTGACCCAGGCTTGCCAGCGGAACAACTGCCACCGCCTCCGCAGGTCCAGTCGCGCCCCCTCGGGCACGATCACGCCCGCCAAAAAACTCGGCCGCAACACGACCGCCGCTCCCACCGGCAGGGTCAGCACCGTCAGTTCGCTTTGGGGATTGGCCTGATTCGACAACGTGAGCCGCTGCTCGCCGCGACCGGCCTTTGCCTTGAGCTCGATCAATTCGACCAGTCCCGTCACCACGCAGGTGACCGGAATTCGCCAGTCCAAGACATACTTGGTCGCCCGCGTAACCCCCTCGTCGGAGGCCTGTAAAAACTGCCCCTTCACCCAGAGCCGCTCCCCCGGATGCAGTCCGATTTCTGCCGAGACCCGACTCGTCGCGACTTCCGGCAACACAGCCAAGTCCGGCGTCAACCGCACCGGCTTTCCGCCCGCGATCAAGGGGGCCACCCCGAAATACAGCAGTAACTTGCCCACCGTCGGACCGAAAAAATACAGCACCAAGGCCCCGATCACCCACGGCTTCGACCGCAACCATGCGTCTTCAAGATAATGCTGTACCCTCGATTTGTTTTCCTGCGCCTCCCGCAGCTCCGCATCTTTTTTTCCCAGCGCCATCAGCAACCCGTCGCGCTCCCACCCCGTGCGCATCAGCACTTCCCGCAAACCGGCCGCCTTGCCCTTGGCCTCCGCACTCACCGCTTCCATCCGCAGGCGTTGTTCCGCATTGGCGCGTTGTTGTTCGGGATTGCCCACGAGCCGGTCCCACGTGCTTTCCAGTGCCCTAAGCTGCGCCACCACCTTGTCGGCCTGCTCCGCTTTGGCCTGCTCACGCGCAATCTCTGCCGACGTCCGGTCCATCCGTTGCTGCACATCGCCCAGCGCCGCCTGCACCTTTGCCCGCTCTCCGCTCAACGTCGCGACGACCTCGCGCCGCCAGTCGTCAAAGTTAACGTTGTCCTTCAAATAAAGCCAAAGCCCGGCCGCCGCCAAGCCCACGGCCAAGATCAAACCCGCACCCGCAGTTTTACCCAGCACCCAGCGAGTAAAATTTATCAGAGTTCCCATGTTAGCAAAGACCCACGTGCGTGGAATAAGTGCAAGCGATGCAAGCTTTCCCCCGTCCTGAAGCCAATTGCTAAACCCCGGCCCTCCTCCCATTCTATGCCCACAACCAACGGCCGGCCTCTCGGCTCAGATCATCAACCCTCGATGCGGAATCCTTCCGCCCATTCGTATGTCCAAAGCCATTGTTTCGTCCCTTTACGACTCCGAAGTCTTCAAGATGGCCTGCCGTCAGTTCGACCAGGCCGCCGATGCCATCAACCTTCCCGATGCGCTGCGCGATCGCACCAAATACCCCCGCCGCTGTCTCGCGGTCGCATTGCCGGTGAAGCGCGACGATGGCTCCGTGACCGTCTTCGAGGGCTACCGCGTCCAACACAATCTCTCCACCGGCCCCTCCAAGGGCGGCATCCGCTTTCACCAGCACGTGACCCTCGGCGAAGTCGCCGCGCTCGCCATGTGGATGAGTTGGAAATGCTCTCTCGTCGGCTTGCCCTACGGCGGCGCCAAGGGCGGAGTGATCGTCAACCCCAATGATCTTTCCCTAAACGAACTCGAGCATCTCTCCCGCCGTTACATGCAGGAAATGGTCAATTTCCTGGGACCCCACATCGATGTTGCAGCGCCCGACGTGGGCACCAATGAGCGCATCATGGGCTGGATGATGGACACCTATTCCAATCACATCGGCCACGTCTCCCCCGCGATCGTTACGGGCAAACCCATCGCCCTCGGCGGCTCGCAAGGACGGCGTGAGGCGACCGGCGCCGGCGTGGCTTACCTGGTCAAAAAGTATCTCGAAGACCTAAAAATTCCGATCAACGAGGCCACGGTCGCAATCCAAGGTTTCGGCAACGTCGGCAGTGAAACCGCCCTTTCCCTCGGAGATTACGGCGCCAAGATCATCGCGATTTCCGACTACACCGGGGCCTACTACAACCCCAAGGGCATCGATGTCCGACGAGCCCTCAACTACGTTCAATACCAGAAAACCCTCCGCGACTTCGATGGCGGCGAAGCGATTACCAACGAACAGCTGCTCGAGCTCACGTGCACCGTTCTCGTCCCGGCCGCCCTCGAGCGGGTCATCACCGATCAAAACGCCCCCAAGCTCAAATGTCGCGTCCTCGCCGAAGCTGCCAATGGCCCCACCACCAACGCCGCCGACAAAATCATCGAGGCCCGCGGCGACATCGAGATTATCCCCGACGTTCTTTGCAATTCCGGCGGCGTGATTGTCTCGTATTTCGAGTGGCTGCAAAATCTCTCCAATTTTTACTGGGGCCGCGAGGAAGTCATCACGAAGCTCTTCGGCATCCTCGACAAAGCCAAAGCCGCCGTCGATGCGCAGAAGGCCACATTCCAATTCAGCCGTCGTCTCGCCGCGCTCACTCTAGGCATCCAGCGGGTCGCCGACGCCAAAGCCGCTCGCGGCCTGTTTCCCTGATTAAGGAGCAGCCCGATGTCCTTCGTCGGGCCAGCCCGTCGCGTTAGAACAACATAAAGCATGCGCCCATCACGAGCGTTGGCACCAACGCCCCTAGAAACAGACCCATTGGCGAGACGCCATCTGGAAAATATTTTTTCAAGATCGTCTGCCCCGCTGGGTTCGGCGCGTTTGCAATGACCGTGAGTCCGCCACCCGTTACCGCCCCGGCGACGACCGCGTATTTCATACCGTCAGTAAACCCCGGCACCAGCGTCGCCAGATAAGTGATTGCGGCGTTATCGTTGAAGGCGGTCAGCACCGTGGCGCCGAAGAACACTTGCGTCTCACCCATGCTTTTCAGCACGGGTCCGATCCACCACCCCTGCAACCCGCCGTGGACTACTAACCCCGCGAGAAAAAATCCGACCAACATGGGTCCGCGCAATTCTAACCGGGACTGGTGGTGGGACGTGGCTTCAGTAAACGCCAAGAAAAATAAAAATCCCCCGATGAACAAAACCGGGTAATGCGCCATCCAAACCGTGAACCCCAGAAATCCCAGGTGCCCGAAGGTGATCCATATCGGCACGGTTCGTTCCGGTTGCGCCATCGCGGCTTCAGCGGCCGACGATCTCAAAGCAAGTAGTTCAGCTTTGAACATTACAAAATAAACACCCGTCGCGACCACGATTCCAACGGCCGCCTTCCAGCCAAAATTCACGAGCATAAACCCGAGGTCCCAGTTCCAAGGCTTCGCTACCATCAGCACGGGCGGAGCCGCAAAATGAGTCAGCGTTCCCCCTACAGAAATGTTCACAAACAATAAACCCAGAGTCGCATACTTGAGCCGAGGCGACGGATTTAGTTCGTAGAACTGCCGCCCCAAAAGTAGCGCCGCGATCGTCATAGCCGCTGGCTCGGTGATAAAGGAGCCAAATAGCGGAGCCAAAATCAGGATCGCCAGCCACCACGCCGCTGGCCGGCCACCGCCCAACCCAGCCACGCTCCGTAGCGCCTGTTGCGCGAGCCCCAGCACCGGCCGGGTCGCGGCGATCGCCATGACCACCACGACAAACATTGGCTCGGTGAAATTGACCGTATCGGCCAAATAGTGGATCGCCGTAGCCATGTCCTTTAGAGCCACGATCGCCGCCACTAATGCGATCACCCAGATCCCAAAAATCGCTTCGATCTCTCCGCAAAAGTGCAGCACTTTTCCGGTGAAGCTCACCTCATCCGGGTTTCCGTCGCCGGTGCTATCGGTAAACCGGCCGGCCGACCTGAGCCGCTGGGTGTGTCGTTTCTCGACGACATGGGCAAGGTGCTGAATCTTCGCTGCCGCAAACGTGTGAGCGATCGCGAGCAAGAAAATCACCGTCGCAACCAAGTTAAAGGGGTCAATCTGGATTCGCGCCGACAGGATTTCAGTCAGGCTTGCTCCCGGCAGTTCCGGGTAGGAACTCAATGTCGGCGGGAAAGCAGGGGTAGAGAGTGCAGCCATGAATTAAGGTTAAGTAGTTTGAGTTAAATCGTCTGTGCCACCAACCAAGCAGTATACCCGAAATAAGCGAACAGAAGCACGGCGCCTTCGAGCCTCGAAATCACCCCGCCGGAACGCGCCGCCGGCAGCATCGCCAACGCGGCCACCACCATCGTCGCCAAGTCGACCCGGCTCAATCCGCTGGTGTCGATTGGATTGATCAACGCCGCAATTCCAAGAATCCCAAGCACATTGAAAATATTCGATCCAACCACATTTCCGATCGCCACGTCACCATGCCCGCGCACCGCCGCCACGAGCGATGTGGCCAACTCCGGCATACTGGTGCCGACCGCGACTACGGTCAGTCCAATCACAGCCTCCGTCACACCCCACGACTTGGCCAGCACGACCGCCCCGCCAACGAAAAGCTGCGAAGCCACCACCAGCACTCCGAGACCGGCAACCACCAACAGCACGGATTTCCCCAGTCCCATCGAGCCTGCCGGGAAATCCTCCCCATACTCCTGCTCCGCCTTTCCTTTGGTCTCGGCCCGCGCCTCGCGCACGGTGAGCACTGTATAAACGACGATGCCCGCAAACAGCACCCCGCCCTCGAGGCGACTCAACTGTTCGTCCCAGAGCATTGCCGCCAGCAGCACCGAAACCCCGATCATGATCGGAATCTCCCGACGGATGATCTGCGCCGAAGCTGAAAGCGGCGAAACGAGCGCGCACACCCCGAGAATCAACGCGATGTTGCAGATATTGGAACCTACCACGTTCCCGATCGCGATCGCCCCGTTGTCCTGAAGCGAAGCGCTCACGCTCACCACCATCTCCGGACTGCTCGTGCCGTAGGCGATTACAGTCAGCCCGACGACCAGCGCATTCAGCCCCAGTCGCAGCGCGAGCGCTGCGCCTCCCTTTACCAAAATTTGCGCTCCCAGATAAAGCAGACCGAGCCCGGCTATCAGATAAATCCACGAAATCATGCGTGCGAAGAGAGTCGCCGAGCGAGGCACCCCGTCAAGCAGCCCTCGATCTGCTGCAAAAAAACCCGGCGATTTCCACCAGACGATCTATCATTTTTCGCCGATTAGCAGGCTGGGCAGTTCAGCGAGCGAATCCACAAAACGATCCGCCCCCGCCTTCACTGCCGGCCGGGTGACGTAGCGGCCAAAACCGACAAACACGTCCGCGCTTCCTTTGGTTTCCAAATCGCTCGCGCCGTCGCCTACCATCACGATCTTCTCGGGCTTCAGTTCCTCCCGGAGCGCATGGATTATCCGGGGCTTGCCGCCGCGCTGGCTCGCCGGATGCGTGGCTTCGTAACCCGCATAATTCCCCGCCAGGTCAAACCGCAGGCCCACGGCTTCAACCCGGTCAATGCCGAGAAACGTGGCGAGCGGCTCGATTGCCTGCATGTAACCGCCGCTGATAAGCAGAGGCGTCCATCCGGCCGCCCGTAACACCGCCAACGTGGCCAATGCGGTTGGCTCAACATGTTTGATGTAAAGCTGCCCGATGAGGGCGCTTTCCGCCCGCGTTGGCCGGACGATGTCCAGCCTCCGGGCAAAAATACTGTCGAGCGAAATACGCCCTTCCATCGCATCGCGCGTCATCGCATCGATCTCCGCAAAGCACGCGGCGCCCCGCAATCGGGCCATCTCGTCGATCCCTTCGATTCCGCTCAGCGTGCTGTCGCAGTCAAAGGCGATGATTTTTGAGGGGCGCATCCGCTCATAGACGCTCCCGGCGCCCCGCTCCGGCAACAAAAAACCCTCCGTTTCCGGAGGGTCTTCCAAAACCAAAGCGCTGGTCGGAACCGATTATTTCTTGGTCGCGACGCGCTTGAACTTGCTGGTGAATTTCTCGACGCGGCCAGCCGTGTCGACGAGGCGCTTCTCGCCGGTGTAGGCGGGATGCGAATCCATCGTCACATCGCGGATCACGACGTAATACTCGATGCCTTCGATGGTCTCCTTACGGGCAGATTTCATCGTGGACTTGGTGAGAAAGCGTTTGCCGGTTCCGATATCGAGGAAGCAAACGTCGTTGAGAATGGGATGGCCTTCGGGTTTCATCGTGAAAAAAAGGGGGGTTAATTAGCCTTGGCGCGCTTTGTAACGCGGCTCGACCTTGTTAATCACATAGATTTTGCCCTTACGACGCACCACTTGGCACGCCGGGTGACGCTTCTTGGCAGATTTGATAGAGGAAACGACTTTCATAAAACGCGTGAAAACAGAGTCCGCTCCAACCCCTGTCAACTGAATTGTCCGCTCTGAGCGTGAGCGGTTTCTCCGCAGCTAATTTCCGTCGTTAGCCCGGTTCAATTTTGCCCTGTTTCCTCCGGCTCGTCGGCCAACAACCGCCACTCCGCGCCCTCCCGCGCCAGCAACGTGCGCCACAAACTCGCGTCCATCGGCAGGCTGAAAAGATCGCGCGGCGCGGTCACCACAACCCATGTGTTCCGCTCGAGCTCTTGCTCGATCTGTCCACCCGTCCACCCGGCATAACCCACAAAGGCCCGCAAGTCCGCGTCCTCTGTGTCGCGCAGTTGTTTCGCGTGATCCGGTTCGATCCCGAAGTGCAGGCGAAACCCGTTGTCCTGCCTCTCCCAAGCGACCAACACGAGCTGCTTTTGCTCGACCGGCCCCCCGTTGCATAGCGGCACACCCGCCAGCGGACCGAGGGCAAAATCCCCCTGCAATTCACCCAGCCGTTTCCCCATCGGCCGATTTAACACCACCCCCATCGCACCCTCTGCGCTGTGGGCGGACATCAAGATCACCGTGCGGCTGAAATTGGCCTCTTTGAGCGTTGGGTGCGCCAATAACAATGCACCGGCCAACGTCTCTTCATTCGTCTCTCGTGGCTCGCGCTTCATCGGTTGGATCCGTTTGATTCCTGGCTACGGTCACAATTTCAAAATCTTGACCCCGGCGTCCGCCAACAAAGGAGCAACCAACGGATCGTTGTGATAATCGGTGCGATACTTCACCTCGGCGATTCCCGCAGCCGCCAGAATCTTGGCGCAATTGACGCACGGGAAATGCGTCACGTAGGCTACGCAACCCTCGACCGAACTGCCGCGCCGCGCCGCATCGGCCACCGCGTTCTGTTCCGCATGGACGGTCGCCTGCTCGTGCCCGTCGCGGAGCCGAGAAACGTGCGGCGTGCCGGGCAGATAACCGTTGTAGCCCGCCGCCACGAGGCGGTTCTTCCTAGCCCCGCCCGTCACGATGACGCACCCGACATGGAGTCGCTCGCAGTTCGAGCGCGTGGACATCAATACCGCCGTCGCCATAAAATACTCGTCCCATGAGGGACGGTGCGGAAATTTCTTCGCCGCTTGGGCGATGAGGTCTACGGGCGTGTCGGCTTTGCTCATGGATGAAACTGCGCGGCACACTGGACACCCTCGCGCCGCCGGGCAACCTTCGACTCGCGATGCTTCGCCAGCTCCAGCCAGAAATCCTCGATTCGCTCCCGCCGCATCATCCCGACGCCATCCACAGCCGCCGCGACCTGCGCCTGATCAATCGCATCATGGGCAACTCCCGCTGGTTCCTCCGCACCCTGCCGCCGCTCCTTCTTCCCGGCGAAAACTCCCTCGAGCTCGGTGCCGGCAGCGGTGAACTCAGTCAGGCCCTGCACACCCGCGGCGTCGCTATCGATGGGCTTGACCAAGTTTCCCGCCCAACCCTTTGGCCCGGCTCGCGCCCTTGGCACCAAACCGATCTACTCGGGTTCTCGAACTACGCCGACTACCCCGCGATCATCGGCAATCTCATCTTTCACCATTTCTCCACGGCAGAACTCGCCGCACTGGGCCAACAATTCCGCGCCCACACCCGGCTGATCGTCGCCTCCGAACCGGCCCGCCACACTCGATTTCAAAAACTATTCGCCGCGTTCGCCCCGCTTTTCCGCGCCAATCACGTCACGCTCCACGACGCGCACGTCAGCATCGCGGCCGGTTTTCGCGCCGACGAACTCCCCCGCTACCTCGGCCTCGAACCTTCGCGCTGGGACTGCCGCGTCACCACTTCGCTTCTCGGCGCCTACCGCCTCGTTGCGTTGCGCCGCGCATGAATTTGCCCCGCCCGATCGAGATCGTTGGCGGCGGACTCGCCGGCCTCGCCCTCGCCCTCGCGCTGCGCCGCGCCGATGTGCCCGTGACTCTTTTCGACGCCGGCCGTTATCCACGCCATCGGGTGTGTGGCGATTTCATCGCCGGGCTCTCACCCGACACCATCGCCCGCTTGGGACTCGCCCCATTTTTAGCCGACGCCCTCTACCATCGAACGGTCGCGTGGTATCACCGCGCGCGTCTCATCCGCGTTCAACAACTCCCCGCCCCTGCCCTCGGACTTAGCCGGCATGCCCTCGACGCCCGTCTCGCCACTGCTTTTGTCGCCGCCGGCGGCGACCTTCGCTCCGAGACCCGCGCCGTCGATCTTTCGGCCGCGCCCGGCCGAGTGCTCGCCACCGGGCGCGCCCGCCGCGATTCACCTTGGCTCGGTCTTAAGTTTCACGTCCACGGGCTCACCCTCACGCGCGACCTCGAGCTCCACCTCGGCACCGAAGGCTACGTCGGCCTGGCCACCACCGAGTCCGGCGCCGTCAACGTCTGCGGCCTTTTTCGGCGCCGCCCCATCACCGCCGCCGGCCCAGCTCTGCTGCCCGCTTACCTCACCGCCATCGGGCTCGGTCCCCTCGCTGCGCGCATCAACGCAGCGGCACCCGACCCCGCCAGCTGCTGCGCCGTTGCCGCGCTCGACTACTCCGCACCGACTCCCGAAGCCGGCATTATCCGTCTCGGCGACGCCCTTGGCCTGATTCCGCCTTTCACCGGCAACGGCATGGCGGTGGCCTTGCAAAGCGCCGAGAGCGCACTCGGACCTCTTCTCGCCTACGCTCAGGGATCTTCCGATTGGTCGGCCGCCTGCGCTGCGACCGGGAGGGCACTTCACCGCCGCTTTCGGGTCCGCCTCACCGCCGCCCGCGCCCTGCACCCTTTTTTTCTGCGCCCTCACCTTCAACTCATGCTCGCGCAACTAACCCGCGCCCGCGTGCTTCCGCTCCGCCCGCTTTACGCCCTGCTCCACTAAGCCGTCCCCACCCATGTTCCTCCAAGCCCTCGCCACCGCCGTCCCGCCCACGCAGTTTTCCCAAAGCCAGTGCTGGGATATCGTGGAAAAGTCTCCCGTCCGCGCCCGACTGCAAAAACGCTCACGACTGATTCTGCACAGTATTCTGCGCGGCGACCACGGTATCGCGACCCGACACTTCGCCGCGCCCGACATCGAAAAGATCTTCGACCGGAGCTCCGACGAATTGAACGCGATCTTCCGCGCCGAAGGCCCCGCACTTGCCGCCCGCGCTCTCACTGCCGCGCTCGCCCAAGCCAACCTCAAAGCCTCGGACCTCGACGCCCTGCTCATCTGCACCTGCACCGGTTACCTCTGCCCTGGACTCACCAGTTACGTTTCCGAACAACTCGGCCTGCGCACCGATGCGATTCTCCAGGATCTCGTCGGTCTCGGTTGCGGCGCCGCGATTCCCACGCTGCGGGCCGCGAGTCACGTGCTCGCCGCGCAGCCCGGCGCCACCGTCGCCTGCATCGCCGTCGAAATCTGCTCGGCCGTCTTCTTTCTCGATGACGACCCCGGCGTGATTATCAGCGCCTGTCTTTTTTCCGACGGTGCCGCCGCCACCCTCTGGCGTGCCACGCCCGGGCCCACCGGTCTCCGCGCGTTTGATTTTCAAACGCTCCATCGTCCCGCCGATCGCGACAAACTCCGCTTCGAACACCGCGACGGCAAACTGCGCAACCTCCTCGACCGCGCCGTGCCCCAACTCGCGGCGTCCGCCGTTACGCACCTTTGGGCGGCCCGCGGCCCGCGCCCCGTCGCCCGCGTCGTCGCCCATCCCGGCGGGCGCGACGTCTTGGATGCCCTCGCACCTGTCGTCGCCCCGCACTCCCTCGACGCCAGTGCCCGCGTCCTCCGCGATTTTGGCAACATGAGCAGCCCCTCCGTGCTGTTCGCACTTGAAGAAACCCTCCGCACCGCCACTCCCACTGCCGCCGACGGTGATTTTTGGCTCGTCAGTTTCGGTGCCGGCTTTAGCGCCCATTCTTGCCGCTTCGGCGTCTGACGTTATTCCGAATCCCCAATGCCCACCCTCGCCGACCTCGTCACCTACTGCGATCAGCGGACCAACCGCACCGCCTTCAAGGACGCTCCCTCCGCCTTCAACGGCCTCCAAGTCGCCAACTCTGGCCGCGCCACCAAAATCGGTGCCGCCGTCGACGCGGGCGTCGT
>JBIKWB010000012.1:0-154704 GCA_044356555.1 Opitutaceae bacterium | reverse complement strand
GTATTCGGCGAACGCGGTCGTCCCGGCGACATCGCCGTGAGGATCGGCACCGCCAAAGTCCCGCCGCCCGACGCCACGTTCGTGAGTTGGACCCTCGAAGACACTTCGCCCTATTACTGCGTCGAGCCGTGGATGGGGCCGCCCAACGCGGCCGAGCACAAGCTCGGTCTGCACTTCGTCAAACCCGGCGAAACCGCGAAGTTCACGGTCAGCGTCGCCGTGAAGTAGGAGGACGATTTTTACCGTTACAAATTTCCATCCACCGCCTCACACTGCTGCCATGACCCTCTTTTTCTTCCCCGCCGCCTTTATCGAAGGCGTCGGTGGCCTCGAAATGATAGTGATTCTGACTTTGGTTTTGGTCATGTTCGGCGGGAAAAAACTCCCCGAATTTGCCCGGGGCCTTGGCAAGTCAGTCAAAGAATTCAAGAAAGCGGCCAGCGGCGTCGAAGAGGAATTCAAACGCGCCCTCGCCGACGACGAAGCCAAGAAATACGTCGCGAATCTCCCGGCCAGCCCAAGCAGCTCCGATCCCGTCCCCGCGCTGCCGGCGCCCGAAAACTCCATCGCCGCGTCGCCCATCGAGCCCGAAATCACACCCCCGCCGGCCCCTCCCGCCCCTCCCCCGCCGGAAAAACCCCGGCATTCGGCCGACGTTTGAGGTGCTCGTGATCGGTCGGGTGCGCCGTGGGATGATTCGGCCATGAACATTGCATTCCTTCTGCGTCGGCTTTTTTTCTTCGCCCTTTTCGGCGCTGCACACGCCCATGAGACGCCGCCTCTGCTGCTGATCTCTATGGACGGTTTTCGGTGGGATTACTGTGCGCTGCATCCCGCCGAGACCCCAAATCTCCGTGCGCTCATCCGCGAGGGCACGACCGCCCGCAGCCTCATCCCCGTCTTCCCGACGAACACGTTTCCCAATCACTACTCGATCGCGACCGGCCTTCGCTCGGCCCGCCACGGGATGATCAATAACGAATTCTTCGACTCATCCACCGGCGAGGTCTTCAACTACAAAAATCCCGCGTCCGTCGGCGCCGCCAAATGGTGGGGCGGCGAACCGATTTGGACCACCGCCGTCCGCCAAGGTCGCCCCGCCGCGAGCTACTTCTGGGTCGGTTCCGAAGCTGAAATCCACGGCGTGAGGCCCACGTTTTGGAAACGTTACGATTACTCGGTACCGTTTGCGCAGCGCCTCGAAGAACTGGTCGCTTGGCTCCGCCTGCCCCCGGCCCAGCGGCCCGCCTTCATCGCCTTCTATTTCGAGGAAACCAATTCAGCCGGCCACAACCACGGCCCCGATTCGCCGGCGCTCGCCGCCGCCGTCCGCTTGCTCGACACGCAACTGGGCACTTTGCGTACCCGGCTCGCCGCCGAAGGCGTCACTCCGAATTTTGTGATCGTCTCCGATCACGGCATGGCGCCCGTGAGCGTCGACCGCGTGATCGTGCTTGAGGATTACATCGATCCAAAAACCGTGCAGATCGATTTCGCGGGTTCAGTCGTCGGTCTCCAGCCCCTAACCGGCGACACCACCGGTCTAATGACCCGGCTCGCGCAGATCCCCCACGCGAGGGCCTGTCTCGCGGCCGACTTGCCCGCGCATTTCCAACTAAAGGACAACCCCCGCATCGCGCCGGTTTGGGTTTTGCCCGAACTCGGCTGGCATGTCCTGCCTCGCAAAAAATACGAACTGACCCGCCAAACCTACAACAAAGGCGACCATGGCTACGATCCGGCTCTCCCGTCGATGCACGGCATCTTCGTCGCCAGCGGCCCCTCGTTCAAAGCCGGCGTCGTCACCGAAGCCGTCGAGAATATCCACATTTACAATCTGCTCTGTGCCGCCCTGCGCCTCACCCCGGCACCCAACGACGGCGACGATCGCCTCATCCGCGCCGCCCTGCGCTGAATCCCGTCCGCGCAGATTCCGCCCAAGCACTTTTTTTGAGTCATGCGATGGATCTCTGAAACTTTTCACAGACTGCGGCGTTTTTCGGGGGTTACCCGGAAATTCAATCCGCACCTTGCCATGAAATTCTCGACCATTTTCCTTTCGATCGTCTCGGGCCGCGAAGGCCTGCTCCACGCCGCCTAAACTCCGCCCAATCACACTCCACTCCTTTAATCCACCCACCGATGAATTCCTTCAATCCTCCCGTCCTCTCCGGCAACACGATGCACGTCATCGACTATAAAGTTCACGGCGACGACATGCAGTTCGTCGAGATCGAGCTCGATCCCAACGAGGCCGTGGTCGCCGAAGCCGGCGGCATGATGTTCATGGACGACGGGATCGCGATGGAGACGATCTTCGGCGACGGCTCGAACCAGAATCGCGGCTTCGTGGGCGCGTTGCTGGGCGCCGGCAAACGCCTGCTGACGGGCGAATCGCTCTTCATGACGGTGTTTCAGAACCAGGGCACCGGCAAACGTCGGGTCGCATTCGGCGCGCCCTATCCCGGAAAGATCCTGCCCGTCCCGCTGGCCTCGATCGGCGGGGAACTCATCGCCCAAAAGGACTCGTTTCTCTGCGCGGCAAAAGGCGTTTCCGTCAGCATTGCCTTCCAGAAAAAACTCGGGGCCGGCCTCTTCGGCGGCGAGGGCTTCATCATGCAACGGCTCCAAGGCGACGGCTGGGCCTTCATCCACGCCGGCGGCACGCTCTATGAGCGCACCCTCGCGCCCGGCGAAACCCTGCGCGTCGATACGGGCTGCATCGTCGCCTTCCAACCGTCGGTTGATTACGACATTCAAATGGTGGGCGGCATCAAAACCGCCTTCTTCGGCGGCGAGGGCCTCTTCTTCGCGACCTTGCGCGGTCCCGGTAAAGTCTGGCTCCAATCACTGCCCTTCTCCCGTCTCGCCGGCCGCATCGTCGGCGCCGCCCGCGGCGGGCGAGAGGAAGGCTCCGCCCTCGGCGGCCTCGGCCGCCTCCTCGACGGCGACAACCGCTGAGCGCCGGAAAACAGGCCGGTCTTTATGACACGGACCACCCAAAAAATTCTCGACGCTGTCTGAACGATCAGCAGTTTGACCGACGCATCAGGAAAGAAGCCGCCCTCAAAAGCGGTTTCAGCCAACCGGGCCGGGAGCGGCCACGGTGGATCGGGCGAAAGCCCGGATGTGCGTCACCCGCAAAGGCGACGAACCATAACGCTCCCGAAGACGAAACCGATCTGATGCCCAGATCGGTTTTTTGTTTTCATCCTGCGGCACGATCGTCTCCACGAAAACTCCGCCCATGAACCTCGAAGCGAAAATCCCCGGCATCCGCGCCTGTGCGGATAACCCGAACCACCACCTGTGGAACAACCATGGCACTTGGTTCCTGCACTACACAGCCTATCCCACGCCGCTCACCAAGGAGCGCATCCGCCGGTCCCTCGGCACCAAAGATGTCTTGGCGGCCCGGTCCCGGCGCGACCGTTGTTTCGAACAGCTCGCCCGCGACGCCGCCAAGCCCGCACAGCCCTCGCACAAGCAGGCCGCAGCATGAACCCGCCTGTGCGCATCATACGCTTCGCCCGGACCGACATCTCCGAGGTCCACCCGAGCGGCGGCGAGATTATCGCGCGGGTTTACCTGAACGAGACCGCGGCGCCCGTCGGCCTCGTTCTGCGCGCGGCGGGATTTTGGGCCTATCGCTTGGTCGATGGGCCGTCGCCCGTCCTCGAAAGCCAACTCACTCGCCAAGATCTCGAGCGCCAGATCACCCTTCTTCACTTGGGCGAAGTCCCATGCGCCCCAGCCGCCCATTACACGCCGGAGCAGCCGGAGTTCGTCGCCGCCATCTGACCGGCGCGCTACGGGATCCTTAGACGCTGACCGGGACGCAACGCGTTTTCGCCCCGAAGAACGTCGCGGTTGGCCTCATAAATATCCTGCCAACGATTGGGTGTGCCGTAGTAACGGGCACTGATGCGGGTGAGCGAATCACCTTCTTGCACGGTGTGAAACCGTTCGGCGGGCGCCGCCACCATCGTGTCCGTACGCACCGTGCGCACCGGCGCCACCGGGAGGGCCGTCGGCGCGCCTACGGTGCCGTTGATGATCCGCGCCGCGGAAGCGATCTGGTCGAGTGTGCCTTGGGCCTGGCGCAGGCGGGCCGCAATCGCCGCATTCTCCTGCTGGAGTTGGGCCATCCGCGCCGTGCGCTCGCGCTCGTTCGCCGAAGAGGTCTCCCGCAACCGCGCATTCTCACCCCGCACCGCGTTCAGCTCACGCTGCGCGGCGCCCAATTGCTCCGCCGCAGTCGCCAGCTGGCTCGCGCGTTGTTCCGCTTCGCGCCGGGCGGCGTCCGCCGTCTGGCCGGTCTGCGTCAGCCGGGCCGCCAGTTCACGCTGCTGCGCCAGGTCGCCCGAAAGCGCCTCGATGCGGGCCTGCATTTCACGGCGGTCGGTCGAAAGTTTCTCATTCGCTCCCGTCAGCTCTGCGACGCTCGCCGCCTGTTGGTCGCCGGCTTGATCGCTTTCCGCGAGCTTGCGCTTCACCTCGGCCGCTTCGGCCCGGAGTTTCGACAGTTCTTCGGCGGACGCTGCGAGGCGCGTGTTTTCGGATCGCAACGTCGCGACCTGCGCCGTGACTTCGGCAAGCTTGGCGGTGGATTTCTCGTCGGCGGCAATCAGGGCCGCAAGCGTGGCCGACTGCTGGCCCGCCGCCTTGACCTCGGCTTCGTGCCGCGATTTCAGGTCGGCCAACTCAGCGCGGGCGCGCTCGGCCGCCGCCTGCGCCGCGGTGACTTGCCCCGCGAGCGTCGCCCGCTCCCGGGTTAGCCGGTCATTGACCCCGGTGAGTTCCGCCACCGTGGCGTTGTGCTGCTCAAGGGCTCTTTCGTTCTCGTTGAATTTCGCCTGCAACGCGGTGAGAGCCGTGCGGGCCTGCTCCGCCGCCGTCTGCGCCGAGGCGACTTGGCCCCGGTCGGAATCGGAGCCTTGCCTGAACTGCGTGAGCCGGCGCTCGGATTCCGAGAGCTTGGAGAACATGTCGTCCACTTGACCGCGCAAGGTGTCGCGTTCTTGGCCGGCGGCGGCGGCGAGCTTGCGCGCTTCGGCGATGGCGCGCTCGGCCGCGGCTTTGTCTTCGGCCAACCGCGTGCCGGATGCGGTCAGCTCGCGCACCCGGGCGTCGAGTTGGTCACGCTCGGTGCGCAGGACCGAATCGTCGCTGCTCTTGGCGGCAATCAACGCGCGGTTCGCCTCGGTCAGCGCGCGATTGGTCTCGCGGGCGAATTGGAGCTGGGTGGCGACGCCGGCGAGCTCTTTCGCGGCGGTCCCGCGCTCGCTCTCAAGGCGCGTTTCCAACTTGGTCACCTGATCTTGCAACGTCTGCATTTCCAACTGCACCGCACGTCCGTCGGGAGCCGCCTTCGCCGCCGCCGCCTGGGCCGCCAAGGCTGCGGCGATGGATTGCTTGGACACTTCAAGATCTTTGGCCAGTTCGTCGTTCTTAGCCGACAGGTCGGCGATCGTTCTGCCCGCCGAATCAAGCTGGGCGTTGAGTTTGTTCAACGAGTCACGGTCCGCGCCGCCGGCTTGCGCCTCGGTGCGGGCGGTGGCCAACGCTTCCTTCACCGTCGCGAGCTCCGCCACCGTTACCGCGTGACGTGCGGCGGCGCGTTCGGCCTCGGCCAGTCGGGTCTGCAGCTGCGCCGTCGCCGCCCGATCCGCCTGCGCCGCCTGCAGCGCGGCCAGCAGTCGCTGGTTCTCAGCGGTGAGCGCCGTGTGGCCGGAGGTTTGGCTCGCCAGCTGATCCCGCACACTGGACAAATCGCGGGCCAGCCGATCGCTCGCCGCCGTGGCCGCATCGAGATCGGATTTCGCCTCGTCGGCGGCAAGCCGGGCGGCGGCCAACGCCGCGGTCGCGGCGGTCAAATCCGCCTCGGCCCGGTTGCCACTCGTCAGCCGATTCTCCAGCGCGGTCTTCTCCGCTGAAAGTTGGGCAACACGGGCCTGCGCGGCCGCAAGTTGTTCCGATCCGACCGGGGCGGCCGTCGCGGCGGCCTTGGCGGCTTCGAGGTCGCGCGTAAATCGCGCCGTGCGGGCGGCCAGCGTATCACTGACTTCGTCGAGCTTTAGCCGGATCTGTTCGGTCTCAAGCCGGGCGGCCACGAGCTTGCTCTGCGTATCGGCCAACTCGCCCTGGACTTTGTTCAATTGAGCAGAATCGGCGACCGGTGCCGCGGGCTGGGCGGAGAGTTCGGCGATCCGCTTTTCGAGCGCGGCTTTTGCGGTCGTAAGTTGTTCGACCCGGACTTGCGCGGCGGTCAGTTGCGGGGCGAGGTCGGGCCCCGCCGTCTGGGCGGACTGGGCCGCGAGACGTGCATTCTCCGCCGTGAGCTTGGCGTTGGCGGCGCGCATTTCTTCGACCGAGCGCGTGAGCTCGACAAGTTTGCGCTCCGCTTCCGCCGGGTTTGCTGCCGAGGTCGCGCCCGCCACCGGAGCGCCGAGTTTGCTGAGCCGTTCCTGAGCCTGACGCAACTGGCGGCCGAGCGCCGTGAGCTCGACGGTAGAGCGCTTCACCTCGTTGTTGAGGCGCGCATTGTCCTCCGTGAGAGACCGCAAGCGGTTTTCCAGCGTGACGCCCTCCGCCGAACCAGCGGCAGGAGCGGCCGCCGTCGAAGTCTCACGGGCCGATTTTAGCTGCGCGGCAAGATCGGAGGCTTGGCGAAGAGCGGCATCTTTCTCCGCGCGGACAGCGGCGGCGTCACGCTGCAGTTGGTCAACCTGCGTCCGCAGGGCGGCTTCGGCCGGAGCAGGCGAGGCAAGACGCGAATCGAGAGCGGTTTTCTCCTGCTGCAGCGCCGCCGCCGCCGCTGCGAGGCGGGAATTTTCCGCGAGGAGCCCGGCGTTCTCCGCCTTGGCTTGGTCGGCGGCGGTTTGGGCGGCGTTCAGCCTGGATTGCAATGCTGCCTGCTCCGCCGGATCGAGTCCGGAAGGGCGCGCGGCCGCCGTTTTGGCGGCCGTTTCAGCAGCGGTCAGCGCCGTCGCCATGCGCGCGGCTTCGGCGGCGGCCGCCGCCAGCCGTTGATCAAGCGCTTGACGCTCCGTCACCGCGGTTTGGGTCGCGGTTACCAAGCGGGTGTTTTCCGCCATCAAGCGGGCATTCTCGGCGCGGGCAGTTTCGAGGGCCGCGATGAGCTGTGGATCGGGACTGGTCGGAGGAGCGGGGCGAGCCGGCACCGGGGCCGCCATCGCCGGCGCTGCGGTTGGAGCCGGCACGGGCGACGTCGGGGCGACCGGGGTCGGCGCCGGAGCCGCGGCGCCGGCATCGAGCTGAGCTCGCAGAAAACTCGTACGGGTCGAAGCGGCTGCGATCTGGGCCGGCGCCAGTTGCCGGACGAGCAAATCCCGGGCGGTAGACATCGCCCCGTTTTCCACGGCGAGCGAAAGCCATGCGTAGGCCTCGACCGGGTCGGGCTTCAAACCACCGCGGCCCTCCGCCAGCATGATGCCAAAATTATTCTGGGCCGGACCGAAATTCTGGGCGGCTGCGGCGCGGTACAGGGTGGCCGCGGCGGCTTGGTCTGAGGCGGAGCCCCGGCCATCCTCTAGCATGAGCGCGAGATTATAACGGGCGCGGGGATAGCCCTGTTCACCGGCCGAGCGGTACCATTTTTGGGCGGCCGTCTCGTCCTTGGCGACCCCGCGGCCGAGTTCATAGGCGAGCGCGAGATTGTATTGGGCCTCCGGCACGCCGCGGTCGGCCGCTTGCCGAAACCAAAGGGCGGCCTCGAAAAAGTCCGCCTTCACGCCGAGCCCGTTGGCGTACATGTTGCCCACATTGAATTGGGCCGGCGCGAACCCGAGTTCGGCGGCGCAGAGATAGCGCTTAAACGCGGCGCCGAGGTCCGCCGGGAGGCCACGACCGAGCTCGCTCATCATGCCGAGATTGAACAGCGCCGGCGCATGACCCTTAGCGGCGGCTAGTTCGTAGAGGCGGACGGCCTCGGCTAGATTCTCCGGCACGCCGGCGCCGTTGGCGAAGGCATTGGCGAGAGCATTGATCGCATCAGGATCGCCGGCTTGGACGCGGTCATTAAGCGAGGCGGGATCGACCGCGACCGGAGTCTGGGCCCGGGAAACCAAGTGCCAAGGACCGAGCGAGAGCAACGCGGCGACGAGCAACGCGCGCTGCCGGGGCGATAGGAAAAATTCGCTGGGTTTCAGATCGGAAATAGGCACGAGCACTTTTAAGGAGAATTACCCATAGCGGAGCAAGACGGCGGTGGGAAAGAAATGCGTAGCAGCACGCCGCCCGAAACTTTGCCACCGCGCCGCCGTTTCGCTCGCCGCCTGTTTCGCGCCTTGCCGCGTCGCGGGCATTCTCGAAATATCCGGACATGCGCCCCACCCCTCGCCGCCTGTTTGCCTTCGCCGTCGCCGCCGCGTTGCTCGCCGCCACGCCGCTTTCCACGTTTGCCTCCACCGCCGAGATGGCCACGGCGGCCAAAAACTTCCTTGCCGTCCTCGATCCCGCGCAGACCGCGAAAGCCGTCCTGCCGCTGAACGCACCCGAGCGCGAGAAATGGTTCTTCGTTCCCATCGCCCGCGACGGCGTACCGCTCAAGGCGATGACCGCCACGCAGCAGGAACTCGCCCGCGCGCTCCTTCGGTCCGGCCTCAGCCAACGCGGAGCCGCCCGCGCCGAGACCATCATCACTCTGGAAAACGTGCTCCGCGAAATCGAAAAGGACCCGGTCCGGCGCGATCCCTCGCTGTACTACGTCACGATCTTCGGCGATCCCGCAAAAACACCCTGGGGTTGGCGTTTCGAAGGCCATCATCTGTCGCTCAACTTTACCATTTTCGACGCCGAGCGCGTGGCCATCACGCCGTCCTTCTTCGGCACCAATCCCGCCGAGGTCCGCGACGGCCCGATGAAGGGCACCCGCGTCCTCGCCGAGGAGGAAGACCTCGGCCTCGCGCTCGTAAACTCCCTCGACGCCGCCCAGCGCGCGGTCGCCATCATCGCGGCCAAAGCCCCGAACGATATTCTCACGAGCAACAAAATCCGCGTTGAGCCGCTCTCCCCCGCCGGCATCTCGGCCTCCGCCCTCACCGCGCCGCAGCGCGACCAGCTCCGCGCCTTGCTCCAACTTTATTTCACCCGCTACCGCGCCGAAATCGCCGATCCCGCCCTCGCCGCCGCCACCGCCTCCAATCTCGAGGGCCTCACCTTCGCTTGGGCCGGCGTCCTCGATCGCAGCGCCGGGCACTATTACCGCATTCAGGGGAAAACCTTCGTGGTCGAATTCGACAATACCCAGAATCAGGCCAACCACGTCCACACGGTCTGGCGCAATTTCGACGGCGACTTCGGCCGCGATCTGCTCCGCGAGCACTACGCCCGCGACCACGCCAAGAAACCCTGATCGCCGGCCCCGCGCGCCGTTCATCCGTCCCCGCGCCCGCCCGTCAAGGGCGGGTTGCCCAGTCCGCTTCGCTCAAAGCAATCTTCCGCACCGATGAAAACTTATCTGACCTACGGGTTCTACCTGTCGTTCGCGAGCGCGCTGCTCGTCTTCGCGCTCTACTTCCTCGGGCTCCACGATAGCGCGGAGAAACTGGGCACCGCTTCGACCGTCCAAACCGTCGTCGGCCTGGTCATCACTGTCGTTGGCATCGTGCTCGGGACCAAAGCGCGTCGCGCCGAAATTCCAACCGACGAAGCTTTCGGTTATGGGTCCGCTCTCGGCGCTGGGGTCATGATTACCCTGTTCGCGACGCTGTTCGGCACGGGCTTCAGTTTACTTTATTCCACCGTGATCAATCCCGGCTTTACCGAGGTCATCCTCGAAGCCCAGACCGAAAAATTCGAAGCGGCCGGAATGAGCGCCGACGCCGCCGAAAAGGCGACCGCGATGGTGCGCAAGATGATGCATCCCGCCGTCCAATCGGCCATCGGATTCGTCATGGGTTTGTTCGTCGGCACCTTGGTCTCGCTCGTCACCGCCGCGTTTCTCAAGCGGCCGGCCACCGACGAGGTTGTCTCCGCCTGATTCGCGACGGCGCGCGCGGCGCGAACCCACGGGCACACGGACCTGCAATTCGGGCGCAGACGCGACGGGGCGCAGCGCCCCCAGTTCGGCCGCAAGTTTCAGCTGCTCGTCATCCTTGGCCGTGAGTGGCCGTCGTCTCTTTGCGCAGCGCGCGAGGGCATAGCGGTAGCGCGACGCGTCTCCGGATTGGGCGAAATTCCCACCTGCGCCGCTATCTGGTCGAAGGTGGTTCATCTTTGGAAAAGTCCTCCATGCGCGGGTTGCGGTAATATGCCTCTCAAGCGTCACGATCAGACCCGTTTGTCTAATTCGGCAAAAATAAATCTAACTGTCCTGAACACCGCTTGGGTGACGAAAAGGTGACAACGTCGTAAAACAGGTCTCACCACGAACCTTAGGCGTAAAATTTCCGGCAACAATTCCACTCTCGCTCTCGTCAGGCCGCCGCCAACACGTTTAGCTCAAACCACGCTTTTCTCCATTACATTTTCTTCATGTCGAACGCTCCCTCTTCCTTCGGCCGTCGCTGGATTCTCTACACTTTGGTTGCCGGTGTTTTCGCCGGCGGCGTCTGGTATTTCGGAATCCGAAAGGTCACCCCCACCGTATCCGCCGGCTCTCCTTGGCGCAGCAACTCCATGGCGCCGACACCCGTTCGGGCCGTGCCCACCACCAAGCAAGACCTCGCGGTGCATCTTCGCGCCATCGGCACGGTCGCTCCGGTCAACACCGTCACCGTGCGCAGCCGCGTCGAGGGCCAGCTGCTCCAAGTCGCCTTCACCGAGGGTCAGGAGGTCGTCGCCGGTCAGTTGCTCGCAGAGATCGACCCGACCCCCTACCGCCTCCGCCTCGCCCAGATGGAAGGCCAGCTGCGCCAAAGCGAATCCCAAGCCCGGACCGCCCAAAGCGACCTCGAGCGTTTCAAACAACTCCACGCCCAAACGCTGATTTCATCGCAACAACTCGAGGGCCAACAGGCCCTCGTCTCCGAACGCCTCGGCGTGCTCGCCGCCGAGCAAGCCCAGGTTGAGGATGCCCGCCGCCAGCTCGCCTATACCCGCATCGAGGCTCCGATTGCCGGTCGCCTTGGTCTCCGCCAGGTCGATGCCGGTAATCTCGTCCGCCCCGGCGAAGCCGGCGGGCTCGTCGTGATCACCCAAACCCGCCCGATTTCCGTCATGTTCACGATCCCGGAGCTCGACCTGCAAAAGGTCATCGAGCCTCTTCGCGCCGGCGAAGCCCTGACCGTCGAGGCTTGGGACCGCGGTGAAAATATCGTTCTCGCCACCGGCGCCTTAAGAACCGTGGACAACCAAATCGACCTCGCCACCGGCACGCTCCGGCTCAAAGCCGAGTTCCCCAACACCGACGAACGCCTCTTCCCGAATCAATTCGTCAATGTTCGCCTGCGCGTTCGCACGTTAAAGGACGCGGTCGTCATCCCCGCCGTCGGCGTGCAATTCGGATCGCGCGGGCCCTACGCCTTTGTGGTCGGCGCCGAAAACAAAGTCGCCGTGCGTGATCTCGTGCTCGGCCCCGTCGACGGCGCCATGCAGGCCGTCATCAAGGGCATTTCCCCGGGCGAACTCGTCGTCACCGAGGGCGTGGACCGGCTGAGAGAGGGCCGCCCCGTCACGATCATTTCCGGTGAATCCGCCCCACCGCTCCCGCCCGCCGCACCGGCCGCACCGGGTTCGGGTAAGGGTGCGCCCGACGCCGCCAAGAAAAAGAAGAAATCCGGCGCATGAGCCCGTCACGTCCGTTCATTCTCCGGCCGGTCGCGACCAGCCTGCTGATGGTCGCCTTGTTGCTGTCCGGCATCATGGCCTACCGGCTCCTCCCCGTCGCCGCGCTGCCGCAGGTCGATTTCCCGACCATCCAGATTTTTACCTTTTATCCCGGCGCGAGCCCCGCCGTCACCGCCAGCGCCATCACCGCTCCGCTCGAACGCCGCTTCGGTCAGATCCCCGGCGTCAACCAGATGTCCTCGTCCAGCTCTGGCGGCTCCTCGGTCATCACGCTCCAGTTTTCCCTGGAAATTTCGATGGGCGTCGCCGAGCAGGAGGTTCAGGCCGCCATCAACGCCGCCAGCAATCTCCTGCCCAACGACCTCCCGACCCCGCCGATCTACCGCAAGGTCAACCCCGCCGATACGCCCATCCTCACCCTCGCCGTCACTTCGGCGAGCATGCCGTTGCCGAGGGTCCACGATCTCGTGGACACCCGCATCGCCCAAAAACTCGCGCAGATTCCCGGCGTCGGCATGGTCAGCCTCGCCGGCGGCCAACGTCCGGCCGTCCGCGTGCAAATCAATCCGGGCGAGCTCGCCGCCCGCGGCCTCAGCCTCGCCGAGGTGCGCACCGCCATCGGCGCCGCCAGCGTCAACGGTCCCAAGGGCAGCTTCGACGGCCCCCTCCGTGCGATCCTCATGGACGCAAACGACCAGCTCCGTTCCGTCGAGGAATACCGCAATTTGATCATCGCCTGGCGGGATAACGCCCCGCTCCGCCTCGGCGACGTCGCCCGCGTCGAGAACGCCGCCGAAGATCGTCGCCTGGCCGCGTGGTCCGGCGAACTCCCCGCCGTCCTCATCAACGTCCAGCGGCAACCCGGGGCCAACGTAATCGAGGTCGTCGATCGCGTGCGCCAAATGCTCCCGCAGCTCTCCGCCAGCCTGCCGGCGTCGGTCGATGTCGAAGTCCTCACCGATCGCACCCAGAGCATCCGCGCTTCCGTGCGCGCCGTGGAATTCGAACTGATCTTCGCCATCGGGCTCGTCGTCCTCGTGACGTTCATGTTCCTCCGGAATTTCGCCGCCACGATCATCCCGAGCATCGCCGTGCCTTTGTCGCTCATCGGCACCTTCGGCGTGATGTATCTCGCCGGTTATTCGATCAACATCCTCACGCTGATGGCGCTCACCGTCGCCACCGGTTTCGTCGTGGACGACGCCATCGTGATGCTCGAAAACATCGCCCGCTACCGCGAAGAGGGCGCCTCCCCGATGGAAGCGGCGCTCAAGGGCGCCGCGCAGATCGGCTTCACCCTTGTCTCGCTCACGATCTCGCTCATCGCCGTGTTGATTCCGCTGCTCTTCATGGGCGATGTCGTCGGCCGGTTGTTTCACGAATTCGCGATCACTCTCGCCGTCGCGATTTTGATCTCCCTCCTCGTCTCCCTCACGCTCACGCCGATGATGTGCGCGCGCATGTTGCCAGAGCCGCCCGCCCACGGCTCCGTGAAGACCACCTTCCTCGACACCGTGATCGCACGTTACGCCGTCTGGCTCGACTGGGTGCTCCTTCGCCAACGCGCCACCTTGCTGGTCACCCTCGGCACGTTGGTCCTCACCGCCGTTCTTTACGTGATCGTGCCAAAAGGGTTTTTCCCCGTGCAGGACAACGCCGCGATCCTCGCCGTCACCGAAGCCCCGCAGTCGGTTTCGTTCGCCGCGATGGCCGAGCGCCAGCAAGCCCTCGCCCGCATCGTGCTCGCCGATCCCGCCGTGCTCAGCCTCTCGTCGTTCATCGGAGTCGACGGCACCAACGCGACGCTCAACAGCGGCCGAATGCTCATCAACCTGAAGCGCCATCAAGACCGACCCGATTCCGCGCTCGAGATCATCGAGCGTCTCCGCACTGCCGCCCTCGCCGTTCCCGGCATCACGCTCTACATGCAGCCTGTGCAGGAACTCACGATCGAGGACAAGGTGAGCCGCACGCAGTTTCAGTTCACTCTGACCAGCCCCGACGAAAAACTTCTCCAGTCATGGGTGCCGACGTTGGTCGAGCGTCTGCGGGAAAAGTCCGCTCTCTCCGATGTCGTGAGCGACCAGCAAGACGAGGGGCTGCAGGCCTTCATCGAGATCGACCGCGACGCCGCCAGCCGTCTCGGCGTCAGCGTGGCCGACATCGACGACGCGCTCTACAGCGCCTACGGCCAACGCCAGGTTTCCACGCTGTTCACCCAATCGAGCCAGTATCGCGTCGTGCTCGAAGTCGATCCGCGCCTCGCCACCAGTCCCGCCGCGCTCACCGGGCTTTTCGTGCGGACCCGCGCCGGAGCGCCCGTGCCGCTGTCGAGCATCGCCCGCGTCTCGGAGCGCTCGACCACGCTCCTCATCAATCACGTCGGCCAATTTCCCGCCGCGACCGTTTCGTTCAACCTCGGGGCCGATGCCTCGCTTGGCGACGCCGTCACAGCAATCGAGAAAACCGCCGCCGAACTCGGCGTGCCGCCCGCGATCGAGCTCCACTTCCAAGGGGCCGCCCATGCCTTCCGCTCCTCCCTTTCCAGCACGTTGCTGCTCATTCTCGCCGCCGTTCTGACCATGTACCTGGTCTTGGGCGTCCTTTACGAAAGCCTCATCCATCCGATCACGATTCTCTCGACGCTTCCTTCGGCCGCTGTCGGGGCGTTGCTGGCGCTCTGGTTAACCGGCCGGCCGCTCGATATGATCGCGATCATCGGAATCATTCTGCTCATCGGCCTCGTCAAAAAGAACGGTATCATGATGGTCGATTTCGCCCTCGAGGCGACCCGCCAGCGCGGGCTCTCCGCCGTGGAGGCGATCCGCGAGGCCGCCCTGCTCCGCTTCCGCCCAATTCTCATGACCACGCTCGCCGCCCTCTTCGGCGCGCTTCCGCTCATGCTCTCGACCGGTTCCGGCGCCGAACTCCGTCAGCCGCTCGGTCTCGTCATGGTCGGCGGTCTGATCGTGAGCCAGATTCTCACGATCTTCACCACGCCCGTCGTTTACCTCTACTTTGACCGGCTCGCCCAGCGGGTCAGCCCCCGCCCCGTGCGTGCACCCCGGTCCACCCCGTCCCCGCTCGTGCCCGGCCCGCTCGCCGGCCCCGCTTCGCGATGAACCTTTCCCGTCCCTTCGTCCGCCGGCCCATCGCGAGCAGTCTGATCGCGGTCGCCATCATCTTGGCGGGCGCTCTCGCCTACCGGTTGCTCCCGGTCGCGCCCTTGCCGCAAGTGGACTTTCCCACGATCCGCGTCAGCGCCTCGCTCCCCGGCGCGAGCCCCGAAACCATCGCCGCCAGCGTTTCCGCCCCGCTCGAACGCGCGCTCGGCGCCATCTCCGGGGTGACCGCGATCACCGCCGATAATCGCCAAGGCTCGGTCAGCATCACCCTTGAATTCGGTTTCAACCGCGACATCGACGCCGCCGCCCGCGACGTCCAAGCCGCGATCAACGCCGCTCGCGGCCAGCTTCCCGCCGGCATGCCCGGCAATCCCACCTACCGGAAATCCAATCCGTCGCAGGCCCCGATCATGGCCCTCGCGCTCAGCTCGCCGAACCTCTCCCCGGGTACACTCTACGATACCGCCGCCACCGTCCTCGCGCAAAAAATTTCCCAGATCAACGGCGTCGGCGAGGTCTCCGTCGGCGGCAGTTCGTTGCCCGCCGTGCGCGTGCAGTTAAACCCGCATGCCCTCGCCCACCACGGCATCGCCCTCGACGAGGTCCGTCGCACGATTTCATCCGCCAACTCCATCCGGCCGCGCGGGGCCATCGAAAGCGCCGACCGGCAATGGCAGGTCCAGATCAGCGACCAACTGCGCCGCGCCGAAGAGTATCTGCCGCTTATCATCCGCTACCGCGACGGCGCGCCCATCCGCTTGGGCGACGTGGCCAAGGTCACCGACTCGGTCGAGGACCGCTACAGCAGCGGCTTTCACAACGACCGCCCGGCCGTCGTTCTGATGATCAGCCGCCAGCCCGGAGCCAATATCATCGCCACGATCGACGCGATCTCCGACCAACTGCCCACCCTTCGCGCCCTCCTGCCCGCCGACTCCGATCTCTCCGTCGTCATGGACCGCTCGCCCGGCATCCGCGCTACCCTGCGCGAATCCGAGCATACGCTCATGATTTCCGCCGGGCTCGTCATGCTCGTGGTGTTTTTGTTTCTCGGCAGCGCCCGCGCCGCCCTCATCCCGAGTCTCGCGATCCCCGTGTCCCTCATCGGCACGTTCGCGATCATGTATCTCTACGGTTTCTCGCTCAACAATCTGTCGCTCATGGCCCTGATCGTCGCGGCCGGGCTCGTGGTGGACGACGCCATCGTCGTGCTCGAGAATATCTCCCGCCACATCGAGCGCGGGCTCTCCCCGTTCCGCGCGGCGATGCGCGGTTCCGCCGAAGTCGGCTTCACGCTGCTCGCGATGAATCTCTCCCTCGTCGCGGTCTTTATCTCGATTTTGTTCATGGGCGGCCTGGTCGAGAAACTCTTCCGCGAGTTTTCCATCACCCTCGCCGCCGCGATGCTGCTCTCCCTCGCCGTCTCGCTCACCCTCACGCCGAGTCTCTGCTCGCGTTGGCTCCTCAAGAAGGACGCCCGTCCGCCCGGGCCGCTGCGCCGCACGACCGAACGCGCCTTCGACGCCGTTCGCGGCACCTACGCCAACTCCCTCGGTTGGGTCCTGCGGCACTCGACGCTCACGTTGATCGTCCTGCTGGGCACGATCGCCCTCAATGTCTCGCTCTACATCAATATCCCCAAGGGATTTCTCCCCAACCAAGACACCGGCCAGCTCAGCGGATTCGCCCGCGGCGACGACGCGTTTTCCTACCGGGTCATGCAGCCGAAGATCGATGTCTACCGGAAGTATATCCTCTCCGATCCTGCCGTCCAAGATGTGATCGGCAGCTCCGGCGGCACCAGCGGCATCAGCAACTCGCGCATGATGGTCCGGCTCAAGCCGCTCGCCGAGCGCGGCATCTCGGCCAACGACGTCGTCAACCGGATGCGACTCAACGCACCCCAGGTCCCGGGCGGCATGTTGTGGCTAATGCCCACGCAGGATCTCGAAGCCCCGCGGATGTCCGACGGCGGCGGGCACAGTCTGTCTTTGATGGGCGACGACATCCGCCAGATTCGGATCTGGGCCCCCAAGGTCACCGCCGCGTTGGAGGAGTTGCCGGAGCTGACCGACATCGACGGCCCAAGCGAGGGCGGCACCACCCAGGTGAGTCTTAAGATTGATCGCGAAGCTGCCCGCCGCCTCGGGGTCGACATGCAGTTAATCTCCTCGGTCCTCAACAGCTCGTTCAGCCAACGCCAGGTCGCGACACTCTACGACCGTTTGAACCAATACCGCGTGGTGATGGAGCTGGAGCCCCAGTTCACGGCCGACCCTGCCGTGCTCGACCAAGTCCAAGTCATCGGCGCCGGCGGCACCCGCGTTCCGCTCTCCGCGTTCACCCGTTACGATTACTCACTGGTCGACGACCGCGTGCGCCATCGCAACCAGTTCGCTTCGGAGTCCGTAGGTTTCTCCTTGGCCGAGGGAGTCTCGCTCGATCAGGGCCTCGCCGCGATCGATACCGCGATGGCGAAGATCATGTTGCCCACCAGCATCCAGGCGAAGATGTCCGGCGCGGCGAATAATTTCCAAAAGAGCGTGCAGACCCAACCGCTGCTCATCCTCGGCGTGCTCATCGCCGTCTACCTCGTGCTCGGCGTACTTTACGAAAGCCTCATTCACCCGCTCACGATTCTCTCCACCTTGCCGTCCGCGGGTCTCGGTGCGTTCCTCGCGCTCCGCCTCACCGGCACGGAGTTTTCCCTCATCGCGCTGCTCGGATTGTTTCTGCTCATCGGTATCGTGATGAAGAACGCGATTCTGATGATCGATTTCGCCATCGCCACCGAGCGCAACGAGGGCCGCAGCCCGCGCGAAGCGATCTACGAAGCCGCGCTCATGCGCCTGCGCCCGATTTTGATGACCAACTTCGCCGCCCTGCTCGGCGCGTTGCCCTTGGTGCTCGCCAGCGGCGAAGGCGTGGAACTGCGGCGCCCCCTCGGCCTCGCGATCGTCGGCGGGCTGATGGTCAGCCAACTCCTCACCCTTTACACCGTGCCCGTCGTCTACCTCTGGCTCGACCGCGTCGGGAGTGCCACCCGGGGCCTGTGGCGCGGCACGCCGGCAACTCCGGCATCTGCCCCGGTCCATAGCCGGTCAGGTTCCTGACCCGCACTCCCGCTTGTCGAACCGACCGGCGGTCGGTTGTCCGTCCCGCGCCCGCGCCCAAAAGCCCCATGGGGCCATCGGGCGCCACCTCTTTCCCTGACCCGCCACTCTCGCCTCAATCCAAGTGGAACACTTCGTCGAGCCCCGTCGCGACCGGGCTGTTATCCGGATTGCTCGGCATCATTTCCCGCATGTGAGCCCACCAGCGACGACACACTTCGGTCTGCGCGATCGCCGCCCACTGCGCCTCGTCTTCGATCTCGGCGTAGCCGAAGAGCTGGCGCGTCTCTTGGTGCAAAAAAATCGAATAGTTGGCGACCCCGTGCGCCTTCAGGACGGCCTCCAACTCGGGCCAAATCGGCGAATGCCGACGCCGGTATTCGGCCTCAAGTCCGGGATGCACCGACATAACGAACGCTTTGCGGATCATAGAGAAAATTCCTGAGGGAGGGACGCCTCTCCGAAGCGTCCTCCTCCTGTCAGCACGTTGGTTGACCGCCGAGGCGGACGGCTCGGAGCGCCGTTCCCGCCTCGAAGGGAAGCCTCACTCAGACCTTCGGGCCGCCTTGCGCGAGATTACGCGCGCGGAGCCGCAGGCCGTTGAGACGGATGAACCCGGTCGCATCGCTCTGATTGTACCAGCTCTTAACGCCTTCCATCGACGCGATCTTGTCGTCGTAGAGCGAATATTTGGACTTCCGCCCGCAGGTGATGATGTTGCCCTTGTAGAGCTTCAACCGGACGGTGCCGGTCACATAGCGCTGACTCTCATCGACCATCGCCTGTAGCATCTCGCGCTCGGGCGCGAACCAGAAGCCGTTGTAAACCAACTCGGCGTATTTCGGGATAAAGCCGTCGCGCAGGTGCAGCACCTCGCGGTCGAGCGTCAGTGACTCCACTTGGCGATGTGCCTGCATCAAAATCGTGCCGCCCGGGGTCTCATAGACGCCGCGCGACTTCATGCCGACGAAGCGGTTTTCGACGAGATCCACGCGGCCGATGCCGTGCTTGCCGCCGAGTTTGTTGAGCGTCTTCAACACGCCGCCGGGTGTGAGTTTCTTGCCGTTCACGGCGACGCAGTCGCCCTTCACGAAATCGAGCTCCACGTATTCCGCTTTGTCCGGCGCGTCTTCCGGCGCGACGGAGAGTTTGAACATCGCCTTGTTCTCCGGCGTGGTCGGATCGAACCACGGATCTTCCAGAATGCCGGCCTCGTAGGAGATATGGAGGAGATTGCGGTCCATCGAATACGGCTTCTTGAGGGAGGCTTCGACCGGGATCTTATGCTGCGCGCAGTAAGCGATCATTTCGGCCCGGCCGGGAAACAGCGCGCGGTATGACTCCATCTTCCACGGCGCGATGATTTGTAGCTGCGGCGCGAGCGCCATATACGTGAGCTCAAAGCGGCATTGATCGTTGCCCTTGCCAGTGGCGCCATGCGCGACCGTGTCGGCCTTCTCTTTCTTGGCGATGTCCACCTGGGCTTTGGCGATCAGCGGGCGGGCGATCGAGGTGCCGAGATAGTATTGCCCCTCGTAGATCGCGTTGGCGCGGATCATCGGGTAAATGAAGTCGCTCGCGAATTCCTCGACGAGATCGAGCGTGTAGTGCTTCGAGGCGCCGGTCTTGAGCGCCTTTTTATCGAGCCCTTTGAGCTCCTCTTCCTGGCCGACGTCGGCCGCGAAGGTGACGATCTCAGCGTCGTAAGTTTCCTTGAGCCACTTGACGATGACGGACGTGTCGAGTCCGCCCGAGTATGCGAGGACGATTTTCATGATGAGAGTGCGTTAGTTTGGATGAAGAGTTACTTGCGCGCCGATTGCGCGAGGACCGCCATGATCGCTTTTTGCGTGTGCAGGCGGTTCTCGGCCTGGTCGAAGATGATCGAGCGCGGATTGTCCAACACCGCCTGCTCCACTTCCTCGCCCGCATGGGCCGGCAGGCAGTGCATGAACAGCGCATCGGGCTTGGCGGCGGCGAACAACTTCGCCGTGACCGCATAGGGCGACATCTGCCGGACGCGCTCCGCTTTCTCGTCTTCTTTGCCCATGCTCACCCAGACATCGGTATAAACCACGTCGGCGTCTTTCACCGCCTCATAGGGATCGGTCGTGAACTGATACGAATCGGCCGGAAACCCCTCCCGTTTGAGCTGGGCCTTGATCTCGGCGCCGGGCGCGAACTCAGCCGGACCCGAAAGCGCGATTTTCATCCCGAAAAGATTGGCGCCGAGGATCCACGAATTCGCCATGTTGCACGCGGTGTCGCCAAGAAACGCGATCTTCCGCCCGCGCAACGAGCCGACGAGATCGTCATTCTTCGCCCACCGCTCGATCATCGTGAACGCATCCGTGTAAATCTGGCAGGGGTGGAGAAAATCGGTCAGGGCGTTGATCACCGGCACCGTGGCCCGGGCGGCCAACCGCTCGACCTCCGCATGGTCGTAGGTGCGGACAATCAAACCGTGGACGAAGCGCGATAGCACCTGCGCCGTATCTTCAACGGATTCGCCGCGACCGAGCTGGATGTCGTTTTTGTTGAGAAAAAGCGGATTGCCGCCGAGCTCGTGGATCCCGACTTCAAACGAGACCCGGGTGCGCGTGGAGGACTTGGAAAAAATCAGAGCCCAAGTCTGGCCGGCGAGCACACGGGAGTCGGGGTGCCCGCGCTTGGTTTTGAATCCGCGGGCCAGCGCGAAAACCCCGCCCAATTCGCTGGGCTTGAAATCGGTCTCCTTCAGGAAGTGTTTCATCGCGTAAACGAAAACCGTAAAACGTCTGGCCCGCGCCGCACGAGAGCAAAAACGCCTGCGTTCAGGCTTTCGCCTTCAGCACCGCCCGGAAAATCTCAACCGAGCGCGCCAGCTCTTCCGTCGTGGCGTTGAGCGGCGGGAGCAGCCGGATCACGTTTCCCCCGGCCATCGGGGCCAGCAGTCCGGCCTCGCGCAGGGCGGTCACGTAGGGCGGCGCTTCGCCCGTGAGCTGCACGCCCACCATAAAGCCCATTCCGCGCACGCCCGTCACTTGCGCCGGGAAATCCCGCGCCAGCCCTGCCAGCTCCGCGATCCAAGGCCCGCTCGCCTTCAGCACGTGCGGCATCAACCGCTCGCGCTCCAAGACATCAAGCACCGCAAGCCCGGCCGCACACGCCAGCGGCGTGCCGCCAAACGTCGTGCCGTGGGAGCCCGGCTGGAAGAGATCCGCCGCGCCCTCGCCCACCCAAATCGCGCCGATCGGAAATCCGCCGCCAAGTCCCTTGGCCATGCCCACCGCATCCGCCCGCACGCCGGCGTGATCGAACGCGAAAAATTTACCCGTGCGCCCGATCCCGCACTGCACTTCGTCGAGGATGAGCAGCAAATTATGCTGGTCGCAGAGCCGGCGCAGGCCAACCAGAAACTCGGGCGTGCAGGGGTGAACGCCGCCTTCACCCTGGATCGTCTCCACAAAAATTGCCGCCGTCTGGTCGTCGATCAACGCCTCGAAGGACGCGAGGTCGTTCAAGTCGCCAAACCAGAAGCCCGGCACCAACGGACGAAATCCTTTTTGGATTTTCTCCTGCGGCGTCGCGCTCATCCCGCCAAACGTGCGGCCGTGAAACGCCTGTTTGGCGCAGATGATTTTGTGGCATTTGCCTTCCTCACCGCTTTTACGCACCCCGTGCAACCGCGCCAGTTTGATCAGCGCTTCGTTGGCCTCGGCCCCGCTGTTGCAGAAAAACACCCGGCCCGGTCCCGCGTAGCCGACGAGTCGCCGGGCGAGTTCACCCTGGTTCGGGTGGCGGAAGAGGTTGCTCGTGTGGATCAGTTCGCCCGCCTGCCGCTGGATCGCCGCGACCCAGTGCGGATGACAATGCCCGAGCGCGCTCACCGCGATGCCCGACGTGAAATCCAAATAGCAGTTCCCCTGATCGTCCCAGACTTTGGCGCCCAGGCCGCGGGTAAGCGTGATGGCCGCGCGGCCGTAGTTCTTCATGACGTGCGCGTCATAAAGCTCGGCCGTGCTCGTGCGAATCAGGGAGGGACTGGTCGGACTGTTCATGGAGAAAACTCTAAGAATGATGAAGCGTCCGGCCGCAGGGGCCAATCCGTCTGACCGGGCGCGGCCGGATTAGTAGCGGGGCGAATCCCAGAATTCGAAAAATCACTTTCCGTTCAACCGTGCACGATTTCCGTGCCGATGCCCTTGTCGGTGAAAATCTCCAGCAACAACGAATGCGGGAGCCGTCCGTCGATGAAGTGCACGCGCTGCACGCCCTCGGCCAACGCCCGCACCGCACTGCCGACTTTCGGCCTCATGCCTTTGTCGATCACGCCCCGGGCTTTCAACGCTTCGACTTGGCTGATCTTGAGCGTCGAAATCAGGGTCGAGGCATCGGGCGGAGCGGAAAGCAGCCCCGGCACATCGCTCATATACACCAACCGCCGCGCGCGCAGGGCACTGGCGACGCGACCGGCTACCAAATCAGCGTTCACGTTGTAAGGCTTGCCGTCGTAGCCCTCGGCCACCGGCGAAATCACGGGGATATTTCCCTCCGCGATCTCTTTCTTGATGAGCTTCACTTTCACTTCGGTCACCTCGCCCACGAAGCCGAGATCAACGGTGTTGCCGTCGTCGTCGGTCGTGAGTTTTTGGCACACGAGCACGCTGTCGCCCGCCAGCCCCTTGGGCTTGCCCTTGGCCGTGATGATCGCGTCGCACACATCTTTGTTCACGATCTCGTCGAGCGTGCGTTTCACAATGGCAACGGTGGCCTCGTCGGTGACGCGCAGGCCGTTGATGAAATTCGCCGTCAAACCGGAGGACTCCATCGCCTTGGTGATCGCTTTGCCGCCGCCATGGACGACCACGACGTTGACGCCGACCGCCGCGAGAAACGCGATGTCGTAGGCCACCCGCGTGCGGGCGACCGGGTCCGGGTCGTCCATGAAACTTCCGCCGTATTTTACGACGAAGGTGGAGCCACGAAAATCTTGGATATAAGGCAGCGCCTCGAGCAGCACCTTCGCCTTGGCGGTTACTTCGGCAACATTCACATTCATGGGTAAATCAAGCGCCGCTCCGGGCGGAACGAAGCGGGAAAAAACGATTTTTTGCGTGCACGGTATTTGTCGGGATGCAGAGAAGTAGCGTAGTCGGCCGGCGCATTTCCATCACATTCGCAGAGCGCGGAATAATTTAACCCAACGACAATCCGGAAAAAATCAGCTTCACACGAAGCTCCCGCGCGCCCACTTCTCCCTCGTGGCCAGCACCGCCTATACCTTCACCGACCGCGACGCTCATCGCGCTTGGCTCACCAGCCAAGCCCAACTCCCCGCGGGGTTTCGCGTGGGCACCACCCGGTTTGAGTTCATGCCCCGCGAGGCGCCCAAGCCCGCGAAGATGACCCTCACGTTGATCGCACTCGATCAAGCGACGCCCGATTTCGCCGCCTTGTTCACCCGCAACGCCCTGCCCGGCGCACCGATCATCGTCGGTCGGCAACGACTGCACGAGCCGACGCTCGGCGCGATCATCGTGAACAACAAAGTCTCCAACGTCTGCGCGCCCGGCGGCATCGAGGCATCGGAACGCATCTGCTCCGAACTCGCAAAACTGCTGGGGCTCTCCGCCGGCCAGATCCTCCCGAGTTCAACCGGCGTGATCGGCTGGGGCCTCCCGGTGGACGCCATCGTCGGCGCGCTGCCGCAAACCACGGCCACGCTCACCGGCGCCTCCATTTTGCCCGCCGCCGAGGGCATCGTGACAACCGATCTCTATCCCAAGATTCGCCGCGCCCACGTCGGCGCGGGCAGTATCGTCGGGATCGCCAAGGGTGCCGGCATGATCGAGCCGAACCTCGCGACGATGCTCGTCTACGTCTTGACCGATCTGGCGGTGCCCCGAGCCGAGCTGCGCGCCGCGCTGACCCGCGCGGTCGAAACCAGCTTCAACACCATCAGCGTCGACAGCGACACGAGCACCTCGGACACCGTCGCCCTCGTTTCCTCCGGCCGCGTGCCCTGCCCCGATCTCGCCGCGTTCGAGACCGCGCTCACGCAGGTGTGCCTCGATCTCGCCGAGGATGTCGTGCGCAACGGCGAAGGCGTGCGTCACGTGATCCGCGTCGCCGTCAGCTCCGCGGCCACCGTGCCGCTGGCGCGCGCGGTCGGCAAAGCGATCGTCAACGCCCCGCTCTTCAAGTGCGCCGTCGCCGGCAACGACCCCAATGTCGGCCGACTCGTGCAGGCGATCGGCAAATACGTGGGCGCCGAAGCCCCGGGCACCGACCTGTCGCAGTTGAAACTGCGGCTTGGGGGGATCGAGATTTTCTCCGGCGGCGTGTTTCAACTGAACCCCGCCAAGGAAGCCGCCTTGGTCGCGCATTTGCGCGGCGCGGAACTCTACGCCAGCGCGCCCCCGAAAGACGGAGTCTTCACCGCCCCGATCGATTTTCCGCCGCACGAACGCTGCGTCGAGATCGAGGTCGCGATGGGCAACGGCACCGCTGGGGCCGTCGTCATCGGCGGCGATCTCACCCACGAATACGTGAGTGAGAACGCGGACTACCGGAGCTGAGCCGAGGGCTGTGTCCGCCGTGGCATAGGCGGGACGCCCATGCCACCGCTCGACGCATTCCTCGTTACGACTTTGCCGGCGCCGCCGCCTTGGCTTTTGCCTTCGCGGCCTCGGCGGCTCCCGGCGGCAGATTGTCCCGGAGCGCCACAAACCGGGCCTGCGGCGTGCCCGCCGGTGCGTAGCGTAGCCCGTGCTCGATCAACAGCGCGGCGTTGTCGACCGCCCCGCCATAGAGACACAGCACGGCCGTCTGGTAGACCAGCCCGAGCCGGCGCGGGTAGAACTGCACTCCTTCCACCAAGATATCCAAAGTCTCCGGTTTCGCCGGGTCGGCGCTGCGCACGTAAGTCTCCGCCATGAGTTCGTAGAGCTCGTTCATCATCGGCGGCTGCGTGAGCGCAACGAGCAACGGGGCGATAATCCCTTGGGTCTGGACCGACGAAAACTTTCCTTCGGCCCCACCGGGCTGGGCCTTGGCGGCATCGAAGCGCAGGCGGGCGAGCTCCACGTAGGCGAGCGGACGCACAACTTTCGCGGTTGTGGCGGCTTCGAGAAACTTCGCCGCCCGATCATCCCGGCCCGCCGTCCGCTCGTAGAGCCCGAGTGCGGCCAAGAGCCGTGGATCGCGTTCTCCGCGGGTGTAGGGGGCAATGAGCGCGGCCCGCGCGGCCTCGGTTTTCTCGGCCAACAACAGGGCTTCGCCTTTGATCCGGCCCACCTCCGACTCCGTGGCGTCGCGCAGAGCGAGCGGCGCCGGATCGGGAAAGCCCTCGCCCTTTTTGGCACTCCAACCGAGCGAGGTGTAATTCGTGAAATCCAAATAACCGCGCAGCTCGAGCAACATGTCGTTGTAGCTGCTGCCGAAACATTCCTTGAAAAGCGCCTCGGTCGCCGGCTCCCGCGCCGAGCGCGTGATATACGTGACGAAACCTTTTTGGTGCCGCTTGCCGGTTTGATAGAGGCACATGTGGACAAACGCCGTCGCTTGTTTGGCCCAACGGCTGCCGATGGGATTGCGGGCGGTCGGCGAATCGTGCGTCACCGCAAACAATTCTTGGAACGACATCAGGCGTGACCGCGCCAAGGCCGCGTTGAAGTCGCGGTCCTCGGCCGCCGCCGCGATCGACACACCGCCCTCGCCCGCGGCGGCGCTGGCCTCATTGAGCATGGCGGCATTGGCCTGAGAAATCGAAACGGTGTTGGGGTCTTCGAGCTTCGCGAATTCGATCATCGTGGGACTGAACTTCATGCTCATGAGGAGCTGCGCGAGTCCTTCTTCGAGCCAAGCCGCCATGCGCGGCGTGTTGCGCGAGAGCAACGAATGCACGTATTCGCGGTAAAGTTGTTTGTAGGAATCGACCTCGATGAAGCCGTTGTTCTCGACCCCACCCGCCGCTTCCAGCCCCGCCAAACCGAGTTCGCGGGTTTGCAGATCGACGATGATCGTCGAGCGCTCGGCATTGCGGAGAAACAAACTGGCCAAGCCAACCTGAGGACCGCCATCGGCCTTCACGGGGACGAATGCGTCGAACTTCCCGCCGCGACCGCAAAGAATCAACGTGGTGGGCGTCGGGCTGCGACCGATCAGCGCCGGCCACACCACGCCGATGGCCTGATTGAACTGCTGGAAATCGCGCAGGAGCCGCTGGGTCTCGCGGTCGGAGGCGTTGGAGAGGATTTCAAAATTGGGAATCTGCGCGTGCCGCCACGACTCGGGCGGCGGCAACTCGCGGGAGTCGGTCACCGTAAATGTCGGGAGCGAGATCGGGGCCTCTTTGGCGACATCCTCCGCCGCTTGGGCGACGACCGCGAGCAGCAGCCAAACCACCGATAACCGACGGCGAAACGAGAGCGAGAATTTCATGGGGCAACGAAGTTTAGGTGGAGAACACACCGGATCGCGGAACACGACCCAGCGTGCGGAGCTTCGTTGCCGGATAAAGTCCGAAAACGAAGCTCCGGGGGAATATCCGGCGTTCGCCGAACCCGTTCGCTACCCGACGACGGCTCACTCGCCCGTTTTAGCTCGGATGCAGGGCCCGGATCATACCGTCCACCATCCCCCCTTTGGTCCACCGAGCAGCCGAGCCCAGGTCCATAATCCGCAGCAGTCGACCGCACGGAACCTGGCCGGATCACTTTCGCCCACTGTTCTCGAGCAGGGCCGTCGCAAAGCGGCGGCCGATCTCCAGCGTGCCTTTCGCGGTGAAGTGCGTCTGCGCCGGAAGCAGCGTCTCCGCGCCTTCCGTGTCCACATAGCGGCTCAGCGGATCCATCGCCGCCAACGCTCGCTGCTGCGCGACAACCACGGGCATGTGGGGATTCTTGTCGTTGCCAAAACGCGTGTTCACGCCGACCAACGCGATCAACTGCGGCGCCTCCAAATCCCGGCGCAACCGCGCGAGCATGTGGGCCAAGTTCTTCGCATACTCCGGGGCGGCCGTCTTCGTCGCATCGCTCTCCCCCTGCACCCACACAAGCGCACGCAGGCGGAGTGTGATGCCTTGCGCCCGGGCCGCCGCCAGCGCCGCTTTCGTCTCGGTCACCAACGCCCGGTAACACGCGCCCGTCGAGCCGGGGTCGTCCGGATTCCAATCCTGCATCAACGCCGTGCCGCTGAACGCCGCTTTCACGATGGCCAACGGCCGGCCTTCCCGCGCGCGGAGCTCGCGCGCCAAGCCTATCTCCGGACCGAAGCCGCCTTCGGCCTTTTTAAAATTCCCATATTGGCGCGGCGACTTTGTCTTCGCCTCGGCCGTGATCGTCTCCATCGGCATGCCTCTCGGCTGGGGCTGGAGGTGCGACCACTTCCCGCCGCTCGTCACGTCATAGTCATCAGGCGGCGGATCGCCGACCCGCCACCAAAACATCACGTCCCGATCCGCCGCGTCCGGGGGCAGCTCGGTCGCATACGCATCAAAACCCACGGCATTCGACTGGCCGGCGATGAGCACCAGATCCCGCGTCACGGTGGGCGCACGTGAACCCGTGTGGCTGCAGCCGGCCAAAACGAACAGAAACAGAAGGAACGAGATAAGGCGTAGCATGAACTCAAGAATGCGGCCTACGACGCGCGCTTTGTAAACACCACGTGCGTGGGCACTGGCCGACGGCACGGGCTCGGTAAGCCCGTAGCCGAGCCTCTGACCCGTGAACGAGCAGACATCTTGCCACGTCATTTCCGATTCCATGGGCGGGACGCCCATGCCACCTCAATCACGGACTTCACCTCGGGTTACGCTCTGGTCGTCACCGGCTAGTAATCGTGCTCGCCCGCTCGGCCGGACCTCTTCAACTTGCTGCGGTTCGTCGCTCGGGTGATGGAATGGCAGACATGCGGGTCTTAGAAGCCCGTGCCGTAAGGCGTGCAGGTTCGAGTCCTGTCCCGAGCACCAAAACGCCTCTTCAGCGTGGCGCGACCCCGAGGCGGTCACCCATCTTGGCGTAGGTCTCGATGTAATCAGCGCTCTGGGCGAGCACGTCGGCGTCGAAGGCGATCCGGCCTTTTTGGAAAATCGTGATCACGCACGAGCCGCCGAAAGCGAACAGCCCCTTTTCGTCGCCCTTGGCGTAATCGCGGCCGAAGACGAAGCTCTGGACAATGCTGCCGACGTTCGTCGCGCCCACCTCCAACATCGCAACCTCCCCAAATCTTGGTGCCGTGATCACGGTGAGCGCGCGCTTGTTCTCCACCAAGTAGCCGATGTTGCGCCGGAGCGCGATGGGGCTGACGGAAAACAACCAACCGTTGATGATCTTCGCGTCGCCGGGTGTGCCGCCGACCGCGAAGTGAAACCGGTGGTAGTCCACCGGGCACAGGCGAGAGATCACCATCGCCCCGCCGGCAAATTTTTGAGCGAGCACGCGTTGATCCTCGGGCAAGGCCGCTTCGCCAAAAAGCTCGGCGAGGGTGAACTTCATCCCCTTGACGTAAAAACCCTCGACCGTGTCTACATCCTGAAAGACGAGGTGCCGGCCGTCGGCCGGGAAGATCGCCACATCGGGCTCGGGCGCGATCGGCCGGGCCTCCGGCTTCAGGGCACGATAGAAGAACTCGTTGAAGGTTTTGTAGTCGAACGGCGACTTCGCGAATTCATCCACGTTGAGCCCGTACTTCGTGATGAAAGGGATGATCTCCAGCGCACTGACCCGCTTGGTCATCTTCCGCCCATACCATTGCGAAAACCACGCGCGCTTCGCGAGTAACCACACGAAGAACAATCCGGCCGGATTCTTATAGGCGAAACGCAGCCAGCCCTCGCCGTAGATCTGCTCGGTCTTCAGAGCCTTTTCGTAGCGGTCGTAGTAGCGAATGGGTGCGGCGGACATCTCACAACGGTCACGTTTCATGGCACGGGCGCAAAGGAGAAATCGCGTGATGGAAACAGCGATCCAAAAACGAGGCCGGATCGCCTCGCGAGCAGATGCTTTTTCGAAGGGCGAATCCGGCGACGAGAGCGTCGCCGTTCCAGCCCGCCCAAGGTCGCGAGAAATCCTCAGCCCGGCGAGAGCTCCGGGCTAACGGCTAAAGGGCACCGGGCCCGCTTCGCCTTCGACCTTACTTCTTAACGGTTTTCGCGGTCTGGACCCGCGTCAGTCCATCGTCCTTGACCACAAAGTTGACCGTGGAGCCCTCCTCCACTTCGCCGGCAATGAGTCCGCGGGCGAGCTGCGTCTCGATGTGGCGTTGCAGGAAGCGCTTCAACGGACGGGCGCCGAAGACCGGATCGTAGCCCTTCTCGGCGGCCCAGTCTTTTGCCTTTTTGTCGAGCACCACGGTGACCCGGCGGTCGGCGAGGCGTTTGTTCAGATCGGCGAGCAACAGGTCCACGATACTGGTGATTTCCTCAAGGGTCAGTGGCTTAAAGAGAATCGTCTCGTCGATTCGGTTGAGGAACTCGGGGCGGAAACTCTTCCGCAGCTCCATCATGACGCTCTCGCGCACGCTTTCCGGGATCGTGTCACCGGTCACGCCTTCGAGGAGGAAGCGCGAACCGAGGTTTGAGGTCATGATGATGACGGTGTTCTTGAAATCCACGGTGCGGCCCTGCGAATCCGTGATGCGGCCGTCGTCGAGTACTTGGAGCAGGACGTTGAACACGTCCGGATGCGCCTTCTCGATCTCATCGAAAAGGATCACGGCGTAGGGCTTGCGGCGCACGGCCTCGGTGAGCTGGCCGCCCTCGTCGTAGCCGACATAGCCCGGAGGCGCGCCGATCAGGCGCGAAACGCTGTGCTTCTCCATGTATTCGGACATGTCGATGCGCACCAGCGCGCCTTCGGTGTCGAACAGCGTCTCGGCGAGCGCCTTCGCCAGCTCGGTTTTGCCGACGCCCGTGGGGCCGAGAAACAGAAAACTTCCGACCGGACGCCGCGGGTCTTTGATGCCGCTGCGCGCGCGCAGAATCGCCTCGGTCACCAGCGTCACGGCCTCGTGCTGGCCGATCACGCGTTGATGCAATACGTCTTCGAGGCGGAGAAGCTTGTCTTTCTCTCCCTCGACCAGACGCGTGACGGGCACGCCGCTCCACTTGGAGACGACCTCGGCGATCTCTTCCTCGGAAACTTCTTCTTTGAACAGTGTGGTCTGCTCACGGCCTTTCTTCTCCAGCTTCTTCAACTCCTCTTCCATCTGCGGGAGTTTGCCGTGGCGGAGCTCGGCCACCTTGTTGAGGTCGTAACCGCGCTCGGCTTTGTCCATCTCGATGCGGGTCGCATCGATTTCCTCGCGCAGTTTTCGGGTTTTCTGGACCGAGGCTTTTTCTTTTTCCCAGTGGAGTTTGATGCCCTTGGATTTCTCACGCGCCTCGGCGAGTTCGGAGCGAAGAGCGTCGAGCCGGCGCTTGCTGGCGTCGTCTTTCTCCTTCGCGAGCGCCGTCTCCTCGATTTCCAGGCGGAGGACCTTGCGGGTGAGTTCGTCGAGTTCCTGTGGCATCGAGTCCATCTCGGTGCGGATCATCGCGCAGGCCTCGTCCATGAGGTCGATGGCTTTGTCGGGCAGAAAGCGGTCGGTGATGTAACGATTCGAGAGCGTCACGGCGGCGACGAGCGCGTTATCTTGGATGCGCACGCCGTGGTGCAGCTCGAAGCGCTCCTTAATGCCGCGCAAAATGGACAACGCATCCTCGACGGTGGGCTGGTCAACGACGACGGGCTGGAAACGCCGCTCGAGCGCCGCATCCTTCTCAATGTGCAGCCGATACTCGTCGAGCGTGGTGGCACCGATACAGTGCAGCTCGCCGCGCGCGAGCATGGGTTTGAGCAGGTTGCCCGCGTCCATCGCACCTTCGGTCTTGCCGGCGCCGACGATGGTGTGGAGCTCGTCGATAAAGAGGATGATCCGGCCATCGGCTTGTTTCACCTCATTGAGCACGGCCTTGAGACGTTCCTCGAATTCGCCGCGATACTTCGCGCCGGCGACGAGCGCGCCCATATCTAGGGAGAAGATGGTCTTGTCTTTGAGGCCCTCGGGCACGTCACCGCGCAAAATGCGCTGCGCGAGGCCTTCGACGATGGCGGTCTTACCCACGCCGGGCTCGCCGATGAGGACGGGATTGTTTTTCGTCTTGCGGGAAAGAATGCGGATCGTGCGGCGAATCTCTTCATCGCGGCCGATCACCGGATCCATTTTCCCCTTGCGCGCCTGAGCCACGAGATCGACGCCGTATTTCTCCAGGGCGGCGTAGGTCGCCTCAGGGTTGTCGGTGGTGACGCGCTGGTTGCCGCGCACGTCTTTTAGGGTCTTGAGCACCTTGGCCCGGTCCAAGTCGAAGCTCTTGAAGAGTTTTTTGAGGCTCTCGGGCTTGGCCACGTCGAGGAGACCGAGCAGCAGATGCTCGACGGAGACAAAATCATCCTTGAGCGACTTTGCTTCCTCTTCGGCCCGGGTGAGCACGTCGTTGAGGGCCTGCGTGACGTAGATTTTCGAGGTATCGACGCTGCCCGTGACTTTTGGCAGGCGCTCCAGCTCGCGGTCCACCGCGAGCGCAAGCGCGGCGGCGGTGAGGCCAAGTTTGTCGACGATACCGGAGACCAGCCCGTTCTCCTGTGTGAGCAACGCGGAGAGCAGGTGCCAGGTGTCCACCTCGTTGTGGTTGAGCCGGCGGGCGACGTTTTGCGCGTCGGTGACAGCCTGACGCGACATCTGGGTGAGTTTGGCGGTATCCATGATGATTATCTATCGCACGCCCCGCGCCAAATTGCGATGGGGTGATTTCCCCCGCGGAGTCCGGGCGAACGACGTTTCCAAGCGGGACAGTGGGACAAAATGGTCCCATGGGTTGGGTCAAAATGCAGCGGGGAGCAACTCCGCCGGTAGGAGCCCGCTGGCGGGCGATTTTTCGCCGCGCCGCACGCATCGCGCGCAAGCGCGCTCCTACGCCAGAATCGCCCGGACCACGTGCGCTTCTTCGACGCCGGTGAGGCGGGCGTTGAGGCCGCGGAAGCGATGGGTGAACCGCGCGTGATCAATCCCGAGACAGTGCAGAATCGTCGCGTGCAGATCGCGCAGGTGCACCGGGTTCTCCGTGATGTTGTAGCAAAAATCATCGGTCGCGCCGTATTCCATGCCGCCCTTGATGCCGCCACCGGCGAGCCAAACAGTGAACGCCCGCCCGTGATGGTCGCGCCCGCTGTTGGGATCGCCCAGTTTGCCTTGGCTGAAGACGGTCCGGCCAAACTCGGTCGCAAACACCACGAGCGTGTCCTCCAACAGACCGCGCTGTTTCAAATCCCGGATCAGCGCGGCGGTCGGCTGGTCGATGTCGCGGCATTGGTTCGGCAACTGCCGGGCCATCGCAATGTGTTGATCCCAGCCCCGGTGAAAGAGCTGCACGAAGCGCACATCCCGCTCAAGCAGCCGGCGGGCGAGCAGACAATTGGCCGCGTAACTGCCGGGCTTTTTCACCTCGGGACCGTAGTCGGCCAACGTCGCCTCCGACTCCTGACTGATATCGGTCAGCTCGGGCACGGAAGTCTGCATCCGAAATGCCATCTCGTAGGCGTCGATGCGCGCCACGGTCTCCGGATCACCGAGCTCGGCCGCGCGGCGGTGGTTGAGTTTCGCCAGATCGTCGAGCATCGCCCGGCGTTGGGGGCGGTCCACGCCGGGAGGATTGTTGAGGTAGAGCACGGGGTTGGCTCCGGCCCGCAAGCCGACGCCTTGGTGCGAGGCGGGGAGAAATCCGCTGCTCCAAAGACGGGAGAAAATCGGCTGGCCGGGGTTTTTTCCCGTGCCTTGCGAAACCATGGCGATGAACGCAGGCAGATTTTGGTTCTCCGTGCCGAGACCGTAGCTCGCCCAAGCCCCCATGCTGGCATAACCGGGCAACTGATTCCCCGTGTTCATGTAGGTGATCGCGGGGTCGTGGTTGATCGCCTCGGTGTGCAGGCTTTTGATGATGCAGATATCGTCCGCAATCGTCTGAATATTGGGCAACAGATCGCTGATCCACGTCCCATGTTTGCCGCAGCGCTTGCCGGTCATCAATGGCGGCACGACCGGGAACGCGCTCTGGTTGCTCGTCATGCCGGTAATGCGCTGCGTGCCTTTGATCGAGGCGGGCAGGTCAAGCCCGGCGTGCCGGTGCAGCATGGGCTTATCGTCGAAGAGATCGACGTGCGAGAGGCCGCCGCTTTGGAACAGACACAGCACGCGCTTCGCCTTGGGCGCGAAATGCGGCAGACCGGGCAGCCCCTTGCCGACCGCCCCGCCGGCCGCACCGGGCGCACCCAACGCGAGGGCGAGGTCGGATGAAAGCAGGGCGCCGAGCGCGACGCCGCCGATCCCGCGGGCGTTACGACCGATAAAGGTGCGACGGGTGAGATGACGGAGATAATCGTGAGCCGGTTGCATGGTCAGTTGCGGGTAATGGTTTCACTCAAATTGAAGAGTAGCGATGCGACTTGGGTCCAAGCTGCGTGCTCCGCCGGCCGGAGACGTTCGTCCCGGGGCGACTCACCGACCGCGAGCAACGCGAGCGCGGCCGGGGTGTCTTTAGCATAGTGCTGACGTTCGCGCCGCAGGGCCGACTCGATCACGCCGAACTCGGCGGCCTCGGGCGACCGGGAAACCGTCGCGCCAAAAGCCCAGCGCAAGCGCGCCGCATCGTCGCCCGGCTGGGCGAGCACCCGTTCCGCCAACACTCGTGAGGCTTCGACGAATTGGGGGTCGTTCAACGTCACCAGCGCCTGAAGCGGGGTGTTGGTGGTGCTGCGCGCTACCGTACAGACCTCGCGGTTGGGCGCGTCGAAGGCAGCCATGTTCGGCGGCGGCGCCGTGCGCTTCAAATACGTGTAGAGCGAGCGCCGGTAAAGTTTCTCGCCGTGATCCTGCACAAACGTCTGCGCCGTCGCCGGTGTGCTCCCATAATGGCTAACCTCGCGCCACATGTCGCCGGGCGCGTAGGGATTCACGCTTGGTCCGCCGAGCCGCGGCACCAGCAGGCCGCTGACGGCCAGCGCCTGATCGCGCACAAATTCCGCCGGCAGCCGAAAACGCGGCCCGCGCGCCAGCAGCTGATTGGCCGGGTCGGTCTCCAATTGCCCGGCGGTCGCGGCCGAGCTCTGGCGATAGGTCTCGCTCGTCACGATCAGCCGCACGAGGCGCTTCACATCCCAACCGCTCTCGACGAAATCAACCGCGAGCCAATCGAGCAGCTCCGGGTGCGTGGGCCAATCGCCCTGCAAACCAAAATCGGCCAACGTGCCGACCAAACCTTCGCCAAAAAATAACTTCCAGATGCGATTCACCGCCACCCGGGCGGTGAGGGGATTTTCCTTCATTGTGATCCATTGCGCGAGCCCGAGTCGGTTCTGCGGCGCACCGGCCGGCATCGGCGGCAGCGCGGCGGGGGTGCCTACCTCAACCTTTTCCCCGGGCTGCGCGTAGTCGCCGCGGTTCAAAATAAACGTGTCGCGCGGAGCCGCGGCGACGGCCATGACCATCGTCGGAAACGGCTCGGTGAGCGCGGCCAATTGCTCGCGGGCGTTCTTGAGTTCAACCCGGTCACGCCACAACTCCGTCGCCTGTTGAGCGCACTGCGCCCAAAGGGTCGCCGTCGCCTCGGGCGGACGCGTCGCCGGGGCCAACGCCAGCGCGTCCACGACCGCGGCCGGCAGATCCGTGCCATCGTCGGTGCCGGTGACCACCGCGATTTGAATCAAGCCCGGCAGCAAGGCGCGCCCGGCACCGAAGCCGAGCTGAAAGTTTAAGTAAGGCCCAGCCCCTTGGCCGAGCGGCTTGGCCAGCGTGGCGGTGAGATGCACGGGGCCGTCGGTGGCAGGATCGGGAGACCAACCCGAGTCACTGCGCCGGTCGAGGCAGCCGACGGCGGGATGCTCCGCTTCCCACGAACTGGCGGTCACGCGGGCAAACGTCTCGAGTTTATTCAGGTCAACCTGATCGCCGGGCAACGCGCCGATGGACGCATCGATGGCCGTAAGTTTGAAAGTGCCCTTTTTCACCGGCTCCGCGGGGTCCGGGACGGCCGGGCCGGGCGCGGCTAGCGGGGAGGTCTTGAGGCGCGTGCCCTTGCCCCAGCCGTTGAGTGGAAACTCCGCCAGGGGATGCATCGTGACGCGCAGGCCGGTGATCGGGCGGGCGGTCTTCGGGAGTTCGGCCAAGATATCAAACGCGGCGAGTTCACCACCGCGAATGACCCTGACGCGGTCGTCGCCCACGATCTCGAGCACCGAAGCGTTCGGCGTCGAAACTTTCACCACCTTCACCGGCAACACTTGGAGATCGCGGCCGCGCTCCGCGAGCCGCGCCCGCTCGCGCGATTCCCAGGCGCCGAGCACCGCGGGATCGGGCTGCGCGAGTTTGGCTTCGAGCGCCGCGATGCGCGCGCGCAGCACGGGCTGATCGTTGGTTTTCAGCACGGTGCGGGCGCGGACAAACGGTCCCGGATTCACCCCGCCGTTGCCGTCGAGCCCTTTGTCGCCGAGCGAATTGAAAAATGCGAACGTGCGAAAATAATCCTTCTGTGTGATCGGGTCGAACTTGTGGTCATGGCACTGGGCGCAGGCGAGCGTGAGCCCCAACACGGCCTCGCCGAGGGTTTTGACGCGGTCGGCGTTATAGTTGGTGAGGTTCTCCTCGGGAATCGTGCCGCCCTCGTGGGTGACCATGTTGTTGCGCTGAAATCCGGTCGCGATCTGGTCAGACTCGGTGCGATTCGGAAAGAGATCACCTGCAAGTTGCGTCGCGAGAAAGCGATCGTAGGGCAGATTGTCGTTGAACGCCTGGATCACCCAGTCGCGCCAGAGCCAGAGGTGCCGGCCGCCGTCGATGGAGAATCCGTTGGTGTCGGCGTAGCGCGCGGCGTCGAGCCAATCGAGCGCCATCCGCTCGCCGAAGTGCGGGCTCGCGAGCAGGCGATCAACGAGCCGCTCGACGGCGTGCGGAGCGCGATCCGCGGCGAAGGCCTCGACCTCCGCGACCGAGGGCGGGAGTCCCGTGAGATCGAACGCCAGCCGACGAATCAGCGTGCGGCGATCCGCCTCGGGCGCGGGCCGAAGCTTCTGCGCGACGAGCTGCGCCTGCACAAACGCGTCGATGGGATTTTCGATTTTCGATTTTGAATTTTCGATTCGCGGTAGAGGCGATTTTTGCGGCGCGACAAACGCCCAGTGCGCGGAATACTTCGCACCGGCCTCGATCCAGAGTTTGATTTTTTCCTTCTGCGCGGCCGTGAGCTTGGAATGGGAATCCGGCGGCGGCATCACTTCGTCCTCTTCGGGGCTGATGATGCGCAGCCAGGCCTCGCTGTTCGCGAGATCGCCGGGCTTGAACGCCGTGAACCCGTCGCGGTCGGCGTGGGCGAACTCGGCGACATCGAGCCTTAGCTTGGCCTTGCGGGCCTTCTCGTCGAAACCGTGGCAGGCAAAACAATTTTCCGAAAGGATGGGCCGGATATCGCGGTTGTAATCGACGGCACGGGCGGTCGATCCGATCCAGACCGCCACGATGAGGACCATCAATCGCGGGGCGGCGGCGAAAATTTTCGTTCGATTCATTTGAGGTAGAGCAAAAGGAGAGCGCGAGAGGATCAAAAACCAAGCGGCAAACGTGAGCCGTGCAACGTCACTTTTCAGTGGAACGACCAAGCGTCGCGCTCACGCCTTGGCTAAACGTAAGGTGAAAGGGGCATCGGTGGTCTGGGGGCGGGGTGGAACGCAGGTTGAACGAAACGGGGCCGACTCACTCGGGAACGGGATCGCGGCGGAGCACGGGCTTGCCCTCCCAACTGGCGATATCGGTGGTTGGGTCGTAGGTGAGGATGCGGCTGGCGCTGTTGAGCGCGGGCGGGAGGTCGATTTTCGGCAGCCATTTTTTGTGCTCGGCGATGACGGCGGCGTGTTGCGGCCGGCCGGCGAGATTGGTCCATTCGTTCGGGTCGGCCTTCAGGTCGTAGAGTTCCTCGCTGCCATCGGCGTAGCGGATGTAGCGCCAACGCTCGCTGCGGATGCCGTGGTTGCCTTGATTGTGGCTGGTGATGGCAGGGCGGTCGCGTTTGGCCGCAGCATCCTTAAGTTGTGGCACGAGGCTTAGTCCTTCGAGATCGGTGCGGGCCGGGACGCCCGTGAGGTCGATGAGCGTGGGGTAGAGGTCGAGCAACTCCGCGGGCTGGAGGCAGCGCTGGCCACCCGTCACGCCGGGCCCGGCGAAGATGAGCGGCACTTTGGTGCTGCGATCCCAAAGGGTGTTTTTGCCGGTGATACCTTTTTCTCCGAGGTGCCAGCCATGATCGCTCCAAACGACGACGATGGTGTTCTCGGCGACGCCCGCTTCATCGAGGGCGGCGAGCAGGCGGCCGACTTGCGCGTCCACGAAGCTCGTGCTGGCGAGGTAGCTGCGGACCAGGTTGCGCCACTGGTTGTTTGCTTTGACCCAATCGAGGCGCGGCTCGGGCAGGTTCCAATGCAGATACCACGAAAAACGCGGCGTGTCCTCCCGATCGTTTTTCAGCACCTGCGGCAGCACGCTGTCGTCATCGGGGTATAGGTCGAACCACTTCTGCGTCGCGTAGCACGGCACGTGCGGCAGGAAAAATCCGGCGGCGATGAAGAACGGCCGGTCCTTCGGTGCGGACTTGATCTGCTCCACCGTCCAACTCGCGACCTTGTAATCGCCTTTGCCGGTGTCGTCGTTGTCGAGCGGCCACACGCCCCAGTCCATGAGCGGATTATTGCCCATGGGGGTGGCGGGAATGAGTTTCTGCGGCGGCCTCGTGCCGACGCCGCCAAAGGGCGCGGTGACTTGAAACTCGGGGCGGACCGGTGCTGCGACCGCAGCGGTGTTCGCCTTGGCCTTGCCTTTACCGGCGCCGGCACCGGGCGCACCCGTGCCGGCATGGAAGATTTTCCCCGTCGCCGCCGTGCGATAGCCGTGATCGGCGAAATACTGCGGGAGAGTCACGCGGTCTTTCCACTCGGGTAACGTGCGAAACCAAGGCGAGAGCCCATAAATTCCGGTGGTGGTCGGGCGCAAGCCGAGCAGCAGACTGGTGCGCGAGGGGTTGCAAAGAGGCGATTGGCAGTGGGCGTTGAGGAACGTGGTGCCACGCGCCGCGAGCTGGTCGAGATGCGGGGTCTTGGCCATCGGATGGCCGCCAAGGTGGCCGACCCAGTCGTTCTGATCGTCGATGGCGATGAAGAGGATGTTTGGCTTCGCCGCGTAGGAAAGCGCCGGGCCGGCCGCGGCGAGAAGGAGTGCGATGAGGGTGAGTGACTTCATGGGGTGAGCCGAAGGGGTTCGGAGCGCGGGTTACTTAGATTTGTCCTTCGCCTTACCTTGACCACCTTTCGGCCGGGGCTGGCTGGCGAGCGTTTTTTTCACGAGTTCGGTGAAGCTGTCCGTCTGCCGCTGCCAGACTCGCTCCAGTTCCTGCACCTTCTGTGGCCAAGCGGCGGCGAGGTTTTGCTGTTCGGCGCGGTCGGTCTTCAGATCGTAGAGCTCCCACGGCTCGCCAGCAGCGGCCACGAGCTTCCAATCCCCGACCCGCACGGCGCGATGCCGGTCGTGTAACCACCAGATGCTTTCGCGAGCGATGGTCTCGTCCTTGGCAAAGGCAGGCACGAGGCTCCGGCCGGGCGCAGCGGGTATGGCCTCACCTTTCCACTCCGCCGGCTGCTTGAGGCCCACGAGTTCGAGCACGGTCGGCACGAAATCAATGACGTGAGCGGGGGTGTGGCGCAGTTCGTTTTTGGCGGTGATGCCCTTCGGCCAATGCGCGATGAGCGGCGTGCTGATGCCGCCTTCATGCACCCACGTCTTGTGCCGGCGATGAGGGGTGTTACCAACGCTGGAAAAGCCCGGGCCGAGACAAAGATAACTGCCGGCACTACCGGGGGAGGCCTGCGGATCATGACCGCCGTTGCGCACCATGATTTCGGCACTGGCCCCGTTGTCGGAGGCGAAGAGAATGAGCGTATTCTCATACACGCCCATCGCTTTGAGCTGCGCGATAACGCGCCCAATCTCTTGGTCCATACGATCAACCATCGCTGCATGGATGGCCATTTTCGTCGCTTGGAAACGACGCTGCTCGGCTGTTAGTTCGTCCCAAGGCAGCGGTCGGTCCACTTCACCGGGGCCGAGCTTTTCCATCGCATCAGGAAAGGCGTAGGGCGGTCCGACCTCGCGCTCCAGCGCGGAAAGAGTGGTGCGGGTGATACCTGTTTGTCTCTGCCGGGCGAAACGCGCGGCGCGAATCACCTCCCAGCCGGCGAGATAGCGGTCGCGATACTTTGCGATGTCCTCCGGCAGCGCATGCAGCGGAAAGTGCGGCGCGGTGAAAGCGATGAAGTGAAAGAAAGGCCTGCCCGCGTGATTCGCCGCGTGCTCCTGCAGGCATACGATGGCGTGGTCCGCCGTGGCGATGGTGGCATAGTAGCCCTTTTCATCCGCGGGCGGCGTGACGGGCACGTCGTCGATGGAGTTGCCCCGGGAGGTGAAAAAGTTCCCTTGGTTCTTCATGTCGAGCGAGCGATCAAAGCCGCCGGCGAGCACCTTGCCGTCGATGTGCCACTTGCCACTATGGTAGCTCCGATAGCCTGCCGGTTTCAGATACTCGGGTAGTAGCCTGGCCCAGGATTGGCGCACTCCCTGCCCCCCGCCACCCACCCCCGGCAGCACATCGCGGTTAACTTGCTGGGCGTAGTAACCGGTGAGCAAAGCGGCACGCGTGGGCCAGCAGCGCGCTGAGTTATAAAACTGCGTGAAGCGCAGGCCGTTCTTTGCCAGCGAATCGAGCTGCGGCGTCGCGATTTCGCCTCCATAGCAGCCCAAATCGGAGTAGCCCAAGTCATCGGCGAGAATGAAGACAATGTTTGGTTTCGCCGAGAGCGGGATCCCGCAAGCAAGGCTCAGGAGGGCAAGTAACTTGAGTAGATCGTTCATGGGGTAAACCGTTAAGCCAAAGGGGAATTTATCCGAGGTGACGTCACGCACGAATCGACGACATTCAACCGTTAATCACGAGCGCGGTCGGCGAACAAAATTATCTCTTTCTCGCTCGGGGCGACTCAACCGGGCCAGTCGTGGCAAAGGCGCGGCCGGTGGCGAGCAGGGCGGCCCACTGCTCGCGGAGCGATGCAGACATGCTGCCCGCGATTTCGGGAAAGCGGGCGGTGACATCGCTCGCTTCGACCGGATCGGCGGCGAGATCGAAGAGCGCGGACTTGCCGCCGGGGAGCGCGTGGAACTTGAAACGCTCGCCGCGGAGCACGAGGTGATGGTCCTCGAAACGACGTGGCTGCGGGTTGCTTTCATCCTGCAGTTTGGGCGAACCGGCGCCCGAAATCGCGATGCGGAAGGCCGGCGCGCGCTCGCGCACCACGGAGCCATCGAAAAGCACGGGACGGAGCGAGACGCCGGCGAACGGCTGGTGTTTGATGGAGTCGGGGCGCAGGCCGGCGAGGTCGAGGATCGTGGGCAACACATCCTCGACGGCGCCGAATTGTTTGCGTTCACCCGGGGTGATGCGGCCGGGCCAGCGCACGAGCAGCGGCACGCGGATGCCGTTTTCCCAGACCGTCGCTTTATGGCCGCGCAGGCCGTGGAGGTTACGCCGGGCCCAATCCGGGGCCGCGAGTTCGCGGTCGGCCTCGGCTTTGAGACTCATGCCGTTGTCGCTCAAGAAAACGACGACGGTGTTGTCCGCCTGGCCCGCCGCACGCACGCCTGCAAGGAGACGGCCGATGGCGGCATCCATCTGCGCGATGCTGCCGTAGCAGCGCGCGAGATCGGGCGAGAGGCCTTGGGCGAGAAAGGGCGCGGAAAATTTTTCGTCACAGATCCACGGCAGATGCGGCGTGATGTAGGCGGCGGTGGCGAACCAAGGCTTGCCCGGCTCGGCGTGGACAAAATCGAGGATGAGGTCCGTGACGAGGTCGGCGGTCCAACCTTTGGCCTGCAGCGTCTCGCCGCGGTTGGGCAACGTGGGATCGCGGTGTTGGTAGCCGCTCACGAAGTAGCCCTGATCCCACCCACGGTCCCACGGCGACGAGTCCGGCAGCCGCGCAGTGTCGGCCTTGCCGGCGTAGAAAGTCCGGTAGCCGCCGGCGCGGAAAAACGCCGGCATCAGCGCCTCGTCAGGCCGGAGATTTGCCCGCGGCGGCACGCCCCAGACGCCCGCGCTCAAGTGCTCGCGGCCCGTGTAGAGCGCGGAGCGCGTGGGCGAGCACGCGGCGGCGACGACGAAGTTTTTGAAGACGGCGGATTCTCCGGCGAGACGGTCCAGCACGGGCGTCGTGACGAGCGGGTTGCCGGTGAAGCCAAAGTCGCTGAAGCCCTGATCGTCGCTGACGATCAGGAGGACGTTGGGGCGAGCCGCCGCTGCGGGTTGAGCGACGGCTGGGACGCACGCAGCGCCAGCGACACTGAGCGCGACGATCAATCGGAGGCGGGCACAGCTGTGAGGCAGGGAAATCATGGAATGATCCGGCGGGCGGCGACGTTCAAAATGTAAACGCTGCCTGCAAGGCCCAGCTCTGACGCTGGCGTTGGTAGGTCCAACGGTTCACGCCGGCGGCCGTCGCGGCGAACGGCAAAATATCTTCCTCACCGAAGAGGTTGTTCACGTTGAGCTGCAGTTCGAGGGCGCGATTCTGCGGGAGCTGGAAGCGTTTTTTCAACATGCCGTTCCAGATCACGAAGCTCTGGCCGTAGAGCGGGGTCTTGCCGTTGTAGCCGATGACCGGGGCGCTGCGGTAACTCGCGCCGAAACCGGCGCCAAAGCGCTCGCCTAGGAGCGGGAGCTTGGGGAATGAGAAGCTGTTGAAGAAGTTCAACGACTCCCGTTGGTGCTGCAGCGGCGACTGACCTTCCTGCTGGTTGTTCGTGGTGATGATATCCAGCGCAAACTGGCTCGCATCGCTGACGCGCGCGGGGTTGGTCGCAAAATCCCGCTGGGGCGTGCCGTCGCGGGAGCGGATGAAGGTCTCGAGGTTGTTGTTACGCGTGAGGTAGGGCACGGCGGCGTTGCTCTGCCAGACGGGCATCTCGGCGCGCAGAAACGCGGCCATGCGCTGTCCGACGTTGGCCAGCTCGAGGTCGGCGCGACCGTAGTTGAGCGAGATGCGCCAGCGGGACGTGGGATTGGCGGTAAGCTCGACCTCCCAGCCTCCGCCGTCGGAATCGCCGTTATCGCGGGACTCGGCCGACAGGCTCGCGAACTGATATTTGGCCGCGATCCCCGCATCGGTGAAAGCTTGGTAGATGCCGGCGATCGCGGGGATCGCTGTCGTGCGGGTGGAGATGGGGTCGTAGATGCCGTTGACATTGTCGGTGTCGTAGCGGGTCACGCCAAGGACGACGCGATTGTCCATGAGGAAAAAGCGCGCGCCGTAGTCTTTGCCGACACCTTTCTGCGGTGCGAGCGCGTTGTTCAGGAGGTCGCGAGCCGTCACGGGCCGGACGCTATCGGAGGAGTTGTAGACGAGCGCCGCCCAACGCACGGGGCGGAAGACGGCGCCAAAAGTACTGGTATTACCGGAGAAACTCGTGAGGCCGGCGGGGGTGTAAATCGTATTTTCCGTCCGCGTGCCGCCAAACGGATCGGCGTTCGGGATCAGCACGCTGCCGATGGCGCGGTTGGTCTTCTGCTGGTCGCGGCGGGCGCCGAAGGTGACGACGAGCCGTTCTTCGAGGAAATTGCTCTGCATCACCGCCATCACTGTATCGGTGCGATTGAACGTCCGTTGAGCGCCACTGGGGCTGAGGAACTCGGGACGCACGCCGGGCGAGGAGATCGGAGTCTTCCACGGGTCATGGGCGCCGCGCGCGCCGCCTGGCGCGGTAAAATCGATATAGGTGCGGCGGATGATGACGTTGGCCGCGTTGGTTACAGGGAGGGTGTTGTCGCGACCCGCGGTGTTATACTCGTTATAGGCAACGTTGTAGTATTCGTCCTCCGCCCGCTGGGCGAGGGCGGCGACTTGGTGCTGGCCGAGCCACGTGCTGCGGCGGCGCAGGTCGAGCGCATAGGAAAGCGTGGCGCGATAGTTGTCGGCCACGCGGCGCTGGAGCCGGTAGCCGGCGTTGCCCTCGATGTAGAATTGCCCCGCAAACGGATTCGGCGCGAACGCGTTCGGGATCAGTTGTCCGGGCGGCGTCGCACCGAGCGTGCCGGTGGGCAGGTAGTAGCCGGGAAGTTCACGGTTAGCGTCGCCACGGAGGCCGATTAGATTCCAAGGAACCACGAAATTGGAGCGCCACATATCCTCCTGACGATTGTAGCCCAGTTCGACATTGATCGGGCCGATGCGCTGCTCGAGCAGCGTGGTGAAGAGGCCGTAGCGGTTGTTCGACGTGCTGCCGGGACCGCTGAGATTGGCACTGTCCGGCACGAGGCCGGCGATGGTGCTGCCGATTGTGCCACCGCTTGTCGCGTTAGGCCCGTTGAGTGTATCGAAGAAGCGCACACGCTGCGCGCCGGCGAGCGTGGGACTCGCATCGACGACGGCGTTGTCGCCGTAGCGATAGGCGTTGGGGCTGACCTGCGGCGCGAAGCGAAGCTGGTTGGCGAACGTCGCCTGCGTGCCGGCGGGGGCAGGCGTGCCCAGCTCAAAGATCGGACCCGTCGCGAGGGGTTTGCCGGCTCTGATCCACGCATCGGAGAAGTCGGAGACGGGAAACGGCATCGCCTGGAGTTGCCGGGTGTCCACGTATTCGTAGTTCGTGCGCACGCGGGTGGTGCGCCACGGCTGCCACGCGGTGGAGAGGGCGATGCCCTTGCGTTTCTCGAACTCGAAGTCGCGCCAGCCTTCCTTGTCCTCGAAGAGGCCGTTCAGGCGCAGGGCGAACTTGCCGCGGACGAGTTCGCGGTTGAAATCGGCCTCGACGCGTCGGTTGTTCCAGCTCCCGAAGGTAGCGCGAACTTCGTCGCGCTGCTTCGAGCCGAGCAGGGCAAATTTGGAGCCGGCGTTGACCACACCGCCGGGGCCGCCGATGCCGAACAGAATGGAATTGGGGCCGCGCGAGACCTCAAAGCGATCGATGCTGAAGCGGTCGGAGCGCGTAATGGACTGGAAGTAGTCGCGCGTCTGCGCGGCGCCGGTGAAGCCGCGGATGCGGATCTGGTTGTTGCCCTGTTGCACGGAGGCGAGGCCGGTGACGTCGCTGAAGTCGCGGCCGGCGTTGGTGGCGAAGTTGAGGTAGCCCTCGTAGTCGGTGACGTTGAGGTCGAGGATCAGCTCCTTGGTGAGCACCTGAATCGAGGCGGGGATGTTCGCGAGGCTGGAGTTGAGCCGCGTGCCGGACAGCGTGTTCGAGGCGGCGTAGCCCTGATCCTTGCCGGTGCTCACTTCAAAGGGCGATAGCACCAAAGTGCTTTCCGACTCCGGCGTCGAACTGCTCCGAGCGGGAGCCGGCGAGGGCGCGGATTGGGCAAGGGCCGCGAGGGGCGAGAACAGGAGAGACAGGCCGAAAGAAACGCAGAGGTAGTTTTTCATGTGGGTTTGGGTGGGGAGGGGTTGAGGCTGAAAAAACGGGAGCCAAAAAAAACGCGGGGGCTACGGCATTACTGCGCGGCGTTTTCCGCCGCGACCGTGGCGGCCGGACGCAGCAATAATTCCGCCTTCACGTCGTCAACGTAAGAACCGGCAAACGTGACTGGCACCGCGGTCGGCTCGGGCTTGGTGCGGTTGATGCGGACGTGCACGACGAGAAACCGGGTGGCCGTGGGCAGGGCCATATTCACCGCGACACGTTCCCAGGTCGCGGAATCGAGATCGGTGCGTTCCTGCTGTTGCCCGCTGAGACCGAGGTGACCTTCATACCACGCCTTCCAGTTTTCGCCGCGGTAGAGGCGTGGATCGCGGGCAAAGGCAAACAAGGTCACGCCGCCGGCCAACTCCTCCTCGGTATCCGGTGCCACATGGTTGAACCAGGCCTCGGCATGCGCGACCACTCGCCCAGATTCGATTTCGGCGCGATGTGCCGCGAGGTCGATCACCTGCAATTGGTCGCCGACATGGCTGAGCGGGGAATTCTCGCCTTCCCAGTCGGAGCGCAAGAGCCGCAGCATCCAGGCACCGGTGCGGGGAACAAGACCCGCCTTCTCGGTCGCGAGCTCGGCGTGATCGCCGCTCCAAATCCTGAATTCCTGCGGGACGCCCCGGTTACCGGGCGCCGCGCCCGTCTCGAAACTGTCGGCGAGCAACTCGGCCAATACTGGCATCGACTCGACTGCCGGAGGCAGGACGTAGGCCCAGACAACGGACGTAAGAACCGCGCCGGCGGCCAATCCCGCCACGAGCGGGAGTCGCAAGCCGCGCAGCAACCCGCGATCGAGCCACGAAACCAACTTCCCCTCGCCGGGCTGCGGTCTGCTCGGCGTCATCGGTGCGGCGTAAGCACCGTCAGCCGCGAGTTCACGCAGGCGCACATCCGCCGCCGCCCACGAGCGCAACTGGGCCCGCGCTTCCGCGCTCTCGAGTAACACTGCGTTGAGGCGCGCCAGTTCCTCGCCTGAGATCGTGCCATCGAGATAAGCGAGGATTAGCGAGGAATGATCGGGGTTCATGATGATGCCTCTTGTTTAAGGCTGCCCTCAACGCAGCGCTGCACATCCACGCGGATGCGCCGCAACAATTGATAAAGCCCATCGACGGTGCGGCCGGTCTGGGCCGCGACATCCTTGATCGCGGCCTCGGTCGCATAACATGCCAGAAGCAATTCACGCCGCTCGGCGGGCAGACGTTCCACACACACCTCTAGCGCCGCCATCTGCCGCGCCCGCAGCGGCGTTTCCCCGGCACCTTCGTCGGCGAGCTTGGCGATCACCGCCTCGTCGAGCACGAGCCGGTCGCGGGCCCGGTCGCGCCGAAACCGCAGCGCCTCGTAGCGCGCAATCACGCAGGCCCAGCGGGGAAACGCTTCCGGCTCTCGGAGCTCGGAAAATTTGCGCCACGCTACCAGTGCTACGTCCGGCATCAGCTCATCGACATCCGCCGCCCGCGAGACGAGCGACCGCAAGTAGCCGCGAATCACCGGCTCGTGACGCGCGAGCAGTTGCATGAAGATTTCATGCGACTCACCAGGAGAAAGGGGCAGCGGGGGTAACATGCAGACGCAGAGCGATTCATAAACAGACTCCCGGAATCCTGATAAACTGACGAATTTTTATAAAAAAGGGACGAGTAAAAATTCGTTGGCATCGCCAATCGCCCTGCCCTTCCGGTTTAGAACGTGATCCAGACAGGAGCCCACCCCCTCAGCCGCCGGCTCTCGCGCAATCTCCTCCACTTAAAACCGCCAAGCGTGAAGCGCTGAGCTGCCGAAATTCGATCAGGAGTCGAAGACAGCGCGGGGCTCGCGTGGTTTTACCGCATTGACGTGGGCCCAGCAGGGCCACCACCGGACTGCGTTTTAACCCGGTGCGGATCCGACGGAGGTAAACGGCCCGCTCAACCATTCGTGAAATCTGGCAACGGCGTTGCCGTTATTCACCCGGCGAATTGGGCTAACTCAGCGCGGATTCACCTCAAATACCTCGACGATCGCCACGCCCGGGCGAGCGGGCTGGCTGGGCAACAACTCAAATGGCTCCACGGTGACCGTGTAGTTTCCGGGTACGAGGTCGGCCATAATGCACGGTTCGCGGCGATTACCGGGGGCGAAACCCGTCGCGAAAATCTGCCGCTCGTTGTAGTAGGTGACATCGGGCCGGAAGTCGTCTTGCACGCCGTTCACGCGGGAGGCGCCGGTGCTCCAATCGTCGTTCTTCATGATCCGTTCGCCGGCGGAATTGAAGATTTCCATGTAGGGATCGTCCATCGCGCCGAGGCCAAACTTGGCCAGCGACGGACCTTGCACGCGGATGAGGATTCGCTTCGTCGGGCCGGCCCCCGCCTTGACGACAAATCCCGCGATCATCTTGCGATCACGGTCGGCGAAGCCGCGCGTCGAGAGACTCAGAAACCGGTTGTCCGTCGCCTCGGCCCCGTAGGCTTCCACGAGGGCGACGCCGGGCGCCGGGCCGGTCACGTTGATGGTGTAGTTGCCGGGCGCGAGCGTGGTGAGCAGCGCGGCGTCGGCACTGCCGGCCACGAGGGGAAACGCACCGGTCTGCGCCGCCGCCGCCGCGAGCGCCGTCGGGCCGGAGGCCGCTCCGATGGGCGTGCCCCAATCGTCGTTCACGCCGACGACAACGGGCGGATTCACGTCGACGTTGAACACGGTGAGGCGCGGATCGGCGAGGACCTCGGCGACGTTAAACGGCGCGGCCGCGAGCGCCGGACCGGTGGCGCGAAGCAACACGCGCCGCGGGCCGGTGCCGCCGACCGCAAAGCCGGCAATGAGTTGCTGTTCGCCGAGGCCGCTGAAGGCGCGGGTTGCCACGTTGAGCAAGGTGCCGGTGTTGGAGGCGGCGCGGGTTTGCAGTCGGAAATTGGCGACCTCGAAAGCGCACTGATCGATGGTGAGTGCATTATGCGCCTCGCCGGATTCCCCGGGCCGAACGCCCACCGGCAAGTTGATCGGCGCGGGCGCGATCACATTGGGATTCGAAAAATAACCGATCCGCGTGCCCGGCGCGTAGGCCATGATCGTGCGATAGGTGAGACCATCCTGACCGCGAAACCGGTGGCCGAAGCTGTAAGGATAGGCTCCGTAGGAGAGCGCGCCGAGAGCGTTGCGGGAGTTGTTGCGGTCGTGGGTACAGCCCAAGTTGTGCCCCAACTCGTGCGAGACCACTTCGGTCCCGGAGACGTAGGCGTATTCGACGACGGTGAAACCATAGAGCGGATTGGTGTTCTCGGCGGGTGCTTCGAGCACGTAGCCGAGGCCGCTGCTCGATGAATCCACGCGTTGCAGAATCAGGCACACCAGGTCGGCCCCGGCTTCATCGCGGATCGCGTGAATCTCGTCCATTTGACCATCCGTCGTCTTGCGGAGCGCATCCAAGGCCTCGCTCTGAACCGTCAGGCCGGTGCTGACCGATTCGTCGTAGCGCACTTCGGCGATGCGCACGAGCCGCACCCGGGCCGCGACCTGGCTGGCGGCGAAATCGCTGTTGGTTTTCGCGATGGCGTTGTCGAAAAGGCTCTGCAGCGCGGCCGTGCGGGCCGCGCCCGTCAGGGTCGGCAACACACTTTTGGTGTAGGCAAACATTACATCGACGACGACGCCCGTGCCCGCGCTGGCCGCTACTCCAGAGGGCGGCGCGAGCTCCGCGCCCGCCGGAGCCTCCGACCCCGTCGCCGCGCCGGCCGCCGCGCGCGCCGCATTTCGCCGGGCGAGCGTGAGCACCGCATCCGCGTCGAGGACCGGGCGCGGCGCATCGATCTGCGCACATGGCGGCACGAGTTCGTCTTCGATTTCGTAAAACTGCGACAGCTCGGCGGTGGCCGTGCGCAGCGCATAGTTGCCCAACTCCACATCTTGGATCGTGGCGTGGAGGAAGCCGTCGTTGTACGAGAACAACGCCCGGCTCTGCGGCCGGCCCTCGATCGTGCCGATGCTCGTGAAGCGATCAGGTCCGAGCGTCGTGGTTTCGGCGATCATGACCTTGAGCGCGGCGCCGCCGGGTAGCGGCACATCGAGACGACCCTCGCCGGCTGGGGCCCAAAACGGCGACGATTTTCCCGAGAACAGCTCCGGGTTGAGCCGTACGTAATGCATCGTCCGCGTCGGCGCTGGCAGCGCGCGGGTGAGCGCGGGCCCATCGGCCGGAGCCTCGTAGCTGAACAGATTCCGTTCGCGTGCAGCCAAATTCACCACGGGCGCCGCTGTGATTGTACGAGGCTCGGACTCATCGGCTGCGGCCAGCGGCAGCTTCGCGGCTTTTTCTTTCGCCTCCGGTCTTGCCTCAATCGGCGCAGACCCGCGCGGCCCCGGCATCAGCACCCACCAACCTCCGCCGATGGCGACGAAGATCAAAAGCAAAGACCAGAGCGCCCGACTCGGGTAAAGACGTTCAAAACGCATCACCGGAGTTCATACAGCGGCGACGATTTGGCAACGCGCCTTCCCGCCAAAGCCGATCACAACTAAACGGCGCAAATCGCCACGAGCCTTTTTGCCCGTAGTGGCCGAGGTCAGGAGGCCGCATGCACCGCGCTGCCCGCCCGCCACCTCGCGTCATCGGCGACACGCAATCTGCCGCGATTCCCAGTCATTGGAGCCACGTTTTCTGAGCCAATAATCGCGCCGAGTGTTACAAACGTGTGAACGCGCAATTACGCCGAAATTTTTTGAACACACTGCATGCCACCGCGTCTTCCGCTCCGTAGTTCAAGGTTTGTTTGGTGTTAGGGTTAGGTTGAAGGCCGTCTAGGGGTAGACGGCCTTCTTTTTTTGCCCACCTTCAAGTCGCTGGTTGGTCCATCGCTTTTGCCGGAGTCGCTCAAGGGGATGGCCATCTCTCAATCCAGCTAAAATGCCCGATGGATGGCCACATCGCTGCGCTCCTCGCCATGACAAACGGCGTTCATCGGCTCATTCACCCAACGCCCCGACGTTGGTCCTGCTCTCGCCATGACAAACGTCTAAAAATTAAGGGACGTCGGCATCACACCCTCGCGATTCGAATTAGCGAGTTCGCCCGAAATATACAAAAAAGGCGGCCGAAATAATTCGGCCGCCTCGATTAGAAGCTAAGAATCTACGAAAGGCCGCTTAGAAGGTCTTGCGGATAGAAACGTAGAAGAAACGACCCGCTGGACGAGATACGAAGCTTTGATCGTAACCGACGCTATCGTAGTAGAGGTGAGGCTCTTTATCCAATGCGTTATCCACACCGACCGTCAGCCGGGTATTCTCCGCGAATGGCACGAGGCCGGTCGGAATATCCCAGCCGTAAAAGCCGTTGAATGTGTAGTAAGATTCAACTTCATAACCGTCACGCACGTAGTCGCCGTAGGGGCCGACAAAATTGTGGGTGAGGCCCGCGCTGTGCTCCTTGCGAGTCCAAAGCACGCTGCTTTGGATTCGGACGCGAGGGTACCCATCTCGCCCGGCAAGATTCGCCGGATTGCTCGTGCGGGTGAAACCGTAGAACTTATTGTAGGAGGCGCTGCTACGGAGCGAGAATTGGCCGTAATCGGTCGTACGCTTACGGTAATTCACCTCGATATCGTACCCCTCGACCTTTTGGAAGGCCAGGTTGAGCACGCCGTCGAGAATTGAAACAATGCGACCGGGCACAGTCACCGTCTGCCCAGGAGCAACCGGGGTCGTCGCGTTGTTTGGACCGCTCAACACGTTGATCGGGCTGGCCGTGGTATTGGTGTAAGTCTCGGTGCCGGGAGCGCGCGTGACCAAGCCGGCCGTGCCGCCACCCACTTCGTTCTGGCGAATGAAGCCGGTGCCAGTCGTCGTGATGACGTTCTCTTGCTCAATGCGGAAATACGAGCTGCCAAAGGAAAGGCCCTGCAATTTTTTGAAAGGAACTTCATAGACAAATCCGTACTGCATGCCTTTGGCGAGTTCCGGGGTGAGGTTTGCGTTACCACCGGCGCGAACGAGCCGCTGGGTGGAGGCACCGTCAAAGGGGTCGCCGGTGAGAGCTTGGGGACGACGAAGGTCCGGCAAACCGTTAGGCAGGGACTCGCGCACGCCGCCGAAGAGCTGGGGCAGGGTCGGAGCACGGAAGGCTTCGTTGTAAGTCGCGCGGAGCACGAGCGACTTGAACGGCTGATAACGGATGCCGTAGTAGGGCTTCACGCCGGAATCGTAGCCTTCGCTGAACTTCTCGAAGCGACCGGCCGCGGTAAGCGAGAGCGAGTGCAGGAACTTGACGGTGCCGGGCTTCACGAGCGGCGCGGTCAACTCCATGGCGACGGACTCAACCGTGCGACGGGCGTCGGTCGAATCAGCGAGCCTGACTTGGCCAATAATGTCGTCCAACTTGGTGGAGATCGCGTCGTTGGCTTCACCGAACTTCTCCTTGCGGGCCTCAAGCAAGAAAGCTCCGCCGAGCGTGCCGGTAGGCAATTCGAAGAGATCGCCGGAAACTTGGCCGTGCCAGAGATCGAGGGTCGAATACCCGCCCTTTTGCGTGGTCACTCGGAAGGTATCGAGCGTCGACGTTGGGTTGCGATAGTTGGCCCCTCCGAAGATGTTGAGGGCGTCGGGGGTGCTCCGGGCGAGGGACGCGCGAAGGCGGCTCTCGGAAATCGCATTGGAGGTCACGTCGACCACCTTGTCGTTGTCATAGGAGTAGTAGGTGTCCCAGTTCCAGCGACTGCTGATCGTGCCCTTGACGCCGGCAACGAGGCGGTAGGAATCGTTGGTGATATCGGCCTTACGCGGCCCGATATCGACGGGGCGGAAGTTGAAGTTCAGGTCCACGCCAAAAGGATTCCAGTAATTGGTCTTGGGCAGCAGGAGATTGTTGTCACCCGCAGTCGAGATTGGCGAGGGCGCCAGCTCGATGTGTGATTTGTTCTGCTGGAACGCCGTCTCGAGATAGAGGCTGGTGTTCGTGGTCAGATCGTAGCGGAACGTGGTGTTGATGCCCGTGCGCAAGGTCTCCGGAGTGAGCCAAACAAACTCTTGGAAATTATAGAGATTGGAAGGATCGCCACCGGGCGAAAGCCGCTGCGCTTCATAGGTCGCAGCCGCAGCCGCATTAAACGCGCCGCCGGTGCCAATCCTCGAAGGGCTGGTGAAGCTCGGGGTCGCCGAAGCCAAGGTGCCGGCGACAGCGCCACCGGTTCCGGGCAGACGGGTGATCGGGGTTCCCATAGCCAAGCCGGGGATATTCACACCGTTTACGCCGTTGACTTGGCCAGCGGCGAAGCCCGACAGGCTCACGCGAGCTTGAGGACCGGTGCCAGAACGGAGGTCGAAATAGCCAGCCTGTGAATCAGCGACGTAGTTGCCTCCCAGCGCGGCGAAGCGTTTGGTCAGATCTGCCGTCTTTGCAAAAGAGGTGTCAGAGGCCTTGAGCGCTCCGCGCTCGAAAACCGAAATGCCTACCGTGGCGCTGGCCTTGCCGCTGGAAGCACCGCCGAAGAACGAGAAAGACTTCTCGCTAACGTCCGTGTTGAAAGAGTTGCCGTAGCTGAGACCAACCTCAGCGCCGGTGTAATCTTTGCGGAGGATGATGTTAACGACGCCTGAAGTGGCATCAGCGCCGTAGATGGCAGAGGCACCGTCTTTGAGGACTTCAATGCGCTCAACCATGGCGATCGGGAAACGATTGAGGTCAACAAAGACCGTGCCGCCCGAGTTATTACCGGTCGGGGCGACCCGACGGCCGTTGACGATGATCAAGGTGTTATTCGCGCCAAGACCCCGAAGGTCGAGAGCCGTGGAGCCACGAACCGCTGCGACCGTGCCTCCCTCGTTGATTCCGATTTGACCCGCCTCGGGGAGATCGCGAAGCAAGTCGGTCAAATTGGTGCGACCGGTGGCGTCGATTTCCTGGCGTGAGATCATTTTGATCGGCGAAGGGCCCTCAAGGTCGACCCGCTTAATGTTCGAGCCCGTAACCTCGAATTTCTCGAGTTTCTGGGGAGCTGAGTTCTCGGCGGTGGTAGTCTCCACGACGGGCTTCACCGTCGTTTGCGCGACCAAAAGGCCGGCACCGAGGAAAGAAGCAGTCGTGAGACGCAAGGCCGCAGAAGCGGCAGCGGACATCGATTTGTTCATAGCAGTTGTGTGGGTTGGGTTGGTTCCGGAGCCGCGGTTGTGACGCGGTTCCGTTTAGATAACTCTCCAGCCTTAGGTCAGCCGGTGCATTTTGGCAACGCGAATTTTCAAGAACGTAACCTTCATACATCTGGCTACCGGGGTTGACTCGTTGGACAAATCCGCCTGATTTCGCCAAAATATTCATTCATGAGAACCCCTCGCTTCCTCCTACTGTTGCTCCTTTCAATCACCGGCCTTCAGGCCACGCCGGCTCCGCTCATCCCGCTGGACACCCTCTTCGCCGAGGCCGACATGACCTCTGTCGCCATCTCCCCCACCGGCCGTTACCTCACGTGGCTCGCGCCGAAAAATCAGCGCATCAACCTCGCCATCATGGACCGCGAGACCAAACAGGTCCGCTGGCTCACCAACATGAAAGAGGAGAGTATCACCGCCTACCAATGGGTGAAGAAAGACCGCATCCTCTTCGCCCAACAATGGGGTGGCCGTGAACAATACGGCATGTTCGCGTGCGATCCCGACGGTGGAAATCTGGTGGTCATCAACAAGCTCGAGCGGGTCGAAGCCAACGCCGAGGGCGCCGGCCAAGCCGACGCCCCCAGCAGCGAACGCGATTTACCGAAGAACCTCATCAGCACGCTGCCAAAAGATCCGGATCACATCCTCATGAACCGCATCCGGGGCAGCTCTTTCCTCGGGGACGTCGTGAAGGTCAATATCCGCAACGGCAAAGAAACCATCGAAGAGCGCAACTACATCAATGCCCGCGCTTGGATCGCTGACCGTAACGGCGTCGTCCGCGTCGCCATCTGCACCGATTTCGAAGAACCCATCCGCGTCAAATACCGTTCTACCGCCAAGAGCGAATGGCGCACCATCGGCGAATTCTCGAAGGAAACGTCTCTCTTTTTGGAGGAAGCCGCTCCAATTGAACCCCACTGGCGCCCCAGCGTTTTCGCGAAAGACAACCGCACCCTTTATGTAAAAACCTTTATGGAGCACGACAAGTCCGCGCTCCGCACCCTCGACCCCGAGACCGGAGAATGGGGCCCAGTTATCTTTACCCACCCGCGCGTCGAACTCGGCAACCGTCTCGCTAATTATCGCCGGGGAGGCCTCTCCTCCCGCGCCGCCCTCGACGGCCTCATCTTCGACTCCGAAGGCGAACTCGGTGGCATCGCTTACGAAGACGAATATCCCGAAGTTAAATGGCTCAATCCCAAGCTCGCCAAACTCTCCGACGAGCTCAACGGGGCCCTCGCAGGTACCAACAACTCGATCGACAGCGCCACCGCCGACGGCAACCTCATGGTCGTCCGCGCTTTCAGCGACCGTGACCCCGGCACCTACTACCTCTACGACGCCGTCAAACAGGAACTCTCAGAAATCGGCCGCGTTCGCAAGGCGATCGACCCGAAGCAGATGAGCGAGATGCGCCCCATCCGCTTCAAAGCCCGCGATGGCTGGGAAATCCCCGGCTACCTCACCTTTCCTGCCGGCCGTGAGCACAAAAACATGCCCATGCTCGTGGTTCCGCACGGAGGCCCCTACGGCCCCCGCGACTCGTGGGGCTACAGCGCCGATGTCCAATTCTTAGCCAACCGCGGCTACGCCGTGCTTCAAATCAACTACCGCGGTAGCGGCGGTTACGGCCTTAAGTTCCAACTCGGCGGCTACAAAGGCTACGGCCGCCAGATGCAAGATGACCTCACCGACGGCGTGCAGTGGTGCATCGAGCAGGGCCTCGCTAATCCCGGTCGTGTTGGCATTTACGGCGCGAGCTATGGCGGTTACGCCGTCCTCGCCGGCCTCACCCTCACCCCCGACCTCTATTGCTGCGGCATCAACTACGTCGGCGTTTCAGACATCGAGGGCCGCCAAGGCTCCCGCACCTACGCCGGACCGCGCGTCTTCCGCGAGGGTAATGCCATCCGCAACCTCGATCCGGTCAAAGACGTCGCCATCATCCGCGCTACCAATCCCGTCGAGCATGTCCCCAACATCCGGGTTCCGCTCTTTTCCGCCTACGGAAAAAACGATCCCCGCGTCCGATTTGATCAATGGCTGACTCTTGAAACCCGCCTCAAACAATACGGCAAAGAGTACGAGATTATGGTCGGCGAAAACGAGGGCCATGGGTTCCGTAAACTCGAAAACCGCCTAGAATTTTATCGGCGGGTCGAGGACTTCTTGGCCCGCAACATGAACACGCCGGAGGGCCGCGTGAAAGTCGGCACCCCTACCGTCAAGCCGACGAAGAGCGATTGATCGATTGATCAGCGTAGGCTCCGCCCCCGCGCGCCAACTCCCCATGCCCGAGCTGGCTACCGTCGTCGCCCACCTCGCCGCTCCCGATCGCGGGTCCGCCGTCCTCGCCACCCTCGTCGCTGTCGCCGGCTCCTCTTACCGGCGCCCCGGCGCCCGGCTCCTCGTCACCGCCGCGGGCGAACGCCTTGGCTCCATCAGCGGCGGCTGTCTCGAAGAAGACGTCCTCGCCCGCGCCCAACGCGTCGCCACCATCGGCCGGCCCGAGCTCGTCACTTACGACACTTCGGCGGAGAACGACCTCGTCTGGGGCGTCGGTCTCGGTTGCCACGGCGTCGTCCAAGTCCTGCTCGAGCCGATCCCTTCCCCTGCGCCCGCGTGGGTCGCGACCGTCACCGCCAACCTCGCCGCCCGCCGGACCACTGAACTCGCCGTCGTCTGGCAACACCCCGCGTCCGAGCCACCGTTCGCCCTCGGCACTTACCTCGCCGCCGAGCTCCCAGCGGCCTTTGCCCCGGTCAACGCCGAGATTTTCCGCGAGTCGCTCCGCCCCCCGCCTTCGCTCCTCATCTTCGGTGCCGGCGACGACGCCCAACCCCTCGCCGCGCTCGCCGGCCAACTGGGTTGGTGCGTCACCGTCGCCGACCCGCGCGCCGCTTTCGCGACCGCCGCCCGCTTCCCCACCGCGGACCGTCTGGTCGTCGCGCCCGCCGCCGATCTCGTCGCCCGCCTCACCCCCGAGCCTGCGGCCCTCGCCGTGGTCATGACGCATCACTACGTGCACGACGTGCCCCTGCTCCGTGATCTGCTGCCGCTCAACCTTTCCTACCTCGGGCTCCTCGGCCCTAAGAAACGCGCCGATCGCATCCTCGCCGACCTCGCCCGCGAGGGCCTCACTCTGCATTCTGACCAACTCGCCCGGCTCCACGCTCCCGTCGGTCTCGACCTCGGCGCCGAGCGCCCCGCCGAAGTCGCCCTCGCGATCCTCGCCGAGATGCAGGCCGCTCTCACCCGCCGCGACGCCCGCCCCCTCCGCGAACGCACCCGCCCCATCCATGACTGACGTCGCCCCGCCCGCCCTTCGCTTCGGGGCCATCATCCTTGCAGCCGGCGCCTCCACGCGCATGGGGTCGCCGAAACAACTCCTGCTCCTCGACGGGCAACCGCTCGTCGTCCGTGCCGCCACCGCCGCCCTCGACGCCGGTGCTTGGCCCGTCGTGGTCGTTCTCGGGGCCCACGCCGAAAAGATCCGCCCCGTGCTCTCGCGCTTACCCGTGCTCGTCGTCGAGAACTCCGCCTGGCCCGAGGGTATGGCCGCGTCGATCCGCACCGGCATCACCACGCTTGGCCAATTCTCCCGCACCCTCGATGCCGCCCTGATCGCCCTCTGCGACCAACCCACGTTCTCCGCCGCCGTCATCGCGCAACTGCTCGCCGCCCAACGCGCCACCGGCCGCAGCATCGTTGCCGCCCGCTACGCTTCGCGCCAAGGCGCACCCGCTCTCTTGCTTCGCTCCCATTTTCCGGCCCTCGCCGCGCTCACGGGCGAAGCCGGCGCGCGCGATCTCCTCAACGGCGACCCCGCCCAAGTCACCGCCGTCGAGCTGCCCGCGCTGGCCCACGACCTCGACACGCCCGCCGACTACGACGCCGTCAAGTCCGCGCCGTAGGAGCCCGCGGGCGATTTTCACCACCTAACCGCAGGTCCCCGCCCTTGGACCCATCGCTCGCGAGCGAGCTCCTACAATCTCGCCTTAAGCTCCCGCGCCCGCGCCAGCGCCGTCTCCACATCCGCCGCGCGCACCGTAAAATGCCCCATTTTGCGCGCCCGCCGCGGCTCGCTCTTGCCGTAGAGATGCAACTTCGCCCGCGGCTCCGCGAGCACCGCCGCCCAGTTCGGTAAGCGTGGTCGTTCGCCCGCGCCCTTCGTATCGCCGCGCGCCGCTTCTTTCGCTCCAGCCCCCTGGCCCGCCGCCCCGGCGCCCGCTGCGTCCGACGCCGGCGCACACCACGCGTCGCCCAAAATATTTACCATCACCGTCGGCTCGCGCACGGCCACGCCGCCCAACGGCAGCCCGCACACCGCGCGCACGTGCTGCTCAAACTGGCTCGTCTCGCACCCGTCGAGCGACCAGTGCCCGCTGTTGTGCGGCCGCGGCGCCAGCTCGTTCACCACCAGTTCGCCCGCCGTCGTCAAAAACAGCTCCACCGCGAGCAGCCCGACGACCCCGAGTTTCTCCGCGATCTGCTCCGCCACGGTCGCCGCGCGCACCGCCACCTCCGCCGTGACCCGCGCCGGCACGATCGAGAAATCCAAGATGTGCTGCGTGTGGATGTTCTCCGCCACCGGGAACGCCCGCGTTTCCCCCGCCGAGCTCCGCGCCACGATCACCGAGAGCTCGCACGTAAACTCGCACCACGCTTCCACCACGCAGCGCCGTCCGCGAAAAATCGCCACCGCCTGCTCGAGATCCGCCGCCGTCGTGAGCTTCATCTGGCCTTTTCCATCGTAACCAAAATCCGCCGTCTTCACCACGCACGGCAATCCCACCTGTCCGACCGCCGCCGCGATGTCCCCGTCGAGCGCCTCCGCGTAGGCCACATGGGGAAAACCGTTCGCGCGCAACCACGCCTTCTCACGCTGCCGGTTCTGCGTCGTGTGCAACACGTCCGCCCGCGGATGCAACGGCACCACCGCCGCGATCCCCGCCAGCGCCGCCGCCGGGATGTTTTCAAATTCATACGTGACGACATCGACCCCGCGCGCGAATTCCATCAACGCGCCGGCATCCTCGTAGCTCGCGTTCACCTCGCGGTTCGCCACCGCGCCCGCCGGACATCCGACCTGCGGCTCATACACGTGCACGCGATAACCGAGCGATTGCGCCGCCTGCGCAAACATGCGCCCGAGCTGCCCGCCGCCCAACACGCCGATCGTTTTTCCCGGAAGGATCATGGTCAAAAATTGCGAGTTGAGCGTCGGACGTTGAGAGCGGCAAGCCCGCGCTCCGGCCCCGTGTTTCGCCTCCTCGTTTGTTCCGTTTCCTCAACTCTCAGCTCTCAACCCTCACCTCGCGTTTGCCCTCACGGCAACCGCGCCTTCAACACCTTTGCCGTCTGCGCCGCCCGGAATTTCTTCCACGCCGCGCGCGTGCCCGCGTCGCTCTGCGCCAGCAACGACGCCGCAAACAACGCCGCGTTAATCGCCCCCGCCTTACCGATGGCAAACGTCGCCACCGGCACCCCTCCCGGCATCTGCACGATCGAGAGCAGGGAATCCATCCCCTTCAACGCGTGCGATTCCACCGGCACTCCGAGCACCGGGAGCGTCGTCAGCGACGCCGTCATACCCGGCAAATGCGCCGCGCCACCCGCGCCCGCGATGATCACCTTCAGCCCGCGTTTCTCCGCGCCCTCCGCATAGCTCACCATCAGTTTCGGCGTGCGATGCGCCGAGACGACCCGCTTCTCATACGGCACGCCGAGCGCATCGAGCTGCGCCGCCGCGTGCTGCATCGTCTCCCAATCCGACGTGCTGCCCATGATGATTCCAACGAGAGGTTTTGCCATCCGCCGAGGCAAATTCCCCGCCCCGCGCGACGCAAGGCCGCAACGCGCCCCTTTCACCTCCGCTCGTGCGCTAACCCAAGCCCTTCCGCCAAGCCTCCCCCGCGGGAGCGGAAAGCCGGCCTAACGACTCCGCGGCCGGGTGAGCGGAAACAAACCCAGCAGGTGTGCTTGGTTTACCGCGGCCGGGGCGTTGCGCACTCCGAGTCGTTCATAAATGTGGGCAACGTGCTCATCGACGGTCGCGTAACTGATCTTCAAACGGTCCGCGATTTCCTTCTTCAGCAAGCCTTCGCCCAGCAGCCCGAGGATCTCCCTTTGCCGCTCGGTTAGCAGGCCTTCGGCGTCGCTTTTGGGCAGCCGGGTTTTCAGCGTGTTCAGGATAAACCGCGCCACCCCGGCATCCAGCGAGGCGCCGCCCTTCATGACGGAGCGGATTCCGTCGGTAATCGTGCTGACGGTGGACGATTTCAACAGGTAGCCGGAGGCGCCCAGGGAAATCGCCCGCAACACATCGGCTTCGCGGTCGGACTGAGTCAAAATCATGACTTTTACCTCGGGCGCGGCAGCCAGAAACTGGGGCAACGCCTCGAGTCCGCCCATGCCCGGCAGTTGAAGGTCCAGCAGCACGAAGTCGGGCCACTCCCCGCCCGAGCGATCCTTCAAACTCCGTAACGCGATCTCGGCGGTGCCGAACTCGCTGGCGAGCTGGAAGTCCGGCTCCTGTTTCAGGGCGAGGGCAATCACTTCGCGGTAGCGGGGATTGTCTTCCACCAGCATCACCCGGATTTTATTTTTCATGGCAAAAATCCGAAACGGCGACGTTTCAGCCGCAACACGATGCGGGCCCCCTTCCCCTCAGACGGACCGGCTTCGACCTCAGCTCCCAGCAGGCGCGCCCGGCGCTTCAATGAAGCCGGCACCCGACCTTCCAGACCGCGACCGTTGTCCATCACCTCAAGCGTGATGGCGCCGTCGACCGCCGTCAGCCGCGTCCAGGCGCGGGTGGCACCGGAATGACGGATAATATTGATGAGGCTTTCCTGATAAAACAGCAGCAGGTCGATTCGCTTGCGGGGACTAAGCCGCCGCAGTTCGGCCTCGCCCATGAATTCGATGTGATGCTCCAAATCCGCCAGGATACGGGTGGCGGCGCGGCGCACGTCGTTCACGAGATCTTCGTGGAGATCCTCGGCTTCGAGCAGGTTGGTACAATGGCGCGCCGCCTGGCCGGTGCGCTCGGTGAGCGACCGCATCCGCCGCAGCAGATCGTCCAAACGCTCCGGCGCCTTCCGGGCCGACAGGGCCAGATCGCTGAGCAGGCCGATGGCGTGCAGGTCGGCCCCAAGCTCGTCGTGCAGGTCGGCCGCGATCCGTTTGCGGGTCTCCTCAATCGCGCGTTGTTGGCGGCCACGGTTGACGAGGACGATGATCACCACACCGCAGGCGAGCGCGGCCGCCAGCCCGGCCAAGCGAGTCATGTTGATTTTCTGCCCGGCATAGCGCCGATTGAGTTCCGCGCTGACCAGCGGACGCTCACGCTCCAGCTCGTGCCGCTCCGCCAGTTGGTTCAACCAGGTGCGGATCGGCAAAATCGTGCCATAGAAATTCCGGCCATCCGTCAGACTGGAGAGGAGGCGGGCAGGATCCTCGGTCTTGAAGTTGGCGACGACCGGTTGATGCAGCGCGACATTGCGGCCGTTCGAAAACAGTTCGATCTCGGCAAAACCCAGCCGCGGGGCGACCGACGGAAAGTTCGGATCGCGGTTCATCTTGACCGCGACCAGACGCACGTAACGGCCATCGGCGGCGGGAAACGTCTTCATCAAAATCGGGCCCACGTCGTAAAGGGTGTCGCGGCGCAATTCGACCAGGACCCGGGCATCCGAGAAATCGGGCGCGCTCGCCGCCTCGACGCGGAGCACGTGTGGCATGCCCACATCGCCGGCGAAAGCCTGCGGCACCGTGTCGCTTTGGTCCACGGCATGAAGATGAAGCCGGGAGAGCGGAAAACTCGCGCCCAAATCGACGGTCAGGGCCGGCTGATCGCCCAGCTCTGACGAGCTGAGGTAGGCCACGCTTTTGTTGCCCGTGGCGGCCACCATCAAATAGGGCAAGAACCCATCTACGACCGCCCCATCCGGCCAGCCGGGCGCACTGTTGCGCTCGTGGTTGCCGGGGTAGCGCACGGATTTGTGCAGGGCCACGTTTTCCTCGCCGCTGAAGGCCAAGATCTCGGAAAACTGGAGGACAAACTTCGCGTCGAATTCCCGCCGGGAAAGGATCGTGGCCTCGATGCGCAGCCAAGAGGCATTTATGCCGTGACAGGGGATGACCAACGGGGCGATGCGAGGCAGCAGGCCGTCGCGGCCGGTAAATTCGCCGATGATTTTCCCCGTGCGATCCGCGCCGGTCCCGGCCCGCAAGCGAAAGGACCGGGGAAAGCCGTCCGCTTGGAAGCCGTTGACCCCATCCCGTCGGATCGCGGGCACCAACACGACTTGATCGAGGGTCACCGCGTCGCCCAGTTCGATTTCGATCCACTCGTCCTGCTCGGGGGTGTCGTAGCCGCTGGAGCGGGAGCCAATGGCCCCGACCCCGCCGCTGAGGTTGTAATTCGCCAACTGCGCCAACTGCGCGTCGATTTCATGGACGCGGTGCTCCAACGCGGCCAAAGAGAGATTCTCCAGCGGGGCGGTGGCGGACACCGCGGAAAGCGTCACCGCCCACCAACCCATAAACCATCTCGTGACCATTCCGGACATCCACCCCTGATACGTACGGCCGTCTCGACAGTCTAGCCGATCCTGTGGCCACGGCGTCCACTCCATCGGTCGCACCCCGCAAACACAGGGTAGGCGCGCCGTTGTTCTTCGCGTAGGATTCTTCCACGCTTCATTTCCCCACAGCCCGGCATTCTGCCGCTACCCCGTTTCATTACCCTGCCCTTCTTCCGCCGGTTAGCGCGCGGTGTTCACTCCAATTCCAACCATCCATCCTATGAAATTCGTCCCTACGCAGTCACGGCTCGCGCCCCTCGCGATGCTTCTCAGCTCCTCCGCCGCGATCGCCCAAAACGCGCCCACCCAGCCACGCGTCGCGGCCGCCGGTGCTGGCACCATCGTCCTCACGCCCTTCGAGGTCTCATCCGCAAGTGACAACGGCTACGCGGCCACCGAGACGCTCGCCGGCACGCGCTTGCGCACAGAACTCCGCGACATCGGTGCTTCACTCAGTATCCTCACGCCCGAATTCATGCGCGACCTCGGCGTCAATTCCTTCGACCAGGCGCTCCTCTACACCCCGAGCGTCGATGCCAGCGAGGGCGACAACACCGATAACAATCGCGCCTCCGGCAACCAGATGCGTTTCGGGACCGGCCAGTCCTATTCGATCCGCGGTTTCAACACCAACGCGGGCAATCAGTCCGCTTCCCATGATTTCTTCACCGCGCTCGACCCGGCAGACAATTACAACTTAGAGCGCGTCACCCTCTCGCTCGGGCCAAACGCGTTGTTGATCGGCGTGGGCAATCCGCAGGGCACCGCGGTCACTTCGACCAAACGGGCTATCCTCACGAAACGGAAATTCGACGTGCAGACCCAGTTCGACACCAACGGATCTCGGCGCGCGTCGTTCGACTTCAATCAGCCACTGATCAAGGATAGGTTAGGCATTCGACTCAACGCGCTGCACGACGAAGCGCGGGATTTCAGGAAATATGAAGGCAAGAACCAGGAGCGGATCACTCTCAGTGTCGCGGCCAAGCCTTGGACCAACACCAAACTCACGCTCAACCATGAGAGCTACTCACTGGGCACGAACGCCGCGAGTTTGACCTGGGGCTTCGACAGTTCGGCCCTGCGCTGGGCGGCAGCCGGAAAGCCAGCCATCACGTTTGTTCCTGTTCCGTCATGGACCGCCACCGCGACCTACGTCGATGCTGCGGGTAACCGCATTCCGGTGGCGCGGGGCGTTGCGGACGAAGACGGGTTTGTGGATGCCCGCACCGACTTCGATCCAAATCTCGTCTTGAACCAAAACACCGGGAACACCCAAACGTGGATCGTCGGCCTCAATGTGCCCAACCCGATGATGAACCTGCGCTATCAAGCCAACCTGGCCAACGCCACGTTCAGCGGGCAAAACAACCCGTTTATCCAGTCGAAAGATCCTTGGGCTACCTTTGGCTTGGCTAAGGACGCGTATCTTTATGGTGGCACCTGGGACGAGCCCTCCAACAAGCAGCACGGCCGCTGGAGCCAGTTCCTCGTCGAGCAAAAGCTGGCGGAGAATCTCTTTTTCGAAATCGGGGGCAACCTCGCACTGCACCATCAGACATTGGATACGACCAACTTCATCAGCGTCTCGATCGATCCGAACCGTTATCTACCCGACCGCACCCTCAATCCGGGTTACCTCCAGCCCTTCGCGACCGCCAACGCGCAGCAGCGCCCGGTGAAAAACCGTTCCGAGGAATACCGCGCCACCCTTTCCTACGAACTCGATTTGACCAAACGCAACCGCTGGTTGGGCCAGCACAACTTCTCCGGTCTCTGGCAATATACCCGCAATGATGCCGAACAAGAAGTCACCGGCCTAAGCAATCTCGCTAGCGTCAGCCTTCCCGCCACGGCTGCGACCGGTTGGTCGGGCGATGTCTTAAACGGCGCGAACGCCGTCGGCTTTCGCGCGTATTTCGTGAATGGAAACATGCCCATCCTTCCCGATCTGATTCAGGCCAAGAACAACATCCCGCTGCTCAACAGCTACGGCAAGCTCGTGGGCTATAGCGCAAACGAACAGGCGCCGATCAATCTCCGCGCAATGACCAGACTGAATGCGATCAAGAGCAAGTTCCTCGACGATGCGATCTCGCTCGGCTGGCAGGCCCGTTGGTTCGACAACCGCCTTGTCACGGTCGTCGGCTATCGGCAGGACAAAACTAAGAGTTTCGGCGTGCCGACCGTGCGCAATGTCGTGCATCCCGAGATCCCCGGCTCGGCCACGGACCTGCTGAAGCGAAGCTTCGCCTCAGCTAAAGATATTTCATACAACCCCAACCCGTCGATCGTCGCAGACGGCCTCACGCGCACTTACGGCGGCGTCTATCATGCGTTGTCCTGGCTGTCGCTCACCTACAGTCGTTCGAGCAATTTCCTGCCGGTGACCAATGCCTCATGGGTCAACGCCCTGGGCCAGCCCGCCCCGAATTCGGCGGGCAAAACGGTGGATTACGGCTTCCGGCTGTCCCTCTTGCAGAACAAATTATCCGTGGGCTTGAGTAAATTCGAGACCTCCGCCGCCAATCAGGCGCGCAACGCCAATGCCAGCGTGGGCCCCACCCGCAATATCCTTACGCGCCTACGGACCTACAAGCTCGCCGGCGATCCCTACTTCGCCGACCTAGCGGCAGCGGGCGATTATCCCGTCGATACCGGCAACGTCTCGGACACCTGGAGCTATGTGGCCACGGGCTACGAGATGAATATCGTCTTCAACCCTTCCCGGAACTGGCGCATTTCCCTTTCTGGCAGCGAGAATGAGAACGTGCTGGGCGACCATCTGCTCGCCGTGGGCGCCTACCTCTATACCGATTCGAAATATCAGGGTCTGGGCACCTGGAAAAAATTCGCGGCGGAGCTCCGCAAGATCGAGGCCGGCCAGCGCTCCCCGATCTTCTCCCTCAATCCGACCATCCCAGCCGATGTCACGCTGGCCGCCGCCGATGCGCTTTTCCTCGAACAACAGATCGCCGCTCAAGAGGGATCTTATCTCGATGATCAGGCCCTCAACGGCGTGACGACTTCACGCGCAGGCAAATACGCGTTCAACGGCCTTATCACGCGGTCCTTTTTTGAGGGACGCCTCAAAGGCTGGAGCACCGGCGTCAACTTCCGCTGGCGCAGTCCCGGCAACATCGGCTACGAGCGGATCAAAAACTCGGCCGGCGCTCCCGTCGGCAACCTTGATGTGACCCGCCCGCTCACCGGGAAAGAGTCCTGGGATGTCGGGGCGATGCTCGCCCACACGCGCCGCATTTTTGGCAACGTCAACCTGCGGCTGCAGCTCAACATTCAGAATCTGCCTAACTGGCAAACCCCTCAGCTCGTGCGGGTCGGCTACGACACCAACGCGATCTACGGCACCACCAACGCGCTGGTCGGGACCAACTGGCAGCTCCGCCGGCCCCGGAACTTCATCCTGACGTCGACCTTCGAATTCTGATTCCAAAGTAGGGCCGGGCCTCCGCCCCGCCCTCCCACACTCTCGAAGTGCGGGTGCGAGATCCTGCCCTCCCTTCAATTCCTCTCATGAAGCTCTTCCAGCGTCTCGCCCACCCCGTTCTCCTTTTTCTCTCGGCGGTGACGATCGCCGCTGCCACCCCCGCCTCGCGCCCCAACATCATCTTTATCTTCGCCGACGATTGGGGCTGGGGCGATCTCTCCTCGCACGGCCATCCGTGGCTGAAGACCCCGCACCTCGACCGGCTCGCCCGCGAGGGCACGGACTTTCATCAGTTCAACGTCCTCAACCCCGTCTGCTCACCGAGCCGCACGGCCGCGATGACCGGGATGTTTCCGTCTCGCTTCGGCATCTCTCAGCACTTCGCGGCGCCCGCGCAAAATCTGGCCCGCAACATGCCCGACTGGCTCGACGTCCGCGCGCCCAGCATCGCGCGATTTTTCCAGCAAGCCGGCTACCGCACCGCGCATTTCGGCAAATGGCATCTCACAAATCGCAACACCCACGGCGCACCTGAACCCACCGCCTACGGCTTCGATGAATTCGCCATCTTCAACGGCGGCGCCGAGACCGCCTCCGCCGATCTGCATGCCACCCCCGATAACGCCGCGAAGTTTATCGCGGCCAACAAAGACCGCCCGTTCTACCTCAACGTCTGGCTCCATGAGAGCCACCTGCCCCACGTGCCCACCAAGGCCTCGCTCGAAAAATGGTCGCACCTCGACGAGCAGAAACGCGTCTATGCCGCCGTCATCACCGATGGCGACAACGCCGTCGGCCGCGTGCTCCAAGCCCTCGATTCCGCCGGAATCGCCCAAAATACGATCGTGATCTTCTCGAGCGACAACGGCCCCGAGACCACCGCACCGGCCGCGCAACGCGAGTCCCGCGACAACGACGCGAAGGCCGCCGGCTACGGCGGCTACTACAGCGTCGGCTCCAGCGGCGGCCTGCGCGGCGAGAAACGCAGCCTCTTTGAAGGCGGCGTGCGCGTGCCCTTCCTCGTGCGCTGGCCCGGCCGCACGCCCGCCGGCGCGATCAACGACACGACCGCCTTCACCGCGGTCGATCTCCTGCCCACACTCTCCGCCGCCGCCGGCATCACGTTGCCCTCCGACTACCGCGGCGATGGCGAAGATTTACTCGCCGCGCTCAAGGGCCAGCTCGTCAAACGCACAAAACCCATCTTCTGGGACTGGACCGGCAAAGCCGCCGATCCCCACTGGTGGCCCCGCCTCGCCGTGCGCGACGGCGATTGGAAACTTCTTCTCACCGCCGACGCCCAGCGCGTCGCTTTGCACCGGCTCACCACCGACCGCGCCGAAGCCATCGACGTCGCAAAAGACCACCCGGAGATCGTCGCCCGCCTCACCCAGCTCGCGCTCGCGTGGAAAGCCACTCTCCCCACCACCGTCGATCCTTCGTGCATCAGCGTGGCCGATCGCGCCGCCGCCCCCGCGCCTCTCCCCGCCCCCGCTGCACCGAATGCGCCCGCCAAAAAAGCCACGCCCGACCGCGCCGCCGCCTTCACGCGCATGGACACCAATCGCGACGGCCTCCTTACGGCCGACGAATACGTCGCCGGCCAAAAAGGCGCGGCAAACATTGAATCGCGCTTCAAGAATTTCGACCAAAACGGCGACGGGAAACTGAGCCGCGAAGAATTCATCAACCCAGCAGGAAGATAACCGTCGGCCACCCGCCTCACTGTGCACCGCACCTTTGTCATGATCTCGTCGCACCCGGTCCGCTCCGCCCTCCTGCTCGCCCTCACCGCGCTCACCGCGCTCACCGCGACTCCTAACCACGCCGCCACGGCTCCCGCCAAAGCCCCCGCTCAACCCGCGGAGTTGTCGATGGACCAGATGTGGGGCGCCACGACCGTCAAAGCGGACCTCTCTTCAACCGATCGCGTGGCCCTCTTTCGCGACGGCAACTACGGCATGTTTATCCACTGGGGCATCTACTCCCACCTCGGCGGCCAGTGGAAGGGCCAGACGTTTTACGGCATCGGCGAGTGGATCAAACGGCAGATGAAAATCTCCGAATCCGACTACATGGCCGAGGCGAAAAACTTCAACCCAACCGCCTTCGACGCCCGCGAGATCGTCCGCGTGGCCAAGGCCGCCGGCATGAAATGGATCATCATCACCTCGAAGCACCACGACGGCTTCGCGATGTTCAAATCCGCCCACCCGTTCAATATCGTCGACGCCTCGCCGTTTGCCCGCGATCCCATGAAGGAACTCGCAGAAGCGACCCGCGAGGCCGGCCTCGGTTTCGGTTTCTATTACTCGCACAACCAAGACTGGACCGCCCCCGGAGGAAACAACGGCCCCCGGCAAAACGCCGACGGCTCGGCCGCCTCGTTCGACCAATACTTCCGCGAAAAATGTTACCCGCAGGTGAAGGAAATCTGCACGAACTATGGCCCGTTGAACTACGTGTGGTTCGACACCCCCGACAATATGCCCAAAGAGCACGCGGAAAAACTCGCTGCGCTCGTGCGCGAAACGCAGCCCGGCGCGTTGCTCTGCAGTCGCGTCGGTTACGGCCTCGGTGACTACCTCAGCAAGGGCGACATGGAAGTCCCGCCGCGCCGGATGGAGGGTCTGTGGGAGACCTGCGACACGACCAACGATTCGTGGGCCTACGCGTGGTATGACCAAAATTGGAAGGACCGAAAAGAGATCCTTCACCGTCTCGTTTCTACGGTCGGTCGCGGCGGCACCTACCTGCTCAACGTCGGCCCCGATGGCTCCGGCCGCATTCCCGCGCAGGCGACCAAGTATCTCCTCCAAGCCGGCGAGTGGCTCCAACGCTACCCGCAGGTCGTCTACTCCGCCGGTGCCTCGCCGTGGGACCACGCCCAACCGTGGGGCGATATCACGACGAGCGGCCACACGCTCAACCTCGTCGTCTTCGATTGGCCGAAAAACGGCCGCCTGATGCTCCCCGGCCTGCAAACCGCTATCGCCGCCGCCGGCCTTGTCTCCGGCGGAAAACTGCTTCCCGTCACCTCGAAAAAAATCGGTACGTGGACCGAACTTCAGCTCCCGCCCGCTCCACCCGATCGCCCCGCATCCGTGATCGCGGTCAAGTTGCACGGCGCCCCCAAGGTAGACCAAACCATCGGCCTGCATCCGAATATCCCTACCCCGCTCTTGCTCGAATTTGCCGAGGTGATCGATGCCACGAAAAAACAAATCCGCTGGATGGAGAAATTCGGCGAATGGAAAGCCGCCAACCAGGTCAGCGACTGGAAGCCCGGTGGCCGAGCGATCTGGACCGTCGATGTCGCCGCGGCCGGCGACTACCGCCTCGACCTCACCTACAAAGGCGAAGGCAAGCTGGTCTGGCGCATCGAAACCGACGAGGGCGTGACGCTCCAAAACCAGCAGAACTCGTCGCCTATTTATCACTCACACCCCTTCGGCTTGCTCACCTTCAAGACCACCGGCCGCCACACCATCGCCGTTTCTCTCGTCGACGGCCCGGCCGACAAAGCCAGCCTCCAAGCAATCCGCCTGAGCCCCGTCGAATGAAATCCTTCCGAGTTCTTCTGGCCGCGCTCGCCACCACCGCTAGCTACGCGGCCGGAGCGGTCACCGACTTCGCGCCGCTGCGCGAAAAAATCGCCGGCCTCGGCACGTTGACCTCGCCGCCCACCGTCCACCAGGCCGAGGGCTTCGCCGCCACCGGCACAATCAAACCTCTCTTCTTCGAGAGCCTGCCGTATCGGGGAAACTCCACCCGCGTTTTCGCGTGGCTCGGTCTGCCCGCCGGGCGCCCGGCAAAAGTCCCCGGCGTCGTCCTCGTGCACGGCGGCGGCGGCACCGCGTTCAAGGAATGGGTGCAGAAATGGAACGATCAAGGCTTCGCCGCGATCTCCATCGCGGTCGAAGGCCAAACCGATGAACGCATCGCCAACGCGCCGCCGGGCGCCCAATGGAAACGCCACGCCGCCGCCGGACCCGCGCGCACCGGCATCTACGGCGACTCCGCCGAGCCGCTCACCGATCAGTGGATGTATCATGCCGTCGCCGACGTCGTGCTCGCCAATTCCTTGCTCCGCTCCTTGCCCGAAGTGGACGCCGCGCGCGTCGGCGTCTGCGGGATCTCGTGGGGCGGCATCATCACCTCAACCGTCGTCGGGATCGATCCGCGCTTCGCCTTCGGCATCCCGATTTATGGCTGCGGTGCGCTCGATCGCATTCCCAACCAATACGGCCGCGCGCTCGGCGATCTCGCGCTCTATCGCGAAGTCTGGGAACCGTTGATCCGCCTGCCTCGCGCCACGATGCCGCTGCTCTGGCTCACCGGTCCGCGCGACGCCCACTTTCCCCTCGACGCGCAACGGGCCAGCTACCGCGCCGCCCCCGGCCCGCGCATGGTTTCCATTCCGTTCGATATGAAGCACGGCCATCCCGCCGCCTGGAATCCGCCCGACAGCTACGCGTTCGCGCAAGCTGTAGTCGAAACCGGCCGCCCTTGGGCGCGCGAGGTTTCCCAGGAAAGCCATGACGCTACCGCCCGCGTCGCATTCGAAACCACCCGCCAAGTAAGCGCGGCGACCCTCGTTTTCAAACGTGACGCCGACTGGGAGAAACTCCCGGCTCAACTCGCAACCGCGTCCGGCCGCGTCACCGCCTCCGCATCCATCCCGGCCGGCACCACCGCCTACTATTTTAACCTCGATGCCGCCGGACTCACGCTCAGCTCCGAACTCCAAACCATCAATCCCGCCGCTCCGCCTCGCGTGACCGTCGCCTTAACCGGCTTCAATTGGGACCGCGTGCCGCTCAATCTCCATTTCGGCAAACGCTCCGCCGATCTCACCGACGCCGAGATCGATTTCATCGCACGTCGCAGCGCGTTGATCGCCCTCGAAAAAAGCCACGGCGTCACTCCCCACGGCAGCACCGAGGCCGGCATCGCGGACTCCGCGCGGCGGATCACGCAGCGCAACCCGGACGCCAAAGTTCTTTTCTACCTCAACGCCTTCATCAACTGGCCCGGCTACGACGCCTTCAAAATCTACCGCCCCGAGTGGACGCTCCGCACCGCCGCAGGCGAGATCGTCACGCACCCCTCCGGCACGCCTCGCCCCGATCCCTCCAACGCCGAATTCCGCGAGTGGTGGTCGGATGTCGTCGCCCACGCGAACCGGACCGCCCCCCTCGGCGGCGTCTTCGTCGATGCGCTGCCGCAGGCGCTTTCCCCCGGCCTCGCCAAACAGGTCGGCGACGCCAAGGCCCGCGCCATCGTGGCCGGCCTGCGCGAGATGCTGGCCCTCACCAAACGCAAACTCGGCCCCGACCGCCTTGTGCTCGTGAACGGCCTGCGCACGACGGATTTTCGCGAGATTCTCGATTGGGAGGGCATCGACGGCGTGATGATCGAACACTTCGGCGCGTTCAAAACCGACACACCCACCGACATCAAAGCCGATCTCGACTCCATCGCGCTCGCCGCCGCCAAAGGAAAATTCGCCGTGATCAAGGGCTGGCCCGGTTTCAACTGGCTGGACAAGGAAATGATGCAGCGCCCCTACGCTGAGCTCCTCCAACTCGCCCGCGAGCGCCTCACGTTTCCACTCGCCTGCTTCCTCGTCGCCGCCCAACCCGGCTCGCACTTCTGCTACTCGTGGGGCTATCGCGAGGAGCACGGGATGCTCGATGCCTACCCTGAATTCGACCGCCCGCTCGGCCCGCCCCAAGCCGACGCAAAATGGGTCGGCCTCACCGCCACCCGCGAATTCGCCCACGCCTCCGTCTGGGTCGACCTCACGACCAAGCAAGCCCGCATCGACTGGCGCTGATCCACCGTTACCGCCGTTTTCTATGTTCCCCATCCGCTCCCTTCTCCCCTTCTCTCTTTCCCTCCTTCTCTCCCTCTCCGCCGCTGCGGCGGAGCCACGCCGGCCCAACATCCTATTCATCCTCGTCGACGATCAGTCGCCGTTCGATCTGAAGGTTTACAATTCAAAGTCCGCCCTGCACTCGCCCCACCTCGATCGCCTCGCCGCGCAGGGCATGGTGCTCGATGGCGCGTATCACATGGGCTCGTTCAGCGGCGCAGTCTGCACGCCATCCCGGCATATGATCATGAGCGGGCGCTCCGTCTGGCACCTGCCGATCGGTCCGGGCGCCGATGCCCATTGCCCGCCCAACCTCGAACAGAGCACGATGCCCGCCGTCTTCAACCGCGCCGGTTACGACACCATGCGCACCTGCAAGATGGGCAACAGCTACGAGGCGGCCAACAAGCTCTTCACCATCCGCAAGGACGCCACCAAGCGCGGCGGCACCGACGAGACCGGCAGCGCCTGGCACGGCGAACAGGTTCTCGCCTATCTCCAGAACCGCGAAGCCACACAGGACCGCGATCCCTTCCTCATCTTTTTTGGCTTCTCCCACCCGCACGACACCCGCGACGGCAAGCCTGACCTCCTCGCGAAATACGGCGCCACGAACCACACGGACAAAACCCAGCCGCCGCCCGCGCACCCGAAGCAGCCGGCGCTGCCCGAAAACTACCTGCCCGCCCATCCCTTTCAACACGGCCATCCCGGTCTCCGTGACGAGGTGGCGGTGAGCGGCGTCTGGGAGCGCCGCGACGAGCGCACCATCCGCAACGAAATCGGCCGCCAATTCGCCTGCTCTGAAGCCATCGACACTGAGATCGGCCGCGTCCTCGCGAAGCTCGAAGCCATGGGTGAGCTCGACAACACCTACATCATCTACACCGCCGACCACGGCATGGCGATCGGCCGCCACGGCCTACAGGGAAAACAAAATCTCTACGAGCACACCTGGCGCGTCCCCTTCATCGCCAAAGGTCCCGGCATCAAACCCGGCACGCGCGCCGCCGGCAACGCCTACCTGCTCGACGTACTCGCCACCCTTTGCGATTTCGCCGGCATCACCGCGCCTGCGAGCAACGAAGGCCTGAGTCTCCGACCCGTGCTCGAGAGCAAGAAACCCGTCGTGCGCGAGACGCTCTACGGCGTCTACAACGGCGGCACCAAGCCCGGCATGCGCAGCGTCAAGCACGGCGACTGGAAGCTGGTGAAGTTCGACGTGATGGACGGCAGCGTGCGCGAAACCCAGCTCTTCAATCTCCGGGAAAATCCGCACGAATTTCTCGAGCAGCACCACGACCCCGCGGTCGTCGCGCTCACCGGCGTCAAACCCGCCGCGCACCAGCGCAACCTCGCCGCCGACCCGCGCCACGCCGCGAAGCTCGCTGAGATGGAGGCCTTGCTCCTCGCCGAGATGCGCCGCCTTGACGACCCCTGGCGCCTCTGGAGCCAACCCAAGGACGGCCTTACACCGCCGCGTCAGCCCCCCGCCCCCGCAGCGAAGAAAAACACCCCAAACTGATACCCACCGCCGCCCCACCCGTTCTAAGCCTCCCCATCCTCTATCGTGCCGCTACCTCGCTCCGTCCTCTCTTGCTCGTCTCCCCTGATGCTCCCGGCTCCACCTTCGCCACAGGAGCCACGAGAGATCCGACCTAACCGAGCGGAGAAACAAAAAATGGTTCGCGCCTTGGCGTGCGTCACCGCCGTGTGATTCCCTCTCTCTCTGACGCATTTGCGATGTCCGCGCCCACGCCCAATCCCACCCGTTGGTTCACGGAAGAAATTCAACCGCACGAACCCGCTCTGCGCAGCTACCTGCGCGGTTCTTTTCCGGCCGTGCGCGATGTCGACGATGTCGTGCAGGAATCCTACCTCCGCATTTGGAAAGCGTGCACCACCCAGTCGGTCACCTCCGCCAAGGCGTTTCTCTTCACCGTCGCCCGGCGCATCGCACTGAACATCGTGCGAAAAAACCACTGCGCACCGTTCGTCGCTCTCGGGGATTTCGCCGCGTCGCGTGTCTTGGAAGATAAGCCCGATGCCTGCGACCACCTAATCGTCCACGAACGGATCAACCTGCTCGCGGATGCCTTGCTCTCGCTTTCGCCACGCTGTCGCGAGGTCGTCATCCTCCACAAAGTGAAAGGTCTCCCTCAACGCAAAGTAGCCGCCCAACTCGGCCTCAGTGAGCGCACCGTCGAGTCGCATGTGCGCACCGGCGTCGCCCGCTGCACCGCCTACATCGCCTCGCGCACCGACTCCGTTTCCCTCCGCCATGAAGCCTGAGTCGCGCCCACCGGCAGAACCCGACCGCTGGGAAGACGCTCCCCTCGAGTGGACCCGCGCCGCCGGTCACAGCGACGCCCTCCTCGCCGCCGTCGCCTACCGCCAGCAACGCCGCCGTCGCCGCCTCTTGGGTGGCGCTGCTGTTGTCCTCGCGTTCGTCTGCCTGGGCCTCTTCACCGCCAGCCCATTCGTGCCTGCCTCCAGCTCACCCCGCGCCGCCCCTCGCACCGTCGTCTTGGTGCCCGAGCAACGAACCTTGCCCGACGGCACCGTCGTTGAACTTCGCCCCGGCGCAGAACTGATCATCAACTTCGCAGCCGATTCCGTCGGCCTGCGTCGCGTGAGACTCACCCGGGGCGAGGCGCTATTTCACGTCGCCAAGAATCCTACCCGGCCCTTCGTCGTCAGCGCCGGCACCTCCGACTTTCGCGCGATCGGCACAGCATTTTCGGTCAATCTCATGCCCAAATCTGTCGCGCTGCTCGTCACGGAAGGTCGCGTCGCCTTCGAGCCTACGATTCCCATTGATCCCGCCACGACGCTGAGCGCCCCCGCACCCATCATCGAGGCCGGTTTCCGCGTTACTGTCGCTCACGCCGCGGCGACCCCGCCGACTGTAGCATCCGTAACTGACGACGAGGTGCAGCATGCCCTCGCGTGGCGCGTGCCGCGGATTGAATTTTCCGCAACGCCCCTCGCGGAAGTCGTGCGCCTCCTCAACGTGCATAGCGGCAGCCGCCTCCGCCTCGCGACGCCCGGCCTCGGCCAAGTGGAGATCAGCGGTGCCCTCCGCGCCAACAACCTCGACCCGCTCTTCCAAATCTTGCGGACGACCTACCGCATCGACGCCGTCCGTTCGCCCGAGGGTGTGATCGTGCTGAGCTCCGCCCGCTGATCCGGCCCCGCCGCCGCAAACAAATCCGCCTCCGGCCGCAAGAATTCCCTCAGGGTTGCGTCGGCCCCGCGGGTCTCAATTCATATGCCCCGTCTCCACCCCTTCTTGCTTGCCCTTTTTATCGCGTTCACGGGATGCGCCCTGGCTCCGCTCCACGCCGCCGAACGCATCGCGTTCGACATCCCCGCCGGTACGGCCGAGCAATCGCTCAAACAATTTACCAAGCAGTCCCGAGCCGAAGTCGTCTACGCCGCCGAGGTCGCCCGCGGTGTCCTCACACCTGCCGTCAAGGGCACGTTGACGCCGTCCGACGCGCTCACCCGACTCCTCGCCGGCACCCCGCTCATCATCAGCCGTGATGCGCCGGGCAATACGTTCATGATTTCCCGCGAACCAGCCGCGCGCAGTTCGCGGGCTCCCGCGGAAAACACCGTTGGCCCCGCGGCCACTGCCAGCGGCTTCGGCACCATTGAGGGCCGAGTGATCAACGCTACCAACGGGGAATACGTGGAACGTGCCCGCCTCACCGTCGAGGGCACCGCGCTGGAGACATTTACCGATTCCGGCGGCAATTTCCGTCTCGTCGGCGTCCCTGCCGGGTCCGCCCGCGTCGCCGCGTTTTTTACCGGCCTCGCAGTGCAAACCACCTCGGTCACGGTCACCGCCGCCCAAACCGCCCAACTCGACCTTACCCTTACCGCCCCCTCCGGCAGAACCTCCGCGGCCAAGTCCGACGGCACCGTCAAACTCGAAGCTTTCGTCGTCGCCACTTCCAAGGAAATGGCTGCCTCCGCTATCGCGATCAACGAACAGCGTTTCGCTTCCAACCTGAAGACCGTCGTGGCATCGGACGAATTCGGCACCGTCGCCGAGGGGCACGTTGGCGAATTTTTGAAATTCTTGCCCGGCGTCACGATGGACTACGCCGGAGGCAACGCCCGCGAGATCTCCATCAACGGCGCGCCCGCCGACAACGTCCCCGTGACGCTCGACGGCTTCAGCCTCGCTACCGCGATCAGCGGCATTTCCCGCGCCTCCGCCGTCGACATGGTCTCCATCAATGGCATCTCGCGCGTCGAGGTTTCCTTCTCTCCGACGCCGGATACGTCCGGGGCCGCGCTCGCAGGGTCGGTGAACATGATTCCGCGCAGCGCCTTCGAGCGCTCGCGGCCGGTCTTCAACGGCAGCGTCTACGTGATGATGCGCGACCATCGCAAGGAACTCCACGCTACGCCCGGCCCGCGCGAGGATCGTCGCAGCAAGGCTCCCCCGGGCTTCGACTTCTCGTGGGTGGTGCCGGTGAACAAGCGTTTCGGTTTCACCCTGTCGGGTGGCCGCACGAGCCAGTTCGCCGGCCAGGACCAGGTCACCAATACTTGGCGTGGCGGGGGCACCGCCACCAATGGCACCACGTTTCCGCACACCACACCCGACCGGCCCTATCTATCCACCTTCGCTGTGCGAGGTGGTCTTAAGGAAACCACGCGCCACTCTCTCGCCGCCACGCTCGATTTCAAATTCGCTCGCTACGACACGCTTTCGCTCTCGGTCCAGGCCTCCCGCTTTGAGGAGGATTTTCTCAGCCAGACGCTCACCTTCAATGTGGGCGGCGTGCTGCCCGGAAACTTCACGCCCTTCTCTACCCGTGGCACCACGGCCTTGGGCGACCTCGTGATGGCCAACGGCGGCGGCTACCGCAAAAATCAGACCTATATGCCCACCCTCCGCTGGCGGCACGACGGACCCGTCTGGAAGGCCGAAGCGGGCGTGGGCTACTCCCGCGCCCGCTACAACGGCGGCGATCTCACACGCGGCTATTTTCAAAACACCGCCGCTCGGCGTACCGGCGTGACCGTTTCCTTCGACGATATTTTCTACCTGCGGCCCGACCGCATCACCGTGACTGATGGCGCGACCGGCACACCGCTCGATCCCTACCGCCTCGACAACTACGCGGTGACTGGCGCCGGCAGCGGCCAACCCGAAAACAACGACCAGCAGCGCACCCTCTTCACCAACGTGCAGCGCGACTTCCCGTGGCGCGTGCCCGTCACCCTCAAGGCCGGGCTCGACCACCGCGAAGGCGTGCGTGATCTCCGCGCGGACGACAACCGCACCTACAGTTTCGTCGGCCGAGACGGCCGCGCCAGCACAACCCCCATCGGCAGCGATGACGCGGCGGCGCCGTTCTGGGTGTCCGAGTTGTCCGAGCGCGCCCATCCTTACGGTTTCCCGCGCATCCAATGGGTCGGCACCAGCCGTCTGCTCGACTACTATCGCGCCAACCCCACCCATCTCACTTTCGACGAAAACGCCCGCTACCGCGCCGCCGTCACCAACTCCAAGCACACCAAAGAGGCCGTCTCGTCCGCGTTCCTGCGGGGTGACGTCGCACTGTTCGAGCGCCGCCTCAAACTCGTCGGCGGCCTCCGCGCCGAGCAGACCAACATCGAGGCCGACGGGCCGCTCACCGACGCCACGCGCAACTATCAGCGCGATGCCAGTGGACGAGTGATCCGAGCCGCCAACGGCGCACCTCTCCTGCTTTTTCCCACGACGAACGCCCTTGCCGTCTCCCAGCTCACGTTTCTTGAGCGCGGCACTCAGGTCGAAAAAGAATACCTCCGCCTCTTCCCCAGCCTCAACGCCTCCTTCAATCTCCGGGAAAATCTCATCGTCCGCGCCGCGCGTTATTCATCCGTCGGCCGGCCCAACCTGAACCAATACGCCGGCGGCCTCACCCTCCCCGATCCCGACAGCGATGCGTCCAATCCCGCCAACCGCATCGTCGTCAACAACGCTGGCATCAAGGCGTGGAGCGCGGAGACCACCAACGCGCGCTTCGAGTATTATCTCGCGGGCGTCGGCCAGATTTCCGTCGGCGGTTTTCGCCGCGACATCACGAATTTCTTCGGCGGTACCGTCTTCGACGCGACCCCCGAGTTTCTCGCCCTCTACGGCCTCGATCCCGCGATCTACGACAAATTTGATGTCACGACCCAGTATAATCTACCCGGCAAAGTCCGCCTCACCGGCGTCGACTTCAGCTACAAACAGGCGCTCACCGGTCTGCCGTCGTGGGCGCGCGGCGTACAGGTCTTCGCCAACGCCAGTGCGCAACGCGTCACCGGCGACGCCACCGCGACCGCCAATTTCGCCGGCTACATTCCGCGCAGCGGCAGTTGGGGGGTGAGCCTCACGCGGCCAAACTACAATCTCCGCATCAACTGGAACTATCGCGGCCGCCAGCGCCGAGGCATCGTCGCCACCGGTCCGAGCATCGAACCGGGCACCTACAATTGGGGCTCCAAGCGCCTCTACATCGACGTCTCCGCCGAATACTCGCTCACACGGCGAATCGCGCTCTTCACTAATCTGCGCAACATCGGCGACGCCACCGAAGACACCGAGATTCACGGCCCAAACACGCCCGCGCACGCGCAGTTCCGCTCACGCCTCGACTTCGGGTCACTGTGGACTTTCGGCCTCAAAGGCACGTTCTGAGTATTCCGTCGCCCGTCGGCTTATCCCACCAATCGTCTCTGCCTCTTCATCTCACCCCACTCATGAAACGCCTTGTCCTCCTGGCCTCCCTGCTCGCCTGCGCCGTCACCATCCGCGCCGCCGCACCCCCCAAACCGATCGCCGGCGCCCAGCCGAACATTATTTTCATCCTCACGGATGATCAGGGTTACGGCGACATCTCAGCCCACGGAAATCCCGTCCTGAAGACGCCACACCTCGACCGGCTCCGCGCCGAGGGCGTGCGCTTCACCGATTTTCACGTTAGCCCCACGTGCTCCCCGACCCGCAGCGCCCTTTTCACCGGCCGCCATGAATTCAAAAACGGCGTCACTCACACGGTCCTCGAGCGCGAGCGCATGACCCTCGCCGCGACCACGCTGCCGCAGGTGCTGCAGTCGGCCGGTTACACCACGGGGATTTTCGGTAAATGGCATCTCGGCGACGAAGCGGAGTATCGACCCGAGAGCCGCGGCTTCGACGAGGTCTACATCCACGGCGGCGGGGGCATCGGCCAGACTTTCCCAGGCTCCTGCGGCGATGCGCCCGGCAACACGTATTTTGATCCCGCGCTCCTCCACAACGGAAAGTTCGAGAAAACGCGGGGCTACTGCACCGACCTCTTCTACGGCCAGGCCACGCAGTGGATCGACGCCCAGCGCCGTGCAAAAAAACCCTTCTTTGCCTACATCCCGTCGAACACTCCCCACGGCCCCTACATTGCCCGCCCGGAGGACCGCGCGCTCTACGAGGGCAAGGGCCTCGAGCCCGCGACGGAAAACTTCTTCGGCATGATCCACAATATCGACCAAAATATCGGCCGGCTCCTCGCGAAACTCGACGAGTGGGGCATCGCCCAAAACACCCTCGTCATCTTCATGAACGACAACGGCGGCACCGCCGGCGTGAAGGTGTTCAACGCCGACATGCGCGGGCAAAAAGGCACCGCCTGGATCGGGGGCACGCGCGCGAATTCGTTCTGGCGCTGGCCCGGCACGCTCCAACCCGCCGATTGCGGCGTGCTCTCCGCCCACATCGATTTTTTCCCCACACTCGCCGCGATCGCCGGTGCCAAAGTTCCCGCTGCCGTCGCGCAGGCCCAGATAGAGGGCCGCAGCCTCGTGCCCGTGCTCCAAAATCCCGCCGCGAAATTGCCCGACCGCTACCAATTCACGCACCAAGGCCGCTGGCCGAAACTCAGCGATCCCAACGAGGCGAAGTTCAAAGTCGCCGCCGTGCGCAACACGCGCTGGGCGATGGTCAGCGAGAACGGCGGCCGCACCCCGAATTGGCAGCTCTTCGACCTCAGCGTCGACTACGCCCAAAAGAACAACGTCATCGCGCAGCACCCCGAAGTGGCGAGGGAGCTCAGCGCCGCGTTTGACCAGTGGTGGTTCGAGTGCCTGCCGCTCATGGTGAACGAAAAAGCGATGGGGCCGGCGATCAATCCCTTCCAGGAAATCTACTACCGCCAGTTCGGCGGCAGCCCGACGCCCGAAGCCCTCGCAAAGATGGACCCCAAGGGAGCCCTCACGTTTGGCCTGCCGAAAGCCGGCAAGAAAAAGCCCTAAACCGCCCCGGCCGGAAGCGCGAACACCCGTTACTCCCATTTTCCCCATGCCCCGCCGCCGCCCCCTTTTCGCCCTCTCTCTTTCCCTCCTTTTACCCCTCTCCGCCGCCGTCGCGGCGGTTGCCCCGAAGCCCCATGTCGTGTTCGTCTTGGGCACGCTCCACTACTCGCCCGAACTTACGATGCCGCTGTTCGCGCAGGAACTGGAGCGCTTTGGTTTTCGCACGACGCTCGTCAGGGGAGAAGGTGATCCGGAGAAAAAGACGGAGAACGTTCTGCCAGGAATCAGTGTCCTCGCCGAGGCGGACGCCGTCATTTTCTTTCCGCGCTTCCTCCAGTTGCCCGATCGGGAGTGGCAGCCGATCGAGGACTACCTCAAGTCCGGCAAACCGGTCATCGGGCTTCGCACCGCCTCGCACGCCTTCAAATATCCCAAGGGCCACCCGCGCTTTAACTGGAACGATGATTTCGGCCGACGGGCGCTGGGCACGCCCTACATCGTGCACCAAACGGGCACGACCCAAGTCAGCGTAATCCCGAAATACCGGAAGCACCCCATCATGAGTCACGTCACCAAGACGCAGTGGGTTTCTCCCGGCACCTTGTATTTGACGCGACTCCAGGGCGGCTGCGTGCCTCTCCTCATGGGCACCGGCAAGGGCCCCTTCCGCCTGATCGAACGAGCCTTCGGCCCCGTTCAGGTCAACGAATCGGAAGCCGACATCGTCGCGTGGGCGTGGCAGAACGAATGGGGCGGGAAAGTATTTGGCACGTCGCTCGGCGATCCGGGGGACTTCGCGGAAGAATCCTTTACCCGCATGCTGGTGAACAGCGTGTGCTGGGCCGTGGGCAAGCCGCTGCCCGGGCCGGACGAAAAGATCGCGACGTGGCAATTGAAGCGCACCGATAAATGAAATCAGTTTCCCCTTCCACTCCTCCGCGCCGGGAAAGCTTCCGGCGCGTCGCGGCGATAGGGATATTCGCCCTCGCCGTATCCGGTCTCGTCGCTGCTACAACCGGAGTCGGGCCGGCCATCCGCCCGGGCGACCGCATTGCCATCGTCGGAAACACCTTTGCGGACCAGCTACGGGCAAATGGATACTTTGAAACCCTCCTGCTCCAACTTCCGTCTGAGCCACGGGTATCCGTCCGCAATCTCGGTTGGGCGGGCGACATGCTTTCCGCCCGCGATCGGCCGACCAATTTTCCCTCCGAAAAAGCGACGCTCATCGCACACCAAACCGATGTCATCATCGCGTGCTTCGGGCTCGGGGAGTCATTTGCCGGAAGCGCGGGCCTTCCGGCGTTTCGAACCGCGCTCCACGCGTTTGCCGATTCCCACCGGGGCCAGAAATACAACGGCAAATCTGAAGTCCGTCTCATTCTCGTCTCGCCGATCGCCTATGAAGACCTCGGGCCGCGAACCCCGGCCCACGCCCGCCGCAACGAGGAACTTGTAAACTATACCGCCGCGATGGAGCACGTGGCGGCCGCGCTGGAGTTACCCTTCATAAATCTCTACCAGCCCACCCGCGAACTCATGGCGGATTCCACCGCCCCAAAACTGACCTCCAATGGCATTCACCTGAACACCTACGGGCATTGGGCGGTCAGCCGGATCCTGGCGGCTGGAGTCGCCAGCGCCACGCGACCGTGGGCTCTGCGCATCGATCCCCGAGCCCGCCGGGCGAGCGGCGACGGCGTGACCATCACAAACGTGGAAGCGGACGCTGGCGGTGTGCGCTTCACTGTGAAAGAAGACCGCCCTCCGTCTCCTGCACCTCCGACCGATGATCCGATTCACGCGGCCCTCCAACCCCTCCGCGATGCACTTATAGTGGCGGACCTCCCGGCCGGTGAGCACATGCTCACGATCGACGGCGATCCGGTAGTCGCCGCGAGCCACGACCAGTGGGCCGCGGGGGTGGCGATCGACTCCTCACCCCGACACCGCGAAGCCGAGGCGTTACGGCAGGCTGTCAACGACAAGAACCAGCACTGGATCTACCATTGGAAAGCGATCAATCAGGTCCACATCGTGGGCGAGCGAAAGACTTCGCCCAGCGGACAAGCCCTGCCGGGTGAGCTCATCGAATTCAAACGACTTACCGACGAAAAAGATCAGGCCCTGCGCAACCGGATCAGGCCCAGCGCCACCACGCACACCTGGCAGTTGATGCCCCTCTCCCGCCCATGAAACGAATTTGTTACTCAGCGATCATCGCGGCGGCGGCCACCACCGTCTTCGCCCAAGCGCCGAAGGCCCCTGAGAATTACACCGCGAACCTCTTGAACGCTGACTTGAGCCTAATGACGAATCACGACCCGGCGGTCGCACAGGCGAGCTTCGACCTTCTACCGGGCTACGAAGTGAATCTCTTCGCGGCCGAACCGATGCTCGCCAACCCGACGCACATGGTGTGGGACTCGCGCGGTCGCTTGTGGGTCACCTGTTCGTGGGCCTATCCTCAGCTGAAACCGGGCGCCGTGGCCAACGACCAGATCATCATTCTGGAAGATACGGACGGCGACGGCCGGGCCGACAAATCGACCGTGTTCGCCGACGGACTTTATGTTCCCACCGGCCTCGAGCTCGCCCATGGCGGCTGTTATGTCGGGCAGTCGCCAGATCTCGTCTTCCTTAAGGACACCGATGGCGACGATATCGCCGACGTGAAGGAAGTGGTCCTCACCGGCTTCGGCATCGAAGACAGTCATCATGCCATCAGCGCCTTTCGGCGCGGTCCCGACGGGTGGATTTACTTCCAGGAAGGCGCCTTCCTGCATACTCAGGTGGAGACCCAGCACGGAGTGGTGCGGAACTATAACGGCGGCGTCTATCAGTTCCATCCTCGCAGCGGTGAGTTGCGCGTATTCGCTAAAGTAAACGTGGGCAACCCGTGGGGTCACGTTTTCGACCGCTGGGGCCAGTCATTCCTCGTCGACAATCCGCGGATCGGCTATCTCTCGCCCTCTACCGGCAACAGTGGCGAGCGGCTCAGGCTCGCGCAGTTAATGGTGACGGAAAAACAATGCGGCGGTGATCTGGCATCAGGTTCGCATTTGCCGGAGAACATTCGCGGACAGCTCCTGACCGGTCGGTTCAAGACCCGCACCGTGGTTCGCTACGAATTTCTTGAGGAAGGCGCAGGCTTCACCGCCAACGTGCTCGAGCCCCTCATCAAGTCGCGTCACCCGAACTTCCGCCCCATCGACGTCAAGATGGGCCCGGATGGCGCCATCTATGTGGCCGATTGGTATAACCCGATCATCAATCACGCCCAGCACGATTTCCGCGATCCCCGGCGGGATGACAACCGCGGGCGCATTTGGCGAATCACAGCCAAAGGCCGCCCGCTCGTGAAGAAACCCGTGATCGCCGGTGCGCCCGTTCCAGCCTTGGTGGATTACCTCCGAAGCCCGGAGGATTGGACGCGCCACCAAGCGCGCCTCGAACTGAGCGAACGCGAACCAGACGCCGTCGCCCTCGAACTCGAGCGCTGGGTCGGCCAACTTGATCGCAACGAGCCTCACTACGATCACCATTTGGTCGAGGCGATGTGGGCGTATCAAAACATCGACCGTCCCAACGAAGCAATTCTGGCGCGCGTGCTAGGCGCCCAGGATGGTCACGCACGCGCCGCCGGAGCACGGACGCTACGCTACTGGCACGCCCATCACTCGGATCCCATCGCGCTGCTTGCTCGGGCCGCCGACGACCCCTTTCCGCGCGCGCGAATGGAGGCGGTGTTGTCGGCGGGATTTGTGCCGCGGGCCGAAGCGTTTTCCGCGGCGCTCGCCGCGCTGGATTTCCCCAAGGACGCCTCAATCAGTCTCGCACTCACCCAAACGGTCGCGGCATTGGGACCGTATTGGCGGCCCGCGCTCGCCGCGGGAAAACTTGAATTCGCCAAAGAGAGCCACCGTGAGTTCGCATTGCGGGAAGCCGGTGTCGGTTTCGAGAAACGCTTGGCCAATTTTCTCGCCAAGGATAGTCCCGACCTCGGCGAGCTGGCCGAAATCAAGACGAAGTTGATTGCCGAGCGCAGCGCTCCGCAGCTGCAACTCGTGGTTGATGCGCTGACCAAGCGGGGACGCGCCAAATCGCGTGAAACGACAATTGGGCTGCTCGACGCGTTGCACGAAGTCGCGCGCGGTGGGGAAGTGAAGCCGGACCCGGGGATTGCCCGCCTGCAAAACCAGCTGGCAAATTCCGACGCGGCGATTGCCACCGCCGCCGCGCAAACTCTCGGCGCTTGGAAAGCAGTTGCGGCGGCTCCGCGACTTCTCGCGCTACTCAGGGATGGTAAGCGCCCCGACCACGTCCGCGCCGCCGCGGCGGTGGCGGTCGCGCAGCTTGGTCGCCCGGAGTTCGTGCAGGAGTTGCGCGGCCTTGCCGCGAATGGCGACATCGAGAGCCGCTATCTGGCGGTGCGCGGCCTCACGGTCGTCGACCTCGCCGGTGCCGGGGCGTTTGTCGCCCCGCTGCTGATCGAGGATCCCGGCTCAGCCGATCCTGCGGGCCTTGTGTCGGCGTTTCTGCTCCGGGAGGGCGGGCTCGCCGTTTTGGAACGGGCGCTCACAAGCTGCACGCCCCATCCCGCCGTCGCCGCGTCCGTCACAGCCCATCATCGGCGCACCGGTAAACTACCGCCCGCGTTGGCGGAGCGTTTTTTGGGGCCGGCGGAAGGCTCGCTCAGCGCTGCGCTACTCCGAGAAAATCGTGCGGCTCTCGCTGCTGACATCGACCGACTAGGTGATCCCGTGCGCGGCGAACAGATTTTCCGTCGTCCTTCGGCAGCCTGTGCCATTTGCCATGCGGTCGGCTCCGCAGGGCCAACCCTCGGGCCCAACCTCGCCGCTTTGGGATCGGCGACGGATACGAACTACATCATCGATTCGATCCTCGAACCGAGCAAAGCCATCGCGGAGCATTATGAGACCACCCAGATCTCGTTGCGCGACGGCACCGTGCGGGTCGGCGTGATCGCCGCCAAAGGCGAGCGCGAGATCGTCATCCGCGACCCCGCGGATCGTGGTCAAGAGATCCGGATCCCGGTCGAGTTAGTTCGGGAAATAAAGACCCTGGAATCCCTCATGCCCGCCGGACTCGCGGACCAATTACAAAGTCGGCAGGAGTTTCTCGATCTATCCCGGTTCATAACGCTACTCGGCCGGCCCGGCCCCTACGCCAATGACGAGCGCCCAGTCATCCGCAAATGGCGCATCGCCGCAGCCACGGCCGCCCTGCCGCCCTCCGACGAGCACCCCTCCTGGACGACCGAATACAGCTATGTGAGCGGCGAACTGCTAGCTTCCAGCGTAGAGCCGCTGAATCCCTTCGACGCGCGCGGCCACGTGCAGGTGCAGGTAGCCGGCGCCGTGCTACTAAAACTCAACTCCGCGACGGGCTTGCGCCTATGGATCGAGGGGCGCGAGATTATGGATTTTAACGCGCCGATTATGCTCGGCCGTGGCCAAGCCGCCTTAACCTTCCGTGTCGATACCCTTCGGCGCGGCCCAACTGGTCTCCGCGTCGAACTCGCGCCCGCCCCCAGCTCGCCGATTAAATTCCAACCCGTCGGCGGCCCATGAACGACTCAAATCTATTTCTCCTATGAAACTCCGCTTCCTTCTCGCCCTCTCTGGTTTCCTCCTTCTCGCCCTCTCAGCCACGGCCGCTGCCACCTCCGCCACCAAGCCCAACATCGTCTTCGTCATCACCGACGATCAGGGCTACGGCGACCTCGGCTTCACGGGAAATCCCGTCGTCAAGACGCCGCACCTTGACCGGCTCTCCACCGAGTCCTCCCAACTGAAAGACTACCACGTCGCGCCCACTTGCTCGCCCACGCGCGCCGCGCTGCTCACCGGCCATTGGACCAACCGCACCGGCGTGTGGCACACCGTCAACGGCCGCTCGATGCTGCGCGAAAACGAGATCACCGTCGGCCAGTTGCTCAAAGCCCACGGCTACGCCACCGGCATGTTCGGCAAGTGGCACCTCGGCGACAACTACCCCTACCGCCCGCAGGACCGCGGTTTCACCGAGGTCTATTACCACGGCGGCGGCGGGGTCGGCCAGACGCCCGATCTCTGGGACAACTCCTACTTCGACGGCAGCTATTTCCACAACGGCCGCATCGTCGCCGCCAAAGGTTTTTGCACCGACGTGTTTTTCGCCGAGGCCCACCGCTTCATCCGCGAGCAAGCCGCCGCCAAAAAACCTTTCCTCGCCTACATCTCGCTCAACGCCCCGCACAGCCCGTTTCACGCCCCGCAAAACTACCTCGACCTCTACCCGCAGCAGCCGCCCGAACTCGCGTCGTTCTTCGGCATGATCACCAACATCGACGACAACGTCGGCACCACCCGCGCGCTCCTGCGTGAGCTCGGTATCGCCGACAACACGCTCTTCATTTTCACTACCGACAACGGCACCGCCACCGGCGAAAAAATCTTCAACGCCGGTATGCGCGGCAAAAAAGGCAGCGAATACGAGGGCGGGCACCGCGTGCCGCTCCTCGCCCACTGGCCCGCCGCCGGTTGGACGAAACCGCAAGTCAACGACACTCTGAGCCACGCCGTCGACATCGTGCCCACGCTCCTCGACGTCACCGGCGCACCCACTCCCGCCGGCCTCAAGTTCGACGGCCGTTCCATTCGTCCGCTCCTCGATCCCGTCGCGGACACCACCGCGTGGCCGCACGAGCGCATGCTCGTCACTGATTCCCAGCGCGAGCGCGATCCGGTGAAGTGGAAACAGTCCGCCGTCATGTCCGGCCCGTGGCGGCTCATCAACGGCCAGGAACTTTACGATATCAAAACCGATCCCGGCCAGCAGCGGAACCTCTTTGCCGAACAACCCGCGCGCGCCGCCAAAATGCGTGCGTTCTACGAGGCGTGGTGGGCCGAGTTGGAGCCGACCTTCGCGCAGACCACCGAGATTTACCTCGGCCATCCCGAGCATCCCGTCGTGAGTCTCACCGGCCACGACTGGATCCAGGAGGCCCTCCCGCCGTGGAACCAGCAGCACATCCGCGTCGCCGATGGATTCGCTCCCGCACGTCCCAACGCCGCCAAAGGCAAAAACGCGAAAGCTGCCGCGTCGTCCGCCACGCCCGCCGCAGCCGCCGAAAAATCCCGCCACGCCGGCCACTGGGCTGTGAAAGTCGTCACCGCCGGCCGCTACGAAATCAGCGTGCGCCGCTGGCCCGTCGAGGCGAACCACCCGATCACCGCCGCGTTGCCCCCGGGTGAAAAAGTCCCCGGCGCCAGCGTCGCCTTCCGCGCCCGCTCCGGCGTCGCGATCCCCGCGACCACCGCCACGCTGCGCCTCGGCGGGCGCGACCTCGCTTCGTCGCCCGTGCGCGCCACCGACACTGCCATCGCCTTCACGACCACGCTCACCGCCGGTTCCCACCAACTCGCCCCGGTCTTCACCACCGCCGACGGCCACGAAGTCGGCGCCTACTACGCCGTCGTCACGAAACTTCCCTGAGGACCGCCTCGGAACGGGGACGTCCGCCGATCAAAACCAATTCGGCGCTTTGTCGGCGGTGAGACGTTTCAGGGCAGGAACGTCTCCCCTGCGATTCAGTGCTGGAGCGATTCCGGACTCGGTCAGCACGCGGACCCACCGCGATCACCCCGAATTCGCCCTTGCCCTTCGTCACTTGGCCCTAGGCAGTGGCCGTGGCTATCTTCGCCCTGCCTCCCATGCCTCGCTCTGACGCGCACCCCGACATCATCCTCATCGGCGGTGGCATCATGTCCGCGCATGTCGGCACGATGCTCAAGCGGCTCGACCCCCGCTTCTCGATTCACGTTTACGAGGCGGCCGACGCCTTCGCCCGCGAAAGCTCCGACGGCTGGGCCAACGCCGGCACCGGCCACGCCGGCCTCTGCGAACTCAACTATACGCCGCCGCCCATCACGCCCGGCGCGCCCGTCGACGTCACCAAGGCCGTCGAAATCTTCACGCGCTTCGACCAATCCCGTCAGTTCTGGAGCTACGCGGTCGCCCACGGGCTCGCCCCGCGGCCGGCCGACTTTATCCGCGCCGTCCCGCATCTCAGCTTTGTTCGCGGCGCAGCACCCATCGCCTATCTGCGCGCCCGTCATGCCGCGCTGTCGGCGCATCCGTTCTTCCGCACCATGGAGTTCAGCACCGATCGCGCTTTGATCCGCCGGTGGGCTCCACTTCTCGTCGACGGCCGCGACGCCGAGCCCATCGCCGTCACCAAAATCGACGCCGGCACCGATGTGAATTTCGGCGAACTCGCCCGCCAACTCCTCGCCTGGCTCGGCGCGCAGGAAGGCTGCCGCGTCGTCGCGGGCCACCGCGTCACGCACCTTAACCGCGCCGATGCCGACTGGGAACTCACCGTCCGCGACCCCGCCTCGGGCAGATCGCACTCCGCCCGCGCCCGCTTCGTTTTCATCGGTGCCGGCGGCGGCACGTTGCCACTCCTCCAATCCAGCCGCCTGCCTGTCGCCCACGGTCTCGCCGCCTTTCCCATCGCCGGCCAATGGCTGGTCTGCGAAAACCCCGCCGTCGTCGCCCGCCACTTGGCCAAGGTCTACGGCTCGCCTCCGCCCGACTCCGGCGCCCTCGGTGGACCCCACCTCGACGTCCGCCATCTCGACGGCAAACGCGCACTGCTCTTCGGACCCTTCGCCACGTGGACGACCAAGTTCCTCCAACGCACCGGGCACCTCACCGACCTGCCGGCTTCGCTCCGCACGCACAACCTCGCGACCCTCCTCCGCACCGGCCTGCACCAGCGCGTTCTCGTCCGCTTTCTCGCGCAACAAGCCACCCAGAGCATGGCCGCCCGCCTGCGCGCCCTCCGCGTGTTCTACCCCGGGGCTGATCCCGCCGATTGGCGCCCCGTCGACGCCGGCATCCGCGTGCAAGCGCTGAAGAAATCCGACGCCGGCCGGCTCTCCTTCGGCACCGAGGTCGTCACCGCCCCCGACGGCTCTCTCGCCGCGCTGCTTGGTGCTTCCCCCGGCGCTTCCGTCGCCGCGAACATCGCGCTGCAAATCATCCAAACTTGTTTCCCCGACCGCCTGCATACGCCCGATGGCCACGCCCGCATGAAAGCGATGGTTCCGACCTTCGACCTCGATCTAACGGCGCCGGGGACCAGCCTCGACTACGCCCGCGTCTCCACCCAAATTGACGATCTCCTTTGCCTGCGTCCCGCCTGACTGCTACGAGCCCCACGTGCGCTCACCCCGCCTTCCCGACCGTCCCGCTTGACCGCCCCGAAATCTCCCGGCACGCCGCTCTTGTTCCACTTTGTTGCAACCTCCACCCACCCCGCCCGTCTCGCCCCCACCGATGCCTTCCCTCCTATTTTCTGCCCCAGCCCGCCTGCTCGCGCTCTCGCTTGCACTCCTGATTTCCCTGTCCGCCTCGGCCGCCGACCGCCCCAACATTCTCTGGCTCACGAGCGAAGACCACGGACCCGAGATGGGTTGCTACGGCGACGCCAACGCCCGCACGCCCAATATCGATGCCCTCGCCGCACAGGGCATGATTTTCAAAAAAGCTTGGTCCAACCACCCTGTGTGCGCTCCCGCCCGCACCACCATCGCCACCGGATTTTATGGCGAGAGTTCCGGTGCGATTCACATGCGCTCCATGGTGCCGCTCGCCAACGGCGCGAAGCTTTACCCGGACTACCTTCGAGAGGCCGGCTACTACACCACCAACAACGCCAAGGAGGATTACAACGTCCCTAAATCCGCGCAGACGTGGCACGTTTCCTCCAAACAAGCGCACTGGAAAGATCGTGCCCCCGGCCAGCCGTTCTTCGCCGTGTTCAATTCCGAAAAAAGCCACGAGAGCCAGATTCGCACCCGGCCCCACAACGCCATCGCCGATCCGGCGAAAATGCGCATCCCCGCCTACCACCCCAATCTGCCCGAGGTTCGCCAAGATTGGGCGCAATACTACGACAAGGTCTCCGCCGCCGACGCCGACGCCGGCGCCCGCCTCAAAGAACTCGCCGCCGCCGGCCTCGCCGAGGACACGATCGTTTTTTACTACGGCGACCACGGCAGCGGCATGCCCCGCAGCAAACGCTGGCCCTCCAACTCCGGCCTGCACGTGCCCATGGTCGTCTACTTCCCGCAAAAGTGGCGGCACCTCGCCCCGAAAGAGTATCAACCCGGCGGCAAGTCCGACCGCCTCGTCAGCTTCGTCGATCTCGCGCCCACCGTGCTGAGCCTCGCGGGGATCAAGCCGCCCGCCGCGATGCAGGGCCACGCTTTCGCCGGCCCGTTTCAGACCGAGCCCCAGCCCTACCTTTACGGCGCCCGCGGCCGTATGGACGAACGCCTGGATTTTGTCCGCTCCGTCACCGACGGCCGCTACGTTTACCTGCGGAATTTCTTCCCCCACGTCTCGCCGGCCCAACGGGTCGCGTTTCAATTCGAGACGCCCACGACCCGCGTGTGGCGTGCCGCTTTCGACGCCGGCAAAACCAACGACGCGCAGTCCATCTTCTGGCGCACGCCCAAGGCTCCCGAGGAACTCTACGATCTCGCGACCGACCGCGACGAAGTCATCAACCTCGCCGCCTCGCCCGCTCACCGCGCGGTCCTTGAAAAACTCCGCGCCGCCCAACGCACCCACCTCACCCGCGTGCGCGACCTCGGCTTTCTCCCCGAAGGCGAGATGCACGCCCGCGCCTCCGGGCTGGCGCCCTACGACCTCGCACGCGACGAAAAGAAATACCCCTTCGCGCGCCTCTACGCCGCCGCAGATCTCGCCTCCGGCCTTGATCCCGCCGCCGTCCCGCAGTTGCGCACCTTGGCGACCGATCCCGATGCCGCCGCGCGCTATTGGGGCGTGATCGGCTTGCTCATGCGCGGCTCTTCGGCCGTCTCGGGCGATCTTCCGCTGCTCCGCCGCGCCCTCAGCGACTCGTCGCCGCTCGTCCGCATCGTCGCCGCCGAGGCGCTCGGCACCTTCGGCCCGACCGCCGATCTTGCGCCGATCCTCACCGTCCTCGGCGAACTCGCCGCGCCCGATAAAAACGGCGTCTTCACCGCCATGGCCGCCCTCAGCGCGATCGAAGCCCTCGGCCCCAAAGCCGCTCCGCTTCTCCCCCTCGTGCGCGGACTCAAAGGCGAAGCCGGTTCGCCCGATCCTCGTTTCGCCTCCTACGTCCCGCGCCTCATCGTGAACCTCACCGGCGACGCCCCCGGCGCCAAAACCAAGAACAAGAAAAAATCCGCCACCCCATGAGCACCTTGCGCCCTCTCTCCTTCTCTCCGCCCCTCCTTCTCTCCCTTTCTCTTTCTCTCCTTCTCCCGCTCTCCGCCTCCGCCGCCACCTCGCCCGCCGCGCCCAAGCGCCCCAACGTCCTCTTCATCGCCGTCGACGATCTGCGCAACGACCTCGGGGCGATGGGCGTGGCCCACGCCCGCACCCCGCAACTCGACGCCTTCGCCGCCACCGCGCGTATTTTTTCGCATCACTACGTCCAGGTTCCCACCTGCGGCGCCTCGCGCACCGCCCTGCTGCGGGGTCGCTATCCTTCCGAGGCCGCCCACGTCGGCAACGGCGGCATCGCCACCACCCACTCCACGTGGGGCGACGCGAATCTTCCCGCGTGGTTTCTCCGCAACGGCTACCGCACTTACGCCCTCGGCAAAATCACCCACCACCCCGGCGGCCGCACCGGCAAGCTCTGGCACGACGGCCCCGAAGAACTCCCCGGCGCCTGGACGCGCTCATGGATTCCTCAAACACCGTGGAACGAGGCCGAGAACATCATGCACGGTTACGCCAACGGTGTCCCACGCACGCCCGGAAAAACTCCGCCCCTCGAGGCCCACGCCGGTCCTGACTCCGCCTACCCCGACGCTTGGATCGCAGACGAGGCCGTAAAAAATCTCCGCGACCTTTCCGCGTCGTCCGAGCCGTGGTTTTTCGCCGTCGGCTTCTTTAAGCCGCACCTCCCGTTCGCCGCGCCGAAACGATATTTCGACCTGCACGATCCCGAGAAAATTCCCGCCCTCGCTCCCGCCGCGGCCGCCAAACCCGCCTGGCCTTCGACTTGGCATACGAGCAACGAATTCCGAAAAAACTACGGCCACGCCGGCCGCGATCCTGACACCGATCCTGCCTACACCCGCGAGGTTCGCCGGGCCTACGCCGCCGCCACCAGCTACGTCGATGCCCAGATCGGCCGCGTGCTCGACGCTCTGAAAACTCTCGACCCCACCGGCAACACCATCGTCGTCGTCTGGAGCGACCATGGTCTCCTCCTCGGCGAACACGGCATCTGGGGCAAACACTGCCTCTACGAGCACTCCTTGCGTTCCCCGCTTATGATTCGCGCTCCCGGCCTCGCCCAACCCGGCGTTACCAGCGCCGCCCTCGTCGAGACCATCGACATCTTCCCCACGCTCGCCGATCTCTGCGGCCTGAACGCACCTGGCACCCTCGACGGCCGCAGCCTCCGCCCCCAACTCGACCGCCCCGCCACCCCCGCCGCGAAACCCGCCCGCGGTTTCTGGACCGACGGCCAACGCACGATTCGCACCGAGCGTTGGCGTCTCATCGCCGCCCGCGCCGCCGACGGCTCCCCGCAGTTCGAGCTCTTCGATTACGCGAACGACCCGCTCGAGACGCGCAACGTCGCCACCGCCCACCCCGACGTCATCCGCGACCTCCTCGCCCAACTCGCGCGCTTGCCCGAGATTCCGGCGCCCGCCGCCAAAGGGTCCAAAAAATCGAAGACGACCGCGGTCCCCTCGCCCCTTTGAAACTGCCCCGAGTTTTCACCCTGTCGGCACTGGTCCTTGCATCCGTCGGGCTGACCCTAGCCGCCCGCGCCGCCCCGGCTCGGCCCGCCCAGCCTAACATCGTCTACATCCTCGCCGACGACCTCGGCTGGACCGACCTCGCCTGCCAGGGCTCCGACTACTACGCGACGCCCCACCTCGACCGGCTCGCCGCCCAGGGCGTGCGCATGCTGCGCTATTACAACTCACAAAACTGCGCCCCCACCCGCGCCGCGTTGATGAGCGGTCAATACGCGCCCCGCACCGGCATCTACACGGTCGGCATTCTCGAACGCGGCGAGGCCGCCGACCGCCGCATGAAGGTGCCGGCCAACGTCAGCCAGCTCCCGCTCGACAAATTTATTCTACCGCAGGCGCTCAAGGCCGCCGGTTATGCCACGGGCATGTTCGGCAAATGGCATCTCGGCAACGCCGGCGACTACCATCCGAGCCGTCGCGGTTTCGACGAAGCGCTCGTCTCCGACAACAAACATTTCAATTTCACCACCATCCCGCCCGCCGACTATCCGGCCGGTCAGTATTTCGCCGACTTCGTCACCGACCGCGCCGTGGACTTCATCGGTCGCCACCGCGACCAGCCTTTTTTCCTCTACGTGCCGCATTTCGCCGTGCACACGCCGATTCAGGCGAAGCCCGACTACATCGCCGCGTGGGAAAAGAAGCGGCCCCAGGGCACGCATTGGAATCCCACTTACGCCGCCATGATTCAGAGCGTCGACGAAAGCGTCGGCCGCATCGTGGCGCGCCTCGAAGAACTCAAACTCACCGACAACACCGTCATCATTTTCTCATCCGACAACGGCGGCCTGGGCGGTTACCAAAGCACCGAAGCGCCTTCCGAGAAAAAAGGGTTCACCGACAATTCCCCCCTCCGCGGCGGCAAGGGCACCCTCTACGAAGGGGGCACGCGCGTCCCGTTTATCGTCCGCTGGCCCGGCGTCGTCCCTGCCGGCCGCACGAGCGACGTCCCGGTGGCCCACGTCGACGTGTATCCGACGTTGCTGGACCTCGTCGGCGGCACTCCGCGCGCCGGCTACACGCTCGACGGCGTGAGCTTCGCCCCCGTGCTGCGCGACCCGTCGGCCACGCTCCCACGCGAGGCGATCTACTGGCATTTCCCCGGCTACCTCGAATCCTACGTCCACCCGCGCGGCTGGCGCACCTCGCCCGTCGGCGCGATTCACGCCGGCGACTTTAAACTCCTCGAATTTTTCGAGACCGGCACCGTCGAGCTCTACAACCTCCGCGACGACATCGGTGAGAGCCGCAACCTCGCCGCCCAAGCCCCCGCCAAAGTCCACGAACTGCGCGCCCAGCTGGCCGCCTGGCGCACCCAAATCGGCGCCGCCATGCCCACGATGAAAACCGCCGCCGAGCTCGCCGCCACCCCCGCCGCGTCGTCAACCGGCAAGCAGGGCAAAAATAAAAAGAATCAAAACTAACCACCTCAAAATCTCATCTCCCGCCTTCTTATGCCCCGCACCACTCCGCTCCGTTCCCGCCTGTTCACACTTCTCGTGACCCTCGCCGGGCTCCTCTCCGCCCCGGCGGGCGCGCACGCCGCCGCTTCCGCCACAACGCCCAAGAAAAACGTCCTCTTCCTCATCGCCGACGACCTCAACACCATGCTCGGCGCCTACGGCGATCCCCTCGCGCGCACGCCGAACATCGACAAGCTCGCCGCCCGCGGCGTCCGCTTCGACCGCGCCTACTGCACCTACCCGCTCTGCGGCCCCAGTCGCAATTCGATGCTCACCGGCCTTCACGCCAACAGCACCGGCATCCACAACAATTCGCAGATCTTCCGTGAAACCATCCCCAATCAACTGAGCCTCCCCCAAGCTTTCCGCCAACAGGGCTACTTCGCCGGCCGCATCGGCAAACTTTACCACTACAACGTGCCCAACTCTGTCGGCACGTCCGGCCATGACGACCCCGCCTCTTGGGAACTCGCTCTCAACCCGGCCGGCGTGGACCGCACCGAGGAACACCCGAAGATCACCACCCTCACTCCCGGTCAATTCGGCGGCACACTCAGTTGGTATGCTTCGCCGAAAAGCGACGAACATCACACCGATGCGATGCTCGCCGCCGACGCCGAATGGGTGCTCGAGCGCAGCGCCAAACCCAACCAACGCCCCTTCTTTCTCGCCGTCGGTTTCTTCCGCCCGCACACGCCCTACGTCGCACCGAAAGATCCCTACTTCGGCTACTACCCACGCGAGAAGATGCGCATCGTGCCCGACATCAAAGCCGATCAAGCCGACATCCCCGCCGCCGGCCTCGCCAGCTACAAACGCGAGCAGGACAACATGACCGACGACCAACGCCGCGAGGCCCTGCAAGCCTACTACGCGAGCATCACCTTCATGGACGCCCAAGTCGGCCGCGTCATCGATGCCCTCGACCGCCTCGGCCTCGCCGAGAGCACGATCATCGTCTTCACCAGCGACCACGGCTACCTCACCGGCGAGCACGGCCTCTGGCAGAAACAAAGCCTGTTCGAGGAGAGCGCCCGCGTTCCGCTCCTCATCGTCGCCCCCGGCGTGTCCAAAGCCAAAACCGCCGCCGCGTCGCCCGTCAGCCAACTCGACCTCTTCCCCACCCTCGCCGAACTCGCCGGCATCACGGCCCCCGCCAACCTCCAAGGCCAAAGCCTCGTGCCCATGTTGCGTGATCCGTCCGTCACCGGTCGTGGCTGGGCGCTGACCCAAATGATGCGTGGCGGCGGTGGCGGAGCCGGCAAAGGCAAAGCCAAGGCCGCGACGGCAAAGGCCGAGTCCGGTGGCGGCCGTTTCTCCGGCTACAGCCTGCGCACGCCCCGCTGGCGCTACACGGAATGGGACGAAGGCAAACAGGGCCGCGAGCTCTACGACCACGACACCGACCCGCGCGAACTCACCAACCTCGCGACCCTGCCCGCGCACACCGCCACCGTCGCGACGCTTTCGACCCAGCTCCAAGCCGCCGTGAAAACCACCTTCCCCCCATCCGGCAAAGCCCCCGAGTTCATCAACAGCACCTGGCCACCGATCCTCGTGGCTCCGTGAACCTCACCTGCCGGTCCAACGAACCTCCCCTCCGGTAGCCGGGAGCGGGAGCGAGTGGGCCGCGCTTGAAAATCATTCGCTCCCACTCGCCGCCAAGCCAGTTACCCTCTCGCCCCGTCAAGAACGACCATCCCCTTCAATCATGAACCGACCCCTCCGCCGTCGCCCCTTCGCCGCCGTTCTCTGCACCTTCGCGTTCATAATCACCACCGCGGCCTTTGCCGCCGAGCGCCGGCCCAACGTCGTCCTCATCATGGCCGACGACTTCGGCTTCGAATGCGTCACCGCCAACGGCGGCCAGTCCTACCAAACGCCGCACCTCGACCGGCTCGCCGCCACCGGCGTACGCTTCGAACACTGCTACGTGCAGCCGCTCTGCACGCCCACCCGCGTGCAGCTCATGACCGGCATCTATAATGTCCGAAATTACCTCAAGTTCGGCGTGCTTGATCCCGCGGCCGTCACGTTTAGCCAGTTGCTCAAATCGGCCGGTTACACCACCGGCATCACCGGCAAGTGGCAGCTGCAGTTGAACAAGGCCAAAGGCCTGCCGCAGCACTTCGGCTTCGACGAATCGTTTCTCTGGCAACAGACCCGTCGCCCCCCGCGCTACGCGAATCCCGGCCTTGAACTCAACAGCGAGGAGATCGACTACACGAAAGGCGAATACGGCCCGAAACTCATCAACGACTTCGCGCTCGATTTCATCACCCGCCACCGCGAGCGGCCGTTTCTCCTCTACTACCCGATGATCCTCACGCACGACCCGTTTCAGCCGACGCCCGACAGCCCGGAATGGGACCCGACGACAACCGGCGAACTGGCCAAGCGCGACGTAAAACACTTCGCCGACATGGTCGCCTACATGGACAAAATGATCGGCCGCCTCGTCGCCAAGCTCGAGGAACTCGGCCTGCGCGAGAACACCCTCATCCTCTTCACCGGCGACAACGGCACGCACCCGACTGTGACCTCGCGCTTCAAAGGCGCCGACTACCCCGGCGGCAAAGGCACCGGCACCGTGCGTGGCAATCATGTGCCCTTGATCGCGAGCTGGCCCGCAAAAATGCCCACCGGCCGCGTCAACGCCGACCTGATCTCCAGCGTGGATTTCTTCCCCACGCTCTGCGACGCCGCCGGCGCCAAACTCCCGGCCGCGCTCGAAATCGACGGCCGCAGTTTCCTCCCGCAACTGCTCGGCCAGCGCGGCGCACCCCGCGAGGCCCACTACGTTTGGTATGCCCGCAACGGCGGCCCAACCGCGACCCACGAATACGCCCAGACCACCACCCACAAACTGCACCGCGACGGAAATTTTTACGACCTCACCACGGATCGCTTTGAGCAGAAGCCCCTCCCGCTGGCGACGCTCACCGGTCCGGCCGCCGAGGCGGCGAAAAAACTCCAGACCGTGCTCGATCGCTACGCCCAAGCGCGCCCGAAACACGTGGCGGAGCAAGGCACCCAAAATCCCGGCAAAAAAGGCGACTAGGAAAACCCGGCCGCCGAAGCGTGACGTTCCCTGCCTAAAGCAGAACGTGGGAGCTGCGACGCCCTCGTCACCTTCCGCAACCACCCCGCCCCTGCCCGCGTTCGTCCGCTTGCTCTGCGGCACGCGGTTTGCATTGCTCGCGCTGTGACGCGTCTCTCCGTCTTCCCTCAGCTCCGCTTCGTTCCGTTGCTCGCCGCCGGCCTGCTTGCCGCGTGCGCACCGCGTCCCGGCGCTGAATCAGCCCCGACCGGCATCGCCGCCACCCCGCCCACGTCCGCCCGCAACGTCACCTTCGCCGTCGAGAACGGCTACGTCCCCTTCAACTTCATCCGCACCGACACCCGCGCCGCCGAGGGCTGGGACTACGATGTCGCCGCCGAGCTCGGTCGCCGCCTCGGCTTCACCCCGGTCTTCCGCGAGATCGCCTGGGATTCCATGATCCAGGGCATCGCCACCGGCCAATTCGATCTCGCCGGCAACGGCATCACCATCACCGACGAGCGCGCCCGCGTCGTCGATTTCTCCGACGGCTACATGACCGTGAATCAGCGCCTGCTCGTGCGCCGCGACGAAACCCGTTTCACGTCGCTCACCACCTTCGCCGCCTCCGCCGCCGCCCGCGTCGGCGCGCAAAAGGGCAACACCAACTACACCAAGGCCGAGAAACTCGTCGGCCCCGCCCGCGTCGTAGCCTTCGACGGCTTCGGCGAACTCATCCAAGCCCTCCTCAACCGCGACCTCGACGCCGTCCTCATCGACGACGTCGGCGGCCAAGGCTACGTCGGCACGCACCGCGAGAAACTGAAACTGCTCGAGGGCGGGCTCCCCGGCCAGGACCTCGGTTTCATTTTCCCGAAAAACTCTCCACTGCGCCCCGAGATCAACCGCGCCCTCGCCGCCATGCGCGCCGACGGCACCCTCGCCCGCATCAACGGCAAATGGTTCGCCCCCGACTTCCTCCCCGCCGGCGCACCCGCGCACTGACGCCCCCATGATCGGTCCCGACGGAGCCCTTGCCCCCGAACGTCCCTCGCTGCTCGCCCGCGCACCGTGGTGGCTGCTCGCCCTCGCCCTCGCCGCCGTGCTCATCGGCTGGCGCGTCGCCACCGACACGCTCTGGCGCGACATCGCCTCACGCCTGCTCGACGGCCTCGGCCTCACGCTCGTCGTCACTGCCATCGCCTTCCCGCTCGCGCTCGCCCTCGGCCTCGTCTCCGCCCTCGGCCTCGTTTCGACCAACGGTTTGTGGCGGCAAAGCGCGACGCTCTACGTGCAGGTCGTGCGCGGCCTGCCCGTGCTTGTGCAGATTTTTCTCGTGGCCTTCGTGCTCGTACCACTCGGCGTCGAAGCCGCCAACGCCCTCGGCGCCCAACTCACCGCGCAAGATGTCCCCATGGTCGCGCGCGTGACCGCCGCCCTCGCCTTTGCCTACGGCGCCTTCGAAGCCGAGACCCTCCGCGGCGGCCTCACCTCGCTCCCGCGCGGCCAAGCCGAAGCCGCCCGCGCCCTCGGCCTCTCCCGCGGCCAGACCCTGCGCCACGTGTTGCTCCCGCAGACGTTCCGCCGCGTGCTCCCGACGCTCGGCAACGATCTCATCTGCCTGCTCAAAGACTCCGCCCTCGTCTCCGTGCTCGGCGTGCGCGACATCACGCAAGAGGCCCGGCTCTACCAGAGCGCCACTTTCCGCTACACCGAGAGCCTCGTCCTCCTCGCGTTCTTCTACCTCGCTCTCACCTTGCTGGTCGCGCTCGCCGTGCGCGCGTTGGAAAACCGCTACCGCCGCCATGCCGCCTGAGCCCGCCGCCGCGCCCGCACCCTTGCTCGAAGCCCGCGCCCTCACCAAGCGCTTCGAAACCCTCGTCGCCCTCGACGCCGTCTCGCTCGCCGTCGCCCCCGGCACCGTCACCGCCATCCTCGGTCCCAGCGGCTCCGGCAAATCCACGCTGCTCCGTTGCCTCAATTTCCTCGTTCTTCCCGACACCGGCGAAGTCCGCTGCGACGGCGCCCTCGTCGACCCGCGTCACGACGCCGCGCTCAACGCCCACCGCGCCCGCGTCGGCATGGTCTTTCAACAATTCAACCTCTTCCCCCACCTGCGCGTCTGGGAAAATCTCGCGCTCGCCGCCCGCCTCGTCCGCCGCCTGCCCGCCGCCGCCGCGCGCGCCCGCGCGCTTGCCTTGCTCGACCGCGTCGGCCTCGCCGACAAAGCCGATGCCCACCCCACCCAGCTCTCCGGCGGCCAACAGCAGCGCGCCGCCATCGCCCGCGCCCTCGCCGTCGAGCCCGCCGTCCTGCTTTTTGATGAACCCACAAGCGCGCTCGACCCCGAGCTCACCGGCGAAGTCCTCGCCGTCATGCGCCAGCTCGCCGCCGACCGCACGACGATGGTCGTGGTGACGCACGACGTGGAATTCGCCCGCCAGGCCGCCACCGAGATCGTATTCATGGACGCCGGCCGCGTGATCGAAAGCGGCCCGCCCGCGCAAGTCATCGTCGCCCCCAAGACCGATCGCGCCCGCCGTTTCTTCCACCCGACCACCGCGCCGGCGTGACCACTTGGGCTCGCGCCACGCAAAACAGAACGCCTCCAGTCGCGCGCTCAGCCGTGAACGCCCGATCCGCCAGACTCCAGCGTTGAGTCATGCCCCGCGAATCTCTGCGCTCGTCGCACCCCGCAGCCTACCCCGGGCCCTCGGCCATCCCATCCCTTACCGCCCACCCCCTATGCGCTTCCTTCCTCTCTCCACCGCTCTCTTTTTCTCCCTTTCTCTCTCCCTCCTTCTTTCGGCCTCTCTCTTCGCCGCCACGAGCCCGACCCGCCCGCCCAACGTCGTCATCTTCCTCGCCGACGACGCCGGCTGGGGTGACTACAGTTTCAACGGCAACACCTCCGTCCGCACGCCGCACATCGACTCCATCGCCACGGGCGGCGTCAGCTTCGACCGCTTTTTTGTCCAACCCGTCTGCGCTCCCACCCGCGCCGAATTCCTCACCGGCCGCTACCACCCCCGCACCGGCGTGCGCGGCGTCTCCACCGGCCTCGAACGTCTCGACCTCGACGAAAAGACCCTCGCCGATGCCTTCAAAGCCGCCGGCTATGCCACCGGCGCTTTCGGTAAATGGCACAACGGCAGCCAATGGCCCTACCACCCCAAAGCCCGTGGCTTCGACGAATATTTCGGTCACTCCTCCGGCCATTGGGGCGAATACTTTGACGCGCCCCTCGAGGAAAACGGCCGCATGGTCCGCACCTCCGGCTACATCGTCGACGTCTGCACCGACCGCGCCCTCGACTTCATCCAACGCCATCGCGCGAAACCGTTTCTCTGCTACGTGCCCTTCACCACGCCCCACTCCCCGTGGGCCGCGCCCGCCGCCGACTGGGCGCGCTTCAAGGATAAACCCATCGCGCAGACCGCCACCGACCCCGCCCGCGAAAAACTCGACGAGACCCGCTGCGCCCTCGCCATGATGGAAAACCAAGACGCGAACGTCGGCCGCATTCTCCGCCGCCTCGAAGAACTCGGCGTCGCCGAAAACACCATCGTCGTCTACTTCACCGACAACGGCCCCAATTCTTTCCGCTACAACGGCGGCATGAAAAACCGCAAAGCCTCCACCGACGAGGGCGGCGTACGCTCCCCGCTCTGGATGCGCTGGCCCGCCAAACTTCCCGCCGGCCACACGATCCCCGAGATCGCCGGCGCCATCGACCTGCTCCCGACCCTCACGTCTCTCGCCGGCATTCCCCGCGTCGGCACCAAACCGCTCGACGGCCGCGATCTCTCCCCGTTGCTCCTGAAACAAAATCGTCCGTGGCCCGAGCGCATGATCTTCAATGCCTGGAACGCCAACGTCAGCGTGCGCACCCAACGCCACCGCCTCGACGCCCAGGGCCAGCTCTACGATCTCGTCGCCGATCCCGGCCAGACCACGCCGCTCAATACCCGCGAGACCGCCCTCGCCGCCGACCTCACTGCGGCCGTCCAGACTTTCCGTCGCGACGTCCTCGCCGAGCTCCCCACGCCCGCCGGCGCACGCCCGCGCGCACGCGCCGCCGCCAACAATAACGCCGTAGATCCACGCCCGCTCCACGTCGGCTATCGCGAGTTCCCCATCACGATGCTCCCCGCCCGCGACGGCGAGCCGCAGGGCGGCGTCAAACGCAGCTCCAACGCGCCCAACAGTTCCTATTTCGTAAACTGGAAATCCCGCGATGACCGCATGGTGTGGAACGTCGAAGTCGTCACCGCCGGCCGCTATGCCGTCACGATCGACTACACCTGCCCGCTCCCCGACGCCGGCGCGACCGTCGAACTCTCCCTCCACGCCGCCCGCCTCACCGGCAAGGTCGCGCCCGGCTGGGACCCTCCGCTCTACACCAATCAAGACACCCTCCCGCGCCCGCCCGGCGAATCGCAGATGAAGGAATTCCGCACGCTCGACCTTGGCGAAATTACCCTCCCGGCCGGCGCAGGCCCCCTCGTCCTCCGCGCCCTCGAAATCCCCGGTCAATCCGTGATGGACGTCCGCCGGGTCACTCTGACGCTCTTGCCCTGACCACACCACGAGAGTTGAGCCGCCTCATCCGGAGGTCTCCTGCCCATGAAAAACAAAAGCACCCCGGCCAAACGAACCGCCACCGCGAAAACGAAACCCGGCGATCTTGCCGCGCTCATCGTCGAAGTCCGCGACCTCATCCACTCCGCCCGGCGTGGCGTGGCGTCGGTGGTGGATACGTTTCAGGTGATGACCAATTTCGAAATCGGCCGCCGCATCGTCGAGCACGAGCAGAAAGGCGCGAAGCGGGCCGCGTATGGCGCGGAAGTGCTTAAGGAATTCTCCACGCCACTGGAGGCGGAGTTCGGGCGGGGATTCTCCCTGGTGAATTTATCGAACATGAGGCGCTTTTTCCTCTTGTGGCAGGAGCGGGCTCAAATTCTTCAGTCAACGACTGAAAAATTGAGCCTGACCTCATCACAGAGTCGCTCCGCGCCCGGCCGATCGGCAATTGTTCAGGCAGCGACTGAAAAATCCGGATCGTCATCGTTTTGCCTTAGCTGGACGCACTACGTGGAACTGCTCGGCATCAAAGACCCGGAAGAACGCAGCTTCTACGAAATCGAGTCGGCCAACTCCGGCTGGAACGTCCGCGAACTCAAACGTCAAAAAGCCTCCTGCCTCTACGAGCGCCTCGCCCTCAGCCGCGACAAGGCGGGCATCACGCGCCTCGCCCGCGAAGGCCAACTCATCACGAAGCCCGCGGATCTTTTCAAAGAACCGCTCGTCCTCGAATTTCTCGGCCTGAGAGATCGAACCCGTTTTTCGGAATCCGACCTCGAATCCGCGCTCATCAGCCACCTCGAAAAATTCCTCCTCGAACTCGGCAAGGGCTTCCTCTTCGAGGCCCGGCAGAAGCGTTTCACCTTCGATGGCGACCACTACTTCCTTGATCTCGTTTTCTACAACCGGCTCTTGCGCTGCTACGTCGTCATCGATCTTAAGCTCGACAAACTCACCCATCAGGACCTCGGCCAGATGCAGATTCACCCCGTGAGATATGAACTACCAATACGTATATGTCCTTCGAAGTTTAGCGGACGGCAACTTTTACGTCGGATACACCAGCGACCTCAAACGAAGGATCGCCGAGCATCACGCTGGGCGCGTGCCTTCCACGGCAAAGCGCTTGCCCATAGATTTGGTTTACTACGAAGCGTGTCGAACTCAGACCGACGCTACCAAGCGGGAGAAATACCTCAAAACCGCCTGGGGAAAACGTTACATAAAGTCGCGCCTCGCCGGTTATCTCACGGGGTAAATGTGAACTACTATGATCGTGAGGTGAAACTACCGGGCGAAAATCCCACCATCGGTCTGCTGCTGTGCAAAGAAAAGAAGGACGCCATCGTGAAGCTCACCCTACCGAAGGACGCCAACATCCAAGCCAAAGACTACCAACTCTATCTGCCCTCCAAAGAAATTCTCCGCCAAAAACTGCTCGATTGGGCCGACGAGGCCGACATCTCCGACAAAACTCCCAGCCGAAAAAAATCCGTCCGATGAACACTCCCTCCGCCCCGCTATCCGCCGCCCTCTTGCTCGCCCTCTTTTTTCTTCCCTCATTCTCCGCGACCGCCGCGGCGCCCTCCGCGGTCGCCAGCCGCCCACCCAACATCATCTATCTCCTCGCCGACGATCTCGGCTACGGTGACCTCGGCAGCTACGGCCAGAAACTCATTCGCACACCCCGCCTCGACCGCATGGCGCAGGAGGGCATCCGCTTTACCCAACACTACGCCGGCGCGCCCTCGTGCCAGCCTTCACGCACGGTCCTCTTCACCGGCCTGCATGGCGGCCACGCCCCCATCCGCGCCAACAGCAAACTTCCCCTGCGCGCCACCGACCGCACGTTCCCCTCCGCCCTCAAGGCCGCCGGTTACGCCACCGGGGCCGTCGGGAAATGGGGCCTCGGCGAACTCGGCAGCACGGGCGCACCCGCCGCCCAAGGCATCGACGAATTCTTTGGCTACATCGACCAGACCCACGCCCACACCCACTACCCCGATCACCTTTGGAAAAACGGCCAGCGCGTCGAGATCCCCGAGAACGCCGCCGGCGGCCGCGCCGTGTATTCCCAGGATCTCTTCGTGCGCGAGTCGCTCGACTTCATCCGCCGAAATAAAGACCGCCCGTTTTTCTTCTTCGGCGCCTTCACGACGCCGCACGCCGAGGTCGCGGTCCCCGCCGATTCACTCGCCGAGTATCGCGACCGCTGGCCCGAGCCCAAACCATTTCCCGGCGGCAAAACCTACGCCCCCCAGCGCGAACCCCGCGCCGTCCGCGCCGCGATGATCACCCGTCTCGACCGCGACATCGGCCGCCTGCTCGACTTGCTCGACGAACTCAAACTTTCCGAAAACACCCTCATCATCTTCACGAGCGACAACGGCCCGATCACCGCCGGCGGCCAAGACCCCGAATTTTTTCAAAGCGCCGGCCCGTTGCGCGGTCTCAAGTTCACCCTCTACGAAGGCGGCATTCGCGTACCTTTCATCGCGCGCTGGCTCGGCCGTATCGCTCCCGGACGCACCTCCGATCTCGTCTCGGACTTTGCCGATATGGCGCCGACCTTTGCCGAACTCGCCCGCGCGCGTCCGCCGACTGAAATCGACGGCGTCTCCATCGTGCCGACCTTGCTCGGCACCGCCGCGCCCCAGCCGCGCCGCCCCCACCACTATTGGGAATCCGCCCCGCAACAGGCCGTCCGCGAGGGCGACTGGAAACTCTACCGCGCCGCCGCCAATCGGCCGGTCGAGCTCTACCATCTCCGCGACGATATCGGCGAAAAAGAAAACCTCGCCTCCGCCCAACCCGAGATCGCCGCCCGGCTCACCGCCCTGCTCGCTTCCGCCCGCACCGAGAACCCCGATTTTCCGCTCGCCCCACGCCGCCCCGACCGCGACTAAACCAACCCGCCGTTGCCCCGATCCTCGGCGACGGCGATCATCCTGCCTTCGCCCCACGCTTCCCCAAAACCTCTTTCGCTATGAACCGTCTTCTGCGCATCCCCGCTACGTTTCTTTTCTTGGCCGTCGCGACCGTCTGTAAGCCCGCGGCCGAACGGCCCAACATCGTCATCCTCTACGCCGACGACATGGGCTACGGCGACCTCGGCGTCCAAAATCCCGATTCGAAGATCCCCACCCCAAATCTCGACCGGCTCGCGCGCGAGGGCATGCGTTTCACCGACGCGCACAGTTCCTCGGGCATCTGCACCCCGAGCCGCTATGCGCTCCTGACCGGGCGGTTTCACTGGCGCAAGTTTCACAGCATCGTGAATTCCTTCGGCCCGCCGGCCCTCGACGCGGCCGAGATCACCCTGCCCGAAATTTTGAAGCAGCGGGGCTATCGCACGGCGTGCGTCGGCAAATGGCATTTGGGCTGGAATTGGAACGACATCCTGAAGCCCGGCGCGAAACCAAAGGCCGCCGAAAAAGGTCCGGACAAAATCTACGCGCCCGAAGATTTTGACTGGTCCAAACCCATCTCCGGCGGACCGCTCGCGCACGGCTTCGACTATTACTTCGGCGACGATGTCCCGAACTTCCCGCCCTACGCTTGGTTTGAAAACGACCGCGTCATCACCCATCCCAGCGTCCCGCTGAAGATCACGCCCCAGACCGCGGAGGGCAATTGGGAGGCGCGGCCCGGACCGATGACGCCGGGCTGGGACTTCCACGCCGTCGTCCCGCACATCACCGGGAAGGCCGTCGATTGGATCGCGGCGCAGAAGGGCCGGAGCGAACCGTTCTTCCTCTACGCGCCCTTCAACTCGCCGCACGCCCCGATCGTCCCGACCGAGGAGTATCGCGGCAAGTCGCAGGCGGGCGGCTACGGGGATTTCATGGTGCAGACCGATGCCGAGGTGGGCCGGATTCTGCGCGCGCTGGAGGAGCACGGGTTCGCGCAGAACACGATCGTCATTTTCTCCGCCGACAACGGTGCCGAGCACTACGCCTATGAGCGCGTCCGCAAGTTCCAGCACCGCAGTTCCGGCCCGTTGCGCGGGCTTAAACGCGACATCTACGAGGGCGGACATCGCGTGCCGTTCATCGTGAAATGGCCCGGGGTCGTGCCGGCGGCCAGCGTGAGTGATGCTCTGGTCGGTCAGGTGGACCTCATGGCCACGCTCGCAGCCGCAATCGGAGCCGACGTGCCGGCCGGGGCCGCGCCCGACAGCTACAACCTGCTGCCGGTCTGGAAAACCAACGCGCCCGGGCCCCGCCGCACCATCGTGCACAACACCTTCAAAGACGCCTATGCGATCCGGCACGAGAACTGGGTCCTGATCGCCGCGAAAACCGGCGCACATTCCCGCGTGCCCGATTGGGTAAACGAAGAAAACGGTTACCCGAAAAACGACCACCCCGGCGAACTCTACGACCTCGCCCGCGACCTCGGTCAGAAAAACAATCTCTACGCGAGCCACCCCGAAAAGGTCGCGGAATTGACCCGCCTCTTGGCCCAAGTCCGCGAGCAAGGTCAGGTTCGTTGAGCCCCAGCCCGTCACGTTCACCCCTTCCCATGCCCCCCATCCGATCACTCCTCCGCGTTCTCGCCGTCTCCCTCGCCGCCAGCGCTTTCGCCGCCGCGGACCGCTCGCCCAATATCCTTTTCATCCTGACCGACGACCAGCGCTGGGACGCGCTCGGCCTCGCCGGCAACAAGCACCTTAAGACTCCGCACATCGATCGCCTCGGGCGGGAAGGCGTGCATTTTAAAAACGCGTTTTGCACGACGTCGCTCTGCTCGCCGAGCCGCGCGAGCATCCTGAGCGGGCTCTACGCCCACGCGCATGGCGTGACCAATAACTTCACGGAATATCCCACCGGGCTGAAAAGCTTCCCTGCGGTGCTGCAGGCCGCCGGCTACGACACCGCCTATTTCGGCAAATGGCACATGGGCGAGAACAACGACGATCCGCGCCCCGGCTTCAACTGGTTCGTGACCCACAAAGGGCAGGGAAAATACTTCGACACCGAATTCAATTTCCACGGCCAGAAGCGCGAGGTCGTCAAAGGCTACTACACCACCGTCGTCACCGACATGGCGGAGGAGTGGCTCTCCCGGCCGCGGGACGGCAAGCCCTGGCTCATGATGATCGGCCACAAAGCACCGCATAGTTTCTACCTCCCCGAGCCGAAATACGAAAGGGCCTTCGACTCCGTCCGCGTGCCCTATCCGGAGACTGCGTTCATGCTCGATGACAAACCCTCCTGGATCCGCGAGCGGCTCAACACCTGGCACGGCATCTACGGGCCGCTCTTCGATTGGCGGAAGAAATTTCCCGACGACTCGCCCGCCGCAGTGAAGGACTTCGAAGCGATGACGCGCGCCTATTGGGGCACGATTCTCTCGGTCGATGACAGCGTGGGCCGCCTCTACGAACGGCTCCGCGCGCGCGGCGAACTGGACAACACCATCATCGTTTTCATGAGCGACAACGGCATCCTCAACGGAGAGCACGGCATGGTGGACAAGCGCACCGCGCACGAACCCAGCATCCGCATCGTGCAGATCGTGCGTTTCCCCGGCCTGACGCCCGTCGCCTCCCCGAAAATCGTCGATCAGCAGGTACTCACCGTCGACGTCGCCCCGAGCCTGCTCGAACTCGCCCGCGCGCCCGGGCTCACCGGCATCCACGGGCGGTCGTGGAAAAAGCTGGTGCAACAAGGCGACGACACGTGGCGAAAATCCTGGCTCTACCATTACAACTACGAGAAGCAGTTCCCCTACACCCCCAACGTCCGCAGCGTGCGCACCGAGTCATGGAAATACACACGCTCACCTCACGGCGACGGCGGCCCCGACCGCCACAAGGCCGAGCTCTACAACATCGAATTCGATCCCGAGGAGCGGCACAACCTGATCGACCGGCCACGCTACGCCGCGGTTGTGCGCGACCTGCAAGCGGAACTCGTCAAGGTGATGCTCGAAGTCGGCCTCACGTCGCAGAACGATCGGATGCCGCTCGATGCCGGCATCAAACAGGAGTTACCCGACCAAAAAATCCGCTGACCACGTTCCTGCTTCCCGCGCACCGCTTCCTTCAACTCGCCTCGGCTGTCCCCCTTCTAACCATCTCCCCCATGCCCCGTTCCTCCCTACTTCTAACCTTCGCTCTTTCTCTCTTTCTTGCTTGTTCCGCCACGACCGCTCGCGCCGCCGAGCCCGCTCCGCCCAACGTCATTCTCATCGTCGTCGACGACATGGGCTACGCCGACATGGGCACCCAGGGTGCCCGGGGCTTCAAGACCCCGCACCTCGACCGCATGGCCGCCGAGGGTACGCGTTTCACCCAGCACTATGTCGCCCAAGCCGTGTGCACCGCCTCGCGCGCCGCGCTCATGACCGGCGTCTACCCCAACCGTCTCGGCATGCAGGGCGCCTACAATCACACCAGCCGCGACGGCATCGCCGATACCGAGTGGACCATGCCCGAGATGTTCAAGGCCCGCGGCTATGCCACAATGGGCGCCGGCAAATGGCACCTCGGCACGCGCCTCAAGTTTCACCCGCTGCGCCACGGCTTCGACGAATGGCTCGGCATCCCCTACTCCAACGACAACTCCAAATACCACCCGTCGCTCGCGCCGGAAATGCCGCCGCTCCCGCTCTACGACGGTGAAAAAATCATCGAGCTCGACCCCGACCAATCGCAGTTCACCGCCCGCAGCACCGCCCGCGCGATCAGCTTTATCGAGCGCAACGCCGCCCGCCCGTTCTTCGTCTATTTGCCCTACGTGATGCCCCACGTCCCGATCTTCGCTTCGGAGAAATTCAAGGGTCGCTCCGGCGCCGGCCTCTACGGTGACGTGATGGAAGAACTCGATGCCGCCGTCGGCGACCTCTTCGCCACGCTCAAGCGCCTCGGCCTCGACGAGAAAACGCTCGTGGTGTTCATGTCCGACAACGGCCCGTTCCTCTCCTACGGCGAACATGCCGGTTCCGCGCTGCCGCTGCGCGAGGGCAAGCTCACCGTCTTCGAGGGCGGCGTCCGCGTGCCGTGCCTCGCGCGCTGGCCCGGCCGCGTGCCGGCGGGGCGCGTCTCTGCGACGCCGTTCATGGCGCTCGATTGGCTGCCGACCTTCACCGAACTCGTCGGTGGCAAAGCCCCGACACTCAAGACCGACGGACGCTCGGCGAAAGCCCTGCTCCTCGGCGAGCCCGGTGCCCGCGCTCCGCACGACGCGATGTTCTTCTACTCCGGCACCGCGCTGCACGCCGTGCGCAGCGGCCCGTGGAAACTTCACTTCGCGCATCCCTACATCACCGTCGCCGCCGAGCCCGGCCGCGCCGGCAAGCCGTCCAATTTCGGCAAGCTCGCTCCCACCTCCATCACGCAATCAGGAGTCGAGGGCATCGCCACCCGCCACGGTTACCGCGTCGAACAACTCCCGCTTTCCCTCTTCAACCTCGACACCGATCCCAGTGAATCGAAAGACCTCGCCGCCGCTCACCCCGAGGTCGTCGCCCGCCTGACCGCCGCCGCCGCCGAAATCCGCGTCGAGCTCGGCGACTCCCTCCAAAAAATCACCGGCACCGCCCTCCGCGCCCCCGGCCTCGATGCCTCCGCCGGCCCCTGACCTCGTTCCCCAAAAAAAATGAACCGTCTGTCCGTCGCTCTTTCTCTCCTTCTCCCCTTCTCCGCCTTATTCACCGTCCCGCTCCGCGCCGCCGCGGCCACTCCGCCCAACATCGTCTTCATCATCTCCGACGACCACGGCTGGACCGATTACGGTTTCATGGGGCACCCCCAGATCGAGACGCCCCACCTCGATAAACTCGCCGCCCGCAGCGCCGCGTTTCCCCGCGGCTACGTTCCCACCGCGCTTTGCCGCCCGTCGCTCGCGACGTTTCTCAACGGCCTGTACGCCCACCAAAATCTCATCACCGGCAACGACCCCGCTCCCCTCGCCGAACCCGCCACCCCGGCTCCTCCGCCCGCGCCCGGCGCCAAAAAAGCCGGACCCCGCCCCGAATCCGAAGCCTACCGTGCGCTCCGCGAAAAGCTGATCTCAAACTTCTACCACACGCCCAACCTCGCCCAACTCCTCGCCGCCCGCGGCTACCTCAGCCACCAATCCGGCAAATGGTGGGAAGGCAGCTATCAACGCGCCGGCTTCACCCACGGCATGACCCGCGGCTTTCCGCAGCCCGGCGGTCGCCACGGCGACGACGGTCTCGCCATCGGGCGCGAGGGCCTGAAACCAATTTTTGATTTCATCGATCACTCCACCGCCGAGAAGAAACCGTTCTTCGTCTGGTATGCCCCGTTCCTGCCGCACACGCCGCACACCCCGCCCGAACGCCTGTTTGCGAAATACAAAGCCAAAGGCATCACCTCCGATCCGATCGCCCGCTACTACGCGATGGTCGAGTGGTTCGATGAAACCTGCGGCCAACTGCTCGACCGGCTCGATGCTCAGGGGCTCTCCAAAAATACCCTCGTCGTCTACGTCGGCGACAACGGCTGGATCCAACAACCCAACGGCAACGGTTACGCCCCCCGCTCCAAACAAACCGCCAACGAGGGCGGCGTCCGCCAGCCCACGCTCTTTTCCTGGCCCGGCACGATTCAACCCGGCAATCGCGGCGAACAGCTCTGCTCCAGCATCGACATTGTACCGACCGCCCTCGCCGCCGCCGGCCTGCCCGTTCCGCAAAATCTACCCGGCGTCAATTTGCTCCCCGTCCTAAAAACCGGCCGCCCCACCCCGCGCGACACGGTCTTCGGCGAGACCTTCGCCCACGACATCCCCAACCTCGACCGTCCCGCCGACGGCCTCGTCTACCGCTGGGTCATCGAGGGGAAATGGAAATTGCTCCTCACCTACGACGGCCTCGTGAGCGCGCGCTACGCCTCGTCGAATCCCCGCGACGAAAAACGCCCGCAGCTCTTCGATCTTCTCGCCGATCCACACGAAGACAAAAATCTCGCCGCGCAAAATCCCGCCGTCGTCGCCGCCCTCGCCGCCAAGCTCGACGCGTGGTGGCGTCCCGAGGGCCGCACCGCGCAAACGGTCTGGAAAGAATAACTCCCCACTCGAATGAAGTCCTCCTCCCTCTCTCTTTCCCTCCTTCTCGCCCTCTCGGTCTCCCTGGCCGCCCTCGCCGCCGAAAAACCCAACGTCATCGTCATCATGGCCGACGATCTCGGCTTCGGCGACGTGTCGGCTTACGGCGGGACCGCTTTTCCGACGCCCAATCTTGACCGCCTCGCCGCCGAGGGCCGGCGCTTTACCAGCGGCTACACCACCGCCTCAACCTGCACGCCCACGCGCTATTCGTTCCTCACCGGCAACTACGCCTTCCGCCGCAAGGGCACCGGGATCGCCCCGCCCAACGGGCACATGGTCGTCCCGCCCGACGCCGTCACCATCGCCGATCTCGCAAAAACCGCCGGTTACAAAACCGCCGTCATCGGCAAATGGCACCTCGGCCTCGGCGCCGAGGGCAAGGGCCCCAATTGGAACGGCGCCATCGCCCCCGGCCCGCGCGAGATTGGCTTCGATTACAACTTTCTCCTGCCCACCACCAACGACCGCGTTCCCCAGGTTTACGTCGAAAACGACCGCGTGCTGAACCTCGACCCCAAGGACCCGCTCTGGGTCGGTGACAAGGCTCCCGCCGGCGATCACCCCACCGGCATCTCCCACCGCTCCACCCTGAAAATGGACTGGTCCCACGGCCACAACGCCACGATCCACAACGGCATTTCCCGCATCGGATTCTACACCGGCGGCCACGCCGCGCGCTTCCGCGACGAGGATCTCGCCGACACGTGGGCCAAAAAATCCGACGCTTGGATCGAGGCCCACCGCGCTGCGCCCTTCTTCCTGTTTCTCGCTTCTCATGATCCCCACGTGCCCCGCATGCCGCACGAACGCTTTCAGGGCAAAAGCGGCCTCGGCTTCCGGGCCGATGCGATTCTCCAGTTCGACTGGCAGGTGGGCGAGGTCATGAAAACCCTCGATCGTCTCGGCCTGGCCGAAAAGACCCTCGTCATCGTCTGCTCCGACAACGGCCCCGTGATGGACGACGGCTACAAGGACTCCGCGCTCGAAAAACTCGGCCACCACCGCGCCGGCGGCCCGTTTCGCGGCGGCAAGTATTCCGTCTTCGAGGGTGGCACGCGCACGCCGTTCATCGCGCGCTGGAAGGGCACGATCCAGCCCGCCGTGTCCGACGAGATCGTCAGCACCATCGATCTCGCGGCGAGCTTCGCGGCGTTGACCGGCACGCCGTTGCCCGAGGGCGCGTGCCTCGACAGCATCGATGTTTCCGGCGCGCTGCTCGGTCGTCCCGGCGCCCGCGGCCGCGAGCACCTCGTGCAGCAGGACAACGGCGGCACCGGCAACTACGGCTTCCGCGTCGGCCCGTGGAAACTCGTCCGCTACGACACCAAATCCGCGCGCAACGTCGTCATCGAAAAGACGCTCGCCAATACCCCCGTGCCCCAATTCCAACTCTTCGACCTCGCGAATGATCCCGGCGAACAGCACGACCTCGCCGCCGCGCAACCCGAGCGCCTCGAGCAACTGAAGTCCCGCCTCGCCACCCTCATCGCCGCCGGCCGCACCCGCTCCCCATGACCCCCCGCTCTTCTTTTTCCCGTCTCGCCGTTTCTCTTTCCCTGCTTCTCTCCGTCATCGTTTCCGTCTCCGCCTCCCGCGCCGCCCCGCCTCCGCCACACATCATTTTCGTCATGGCCGACGACATGGGCTGGGGCCAGACCGGCTATCGCGGCCACCCGATCCTCAAGACGCCGCACCTCGATGCGATGGCGGCAAACGGCCTGCGCTTCGATCGCTTCTACGCCGGCGGCCCCGTGTGCTCCCCCACCCGCGCCGCCGTGCTCACTGGCCGTTCCCCCGACCGCACCGGGGTGTTGCAACACGGCTACGCTCTCCGCCTGCAGGAGAAAACCATCGCCCAAGCGCTCAAGGGCGCGGGCTACGTCACAGGGCACTTCGGCAAATGGCATCTCAACGGTCATCGCGGTCCCGGGGTCCCGATTCTTGCCGGCGACGACTACCATCCGGGTAAATTCGGCTTCGATGAGTGGGTCTCGGTTTCGAACTTTTTCGACCTCGATCCCCTGCTGAGTCGCATGGGCAAAATCGAGGCGTTCAAGGGCGACTCCTCCGAAATCGCTGTCACCGAGGCCGTCAAATTCTTGCAACAGCATCGCGCCGGCGGACGCCCGATGTTTGCCGTCATCTGGTCCGGCTCGCCGCATAGTCCCTTCAAAGCCGCCCCCGCCGACCGCGCCGCCTTCGCCGGGCTCGACGAGAATTCCGCGAACCACCACGGCGAGCTCGTCGCCCTCGACCGCAGCCTCGGCACGCTGCGCCAAAGACTCCGCGACCTCGGTCTCGCGGAAAACACGCTCCTGGTTTTTTGCAGCGACAACGGCGGTCTGCCCGCGATCAAGCCTTCCACCGTCGGCAACCTCCGCGGCTTCAAGGGCAGCCTCTTCGAAGGCGGTCTCCGCGTTCCCGGCATCATCGAGTGGCCCGCCGTCATCCGGCCCCGCGTGACCGACACGCCCGCGTCCGTCATGGACTTGTTTCCCACCATCGCCGACATCGCCGGCCTGCCCGCCGGTTCCTTGATTCAACCCATCGACGGCCAGAGCCTCCGGCCGCTCTTCGCGCGCGAGACCGGGGCGCGCAACCGCCCCATCGGCTTCCGTTTCGAAAAGAAACGGGCGTTCATCGACGACCGCTTCAAGTTGTCCACCGAGAATCTTGAGTCCGGAAAATTTCAACTGTTCGACCTCATCGCCGACCCCGGGGAGACCCGCGATGTCACCGCCGAAAACCCCGCCGTCGCGCAACGCCTCCGCGAACAATTTCTGGCTTGGAACGCCGGCGTGGAGGCCAGCTTTGCCGGCAAGGATTACCCCGAGGGCCGGTTGATCCCGGCCGACCCCGCGCCGATCGCGTGGAACCGCGTCCCCGCCTACCAACCTTACTTGGCCGCTTGGAAGGACCGCTGGGAATACGCGAGCGCCCTCAGACCCGCCGGCCCGGCCGCCCCCGCCAAGGCAGAGCCCTGATTCCCTCTTTTTCATGAAGCCCGTTTTCTCTCTCCTTCTCCCCCTCTCGCTTTCTCTCGTTCTCTCCCTCTCGGTCTCCCTCGCCGCCGAGAAAAAACTCCCGCTGCCCGGCGAGACCTTCGCCGTCGCCGGCCGCCCGGCCTTCCTCATCGCCGCCCCGGCCGGCACCACCCCCACCGCGCCGCGCCCGTGGGTCTGGTATGCGCCGACCCTGGAAAAATATCCGGGCAAAGAAGAGGTATGGCTGATTTCCCAACTTCTCACCGCCGGCATTTCTATCGCCGGCATCGACGTCGGAGAATCCTTCGGGAGTCCCGCCGGCCGCGCGTTGTTCACCGCCCTCCACACCGAGCTCACGCGCACGCGCGGTTACTCCGCCAAACCGCTCCTGCTCGGTCGCAGTCGCGGCGGCCTCATGTTGCTGGCGTGGGCGGCCGAGAACCCTGAAAAAGTCGGCGCCTTCGCCGGCATCTATCCCGTGGTCAACCTCACGAGTTACCCCGGGCTTGACCAAGCCGCGCCGGCCTACGCGTTGACCGCGGCCGAACTCGCCGCGCAGCTCACCGCGCACAACCCCATCGACCGTCTCGCTTCCCTCGCGGCCGCCCGCATCCCGCTCTTCGCGATTCACGGCGACCGCGACACCCTCGTCCCCCTCGAGGCCAACTCGGCTCTCCTGAAATCCCGCTACACCGCGCTCGGCGGCGACATGAAACTCATCATCGCCGAGGGCCAAGGCCACAACCTCTGGCCCGGCTTCTTCGAAAACCCCGCCCTCCTCGCCTTCCTCATCGCCCACGCGCGCCCGTAACGATCCTTCCCCATGCGCCGCCGCCCCGCTCTCGCCTTCTTTCTTTCCCTGTTTCTTTCCCTCTCGGCATTTGCCGCCGCCACCGCCGGGCCTCCGAACATCGTCCTCCTCATGGGCGACGACCACGGCTGGGACGAAACCGGCTACAACGGCCACCCCTACTTGAAGACACCCGTCCTCGACGAGATGGCGCGTACCGGCCTCCGGCTCGACCGCTTCTACTCCGGCGGCGCGAGTTGTTCACCCACTCGGGCCACCGTCATGAACGGCCGCCACCACCATCGCTCCGGCACCTTCGCGCCCGGTTGGTCAACTCGGCCGCAGGAAATCACGGTCGCCCAACTCCTGCGCGACGCCGGTTACGCCACCGGGCATTTTGGCAAATGGCATCTCGGCCCCGTGAAGGCCTCATCGCCGACCAACCCCGGCGCCATGGGCTTCGACACGTGGCTCTCGCACGATAACTTTTTCGAACTCGATCCCTCCTTCTCCCGCAACGGCGGCCCGCCTCAAGTCATCAAGGGCGAGAGCTCCGAGATCATCATCGCCGAGGCGATCCGTTACATCGACGCCGCCCGCCGCGCCGGCAAACCGTTCTTCGTCGTCGTATGGTTCGGTTCACCGCACGAGCCATATCAAGCCCTCCCCAAAGATCTCGCACTCTACGACGATCTCCCCGCGAGCTTCGGCAACCGTCAGGTGAAGCTCACCTCCAATCAAACCGGCCGCAACACGACCCGCCTCCAACGCGACGTGCTCCGCGAGCGTTTCGCCGAGATCACGGCGATGGACCGCTCCATCGGCCAACTCCGCGACCACCTCGGCACCACCGGCCTCCGCCCCAACACGCTGCTCTGGTATTGCGGCGACAACGGCACGCCCCAAGAGGCCGTCGCCACCGTCCCTTTCCGCGCTCAAAAAGGTAGCCTCTACGAAGGTGGTATCCGCGTCCCCGGCGTGATCGAATGGCCCGCGAAAATTTCCCGCGGACGCTCGACCGACATCAACGCCGTCACCAGCGACATGCTCCCCACGCTCTGCGACCTCGCGGGCCACCCCCTCCCACGCCGCCCCCTCGACGGCCTTTCGCTCCGCGCGCTCCTCGACGGCACGATGACCGAACGCGCCGCGCCCATCTGTTTTTGGGACGATCCGGTCGCGCGCCATCCCGGCGCAAAACCCTACCTCGATGCCGAACTGCAAAAAGGCACCACCCCGCTGGTGAAGCTCGACCGCGACGGCTCCGCCACGCGCGATTTTCAAAACTTCCAGCACCGCGAAATCCTCCCGCAAGACTACGCCGGCCCCCGCGCCGTGATCGACAACCGCTACAAACTCGTCGTCGACGGCACCCAAGGCAGCGGCCGCGAGCTCTTCGATCTCCGCGCCGATCCCGCCGAGAAAAACAACGTCATCGCGGCGTACCCCGCCGAAGCCGAAAAACTCGCCGCCATCCTGCAAACGTGGCAGCGCTCCGTCCTCGAAAGCCTCACCGGCGCCGACTACCGCTGACCCCTCCCATTACACCCGCCATGCACCTCCGCCCGGTTCTATCCCTCGCTCTTTCCCTCCTGCTCACTTTCTCCGCCTTCTCCGCCACGACCGCCGCCACCCCCGGGCGCCCCAATATTCTCTTCATCCTCACCGACGATCAGGGCTACGGGGATTTCTCCGCCCACGGAAATCCCGTCCTGAAAACCCCTCACCTCGACGCTCTCCACGCCCAGAGCGTGCGCTTCACCGATTTCCACGTCAGCCCCACCTGTTCGCCCACGCGCTCCGCCCTTTTCACCGGCCGCCATGAATTCAAAAACGGCGTCACCCACACTATCCTCGAGCGCGAACGCCTCACCCTCGATGTCACCACGCTCGCTCAGGTCCTGAAAACCGCCGGCTACACCACGGGCATTTTCGGCAAGTGGCACCTCGGCGACGAGCCCGCCTATCAACCCGGCGCCCGCGGCTTCGACGAAGTCTTCATCCACGGCGGCGGCGGCCTCGGCCAGTCTTATCCCGGCTCCTGCGGCGATGTCCCGGGCAACACTTACTTTGATCCCGTCATCCGCCACAACGGCACCTTCAAGAAAACCACCGGCTTCTGCACCGATGTCTTTTTCTCCCAAGCCACCCGCTGGATCGAATCGGCCAAAAAACCCGGCCGCCCGTTTTTTGCTTACATCGCGACCAACGCCCCGCACTCGCCCTACACGGCCCGCCCCGAGGACGCCGCGCTCTACCGGGGCAAAGTCGGCACCGGCCCCGACGCCGAATCTGTCGCCAACTTTTTCGGCATGATCCACAACATCGACGAAAACGTCGGCCGTCTGCTCGCGTTTCTCGACGCGCAAGATCTCACCCGCGACACGCTCGTCATTTACATGAACGACAACGGCACCGCCGCCGGGGCCAAAATCTTCAACGCCGGGATGCGCGCCCAAAAAGGTACCCCGTGGCTCGGCGGCACCCGCGCCTCCTCGTTCTGGCGCTGGCCCGGTCACTTCACGCCCGGCAACGTCGCCGCACTCACCGCGCATCTCGACTTTTTTCCCACGCTCGCCGAACTCGCCGGTGCCTCCCTCGCTCCCGCTGTGCGCGCACAGGTCGAAGGCCGCAGCCTCGTTCCGCTCCTCAAGAAAGCCTCGGCGCCTTGGCCCGACCGCACGCTCTTCACCCATCTCGGCCGCTGGCCCAAGGGCAGCGATCCCGCCCTCGCAAAATTCAAAAACTGCGCCGTGCGCGACCCGCACTGGCACCTTGTCTCGATCACCGGCGGCACCACCCCCGCGTGGCAGCTCTTCGATCTCGCCGCCGATCCCGGCGAGCAACGCGACGTCGCCGCCGAGCATCCCGCCGAGGTCAGGCGCCTCGCCGCCGCTTACGACGCGTGGTGGCTCTCCGTGCAGCCCGGCCTCGTCAACGAAACGGTCATCGGTCCGCGCGTGAATCCTTTTGCGGAAAGCTACTGGCAACAATTCGGCGGCGGCCCCACCCCCGAGCAACTCCGCCGGATGGACCCGACGCGCGAGTTTCCGACTCCGAAAGCCAAGACCCCGGCGCGCTGAAGATCAGACGCCCGGCCCACGCCGCCGATCCTCAGCGATCGCTCGCCGGCGGTTGCCACGGCGTCGCCCCGCCGCGCTGGATATGCCGCCGCAAAGCGATTTGCAGCTCTCGGGCGATTTTCTGCTGGGACGCAAAGACGTCGTTCTTCTCCTGCGGATCATCCTTCAAGTTGTAGAGTTCGAGGGCCGCGTAAGGGCTGTTCTGGAGCAGCTTCCAATCGCCGCGGATGAGCGCCTCGTAGCTTTTTCCCCCGTAGATCGCTCCGCCTTCGCGGCGGACGAAGTAGAGTTCGCGCGGCTCGGCCGGTGCCGGCGCCCCGCGCAGTGCGGGCATCAGGCTCACGGCGTCGATGGTTGCCGGCCGCGGCATACCGGCGACTTCCAGAGCCGTCGCAAAAATATCAAAGGTCAGTCCCGCGTAGTCGCTCGTCGAACCGGGCGCGACGTAACCGGGCCAGCGCACGATAAACGGGACGCGCAAACCGCCATCGTAGTGGCTTTGTTTCCCGTCGCGCCACGGATCGTTGTTTTGAAAATGAGCGAGCGATCCGCCGTTGTCGGCCGTGACCACCACCAGCGTTGTCCGATCAAGTCCGGTCTCCTTCAACGCGGCGAGGACTTGGCCGACGCCGTCGTCGAAGTGCTCGATCATGGCCACACTCAACGCGCGCTGCTCCGTGATACCGGGCTCGCGTTGTTTCACTTTCGCCAGCCACTCCGCCGGCGGCTGCATCGGAAAATGCGGAGCGTTGTAGGCCAGATAGAGAAAGAAGGGCGATGAGGACTTCGCGCGCTCGCGCAGATAATCGCGCGTCCAACCGGTGAAAATCTCCGTCGCGTGGCCGACGGGCGTAATGACCTCACGATCGCGGCGCATGTAGTTGCGACCCTGCCGCAGGTGCGTCGTGTAGCTGTCCATCATGTCGTCGAGGAAGCCGTGGAAAAAATCGAAGCCGCGGTCGTTCGGCGTCGCAGGCGCCGCGAGGCCGAGATTCCACTTGCCGATAATCGCAGTGTGATAGCCGGCGGTGCGGAGATAATCGGCCAGCGTGGGCACCTTCGGATCGAAGTAGCCCCAGGTGTTGTCGGGGTCGGTGCGGATGAGACCCGGCACACCGACGCGATCCGAGTAGCAGCCGCTCATCAGCGCCGCGCGCGTGGGCGAGCACACCGTAGCGTTGGCGCGCATCCGGGTGAAACGCATTCCCTCGGCGGCGAGCCGATCGAGGTGGGGCGTGCGCACGTCGGCCCCGGGACGATAGACCGAGACATCGCCAATGCCGAGATCGTCGGCGAGAATCACCAACACATTGGGTCGAGACACCTGAGTCGCGGCCAACGCACCGCCGGAGACCGCGAGAACGAGCAAGAGGAAGCGAAGCAGCATGCGGAAGGAAGACCGAGCCTCGGAAAACTAGTCACGACTGAAACCTTGGGCGCGGTGCAGGCGCAGCGTTTCCGCCAGCCGGGTCGCGATCTCGGGGTGCGCGGCCGCGACATCATTCTTCTCGGCCGGATCATCGACGAGATTCACGAGGCGGGGCCGGAATTGGTCGGCTTTCGGACCCGTGGCGGCCGGCGCTTTCTTGCCCTGAGGAGCAAGCGGGACGCCCTCGATCCATTTCCACGGTCCGCTGCGGATGGCATACACGCCGTTCGCGCTTTGTAGAATCAGGTCGCGGCGGAGCGGTTGGGCGGAAGGTTGACCAAGCAAGGCGGAGAGCACGTTGACGCTGTCGGGCGCAGTGGTGGTACGGTCGAGCTTCGTCTCACCCACCACCGCCGCGACGGTCGCGAAGACATCGACCACGCCGATCAGCTCGTTACTCGTGGTCGCCGCCGGAACCCGGCCGGGCCAGCGCACGAGAAAGGGCACCTTGAAGCCGCCCTCCCAAATGTCGTGTTTGCCGCCGCGCAAGTCGCCGTTGATTTTCAGGCCGGCGTCCATCGCGAGCTTGTTGGTTCCGGTCTTGCCGCCGAGGTTGACGACACCGCCGTTGTCGCTGGTGAAGATGATCAAGGTGTTTTCGAGCGCGTTTTGTTTTTCGAGGGCGGCAATGATCCGGCCCACGCTGCGGTCTAGGTCGTGGATGAAGTCGCCGTAGGGGCCGGCCTTGCTCGTGCCGGTGGTCTCGGCGGACGGCGTGACCAACTCGTGCACCGCGACGGGGGCGAAATAGAGAAAAAACGGGGCAGGTTGACCGGCCTGTTTCGCGAGCCAACCGACGGCGCGCTCGGTGAGGTCGCCCATGGTTGTGGGGTCGTCGCGCTCGGGAGCGTCGAGGCCGAGCTTGCCGGGCGCGGGCGTCAGTTTCGCGGAACGCAGGCCGTAGACATGGTGATTTTCGACGAAGACGCGGGTGATGTCATTGTGGTTTTGCGGGACCGCGAACTGGTAATCGAAGCCGAGTTCGAGCGGGCCGGGTTTGAGTTCCTTGGTGTAGTCGACGCGCCGCTCGGTGCCGTAGCCGAGGTGCCATTTGCCGACGAAGCCGGTGGCATAGCCGCGCTTCTTCAGGAGCGAGGCGATCGTGGGGCGCGTGGTTTCAATCAGCAGCGGATCGAGCGTGTTGGCGACGCCGCCGTGGTTCAGCGGCGTGCGCCAACAGTAGCGGCCCGTGATGAGCGCGTAGCGCGTCGGCGTGCAGACCGAAGACGGCGTGTAGGCGTCGGTGAAACGTCGTCCTTCGCGCGCGAGGCGGTCGAGGTGAGGCGTCTGAATGAGCTTAGCGTCGGCGCCATACGCTCCGAGACTGCCGTAGCCATAGTCATCGGCGAGGATGACGACGATGTTGGGCGCGGGCGGAGCGGCCGCCAGGCCGAGGGCGAAGCAAACAACGGAGAACGCGGCTAAATTTCTAATCATGGTCGGGTGGGAAACGGGATCGGCAGTTCATCGCTGGCAACAGCGTGTTCGCCCCGGATAACCTTCCCCGCGAATCCGGTCAGCCGCAGGTAGTGGTCGCTGGGCAGTCCTTCGTAGGTGACGAATTGCACGCCAAGGCCGGGACCGACGGGCGGGGTATTCGTCACCTTAAAAATCGCGGTGGCTTCATCGACTTCGTCAAACATCGCCACGTAGAGCATGTCGGCGCCGGCGCGTTTCGCCGCGGTGATCTGCGACCAAAAAAAGCGGCCTTGGAGCCGGGGAATATCGTTGAGCGGCGCCCCGGGCTTCATGTTGTGCCAACTGAAACCGGGGAAAGCGACGGGCAGAAAATCGATCCGACGTTCGCGGCACCACGCGATGTCCGGCTGCCAATAGGTCGTGGCGTGCGTCGCGGCGGCCTGGGGTGTGCGGTAGCGGCCGGGCGTCCACGGGGAAATCACGTCGGCGAGTCGGACCAGTTCGAGCAGCACGGGATCGGGGACACTGTCGCGGGTTTGCGTGCGCCAGCCACTCGGCACGCCGAGCATGATCGCGAGCCCACCGCTCTCTTTGTCGTCCTTGAGGAAGGAGATGATCTTGCGCCAGTCGTCGAGCGACGGCCGGGGCTTATCATCGGATTTGAACCCGCAGCCCCAGAGCGCGAGGAGCGGTTTGCCCCGATGACGCAAGTAGGCGGGGTCGCTCGTGAGCCGGGTGTCGCGGAGGAGTTTTTTCCAATCGTCGATCAGCACGTCGGCCTGCCCGGGGGCGAGGCTGCTCAGATCATACATGAGCGCGTAAACCCGGCCGTGTTCGCGGGCGCCGGCGCGGACGTTTTCCAGCACGGCATTGTTGGCGGCGAGGGAATTGCCGCGCTTGAGCGAATTGATGAAGCGCTGGAGGAAGACGCCGTCGATGCCGTGCTCCTCCATCCACGCGAAGTGCCGCACCACCGTCGGCCGGAGATAGGAGCTGAACACTTCGGCGCGCGTGCCGTCGGCGTGCACGAAGCCAGTCGGAAAACGCTCGGCCGCGGGAAACTCCGAAAGATCCGGCCACATATCGACGCGGACATTTCCTGGCGCCGGCATCACGTTGCCGCGGGTCCAGTGATTATAGCCGCGCTTGGCGCCATCGCCCTCGGCGTTGAACCAACCCTGATAGCCGACCATCACTTTGCCGGTGAGGGTGGAGGAATTGACGGGGACCGCGGTCGGAGTGGTGCAGCTCGTAAACAGCGCGGTGACGAGCAGGCCGGCGGCGACCGACGTTAACTTTCGGATGAGAGTCATAGGAGGAGGAATTCTTGGGAGAAACGTGATTTATACCAACACCTCTTAACTTTTAGACGTGTGTCATTGCGAGGTGCGCGAAGCGCGCCGTGGCAATCCAGCTGGATTGCTTCGTCGCTGCGCTTCTCGCAATGACAGTCGGTTTTTTAAGTGACGTTGGCATCACGGCGTCTTCGGTCGCCGTGACTCCGACGATGCCTTGATAAACTCGGCGGAAAGCGCGCGCAGACGAGCCACGATTTCGGGGTGGGCGCCGGCCACGTCGTGTTGCTCGCCCGGATCGGTTTGGAGATCGAAGAGCGCGCCGGCACGGAGTGGATCACCGGTGTCGAGGCCGGGGTATTGGCTGGGGTGCGCTTGCCCGGTCGGAGCAAGGATCGTGACGCCATCGGGCGCGCGGGGGTCGACCCACAGCGCGCCGGGCTTAAGGGCGGCGCGGGGTTGGCTGGCCTCCACGTGCAGCTTCCAGCGGTCGTTGCGCACGGTGCGGAGCGTGGTGCCCTGAAAGCCGAAGATCGCCTCGTGGTGCTGCGTCGATTTTTCGGCGAGCACGGGCCAGAGCGTGCGTCCGTCGATGGCCCGATCGCCGGGGAGGGTTCCGCCGGCACTGGCCAGCAGGGTTGGAAACCAATCGTTCAAAACTGCGGGCGTCGCGAGCGGTTGCCCGGCAGGAATCCGCCCGGGCCAGCGCGCGATGCAAGGGACGCGCAAGCCGCCTTCGGAGGTCATGGCCTTCATGCCACGCAGGCCGCCGTTGCTGCCGCCAAAATAGGCGCCGTTGTCGCTGGAAAAGACGACGAGGGTCTGGTCGTCGAGGCCGAGGGCGCGGAGTTTGGCCATGATCTGCTCTACGCTCCAGTCGAGTTCGGCCAGGACATCACCGTAAAGGCCCGCGCCGCTTTTGCCGGCAAATTTCTCCGAGACTGCGAGCGGTTTGTGGGGCATCGCGTGGGCGAGGTAGAGGAAGAACGGCCGGTCGCGATGTGCGGTGATGAACTCGAGCGCGCGTTGTGTGTAGCGCTGCGTGAGGGTCGCCTGAACCACGGGATACTCGGCGACGCTCTCCTTTTCGATGAGCTGCACCGGGCGCATGTCGTTGCTGTAAAGAATACCGAAGTAGGAATCGAAGCCGCGGCGGGTGGGCCACGATTCGACCGTCTTGTGACCGAGGTGCCACTTGCCGATCATCCCGGTGGCGTAGCCGCGGGGACGGAGCAATTGCGGGAGAAGAATTTCGTCGGCCGCGAGGGCGAGTTGATCAACGGCCGGCGTCCCGTCGGGCGTGGGGTTGCCGAGGAGACCGTGCCGCGACGGATAGCGGCCGGTGAGCAGTGACGCACGGGAAGGCGCGCAGTAAGGCGTGGGCGCGTAAAATTGGGTGAAGCGCGCGCCCTCCGCCGCGAGCCGATCTAGGGCCGGGGTGAGACGGAGGGGGCTGCCGTAGCTGCCGAGGTCTCCGTAGCCGAGGTCGTCGGCGAGAATGAAAATGATATTGGGCGGTGGAGTCGGGCGGTCCGCCGCGAGAGCGGGAAAGCACAGCGCGACGAGGACGAAGAGAATCGACAGGGGGAATCGGGCGGGCACCGGAAAATAAACTAACGTTTGGGAGCCAATGAAACCGTACGCGCGGCCGGGAGTTGGCGGCCGAGATCGCTGACGATTTCGGGATAATTGGGGGCGACATTGCGTTCTTCTTCCGGATCGGTCGTGTGGTCGTAGAGTTCGGCGGTGCCGTCGCTCCACCGGGTCAAGCGCCAGCGGTCGGTGCGCATCGAATCGCCACGGGCGTTGCCGCGCGTGACGAGCGTGAAGGCGGCGGGTTTGCCGGGGGCCGCAGGGTCGCGGAGCAGCGGGCGCAGGCTCCGGCCCGCAAGATCTGGCGGAGGCGTGAGGCCGCAGAGGTCGGCGACCGTCGGGTAGAGGTCGACGAACTCGACGAGCCCGCGGGCGACGCCGGGCTTGATGCCGGGCGCGGCGATGAGAAACGGGGCGCGACAGCTGCGCTCGAAAAGCGTGTTTTTGTTCCACCACTCACGTTCGCCAAGATGGTAGCCGTGATCGCCGAGCAAGATGACGACGGTGTTGTCCCAGAGTTGGAGCCGATCAAGGGTATCGAGGACGCGGCCGACCTGCGCGTCCATGTAGGAAGTGCAGGCGTAGTAGGCGCGGAGAAACTCGTGGCGCTCGCGGTCGCTGAACCTGGCGAAGGCGGCGCCGAGTTCGCCGAAGCCGACGGCGAGCGGCGGGGCGGGCGTCCGATCGCCGGGTGCGCGGTGCAAGGTGAGCGAGCCTTCCGGATACAGGTCGAAATATTTCTTGGGCGCGACGAAGGGATCGTGCGGTTTGCTGAAACCGGCGCCGATGACCCAAGGTTTTCCGTCGAGAGCTTCGATTTGCGCGATCACGGCCTGGGCGATCTGGCCGTCGGGTTGGTCATCGTCGTCGCCGTCCATGGCACCCCACCGGCACCAACTCAGTTTGCCGTCGGTGAGATCACGACCGGCGATTTGCCGACGGCCGTGGGCAGTCGGCTCAAACGATTGCCCGCTGTGCCACGATTTCGGCAGGTCCATCCACTTCGCCCGAAGCGCGGCGTCGCGCCCGCCACCGAGATGGAAAATCTTGCCGAAAACAGCCGCGTGCCGGCCGTCCTCCTTGAGGAGTTGGGGCAGGGTCACGACCTCGGGCAGGCGATCCCGGAGCAGCGTGCGGTTGTCGATGACGCCGGTCTGGTCGGGCCGTAAGCCGGTGAGGAACGAGCTGCGGCTGGCATTGCAAACGGGATATTGCACATAGGCGCGGTCGAAGCGGACCGCGCGGGCGGCGAGCCGATCGATGTTTGGCGTCTTCACGGCGGCATTGCCGTAACAGCCGAGGGTGTCGCGCAGATCGTCGGCGGCGATCAGGAGGACATTGAGTTTTTTCGCCGGCGCGGCAGCGGGTGCAGCGACGGAGAAAGCGACGCACGCCGCGAGCAGGAGGCAGCGGAGTGCGCCGCTGAGGCGGAGGCAAGGTTGGGGCGGCATGGAGGGGCTGAGATCGGGCCGGAGCGTTTACTTTTCCGCCTTCTTTTTCTTCCGGTTCTTCCCCGCGGGCTCGTCGGATTTCTTATAGCGCTTGCCCACGCCGTCCATCGGCTCGGCCATCTGGTCGAGCCAGGTGTCGTAGAGCTTGGTCAGCTCGGCGACCTTGGCGGCGTTCTCCGACGCAAGGTCGGTCGTCTCGGCCGGATCCTTCGCGAGGTTGAAGAGCTCGACCTTCGGCTGGCTGCGCTGCTGGACGAGTTTCCAGTCGCCGGAGCGAACGGCGAAACCGCCGGCTTCGCCGCCTTCGCTCCAGTAGAACGTGTCGATGTGCTGCGACGACTTTCCGGTGAGCAGCGGCAACAGGCTTTTGCCGTCGAGCGGTTTCGCCGTCGGTAAGGCGACGCCGGCGGCTTCCAACGCCGTCGGCAAGATGTCGAGCGAACTGATCGGGGTATCGAGGGTGCGACCGCCCTTGAAGGCCGCCGGCCATGATACGATGAACGGCGTGCGGATGCCGCCCTCGTAGTTTTGCTGCTTGGCGCCGCGCAGGGGAGTGTTGACCGCGCTCATCGCCTTGGAGCCGCCGTTGTCGGTGAGGAAAACGAGCAGCGTATTTTCCCAGAGACCTTCTTTTTTGAGCGTGTCCACGACCCGCCCCACGCCGAGGTCGAGGTGATGGAGCATCGCCATCAAAATGGCGCGGGCCTCGGTGATTTCGGGAAACTGCTTTTTGAACCCGGCGATATCGGCGGCGGGGGCCTGCGCGGGGGAGTGGACCGCGTTGTAGGCGAGATGAACATAAAAGGGCCGCGCCTTGTGCTTTTGGATGAACGCGACGGTTTCATCGGTGAGTCGCGTGGTGAGGTAGCCTTCGTCTTTGATGGGTTTACCGTTCCGATACATCGGCGAGCCCTCGATATCATCGAGCTTGAGGTAGTCGTGGGCGCCGCGACCGAGGAAGCCGTACCACTCGTCAAAGCCGCGGCCGACGGGACTTTGCTCGACCGTGAGTCCGAGATGCCATTTGCCAAACGCACCGCTGACGTAGCCGGCGGGCTTCAGGAATTTGGGGAAAATGGTTTCCGTCTGCGCGATGCCGCGCCCGCCCTCGCCGGCGGTGTAGACACCCGCGCGTTGCTGGTAGCGGCCGGTGAGCAGGCCGGCGCGCGTAGGCGAACAGACGTTGCCCGTGATGTAGCCCTGGGAAAACCACACGCTCTCTCGCGCCAGGGCATCGAGGTGCGGCGTGGAGACCTCTTTCGGGTGCTGAGGATTGAAGCTGATGTCGGCGTAGCCCTGGTCGTCGGTGAGAATGACCACGACGTTGGGCGGGCGAGCGGTCACGGCGGTCCCGATGGCGAGAACCGAGGCGACTCTGGCGAGCACGGCGACGGCTAGCGTGAGCACAGCGTGCAAGGCGGTGCAGCGGGTAATCGGGCAGCATGATCTCATAGGGCAAGGAAACCGGGGCTGTGGCGAACTTCGCTGCGGGATGGCATCCCGACTCAAAATCTTAGACCGGCGGAGAGTTCATACGTCCGAGGGGTCTGATAAATCCGCTGGAGGATGTGGGCCCGGCCGCTTCCGTTGTCCACGGCGCTGGCGGGTGAAGCCTCGTCGTCGTCCAGAATATTTCGCACGCGAAGCGAGACGGTCCAATTCGTGTTCTGCCCCCGTAATCGCTGCCGCCACCCATAGCTCACAAAGGCGTCGGTGACCAAGGAGTCTTTGCCGCTGAAGGCGTTCTTCACATCGAAGGTCCCCGCTCGTTCCGGGTAGCCGATCGTGGGAGCCTCACGCCAGCGCGCACTCGCACCGACGCGCGTGCCTTTGAGCGGCCCCTGATCAAAGGCGTAGCTCCCAACAACATTCACCAGCCAATTGGTGCCCCGCAGCCGGGCTCCACCGACCTGGGCCTCGTGATAGTTCAACCGGCGCTCAATGCCCGTGATGTAATCGCCGATGGTCCGCGTCGCGTTGAACGTAGGGTTGGCGATGACCGACCGGATCGCGGCGTCGTCGCGGACGGGTTTGACGTATTGCTCATACCACGGGCGCGTGAAGTTGTAGGTACTGTTCAGCTTCGAGTCGTTATAGGATACGTTGAGCAGGACGCGCAGTTGCTTGGTAGGATTAAGCGTCGCCTCGACTTCATAGCCTTCGGTCAAATCCGATTCCACGTCCGTCCAGAGTCCGTTACCGGGGTAATCGGCGAAACGACGGGCCCCGGCGACCCTGCTGCCAAAGCCGTTGAGAACCATGCCTTCGAGGTATCTTTCGACAAATCCGTTTTGCCGCGCCATCTCGACACCGATCGCTCCATCCCGGAGCGGGTTCGAGACCCGGTTCGTGAGCTCGTTGTTGAAGTAGTTGAGCTTCAGAATCACGCGGTCATCAAAGAAGAAGCCGCGCAACCCGAGATCGTAGCCCCGGCCCTCTTGATTGGGCAGCGTCCGGTTGAAAATATCGTAGTTGGTGCCGCCCGCGCCGACCGTGTTCGTGGCCGTATTGGCGAAAGCATCGAGCCACTTCGTAACTTTGACCACGGCGCCGTAGTTGGTGTTGGTGACCGATGACTTGGTCTCCGGGGCAAAAGCACCTTGGCCCTTGCCGAGGAAAAGTCGGGTGACGGGGTCCGTCGCGAAAACAAAGTTCCTGGAGCTGAGATCATCGCGGCGGAGGCCGCCGGTGAGAATCAAGCGACGTGAAAACAGCTCCCATTGGCCAATCGCCGCGTAGGACTTGGTCGTCTCGGGCGCGTAAACGGGATTCAGGCGATTCGCAAAGGCCGACGAAACGGTCGGGAAGACACTGCCTGGAACGGCAGGATTTCCCGTCTGCGTGATCCGTGCCTGGTTGGGGAGAAACGCGGGGAACGACACCGGCTGCCCCGGCGTAAGATAGTAGCGCCGGCGGATCTGATTTTGCGTGTCCGCGAGCACACCCGTAGCCAGCACCGAGTTCGTCGTCAGCTCCTCCGGCTGCTGAAAATAGCTATCGAGATGCCGGTAGTAATGAAAAGCCACCGCCGTGAATTTGCCGAGGTCGAGCCCCTTGACCGGCTCGATCCGGCTCAGATCGAACTGGCGGGTGAGCGTCGCCCGATACTGTTTCAACGTTGTGCTGCGATTTTGCAGGGTGGCGTTGGACTCGACATATGGCGTCCCGAAATAGGGATTGAGCGGCTTGGTGGGGTCGGGGTTGTTCACCGCCAACTGGGCGGGCAGATAATAATTGTTGTCGATAAAGACCTCGTAATCGCCGCGCGAGACTGGCTGCCAATCCTCGTCCTCCGCGGTCTCGTAGGCGCCGGCCAGTTCGACAAAGGTTTTTTCTAGAATCTGCTGCTGCCACGAAGCCGAGAATTTATCGTAGGTCGTGTCAAAATAGTCCGACGGACCGGAAACGACGGTGGCCAACGGAAAGCCCACTCCGGGCACGCGGGTCGCACTGGAGATACTGGTCTGGCCTTGGGTCAGGCCGTTGACGAAGGCCTCCGAGCCTCGGGATTTAAAGTTCCAGTTCTGCACGCCCAACTGCGGAGCGTTCATGATGTAGACGAGATAATTGGTGGTCGAAAAACCTTGGGAGACCCCGGTGATGAGATTGCGGGCGGCGTTGCGGGCGGCGGTGGTGCCGGATTGGACCAAGGCCAAGTCGATCGTATTCGCTTTTTGCAGCGGAGTCCGGGGGTCGTTCAACCACGCCGAGACGCTGTCGTAGGCCTGATAGGGCCGGGGGTTCAGTTCGTCGATTCGGCCGGTCTCCGCGTTGAGGTTGATCGTCGCGCCCTTGAAAGGTTGGAGCGTGAAATTCAGATAAGCCGAGTTGCGCCGCATATACTGGAACTCACGCGGCGTGCGTTGGTCGGTGGACAATGCGGCGAAGCGCAGGGCCAGTTTTTTGGGAACGATGATCCGGTTGATATCCAAGCTGACGCGCCTCGAGCCTTCCGAGTCGAAGCGAACATCCAAGCTGTGACTGTTGGCGTTGAAGCGTCCGAGCTTGTGGGTCGCATCGAGCCCACCGCCCACCGAGCCGAGACCGAAGAGCAGGGAATTGGGCCCACGACTTTGGGTCACCGTCTCAGTGTTATAGTTGTCCACTTTGATCCGACTGGTGAAAAAGTTGTTGGTCAGCGACGACGAGCGAAAGCCACGCACGGTGAAAGGCGTGCCCGTGCGCGAGGAAACGGATTCCGGATCGGAGGTGTCGCCTTTGAACGCCTGCGTACTCGGCAGAAACTCGAGGGCCTCCTCATAGTTTACCGCGCCGATATCGCGCATAAATTCCTCGGTGAGGATGGTGATCGGGTTGGCCAAGTCGCGCACCTGGGACTTCAGCTGAGTCCCTGAAAGCGTCTCCGAGGCGTAATACCCTTTGTTGGCATCGGTGCTGACCACGAAGGGGTTCAGGATGACCGCGGCGTCGTCCGCCGTAGAAGCGGCGGAGGTCGCCGACGGAGCGACCGATTGGGCGAGAGCAGTTCCGACGAGGAACGACAGAGTCAGGGCAAGGGAGGGGGTTTTCATTTTCGAACGGCTAAGCGGGGTTGATTAGGCATAACGGCTCCGAGGGGCCGTTGGTCATTTCTGATCGGGATTATGAAGTTTTTAGCGACCGCTGGCTATCCCCTGTTCGGGGGATGGGCAATCACTCTTAAAATCGTTATGTTTCGCACGATGTGGTGCGGTTCTTCGGGAAAAAATGCACTCGGAATGCGCCAACGGATCGCGAGGTTGGGGGACATGCACCTCCTCCCCTCCTCGTGCGTTTGCCTTGCGGCGTTTTGCGTGACCGGTGGCTGGGTGCATCTGGACGCCGCCGAGCAGGCGGTCCGCTATTCGGCTCGGCCGGTCCTCACCGAAGTCGTGGTCGGCGGCCGGTCGGTCCCCGTTGCCATGGAATCAAGTGGGGCCGACAGCGCGGACACCGACTACCGAGGGCTCTCTCTGCTGCCGCGAGAGCTTCCGCTGCAGATCGGGCTGGCGACCGCTCCGCCCGGCACGCCGCAGGTGGTGCGCCTGCGAACCCGCCTCGAAGGGTGGGAAAATGAACTGCAGGACCATGATAGCCAAATGTACCTCATGCTGCGATTCCTTGATCGGGACAATCGCCCCGTCGGCAGTGCGGCGTTCATTCGCACGGGCGATAGTCCGGGCTGGGGCGGCCTACCGCAAAACTCACGTTGGCACCGGCACTCGGACGAAACCGTCGTGCCGGAACGAGCCCGCAAAGTGCGGATACTGATGGTGTCGGGTGGCGTCCCGCGCACGACCGGGTTCTGGGCCATTCGCCGGTTACGACTCACGGCGTTGACGCGCGGGCCGGAGACGGAGGCGGCGACGGAGCTCTACAAACTTGAACGTCTGCGCGGATCAGGTCTGGAGTCTGCCCGCGGAAACCCCCACGGCTGGGGGCGCGATGGCACCGGCCTTAACATTCCGCGTTTGTATGTGTACACCGGAGAAGACGAGGCCCCGGAGCCTCTGCTCGCGTTGGTCGATACGGAACCCGACAACACGGGAGGCTGGCTGATGAACTTGGAAGCGACCGTTCCGGTCGAGCCCGGCCAGCGTCTGCGACTGGAAAGCGAAGAAATGTATAGTATCGGTCGCGGCCACGATGCGGCGCTGTCCTTCCGCACCCTCCCGGTCGGCAACTACGTGTTTCGAGCGTGGGCGACCGACGAGCTGGGACGGCCGACGGGCCCAGCTCTCCGCCTGCCGGTCGAGGTGCGCCCGCCGTTTTATGCGACGACATGGTTTCGGATGTGCGGCGCCAGTCTCGTCGTCGCCGCTCTGCTCGGCGCAGTCCGTTATTTTACGTGGCGCAAGCTGCAGCGCGAGGTGCAAAGGTTAGAAAAGCGCCGCGCCGTCGACGAAGAACGCACGCGGATGGCACGGGATCTTCACGACGAACTCGGCGCGCGCTTCACCCAAATCTCGCTACTGGCCGGGCGCGCGTTGAAATCGGCACCGATCACTGAGCAGGTGCGGGAACCGATTCGAAACATCAACGGCGCGGTCAAGGAATTGGCGGCGGCTCTTGAGGAAATCGTCTGGGCGGCCAATCCCTCGCGCGACTCGCTCGAAGACTTTAGCAACTACCTCAGCCAATATACCGGGACGGTCTTGCGCGACGCCGGCGTGCGTTGCCGGCTCGATATCCCGACGCTGTTGCCGCAGCGGACGCTCCCGAGCGGCCTGCGCCACCGGCTCATGATGGTGGTGAAGGAAGCGTTGAACAACGCCCTCAAGCACGCCCGGGCAACCGAGGTGAGAGTGCAACTCGAGTTCGACGGCAAAAGCCTGAGCGTAACGGTATCGGACAACGGCAACGGCTTTGATCCGGCGACAGCAAATCGCGGCAACGGCATGAATCATTCGATGCGCCGAATGGAGGAAGTTGATGGCACCTATGTGGTGGATTCGGCTCCGGGCGCAGGCACCCAGGTCCGGCTCAACGTGCCGGTGCCGGCGACGGAGGATATCCGATGAGAGCTGGCGTCGTGATTGTGGAAGACGACCGCGCGGTGCGTGAGAATCTGGCGGCCCTGATCCGCACGGACGAGCGCGTGCGGCTGCTCGGGGCGTTTGGCTCGGCCGAGGAAGCACTCCGTGGAATCCCCGCGATGCAGCCGCACCTCGCCGTCATGGATATCAATTTGCCGAAGATGAACGGCATCGAATGCGTGGTGCGGCTAAAGGCCCAGTTGCCGCGGCTACTCGTGCTCATGCTCACGGTTTACGAGGACGACGACAGTATCTTCCGTGCGCTCAAAGCCGGGGCCAACGGCTACCTCGTCAAGCGCGACGCGGACGAAAAGCTCCTGGAGTCACTGCACGATGTCCAACACGGCGGAGCGCCGATGTCGGCCCACATTGCTCGGCAAGTCGTTCAATTCTTTCACCGCAGTGAAAAACCGGCGGTCGAGTCCGAGCAACTCTCGCCCCGGGAACATGAGATTCTCGATCTCCTAGTAAAAGGTCTGGTTCTCAAAGAAGCCGCGGACCAACTCGGCATCGGCCTGGAAACCGTGCGCACCCACGTGAACCATATCTATCAGAAACTGCACGTGCGCAGTCGGACCGAGGCCGTCGTGAAATATCTGCGACGAGGGCCCTAGCCGCACCGCAGGACCGTTCAAGCGGAACGCCCGACGTGGGCGGGGGTTGACGGCGAGTTTTCGGCGAACACTTTTCCCTGAGCAGTCTTGGTTACGGCCCACCCGCCCAACTCCAAAAAATCGACCCCGCTCGCGCTTTTCCCAACGGAACAATTCAATCCCATGCCTCTCCCGCGCTCCCTCTCTCTTTCGCTCCTTCTCGCCTTCTCTCCATCGCTCCTTTTCTCCGCCTCCGCCTCAGCCTCAGCTGCCGCCTCGGCCGCAGCTCGCCGCCCGCCGAACGTCATCGTTATCTTCTGCGACGATCTCGGCTACGGCGATGTCGGCGTGTTCGGCGCCAAGGGCTATGCGACGCCGCACCTCGACCGCCTTGCGCGCGACGGCGCGATGTTCACCGGTTTTCACGTCTCACAACCCGTCTGCTCCGCGTCACGCGCCGCGCTCCTCACCGGCTGCTACTCCAACCGCCTCGGCATTCATGGCGCACTCAACCCCAAGGCCAACCACGGCCTCAACGCCGCCGAGACCACGCTCGCAGAACTCTTCAAATCGCGCGGCTACGCCACCGGCATGGCGGGCAAGTGGCACCTCGGCCACCACGCCCCGTTTCTCCCGGACCGCCATGGCTTCGACGAATTCCTCGGCATCCCGTACTCCAACGATATGTGGCCCTACCACCCCGAGGCCAAACCCGGCACCTATCCGCCGCTCCCGCTGTTCGAAAACGGCCACGTGATCGACCCCGCCGTCACGCCCGCCGCGATGGACGACTTCACCGCCCGCTTCACCGCGCGCGCCGTCTCTTTCATCGAGCGCAACCGCGCCGCGCCGTTTTTCTTCTACCTCGCCCACCCGATGCCGCACGTCCCGCTCGCCGTGAGCGCGAAGTTCAAGGGCAAATCCGGCGCCGGGCTCTACGGCGACGTCATGCTCGAACTCGATTGGTCCGTCGGCGAAATCCTCCGCGCCCTCGAGACCCACGGGCTCGACCGCGACACGCTCGTGATCTTCACCAGCGACAACGGGCCGTGGCTGAGCTACGGCGACCACGCGGGCAGCGCCGGTCCGTTCCGTGAGGGCAAGGGCACCGCTTGGGAAGGCGGCACCCGCGTCCCCTGCCTCATGCGCTGGCCCGGGAAAATCCCCGCCGGTCTCCGCAACGACGCCACCTTCATGACGATCGACTTGTTCCCCACGCTCGCCCGCCTGATCGGCGCGCCACTTCCCGCACTCCCCATCGACGGTCGCGACGTCTGGCCGCTCATCGTCGGCCGCCCCGACGCCGTCAATCCCCACGAGGGTTACGCCACGTGGTTCAACCAAAACGAACTCCAGTCCGTCCTGTCCGCCGACGGCCGCTGGAAACTCGTCTTCGCCCACCGCTACCGCACTCTCGCCGGCCGTCCCGGCGGACGCGACGGCCAACCCGTAAAATACGATTCGGCTACCCTACCCGCGCCCGCGCTCTTCGAACTCGCCCGCGATCCCGGCGAGACCACTGACGTCGCCGCCGCCCACCCCGAGATCGTTCAACGTCTCCAAACCTTCGCCGAAAAATGCCGCGCCGATCTCGGCGATTCACTCACCGGCCGCACCGGCAAAGGCCTCCGCGAACCCGGCCGGATCGCCCCCTGATTCACCCCTTAATTACCTCCAAAAAAATGCGCCCGTTCCTTTCATCCCGTTTTCTTTCCGTCTACCGCCCTCTCTTTCTCTCCCTCGCTCATTCCCTCCTTCTCGCCCTCGCTCTTTCCCTGTTTTTCTCTCTTTTCGAAATCTCCGCCTACGCCGCCAACAAACCCCCGGCGCCGCGGCCCAATATTGTCATTCTGCTTTCCGACGACCTCGGTTTCAGCGACCTCGGCTGCTACGGCGGCCCGGTAAAGACTCCTGCCCTCGACGGCCTCGCCGCCGGTGGCATCCGCTTTACCGACTTCTACTCCGGCGCCGCCGTCTGCTCCCCTTCGCGCGCCGCATTGCTCACCGGCCGTCACCATATTCGCACCGGCATTTACAGTTGGATCGACGATCAGTCCCAACGCTCGCACCTGCGCACAAGTGAGACCACCCTCGCCGAAATTTTAAAAACCGCCGGTTACGCCACCGCCCATATCGGCAAGTGGCACCTCGGGCTCCCCACGCCGACGCGGAAAAAACCTACCCCCGCAGACCACGGTTTCGACTACTGGTTCGCCACTTGGAACAACGCCAACCCCAGCCACCGCAACCCCGAGAACTTCATTCGCAACGGCACCCCCGTCGGAAAAATCGAGGGCTACTCCGCTTCGATTTTGGTCGACGAAGCCCTCGCCTGGCTTGACCGCCCCCGCGCCCCGGACACCCCATTTTTCCTCAATATCTGGTTTCACGAACCGCACTCCCCGCTCGCCGCTCCCGCCGATCTCGTCGCGCCTTACGGCGACGCAAAAAATGCCGCCGCCGTTTACTCCGGCACGATCGCCCATACCGACCGCGCTATCGCCCGCCTTCTCGCCAAACTCCGCGCCATCTCCCCGCCCGAAAACACCCTCATCCTCTACGCCTCCGACAACGGCAGCTACCGCCCTGACCGCGTCGTGCCCTTGCGCGGCCAGAAGGGCGGCAACTTTGAAGGCGGGATCCGCGTCCCAGGCATCATGCACTGGCCCGGCACGATCGCTCCCGGCCGCGTCGAGTCCACTCCGGCCGGCCTGATTGATTTTCTCCCGACCGTCTGCGGACTCCTCGACCTCGCGCCGCCCACCGGCGTCCATCTCGACGGCGCCGATCTCGCGCCCCTCCTCCGCGCGCCCGCCGGCCCCGGCGGCTTCGTCCGCGCCCAGCCGCTTTTCTGGCACTTGCAGCGTTCGCGCCCCATCGTCGCGCTGCGTGACGGCCGCTGGTCGCTCACCGCCGATCCCGACTACGAGCTCTCCAAGGACAATATGTTTCGCGAAACCTGGATTCCCGCGATCAAGGCCGGCGGTTACCGCGACTGGCAACTTTTCGACCTCGAGGCCGATCCCTCGCAAAAAACTAATCTCGCGGCGACCGAGCCCGCCGTCCTCGCCCGCCTCCAAGTCCAACTCCTTAAAATCAACGCCAGCATCATGGCCGAAGCGGCCGACTGGCATCTCCCCGAGTAAGCCCGCCTCCTTGCAAATGCCCATGCAACTCCGCCCATTCTTTCGCCTTCTCGCCCTCGCTCTTTCCCTACCGGTCTCACTCTTCGCTACGGCCACCGCCCCGACCGCCGGCACGCCGCCCAACATTCTCTTCATCGCGGTCGACGACTTAAACGACTGGATCGGGCCGTTGCACGGCCACCCGCAGGTCAAGACGCCGCACCTTGATCGGCTAGCCAAGCGCGGCGTCACGTTCACCAACGCCCACTGCGCCGCTCCGCTTTGCAACCCGTCCCGCGCGGCGGTCTTCAGCGGTCTCCAACCGTTTCAAACCGGCGTGCTCGCCAACGACGAAAAGACGATCCGCTCGGCGCGCCCCGATCTCGTCTTGCTCCCCCGGCACTTTCAAGAGGCCGGCTACCGCACCTTCGGCACCGGTAAACTCCTGCACCAAAAAGGCACCGGCCTCTGCGAAACGGAGTTCTACCCCGAACAGCGCTGGAGCCCGTTCACCCCCGAAGCCGTGCTCTACACCGCCGAAGAACTGCCCTCCAAGGGTTCCGCCAATCCGCAGCACCACACTGTCCTCAAGGGTCGGCCCGTTGTCCTCCCGCTCAACCGCATGCCCAGCGACCGGGCCGCCGCTTCTCGCAACGGAGAGTCCTTCGACTGGGGTCCGGTCGATGTGGACGACGCCGATTTGGGCGACGGCCAAATCGCCGACTGGGCCGTGCAGCAAATCCGCACCCAGGCGAAAACACCCGCACAGCCTTGGTTTCTCGCCGTCGGCTTTTATCGCCCGCACATCCCGCTCTTCGCTCCGAGAAAATACTTCGATCTCTACGCCGGCCTCGACATCCAACTCCCCGTCACCAAAGCCGACGACCTCGCCGACCTCAGCGACACCGGCCGCCAGTGGGCCCGCGATCCCGTCACCGCCGGCTCCCACGCCTCCGTCGTGAAACACGGCCAATGGAAAGCCGCCGTCACGGCTTACCTCGCGTGCGTCTCGTTCATCGACGCCCAAGTCGGCAAACTCCTCGATGCCCTCGACGCGAGCCCCGCCGCCGCCAATACCGTGATCGTCTTCTGGGGCGACCACGGCTGGCACCTCGGTGAAAAAGAACACTGGGGCAAATGGACCGGCTGGCAGCGCTCCACGCGCGTGCCGTTGCTGATCGCACCTCCGATGAGCGGCTCGACCGCGAATTTCCCCCGCGGTGCAACCTGCGCCGATCCCGTCGGCCTGATCGATCTTTACCCCACGTTGATCGACCTGTCCGGCATCGCCGCCCGCCCCGGTCTCGCCGGTACATCGCTCGCGCCACTGCTGAAAAACCCGCCGACCACCTCCGGGCGTCACATCCTCACGAGCTTCGACGCCGGCAATTTCGCAGTGACCGGCGCCCACTGGCGCTACCTCCGCTACGCCGACGGCAACGAAGAACTCTACGACTCCGTCAACGACCCGCACGAATGGACCAACCTCGCCGGCCGCCCAGAGGTGCGTGCGATCCAGCAAATGATGGCGGCCAAGATTCCGGTCCTTCCCGCCAGCCCGTCGGATGCTTCCTCTCCGCCCGCCAAATCCAGCCGCAAGAAAAAGAACGCCTCGCCCTGAGCTCAGCTTTCCTCACGCCGATTTTCTTCGCCCTCCACTTTCCACCCCACCTCCCTTCGCATGAAGGCCCACCTTCTTCTCTCCCTCTCGCTTTCCCTCCTTCTCTCCTTTTCCGCGACGGCTGCCACCACGGCGGAGCCAAAACCGGACCGGCTGACGACCTACAAAACCGCAAACGGCGTCGAACTAAAATTGCACGTCTTCGAGCCGATGGGCCTCCAGCCGTCGGACCGGCGGCCCGCCATCGTCTTCTTTTTCGGCGGCGGCTGGAACAGCGGAGAAGCGAAACAATTTTATCAGCAGGCCCGGGCCCTCGCCGATCAGGGAATGGTCGCTTTTGCCGCCGACTATCGGGTGAAGAGCCGCAACCAAACCACCCCCTTTGAGTGCGTGCTGGACGGCAAGTCGGCGATCCGCTGGGTGCGTCAGCACGCCGCTGCGCTGGGCGTCGATCCCGAGCGCATCGCCGCGGCCGGCGGTTCGGCCGGGGGCCACGTCGCCGCCAGCGCCGGCTTGGGACTCGGGGGCGAGGAACCGGCCGAAAACGCGAAAATCAGCTCCATGCCCAACGCGCTGATTCTCTTCAACCCCGTGCTCGACACCACGGAGCAGGGTTATGGCGCGAAGAACTTCAAGCCCGACCAACAGACCGCTCTCTCGCCCAGTCACCACGTGCGCAAGGGACTCCCGCCAACAATCATTTTTCACGGCACGGCGGACACCACGGTACCCTTCGAAAACGCCGAGCGGTTCACCCGGCTCATGACCGCAGCGGGCAACCCCTGCACGCTCGTGCCGTTCGAGGGGAAGGGCCACGGCTTCTTCAACGGAAAACTCTCCCGCCCCTCAAGCGACGGCGTTGATTACAATCTAACAGTGCTGCGGACGATCGAATTTCTGACCGTGCGCGGCTATATCGCCGCCAAACGCTAAGGCGTCGTCCCCCCAAATCCTCCCATGCACCCGCTCCGTTTCCTTCGCCATCTCCCCTTCTCTCTTTCCTTCCTGCTCTCCCTCTCTGCGGCCGCCGCGCCCGCCGCCAAGCCCAACTTCATCGTCATTCTCTCAGACGACCAAAGCTGGGTGGGCACTTCTCAGCGCATGATCCCGGGCAACCCCGAGACGGCCAGCGACTATTTCCGCACCCCCAACATCGAACGGCTCGCCGCCCAGGGCATGGTATTTTCGAGCGGCTACTCGCCCGCGCCGTTTTGCTGTCCCACGCGGCGGAGCCTGCAAGTTTCGCAGACGCCCGCGCGGCACGAGTATCAAGCCGACCGCGAAGGCTGGCCCGCCGTCTATCGCCAGCAGTTAAACATCCCACGTATGCTCAAGACGGCCGATCCTCGCTACCGCACGGCGCACTTCGGCAAATGGGATCATCGCTACGACAAGGTAACGCCCGCCGACCAAGGCTACGATGTGAGCGACGGCCCGACGGGTAACGCCGACGGCAACGGTCTGGGCAACGGCTCCGGGCCCGGCAGCAAAACCGGCAAGACCTCCGAGCTTCCGGATCCAAAACTGGTCGACAGCCTCACCGCCCGGGCGGGTGCGTTTCTGGAGGAGCAGGCGCGCGCCGGCCGGCCGTTCTATTTGCAGGTGTCGCATTACGCGGTGCACCTCGACATCCAACACAGCGCCGCGGCGATGGCGCGGACCGATTCACTCCGGCCGGGAAAAAAGCACAATCTGGCGACCTTCGCCGCGATGACCGACGATCTCGACGCGAGCATCGGCCGGCTCATGGAAAAAGTCCGCGTGCTCGGGCTGCTCGAAAACACCTACATCTTCTTTCTCTCCGACAACGGCGGGCGCGGCAGCCTTCCCGACAGCAAGGATCTTGGGCTCGGTTTGAACCACCCGCTGCGCGGCGCAAAATCAAACCTGTATGAAGGCGGCATCCGCGTGCCCTTCATCGTGGTCGGGCCCGGCGTGAAGGCCGGCAGCGTGAGCGAGGTGCCCGTCACCGGCCTCGATTTCCTTCCCACCATGGCCGAACTCTCCGGTTACCCGGCCCCGCTGCCCGCGACCATCGACGGCGGCAGCATGACCTCCGTGTTGCGCAATGCTGGCGCGGGCGAAGTGAGACGCCAACTGCCTTACTTGATCTTCCATCAGGCAGTCGACCGCGCCCCGCAGTCCGCCCTGCGCTGGGGCGATTTGAAATTGGTGAAAACCTGGAAGACGGGAAAACTCGAGCTGTTCGACCTCTCGAAAGATCTCGGCGAAGCCCGCGATCTTTCCGGCACTATGCCGGAAAAAACCAAGGAACTCGACCGGGCCCTCACGACCTTCCTCACCGACGTGAAGGCAACGACCTTGCAGACGAAAGCCGGCAAGGAGGAATAACCTCACCGGGCGCACTCGACTCGGCCTCTCCTCACCGCTGGGGCCTTGGGCTAAATCCGGAGCGCCACTCATCTCATCCCCCAACTCCGAATCCAAATTGCTCCACTTCCCGATGAAAATCCCCTTCTCCCCGCCTCTCCTTCTCTCCGTCTCTCTGTCCCTCCTGCTCTCCCTCTCCGCGACAGCCGCTACCGCGGCCACCAAGCCCAACATCCTCATTCTCTTCGCCGACGATCAGCGCGCCGACACCATCGGCGCCCACGGCAACGCTCACATCAAGACGCCCGTCATCGACGGCCTCGTGCGCGACGGCACGAGCTTTCGGCGCAACTACGTGATGGGCGGCAACAGCGGCGCCGTCTGCGTGCCCAGCCGCGCCATGCTCATGACCGGCAAGACGTGGTTCGCGATGAATACCGCCACCCTCGCCGGCGAGAAACTCCTGCCCGAACTCTTCGGCGAAAACGGCTACACCACTTTCGGCACCGGCAAATGGCACAACGGCCAGCCCTCGTGGCTCCGCGCGTTCCAAAAGGGCGAGCGCATCATGTTCGGCGGTATGTCGGACCACGAAAAAGTTCCCGTCCGCGATCTCGGCCCCGACGGCAAACTCACCGAGCAACGCATCGGCGAGAAATTCTCCACCGAACTGTTCGCCGATGCCGCGATCCGCTTCCTTGAGCAACACGACCCCGCGGCGGGCGCAAAACCGTTCTTCTGTTACGTCGCCTTCACCGCGCCCCACGACCCGCGCCAACCGCCGCCCGGTTTTCCCGCCGACTACACGTCGCGCCCGCCGCTCCCGCGGAATTTCTTGCCCCAGCTTCCCTTCGACAACGGCGCCATGACCGGCGGCCGCGACGAAAACCTCGGCGCTTGGCCGCGCACCGAGGCGATGATCCGCGACCAGCTCGCCGAATACTACGCGATGGTCGAACACATGGACGCCCAGATCGGCCGCATCCTCGCCGTGCTAAAGACCCGCGGACTCGCCGAGAACACGATCATCGTCTACGCCGCCGACAACGGACTCGCCCTCGGCAGCCACGGCCTCCTCGGCAAACAAAACGTCTTCGAGCACTCGATGCTCACTCCCCTCATCCTTGCCGGCCCCGGCGTGCCCAAAGGCAAATCCACCGCAGCCTTCACCTATCTCTTCGATCTCTTTCCCACGCTCTGCGAACTCGCCGGCGTGCCCGCGCCCGCCGGTGTTTTCGGCGAAAGCCTCCGCCCGCTTTGGGACGGCTCCAAGTCGAGCCTCCGCGACACCGTCTTCTTGCCTTACATCCAAATCCAACGCGCCGTGCGCGACGAGCGCTGGAAACTCATCCGCTACCCCAAGCTCGGCTTCAGCCAGCTCTTCGACTTGCAAACCGATCCCGACGAAACGCGGAGCGTCTACGACGACCCCGCGCGTGCGCCCGACATTGCGCGCCTCACCGCCGCCATGCAGCGGTGGCAGACCAAAGTCGGCGATACTCTCGTCCTGAATACCGGCAGCACCCCGCCCCCAAAGATCGATCTCACCGGCAAAGCCCGCCAAACCGACCAATGGCAGCCCGAGTGGATCGTCAAAAAATACTTCGCCCCGGCCAAGTAGCGCTCCGCTTCACCCGCCGGAGAAGAAAGCGGGTCCAACACCAACGCCCTTCGATCAACCGCCTGTCATCACGAGAGGCGCAGCGCCGAAGCACTCCGGCTGAATTGCCTCGGCGCGCTTCGCGCACCTGCCAGTAAACTCATCGGGTTTGTCCTCGCGAGCCCGGCTTGGCGGGCTCGGCAATCCAGCTACCAAACTACGGTCACCAAATCCGAGACGGGATAATCTCTCGCTTGCCCGCGCAGTAGGCCGGGCTCACGTTCCGGGCCAAAATTCATGTCGTTTCCCACTCTTCCCGCGCTTCTCGCTTCCCGCGACCTACCTCCGGCCGAGCTCGCCCGAGACCCGGCCTCCGCCGTGCTCCGCATTTACGCGTGGATGCACGTCGCCCGCACCGGCGACAACCGCATCCTCGACCTCTTTCGCCAAGGCTTGATCAAAGGCACGGTCACCGGTGGCCAAGGCAACGAGGGCCTCATCGTTCCGCTCGCCCTCCTCGCCGACAAGGCCACCGACGTCATCTCGTTTTCGCACCGCGGCTTTGGCGGTCACCTTGTCTGGAGCGGCCATCTCTGCGACCACCTCAACCAATACTTCGCCAACGCCTGCAGCCCCACAAAAGCCCGCGAGGGCAACATCCACCACGGCGACCCGGCCGCCCGCTCGTTGCCCATGATCAGCCACCTCGGCGCCATGCTCAGCAACGTCGCCGGCCTGACCGATTCGCAGCGCCGCCTCGGCCGCCCCGCCGTCGGCTTCGCATTCTTCGGCGACGGCGGTTCCAGCACCGGCGACATCCACGAGACCCTCAACCTCGCCTCGCTCCTCTCGCTCCCCGTCATCTTCGTCATCGAGAACAACCGCTACGCCTACTCGACGCCTACCTCCGAGCAGTTTGCCCCCGACACCGAGCTTTGGCGCCGCGCCGCCGGTTACGGCATGGAAGGCTTCGCCATTGATACCACGATCGACGTCGCCGCCACCGCGCAGACCTTGTCCGGCGCGATCGAGAAAGTCCGGCAAACCTCGCGCCCACTCCTCATCGAGGCCCACACCCTCCGCCTCCGCGGGCACGCGGCCTACGATACCTGTGACTACCTCCTCCCCGGCGAATCCGACGGCTTCTTCGCCCGCGACCCGCTCCCGAAATTCCGCGCCCAACTCGTCGCCGCCCATGGCGCCGCCCGCCTCGACGCCATCGACGCCGAGCTCAACGCCTGGATCGAAGCCTGCATCACCGTCTCCCTCGCTGTCCCCCGCCCCGCCGCCGACGCCGCCGCGATGCTCGCCGATGTCTTCGCCCCGGAAAGTCCGCCGCTCCCCTGGATTCCGTCCATCTCTTCCGAAATCGAAAATCGAGAATCAAAAATCGAAAATTTCAACGCCGCCCAAGCCATCAATCTCGGTCTGCGCAAAATCCTCACCGAGCGCCCCGAGTCGCTCATCCTCGGCCAAGACATCGGCACCTACGGCGGCGCCTTCAAAGTCACCGAAGGTCTGCTCGCCGCCTTCGGTCGCCCCCGCGTGTTCAACACCCCGCTCGCCGAGAGCGCCTGCACCGGTTACGCCGTCGGCCTCGCGCTCAACGGCCACCGCCCCATCGAGGAGTTTCAGTTCTCCGATTTCGTCACCGAGGCCGCCACGCAGATCACACTCAATGCCGCCACCTACCATTTCCGTTCCGGCGCGGCCGTCCCCCTCGTCTTCCGCCTGCCCACCGGCGGCGGCCTCACCTTCGGCTCCTTCCACTCGCAGGAACTCGACTCTTTCCTCCTCGCGATGCCCGGCCTCAAGGCCCTCTACCCGAGCACGCCGCAAGACGCCTTCAACGCCCTCCTCGCCGCCTACGAGGACGACAACCCGGTGATCCTCTTTGAGCACAAGGCGCTCTACCGCCGCGGCAAAGCCCCCGTCGCTTGGGACGCCAACTACCGCGACATCTGGTCACCAAAAAAACTCCGCGCCGGCGACACCGCCACGCTCATCACCTACGGCGACATGGTGCACCTCGCCGAAGACGCCGCCGACTACCTCGCCGCCGAGTATGAGTTCACCTTCGACGTTTTCGATCTTCGCGCCCTCGCCCCGCTCCGCCTCGAAACGATTGAAGCCTCCCTCCAACGCACCGGCCGCCTCATCGTCCTGCACGAAGGCCGGCGCACCCACGGCTTCGGCGCCGAGCTCGTCGCCCGCCTCACCGAGAAGCACTTCTCCTCGCTGAAAGCCGCCCCCTTGCGCATCGCCTCCCTCGACCTCCCGGTCCCCTTCGCCCCCGAACTCGAGCAAGCCTTCCGCCCCACCAAAGACAAAATCATCGAGCGCATCACCGAGTGGATGGGGTGAAGCACATCTCCGATTTTCGATTTTCGATTCCAATCCCGCAAAAATTTAATCCGACCTCATGCCCCAATCGAGAATCAAGAATCGAAAATCGAAAATACCGGGCCCCGCCTGCTGGTCCCGCATTAAACTCTTCGCCATGGACGTCGACGGCATCCTCACCGATGGCACCGTCCTCATCTCCTCCGACGGCACCGAGGCCAAGCGCTTCTCCATCCTCGACGGCCTCGGCCTCGCCCGCCTCCGCGACGCTGGCTTCCCCCTCGCCTGGATCTCCGGCCGCGCCTCCGGCGCCACCACCGCCCGCGCCACCGAACTAAAAATCCCCCACGTCATCCAAGGCCGCATCGATAAGCTCACCGCTCTCACCGAACTCGCCGCCCAGCTCGGCCTCCCGCTCTCCGCCTGCGCCTACATGGGCGACGACGTCATCGACGTCCCCGCCCTCCACGCCGCCGGCCTCGGCATCAGCGTCCCCGGCGCCATCGCCGAAGCCCGCGCCGCCGCCGACTACATCACAAAACGTCCAGCCGGCCTCGGCGCCGTCCGCGAGGTTTGCGACCACCTGCTCGCTGCTCACGGGAACAAATCTCGCCGTTAGGCCACCATTCCGCTCCTGTTTGCTTCGCCCATGCGCCGTCGCCTGCCCAGCACCCCTCCCGCTCCTCCTCGCGCACGGCGTCATTGGCTTTCGGCTGTCGTTTCATCCCTGCTGTTCGCAACGACCTTCCTGCCCGCCGCCGAGTCGGCGAAAAGCGCCGCTGCTCCAGCCACGCAGCCCATCGTCGCCAAAAATTGGAGCCTCCCCCTGTTCACCAAAGAAGGTTACCGATCCATGACCTTGCGCGGCACCGAAGCCCGCACCGTCAATCCCACCCGGATCGACATCACCGATCTCAACATCACGACGTTTGCCGGCGACGCCGCGGCCAAGGTCGAATCGATTTTGCTCTGCCGTGAACTCGCGAGTTTCTACCCCGATGAAAAACTTGTCCGGGGCACCGCTGAAGTCCGGCTCATGCGCGACGACCTCGAGATCACCGGCGAGCAGTGGATCTACGACCACGGCGCCAAAAAGGTTTCCATCGCTCGAAACACCCGCATTACGTTCAAAGCTCAGCTGCCCGATCTCCTCAAATGACGTTCCGCCCGCTCCTTCTTCTCGTCGCTCTGGGCAGTCTCACCACGGGCTCCGGGCTCGTTCGCGCTCAACCGGCGCCCGAAGCGCCACCCACCGTCATCGAATGCGCCGGGTTGTCCGAAACCATCAGCACTGACACCGAAACGACCGCCATCTTCCGCGATAAAGTCGTGGTCACCGGCAACAATCTTAAGCTCACCTGCGACTACCTCAAGGTCGTCGCTTCGCGCAAAGGCGACCCCAAAGCCACCATCGGAAAATATGGCTTTTTCAAAACCCTCGTCGCGTCCGGCAACGTCAGAATCATCCAAGGCGACCGCGAGGCAACCTGCGGTCATGCCGAGATTTTTCCCGGTGAAGACCGCGTCGTCCTCAGCCGCTTGAACAAGACCGGCCCATTCCCTTCCATCCGGCTCGTCAACGCCACCACCGGCGTCGTCGAATACGAGGGCTCGGGCCCGCGCATGATTCTCTACCGCGGCGAACGCAAAGCCTCGATCGAGCCCGAGGACGGGGTGGGCGGCCGCTTTACCCTACCCGCAATCAAAGACCTCGGCTTCAATAAAAAGAAGGCCCAGCCCGCCGCCGATCCTGCTCCCGCGGCCTCACCCAAACAACCGTGATGCCACCGTCCCCTATCACTGCTGCCGCTCCGGCAGCCGCACCCGCGCGCTCCGAGATTGTCGCCGCCGGTTTGATCAAGACGTTCGGCACCCGCAACGTGGTCGACGGCGTAAACCTGCGCATTGGAGCGGGCGAGATCGTCGGGCTGCTCGGCCGCAACGGCGCGGGCAAGACCACCGCATTCTACATGATCGTGGGGTTGGTGCCCGCGACCGCCGGGACCATCGCGCTCGACGGCCGTGATCTCACGCGCTTGCCGATGCACCAGCGGGCTCGCCACGGCATCGGCTACCTGCCGCAGGAGGCGTCCGTTTTTCGGAAACTCACGGTCGAAGAGAATATCTTGGCCATCGTCGAGGTGATCGACGTGCCCCGCGCCGAACGTGCGACCCGCGTAGCCCACCATCTGGCGGAGCTCTCGCTGTCGCATCTGGCCAAACAAAAAGCCTTCACGCTTTCCGGCGGCGAACGTCGCCGGCTCGAGATCGCCCGCGCCCTCGTCACGCGACCGAAGTTCCTCCTGATGGATGAGCCCTTCGCCGCGATCGACCCCATCTCGGTCGCCGAGGTGCAAAAAATCATCCTCGAACTAAAGGCCCGCGGCATCGGCATCATTATCACCGATCATAACGTGAGAGAAACGCTTCGCATCGTCGACCGCGCCTATCTCTTGGAAAAAGGCAAAGTTCACTTCGAAGGCACGGGAGCTGAACTCATCAAGGACGACCAGGCGCGCAGATTTTATCTGGGCGAAGGGTTTGATCTGTAACGCGGTGGAAAAGTTGAGAGTTGAGCACTGAGAGTTGAGCGCAAAACCTCCCGAAATCTCAATTCGCCGTTTGTCCACCTCCCGATTTCCGGACTCTCAGCCCTCAACTTTCCGTCCCATGCAAAAAGCCATCCACGGCATCACCGTCGCCCACTTCTTCGAGACCTACCGCGAGAAGCTCAAGATGGAGCTCGTCATCGGTGAAGCCGGCCTCGCGCGCATGATCCGCGAGGGCAGCATCAACCGCCCCGCCTTGGCCCTGACCGGTTTTTTCAAGTATTTCGCCAACAAGCGCATTCAGGTCCTCGGGGCCGCCGAGATGCACTACTTGAAAACCCGCTCGCAACGCGATCAGGTCGAGACCTTCCAAAAGATGGTCAAAGCGGGCGCCCCGTGCCTGGTGCTCACGCGGAATTTTAACCCCACCCACCCGTTGCTGGAGGTCGCCCGCGAGATGAATTTCCCCGTGCTCAGCACCCCGATGATCACGATGAACTTCATCAATCTCGCGACCCTGTGCGTGGATAACGAATTCGCTCCGTCGGCCACCGAACACGCCACCACCCTTGATATCAAAGGCGTGGGCGTTATGCTCCGCGGCGATTCCGGGGTCGGGAAATCCGAATGCGCCCTCGCTCTCATCGAGCGCGGTCACTCCCTCGTCGCCGACGATTTGACGATTATCAAACTGCTCGATGAGCGCGAACTCATGTCCTCCAGCCGCGCGCTCAATCGCGGTTACATGGAGTGCCGCGGCATCGGCATCATCAACATCGCCGAGATGTTTGGGATCAAATCCATCCGACTGGAAAAGCGGATCGATATGGTCGTCTCCTTGCGCGAATGGACGCCCGAAGTCGTCGAAGAGCGCACCGGACTCGAAGAGAATTACTATGAGATCCTAGGTATGCGCGTCCCGCACGTGGAACTTTATGTTCGTCCCGGCCGGGACATCGCGAGGCTGGTCGAAGTAGCGGCGCTGACCCAAGCGCTCAAGAAAATGGGCCACGACCCCGCCAAAGACTTCAACGACCGGCTGATTGCCTTCATGTCGAAGCAATCCGCTGCCCCGGCCACGAAGCTTAAACCCTCGGAGCGCGAGGAACGCGCCCCAGGCTCTTAGCCGGCCTCCTGCGGTTAAACACCGAAGAGAAGGATTATCTTCGGGCGCGAAAACCGTGAGCGGCCGACTGCATCGCCGCCGTCACGGCGGGGGATGCGGCGAAGGAGCGCGCGCCACTTGTTGCGGGCTTGGTCGCCCAGCGATCCGTGTATTCCTCGCGCATCGGATCGCCCCGAGCTCGGGCGCGGATTTTGCGGCGGCGGACCCCGGAGTGGGACATAGCTTGGCCCGTCGCTTCACCAAAAACGGCTTTTTGCCCTCTGCGGAGAATAGTGCCCTTATTCTCCGCATGAAAAGCGGAGATTGTCCCTTGCTGTGCGAAGAATGTGGGGTAAGTTCGCCGCATAAACTGCGGAGATTAAATGTATATCCACGAACGCAAGGACTGGCCGGACTTCACTTGGGACCATGCCGCCATCACTCCGCTGTTGAGTGACGTGAGGCATACGCAGGGGCGCTTGCTCGGGAAGATGGAAGGATTGGGCTTCCATCTGCGCGAGGAAGCAACCTTGGCCACGCTCACGCAGGACGTGATCAAGACGAGCGAGATTGAAGGGCAGAAGCTGGATACCCAGCAGGTCCGTTCCTCGATCGCGCGGCGCATGGGCATCGAGATCGCGGGCGTTCCGCAGATGGATCGCAGCGTCGAGGGTATCGTTGAAGTGATGCTGGACGCCACGCGGCACCATCAGAAGCCGCTCGATCAGGATCGGCTGTTCGCCTGGCATGCGGCACTGTTCCCGACCGGGCGCAGCGGCATGCGGAAAATTACAGTGGGCGGCTGGCGCACCGATGCATCAGGGCCGATGCAGGTTGTTTCCGGTGCCTTCGGGCGGGAAAAGGTTCATTACGAGGCCCCGCCTCATGACAGGCTCAACGCAGAAATGACCCGGTTTTTGGCGTGGCTGAACGCCGGCCCTGCAACCGATCCGGTCCTGACCTCGGCGCTCGCACATTTCTGGTTCGTGACGATCCATCCATTTGACGACGGCAACGGGCGCATCGCCCGCGCCATCGCCGATATGATCCTCGCGCGCTCTGAAAACAGCACGCAGCGTTTCTACAGCATGTCCGCGCAAATCCAGCGTGAACGAAATGCCTATTACGACATTCTCGAGGCCAGTCAGCGTGGCGACCTGAATATCACCGCTTGGCTGGAATGGTATTTTGCCTGCCTCAGGCATGCGATAAATTCATCCAATGAAATTCTCGACGCCGTTTTGACGAAGGCGAATTTCTGGAAACGCCACGAAGGGGGGACGTTCAGCGAACGTCAGCGCAATCTCATCAACCGGCTTTTGGACGGTTTCGACGGCAAGCTGACTTCCTCAAAATGGGCGAATATCGCCAAATGCTCCCCGGATACAGCGCTGCGCGACATCACCGACCTGATAGACCGGAACATTCTGGCAAAGGATGACGCTGGCGGCCGCAGCACCGGCTATCACCTGAAATAAGAGGGCAGCCTACCCGTTGACCATCGCGCTACATCTAACGGGTGCCACTCGCCTGCTTGCCGGCAACGCTATGGCCGGCCGACTTAGAGAACTCCAGAAGCCTGCCTTTAATTTCTTGCCCGGGAGTTGGCGTTATCCAACCCCTCGCCTGCTGTGGCAGGAGTGCAACTGGCGGATTTACGGTTCGTTCGAAAACTGGCGGAGAGGGAGGGATTCGAATCGCCTCGGACCCAACAACCGAAAAGCCTGATGGAACGAGCTTTTAGGTTGATTGTTAGTGGTTTAGAACAGGCAGAAAGATGCAGTCGGATGCAGCGAGGACAAGCGAAAAACACGCGGCTGGCAAATCCGTGGCAAAGAATTTGTCAGCCAAATCGAGTATCCCAACCGTTGATGTGAAGCGCGGACGTGAAATCGTTCCCCGTGGTAATGCGCCGTTGCGGCGACCTGCCGGTGAGACTCCGATCGAGATCACGGCTTCCTGATTCGATGCGTTTTTCTCGCGGCGGTCGCGCTGTTATTTTTTTTGTTTGGCAGCCTGCCCTTTCGTGGAGGGGTTCGATACTTCGATCTCCTTGCGAGAGGCTGGGCGGCGGCGGGTTTGGCGGGTTTGCGTCGGGTTTGACTCGCCGCCCGGCGATGGCGGGTTTGGCGGGTTTATGTCGGGTTTAGCGGCGAGGACGTAGTGAGCCGCCCGACCCGTCTGGCCACGCTTGGCCAGCACTCGCTTTGCAAGCAATTCGGCCAGATCGCGTAGGGCCGTACGTTCCGTGGCGCCGGTAATCTGGCGATACTCACGATTCGTGATTCGACCCGCGGAGCGGACTAGTCCGACGGCCTTCTGCTGGCGTTCATTGAGGCCCAGCGCCCCCACCACCTCGGTCGTCAGCCAGTCCCGCCAGACCGTTGTGACAAACTCACCCGGGCGCAGCTCGAACCCTGGCTCGGAGAGCCCGTGTGCAACGCTTTCGCGGATCATCATGAGCGTGCCCGTCCCGAATTTCTCGATGTAGCGTGCAAGAAACAGCGCTTCACACACCCGGGCATTCCTGGCGATGGAGTTATGCGGTTGCCGTAACCGGGCGAGCGTGAGGGGCGGATGCAATTCGCCGGGGTTCCATACTTCGACCCGGTCCGCAAAAACCAAGACCTGCACCGCTGCGGCCGAAGCGTAGTCGCGATGGGCGATCGCATTGACAATCGACTCGCGTATAACCTCCGGCGGAAGTTCAGGCCGCACCGGCGCCTGCGGGCTTTCGGCGCGGGTGCCGACACTGCGATTGACCACCGACAGCACGAAATTCGTGGCTTGGTCGACTTGCTCGAAAATCCGGCCCTTGAATATCTGATAGTAGGGCGCCGGCCGTGCTATTTCCGTCCCATGAAAGTGCATACAACGAACCTCGGCGCTCGGTAAGAATTGCTGCGGGTTGCGTCCAAAAAGCAAAATCGCAGCATGAGTCGGGCCCGAGTCCGCAACGACATTGAGGTGGGCCAGCACCTCCGCCACGCCGGCATCCTCCGGCAGTGGAAACTGGCGCTCGTAGCGCGCCCGACGCAGGAACACGCGCACCGCCTCGGCGTCGATGTCTTCCAGCGTGGCGCTTGGACACGCATGCTCGTCGAACGACCGGTGCTGGATGATACCGCGCCGATCCAAACAACCTACCAAGCTTGCGTAGAGCGCTTCCTTCAGATCAGCCACCGACAGGAATCGCCGCCGGATGATCTGTCCGCCCGCCTTGAGGATCAGCGCCTGCATCTTGGCGTGCCGACTTTCATCCGATTCGCCTTTGACAAAAACCAGCCGCTCTTTGCCGGCCGCCGTGGCACGATCAAATTCCCGCTCGGTGGGCGAAACGCCCGCCTGATCCTCGAAACCGTAGGCGTAGCCGAATAAGCCAACGTAAACATCGCACTGGTCCACTTCGGAAAGATAGACCTCGTCGGCCCGTCGCCCTGATGCGGGCAAATCCTCGAACAAGAACACCTCGAAAAACTGCCGCAGGAGCGGATCGCGGTGCACGTACTCCTTCAGCGCACGTCGCTCTGCCGCCAGTTCCTTTTGCACGGAGCTGACGAAGATGCGGAATCTTGTGGAGGTCGCGGTCATCGGTGAAAAAATCGCGGTCGGAAACAGATCACAATTATCGGACGACAAATCGCGAGAACCTTTCGCCGACCGTGCAGTTGCTGGGTGTGCTACGAATTTCTTCCGTTAGACCGCAGCTTTCAGCGGAAGGCGATGTTGCGGCCTGGGCCAGGCGGTGCGACGAGCGGGACCGGTGATCACGGCATGGGGGTGGCTCTATCTGCGGTTTCTCATGAGGGTGCGGGTCGAGATTGGGAATGGAATTGCCAAGTTTATCCATTCTCGCGATTGCAGTGCCGTGTTAACGTGCCTCGGTCGCCGCACACGCGTCCGCCGGCTGCGCCTGACCTTTAGCCCGCGCCCCTTTCTCTCTTCCGTGCCCCCGCCTCCCTCCAACCCCCAACCTGCCCGGCCGCCGCTCCTGAGCCTCCAGGATGCGGGCGTGGCGGAGCTGTCGGAGTGGTTCAGCGAGGAAGTAAAATCCCACGAGCCGGCGCTGCGGGGCTTCCTGCACGCCCGCTTTCCCGGTCTGCGGGAGGCGGATGACGTGGTGCAGGAGTCCTTCGTGCGCGTGCTGCGCGCCCGGGCGGCGCACGGCATCACCAACGCAAAGTCGTTCCTGTTTTCCACGGCCCGGAATCTCGCGCTGGATCTCGTTCGCCGCGAAAAGGTGGTGCCATTCGAGTCCATAGAGGTTTCCGCCCTGCCATTCGTCTTGGATTACGGGCGCAATGCCGCCGATCACCTGTGCCATGCCGAGGAACTCCACCTGCTCGAAGCGGCCATCGCCGCCCTGCCCGCCCGCTGCCGTGAGGTCCTCGCCCTGCGCAAACTCCACGGCCTCCCCCGCGAGGAGATCGCCCGCCGCCTGGGAATTTCCCCCGCCACCGTCAACGCCCAGATCGCCCTCGGCATGCTGCGCTGCCGCCGGTATTTCCAGGCCCGAGACGTGATCCCCGCCGATCCCGATGACCACACCTCGTAATCATCCCGAGCGTCCGCGCGCGGAGTTCGACGCGATCGAAACGGCCGCCGCCGACTGGCTGGCGCGCCGCGAGTTCGGGCTCACGCCGGAGGAGTCCGCCGAACTGGAGCGCTGGCTGCGCCAGAATGAGCGACACGCCCGGGTGTTTGGCGAACTGCAGATGACGGCCGCAATCTTCGATCGCCATCCGGAGGCTCTGGCCAGTACGAGTGCAGAGGCGGCCGGCAGCCCGACCGGCCGGGCATTCGTGCCGGCGCGCCGCCAGCAGACGCTGCGTGCCGCCGTTTGGTCCGCGCTCGCCGCGGCGCTTGTCATCGGCGTCTTTCTCACCTGGCGGCTGGCGACCCACGACACCCGCGCATACAATCTCACCGCGCAGACGGAGGTCGGCGGCCTGCGAACCGTGGCGCTGCCCGACGGCTCCGTGGCCCGCCTCAACACCGACAGCGAGCTGGAGATTCGCTTTTTGCCAGGTGAGCGGCGGGCGCGGCTTGCCCGCGGCGAGGCCAGTTTCACCGTGGCAAAAGACAGTCACCGGCCCTTCATCGTCGAGGCGCGCGGGGTCACCGTTCGGGCGGTTGGCACGGAGTTCGTTGTTCGGTTGCACGCCGCTGCCGTCGATGTGCTGGTGACCGAAGGCCGCGTGCGGGTGGAGAATGCCGCGACCGAAAGTCTCCTGCCGGTGCGGGCGGGAGCGCCCGCCGCTGCGACGCAGCCGGCACTGGCACCGGTATTGTCGGCCGGCGAAAAAGTGCTCGTGCCGTTGGGCCGCGCCACGCCGGAGGCGGCGGCCGCGGTGACCGAGGTGGCGCCGGCACAAATCGCCCGCACCCTCGCCTGGCGGGAACGGCGGTTGATCTTTGAGGACACTCCGCTCTCCGAGGTCGTGGCGGAGTTCAATCGTTATATCAAACACCGGCTTGTAATCGAAGATCCGAACCTGGGCCGGCGGAAGTTCGGCGGCACCTTCCATCCCGAACGCCACGAGACCCTCGTCGCCCTGCTGGAGCAGAGTTTCGGCGTGGTGGCCGAGCGCCGCGGCGACACCACCAGCCTGCGGTCCCGCGCCGGGCGCTGACCCCTGTCAATCCCCGCCAATCGAGGATCAGCGACGGCAGACGGGACCGACGCGGACAAGACCGCGGATTGCGCAGATGACAGGGATGAGGCAGCCTGGATGTTTCGTGACGCGGCAACCGCAACCGAAGGGCTTGAGACGTTTCCGTCGTTCTCGTAATCGTTCCTCGTTCTCGCCAGATTGAGAGAACGAGAAAGATAACGAGGAACGATGACTTCGGTTGCTGTTGCCGCGTTGGGACAGAATCATGCTGGAACCCGGCATGATTTTGTACCCATGATCTTGTGACAGAGCCGGGCTTCCCGCCTTTCGGTAGCATCATTCTACTCGTCATCATTACACCTCCCCTTCAGCAAGGTCGGGTGAGAGGTAAAATGATGGAGGGTGACTGATGGTTTGGTGGTGACATGGCCTTTTCGCCTTTTTTCGCTCATTTCGGCCACCACTCGGTGGGAGCCGAAAAAAGCGGAAGAGGCCGAAAAAGATCTTTTGGCCCAGCGAGGACCGGCGCCGATTTGCGTGCTCTTACTTCCGGTAGCCATCCCCGGCCTCAAGGTCCTGCCTCCCAACGCGTGATCCGGCCGAGTGGCAAAGCCGCGTTCGTCGTGCTGGCTGTTCGGCTTATCCATGGTTTTTTTGAAACCGAAAGGTAAAGTCGTGCCGTGATCTCTCGAAACTCGCCCGCGCCGCGGCCAATCCGGCCGCCGTCGCGAATCTTTTTTTTCTGCGCGCATAGAGTTTTCTCCGCGCTCGTTCGTCCAAGGTCAGCGCCCTTGTCATCGCTTGCCCATGCCGGCCACTTTTTCACCACCGCCTTGCGCCACCCCACGCTCATCTTCCGCGCCGGATTCGTGATCGCCGCCCTTCCAGCCATCGTGTGCACCGCCGCCGCCGCGCCCGCTCGCCAAGTCGAGGCTGCGCGCGAGTTCAACATTCCCGCCGGCGATGCAGCCGCCACGCTGCGCCAGCTCTCCGCCCAGGCGGGGGTGGAACTGCTCTATTCCACCGAAACCGTCGCCGGCGTGCGGACTCGGCCGGTGCAGGGCCGCCTTTCGCCCCCGGAGGCTCTCGCGCAACTGCTACGCGACACCCCGCTGCAGGCGCAGCGGCATCCAGCCACCGGCGGCTACGCGATCATCCGGCCGAAAGGCACCGGCGGCGGAACCACCGCCCAGCCGCCCCGGCCCCGCGACAACGCCGCCTCCGAAGCGGCCCAGCCTTCCCAGAAAACCCCAGAAACTACCCAGAAAGACCCTGCACCCATGAAATCACGCACTATGTTTGCCCTCCTCGCCGGCTGGCTCGTCGCCGGCACCGCAGCCGACGCCCAGACCGCCGTCACCCCGCCGAAAGAAGACCCGATTGTTCTTTCCCCATTTATGGTGACGACGGAGCAAGACCGGGGCTACCTCGCCACCTCGACGCTCGCCGGCACCCGCATCAAGACCGACCTGCGCGACTTGGGTGCCGCGATTTCGGTCGTGACGCCGGAATTCATGGCCGACACCGGCACGACCAACATCGAGGAGGTCCTCACCTACACGACGAGCACCGAGGTTGGCGGTCCCCTCGGGAACTACTCGGCCGCCAACCTGGCCGACGCGGCGGGCCGGCCGGACCAGGACGCGGCGCGGCGCGAACCCCAGAGCGGAGCGCGCGTGCGCGGGTTGGGCGCGCCCAATTTCACCCGCCAGTACTTCAGCACCAGTATTCCGGGCGACAGTTACAACACCGGTTCCATCACCTTCAACCGTGGCGCGAACTCCCTCCTCTTCGGCCTCGGCAGCGCGGCCGGAGTGATCGACTCCGGCTTGAAGACCGCGACCATCGGCCAAAACTCCGGCGAGGTGACCGCCCGCTACGGTTCGTTCGAGTCGATCCGCACAACCTTCGGCTACAACGTGACGCTGCTGCCGAAGCGCGTCGCCCTGCGGGTGGATGCCTTGTACAAGAACGATAGATACCAACAGGAGCCCGCCTTCGATCGGGAAAAGCGCGTCTACACCGCCGTCAGCGCCGTGTTGCTCGAGAACAAGCGGAGCCGGGTCCTCGGTCCGACACTCTTGCGCGGGAATTTCGAGGCCGGGGAAGGACGGCGCACGCCGCCGACCTCGTTTGCGCCCACGATCGGCTATGCGCCGTTCTTCCTGCCGCCGCCCAACTTCACCCCGTACACCGGGCTCGACTACACGCAGGGCGGGGGCTACGCCATGCTCACGCAGAACTGGCGCAAGTGGGCGGTGAACGACACACGGCGCATTCCCGGTCCCACGCCGGGCACGTACATTCCCGGCTGGTACGAGCAGTATCCCACCGCGGTGACCATGGGGCGGCCCGACCTGGTGGCGCAAAACCATTCCTCCGCACATATCTTCGCGCAGCTTGGGATCGTCTACAACGGCAGCGGACAGGCGACGATCGGCCTCCCGGGATCCAATCTGCAGTCCTTCCAAGGCTGGATCGCCGGCAACCCGCAATACATGTCGAATTTCATCAACACCCGCGCCTACGAGGAGACCGGCGGCAACGTCGGCTTCAAGGCCCCCACCCTCACCGACCGCAACGTCTTCGACTACAAGAACCAGCTCATCACCGGCGACCTGCAGGATATCAACCGCAAGTTTGAGGCATATTCCCTCACCCTCGAGCAGTCGTTTTTCCAACGGCTCCTGGGGGTCGAGGCGACGCTCGACCGACAGCGGTATCACATCGACTATTACCAGCCGTTTGGTACCGGGCGCGACGTGCCGGTTTACATCGACACGTCCCTTTATCTGCCAAACGAGATGCCCAATCCGAACGTCGGCCGCGCCTTTCTGCTGCAGACCCTTGATAACGACTTCTGGCGCGACACCAAGCGGCAGAACGGGCGTGTCACCGGCTACCTCGATCTCGATGTGCGCAAATGGCACGAAGGGCTGGGCCGTTGGGTCGGCCGCCACGTTCTCACCGGCCTCTGGCAAGAGGAGAGCCAGACGGTGACCGGGATGAACTACCGTCTCTTCAATCAGGGAGTGGACTTCGATTTTAACCGTTCGGTGGCGGGCTTGACGGCGCCGGCGGCGCTGCGGAACCAGCAGACGACCGGTACCACTGCCGTGCAGTTCCTTTACATCAGTGACGACCTGCGCGGAAAGGAGATGAACGAGATCCGGTTGCGCCCGATCTCGATTCCGCGCCGCCTGCGCGACGGCGACACCTTCAACACGGCGTACTACGACATAAACTCTCTCGTCATACCAAATTCCCATAGCTTTTAGACTATACAAAACGTGAAATTCGGTTCAGGCTTCGAGCATGGCACGCAAACTTGAGAATCTGGGACCGGAGCTGGTGGCGCAAATCGAGGGTGCTTGGGCCC
>JBIKWB010000061.1:0-13057 GCA_044356555.1 Opitutaceae bacterium | reverse complement strand
ATCCAGCCGCACCGTTTGGTTCGCCGTCTCGTCGACGGCCTTGCTCGTTATATGTTTCACACCATCAACGACGCCAAACGGTGCGCCTTTTGGCGACTACGTCTTCAACTGCATGAGCCCGGCTCAGAGCGCCCGTACCTCCAACTGTCCGGGAGATTGAAAAACAACGGTGATGGTCATGATCAATGGTGGCGATATCCCGTTTGCTACAATTAGCTGACAAAGTGCTTTTCCTCTTGATTGAAACGCTAGTTCAGACCTTTTTCATTACTCAAGACCTTGGTAATTTTTTTCTTGCACTCGCAATTTTTACAGTCGTTCATATCCTTTATTGAGCGCGATATTTACATTCTATAGTATTTTTCGGTTTAGTCTCGTCCTGTAAGTTGAATTTACTGACATATAACGCTTTCATTCAATCATATAACCCAGTTCTACAATGTCTACTGAAGTCGTAATCAACCGTAACGCCGCCGGCGCCACTGAAATTGTTAACGATAATGTCGCTCTCGCGATGGGTGCGGGATTGATTCCGTTGCCGCTGGTTGACTTCGCTGCGATTGTAGCCGTCCAGCTGAAGATGGGCAAAGAACTTGCCGCGTATTACGGCGTCGACCACAAAGAGGACCAGATCAAGGGGATCGTCATTTCGCTCCTTGCAGCCTACACCTCCACTTCGGCCTCGAGCGTGACTGCCGCGGCCGCTGCCAAATCCATCCCCGTGCTCGGTCCCGTTTTCGGTGTGATCACCCTCCCGGTGGTAGCGGGTGGTTTGACTTACGCAGTCGGCAAGGTGTTCACCCAGCACCTCGAGTCTGGTGGAACCTTCATCACCTTTAGCATCACTGACGTGAAGGCTGGCTTCCTCCGCGAAGTGGAAAAGGGCAAGGAAGTCGTCTCCTCTCAAGCCAAGAGCTTTGGCGCAAAGATGGCTCAAGTATCCGACAGCTTGGAGAACCGTTTGGATGGTGCTATCAACAGCCTCCTCAAACGCTGAGGTGGTTTTTACCTCTCCACTCTTTTTCCGCTCCTTTTTTCATTTTGTCCGTTATTTCAATCTAGTTCTAATCCAATACTCATATGATCCCTGCCATCATCATCTACACGTTCCTGTCTTACCTCGTCGCGTTCTTCGGTCGCAACCGCAAGTTCGGCTTCTGGATTTATTTCGCCCTCTGCTTCATCTTCACCCCATTGCTCACCATTCTGATCGTTATGGGTTCCGACAAGCGGGTTGACTCAGCCAAGGCCAAGGTCGAGGTGCCGGCTCCGACGCCGGTCGCAACCGTTGGTTGAGGTCCAAATCCGGCGAGCCCTCGGGCTCTCCCATTAGTATTCGTGTTCTGGGCTTGGTTCGTTTCATCTGAATCTGGCGCTCGATCCAAAAAGGCGGACTCTCAGTCCGCCTTTTTTTTTGATAGTTTCGGTTCCATCTCCCGGCCTGAAGGGTTAAACGAAATAATTTTTTGATATAGCAGATGACTGCGTGCCCGGAGCGGCGCGGTGGCGTTTGAAGATTGAGAAAGGCTTGGATTGATTTTGGAGACCTTCCTTTTTTGGTGGGGGCAGACTTTAACAACGGCTCCATTGAGCTTGGTCGCAGCGTGGCGGAAGACATTGAAATACTCTACAGTGATCAAAGTTGATCGCTATCAATGGTTTTATAATACCTCAGCACCTTCACTTTATGAAGCAAAAGCGAAAGAATTCACAACAAGCGAAACGGCCTCGTGTGCCGGCAAAGACGAACGATCCGCGCGGAATTTCTCCCAAGATAAAGACTCTGTCGACCGAGGCTGGTTTGCCCGCCGGTGAGACTAATTTAGTTGCGGCCCCGTCGGCGCGACTGGCGGCGGTTCTCAAGACCAAACCTAGCAACGACGAGCCTGCGGAGACAAATTTGGCGGCCACGGCCCCGACTATCGTTGAATTGCCGATTTCCCCTCAGGGGGGCCCTCGAGAGGTCATTCAAGTCACGAATCTCGAAGCATCGCCACCATTTCCTACAGAGGCGACGGTTGCGATTGAGCTTTCGGCTGCAGTGGGCGGCACCACTCCTGTTTTGGTTCCGCCCAAGCCTGCTCGTGCAGCGGTAGCACTAAGGGCCAGTCCAGCCACCGTCGAACCCAAGGTGGTGGCGGAGATGCCTCTGCTTTCCCTCGCTCCATCCCCGGCCAAATTGGCCATCGCTCCTCGGATGGCGGCTAACGAAGCGTCGGAAGTTGCGAATCTCAGCGGTTCCGCGGCGGTTCCCGTCGAGGCAGGTGTCACCGCGATTTCGACCGAGCCTCATGCGGCAGTGGGTCACGGACTTCATACGCTGCCTGCGGTTACGAGACCGGCAAAGCGGGTGCGGGCCGAGGAAATTGTGCGCGACTACCGGGCCTTGGCGGTGGGCGCTGGGCTTATCCCGGTGCCCGGTGCGGACATGTTGGCAATTGTCGGGCTGCAACTCAAAGTTCTGGCCTCGCTGGCGGAGCATTACGGAGTAGCATTCACTCGCGCCCAGGCGCACTTGATCGTGACTTCGCTGCTCGCTGCCGCGGGATCCACGCTTTTGGCGCGCAGTATAGTCTTTAGTTTGGCCAAAATTATTCCCGGAATTGGCCCCCTCCTTGGGGCCGCTTCGCTGCCGCTGGCGGCGGGCGCAATTACCCATGCGATCGGGCACCTTGCGATTGATCATTTCGAAGCCGGTGGCACCATGGGGAGCTTTGACATCGATGTGGCTCAGCGGTCGCTTGGACAGAGGGTTGCGGAGGCAAATGCCAAATTGACCTAGATCTATCCGTAAAGAACTCCCCCTGAAGCGCTGATTTCCCATTGAGGTGGAACACTGCGCAGGACGTTCTGACGGAAATTCTACAGAATTAAGTCTTACTCCCGCCTCACGGCCTTCTAATGTTTCATATTGTTGAGAACGGTGAGCAGCAGCGCTCACTCTGGCCAGACTTTCGAAAGCAAGCACTGCCGGATGGCTGGCGGTATATTGGGTTTTCCGGTTCGCGCGATGAATGCCTGCAGCAGATTGCGGGCGACCCGGCGTCTCATCCGGCCACACCGGTTTCCGTGCCAGTCGCTCCGGCTTCGTTTACCGACGCTGCGTCGCGTCGCCGTTCCATTGCCGTACCGTTTTCCCGTCCTCAGGCGAAGGTGCGACTTTTTGTGTTTCCGCATGCTGGTTCCGGGGCCTCTTCCTATCACTTTCTCGCAAGGGCCTGCAAAGAGGATGCGATTGAGGTCAACCTGATCCAATACCCGGGGCGAGAAATGCGAATTAGGGAGCAGCCCTGCGAAGATATGCGGGCAATGACCCAGTTACTCGAAGAGGATCTTCGTTCGCTTTTCTCGGAGCGGCCCTTTGCCTTTTTGGGTCACAGCATGGGGTCCCTTGTGGCATTTGAGCTGGCACGGCGATTGGCGGCTACAAATGGGCCGAAGCCCCGGCACCTTTTTCTTTCGGGGCGGCAGGCGCCTCAGCGGCCGGCGCACAATCTGCCGGTCGATTCCCTGACAGATGAAGCCTTCTTGGATGCGGTGGGTAGACGTTACAACGCTCTGCCGGCCGAGTTGATTTCCAACCCTGAGATCTTGGCCCTGGTACTCCCGAGTCTACGAGCGGATTTCAAACTTATGGCCCGATATGACTATCGGGAGGGCATGGCATTGAACACGGGCCTGACCTTGATAAACGGTGTGGACGATCCGTGGGTGTCCCCGGATTCCGTGGAGGCTTGGCAGATTCAGTCGAAGGAGCCGATTCGAAAGCATTGGTTTCCCGGCGGACATTTTTACCTGCCGGAGGCCGTGACAAAGGTCAGGCAAGTTCTGCTCGAGACGCTGGCGATTATCCCTTGATCGGTTGGCGAATGTGGAGCCGGGAGCGAGGCTATCTTTAGTTTTCGCAAGACGGTTATTGATCGGCCGTTTCTGAGTTCGTGACCTCAGGTTAATAATCTATTGGTCTACAGGGGCAGAGGCGGCGCAGCGGCCCTGGCCGGCGGTGGTGCTGGGGCTCGCGCCGGTGTTGCTGATGTGGGTGACGTTTCTGGTGAAGAACGCGCTGCGCGTCGGCGGCTACGGCGCGGCGCCGGGCGAGGCCTACGGAGCGCCGTTGTTGGCGGCGTTCCATGCGTCGGGGACCTTTGTGAAAGGACTCTTCGCGGTGGAACAGGGCGCGTTCTACTGCTCCATCGTGTTGGCGGCGGTGACGGTCTTCATCATCGAAAAACAGCTGGTGAAGGCGGCGTGCTGTAGCTTTGCCGCGGCAGGCTTAAGCTTGGTCGGACTGCTGCATTGGAGACGATCACGGGCGCGGGAGGGGAACTGTTCCCGGCGGCGGCAGCCGCGGTGGTATACGCCGGAATGGGCGTGTTGCTACTGCTGGTGCGGTGGTTCACCGAGCCGAATGCGGTCGAAACCAGGAATTAGTAGCCGGCGTCGGCGAGTTGGCGGCGCAAAGCCACCAGCGCAGGCGCAGCCTCGTGGGCCGGAGCGTTTTTCCAAATACACTCGATCGTGAGACGGTCGTTGTAGCCGATCTGTTTGAGGGCGCGGAAAAACGGGCGGAAATCGTCGCCGTTGATGCCGGGGGCGGCGCGGTCTTTGTCCTCGGCGAGGTGGGCGTGGTGGACCGGGCCCACCCGGAGAATGTCGTCCGGTGCCTCACCGTTGCGCAGCATATGGAAGAGATCGACGAGCAGTTTGACCGCGGGATGGTCGGCGCGTTTCACGGCCTCGGCGCCCTCGACGATGGTGTTGACGAGATTGCATTCGACGCGGTTGAGCGGCTCGACGACGAGGGTGACGCCTTGGGCCTGGGCGAGCGGGGCGAAGAGCCGGAGAGCTTCGACGTATTGCTCAAAGCCACGGGCGGCAGACCAGCCCTCGGGCATCATGCGGGCACCGGCGCTGCCGAAGACCATGATCGACATCCCGACGGAGCGGGCGCGGCGGAAGGCGGTGTCGGCGTAGCGGCTGAGCGCGGCTTGATCGACGGCCGGACCGACGACTTTGAGCCCGGGCGGCAGAAAGGAATTCGAAGCCGGCATGGGGAGCGGGCAGGCCCGCAGCGCGGCGAGGTGCGGGGCGAAAGCTTCGTCGGGGGAGGAGGGCAGGAGAAAGTTTTGCACGTGACCCTCGATGAAATCGAAGTCGTGGGGCGTGGGCAGAGTCGCGAGCGTGGCGGGATCAAGGCAGAGGCCGATTTGCATAGGGAAGAGGAAGAGGTGGACGATGACGCAGGCCGAGGAGATTGGGGGCGGACGGTCCGCTTGAAACGGGGTGAGGGCGGTAACGATGCGACGCCAAGAAGGGGCCCGAAGCAACAACCGGAACGTGACGGAGGCGTCTTGGCGCCAAGCTGCGCTCCCGTGACGTGGATGAAGCGTACGAAGTTGGTTTTTGGGACGTTCGCGCCCGCCGGGTTAGCGTCCGAACGACTTCGCGAAATCGTCTCCGCTGGCTTTGACGACCTTCTTCTTTTTCGGGCGCTTTTTTGCCGACTCGGCGATTTTCTGCTGGAGCAGTTTTTCGTAGCGGGCGGCGTCGAGGGGCAAGGTGATGGTCTCATCGGTCCACGCTGAAAGCAGCATGGCGTTGGCCAATTCGATGGAATGGATGCCCTCGGCGCCGGGGGAAAGCAGCGTGGCTCCGTCGAGGATCGCGTCGGCGAAGTTCTTGAGGATCTCGTTGTGCTGGCCGCCGTGATTGGCGGCGGAGATGGCCACATCCCAGGTATCGGGGCGGGAGAACGCGCCGGAACTGGTGCGCGAGAATTCGCTCATGGGCGTCTCGTTCCGCGTGTAAGTGATCTTGTCGTCTTCGTAAACGAGCTTGCCGCGCTCGGCGGTGATCTCGAGGCGGTTGGTGCCGGGGGCTTCGCCGGTGGAAGTGATGAACACGCCGGTGGCGCCGTTGGGGAATTCGAAGTAAGCCGTGACGTCGTCCTCGACTTCAATGCTGTGGTATTTGCCGAAACTGCAGTGGGCGCGGATGCGTTTCGGGAGACCGAACATCCACTGGAAGAGATCGAGGTTGTGCGGGCACTGGTTGAGCAGCACGCCGCCGCCCTCGCCGGCCCAAGTCGCGCGCCAGCCGCCGGAGCCGTAGTAGGCCTCGGTGCGGAACCAATTCGTGATGATCCAATTCACGCGGCGGATTTCGCCGAGCTCACCGGAGCGGATAAGGTGGCGGATTTTTTGGTAATAGAGGTCGGTGCGCTGGTTGAACATCGCCGCGAAGACCTGTTTTTTGTTTTTGTGCGCGGCGTTGAGGCGCAGGGCATCGGCCTTGTGGACCGAGACGGGTTTCTCGACCATCACGTGGAGGCCGGCTTGAAGTGCGAGGATGCCGAGCGTGGTGTGTTGGTAATGCGGGGTCGCGATGATCAGCGCGTCGATGAGGCCGGATTTGATCATGTCCTCAACGGTCGCAAAGGCCTTGGCTTGGGGAAAACGGGTGCAACGGGCCGGGTCGAAGTCTGAGACCGCGGTGAGTTCAAGGCGGGGGATTTTCCCGGCGAGAATATTAGTGGCGTGAGCGGCGCCCATGTTGCCTAAACCGACAATACCGATGCGGACGTTTTTCATAAATGAGGAGTGAAGAAGCGGACGGGGGAGAGGGAAAAGCAGACCGACTCGGAAGGCGCGACGAGTGGGCTGCAAATCATTTTTCGGGGAAATTTGGGCGGGAAATGGGAGCGAGATTTTGTTGGAAACGAAGCCGAAGAGCCGGGGTTTGAAAAAGCACTTGCTTCCGGCAGGGGCATCTCGCTTTGTGACCCTTCATCTGTTCGGGCTGTAGCGTAGCCTGGTAGCGCGCTTGCATGGGGTGCAAGAGGTCGTGAGTTCGAATCTCACCAGCCCGACCATTTTCCCCGAGACGCAGGATTGCGGCTAGGCCATCCGAAATGGCGACGAATTCTCCCGGCAATATGCGTCGGCGTAGAAGATCTTCTCGCTCCCGCCAGGTGGATTCAGGGGCTCACCTTGCTTCAATCGCCTAGGGTCGAATGAAGCGCACGCGTGCAACTCTCGCGTGATGACCGAGGCGACACCTGCTGCGCCCCAGAAACGACCGGGGAAAGCTCAGGGCTTCTTCGCCTTGGCCGGGGTCAGCTCAATTTTCACGGGGAGTTCGCCGAGCTCGAAGTATCGGTGCTCGATTTGGTCCGAGCGCACGATGGCGACGCGGATACCCGATTTGGCGCCGCCGAGCGGTTTGCCCACCGGCCCGCTCGTGATGTTTTCCAAGGCCCCGTCGCGGGCCTCGGCATTGCGATGATAGTGGCCGCAAAACAGGTAGCGCACCCCGAACTCGCGAAAGAGCGCCAGATAGGCGGCCCGCCGGGCCATGGGAATGTTGAAGTAGCCGTCGGCCTCGGTGGCGTTTTTGATGAACCAAGGGTGGTGCTGGAAAACGACGATGTGTTGCGCGTTCCCGTCTTTGGCCGCTCGCAATTCCTGGCGCAGCCAGCGTTCCTGCGCGTCCAGCGCGTCGGCGGCTTGGGCGGGCGAGTGAATCAAGGACGAGTTCAGGACAATTCCCACCAAGCCTCCGTGGCGGAAGGTGTAACGATCCGGACCGAAGAGTTTGCCGTAAGCTGCTAGGCTGGCCGCCGTCGGCACGTTTTCCACGTCGTGATTTCCCGCGACATTGTAAACCGGGATGGAAGGATCGATTTTCCCGATGATGCGGCGGTATTCGGCGATCTGGGCAGCGTCTCCCGGCTTGTGCACGAGATCACCGGTCACCACCACAAAGGCCGGCCGCAGCCGGTTTACGGCATTCACCGCCAATTCGAAATTCGCGGCATCCTGCGCGAAGTCGCGGTTGTCGGTAAACATGCCGAGTTGCGGGTCGCTTAGTTGGATGAAGTGAAACGGTTCGACGGCGCCGGCCTCGCGCGGAGTGAGTGCAGCCAGCGAGCCGAGGAGACCAAGACAGGCGGCAAGAATGCGTCGGGTGTTCATAAAGTGAAATTACAAGGAAGTGCGTTGGCAAAAAAGGGAGCCGATTTTGAGTGCGGAACCCTTGGAGTTCTCTGCCATTTCGATCGTGAACCGGGGGGCCTTGGTCGGGCCCGGTGATCCTCAACGGTGCCCGGAGGCGCGAAATGAAACCGACCGCGAGCGGCTCTTATAGCTGAATGGGCAAACCAACTTCGATGATCTGCATCGGGGGTAACTGGTAGTAATCGCGCGCCTGTCTGGCGTTGCGGCTGAGGAAGGCGTAGAAGAGCTTTTGCCATTCGAACATGCGCGTGTCGCCGCCGGTGATGATCATCTCCCGATTAAAGTAGTAGGTCGCTTCGTTCAGTTTCAACGGCACGCCGGCGGCGCGAACCTTTTCCATGAGATTCGCGACATCGGGCGACTCCATGTAGCCGTAACGGCCGACAGCGCGCCAGACGCCGTGGCCGATCTCGCGTACGGAGAAGCGGGTGGCGTCGTCCACGACCGGAACCTCGTCGGTGGTGACGCTGAGCAGGACCACAGTCTCGTGGAGAACACGGTTGGCTTTGACGTGGTGGAGCAGCACCAGCGGCGTGCCGGTGGGATTGCCCGCCATAAACACGCCGGTGCCGCGCACGCGCGTGATGTGAGTGCTGGAGGCAATGTTGTTCAGCTCGTCCTCGGTCACTTCGTTGGCGTAGATGCGACGGAAGATCTCCGTCTTCCCTAGTTTCCAGGTCGTCATGATGGCGATCAGACCCAGAGCGATCATGACGGGGAGCCAGCCGCCGTCAGCGAACTTGTGCAGATTGGCGGCGAAGAAGGTGACATCGATCACGAGAAAAAAGCAGCAAAACGCTCCGGCCAACCACCAGGACCACTGCCACGCGCGGCGCATCACGACGAAGAGGATCAAGGTCGTCACGATCATGGTGGCCGTTACCGCGATGCCGTAAGCGGCGGCGAGGGCCGAGCTCGATTTGAAGCCGTAAACGGTGGCGATGGACCCGAGCGCGAGCGAGATGTTGACGAGCGGGAGATAGATTTGGCCGGGCTGGTCGGGGTTGGTGTGCTTGATCGTGAGGCGGGGGAAATAACCGAGTTGCACCGCCTGGCGGACCAGCGAGTAAGCGCCCGATATGAGCGCTTGGCTGGCAATGATGGCGGCGGCCACGGAGAGCGCGAGCAAGGCGAGGCGGGCCGGTCCATCTGGAGCGAGGGCGAGGAACGGATTGGCGACGTTGCCGCCCTGGGCGATGAAGTTTGCCCCTTGGCCAAAGTAGTTGAGTACGAGGCCCGGCAGCACGATGGCATACCAGGCGAGGTTGATCGCCCGGCGCCCGAAATGGCCCATGTCGGCGTAGAGAGCCTCGACGCCGGTGACCGCGAGGACAACTGAGCCAAGAATGACGGCAGCTTCTTTGGGGTGACCGATCAACAGCTGGAGGCCGAGCAGGGGATTCAGCGCCTGTAGCACGACCGGATTTTTGACAATGTGCCAGAGACCCAGACCGCCCAACACCGCGAACCACAGGAGCATCACCGGCCCGAAGATCTCGCAGATGAACTTAGTGCCCCGGTATTGGAAGGCGAAGATGCCGACCAGAATCGTGATGGTGATAGGCAAGACGTAGTGGTCCACCTCGGGCCATACTTCCTTGATGCCCTCCGTGGCCGAGAGGACGGTGATGGCGGGGGTAATGATGGCTTCGCCGCAAAGCATCGCGGCGCCGACGAGAACGGTGATGACGCCGAGGTTGAGCACCGACTTGCCGGGTCGGTCCAGCTGGCTGAGGGCGAGTAGGGCGAAGATGCCGCCCTCACCACGGTTGTCGGCGCGCAGCACAAGCACCGTGTATTTGACGCATACCACCAAAATCAGGGACCAGAAAACCAGAGAAAGAACCCCGAGTACGGCGGCAACGTGTTCGCCGGCGGGCAAGGCATGCAGGCACTCCCGGATGGTGTAGAGCGGGCTGGTCCCGATGTCGCCAAAGACGACGCCGAGCGCGCCGATGGAGAGCGCGGCCTTGGCCGAGGAACTGAGAGACGCGGTCGCAGGAGTGCTCATGAACGAAACGAGCTTTGGGTGGGGGGAGGGCGACTCCAAGCTGTTTCACCACGGCGGCGGAATGTTGCTTGCATTTTCGGTTTCAACCCAGGGCCAGCCCTCGACAAATCGCACGCTGCGGCTACCGTCCCGGCATGAATCCCGTCTGGCAACAGGTCAAAGCGTTCACGGACATCCGTTACGAAAAAGCGGATGGCATCGCCAGAATAACGATCAACCGGCCGGAGAAGCGCAACGCGTTCCGCCCCGAGACGATCATGCAGATGTATGAGGCGTTTATCGACGCCCGAGAAGATCCGACCGTGGGCGTGGTGCTCCTCACCGGCGCGGGTCCGCACACCGACGGCAAGTATGCGTTTTGCGCCGGCGGCGACCAAAGCGTGCGCGGTCATGCGGGCTATATCGGCGGCGACGGCGTGCCCCGGCTCAACGTGCTCGATTTGCAAAAACTCATCCGCTCGATGCCGAAGGTCGTGATCGCGCTTGTGGCGGGTTACGCCATCGGCGGTGGACACGTGCTGCATCTCGTGTGCGACCTCACGATCGCGGCGGACAACGGCATCTTCGGCCAAGTCGGTCCGCGGATGGGCAGTTTCGACGGCGGGTTCGGTTCCAGTTATCTGGCGCGTATCGTCGGGCAAAAGAAGGCCCGTGAGATTTGGTATCTCTGCCGCCAGTATGACGCGAAGCAGGCGTTGGAAATGGGGCTGGTCAACACGGTGGTGCCGGTCGCGCAGCTTGAGGCCGAAGGCGTGAAATGGGCGAAGGAAATCCTCGGTCACAGCCCGCTGGCGATCCGGTTGCTCAAGAGTGCGTTCAACGCGGAGCTCGATGGCCAAGCCGGTATCCAGGAACTCGCCGGCAATGCGACGCTGCTTTATTACATGAGCGACGAGGCGAAGGAATTTCACTCGGCGCAGCGCGAGAAACGAAAGCCGGACGCGCGTAAATTTCCGTGGCTTCCGTGAGGTTGGTCGAGTGGGCCGCCGACGTGCGCTGCAGCGCATGTCGGATCGGGGTAAACTCCAGCCGCGAACGGCCGAAATCGCGCAAGGGGAAGAGATAGGCCGGGCTTCGCAGAACGTGCGGGAGCGCGCCCCGCCCCCCGCGCACTTAGCGAAGAGCGCCGGCGGCGGTGTTGAGCGTGAGATTTTTCCAGAAATCCGACGAATCGGGTTTGCCGACCGTGCCGGCCAAGGTGAACGGGGTGGCCATCAAATAATAGCCTTTGTCGTCCGTCTTGCCGCTGAGTTGCCGCGCTCGGTTCAGGCCGTTGGCGAGCTGATCCTTGGCGGCAAGTTGGAGTTGGAGTGAGAGTGGGCTGGCTTCGAAGGCTTCGCCCGGCTTGGCAGCCACCCGGCCCTTGCCAGTGAGTCGCATCAACGGTGAGATGACCTCGAGTGATTTCACCACGATGGCGGCATCGGCGCCGCGCTCGACCTGGATGGTGATTCCGTCGAAGGGCATGTCCTTCAGTAACCCGGCCAGCTCGGACGCGCCGACCAAGCCTTGGGCGAGTCCCTGCTGTCCGGCCAAGCCGGCGGCGAGTCCGAGGATTCCGGTCACTGCGGAGGTCGTTTGCGCTTTCCGATTCAGCGCGCGCAAAACGCCTTTCGATCCTTTGAACTCAAATTGTCCCATGAGCCGGTCGGCGAATTCGCCCAGGTTCGCGGCGGTGCCGTTGAACTTGCTCGCGACGGTAAACGTCGTTTCCAGCGGGGGCGGCGTGGCGGGGTCGGCCTTGCGCAGGAAGGCTCCGACATCGAAGCCGGGGACATCGACGGAGCCGGTCAATGCGTAGGGGCGGGGCAGCTTGACGTCGAAGGTGAGAAGGGAGGCGACCTTGAAGGGATTGCCGTTGAGCGAGCCGGAGAGGTTTTCGACCGTGAGCCGTTCGGGGCTCGCTGCGAGCGCGCCGCGGAGGTCGCTCAACGTCACCCCGGCGCCCTGCTTCACCGACTTCACATTCAAATCTATCCGCCCGGAGAATCCGGCCCACACCGGGGCGAGATCTTTGACCGGACCGACGAGCTTGGGCGCGGTCGCGGCGACCGGAGGGCGCGGCGCGGGAACCGGAGCGGCTGCAGGAGGTTTCGGGGCGGGAGTTGCGGGCGGCGGGGCGCTGAGCGCGGCGAACGCTTGGAGATCGTCGGCGAAAAGCTGATCGCCGGTGATGCGTCCGTCGAAGGACACCGCTCCGGGTTTGAGGCCGACTTTGCCATCGATGAGCAGGTCGGAGCGCCGTCCCGATTTGGTGACGACGAGCGGGACGCGCACGGTGCCCGCGTTGTTGGGGTCGAGCGCGGTATCGACGGCGAGTTCGATGGTGCCGAGGGCCAAGGCGCCTTCGCGGGCGACGAGGTCTTTGGCGAGAAGGTTGATTTTAGCCTGTACCCCGTCGGCCATGGTGACGTCGAACTTTGCGGTAAGGGCACCGCGCAGCAGGGGCAGTTGGGCGGCGAGTGCGGGCTGTTTGGCGAGCGCAGCAAAGTCGGCGTCAACTTGGCCCCGGCCCTTGGCGCGGAGTGTCTTTCCCGGAGTGACCTCGCCCGAAATCGAGACTGCGAGCAATGAGGTCGATCCTTGCTTGAGATCCAGGCGTTTGATGTCGGCGGACGCGGTGCCGGCTTTCCAAGTGGCGCTCAGATCGGTGGAAAAATCGGCCCCGCGGAGAAATTCTTGGCCATCGAGGGCGACGGTCGCGTTGCGCAGGGCGATTCCCTCGAGAGCCTTCACCGCGTAGGCGTCGATACCTTGCAGCGTGATCTCGACGGCACCGGCGACCAATTGGCCGGAGAGTTTGGCTTGGGCGACGTAGGGCTCCGCCCACGCCAGCGGGATCGTGCCCCACTGCACGCGGGCTGCGGCCCGATTGGCATCCGGTACGGCGGCCTGGGTCTTTGCGAGATCAAGGGAGATCGCTTGCAACGTCTCGACGGCGGCGAGCAATTCGTTGCCGTTGCGATTCACGTTCAGGCTAAGGGCGGTGAGTTCGAGAGCGTCGCCGCCGTGACGGCCTTGAGCGTTGAGT
>JBIKWB010000034.1:0-49343 GCA_044356555.1 Opitutaceae bacterium | reverse complement strand
ATCCAGCCGCACCGTTTGGTTCGCCGTCTTGTCGACGGCCTTGCTCGTTATATGTTTCACACCATCAACGACGCCAAACGGTGCGCCTTTTGGCGACTACGTCTTCAACTGCATGAGCCCGGCTCAGTCGAACAACCAACTTTTGGGTTCTTTTCCGCGGATCTCTTTTTCGGCTAAGTCGCCGCAGATGGCCCGGCGAGGTTGAGCTCCGGCGTCGTTAACTTCGGCCGGTCGAGACTGCGCTCACTCCCGACGCGATTCCGTTGGAGCGATTCGAAGGGCTTCATTGCGTCTGCCATCGTCCCCTACTCCGGGCGATCCGCCGACCGGCGGCCGGGTCCGTCACCGCGAACGAGCCGAGCGCTCCACGCCACCGCGATCAAAAAACCAGGAGTTGCGCGTTTCCGCGGGGGAGCCTTGGGCTCAACTCTTGATGAAGATACCCTTGAGATTCATTTCGAGCGCTTGCGGATTCGGAGAAAAGCGCAGGCCCTCAGCTTTGCTGATCTTACCGGCCTTGATCAGACGATAGATGTCCTTGTTGAACGAATAGCTGTTCGAATCGGCGCTGCCCTCGAGGAGGCCCTGAATCTTCTCAAACTGGCCCTCCAAAATGAGATTTCGTATGGTAGCATCGGCATTCAAAACTTCGTTGGCCGGCACCCGGCCGTTGCCGTCGATGGTCGGGATCAGCTTCTGGCATATAAAGCCCCGGAGCGATCCGGCGATCTGACGCCGTGCTTGGAGCTGCTGATCCGGCGGGAAGAATTCGAACAGGCGGGTCAAGCTCTGCGCCACGGTCGCCGCGTGCATCGTGGAAAAAACCAAATGCCCGGTTTCGGCGGCGCTGATGGCCGTCTCGAAGGTCTCTTTGTCGCGCATCTCGCCGATCAGGATGATATCGGGATTTTGGCGCAGCACCGACTTTATCGCCAATTCGAAACTTGGCACGTCCAGACCGATTTCGCGTTGCTGAAACAACGATTTTTCGTCGTGGAACGTGTATTCGATCGGATCCTCGATCGTGACGATGTGCTTATCCAAGTTCAGGTTGATCCAATTCAACATCGCCGCCATCGTCGAACTTTTGCCGGAGCCGGTGGCCCCGCAAACCAACAAAATGCCATCCTTCGCTTGGGCCAGTTTCAACAACGGCTCGATTTGCAGCCCCAAGTCTTCAAACGCCGGAACCCGGTTTTTGATGTGTCGCATCACGATACTGACCAACCCGCGTTGGTGGAATGCATTGACCCGAAAGCGACCGATTTCCTCGGCCGAATAGGCAAAGTCCACCTGTCCATCCTCCTCCCATTTTTTGCGGAAGACCTTGGGCACGTGCTCATCGACGAACGCCCGCGCCTCGGGACAACTGATCGGGTCCATATCTACGGGCTTTAGCCGGCCCGAAAGCCGGACATAGCCGGGTTTATTCGACTTGATGACGATATCGCTCGCACCGCTTTCAACCGCGAGTCGAAGCAGATCGTTGAAAATTTCGGTGTGCAGCGTGATCTCGGGCATGGTCAAAAAAAGCGTTCGCAATCCCTAAATCGTCCTGCTGTCTCCAGCAAGGCAACTTTGCTCCCGACCCACTTTTACTCCATGAAACCACGCTTGCTCACCGGCACGATCACCGCGCTTGTCACGCCTTTCACCAAAGGCCAGGTCTCCTTCGCGGATCTCAAGAAACTGGTCGAGCACCAGATTCGCGGCGGGATCGATGGTCTGGTTCCGGTCGGCACAACCGGAGAGTCACCGACGGTCACGCACGAGGAGCATATTGCGATCATCCGAGCCACCGTTGAGGCCGCCCGCGGCCGGGTCCCGGTCATTGCCGGCACAGGCTCAAATTCCACCCATGAGGCGGTGGAACTCACGCGTCTTTCCCACGAGGCCGGAGCCGATGCGATGCTGGTGGTCGCACCCTATTATAACAAACCCGGCCCAGAGGGTCTCTTTCGCCATTTTTGCGCCGTCGCCGACTCCACCGATCGGCCGATCATCCTTTATTCGATCCCGGGACGCTGCGGCATCGAAATCGGAATTCCCGTCGTGGAAAGGCTCCGAAAAAAATACAAGCACGTGCGCTGGATCAAGGAAGCCGGTGGCAGTGTCGATCGCGTCGATCAACTCAAGCAGGCGCTCGGCGCGGATATCACGGTCCTAAGCGGCGACGACTCTCTCACTCTGCCCTTCATGGCCGTGGGCGCCGAGGGCGTGATCAGCGTCGGTTCAAATCTCTACGTTCGCGAGATCACCCAAATGGTGAAGCTCGCGTTGGCCGGTGACTTTACCCGCGCCCGCAAGGCCCACCAACGCCTTTACCCGATGTTCAAGGCTATCTTCATCGAATCAAATCCGAGCCCAATCAAGTTCGCGCTCGTCCGTGCGGGCATCATTGCCTCCGCCGAAGTGAGGCTGCCGTTGACCGAAATCAGCGCAACGAGCGCTCAGGCCTTGACCGCCGTTTTGGCCGGCTTGGACCGCTAGACATCTCAAAGCCATGCCCCTTTCAATTCTGCTAAATGGTGCCAAAGGTCGCATGGGCGAGGCCATCGCCCGGGCCACCGGCGAACTCGGTCTCTCCATCGGCGCCGCGCTCGACGCGGGCGACGACGTCGCGCCCCACCTGCCCACAACCGACGTTATCATCGACTTCAGCTCGCACCGGGCAACTCCAGCTCTGCTCGATCAGGCGGTCGCGCACCGCAAGCCCATCGTCATTGGCACCACCGGCCACTCCGCAGAGGAGAAAGCCCACTTGATGAAAATCGCCGGAAAGGTGCCGTGCGTCTGGGCGGGAAATTTCTCCGTCGGAGTAAACCTCCTGTTTGCCCTCACCCGTCGGGCGTCCGCCGTTCTTGGATCCGATTACGACGCCGAGGTAGTTGAGATGCACCACCGCTTCAAAAAAGATGCCCCCAGCGGCACGGCCGCACGCCTGCTCGAAATCATCTTGGAAGAAAGAAAACTCGACGCCTCCGCCTTACGACACGGCCGCGAGGGAATCACCGGCGAGAGGACAGCTGGCGAAGTCGGGATCCACGCCCTGCGAGGCGGCGATGTTGTAGGGGATCATACCGTCATGTTCGCGGCCCTGGGCGAACGAATTGAACTGACCCACAAAGCGAGCGATCGAGGTATTTTCGCCCGAGGTGCGCTGCGAGCCGCCCAATGGGTGGTGCATCAACCCGCCGGAGTTTACGACATGCAGGATGTACTCGGCCTTAAGTAGGCTTCCACGCATCAGCCGCCGCTCGCGCCAATCAAGATGATCACCTCCATCCAAGGCCTGCTCACGTCGGCGACGCCGTTGCACGCGATCATCGAACTTAACGGTTTTGGTTATGAAGTGAACATACCGGTTACCACCGCAGAGCGCCTCCCGGCAGCCGGCACCGTCGTCAAGCTCCACACCCACGTTATCTACCGCGAAGACGCCCAAACGCTCTACGGGTTCGCCACCACCACCGACCGCGACTTTTTTCGCCTCATGATCGAGCACGTGACGGGCATCGGCCCCAAAAGCGCGCTCACCATCATGAGCCGGCTTTCCGTCGAACTGCTCGAGAGCGCGATCCGGAGCGGCGATATCGGCATGCTCTCGAAGTGCCCCGGGATCGGAAAAAAAACCGCCGAACGCTTGGTCGTGGAGCTTAAATCGAAGGTCGGCTCCGGCCCGCTTGGACAACCCGCTTTCGGGGCCACGGATTCGACCAGCGTCCAACCGGCAGCAAGTGCCCAACGCGATGCGATCGCTGCGTTGTTGGCCTTGGGTTACAAAGCCGCCGACGCCGACGCTGCCGTGCGCCAAGCCGCGCTTAGCCTTGGGGCCAAAGCCACCACGGAGGCGCTCATCAAGAAAGCCCTCGCGTAGCGACAGCTTCGCCGAGGTGAAGGCGGTGGCGGGCCCGCCGCCTACGACTCAACGTTGGAATTGAAACGCTGCCTGCTCGACTTGGGCATCGATCAAACGACGGCCACGAAAAGAACGTTGGTCCGGTTGCCGTGCGGTTTGGGTTTCAAACACCAAATCGGCTGTGGCAGCACGATTAAGCGCCACCGGTTGCACCCGGTTCATCCATTCAAATCGGGCGTCGGGAGTCGCAAGCGCCCCCGCCTCACGTTGCTGGCGGGTGAGCGCCAAGTTGCGGACAACGACCACCGGCTGAAACTCAGGCGCGCGCGGGCTCAATGACAACAGGGACGGGACCAAACTCCGCGTCTCGTCATCGCTCCCCATCGGCGCCAGAATCTCAACACTGGCGATCAAAGTCGGGTCGATCGGTTTGAGCGCGGTCGAGGCTGAGCCCCTGCCCCCTTGGACCACAAAGACCAAGGCAAGACAGGCCGCTACCGCGCAAACTCCAGCAGCATAAGTCCCAAATCCCCACGATGTTTTCGGCGACGGGAAAGTAATGATCTTTGCATCAACGGGCAGATCTAAAGCCGCCTTCTCCGCCCAGACCACACAGGCCTTTTGCATCTGACAATACTCACGGTAGACCCGATAGCGGCTTGGGCTGCTTTGCACCTCCACCTCGAGCCGCTTGGCGTCAACCGCACTGATTTCGTGGTCGAGGTAGAGGTTGAGCAGTTCGATAAATTCCGAATCTTTCATTTGAAATCTTCCCCGAGTTTGGACCGAAGGCTCTCTCGAGCCCGGGCGATGCGGCTTTTCACGGTCCCCACAGAAATATGCAAGATCGCAGCGATCTCTTCGTAACTGAGATTTTGAATGTTTCTCATCGTTAGAATTTCCCGGTGTTTGGCACTAAGACGATCCATGCCTTTGCCAATCCGGGCCACAAACTCCGATGTTACCGTGATGTCATCCGGCGACTCAACTTCGGCTGGGATGATGTCAGCCAAGGTCGTGTCGTTCTCTGAGCTCACAGGAGCGTCAAACGACACCGATTTATCGCGTTTCCGCCGCCACCAATACCAGTAACGGTTCCGGGCCAAATTCGTCGCAATCTGGTAAAGCCAAGTAGAGAACGCGGAATCGCCACGGAAATTCACCAGCCCGCGATGCGCCCGGATGAATGCGTCCTGAGTGACTTCCTCGGCGTCCTGCTGATTGCGCAGCAACTGGTGCACCATCGAATAAATCCGATCCCAGTAACGGGAAACCATTTCGTCGAACGCCGCTTGGTCACCGTTTTTGAAGCGAAGCACGAGGGCGTGATCTAAGGCTACTTCTTGGGCTTTTGAGGACATACGTTCTGCCTCACTCTGATGGGTATATTTTTCAATTGTTCCCAAGATTTTCGGTGGAATTCCAGTGAGATACGCGCTCATTCAGACACGGTCAACAGCTCCGGTAAATCAGAGGAGAAATTCCTTGCCAAGCGCGTCGGGCAAAACCCATTTTCCGCAGTTCCATAGGTTTTGGGCTGGTAGCTCAACGGTAGAGCAGCATCCTTTTAAGTTGTTGGTTCCGGGTTCGAATCCCGGCCAGCCCACCACCTGGAAAACGCCGGAATTCGGCGCGGACGGACTAAAACCATTCAAATGAAGCGCCTTGTCATTGTTGAAGATCAGACCGCCATTCGCGAAATGCTGGTGGAGATTCTTCGCTCGGATCCTAATTACCAACTCATCGGCGAAACTGGCGATGGTCAAACAGCGGTTCAACTGATTCTCGACACCCAGCCCGACCTCATCGTTCTCGATGCCAAGCTCCCGGGCCTTAACGGCGTCGATATTTTGCGGCGCGTTTCAAAGAAATTGCCCCAAGCCCGCGTTCTAGTTTTTTCCGGCCACGAGAATCCGGTTCTGGTTCGCGACATGCTGGAAGCCGGGGCGCATGGCTTCGTCGAGAAAACGGCCGGACTATTCGAGTTTAAAAAAGGCCTCGAGACTGTGGCCAAGGGCGGAACCTTTTTCGGCCCCGCAGTCGCGGCGCTCATGCGCAACGTCGTCGCCAATCCGACGGCTCCAGTGAACAATGCGCCCGATTTCCTCACTAACCGTGAACGTGAGATCCTCCAGCTTGTAGCCGAAAGCCACAGCACCCGGGAAATCGCGGCGAAACTTGGGATCAGCGCCAAGACCGTGGGCAACCACCGCACCAACCTGATGCAGAAGCTCAACCTCCACGACGTCGCGAGCGTTACGCGCTATGCTCTGGAGGTCGGAATCAGCGAGCAGAAGAAACCCGTCTAAATTTCTTGCTGCACGAATCTATTGGCCCATTAGCTTCCACCTAATCTCTTATCTCAATTCGACCATGAAACTTGTTTCGAAGCCGCTCCTCTTCCTCGCCCTCAGCGCCGCCGTCCTTTTGAGCGGGTGCGCCAAGAAACCCGTCAGGCCAGACCCAAGCACCACGGTCCTTGGCCCTAACACGGGCGGCAGTATCAATCCCTCCGATATCGCGACGACCGCCGATCTCAACACCGGCCTGCAGTCACGTCTTGCCGATGGCGTGATCGACGACGGCGTCACCATCCGCGGCCTGCTCGGTGCAGTTTATTTCGAATTTGATCGCTCCGATATCTCAAGACCCGAGGAGCGCGCAAAACTCCAAGCCGCCAAGGACCACCTCGAAAAGAATCCAGGCCAACGCCTCCTCCTCGAGGGTCATGCCGACTGGCGCGGGACCTCGGAATACAATCTCGGCTTGGGTGATCGCCGCGCCAACGCGGCCAAAAAATACCTCGGGACTATCCAAGTCTCCGTGGATAAACTCGAGACCCTCTCGAAGGGCAGCGAGGAAGCGAAAAAAGGCGGCACCGACGAAGACATGAAAAAGGATCGCCGCGTAGAGTTGGTCATCATCAAACAGAAATAATTTCGGTCGATTCCGCCCACAAAAAACCCCGGCGTCCGCCGGGGTTTTTTTCTGCCCGCGTGCTGATGAGCACGCGAATTTCATGAACGGTGAGCGCCTTGTGGGCTACTTTCCCGCCGCCAAAGCTCCCAACATGCGTTCGGTCGTCGCGATCCCCTTCTTCATCACATCCAAGTTAAAGCTTTCATTGGGCGCGTGCAGATTGTCCTCGGGGAGGAAGAGACCAAACATCACCGAGTCCAAACCGGTCACCCGCTTGATGTCCGCGATGATCGGTACGCTGCCGCCTTCGCGCAGGTAAATCGGCGGCCGGCCCCAAATCTCCGCAATCGCCTTGTCCGCGGCCAAAAAGGCCCGGGCCAAGACGGGCGACTGTTCCTTCGGCGTATTCGAACGACCCGGCGGCACCACGACATAAGCCTCGCCTTTATGCTGATCGACAAACTCCAGCTTCACGCCTTTTGGGGTCCGCGCACGGATCGCATCCATCACCAATTTCTTGATTTTATCCGGCTGCTGATTGGGCACGAGCCGGCAACTGATTTTAGCAAAGGCCTTGCTCGGAATCACCGTTTTGGTGCCCTCCCCTTGGTATCCACCGCCGATTCCGTTGAACTCCAGCGTCGGCTGGAAGCGCGAGGATTCGAACGGCGAGAACCCCGGCGTCGTGTAAAAGGTATCGATACCCAAAAACTCGGCGTAGGCCTTTTCATCCCCGCCGAGTTTCTTGAGTTCGTCGCGCTCCCAAGGATGCACGTCGAGCACATCGTCGTAGAAGCCGGGGACGTTCACTTTTCCCTCGGGCGTGTGCAGGGTCGCGATGATCTCGGCGAGCGCCTGGATCGGGTTCCGCAACACGCCGCCATGCAATCCGGAGTGCAGATCACCTTTTGCGCCGGTGATGTGCACATCAAACAACGTTAGACCGCGCAGCCCGCAGGTCAGCACAACCTGTTGCTCATTGGGTAAGGCCGTGTCGGAGAGGTAGACAAAATCCGCTGCCTTCAAGCGATCTTTGTAGCGTTCCAAAAACTTTGGAAAACTCGGACTGCCCATCTCTTCTTCGCCCTCGATGAGGAACGTGATGCGCAACGGCAAATTCGGATTGGCCTCCAACAGGCGCGCGACCGCCGCAATATTTGTGATTAGGGGCCCCTTGTTGTCCGCCGCCCCACGCCCATAAATCCGATTGCCGCGAACGCTCGGCTCGAACGCCGGCGTCGTCCACAGATTCAACGGATCGGCCGGTTGCACGTCGTAGTGCCCGTAGATCACCACGTGGGGCCAACTCGGATCGCTCCCGCGGCTAGCCAATATGATCGGATGCAGCTCCGTCGGCACCACCTCGACGTCGAAGCCCATCGAACCCAGCAGATCGGCCACGAATTTTTGCGCGCCGCGCATTCCTTCGCCGAACTTGGAGTCGGCCGAAACCGACGGATGACGGATAAATTCTTTCAGCTTTTCAACGGGATCGAACATCGGCCCAACGTGGCGCAAAATTTGCCCGACCGCCAATCGCAAAACGGCTTTCTTTAGCTCCGTTTTTCGCCATCGGCCCGCTCAGTGCTTAAAGTGTCTCGAGCCCGTGAACACCATCGCCATGCCGCGATCGTCCGCCGCCGCGATCACCTCCGCGTCCCGCACCGATCCACCGGGCTGGATGGCACAGGTCGCCCCGGCCTCTGCCGCCGCAATCAATCCGTCCGCAAACGGAAACAACGCTTCGCTCGCGACGACCGATCCGTGCAAATCAAGCTTCGCCTCGCCCGCTTTCCAAACCGCGATCCGTGAACTGTCCACCCGCGCCATCTGCCCCGCGCCGACGCCCAAGGTCTGCTCCCCCCGACAATACACGATCGAGTTCGACTTCACGTGCTTCCCCACCTTCCAGCCAAACATCATCGCCGCCCATTCCTCTGTGGTCGGTTGACGCTTCGTCACGACCTTAAACTCGCGCACGTTGCCGAGCGTGCGGTCCCGGTCCTGCACCAGCACGCCGCCGATCACCGAGCGAATTTCCTGCAACGCATCCGCCCCCATTCCTTCCTTCGCGATCATGAGCCGCAGGTTTTTTTTCTTGGAGAAAATCTCGCGCGCTTCCGGGCTGAATCGCGGCGCGATGATCACCTCGGTGAAGATCTCTGCGATCTGCTTGGCGAGTTCAATCTCCAGCGTGTTGTTTACGATTATGATCCCGCCGAATGGAGCCTGCCGGTCCGTCGCGTAGGCTTTCGCCCAAGCTTCGCTCAGGGTGTCCGCACTCGCGACGCCGCACGGATTCGTATGTTTAAGAATCGCTACCGTCGGCCGCTCAAACTCCCCGATCAGGTAGGTCGCAGCCGTGATGTCCAAAATGTTGTTATAACTCAGTTCCTTACCCTGCAGTTGCTCGTAGTGGTCGTTAAACGTGCCGTAGAGCGCCGCCCGTTGGTGCGGATTCTCGCCATAGCGAAGGCTCTGCGCCTTCTTCCACGAGAGGGACAGCGTCGCCGGCAGACCGCTCAACGCTTCCAGATCCGGCTCCAGCGCCTGCGACTCAAGGTATCGAGCAATGGCCGCATCATAGCTCGCGGTCCGCTGAAATACCTTCAACGCGAGCTTCCGGCGCAGATCGCAGAGCACCGCGCTCCCCTCCCCCGCCGCAAGCGCCACGAGCACACCTGCATAGTCCGCCGGATCGCATACGACTGAAACACTCGCGTGATTCTTCGCGGCACTCCGCAACATCGAGGGTCCGCCGATATCGATGTTTTCGATCGCCTCGTCGAACTCCACGTGCGGCTTCGCCACGGTCGCTTCGAAGGGATAAAGATTCACCACCACCAAATCGATCAGCTCGATTCCGTTCTCCACCGCCTGCGCGAGATGCTCTGATTTGTCGCGCCGACAAAGCAATCCGCCGTGGATTTTCGGGTGCAACGTCTTCACCCGGCCTTCCATGATTTCCGGAAATCCGGTGTGCTGTCCGACCTCGGTCACCGGCAGTCCCGCCGTCGCGAGCAACTTCGCCGTGCCGCCCGTGGAGAGCAACGTATAGCCGTGCACCCGCACCAACGCCGTGGCGAATTCGACGAGTCCGTGTTTGTCGCTGACCGAAAGCAGGGCCAATTTTCCCATGGGACCGCGTTTCTGCGCACCCCGCTTCCACGCCGCAAGCCCGAAGCGAACCGTTGCGTGTCGCAACGCCAACCACACTTGCGAGCGCGCCATTACCTCGTTGTGTTCAGAAAGTGTCCAGCTGCTCTTCAACTCCTTCCGGCCTTACCGCCCGCCTCGATAAACTCGTCTACCACCATGGCGGCGCGAGTCTGCCCACCGATCAACCGCACGCTTTCGTCTACTTCGTCACGATTCACAACGGATCGGAACACACGCTCACGCTCCTCGGCCGAAAATGGGTGATCGAGCACTTCGACGGATCCCACTTGGTCGTCGAAGGGGAGAAAATCGTCGGCGAAACGCCCCGCCTCGCCCCTGGTGAACAATTTTCCTACAACAGCTATCACGTCACCGGCGGCTCGGCCCGCGCCACCGGGAGTTTTCACGGCGTCGACGAACTAGGGCGCAAGATTCACGTCCTGCTGCCGTCGTTCGAGTTAGTCACACCAGCCTCGGCCGATCCTGCCGCGTGATCGCTCCGAACGGCTTTACGACCCGGGACTTTTGCGAGCCGGTCAAAATTCGTTCTCGTTCTCCCGGTCGTTCTCCTATTCGTTAGACCCTTTATGAAGTTAACAGACCTTAATCGCAAGGGCGGCATCGGTTCCAATTCGATGCTCATCGAGCTCGGCGACCTCCGCATCGTGATTGATTGCGGCCTCAATCCCAAGGAAGTCGGCCGCGCCGCTACCCCCGATTTTTCGCTCGCTCGCAACAAGCCGATCGACCTCATCATCATCACCCACTGCCACTTGGATCATATCGGAAGCTTGCCGGTCCTGATGCGTGACCATCCGAATACCCCCGTGCTGATGACGACCTCCAGCCGGATGCTCATCGAGCGGATGCTCCACAACTCCGCCAACGTTATGATGCGCCAGCGCGAGGAGGCCAACATCCCGGACTACCCTCTTTTCACCCACGAGGAGATCGATCGCATCGGCAAACGTCTGGTTGGCTTAAACTTCAACCAGGCCAAGATGTTTCGCGGCGCCAAAGACGAGATCGAGATCATCCTTCACCCCGCGGGCCACGTCGCCGGCGCCGCCGCCATTGAAATCATCCACAAGCATCGCGCTATCTTTTTTACCGGCGACGTGCTCTTCACCGACCAACGCACGCTGAAAGGCGCGCGTTTTCCCGCCGGGCACTTCGACACCGTCATCACTGAAACCACCCGAGGCACCACCGAACGCCCGGTCGGCAAAAGTCGCTCTGAAGAGATGATCCGCCTCGTTGCCAGCATCAACGACACCATTTCTCGCGGCGGCTCGTTTCTGATTCCCGTGTTTGCCTTGGGGCGCATGCAGGAGGTCCTCACGATCATCCACGACGCCCGCAAGTTCGGTAAACTCGCCGAATTCCCGATTTTCGCCTCCGGCCTTGGGATGGATCTCGCCGACTACTTCGACGAAATCAGCCGTAAGACCAAACACATCCAGTTCAACCGCGGCATCATCAAGGACCTGAAAATCAAGCCGACCCCGCGCAAGCTCGTCGCCGGCCAAGACCCCGGCCAGAACGCCCTCTATATCATCAGCTCCGGCATGTTGGTCGAACGCACGCCTAGCTACACCCTCGCTTCCGGGCTGCTCGAAAACGCGAAGAACACCATCGGCTTTGTTGGCTATTGCGACCCCACCACACCCGGAGGCGAACTCCTTGCGATGTCCCCGGGCGACACCTTTCTTTTCAAAACTGCCAACGTGAAGGCCAAGATCAAAGCGCGCGTCGAGCGCTTCGAACTCAGCGGCCACGCCGACCGCGAAGAACTGGTGCAATTCGTCGTCCAGACCGGTGCCCGCAGCGTGATCCTCACCCACGGCGATCCCGAAGCCCGCGCTTGGTTCATGGAACAGCTCAAGGAACAGATGCCCAAGAGCACGATCCTGGACCCCGTTCCGCTCCAGACCTACCAGGTCTGATCTCTCATCGGGCGGTTCATTGGAACCGCCCCTTTTTTTGCCCACCTCCGGAGCCCAAGCCGCGCCCTACTCGCTTCCCGGAGCCTCGGTTTTCCAAGCACAGCCCGACGGCCGCCCGTTACCCGACCAATTCCCGCAGCCGCGCCGCCACGATCGGCCCGCCGGCGACGTAGACGATTTTGCCCATCTTCAGGTTAAACGATTCCATCGGCAGTTGCTCGCCGTTGATAAAGGTCACCTCGCCACCGGCCGCACGCACGAGCGGAATCGCCGCCGCGAGGTCCCATATCTTCACGTTAAAATCGACGCAGCCGTCGAACAGCCCCGCCGCCACGTAGGCCAGGTGCAACGTAGCGCTCCCCAATCCGCGAATCTTAAACTGTCCCAAAATCGCGTTGGCCGCCGGCATCCGCGCCGGATCACCGGGCCGGTGGAATCCGACGATGCTCTCCGCGTGCGGCGTTACGTTCAACACCGTGACCGCCCGCTCGCCGTCGTGCATGCCGAAACCCGGCCCACCATGCATCAACACCCGCCGGCTCAGATCATAGACGACGCCGTAGACCGGCTCACCCCGCACACACAAGCCGAGCGAGATCGCGCAATGCGGGATGCCGAGCGCGAAGTTGTTGGTTCCATCGATCGGATCGAGCACCCAGGAAAACTCCGCCGTCACCGGAATCGGCGCGTCCGTCTCGGCCAATTCCTCGCTGAAAAATTGATCGCCCGAAAATTGCGCCGCCAGCTCGCGAAAAATGTTCTCCGAGATCGCCACGTCGACCGCCGTCACCCGGGTGCCGTCGCTTTTCCAGCGGCTCTCCGCGCGCCCAAACTCACGGTGCAACAGCTCGGTTTGCGCCAGCACCGCACGCTTGGCTGCTTCGATACGTTTCAGGAGTTCGTGGTTCGCCATCCGACCAGCAAATATCCGCCGCCGACGCCCGCCAAATCCTTTCGCACGCGCCTTACTCGTAATCGTAAAGCTTGGGATCACGCAGCGCCGGCCCGCGCCTCGCCTTGAGCCGAGCCCGCGCCTCGCGCTGCTCCTTGGGTTTCATCCCGGCCAGCCCCGGTTCCATCCCGTCCATGTCCGCCTCACCCTCCGGTCCGCCACCCATCTGTTCCTCCAACGCTTCCGGATCGGTGCCCTCTTCCAGCTTCCGCACCACTTCTTCCATCTCGCCGTCAATTTTCTCCCCGGTCATTTCCGCCATTCGCCGCATCATCCGGCCCATCGCCCGAGGGTCGTTCTCATCCACGTTCGAAAATTCCTTCTCCATCGCGCCCATCGCCGCCTCCATCCGTGCATCTTCCGGTCCGGTTTCGGCACCGCCCGGAGCCGCGGGCGGCAGGGCTTCATCGCTCCGACCGCCGCTCGTCACAGCAAACGTCGACATCATCTTTTGCAGCTTGAATCGCGGGTTATCCGGACACTTCGGCGCCGTTTTTCCCTGTGCCAGCGTCTTGGCGTAGAACTGGTACACCGTGTGGTTCTGCGGACAATAATACTCGTAGATCGGCATTGCCGGTCGGTTAAAAACGAATCGGCGAATTGCGCAAGCGGCGCCGCAGGGGGCCCGCCGAACAATCGACTTTGTCGGCGGTTCAATAATAGATCCACTGCCCCCCACTTGCCCCAACCGGTTCAACCAACCAAACAAACCCCATTCACCCCCATGCGTTGCCCGTCCGTCGCCTTTTGCATCGTTGCATTTTGTCTGGCCGCCGCTGCCGCCAGCGCCCAATCCGCCCCCGACATGACCACCTCGCCACCGCTCCGTTGGAACGAACTCCCGGCCTTGCCTGACCGCGAGGGCTTTGCCGGCAGCTACGCCGGCGTCAGCGGGGGCGCGCTGATCGTCGCCGGCGGAGCCAATTTTCCCGACAAACGCCCGTGGGAGGGCGGCACAAAAATCTGGTATGACCGCCTCTTTGTGCTCGAGCCCGCCTCGACCACCTGGAGCACCGCCGGACGTCTGCCACACGCCGGCGGCTACGGCGTGTCGGTGAACATCCCCGAGGGCTTCGTCCTGATCGGCGGGGGTGATGCTACCCGCAATTTCGACGAAGTTTGGCTCGCACGCTGGGACGGGAAAACCGTCACGTTCACCGTATGGCCTCGTTTGCCCAAACCGCTGGCGATGGCGGCCGGCGCCCTCGTCGGACGCACCCTCTATGTCGCGGGCGGGCTTGACCGGCCCGACGCCACCGCGGCCCAAAATGCTTTCTTCGCCCTCGACCTCGATCAGCTCGCGAGCGGTTGGCGCGAGCTCCCGACTTGGCCCGGTGCGGAACGTTTCCTCGCCACCGCCGCCGCTCACGGCGATGCGTTCTTTCTCTTCAGCGGGGCCCGTCTCGTTCCCGCCGGACTGGGCAAAACTTCACGAGAATGGCTGCGCGACGCGTATCGCTATAGCCCGGCAACCGGCTGGAAACGCCTCGCGGACCTTCCGCGTGTTTCGGTTGCCGCGCCCTCCCCAGCTCCCGTGATCGACGGGCGCATCTTGATTTTTGGCGGTGATGACGGTGCCCAAGTCGCGCTCGCCCCCACCGAACATCGGGGATTTCCCCGCGACACCCTGGCCTACCGTGTTGCCGACGACACCTGGAGTCGTGCCGGAGAGGTGCCGTTCTCTCTCGTCACAACGACGCTCACCACGTGGCGCGGACAGATCGTAGTGCCAGGCGGCGAAGCGCATCCCGGCGTACGCTCGACGCGCGTCTGGTCCGCCCCTGTCGCCGAGCATCCGGCCAAAAAATAATTTCGCCGTCGCCGGCTCCGTCGTGCGTGCTCGTAACGCCCATGACGCTGATTCCCCACCGCACCGTCGCCAGCCAGCTCGCCGTACATCTGCGCGCCGAGTTGGAGAAAGGCACGTGGCGCGGCTGGTTGCCCAGCGAGCGGGTCCTCAGTCGCTCTTTGCAGGCGAGCCGCAACACCGTTCGCGCCGCCCTCGAACAACTCAAGGCCGATGGTCTGATCGAACCCGTCCGAGGACTGGGTAATCGTGTGGTCGGCACAGCCAAACCGGCCATCGTCGAGCATCAGACGAGAACCGTCGGGGTTCTCATTCCCGAGCCCATCGGGCACCTCCGCCCCCTCATCGCACTCTGGATCGACGAGCTCAAAGATTTGCTCATCGAAGAAGGCTATCGGCTTCGCATCCACGAGGGCCGTCAATGCTACCAGACCAATCCGGCCCGGGCACTGGACCGCCTGATCGGCCAGCACGCGCACAGCGCTTGGGTCCTCACGCTTTCCTCGGAGGCGATGCAACGCTGGTTTGCCCGGCGAAACACCCCGTGTCTCGTCGCCGGTTCCACTTATCCGGACATCGCGCTACCCCACTATGATTTGGATTACCGCGCGATTTGCCGGCACGCCGCCGGGATCCTCCTGCGCGCCGGACACCGCCGCCTCGCCTTGCTCAACCGCGAATCCCGGCGCGCCGGCGATGTGGACAGCGAGCGCGGATTTATCGAAGGCGTGAGTCGGTCGCCGCACCGCGACGCCACCGCCGTGATCGCTTATCACCGCGACGACGTCGATTCCGTCGCGCGCGCCCTGCGCACTCTCTTTGACCAAAAGAATCCTCCCACCGCCCTCGTGGTGAGCAATTCCTACGCTTACCTTTCGACCGCTAGTGTGCTTGCCCAGCGCGGGCTGCGGGTGCCGGAGGATATATCTCTCATCTCACGCGACGATGATCCATTTCTGGCGTCACTGGTCCCCGAACCGGCCCGCTACCGGGTCGATCCCCACTCGTTCGCGAAGAAAATCGTCGGCTCGCTTTTGCAGCTGCTCAACCGCAGCACCTCCCTGCGTTCACCCGCTCTACTCCTTCCGAAATTTGCCGCCGGCGGCTCGACCTCGACTCTCGCCACCGGCAGCTGATCCGCCCGTTGCCCGGCGCTCAAACTGGCCGACAGGCGAATTCAAAAAAGCCGATCTCGGTCAACTTCGCGCGAAGTGTCGTGAGCTGCGTCGCGCTGGGCTGCACCAGCGGCAGGCGGACTGGGCCGCAATCCACCCCGAGCATCGCCATCAGAGCTTTCGACGCGGCGAGGTGGGTGACGCCGATGCCGTTGCAGATCGCGATCATCTTGATCGCGGTATCTTGCAACTTTCGGGCGGTCGCCTCGTCGCCATTTTGGTGCGCCGCCAGGAGCCGCAGATAAAGCGGCGCCGCGTAATTGTAAGTGCTGCCGACCGCCCCGCGGGCACCCGCTTTCCAGCCTTCGAGCAAGAGTTCGTCGCGGCCGAAGAGAATATCGTAGCGGCCATCGGCGGCGGCGACGCAGGCGCGGTAGTCGGGCAGATCTTCGTGCGTGTATTTGACGCCGGCGAGGGAGGTGATGCGATCGGCGGCACGGGCAAGGAAATCGGCGACGGGGAACGACACGCCGGTCATCGAGGGAATATTGTAATAATAGAACGGGAGGGTCGGAGCCGCCGACGCCACCGCTTCGCACCAATCCACGAGTTCGTCGACCGTCCGCGGCTTAAAAAACATCGGAGCCATGGCCGAGATCGCCGCCGCGCCAATCTGAGCCGCGTGCGCCGCGAGCGTGCGGGCGTCCTCGAGGCAGGTGTGCCCGACGTGGACGATCACCGGCAGAGTCTTATCGGTTGATTCCGCCCATTTCGCCGAAACTGCGAGACGTTCTTCCAACGTCAGAGACAGTCCCTCGCCCGTCGTGCCGCAGACGAAGGCGGCGCCGACGCCGTTCTCTCTCAGGAGCCGGGCGTAGCTTGGGATGACGTCGAGATTGATCGAGCGGTCAGCGTTGAAGGGCGTGAACGGGGCGGCGACGAGGCCGCGGATTCGGTTTTGCATGGCGGATGAGAAAATCAGTGGAGTGGTTCGGCAGGAAATATCGGAAACCGCGGCGGTGACAGGATCGACGATTCGTCGTTCAGATACCTCAGGGAAATCGGCATCAACGCGTGGCGGGCGCACCGGTGAGCCAGTCGAGATTGAAACGGGCCGCCACGATGTCGGTGCCTTTTTCGTAGAGACAAAGGACCGTGCCGTCGGGCAACACCGCCAGGTCAGAGTAAGCGCTGGGGCCGGCGTCGAGGGTCCTGTTCACGGACCACGTCTTGCCGTCGTCGCGGCTGAGTTTGATCGATAGATTCTCACGTTTGCCCCGACCGGCGGGGATCTCCTTGCCGGCGGCGTCGCGCCCGAGGGTGTGGGGCGCGGAATAGATCTGCATGCCGGGCTGAGCCGGATGCGCGACGATGCTCGCCATGCAGATCGGCTCCCAGAGTTGATCGTGGAACTTCGGCGTGCTCCAGCCGGTGGCGCCGTCGGCACTGATGCTGACGAGCTTGCGGTTGGCCTTGGAGACATTGCGCGCCACGAGCATCACGCGGCCGTCGGCGAGCGTGGTGATCATGGTTTCGTTGGGATCGCCGAACTCGCCGGCGTTCGGGAAAGCAATGTCGCCCGCGCGCCACGTCTTGCCGTGGTCATCACTGTAAATCGTTCCTGAGGCGGAGGGTTTGTGGTCGCCGGTGGCACCGTAGGCGAGCCAGACGGGGACGACGAGGCGCCCGCTCTTGAGTTGGAGGCCGTGGCCCGGGCCGGTGGCGATGACCTTCCAGTCGTAGTGACGGCGGAACGGTTCAAACGTCGCGGTGATATCGACGGGGTCGCTCCAGGTGAGGCCGTCGTCCGTGCTGCGCATCGAGAAGGCACGTGCGTAGTTCACGCAGTAGAGGAACTCGATCGCGCCGGTGGTGCGGTCGACGATGGCGACGGGGTTGTTGACGGTCTGCTCGCGCTCACCGCCCTGCTTCTTGCGCGGGTTGCCCTCGAGGCGCGCGGCGCGGTGGGCGATCTGGCGGGGCGCGTCCCAGGTCTTGCCACCATCGGTGGAGCGGCGCAGGTGGACCTCGATCTCGCCCCAGTCAGAGCTGCTGTTTTTACGCGCTTCGCAGTAGGCGAGCACGGTGCCCTTGGGCGTGACGACGACACCGGGGATACGGTGGCGCACGATACCGTTGGAGTTCGCGGGGAAGACGTCGGAGAACTCCAGCAGCGGCGCGGCGCGGAGCGCAGTGACGGCGGCGAGGATCAGGAGGAGCGAGCGGATGAGGTGCATAAAGGGAAAATTATTTTAGGGGGCAGTGCCGGCGTCAGCGGTTCGCGGTGGCGGGTAGCGGACGCACGGCGTTCAGCAGCAGGCTCACGGTATAGCCCACAATCACACACACGCTGATGCCGGTGAGCGCGTAGAGATAGACGTGAACCTTAGTCTGAGTCTGCACGATGTAGAGCACGAGTGCGCTGGTGACTGCACCGGTCAGCGCGCCCGCCGCGCGGGTGCGCCGGGTGAAAATCCCGAGGATAAAGAGGCCGGCGAGACCGCTGGACGTCAGGCCGAGCAGCCTTTGGAAAAAATCAAAGGCCGACTCCATGGGTGTTACGGCGAGCAGACAGGCCAAGGTCACCGCCACCACGCCGGCAATCGCCGTGATCACTTTGGCCCGACGAAGCCAATACGCGTCGTCGCGCGGCGGACCGAGGCGTTGCAAAAAGTCGGTGACGATCACCGTCGAGGTAGAGTTCAGGCTGGTCGAAATCGCGGACTGCGCGGCGGCAAAGATGCCCGCGACCACGAGGCCTGCCACACCGGGAGGGAGTTCGCGCGCGATAAAGAAAGGCAAGATCGCGTCGGCCTTCGGCAGGCCGTCGAGGTGCGTGGGGAATTGCCGGTAGTAGACAAACATCGCCGTGCCCACACCAAGCAGCAGGCAGGTGTTGATCAGTGCGATCCCGGCATTGGTCCACAACGCGCGACCGGCCGCAGCGACATCGGTGGTCGTCTGGTAGCGCTGGATCATGCTCTGATCCGAAATGTAGGGCACCAATTGGCTGAACAGACTGCCGAGCAGCACGACCCAGATCGCGGTCGTCGTGTAGTCACCCGACCAACGGATCGAGCGGAACTTGTCGTGCTCGGAGGCGACTTGGACCAACGTGCCGAAACCACCGTCGAGCCGCCACACGATGAGCGCGAAGCTCAGCAGCGCCGCACCGATGAGAAACACCGTCTGGGCGAAATCCGTCCAGACCACACCTTCGATGCCACCGACCACCGAGTAGAGCGCGCTGACGGCGCCGATGAGCATGATGCACGCGATGACATTCAGATCGGTGACGGCGGCGAGCGCGAGGGCGGGCAGATAAATGACGAGCGCCATCCGGCCGAGTTGAAGCAACACGAAGGCCGTGGCCCCGTAGAGCCGGGCGCCGAGTCCGAAGCGCGTTTCCAAAAACTCGTAAGCTGAGGCGGAGCGCAGTCGCGCGAAGACCGGCAGCAGCACGAGAATCACGACCGGCGCGAGCAGCACGATCGGCACGTTGACCCAGAAAATCGTCCAGTTCTCCGCGTAGGCTTTCGCGGGGATCGACATGTAGGAGATCGAACTGACGTTCGAGATGCTGATGCCCATCACCCACCACGGAATCCGCCGGCCGGCCGAAAAGTAATCAGTCGTGCTGCGGTTGCGCCGCGCAAACCAAAGCCCAAGTGACAAGGTGCCGATCAAGTAGGCCCCCAGTGCGAGGTAGTTCAGGGCGCCGAAGGCGACTCCCCCCATGGCGAGACAAAGAGGAGTAATCATAAACTGCGCGCAGGGTCTTCGCGCCTAAAGCCACAGATCCTCACCGCACAATCAACCGACACTGGGAAATTATAAGCCGTTAATTTCAAATCCGCTGCGGGGACTGAGCGAATGTCGCTTGAGAACGCGACCTTCACTGAAAACGATTTCATCACGGTTGAGTGCGCTAGAGGGGTTCTACTCAGAACCGCCAAGTGAACGCTGATTGGACGGTGGTGGGCGCACTGGCATCGATGTTGGCCGCGCCGGTCGATCCAATGTTATAGAGCTCATCTAACAGATTCCGTGCCGAGACCGAAAGCGACCAGCGACGCGCAGTATAGCCCGCTGTTGCGTCCCAAGTAGTATAACCGGGTGAGTTGACGCCGGTGGCATAAAAGAGCGTCCCACGGTGGAAACAACCGAGCCCCGCATAAAGTCCCTTGAGCGGACCGGAAGACAGCGTGTATTTTGACCACAGACTCCACGCCTGTTTGTAAGATTGGTTTACACGAGTGCCGTCGGGTCCTTTTACGTCGGCCGTAAAGGCCGTGGCAATGACTTGAAGACCGCGCACAGGTTCGACGGAGAGTTCGAACTCGGCGCCGCGATTGTAAGTGTCGCTCACAACGAACGCATTTATCGTCGAATTAAAGGTGGCGAACCCCTTCAAATCGAGCTGGTAGAGAGTAACACTGCCCCAGACCCGATCCTCGAGAAGATTGAACTTAAGCCCCGTCTCGTAGGACTCACCTGTGACCGGCGGCGGACGTAAGCCAGCGGGTGTCTCCGCGTTGGCTTGGTTGGGCGAAAACGTCGTTCCGGTCTGCGCAAACAATTTAACCTTGGGCGTGAGACTAAACACTCCGCCAGCCGAGTAGAGCCAGTCGTGGGATTGGTCGGTCCGCCGGGCCTCGCGCTGGGTCGCATCAGGCAGGTTGTGCACGCTGGAGGACTCGCTGGCGTAGCTCCCACCGAGCGTTAATGCCAGTCGGCTCGGGACGACGTCGAACGACTGCGTCGCAAAAATACTGTCGCCGGTGACCACCGTGCGTGTGTCGGCATAGCGGCCAAGGATGATGCGGTCGGCGGTGCCGGGCAGAGCGACGGCAGCAAGGTTGGGATTGCGGATATTCAGCAAGCCCTGCGCCGGAGTGGCCGCCGTTGCCCGGCTGTAAGCACCGATAGCGCGGCCCGTGGCCAGATCGATATCCTGCCTGTCCTGATTTAGAATCTCCCGGTTACGCGACCAACCGAGGTTGGTGTCGATGTTCAGGCCCCCGAGGGAGTAGCGGCCGACGATATCCTGCTGGAGCGAGTCAAAGGTGCGTAATTCCGTCTGCCCAGAATACCGGTGAGCCGCGAGGCCGGTGGCAAAGTTCACGGCCCCTTGCCGACGATGTTCCTCGTCATCGCGGTCAGTCCTCTCGGCCATGTAACTGACACGAGACTCCCAGTCACCGAACTTTTGCAGCCACGTCATCGTCTGGACGCCAGTTTCCTTGCGGGTGAAAGACCACGGTGCTTTGTAGTCGGTGCGGCGACCAGCACCGAGAAACGGTTTGCCGTCCGGGTCGGCGATACCACCCGGAAAGTCTCCAGCGGTCAGAGTTTCAGACCAGATATACTGAAATCGCAAGGTGGTGCCGCCTTTGGCATACTGCAGCATCGGGGCGATCGCTTTCTGATCCTGCCGGCCACGGTAACCAGGGTCGTCCTGCCGGGCGCCGATGACCCGATAAGCCAGCGCATCGCCGGTCCCGGGAATGGCTCCGGTTGAATCGAGTTCCACCCGTTTAAACTCAAAGCTGCCGTATTGAAACTTGAGCGAGTGCTGCGCCACAATTTGCGGCTTCTTTGTGATGCGGTTCACGAGACCGCCCGCCGGGACGCGGGTGCCGTAAAGCACAGAATTCACCCCTTTGAGAACCTCAATGCTGTCGATCGCCGAGAGTTCATTGGGCGAATTGCTCACCCGAATACCATCCTGCCACGGTGCCTCAAAACGTTGGCCACGTATCTGGAGAAAGTTATTGCGATTGGTCGAGGGTGGCGAGCCGGCGACGGCATATTTCAAAATGTCGCCGATCGATTGTCTTGAGATCATGTCGTCGATGAAATCGCGCGTGACGATCGCCACGTTGGCGGGGATATCGAGCAGAGATCGCATGCTCTTGGTGCCGGTCACGGAGTTGCTGGTGCGATAACCTGTGCCGGCGGTGCCTTTCACTTCAAAAGCCGACAACCGCACGGTTTCTTCCCCGGGTTGCTGGCGTGGAGTAGTAGCGGTCGGAGCGGTCTGGGCGTAAAGATCGGCGAGGCCGAAAGCAACGATGCCGCCGAGGAGGGCGAACGGATGGGATTTCATGGGATTGGGATCTAGAACCGGGTGGTGAGATTGAGTTCAACTTCGCGGCCGGCGTCGGGCGTGAAGCGATCTTGGGTGATCACGAAGAACATGCGGTTGTTGTTCAGCGCGTTCTTCACTTTCAGCGCGACATCGTAGCGGAAGCGGCTGCCGCGGGCGGCGGGCACCTTGTAACCGGCGATGACATCGAAGCGCCAGAACGCGGGCGCGATCCAAGTGGGCTCGTTGCGCGGATTGGCGCCGCGGTCGCTGTCGCGCGGGCCGACGTAAATCGTGCCGAGGCTCGCGAACGCACCTTTGAGCGCGCCGGAGTCGAAGGTGTAGCGGTTGAACACGGTGAACGAGTCCTTTGCCTGCCGCGGCTGCGAGAGACCGGTGCGCACATCCCGGGCATCGAGGTAAGTGTAACTGCCGAAGGCACGCCAGCGGTCGCCGAGGCGGAGATTTAGGTTCAACTCGAGGCCGGTGCTGCGGATGCCCTGCACTTGGCGGAAGTAACCGGGGTTGGCCGGATCGGCCTCCGAAACGTTTTCTTGGCGGATGTCGAAGGCACTCACGAGGCCCTGCAGTCGCCCACCGCGCAGGCTGAACTTCATGCCGGCCTCAAGCTGGTTACCCTCCTCCGGATCGAGCCCAGAGCCGTCGGCCTGGGTGCGAAACTCGGGGGTGAAGGAACTGTTGGCATTCGCGTAGAGCGTCCAGGTCTTGTCGGCTGTGACGTGGTAGACCACGCCGACGCTGTGCGTCGTCGAGTCGGCGGAAGCGATCGCCTTGACGGCAGCGGGATTGAGCCGACGGTTGGGGAACGTGCCGGTCACGCGGTTTAGGTTGGCGCGATCGGTCGAGGTGCGGCGGACGCCGAGCTGAAGAAACAAGCGCTCCTCGGCGAACGAAACGAGGTCGTTGAGGTAGAGCTCGCGGTTGCCGATTTTGTTGCGGGTCCAGGTATCGAGATAGAGCGGCGGGCGCTGGGCGGACGGGGGCACGGCCGGCGAGTTGGCGGGGGCGAAGACGTTGACGGGAAGCAGGAGATTCGGGTTGAAGCCGGCGAGCTTCGGGTTGGCGACGAATTGCGCGAGCGTGACATTGGGGAAGCGGTTGAAGATGACGCCGCTTGTGGTGTTGAAGCCGCTGCCCTCGAGCGCGGCGGAACCGGCCGCGAGCCCGCCGTAGTTGTTCACGGAGCGGGAGGTCTTGTTATCGTCGTATTGGAGATCCCAGGCGTGGCCGGCGAGAACCTGATGACGGGCGGGGCCGGTGCGAAATTTCGCAGCGAATTCGTTGCGGGTACGGAAATTTTCCGTGCCGCGCGGCACGTCGCGCCACGAGCGGGGCGTAAGCACGGCATCGCGCAGGATGGTGAGCGACTCGATCCAAGGCTGCGTCTCGATCTGGTGCTGGTCTCGGTCGCTATATTGAAACTGCGAGCGGAACTGCCAGTCGCGATTGAAGACGTGGCGGAGGTCGACAGAGGCGATCTGGCGGGTGTTCTGGCGGATGTCACCGGGCCAGGTGTGGTTGTAGTCGCGGTCGCCGAACGCGTGATAGACGCCGTAGCCGCTCGCGATGCCGTCGTAGTCGCGCGCCATCATCGGAAACGCCCAACCGCCCGGCCGCACATGGCGGTCGCGGGTGTATTCGAGCACGAACTGGGTGCGGTCGGAGAAGTTCCAAGTGAGCACGGGCGAGAGGTTGAAGCGTTGGTTGGGCGTGCCGCGGTAGACCTCGGCGTCGTCCCACTCGACATTGAGCCGGTAGAGCAGGCGCTTGCCGCCAAAGAGCGGCACCGGGCCGGTGGTGTCGTAGGCGATGCGGTAGGAGTCCTGCGGGCCGACCGACGTGCGGAGGGTGGACTGAGGGCGGGAGAGCGGGCGCTTGGTTACGCGGTTGATGGTGGCACCATAGCCGCCTTGGCCGTAGAGGACGGCGGCGGGACCCTTGATGACCTCGACGCGCTCGATGTTCGCGACGGACTGCGAGCCGAAGCCGGCGGGCTGCGCGAACCCGTTGAGGAAATTCGCCGAGACGCTGCCGACACCGCGGGCCAGAAAGCCGTCGTTTTCCGTGGTCTTGCGGACCGACGCCTCGTAATCGAGCACGTCGGTCGTGTCGCGCGCCAGGATGTCCTCCATGAACTGCTGGTTGAACACGGTGACGTTCATCGGAATGTCGACGATGGCCGTGTTCATACGCGTGACCTCGGCGGAGTTGGAGGACTGGTATCCGATGTCCTTGGAGGTGGAGACCTCGAAGGCGGAGAGCTGCACAGCCTCGCCAGGTGTGGCAGGGCGTGAGGCGATGGAGGTCGGAGCGGTCTGGGCAGCGGCGGATACGGCCACGCAAAGCGTCAGGGCGACGCACGCGGGGATGGGAATGGTGCGGTGGGGATTCATGGGGCGATCAGATGGGAAGGTGGTCGAGTCTAGAACTGGCCCTGGACGCCGAACGCAAACGGAGCGCCGTCGAGGTTGAAGGTGCGGCTGGCGTCCTCGCCGGCGGGGGCCAGGGCACGGAAGTCGGAGCAGACGAACCGCAGGAGGAAGGTCAGACCAAGCGGGGATTTCATAGTGGGAGGGATAGGGAAACGAAGCGCTTCAGGGTGAGGCTTGCAGCCACTCGAGGTTGAAGCGGGCGAGCGTGAGGCGGGCGTAGGCCCAGTCGCCGTTGCGGCGGGTCTCGCCGGGTTTGCCGTTTTCGTAGAGGCAGAGAACGGTGCCATCGGGCAGCACCGCGAGATCGCTGTAGGCGCTGGGTCCCGCCTGCAGGAGCTGACGCACGGGCCAGGTGCGGCCGTCGTCGCGGCTGACGTGGATTGACACATTTTTCCGTTCGCGATGCTCGCGCTTCGTAGTGTGCGGGCTGGAGTGCAGCAACAGCGGCTGGTTCTTCCCTGGCTGACCAGGGTGGCTGACCAGACCGGCCATGCAGCCAGGTTCGAGCAGTTCCTCGATGAAATCGGGCTTCGTCCAACCTGTCGCGCCATCGCGGCTATACACCACGGCGCGGCGATTGCGTTTGTCGGTGTTCCGCGAGCTGAGCACCACCCGGCCGTCGGAAAGCTCGGCCACGCTCGACTCTCCGCCGATCGTCATGGCCATGTCGCCGCGCTGCCACGTGGCGCCCCGATCATCGCTGAAGACCACGGAGCATCCCTTGCGTTGCGGCGCAGTCTTTTCGTAGGTCGCCAGCCACACCGGCACGATCAGGCGGCCGCCGCGCAGCTCGATGCCATGGCCGGGGCCCGTGGCGATGGCCTGCCAGGCGATCTCGGAGCGGAAGCGGTCGAACGTGGCGGTGATTTCCGCGGGAGCGGACCACGTGAGCCCGTCGTCGTCGCTGCGCGCGTAGAAGGCGCGCATGTATTCGACGCAGTAAACAAAGTGCACGGCGCCGTCGCGGGCGGCGATCAACATGGGGTTGTTTACGGTCTGCTGCTCTGGGCCGCCCATGTCCTTCTTTTTCTTGTCGTCCGGCATATGTGGATTGCGCGGGAGGCGCGGCCCGACATGGGCGATCTGCTGCTGGGGGCTCCAAGTGCGGCCGCCGTCGGTGCTGCGGCGCAGGTGGATCTCGATCTCCCCGCGGTCAGCTGAAGTGAATTTCCGCGCCTCGGCGTAGGCGAGCACGGTACCCTTCGCAGTGACGACGATCCCGGGAATGCGGTAGGAGACGAAGCCGGCCTGCTTTTCCTCAAAGACATCGACCGTCTCAAAGAACGGCGCGGCGAGTGCGCCGACCCACGGCAGCGCGAAGAAGAAGACGCAGAGTGCGGTCTTCATTCGCGCTTCTTCTTTCGCTTGGTTTTCGCCGCGTCGTCGCCGCTTGCCGGGCGCTCCGGGGCGACCACGGAGCGTTCGCGCAGCACGTGGTCCATCGCGCTGCGTAAACGGTCGCGGGCGGCGGCCGTGGCGGAATCGTCGATCAGGTTGCGGCGTTCAACGAAGGCCGTCCAACGGGGTTCCGCGCTGGCTGGTTGCGTGTAGTCGTAGAGCTCCTCGGCAAACGTCTCGCGCGAGGGCCACTTCACCCAGCGGGTGTAGCGCTGCGTGGCCGTGCGGATCGAGTAGCCCATCGACTCCGGCGAGCCGGCGTTGAACGGGCGGGAGAATTGGCTCAACGCGAAGTCGCGACCGGGGGCGGTGGCATCTCGGAGCAGCGGCACGAGGCTGCGGCCTGAGAGGTAGGCGGGCGCAGACAGGTCGGCGAGCTCGGCCAGCGTGGGATAGACGTCGACGTATTCGACAATGCCGGACGCGGCCCGACCGGGCTGGGCGAGGCCCGGCGTGCGGATCATAAGAGGGACGCGGGTATCGAGGTCCCAGTTGGTGCCCTTACACCAGCGGCCGGCGTCTCCGAGCGCAAAGCCATGGTCGCCCCAGAGGACGACGATGGTGTTGCGATCGAGCTCGAGGCGGCGGAGGGCGTCGAGCACCCGACCGATCTGGGCGTCGGCGTAGCTCACACATGCGTAATAGCCGTGACGCAGCACTCGGGTCTGCGCGGCGTCGAGCCGCTCGTCTGCTGGCATGCCGGCGTAGCCGCCGAGTTCGCGGTGCGTGTGATATGCGGGCGCAGGCGCCCCCTGAACGCGCTCGGGTTCGCCCGGCAGGTCAAATTTCTTCGGATCGTGGTGATCCCAATATTTTTTCGGGGCATTGAACGGCAGATGCGGCTTGAAGAAGCCGACCGCGAGGAAGAAGGGCTGTCCCCCACCCTTCAGCGACTCGAGCGTCGTCACCGCGAGACTCGCGAGCTTGCCGTCGTCGTACCCATCGTCTGGCACGTCGGCGGCTTCATACGGTGCCTGCTTGCCCGGGGCATCGCCGCGCGGGAGCGCGTAATTTCTCCAGCCTTCCTGCCTGAGGATCTCAGGGACGGACCAAGACGCGGGATCGAGTTCGCGCGCATCGCCGCTGAAGATCTTGCCCATCGCCTGCGTGTGGTAGCCGTGGTTTTTAAAGAGTTGCGGCAGTGTGACGGTGTCGGGGTTGGTGGCACGGAAGAGATTACGGTTGTGCCAGGTGCGGTTGTGGTCGGGCAGGCGGCCGGTGAGGATAGCGGTGCGCGCGGGCCCGCAGACTGCCTGCATCGTGTAGGCGCGCTCAAACAGGCGGGACTCGCGCGCGAGCCGGTCAAGGTTCGGCGTGAGCGCGAGCGGATCGCCGTAGGCGCCGAGCGAGGTGCGGAGGTCGTCGACGGCGATGAAGAGGACGTTGGGCTTGGTGGACGCGGACGCGGCTGGGGCGATCATCGTGGCGGCCAGTGCCAGCGTGAGACAGGTAAGGACGGAACCGGAACGGCGTTTAGCTTTCATTAGCGGCCTATTTCTTTTTTGCACCCTTCTCGCGGCGCTGCACGGAGGGATCGTAATCGGGGTTGGGCTCCATCATCTGGGCGCCAACGGCGGTGCGCCACGCGGCGAGTTCGCTGCGAAGTTCAGCAGCCATAGTCGGCTGGGCGGAGACGAGGTTGTTTTTCTCCGAGAGGTCGTCGGTGAGATTGAAGAGCTCCAAGCCCTCGGGATCGTAGGTCTCGATGAGTTTCCACGGGCCCCTGCGAATCACGGACGACGGCACGCTGGACGGGTGCTCGTTGTAATGCGGGAAATGCCAGAAAAGTGCGGAGCGGCCGAGCGCGCCAGAGCCGGTGAGGATGGGCCGCAGGTCAAGGCCGTCGCGATGCTGGCTCGGACGGAGCGGCTGGCCGGCGGCGGCGAGCAGCGTGGGATAGAGATCGGGGCTCGTGACCGGCTCGGCACTGACCAGGCCGGGGCGGGCGACGCCGGGCCACTTCACGATGAGCGGCACGCGGATACCACCCTCGTAGGAGGCGCCCTTGTTGGCGCGGAGCGGGGCGTTGCTGGTGGCGTTCCAGAAACCGCCGTTGTCGCTGGTAAAAACGATCACGGTATTCTGCTCGAGACCGAGTTCGCGGAGCGTGGCGACGACGCGGCCGACGCTGTCGTCAATGCTCTCGACCATCGCGGCGTAGACCGGCTTGCCCTGCTGCTGCGCTGCGGGGATTTTCTCATATTTCGCGACGACCTCCGGTTTCGCCTGGAGCGGCGTGTGCACGCCGTAGTGCGGGAAATAGAGGAAGAATGGGCGTTCGCGGTTGGCGCGGATGAACTTCACGGCCTCGTCGGTGAGGCGGTCGGTGAGATATTGGCCAGGCTGGCTGTCGGGCAGGACGTTCCACTTCGCACGCTGGCCCGTGGACGGGATCAACCAGTCGCCGGCATAAGGAGGGAAAAAGCTGCCGGGCGCGCCGTGGGCGTTGCCGGCAATGTTGACGTCGAAGCCGTGGTGTTCCGGCAGCGAGAACGGCTCGGAGCCGAGGTGCCACTTGCCGATGTTGGCGGTGTGGTAGCCGGCCTCACGTAGCGCCTCCGCGAGCGTGAACTCCTCGAGTGGCAGACTGCGCAAAAACCGGCCGGAGCGGAGTTTGGCTTTCGGATCCCAACGACCGGAAGGCAACCAATCGGTTAGCAGCAGGCGCGCGGGATATTTGCCGGTGAGGATGGCGGCGCGCGTCGGCGTGCACAGGGCGCTGGCCGAGTAAGCATCGGTGAAGCGCGCGCCATCTCGCGCGAGCTGGTCAATGTGTGGGGTTTGATAATAGGTGCTGCCGTTGGCCCCGATGTCGCGCCAGCCGAGGTCGTCGATCAAGAAGAGGACGATGTTGAGTTTGCCGGCGGGCGGTGGCGGAGTAGCGGCGCGAAGCCCGGCTAGGGGGGCGAGGAGAAGCGTTAACAGAAGGGCGGGGAGAAGTCTCATGGCTTAAATTTGAATTTTCCGAAAAGAATGTGGGTGCGCGGTGTGGTGGCGTCGCCGCTGTCCCACACGCCTCGGAACTCGCCGGGGGCAACTTCGACGAGCGTCGGGTAAGAATTTTTTGTACCGGCATCGTAGAAGGTCTTCTCGGCGCTCCACGCGCCGCCGGCGGGCTTGGTCTTGTAGCGGAGCGAGCTGCGGCCGCCATTGGGAAAACCGGGCCAGCTGCGGTCGCGCTGCGCAGGACCGTCGTTGTAGACGTAAAGGTGCGTGCCGTCGGCGGCGCGGCCGAAGAAACCCTTCGACTTGGCGTTGTGCAGGTCGGGCTCGGCGGAGGCAGTGGTCCACGTGCGACCGCCATCGCGGCTCACGCTCGAGTAGGCCAATGGCGGGTTGGTGGTCTTCTCCGGATCGTCGTAATCCGCCGTGCGCATGACGATCTTGAGTTCGCCGGGCGCTTCGCCTGCGGCGAGGTTGCCCTCGTGAAGGAAAACACGCGGCGCGGCGGGCTGCGGGATGAACGCCTCAAGTTTCCATTCCAACAAACTGGAACTGCTGAGTACGAGGTGATCGCGCGAGCCGCGGGGATCGGAGGCGAGAGTGTTGCGGTGCGCGGGCAGGAGAAAGCGGCGCTTCCCGTCGATCACGGTCTCGACGATACCGCCGTTGGTAATCAGCGGGCCGGTGTAGTGCATCGCGAGTTCGACGGGGGTCCACGAGCGGCCGCCGTCGGCGGTAAACGCGGCGGTGAGTTGCGACTCCTCGCTATTTTCCTGCGCGATAGGGCAGCGCATGGCGAAACACCAAATAATGTCGGTATCGGGCGCGCGGTAGAGCACGGGGTTGGCGTAGGCGAACTGCACGTTGCCCTGCCGGATCTGGTGGTTGAAGATATGAACCGTCGCGCCCCACGTCGCGCCATCGTCGGTAGAGAGCGTGGCGACGATGTCGCCCATGTCCTTCTTGCCGTGGGCCATCGCGGCATAGGCGACCAGCAGATGCCGCGGGCGCTCACCGCGGATGATGACCGGCTGCCAGAGGCGCCACGCGGTCGGGTGCTGTTCGACGCGGCCAACGACACTCACGGCGGTGACGTCGCCCTTAAACGCGGTCGCGACCGGTGCGGTGGCGTCCGAGGCCTTGGCGGCTTTTTTCTTCTGCGCGACAGCCGGGACGGCGGCCAACGACATCGCGGTGAAGAGCGTAAGGAGGAAGGAGGTTTTCACGGGGTTGGGTTCGTCACGACCGCGCCGACTAGGGGTGCCCGGAAAGGGCAAGAAACCGCCGGGCGTAGCGCCGGCCGATCTCATCCTGCGCCGCGGTGTCGAAATGCACGAAGTCGCCTAGGTGCGTGGTAATCGCACGGGCGTCCACGCAGTCCACGTGCGGCCGCTTGGTCGAAAGAGAGAGCAACAGCCGGTTCATTTCCGCTTTCATCTGGATTCGCTCCGCGTCGTCACCCGGCTGCTTCATTTCGCCGATGGTGCAGACGAGGAATGGAAGGTCGGGTATTCCGAGATCGGCCCGCAGTTCATCGACGAGTTTGAGCAATTTGGCTTCGTGCGCAGCCAGACCTGCCGTCGTGGCATCGGCCTCGCCTTGGAGCCACAACGCGCCGCGGATCACTCCGCCGGCCGCCGCGGTGGTCTCGCGCGCGAGGAGCGCCCGGCGCAACGCTTCATCGTAGAGGCGGGCACCTTTCTGCCACAGTTTGATGCTCGAGCCGCCGACGGCGCACGGCACGAGCGCGATCCGCGCTCGCGGATTGCGGGCCAGCAGCGCCTCCGCGAACGCCATACCCGGCCCGACGCCGGCGTTGTCGGCGCCCTGAAAAGTCCGGGCGTCCCCCACGAGGTGCAGCGGGTGGCGCGCCACATACCAGCGATCGTCCTTTAAGTGCATCATCACGATCCGGGGATCGCGCGCGGGCTCGTCCGGCATGACTCCCCTGCCCTTCATGTTCGACTGGCCCAGGAGAAGAAAAACATCGGTGCGATCCTGCCCGGCGGGGAGGGCCGCGATCTCAACGCCCTGCAACGGCGGACGCGTCGGCGGTGGTGTCTGCACCTTGCTCACCCGGCGCTCCGCCTTCGAACTGCCCTCGGCTGCTTTCTCGGCCGCAACTCCGGCGACCCACGGAGACGGCAGGAGGAGTCCCGCGGTCACGAAAACGATAGCGGTACGGCGGTTCATTTTTCCTTCTTCTTTTTCCCCCGGCTGGAGAGCGCCGGAGCGGCGTCCGTTTTCGGGAGCGATTTCGCGAGGTCGGCCTTCACGGCGGCGAACTCGGGCTTGCCCGCGAGGTTATTCCACTCGTGCGGGTCGTTGGCGTGATCGTAAAGTTCCTCACCGCCATCGGCGTAGCGAATGTAGCGCCAGCGTTCGCTGCGCAAGGCATGGTTACCCCGGCCGTGGGTCGTCAACGCGGGCCGATCCCAAGCGCTCTGAGGATCCCGTAGGAGCGGTACAAGGCTCTGGCCGTCCAGTTCAGCCACTGCCGGCAAACCGCACAGTTCGTTGAGCGTGGGAAACAGGTCGACCAACCCCACGGGCCGCGCGGTGCGGGTTTGCGTCCGCGCCACGCCCGGTGCGACGATCAGAAAAGGCACGCGGGTGGAGCGCTCCCACAGGGTAAATTTATGCAGGTGGTTCTTTTCGCCGAAATGCCAGCCGTGGTCTGACCAAAAGACGATGATGGTGTTGTTCGCCGCCGGGCCAGCCTCGAGCGCGTCGAGCAGGCGGCCGACAAGCGCGTCGCAGTAGGTGATGTTTGCGAGATACGCCTGCAACAGCTCGCGATATTTGCCCTCCTTCAGCACAAGTTCGAGGTCACCACGCCGATCCGCCGCCATGCGTTGGCCACCGGCGGGCACATCGTCGAGGTCATCGGCTTTCACCACCGGCAGCGTGATGCGATCCAGCGGATACATCTCGAAATACTTTCGCGGCGCGTAGAAAGGCAGGTGCGGCCGATAAATGCCCGGCGCGAGGAAGAACGGCTGCGAAGGCGGAGCCGCGAGAAATTTTACCGCCCATTCGACGAGCTGGCCGTCGCCCATCGCCTCGTCGGTTGCGTCCCAAGGGCCCCAGTCGAATTCGTTGGGATTAGCCGGCGGGCGCGAGAACGTCTTCACCGCCGGGATTTGGCTCAGCGGAAAACCCGGCGGCCAAGCGAACTTCGACATGTCGTCGCCGCGGGCAAGACCGACCTGGTAGTGGCTGTCGAAAACTTGGCCGAAATACACGTGCCAATCACTCGCGCGGTTGTAGCCCGGCGTGTGGTGGTTGATTTTGCCGCCCCCGGCAACGTGGTAGCCCTGCGCTTTGAAGTGCTGGGGAATCGTGGGCACATCAGGGAGCGCCTCGTGCCAGCGCACCTCGTTGCCGTAGATGCCGGTGTGGGCCGGCAGGCGTCCGGTCATCAGCGCCGCGCGGGATGGATTGCAGACGGGGGCCGGGCAGTGCGCGTTGGCAAAGACGAGACCGCGCTGCGCCAACCGGTCGAGGTTGGGCGTCTTCACATCGGGATGACCGCCGAGGTAGCCGACCCAGTCGTTGAGATCGTCCACGGCGATCATCAGGACGTTTGGGCGGTCTGCCGCGAATGCCGAATGGCTCACCGCTAGGAACGAAAATAGGGCGAGCAGGATAGTCTTCATGGGTTTTTCTTCTTCTTCTTTTTGGCAGGTTCAGCACTCGTCTTGGTGGGCTCTCTGCCGAAGAAGTAATCCGGGTAACCCCAATTGATTTGTTTGCCGTCAAACTTGCCCTTCACAGCGGTGACCTCGGCGGTAAGGCGCTGAAGGTTTTTCGGGTCGAGCAGCGGGTCTTGAGTCTGTTCTCGCCAAGCGGTGAGGTGCTTTTGTAGATCGGCGAGAATGGGGGCGTGATCGGGTAACCCGGCGAGATTACGGAACTCGTACGGATCGGCCTGAAGATCGTAGAGCTCGTAACGTGGCGGCTTCTCCATCACGGCATACGCGGCGCGGACCTCAGGACTGGCACCGGCGATGGCCTTGGACAAACTCCCTTTAAACTCTGCCTGCCCGCGCCCGATCGCATCACCCTCAAGCTTACGGTTTGTATCAGCGTAGTCCGGGTTGATGGTGTCGGGCAGGAGATTCTCGATGAGCTTGAAGCGGTCGGTTCGCACGGCCCGTTGCGGATGGTAGTTCGCGGCGGCCGCGTGAGTGTGATATTCGCTAAAAAGGTGGGTGCGCCACTCCGCCGCTCCATCGCCAAGCAGCGGCTGCAAAGCGCGACCAGCCAGACCGGAAACCGGCGCGGCGCCGGTAGCGGCGAGAAACGTGGGCATGAGGTCAACGGTGGAAACAAGCTGCTCACGCACCTGAGGCTTGGCGTGCCCAGGCCAGCGCAGAATCAGCGGGATGCGCAATCCGCCTTCATAGCACGTGCGTTTGCCGCGGAGCATGTCGGCACCGTGATCGCCCAGATAGACGACGATCGTGTTTTCAGCCTTGCCCGAGCGCTGCAGCGCCGCGAGCAAGTCACCCACCAGCGTATCAAGCCGACTCATGCTATTGTAATAGTCGGCGACCATCTCGCGCATTTCGGGCGGATCGATGCCGAAGTAAGCCATAGCTTTAACGTCCCGTCCCGTCTGCGGCGTCTTCGGGAGTCCGTCCACCTGCCGCAACCAAGGATCGTGGGCGTCAGGGTAATTGACGCTGAGGAAGAACGGCTGATCGCCGGATGTGATAAAGCTCTCGGCGTGCTTTGCATAGTCGCCGAGGTTGCGGCGAGCGAAGTTGCCTTGGGGAATCTCGGCGAAGTCGAAGGGAAACGCGGACTCGGGATTAACGTGCAGTTTTCCAATAATGCCGGTGCGGTAACCGACGGCCTTAAGACTGCGCGGAATATTCGCCGTGTCTTCGCGATACAATTGGTAACCCCACGATGCCAGGCCGATCTGACCATGTTGATGCGGATAGAGCCCGGTGAGAAAACTCGCGCGCGACTGGCTGCAACCCGACTGGGTGACAAAAGCACGATTGAAGCGCACTCCCTCGGCGGCGAGACGATCAAGGTTCGGCGTGCGGGCATAGGGGTCGCCGTAGCACCCGAGTTCGGGGCCGTTGTCCTCGGAGACGATGAGTAGGATGTTGGGGCGCTGAGCCGCGACGAGGTCCGGCGTTCGGGTGAACATGATCGTGGCGAGCGCCACGCACGAGAGGTGGATGCAGAAGCGGAGAATCATGGTGGTGGGAAGACCGAGTCGACGGCTTGGCTAAGGCGGTTGCCGAAGGGGAGCCGCTGTTTCGTCGGCACTTGCGTGAGGACGACGACGATCAGGTCGCGTTGAAAATCGATGAGCGCGAGCGTCCCCGAGGCGCCGGCATGCTGCACGCGATCGGCGACCCCGTCGACACCGGTTTGGAGGAGATTGAAGCCGAGGCCGTAGCCCTCGCGGATCGTGGCGGGCTGCCGGGTGTAAAGGGCGCGGAGCGAAGCGGGCTGGAGCAGCGGCGTGCCGACGGCCACGCCGCGGTCGCGATGGAGGCGCAGGAAACGGCCCACGTCGTCGAGCGTAGCGACGAGCCCGCCGCCGGGGTTGGGAAATTTCACCCCCGCATCCTCACGTCCGGCGGCCGCGGCGGGCACGAGACGTCCGTCCGTTCGGTCATACATCACAGGTAGGCGTGCGCGCAGGGCGGCGGTGGCCGACGGGTGGAACACGACCTGGTCGGCGCCGATCGGCGCGAGCAGCTTCTCATGCAGAAGCGCGGAAAACTCGCGTCCCGTCGCGACTTCGGCGACGCGGCCTGCGACCATGTAGCCGAAACCGGAATAAGCGTAACCGGACCCGGGCTCGCGCACGAGGCCGGCACGCGCGAGCGACGCGGCTACCTCCGCCAGTGTGCTCTCCGGCGGAATATCGACCGCACCGGCACGACGCTCGTCGTTCCCGGGGAAACCGGCCGTGTGCGAGAGGAGTTCGCGGATCAACGGCGCGCGTTTGGCGCGCCCCTGCCCTCGCACCTCAAGCGCGGCGAACTCCGGCAGAAATTTGTCCACCGGGTCGTCCCACGCCAGCCGGCCTTCCTCGACAAGCCGGGCGAAGAGCGTCGCGGTAAACGGCTTCGTGACCGAAGCGAGGCGGCACGGGGCGTCGACCGTGAACGGCCGGCCCGTGGCGAGATCGGCGACTCCGAAGGCCTCGCGGAAGACGGTCTCACCGCGATGCACGATCAGCATGGCGCCGCCCGGCACGAATTTTTCCGCGATGCCCCACCGGCAGACCTCGCGCAACGAATCGCGCTGAGCGGCGGTGAAGCCGTGGGCCAGCCACGCAGCTTCGCCCGCCGGATCGGCGATGGGCGTCCGAGGTGCCGACGGCGCGGCAAATCCCCACGCGCCCACAAGTAAAGCGGACGCCGTCGCCAGGAACCACCGCAGTAGTACCGGGCAAAACCGAAGCCGGGGGAGCAACTCGGAGCGAACGCAGGGTTGCATGATGGACAGTATGCGAGCGGCGCGGAGCGAGGCGGCGTCAGAACTTGGCCGAGACGCTAAATTGCACGGTGCGTCCCGGCTGGCGCTGAACGCTGACCGTGTCGCCGAGCTTGAAGATGTCTTGGTTATCAAGCGCGTTCTGCAGCTTGGCCCCGAACACATATTGCACCCGACCTTTGGTGCGGAGCGCGTAACGCAACACGACATCGAAGCGCCACTCGCCGGACATCGTCCAAATCGGCGTGTTGACTAGCCCTCCGAGCGTCGTGATCGGCGTCGGGTCAATAGGACGTTCTCCGATGTAGATCGACCCCAGCGAGACATCCAAGCCCTGCAGCTTGCCCTGGCGGAAGGCATACTTGTTGAACGCCGTGAACATGTGATACGGCGCATAGATCGAGCGCACACGAGTCTTCGTGTCGCGGGAGTCGTTGTAGGAGTAGCCGCCCATTACGGACCAAGCGTCCGTGAACCGGGCGTTTAACGTAAACTCCGTGCCGCGGGAACGAATGCCGTCAAGTTGCACAAAATAGTCTACCCGGTTCGGATCCGGCTGCGTCACATTCCGCTGTTGGATCTCGTAGACCGAGAGCAGACCTTGGATGCGATCACCGGCGAGGCTGAAGCGCAGACCGGCTTCTTTTTGCTTTCCCTCCTGGGGCTTCAGCGCATCGCCGTCCGGCTGCCTCTGAAACTCCGGGATAAAAGAGCTGTTCGCATTCGCGTAAAACGTCAGCGATTTCTCACGATTTAGGTGATAGACGACGCCGGTACTAAAGGTCGTTGACTTGGCGTCATTATCGAACGCGCGGACGTTGGTCGTGGTGTTAAACCGTCCGTCGTCCGTGCGCGTATGCCGCAGGCCACCGGTCACGAAAAGCCGCTCTTCCATGAAGGAGACGACATCGGCGAGGTAGAACTCGTGGTTGACCGTGGTATCCCGATTGCGGGCCCCGGTCGGCAACGGCGGGCGCTCCGCTTTCCCAGGCACAGGCGGAGATAACCCGGGGTTCATCGCATTAACCGGAGGGATCATGAACGGGTTGAAACCAGCGCGGCGGACATCGACCAAGAAATCGGCATAACTGAGATTGGGGTACTGGTTGAAGCGACTGCCCACACTGGCGGTCGGGAAGCGCTGGTTGAGCGCGGCGGCATTCGCCGCAAGGCCACCACGGTTGTAGATGCCATCGCGATTCCAGACGATACCGTCAGAGTCGTCCCAACTGTAACCGAACAACGCACGGTGGCTGGCCGGACCGGTCTTGAACGTGGCCAACAACTCCGAGCGCAAACGGAGATTCTCAACGTCTTGGATACGGACGCGCCAGCGCTTGGGCATGAGCACGGCATCCTTGAGGATCGTAAGCGAGCCCTGCTCGGGCTGCGTCTCGTCGTAAAGTTGGTCCTTCACATCGTGGGCGAATTGGACCCGCAACTGGACATTGCGGTTGAAGGCGTGCTGGAGGTCGGCCATCGCGAAACCACGTTTCCAAACGCGGATATCACCCGGCGCGGAAAAACCCTGACGATTGTCGCCGGAAGCCAGAAAAGTGCCATCGGCCAGCCGAAAGCCGCGCGGATCGCCACGAAACATCGGCTGGCGCCAGACCGCGCCGCCGTCGGTCTCCTCAACATAAAGTTGCTCGAGTGTGAGCCGGGTGGATTTCGCGATCTGCCACGATACGACGGAGGAGAACGCCTTCTCCTTGTGCGAAATCTTGCGGTAGTATTCCCCGTCGTCCCATACCCCGGTGATTCGGAAGGCGAAGGGCGATCCCCTGCCCCCGATCGGGCCGGTCGTGTCCACTTCGGCTCGCCACGAATCGAGCGGACCGAAACTGCCGCGCACCGAAGTCGCAGCCTTGTCGCGCGGGCGCTTGGTCACGCGGTTGACCGTGGCGGCGAATCCGCCCTGCCCGAACAGCACCGCGGCCGGGCCCTTAAGCACTTCGACGCGCTCGACGTTTGCCACAGAGACGGTGCCGATGCTCTCCTGCTGGAGAAAGCCGTTGAGGAATTTCGTATTGGCATTGGCAAAGCCGCGGACCGACCACGAATCGTTGTTCGAGGTCGGAACGAAGCCGGGCACATATTCCAACACGTCTTCTGTTTTGCGAGCCAACGTGTCCTCGATGAACTGCTGGTTGAGAACGGTCACATTCATCGGAATGTCCGTGATTGCGGTGTTCATGCGCGTGACCTCGGCGGCGTTGGTGGACTGGTAGCCGATGTCTTGGGAGGTGGTAACCTCGAAAACCGAAAGCTGGATGGGGTCTTCCTTGGGAACCGGACGGACAGGCGCTGGGGCGGTGACAGGGGCCGGGGCGGTTTGGGCGACTACGTCGAAAACCGGCGAGAGAGCGCACAGCACGATGAGACGGGGGATTTTCATTAGCAGCATGGGTAACAGGGTTGAGATCGACCTCCTTTCAAAACAGACGCAATAGGCAGCGTCCCTACGGGAGACCAACTGTACCACCACTCTGCTGCCCGAGTCGCATCCGACAACCGCAAGGCACTGGTTCTTTTTAACGGCCAGCGGCGCGCGCCTAGTCCTTCTTGGCCCCGAGTTGGTGGCCGTGCTGCACGGCGGCGGCGCCGCCGCGGTTGTTCAGCTTGTCTAGCACCCCGGCCAGGCGGCGGCGTTTTTCGTCCGTCTCCGCAAACATCTCCAATTGCTGACGACTTTGCTCGACGTTGCTAAAACGCACGCTGACCAGGCGCAAAGGCAGCCGCTTTGTCCACGCCTCCCGCAGCAACGGGGCGACCAACGGATAGAACGGCGCTTCCAGATCCGTCGCGTCAGCCAAGCTTCGGCCATGCGTCTCCTGCGTGAAATCGGGGTAGCGTACCTTCACCGTCATCGTCCGCACGCGCTTTCCGTCAGCCCGCACCTTGGACAACAACTCGTCGATCATCCGCTTCGCGACCCGCTCGATCACGGCAAACTCTCCCACGTCTTCGCCAAAGGTCTCCTGCTGCGAATAGCTTTTCGCGTCCTCGCTCTCTGTATCGACCGGTCGGTCGTCGATACCCCGGGCCATCGCGACCATCTCCCTCCAGCCGGAGCCAAACGCCCCTTTCAGGTCGGCCTCGCTTCGCACCAACAAATCCCCGATCAGCCTAAACCCGCGCTCCGCCAACCCCGCTTCCGTTTTAGCGCCGACCCCCGGCAGTTTCCCGAGCGCGAGCGGAGCCAAAAATCCCGCCTCCTCCCCTCGTGCCACCACCACAAACCCACGCGGCTTCCTCAACTTGCTCGCGATCTGCGCCACCAATTTGTTCGCGGCGATTCCCATCGAAACCGTGATCTGCAACTCGTCCCAAATCCGTTTCTGCAACTTCCGCACCGCCGCCTCCACCGCCTCCGTCGTCGTCAACCCGCACGGCCCCAGGCCTAGATAACCTTCGTCGATCGAGTTCCGCTGCACCACCGGCGTAAGCGTCTCGCACAGATCAAACATCCGTCGCGATACTTCCCCGTAAAGCCCGCTCGTGTGCGGGATCATGATCAGATCCGGACACACCTGCCGCGCCCGCGAGGTCGGCATCGGCGTGTAGACGCCGCAAGCCCGCGCCTCGTAGCTCGCCGAGGAAATGATACCCCGCTCGGTTCCGCCCACAGCGCACTTGGTCCCGCGCAACTCCGGCCGCCGCGCCTGTTCGCACGCGACGAAAAACGCGTCGGCGTCCAGATGAACAATAAGCGGCGGCACTCCCATCCCGCCACGATGACCTCCCGCCCGCCCCTCCCGCCAAGCCTTTTCGGCCCGCCCGCAAGTGTCACTCCATCGGTGACACTTCTCCGGCGCTTGCGCCAATCGCTCGCACCGCCCGCAGGTGCACGACCGCCCGGTTTTCGGTCCGGGATTCCTCCATCGCCACGCCGAAAACTGCTTCCCAGTCGTTCGCGCCCTCGGCGTCCACGAGCACCTGAGCCACCTCCAACTCGCCCACGGCCGCCGTCGCGACGACCCCGTCGGTCACGACCACGCCAAAGTGCGTGTGCTTCGCCGAGCGCCCTTCCGGGTCGAGTCGGAATCGCCCCCGCGCCTCGCCGTAGGCCGCAAACACCGCCCGATCCGCTTCGTGCTCCTCGTCCCATGATAGCGCCCGCTGCAACTGCGCAAAGATCTCCGCCCGCACCAGCCGCCGAAACGCCTTTTCATCGCGCGTGACATCAAAGCTGGCGGGCCGCGCCGGCTTGTCCGCGCCATCCGTTTCCGCCGCCACCCACTCCGGATTCTTCAGCCGTTCCCATTCCTCCAACAAACTCGCATCGACCCCGCGGATCAGTTCGCGGAAATAAACCTCCATCTCCGCCACCTCCTCCGTCTTCGCGCTGTCCGGCACCGTCTGCGCGAGCACTTTCCAGACCTGTGTAAGGTGCCGCAGCAGCAGGCCCTCCATGCGCTCCAGCCCGTAGTCCTTCACGTAGTCGGCGAATGACCGATACCCTTCAAACATCTCCCGCGCGATCGACTTCGGCCGCACGTTCTCGTCCTCCACCCACGGATGCGCCGCCGCGAACGCGTTAAACGTGTCGTATAAAAACTCCCGCAACGGCTTCACGTGCTCCACTTCTTCGAGCTTCGCGATCCGCTCGTCGTATTCCACGCCGGCCGCCTTCATCTCCGCCATCTTCTCCGTCTTCAACCGGTCCACCTGCCGCCGCAAAATCGCCTCCGGGTCCTCCACGATCGCTTCGCACAACGTCAGCACATCAAACGGATAGTCCGCCGACTCCCGCTGCAGCAGCGGCAACGTATCTAACAGATACAGCGACAGCGCCTGATGCAGCGAAAAGTCGTCCTGCAACTCCACGTTTACTCGCAGCTTTCTTCCCGATCCGCCCGGCCCACGCTCCGCCTTGGGAATGATCGACACGATCTTCCGGTCGATCAACGCGCGGAACAACTGCCACGCCCGGTCCCGCAGCGCCTTCTTGCGATTCGCCGATTCGTGCGAATCCCCGATCAACCGCTGCATTGCCCGACACCCGTCGCCATCCCGCCCGAGCATCAGCAACATCATCCCGTGCGACACCGCGAACCGCGAGGTCAGTCCTTCCGGCGGGGCGGTCTGCAAGCGCTCAAAGGTCTTCGCGTCCCACCCCACTGCGCCTTCGGGTGCCCGCGCCTTCACAAGTTTCCGCAGCTTCTGCGGATTCCCCGCGAGCTTCTCCTCCGCGCGCTTGTTCTCGATCATGTGCGCCGGCGCCTGCGCGATCACGTAGCCGCGATCATCGAAACCCGCCCGCCCTGCCCGCCCCGCGATCTGCCGAAAATCCCGCACGGCCAGCACCGCCGCCTTCTTCCCGTCGTATTTCCAGAGCTGCGTAAACAGCACGGTGCGGATCGGCACGTTGATGCCCACGCCGAGCGTGTCCGTGCCACAGATCACTTTGAGCAGGCCTTTCTGCGCGAGCTGCTCCACGAGGATTTTATACTTCGGCAACAGCCCCGCATGGTGCACGCCCACGCCGTGCCTCAGCCAGCGCTTCACTTCCTTACCATACGGACTGTTGAACTTCACCCGCTCCAGCTCCGTCGCGATCGCGGCCTTCTCGTCTTTCGAGCATACGTCGAGGCTCATCAGGTCCTGCGCCGCCTCCGCCGCATCGCGCTGCGTGAAATGCACCAAATACACCGGCGCGCGCTTTTGCGTGAGCACTTCCGCCACGCGCTCGGTCAGCGGCGTCTCCGAATACTCGAAACTCAACGGCACTGGCCGCCGGTCGCTCCGCACCGTGAGGCTCGCCGCGCCTGTCACCCGCGTCAGCTCACGCTCAAAAAATTCCGTCGCGCCCAGCGTCGCCGACATCAGCAGAAACCGCGCGCCCGGCAGCGTGAGCAGCGGCACCTGCCACGCCGTCCCGCGCTCCGCGTCCGAGTAGTAGTGAAATTCGTCCATGATCACCGCCTTCACCGCCGCCGCCCGCGGCCCGCCGCCGAGCGCGATATTGGCCAAGATCTCCGCCGTGCAGCACAGCACGGGCGCGTCGAGATTCACGCTCGCATCGCCCGTCATCATCCCGACGTTTTCCGGCCCAAAATCGCGGCACAGCGACAGGAACTTTTCGTTCACCAGCGCCTTGATCGGGCACGTGTAAACCGACCGCTCGCCCGCACACAGCGCCTTAAAATGCAGCGCCGCCGCCACGAGCGATTTTCCCGAGCCGGTCGGCGTCGCGAGGATCACGTTTTTCCCGTCGAAGAGCTCCAGGATCGCCTCCTCCTGCTCCGGGTAAAGGGTCAGACCTTTGGCCGCTGCGACCGCTAGAAATCTGTCCATGACCGCGTCCACCGTTGGCCGTCCCGCCAACGGCGCGAGCGGAGGCGTCGGCGGCGTCATCCCCGCAGAACGCCCGCTCCCCCGCCACAAGACAAGCTCACGCGTAGGGCGAGGTCTCCGACCCAGCCCTCTTCGCCGCACCCTACACCTTCTCCACCCCGCACACTTTCACCCGATCTCCCTCCAAAGCCCGCCAACGCACATTCCACCCCGCCAGATTCATCCCATACACGCGCGCCGGGTCCTGCTGATACGCTGGCTGGTGATCGTGCTGCAGCAGATGCCGGATCATCGCTAGGGTCTGCGCGCCTTCGCTCGGCGTCTCACGCAGGATTTTTTCCGCCCACTCCGGCGCGATGACCACCGCCTCCGCCGCGCGCGCGGCCGGCGCCGCCTGCGCCCAATTCGCCTGAGCGCCCGCCGGCGCCTCGCACCAAGGCAAATACGGCTTCACGTCAAAAACCGGCGTGCCATCCACCGCGTCGATGCCCGCCACGCGCAACGCCAACGTCGGCGCCGTCTCAATTGCCAGCAGCCGCACCAAGCTCAGCCCAAGCCCGTTCGGCCGGTTCGGCGCGCGCGACGCAAACACCCCCACGCGCTCGTTTCCTCCCAGCCGCGGCGGCCGCACCGTCGCGGTGCCCGCCCACACCTCGTTATGGTGAAACTGCGTGATCAGCCAAACGTGCGAAAACGCCTCCAGCCCTCGCACGAATTCCACTCGCGCAAACTCCGGCGTAAACTCCACGCGTCCCTCCGCCTCGGGTACCAATCCGCTCTGCCGCGGTACGCCAAATTTTTCCATGAACGGCGTGCGCAACACCGCCACCGGCCGTAGCACCATCGGTTGATTCACTTCATCGGCAGACATGGTCCGCAGTCATGCAGAACCGCCCGCCCAACCGCAACGCTCCGTCTTCGCGCCCGCCTCTCTTTCCCCTTTCACCCCTCGCCCGTCGCCCTTCATCCTCTCGCCCACGACATGAGCCGCCTCACCTGCTACCGCTGCTTCTGGCCGCAATCCCTCTGCTGGTGCGCGTCCATCACGCCGATGCCCACGCGCACGCGGTTTGTGTTCCTGATGCACCCGAAGGAATTCAAGCACGAGAAAGCGGGCACCGGCCGCCTCACCCACCTCTGCCTCGGCAACAGCGAGATTCACATGGGCCTCAACTTCGACACCGACGAGTCGGTGCAGGCCCTTATCGCCGATCCCGCCAACTTTCCCGTGCTCGTCTACCCGGGCCCCACCGCGCGGAACCTGACCACCGGCGCCCTCGCCCCCGCCGAGCTCGGCGGCCGCCGTCTCGTCCTTTTCCTCCTCGACGGCACCTGGAGCGGCGCCCGCAAAATGCTCCGTCTAAGTCCAAGCCTGCAAAAGCTCCCGCGCGTGATGTTCACGCCCACCGCCCCGAGCCGTTTCCTGATTAAGCAACAGCCTCAGGACGGCTGCCTCTCAACGCTCGAGACCGCGCACGAGCTCCTGCTCGCCCTCACGGCCTCCGGCCTCGACACCTACGCGCTACCCGCGCAACTCCTCGACCTTTTTGCGCGGATGCAGGCGTTTCAGATGAAATGCGCCGCCGACCCCGCCCTCGCCGGCTACCGCCGCCGCGCCTTCCGCACGCCCGAGCAACGCGTTCTCAGCCCCAACCGCCGCCGCTACATCCCAGCCCCCAGCGCCCCGCCCGCCCCGCCCGCGGAGAAGTAAACGCCAGCTCTGAGCGCACCGCTGCGAACGAGCGTTTACTTTCCCCTTTGCCCCCTACTCTGTGTCCAGCAATCTCGGGTAAGCTCTCGGGTGCTCATGAGTCCGAAAAATCGACGCGCGCGTAGCCTCCGAATCTTTTGGCTCCGAATCTTGCTTAGCCACCGGCTAGCTGCGGCCGCGGTCGATCAGAAATCCAACGTCGTTGTCAGGCGCCAACTGCGCGGTTCGTTCAGATACACTCGGCGGACACCCGTGTAGTTGTCGTTATAGCGGCCGACGTTCGCGAGGTAGTGATTGCCGACATTGCGCACGTTGAGCTGCACGGTGGCGGGAATCTTGGCCCAGGGGAGACGGAAGCGATAGCCGGCAAAGGCATCGCCGAGCAACGACTCGTTACCCCAATAAATGTGGCCCGTGGTCTTGTCCCAACTCATGAAATTCTTCCCGTTGTAGCGCACCGAGCCGCCGACAAAGGCCCCGCGCAGCTTGCCCTCGCGGAAGGCGTAGCGCGCGGTGCCGTTGAGCTTATGCGGACGCGAACCAAACGGGGAATTCTGCCGGTCCACTTGGAATTCCAGCTCGCTGTAGAGCTCGCGTACCGCGGTTTCAAACACGGCGAGCTCCACGGGGTCATCCTTAAGCAGCGCGCGCCACTGCGGCACGCGGGAGCCGAAGAAATCGAAAACTTCGGTGAAGAAATTCTCCCGGCGGCGCTCCGAATTCGAGTAACTGGCGCGGAGCGTGAGGCTCTTCGTGGGATTGGCCACGACCTCCACTTCGACACCCTTCGTGTAGATGTCTATCGAGGCAGAGGTCCACGTCACGGCCTGTCGGTCGTAATCGGCCTGCGAGATTTTTCCAACATTGCGCAGCTGCGTGAGCATGGTCGTGAGGTTGTCCACGCCGAGCGCGTTGCTGCCGGGCAGAATCGGCGAGTCGTTGAGCTGCTGCGTCTCGAACCACGTGGTGCGAATGAAGAGCCGGTCGTCGCCGAGCACATCAAACATCACGCCAAAGTCGCGGCCGCGGCCTTCGGTGGGATTCGGCACTTCGCCGTTCGGCAGCACGGTGCGGTCAAAGCGCGGCTGGCCGTTGTTTCGCGACAGATTGTAGAAGAGGGAAAGGCGCTTGGTCACATGCGCGACCGCGCCAGCCGTGAAGGTTGTGGGCTCGTAGCGGTGACGCACGTGCTGGCCGTTGAAATACCACTCGCCCGCGGCGATGAGTTTGGAGGTGACCCGCGGATCTTTGGGATCGGTGACGCGCTCCTCCTGCGCGTTCTTGAATCTGATGTCGTCGCGGCGCGCGCCTACGGTCGTGACGAGCCGGTCCTGCAGCCAGAAGCTCTGCGCGGCAAACATCAGGCTCGCGATGTCCTTCACGGTGCCGGTGTTCGCGCGCGCACGGGAGGCGAACGTGCTCGTGTAGGTGCCGCCGTTGTAGGTGAACGGAGCAACCGGCAGCCTGGGATCGGCGCTGTAGTAAGTGGTGTAGTCGCCCTCGGTGATGTAGTTGCGCCGCGTGAGTTGGTTTTGGACATTTTCCGCCGTCGTGGCGTTAACGATTGGGATGTTGCGATCGTCCACGAGAATTTCGTCGCGCCAGCGGCGAAGACGGTCCTGGGAGGAGAGCTCGGCGAGTGCAGCGACTCGGTGGCGGCCAAACCAGCGGTTGGATTTCCCGAAATCGCCGGCCAAGCTGAGACGGTAAATTTCGTTAGTGGTCTTGATGCGATCCTTGAACCAGACGGACTCGAAATAGAGTCGACCGACGAAGGGATTTGGAATGATCCCCGCCGCCCCGTCGGGGCGTGGCAGCGTGGGATTGGGATCAGCCCGGAGGTTGGATCCGGGAATCGCCATGCCGTGAGCCTCGACGTCGGCGGTGTTCCGGAAATACGCGAGCTCGGCCACGAGGCCGCGGGGCAGGCGCTGCTGCACTGTGATTTGCCGGGAATCGAACGTCTGGTGGCGCGTGCCTCCCGGGCCGGTCAGATTGTAACCATAGGGCGAAACGGAGGACGGCAAGAGCGTCTCGACGCCGTAGCGATTCACCGTCTGGAACTCGCCTCGGTAGTTATAGATGGTGCGGTTTTGGTCGACAAAGGTGAAGCGTTGGTTGGTCGCGCTAAAGCGGTTAAGGCCGGGAAGCACGACCGTGCTGTCGGTGAGCGGCTTGCCGTTGTCCTGCCACGCGGTGATTTGATCCTGGGCGTTCCAGCCGAGGGTGAGGTTATTGTCCATGTGCCCCTTTTCGAAGGAGACATGGACGGTCGTCGTCTTGAACGGCTGATACGCCGCCGCGACCGTCCAACGCGCCTGATCGTTAAAGTCCCAATGGCGCCACCCTTCGTTGTTTTGGTAAAGGCCGAGCAGGCGCATCGAAAATTTCTTCGGGATGAGCACGTGATTGTAGTCCGCCTCGTAGCGCTCTTGGTGCCAGCTACCGAACGTCGACTTGAGCGTGGTGCGGCGGCGGGCAAGATTGGCCTTTTTGCCGCTCAGCGAAACGAGACCGCCCGCTTGACCGAGACCGAAGAGAATCGAGTTCGGCCCGCTCGCGACCTCGGCGCGCTCCACGTTGTAGAGATCAACAGGGACACTCGAATCGACGAAATCACGCGACGCGCCGGCGGGCGAGCCGCGCATACGGAAATTGAAATCGCCGCCGTCGGCACCCCGGCCAGCGGGGTTGTTAAAGCCGGCGTTGGAATCCTCGACGTCGACCTCAACGTTGGTCGCGTGGGCGAGCATCTCCTCGAGGTTAGTCGCGCCGATGTCCGCGAGAAACTCGGGCGTGAAAGCGGAGACCGCGGCCGGCGTATCCTTTAGGCGCGAGTTGAGGCGCGAGCCGCTCGTGGTGTTGGCGGCCTGGTAGCCGGCGTCGTCCTCCGCGCGCACTTCGAACGGCGAAAGTTCGACCAGCGCGGTGGTCTCTGTTGTAGGTTTGGTCGTGGTTGCCGCCGCCGCCGCGATCGCGGCAGGCGTCGGCGCCGGCGCTGTTTGCGCAGCCGTGAACGAAGCGGTTAGGCAGAACAAAGCTAGGGGGAATGAGCTAGATCGCAGGGTAGGCATGGTGAAGCGGGGGGTTCGAACCAAAATAGCGCAACACAGCGACGCATGCCTTGAAAGCCCGCGTTATGCACAAAAAAGTGACGAATTCACACCGATGACTGAATCAAAAAATAATCCCAAAAGGGTCCAAGCCGAAGGCGTCTACCTAGGTCTTGGTTGTCTCATGAGTCGATCATGCGAGCCGTGAGAATTTCGCAGCCGGCCGTGTTTAGCTTGCACGAGCAAGCAACCAGCCATCCGAGGCTTGACGGTTCCTGCTTCCCTCGCCGGGTGTTCCCCAGCCGCTGGATTGACCTCCGCCCGGCTCTCGCCCCATTTGCGAGCAGTCAACCTCTTGAGTCTCCCCGCCGCACGGTCGTTCACGGTGTGCTCTGCGATACGAGCTACTTCATCCGTTGGGCGAAGCCGAACGAGGCGCTGCATCCGGCGGCGCAGCATTATCGGAAGTTTTTGGTGGAAGGCGGCCACACGCTTTATGTCTCGACCATCGCCTTGGCTGAATACGCCGTGCGCGATGCCATCGCCAATCTGCCCCCCGGTATTTTCGCGTCGTTTCCTTCAACGTCGACCATGCGCAGCAGTCAGGATCGTTCGCCCGGGCAGTCTTCGAATCTCGTGGAGCCCTGCCACCACAAATCACTCAGCGCACGATAATCCCGAACGACACCAAGATGTTTGCCCACACAGACGTCACGCCGGAGGTCACGCACTACCTCATAGCCGACAGCGAATGCGAAAAGGTTTATCGGCTACTGAAAGTCAAAGAGCATCCCCGATTCCAGTTCGCCACCTTTCGACCCCGTGGCACCAAGCTTTTGGGCAACTCGACATCACCGCATAGTCGGGCCACTGCGCGCAGCCGGACGCCACATCGTGACCAACGTGGCGCAACGGGTGGCGCGGGCAGACGCGTTGGCGCAACCACTCGCTGCCGCCCGCGCCACCGTCGCCAACTTCTTCTCCGCCCCTACTTCGCGGCCGACGGGGCATAGACCCGCGCCAGCTCCAACATGAGTCGCTCCAAGTCGCGGTAGTAATCGGCCTCTGCCGCCTTGGACTTCGTCTCCCGCAACGCTTCCACGGCCAGTTCCAACTCATCCCGGCGCGTGCGTTGCTCCGGCGTGAGTTTCGCCTCGGCGTCGCTCCGCACCAGCGGCAAATTGAGGGCGCGCGTGCCGTCCAGCTCCGCGCCATCCTTCGCCTGCTTCGTCGCCCGCGTGCCCCGGAACCACTCCGCCGGCGTCCCCAATCCGTCGCCGTTGTCATCGATCAGGGCATGCTCCGTTGCGAGCCGGCCTTCGGTCTTGTAAAACTCCTTCACCCGCGCCGACGCGCTAAGAAACGCCTCCAAAAGTGACGTCTGTCCGTCTTGGTCGAGGTCGCTTTTCGCATCGCCGATCGCCTCCGCCAAATACGGACCGAACCGCGCGAAATTCTGCTCTTTTCCCGTCCTGGTGGCGGTGACCACCACCCGGTTCGGCCCGGACAATTTCCCGATAAACGGCGCGCTCGCCGAGGCCGTGTTGATCACCGCCAGCGGCCGTCCGAACGGCTTGAGCCACGCCGCCAAGTCGCCCGCCGCCAAATCGGGCCCGCGCAAATTGAACTTCGATTCTTTTCCGTCGAACGTGCCGTGTCCGATCATCACGACCCAAAGCTCACCGGTGCCAGCTTTCGGCTCCGCCTCCAGCGTCCGCTTGATCTGCGCCCAGTCCGTTTCCGTCTCGGTCTCGGGCGCCGCGCCGATCACGACCGGTTTCGCGCCCGCCTGAGCCGCCGCCTTTTCCCAAAGCGGCACCTGCGCCGCAAAACCCGCCTTGTAGTCTGCCTCACCTTCGGCGCCCAAAACGATCAAAACGGTTCGCTGCTCTGCCGTCGCCGCTTCGGCCCAGGTCCCTGCCATCAAAGCCAACAACCAGACCAGTCCAGCCCGACCCCGCTTCCAACATTCGTGCGCATTCGTGCTCATTTGCGGTAGAAAAAAGGTTCGCTCATGGCAGGCCCTTCCAACGGCGCACGCCCCACTCCCCCAGAAAAAAGGCCAGCGCCAGCAGGAACATCACCGGCGTATGCCACAGCGGCTCGAGGCGCGTTTCCATCACCGGTGCCTTCCGGGCCGGTAGGCTACGGGCAAATTTCTCCAAATCGCCCGCCGCGATCACTTCGCCGCCGGTCTTCTTCGCGAGTTCTTCCAGCAGTGCCAGGTTGGGTGTGAGCGAACGAAATTCCTCCGCCGCCAAATCCGTGCTCCAGCCGGCCTCAGCCCGACCAACTTCGGCACCCGCCACATTCGTCACGATCGCCCGAGCCCGATAGCCACCCGTCGCACGGGGCACAAACGTCGCTTGAAAGAATCCCGGCTCCGTTCCCGCCGCCTCGGCCTGAAGCCGGATCGGGGCCGCCGCCGCGCCAGCGTCTGCGCCAAAGGTGATCGTCTCGACCTCGATCGTGACGCTCGCCTCATCCAGCGCCTTGTAACCCGCATCCCGCGCCCGCACCTGCAACTGGACCGCGCCGTTGGCATCTCCCGCAAGGGGCTCGATCGCCAGCTCCACGCGCCGCGGCACATCGGCGACCAACCAGCGCATGAGCTGACGCCAAGCCTTGTCCATGTCCGACCGCGCGGCCGCGTCCTTCATGCCCCAACGCCACACATCGCCCACCATCAACGCCGAACTTCTCCCCCGGCCAAATCGCTGCACCGCGAGCGCCGGCAACTCCCCGCCTTGCTCGTCGCGCACCGTCGCGATCACGCTCGCGCCCGGCTTGATTCCGCGCACCCGATTCAAAACCTGAAATCCCGGCATCTCCGTCAGCCGCACTTTTTCATCGGCTTCATTGTCCCGCAACCGCGCCCACGGCTGCAGCCAGCCTTCACGCGACAACTCCAATTTCACCGGCGCCTGGGCCGTCTGCTCCGTCGGTTTCTCCAAATACACCGGCAGCAAATCGCCAATCGGCGTCCGAGCGTAATTGCCCTCCTGAAACGACTCCATCCCGCCGAGCATCAGGAAACCGCCGCCCCGTTCCCCGACAAATTTTTGCACGAGCTGCGCCTGTTCCGGCGCGAAATACTCGCTCTCCACATCGTCCAAAATCACCGCGTGGTAGCCAAACAGCTCCTCCGCCGTCCGCGGGAATCCCGCCC
>JBIKWB010000033.1:0-50041 GCA_044356555.1 Opitutaceae bacterium | reverse complement strand
CATCATCGGCAAACGCAAGACGACCTCCTACGTCACCTCCCGCAGCGGTCAGATTCTCGTCCTCGCCGGCTACCAAAAAAACAAAGACTCCCGCAACACGAGCCGCCTGGGCCCCATTCCGATTATCGGCGACCTGCTCGGTGGCCGCACCAACGCGAAGAACCGGATCGAACTCGTCATCTTCCTTCGTCCCGTCGTCCTGACGAACACCCCCACCGACAATCTCGAAGCCATGAAACGCGTCGACACGCTCGAGCAAAAAGAACTCGTGCGTCAGCGGCTCGACCCAAGCTACGTCCCGCCGAAGAAGAGCATTATCGAAAAAGCCTTCGGTAACTAAGCCTGCGCTGCTCCCCTCCGATGACCGCGCTCGCCCCCGATCCATTGCCCGCGTCCCTCGTCGCGCGGCTCACCGAAGAACAACTTCAGGCCGTCCGCGAAGCCGCGCGCGGTCAACGCCTCGCCGCCCTCGCCGGAGCCCTCGCCCTGCCCGAGCCCGAAGCACTCACCGCCCTCGCCGCCGCCGCCGGCCTCGACATCGCCAGCAACCTCGAGACCGACCCCGACGCCCGCGGCCTCCTCCCGGCCCGCCTCGTCCACGACTACCAGATCATCCCGATCAAATTCGGCCCCGCCCCAGAGGCCGAGAGCCAGACCGCCTCCGATTCCGACTCCCAACTCTCCGCCCTTAGTTCGCAGCCCTTCCCCGCTCTCCACCTCGCCACCGCCTGGTTGCCCGATGCCGTGATGTCCGACTGGCTGCGCACGTTCACCCCGCGCCCACTCGTCTGGCACCTCGCCGTCCCCGAGCGCATTCACCAGCTCATCATCGAAAACTTCGGCGTTGGCTCCGGCGCCCTCGACGACGGCGATGAATCCTACGTCGCCCCCGAGGCCGTTCAACAGGCCGAGGAGGTCGTCGACGAAGACGCCGCGGTCGTCCGCTTCGTCACCGACGTCATCAAACAAGCCGTCGAAGACCAGGCGACCGACATTCACTTCGAGCCGCAGGAGGAACAGCTCCGCATCCGGTACCGCGTCGACGGCCTGCTCGTCCCCGTGCCCGTCCCGGAGAATCTCCTCCGCTTCCAGGACGCCATCATCTCGCGCCTCAAGATCATGGCGCGCCTCAACATCTCTGAAAAACGGCTCCCGCAAGACGGCCGCATCAACTTCAAGTCCAACGCCACCGTCCTCGATATCCGCGTCGCCACCGCGCCGACCATCTACGCCGAGTCCGTCTCCCTCCGCCTTCTGAATCAGAAGAAGGAAGCCTACACGATGGACCGCCTCGGGATGAGCCCCGACGAGCAGGCGCAGATCATCAGCGTCCTCGACTACCCGCACGGCATCATCCTCGTCACCGGCCCCACGGGCTCCGGCAAGAGCACCTCGCTCAACGCGTTTCTCCGCAAAATCAACTCCACCGATCTCCGGATCATCACCGTCGAGGATCCCATCGAATACGAAGTCCCCGGCGTGAACCAGATGCAAATCCGCTCCGAGATCGGCCTCACCTTCGCCAGCGCCCTGCGGTCCATTCTTCGCCAAGACCCCGACGTTATCATGGTCGGCGAAATCCGCGACAAGGACACCGCCGAGATCGCGATCCGCGCCTCGCTTACCGGTCACTTGGTTTTCTCCACGCTCCACACCAACGACGCGCCCGGTGCCATCACGCGCCTCGTGGATATGGGCATCGAGCCCTTCCTCGTCGCCTCCGCCATCGAGCTTGTCATCGCCCAGCGCCTCGTCCGCCGCCTCTGCCCCAACTGCTGCGCCTCCCAGCCCATCAGCAAGGTCAAGCTCCTCGAGACGCTCGCCATCCTCGAATGCGACGCCGCCGAGGCCGAACTCGTCACCGCGCTCAAGCACCCCATCGGCTGCGACCGCTGCCGCGGCACCGGCTACCGCGGCCGCATCGGTCTCTTCGAGATCTTCCGGCTCAACGACGAACTCCACGAGCTCATCCTGAAACGCGAGAGCACCCGCACCCTCACCCAAGCCGCCCGCAAACAAGGCATGAGAACCCTCGGCCAAAGCGGCTGGGAAAAAGTCAAAGCCGGCCACACCACCCTCGAGGAGGTCCTCCGCGTCGTGACCGTCGTCGAAAAGTAACATGGCTCGCTTTGCCTACAGCGCCCGCGACCGCGCCGGCAAATCCGTCTCCGCCGAACTCGACGCCCCGAGCCGCAAGGACGCCCTGCGCCTCCTCTCCGCCCGCGGTCTTCAAGTCGCCCAGGTCACCGAGCTTCAGGCCGGTCCCGCCCCGCGCAAGAGCGCCGGCAAATCACCGCCGGCCTCCTCGTCAGCGGCGGCTCCCGCCCAAGTGTCTCGCCCGACGCGCGCCTCGACCCGCCTCAACGCCCAAGCTCCCCGACGCGCCGAGCGTCTTCCTTTCCTCGAGGCACTCCACGATCTCACGGGCAGCGGCCTCTCCGCCGGCGAAGCCGTGCGCCTCCTCTCCACCCGTATCAAAGAACCCCGCCTCCGCACCCTCTGCGCCGGCGTCTGGGAACGCATCAGTGAGGGCGCACCGCTCTCCCGCGCCCTCGGCGGGTATCCCGAGGTCTTCGATACCGGCACGGTCAATCTCATCCAGGCCGGCGAAGCCACAGGCTCCCTCAACGACACGCTCTCCCGTCTCATCGCCCACCTCGTCGAGCAACGCGAGCTGCGCGCCCAGCTCATGTCGGCCCTCGCCTACCCGGTGTTCATGGTCTTCGTCTCGGGCGGCGTCATCCTCTTTTTCCTCACGTTTCTCCTGCCACGCCTCCAAACGCTCCTGAGCTCGCTCGGCGGCAAGATGCCCGCTTCCACCAAGCTTTTGATCGGCGCCTCGCAGTTCGCCCTCAGTATTTGGGGCATCATGGCCGTCGTCGCGGTCGTGCTCGCCTTGGTCTCTTTCATCGGCTGGCGCCAGACTCCCGCCGGCCGCGCCCAGACCGACGCCTGGTTGCTCAAACTCCCGCTCGTCGGCCCGTTTCTCGTGGCGCAGACGGTCCACTCCTTCAGCCAAACACTTTCCGTGCTCTTGGAAAACGGCATCACCGCCGCCGAGGCGCTCCGCATGACCGAGAAGCAGATTGCCAATCAGGTCCACCGCGCCGCCTTCAACACCGCCACCGCCCGCGTGCTCGAAGGCGAGGCGCTCTCCGTCGCACTCACGCGCACCGGCTGTTTCCCCGACCTCGTGCTCGACCGCCTGGCGATCGGCGAAAATACCGGCAATGTCGTCCCGAGCCTGAAGAGCATCGCCGCCGCCTACCAAAAAATCATCACCGGCCAGCTCAATTTTTTCACCAAAGTGATCGCCGGCGTCGTGCTCGGCGGCGTGTTCACGTTCGTCGGCTTCATCGCCTTCGCGATCGTCAGCGCCGTCTTCCAGGTCAGCGCCAGTTTTAAACTCGGCGGCTGACCCGGGAGCACAATCTCCCCGGCGCTACGGCACTTCGTAGATCTCGATCAGCCCGGTGCCCGTCCCGCCGTCCGCCCCGCTCAACTGCGCCGTGTAAGCGCCCGGCGGCAACGTCACTAAGAGCGCCGCGTCCTTGCTCCCCGCGTCAAAGGCGAACCCCAGCCCCGGCGTCGCGGCGGCCACGTTCGGGCTCCAGTCGTCGTTTGCCGCGAGCATGACGTCACCGACAGTCCGCACTTCAATCTTCGGGTCGGTCAGCCGGTCGCCGACGCCGAAAGTTGCGAGCTTCGGCCCCACTCCGCGGATCAGCAGCGTCTTCGCCACATCACCCGTCACGGCAAAGCCCGCGATCAGAATTCCGCCGCCCGTGCCGACGCGGTGCAACGTCGCGACGCCGTTCAACGTCGCCGGAGTCGCCGTCACTTCCTCGTACACTTCGACCAGCACGATCCCATTGCCCGACGACTTGATTTCCGCCGTCGCCGCGCCGCCGGAGCGCGTCACCAGGGCCGCATCCCGGCTGTTCGCATCAAACCCGAAAGCGCCATAACTCTGAAACACCGGCCCGAGGTTCGGCGCCCAGTTGTCATTGTTTGCCGTCGGCCGTTGCGCGCCGTCAAAAATCTCCAACCGAGGATCGGGATTAAAATTGGTCACCCCGAAATCGACCAGCTTCGGCCCGACCGCGCGCACGAGCAGGTTCTTCGCCGCCGTCGTCGAAAAGCCCACCGTCAACACCTGCGCCGCATCCAAATTCGCCCGCACCGAGAGACTCGACAACCGGTTTGTTCCGTTCGCCCGCACCGCCACGATGGCCCCGGCGCTGTCCACTTCGCCCGCCGAGTTTGAAACCGTGCAATAGTAAATACCCGCGTCGCTGGCCGTGACTGGGTTCACGATCAGCTGGGGTCCCGTCGCGCCCGGGATCGGCACCGGCGGGATCGGCACCGCCGGGATCCGTTTCCATTGGTAGGTCAGATTTGGGCCGCTCGCCGCCACGTTGAGCACCATCATCCGACCGGTCGCCGCGATCAGATTGAGCGGCTGCGCCGTGATCACCGGAGCCGCTGCGGCCACGGTCACATTAAAGACAACCTCGGCCGCGCTGCCATTCGAGTCCGTCGCCCGCGCCCGCACCGTCGCCGTGCCCGCCACCCCGCCGGTGATGGTCAACGTGCTGCCGGACACCGAGCCCGCCGCCACGATGCTGTTCTGATTCGTCGCGCTAAACGTCACCACCGCCGCCTCGCCGTTCGTCGCCGGATAGATCGGCACCGGCCGCACGCTGCGCACTACCACGAGGTTGGCCGGATTTGCGGGCAAACCGAGCAGCGGCAGTTCGTTGAACGCGCTATTCAAAATCGCCGAGGCATCGAAGATCGTCAGCGCTGCGATCGAGTCGGCCACCGTCATCCCGTTGCCGAGCACCCGCGCAAATACGGTGTAACCGCCATTCGTCGTGTCGAGTTGGCCGGCATTATTGCCCGTGTTCACGAACCACTGGCTCGTCGCCGAATTCAAGTCATTCGTGCGCGCCATCGCCATGGTTCCGCGCAGATTCGAGACCTTGTTTTCGAGCGCAATCGGCGCATCGGTCGGAATCGTGTTCACCGTCGAACCCGACACAGCGAAACCACCGCCTTGGATCACGAAGTTCCGCACCGAGCGGTGGAAGATGCTGTTCGTGTACGCCCCGCGGTTCACGTAATTCAGAAAATTTGCGACGGTCCTGGGAGCATCGTTCGCCAGCAGCTCAGCGTTAAATGTGCCACGCACCGTATCGAACTGCACGACCGGCCCCGTCACGCCCGGCACGCCGAGAAACGTGCGCAGGTCCACGGTCACCTGGCTGCCGGGCGCCAACAAAGTCGGCGGCGGCGTGCCGAGCGTAGTCGGCGTCGTCGCCTGTTGCGCCCGCAGCCCGAGCGCCAAGATGACCGACACCAAAAGTCCGCTTAAAAGGATGCGAGATATCATATAAAGAAGTGGTCCGCTGAGCTTCCTTTTCGCCGCACCGCTGGCGAACCTGAAATGCCGCACCCCAAAAAACAGGGGTCCCCCAAACTCCCTCCCACCGCGACGCCACCGCTCCGGTTCTATGACTTCTGCCCCGAGCTCAGAAATCCAGCCCCACCAACATCCGCAACAGCGAGTAGTCGCGCACGCGCTCGTCGGGGTTGTTCTGCCGGGTCTCGTGCCGCAATGCGACGCTCAGCGTTTCCGTGAGTTTCTTGTTCAGCTCGATCCGGTTTTCCCATCCGTTTAATTTGTTCTTAAACGGCGGATACCACACCCCACGCTCGGTCAGCTGGATGCGCCACGGTAAGCTCCACTCCACCTCGGCAAACGTCGACGCTGAGGTCTCTGAAGTCCGGTCGCTCTGCGGCGCTGTGACCCATACGTCGAAGAAATTCTCCGATACCCCCAAGCGCAACTTCCGGTCCATTGTCGCCAACACATTCAGGCCCGCGCCGATTTCTTGCTGGACCAAGAAATAATCGGACGAGGCCCCGTTCGGCCGCTTCGACGCCCGGTTCCATTCCAACGTAGGCCGATAAACGCCAAAAAATTTCCGCGGAAAATCTCGCCGCCACAAACCGCTCAACCGCGCCACATCCTTCGTCGTCACCTCGGCCGACTGCGCGAAATCATAGCGGGCGATTCCCTCCACTTCATCATTGCTCCACTTCCGCTTGAGCCGCACTTCCGCCGTCGTGTTAGTCCGATCGGTCACGTCGTTCGCAATCTCGGTCGAGAAAGCAATCCGCCCGTGCCAGGGCCCGAAGTACTCCCGCACGGCCTGGGTCAACGCATACGGCGAAAACTGCGCCCAGCCGCCCGCTTGCTTCTTTTCGCCGTCCTCCGGTTTTGCCCGATCCGCCCCCGCTCTCTCTCCTGCCACCACCGGTGTCTTGGCGACCGCCGGGCCTCCGGGAGCTTTTGCTTCCGCCGGCCCGTCGCCCTTCTCAATCTTTGCTTCCGACACAGGCACTCGCAGCAAACCGAATTTTTCCGACTGAAAAATCAAAATACCGCCCGACCGCTCGACCAGTTTTCCCCTCACGCGATCACCGTCAGCGTAGATCAGAACCTCCCAGTTACCGACCGGCTCCGCCGCCCTCAAACCCGCACTACCAACGAGTCCGCAGACCGAAATCAACGATCCTCCGGCGAGCACGAGTCTGAAAAATTTACGTGAACTAAAAAATGCCACCACGCTTCCGACGCTCGCGTCAGAAAGATGTTTCAGGGAATTTCGGAGAAAAATCAGAGCAAACACGCCTCAAGTTTCGCGCGCAGCTTGGTTTCGTCCAGCTCCGTTCCGATAAAAACCAGCTCCTGCCGCCGGTCCCCGTGCGGCTCCGCCCACTTCGCCCGCGCCTCGGCCGTGATCTGCGCCGCGGTGATGACGCCGCTCTCCCGCAGTGCAGCCGCCCAGGTCCCCACCCATTCGCGCCGCGCCCGCCCGCCCGCGACCGACAAAAACCCAATGTCCGCCGGCCTCTCCGCCGCCCAGAAAAACCCTTTCGCCCGCAACAGCCCATCCGGCAACCCGCTTTCCAACCACGCCTCAAACTTTGCTCCGTCCAGCGCCCGCCGCGCCTCCCACACGAAACTCGTGATTCCATAGTCCGTCTCGTGCCTCGCCGGCAGGCGGGGAGCGACCGCCCGGCTCGCCTTCCCCGCCGGTCCACCCGTCGCTCCGTCGCCGCGTCGCTCTTCACCCCGCATCACTCTCAGCCACCGCGCCGCGCCCACCGTCGCCGCACCGTCAAACCTCACCCGACCCAGCAACCACTCGCTCGCCACCTGCCCCTGCTCCGCCCGCAACAGCTCCGCCCGCGCATTCAAAACCCGGAGAATCCGTTCCACCTCCGCCAACTCCGCCTCATCCGCCAAATCGCACTTGTTGAGCACGAGCACATCCGCGCACTCCACCTGATCCACCATCAACTCAAACACTGGCTTCTTCCCCTCCTTTAATCGTTCTCTTTCCTCTTTCTCATCCGTCTTTCTCCCCTCGTCCGCCGCCTTCACGCCCAAGCCCCGGCTCCCCCGCTGCGCATCCAGAAAACTCCGCGCATCGACCACCGTCACCAACGCGCTCAGCTGCGCAAAATCGCCGAGGCTCCGCCAAAACGCGTTCTTCCGCGTGAACAAATCCGCCACGCCCCGCGGCTCCGCCACGCCCGTCGTCTCGACCAAGATATGGTCATAAGCCCGCTGCGCCGCCAATTCCGCGATCGTCTCCGCCAGCGAGTCCCGCACCGAACAGCACACACACCCGTTGCCCAGTTCCACCACCCGCGCCGCTCCCGCTCCCGCGACCACCTGCGCATCGACATTGATCGCTGCCACATCGTTGACGATCGCCGCCCACTTCCGACCCTCCGCCTGCCCGAGCAGATGCCGCAGCAAAGTCGTCTTCCCCGCTCCGAGGAAGCCACTCAATACCGTCACTGGCGGTAACGCCTCGCGGGTCATCATCCCTGCACGCAAACCCGCCCGCTTTCGCATGGCCAGCCCCGATCCTTCCCGCCACGTTGCCTCTCGCATGATCCGCCTCCTCGCCGTTCTGGCCTTCGTCTTCGCGTCCACGGGCCGCGCCTCCGAGACCCTGTCCATCGCCGCCGCCAGCGATTTGGTTTTCTGCCTCGAGACGCTGAACCGCGAGTTCGCCAAGTCGGAACCTTCCGTGAAGCTGAGAGTTTCCACCGGCTCGTCCGGAAACTTTTTCGCCCAGATCAAGAATGGCGCTCCGTTCGATGTCTTTCTTTCCGCCGATCTGATTTACCCGAAAGAGCTCATCGCCGCCGGAGCGGCGGAGGAGAAGAGCCTCACCCGTTACGGCATCGGCCGAATCGTGCTGTGGACCCGGCGCACCGATCTAGACATCGACGACCTCGCGTCCGTCGTGCGCGACCCCGGCGTGAAGCGGTTCGCCATCGCCAACCCCGACCATGCACCTTACGGCCGCGCCGCAAAGGAAGCGTTGGAGAAATTTGGGGTGTGGGCGGAGGTGCGCCCCAAACTTGTGCTCGGAGAAAACATCGCGCAGACCGCCCAGTTCGTGCAGACGGGTAACGCCGATGTCGGCATCGTGGCCCTTTCGCTGGTGATCGCCCCCGTGCTCAACCACTCGGGCCGCTGGACGGAAATTCCGTCCTCCGCCCACACTCCGCTCGAACAAGGCGCCGTGCTGACCCGCCGTGGAGTTTCCAATCCGGCCGCCCGGCGCTACCTAGCGTTTCTCTCCACTCCGGCCGCCCGGACAATCTTTGACCGCTACGGTTTCAGTCTGCCACGATCCCCTTGATGGGCGATTCGACCTTCACTTTCCTCGGTTTGTCTTCGGCCCTTTGGCAATCGCTCGGCCTCACCCTGCGCCTCGCCGCCATCACGACCCTCATCCTCGGCATCATCGGTCTGCCCCTCGCGCACTGGCTCAACACCACCCGCGCGCGCGTCGCGCCGTTTCTGGAAACGCTCGTCACGCTGCCGATCGTCCTCCCCCCCACCGTCATCGGTTTCTACATCCTCGTCGGCCTTTCGCCCCAGCACCCGCCCGGCAGTTGGTGGCGTGATCTCACCGGCGAACCGCTAGTCTTTAGTTTCACCGGTTTGGTCATCGCCTCCGTCTTTTACTCGCTGCCGTTCGCGGTGCAGCCGTTTCAAGCCGCGCTCCGCGGCGTCCCCCGCGAACTGCTCGATGCGGGCACCGCCCTCGGCGCCCGTCCGCTCCGCGTTTTCATTCGCCTCCACGCCCCGCTCGCTTGGCGCGGCATCGCCGCCGGTCTCACCCTCGGCTTCGCCCACACGCTGGGTGAATTCGGCGTCGTACTCATGATCGGCGGGGCCATCCCCGGCGTCACCAAAGTCGCCAGCATCGCCCTTTACGACGAGGTCCAAAAACTCGACTACGCCTCGGCCCACGCGTTCGCCGCCATGCTGCTCGTGATCTCGTTTGCGCTTTTGCTCATCGTCACGCTGCTCCAGCGCCGACGGCCCGCGTAATCCTCCCCACGCTGCCCAGCTTGCCGGCGCGGCCTTTGCCTCCCAAATTCTGCGTTATGCCGCGTCCGCTTCTTTTGCTTCTTTCCGGCTTTGCGCTGATCACCGGCCTTTTCGCCGCCGAAAAATCCGCTCCGCCCTCGATTAAGATCGAGCCTCTCGACTCCCCCTCGGAGGCCAGCGCCACCGCTCCCACGTTGGCCCGCGCGCCCGATGGCTCCGTCTGGCTGGTTTGGATTGAATCCGTCCCCGGCGGCGCAACCGTCCGCAGCGCGTCGCTCAACCCCACCACGCTGCGCTGGTCAGCCGCGCAACGCGTCGCCACCGGCCCCCGGATTCTCGATGTCGACACCGCGCATCCCGCACTCGCGGTCGCACGGGGGGGACGCGTCACCGTCGCATGGACCGAGGGCTCCGCGGCGTCCCCCGAAACCGAATCGATTTTCCTGAGTTCCTCCGCCGACGCCGGTCTCACGTGGACTGCACCCACGCCCCTGACCACCGAGAGCAAAGCTAACTCGCTCCCCGTGCTCACCACGCTCGCCGACGGCCGCGTGCTCGCCGCGTGGCTCGACCGCCGCGGCCGCACCACGGGCGACCACGATACCCGCCTCTACGCGCGCATTGTCGGCGAACCGGCCGGCCACGATGTCTTGATCGAGGCACGGGTCAGCGAAAAATCTCCCCCGGCTCTCGTTTCGTTCCCCGATGGCAGCGCCTTGCTTTCCTACCGCACGCTCGGCGATGGCACCGTCCGAGACATCAACGTCGTCCGCTACCGGCTCGGTCGCTGGGAGAACGATCACGCTCTCAACCGCGACGAGTGGCGTTCGCCGCAATGCCCCGCCTCCGGTCCCCAGCTCGCCGTTTCCGGCGGTCGCGTGGCCGCCGCCTGGTTCACCGCCGCCGAAGATCGCCCGCGCCTGCGCATCTCCTCGTCGCCCGACGCCGGCTCGCGTTTCCTTATGCCGCTCAACGTCGACTTTGGTAATCCCCTCGGCGGGCCCGCCGTCGCGATGTTACACGACGGCGCCATTGTTACCCTTTGGGTGGAGGGCGAATCCAGCCACGAAAAAGGCCCACCCGCCGGTCTCTGGTTGCGCCGCGCCACGCCCGATTACTCGCTCGATCCTCCGGTGCTCGTGATCGCCGAATCAGTCGGCCGACTTCGCGGCCAACCCCGCCTCGCGGTCGTTCGCGATTTCGCCGGAGGCAACAGCGATGTTATCGCGGTCGCCACCTACGCCACCAGCGCCCCCGGCGGGGGCCTGCGGTCCTTCCTCATCACCATTCCCGAGGGCGCCCTGCTCGCCGCTGCCGCCGAGTGCGGTTGCGCACCTCCGACCGACCGGGTGCTGGGCCATCCGATTCGCGGCGTGTTCGTCTCCGTCGATCCGACGCGCGGCGAGGTCGTCGCTCAGCATCCCGATATTCCCGGCCTCCGCCTCGGCGGCACCCACACCTACCGGGCCGCACCCGAGCTCATCGCCCGCGTGCAACCCGGCCGGGACTTCCTTGCCCGCATCGAGCAAGCCGGCGACGCGTGGACCCTCTTTGATCTCCGTCTGCTCGTGGTTCCGCCCGAAACGAAAAAATAACCATTCAATTGGCGCATACGCCTTGCGCGCTCTCTCGCCCGCGCAAGGGTCGCCCCCTTGACGACTCTGCCATAATCCGGCCTTTCCCTTCTCTTTAGTGCCATCGCAGCCTGCCAACACCCGTTCGCCAACCCTCTCGCACCGCCTCCTCGCGGCGACGGTCGCCGCACTGGTGCTGTTGCTCTCGGTCCTCGCCGTCAGTCCCCAACTCCACGCCGATCTGCACGCCTGTGGCCACGACCACGGCCACAGCCATCACCACGAGGTTCCCGTCTCCGATTCCGATTCTGACCACGGCTGCGTCGTTACGCTCTTCGGCCAAGGCATCACCGCAGGCCCTGCGCCCGTCTCGCTTGCGACGCCCGCCGCCGCGCTGGTGGCTTCGATTTTTTTCCGCCCCTCCGAGGTCGCGGTAAGCCCGCCCCGTTATCTGCATCAGCCGGGACGTGGTCCCCCGCTGGGCTGAGTTGTCCGTTCTGTCGTTTTCACCGCTTCGAGCCTGCGGGCTCGTTCAGGTCATCACGTCTCCGTCGCCGCGCCCAATCGCGGCCGATCGTCTCTTCCGTTTTCCCACTGTTTCAAATTTTCCAGATTATCATCATGATCTCTTTCCGCTCATTCTCGCTCCTCATTCTCTCGTTCGCGGCGCTCGCCCGCGCGCAGACCTCAATTCCCGCGGCCGCGGCACCGGGTGATTCCTCGGCTGAAAAAATCTTCAATCTCGATTCCTTCGTCGTCACCGCCGGTCTGGATCGCAAAACCGCCTTCGAGCTCGCCCAAGGCACTTCCATTCTCGCCGGTGATGAGCTCCGTCGCCGCGCCGCCGCCACGCTCGGCGCGACTCTCGCCGCCACGCCCGGCCTGAGCGGCACCGCATTCGGCCCCAACGCCAGCCGGCCCATCATTCGCGGTCTGGGCGGCGAACGCGTGCGCATGTTGGAAAACGGCGTCGGCTCCCTCGACGCGTCCAACGTCAGCCCCGATCACAACGTCAGCGTCGAGCCTCTGCTCGTCGAGCGCATCGAGGTCCTCCGCGGGCCCGCGACCCTGCTCTACGGCAGCTCCGCCATCGGCGGCGTCGTCAACGTCATCGACAACCGCATCCCCTCCGCCGCCCCCGCCGCGCCGTTCGGCGGGACCGCGGAGTTCCGCTACGAATCCGCCGCCGATGAGCGCACCGGCGTCTTCGCCACCGGCGGCGGCTCCAACGGTTTCGCCGTTCAAGTAAACGGCGCCCGCACCACCACGAGCGACGTCGCCATCCCCGACTACGCCGACCCCGAGCATCCGTCCGACCGCGGCACGTTGCCCAACAGCGCCCGCTCCACGAACAGCGCTTCCGTCGGCGCCACGGCCTTCGGCGCCGCCGGCACGTTCGGGGTAGCCGTCAGCGCCTACGACACGCTTTACGGCGTCCCGGTCGGCGAGCCGATTGCCATCGACCTCGAACAACGCCGCTTTGACCTCCGCAGCAAACTCACCCGGCCCTTCGCGTTTTTCAAATCCGCGAAACTCCGCGTCGGCGTCGCCGATTACACCCACTCCGAGGTCGATCTCGATTCCGGCGACATCAACACCACGTTCAATAACCAAGCCTACGAGGGCCGCCTCGAACTCATCCAACAGGAGTCCGGCAACCTCACCGGCACCGTCGGCTATCAGATCGCCCGCAGCGACTTTTCCGCCGTCGGCGCCGAGGTCGTCACTCCGCCGAGCGTCACCCAAAGCCACGCGCTATTTGCCGTCGAATCCTACAAGGTGAGTTCCGCCCTCAATCTGGAGTTCGGCGGGCGTTACGAAATTCAGTCCATCCACCTCGGCGAGGTGGATGACGATCTCCCCGCCTATCCGGGCTACGCCGCCCGCACCGGCCAAAAGAACACCGATCACGGCCTCAGTGTTTCCGCCGGCGCCGTTTACTATCCCGCCAAGGATTACTCGCTCGGCCTCTCCCTCGCCTACTCGCAACGCCTCCCCGCCGCCGTCGAATTATTTTCCAACGGTCCCCATGGCGGCACCGGCTCCTACGAGATCGGCACCACCGGCCTCGACCACGAAAACTCCCTCGGCCTCGACCTCACCTTGCGCAAACGCGCGGGCTTCGTCACCGGTTCCGCCGGCGTCTTCGTCCACCAAATTGACAACTTCATCTTCGAACAACGCGACGAACGCCGCTACTTTGACGACGCCACCGGCGACCTCCTCAACTACCCCGTGCCCGCCGGCGACGAGTATCTTCCCATCTATCAATTCGTCGCCCGCGACGCCTTGTTCTACGGCGCCGAGGCCGAGGTCCAATTTCACCTCATCGACGGCCCCGGCCAACGGCTCCATCTCTCCCTCCTCGGCGATCTAGTGCGCGCCGAACAAACCACCGACGACCAAGCGCTCCCCCGCATCCCGCCCGCGCGTCTCGGTCTCGGACTCGGCTACGAGCACGGCCGCTGGTCGCTCGGCACCGAGGTCCGGCACTCGTTTGAGCAAACTCGCTTCGCGCCCGAGGAAACCTCGACCGACGGCTACACCCTCATCGGCGTCCACGCGCTCTACCGCTTCGCCGATCGCGGCCCGGGGCACCCCGGCCTCGAGGTGTTCGCCCGCGGCGATAATCTCACCGACGCCGACGCCCGCCTCGCGACCTCGTTCCTCAAAGCCATCGCGCCCCTCCCCGGCCGCAGCTTCACCGTCGGCGCCCGTCTGAGTTTTTAACTCAGCATAAGCTCAACGTAAGTGGTGGCCCCGGGAATTTCACGCTGCAATTCTCCGAGGCCTCCTTCGCGTTCGCCTTCCGGCATTCGGGCTCCTCCGCCGCCACTCGCGATTCACTTCGGCTCCGCCCGCGTTGCGCCGCGGTTGAAGAATAATCCAAAATTTTTGGGCCGACACCCACCACGGTTTGGCTCCAAAAAATCCCCTTTTATTTCACCCCGCGCCCCCATGCCTCAATTCTCCTTATTTCCGTTTCGCCGCCGCTCCTTTTCTTTCCCACTCCGTTTCGCCCTCCTCCTCATCGCCGCCTCTGCGCCGCACACCCGCGCCGCCGATCCCCGGGGCGACGCCCTGACCGCCCCGCTGCTGCCAGCCGCCCAGTCGAAAGCACTTTTCAAGCTCCCTCCCGGTTTCGAAATCCAACTCGTCGCCGACGAATCCGAAATCCAAAAGCCCTTCAACCTCGCCTTCGATTCCTTTGGCCGCGTCTGGGTCACCGGCTCCTCCCTCTATCCTTGGCCCGCCCGCCGCGACGCGCTCGGCCAACCCATCCCCACCTTCGACAAACATTGGACTGAAAACGGCATCGCCTTCCGCGCCGCCTCCGCCCCGCCCGAGCCCGTCGAGCACGGCACCGACACCGTCCGCATCCTCTCCGATTTCGATCCCGTCACCGGCCGCGCCCGCAAGGTCACCACCTTCGCCGACGGCCTCAACATCCCCATCGGCCTCCTCCCGCTCCCCCGGGCTCCCGGCGCGAAAGGCGACACGCTCCTCATCTATTCGATTCCCGCGATCTGGCGCCTCACCGACACCGATGGTGACGGCCGCGCCGATCTCCGCGAAAAACTCTATGATGGCTTCGGCTTCCGCGACACCCACGGCATGTCCTCTAGCTATTGGCTCTGGCTCGACGGCTGGGTCTACGGCACCCACGGCTTCGCCAATCCCTCCGAGGTCACGGACCGTGCCGGCCGCACCGTGAAGCTCGCCAGCGGCAACACCTACCGCTTCCGCCCCGACGGCTCCCGCTTCGAGCTCGTCACCCACGGCCAGACCAATCCCTACGGCCTCGCCTTCGATGCCCGCGGCGAACTCTACACCGCCGATTCCCACTCGAAGCCCGTCTACCTCCTCATCCCCGGCGGCTACTACGAAGGCATCAGCAAAGAACACGATGGCCTTGGCTTCGCCCCCGCCATTACCACCGACGACCACGGCTCCTCCGCCATCGCCGGCATCGCCCACTACTCCGCAAATCACTTCCCGCCCGAATTCCAAAACAATCTCTTCAACGGCAATCCCGTCACCCGTCGCATCAACCGCGACCGCCTCGACTGGCGCGGCTCCTCGACCTTCGCCGCCCGTCAGCCCGACTTTCTCACGAGCGACGATCCCTCTTTCCGCCCCGTCCAAGTAAAACTCGGCCCCGACGGCGCCCTCTGGATCGCCGATTTCTACAACCCCATCATCGGCCACTACGAGGTCCCGCTCACGCACCCGTCCCGCGACCGCTCCCACGGCCGCATCTGGCGCATCGTCTGGCGCGGCCTCGACGGCGCCGGCGCCCCACCAACCCTCCCCAACCTCGCGACCCTCTCGACCGCCGACCTCGTCGCCCGCCTCTCCGATTCCAACAACGTCGTTCGCTCCCTCGCCGTCGCCGAGCTCTTCGCTCGTCCCGATGCGGCCTCCACCGCACCTGCGCTCCTCGCCGCCGCCACGCGCCTCGTCGCCGGCACCGATCCCACGGCCGACGAAACCGCCGCGCTCCCCCTCCTCCTCACCCTCGAGCGCCTAGGCCGCACCGACGACGCCCTTCTCCGCCGTGCCCTCACGCGCCCCGCCAGCGACGTCGCCCTCGCCGCCCTCCGCGTCCTCACCCTCCGCACCGACGCCCAAAGTGGCATGGGCGTCCTTCCCCTGAGCTCAACACCGAGCACCCCGAGCAACTCCCAGGCCCTCACGCTCAACTCTCAACTCGCGACCCTCACGCCCGAGTTCTCCACCTCCACCCTCGCGTGGCGCCTGATCGCCCAGCTCATCGCCCGCGACCCGCAGCCTTGGACCGCGCCCATCATCTTGGCGCTTCAAGCCCGCACCACCGACTCGGATCCCCAACTGCTCTACGCCCTCCGCCTGGCCCTCAAGGCCCGCGTGGCCCTCGCGCCCCTCGACGAGCTCAACCGCCTCGCCGCCGAGCCCGCCGCCGCCGAGCGCCTCGCCGATGTCGCCGTCGCCGTGCCCACGCCGGCCGTCGCCGAGTTCCTCCTCGCCTACTTGGAGCGCACCCAGTTCGCCTCGCCCCGCGCCGGCGAATTCGCCCGCCACGCCGTGCGCCAGCTCCCCGCCGATCGCCTCGCCGCCATCGAGCCTGTGATGAACTCCCTCGCCACCGCGCCCGCCGCCCAGCAACTCGCCTTCGCCGAAGGTCTCGCCTCCGTGTCCCGCCTCGTCGACCGCACCCTCCCGCCCGTCGTCATCACCTGGATGCAGCGCACCCTCGTCACCACCCTCGGCCTCACCGATCCGGCCCTCGCCCGCCGCGCCGCCGATGCCGTGCGCGATCTCTCTTTCCCGGAGAAAAACCGTTCGCTCCTCACCCTCCTCCTAGACGCCAAGACCGCGGGTGCCCTCCGCACCTCCGCGCTGCGCGCCCTCACCGTCGATGCTGAGTCCGTGCCCGCGCTCATCACCGTCCTGGGTCGCCCCACTGATCCCGTCGCCCTCCGCCGCGCCGCCGCCGATCAACTCGCGCTCCCCGCCGCCGGCGCCCCCGGCCGAGCCGCCCTCGTCGCCGCGCTCCCCACCGCGCAAAACGACTTCGCCCTCGGCCTCGCCATGGCACTCACCCGCACCGATGAAGGCGCCGCCGCCCTCATCGACACCGTCACCGCCGGCCGCGCCCCCGCCGCCCTCCTCCGCCACCGCTACATCGCCGATGCTCTCGCCAAACGCCCCGATGCCCTCCGCGCTCGCGCCGCCGCCCTCGTGCAAAACCTCCCCTCCGAAGACGCCCGCCTCGACGCTCTCATTTTCGCCCGCACCGCCGCCTTCGCCGCCGCCAAACCCGACGCCGCACGCGGAGCGACGCTCTTCGCCCAAAACTGCGCCGCCTGCCACCGCGTCAAAGACATCGGCGGCAATCTCGGCCCCTCCCTCGACGGCATCGGCTCGCGCACGATCCAGCGCACCATCGAAGACATCCTCGACCCCAGCCGTAACATCGACCCCAACTTCCGCCTCACCACCGTCACGCTGAAAAACGGCGAGACCAAATCCGGCGTAAACCTCCGCCCCGAGGGCCCCGCCACCCTGCTTCGCGACCCCGCTACCAACGAGGAAATCTCCATCCCCACCGCCGACATCCAATCGACCGCCGCCTCCCCCGTCTCCCCCATGCCCGCCGCCTACGACACCTTGTTGAGCGAGTCCGATTTCTTCGACGTCATCACCTACCTCCGCGCCACCCCCTGAGAAACGCCCGTCATTGCGAGGCACCCCGCGCCGCAGCCATCCAGCACTAGATTCCCCACGCTCTCATTTCCCGGATATGAATTCGGTCATCGCGGCAGTCCGATTTCTCGCCGCTCCCGTTTTCCCACCCGTTCCCCCGTCGCCCGATTGACCTCCGCCGTATCCTCGCCCCAATTTTAAATCATCCAAGTTTTGAGTCCCCTTCCGCTCCCATGAGGTACCTGCTCTTCACCTTCCTTTTTGCTTCCCCATTCGCCCTCGGCGCCGCACAACCCGCCGAAAACCTCGCCCGCGCGCTCACGTTGCACGCGTCGTTCGACACCGGCCTCGACGCGGATTTTTCACGCGGCGAAACGACCAGCTACGTGCGCACCAAGACCGGACTCGTGCCCGCCGCCCTCAACGACGAGGTCGCGCTCGCCCCCGGCCAGGGCCGTTTCGGCGGCGCGCTGCATTTTCCGAAGAAGGGCAACACGCGCCCGCTCTTCAAAGACGGCGGGGTGCTCGGCTACAACGCCTCAGGTTGGTCCGCCACCGTCTCCGTCTGGCTGCGGCTTGATCCCGACCGAGATCTCGCACCCGGCTACTGCGACCCGGTGCAGATCGTCGGCGACGACGGCAAACAGGGTTTCATCTTTCTTGAGTGGTCCAAGGACGAGACGCCCCGGTTTTTCCGCTTCGCCATCCGCCCGCTTTCGTCGATCTGGAATCCCACCAACGTCGGCTGGGAAGACATTCCGGCCGCCCGACGACCGATGGTGCAAATCTCCGGCGCTCCATTTTCACGCGAAGCATGGACGCACGTCGTTTTCACGCTCGAAAACATCAACGACAAATCCGCCACGCCCTCCGGTCGCTTGTGGCTCAACGGCCAGCTCCAAGGCGCGATCGAGAACTGGGACCTCACTCTCGGTTGGAAGATCGACGCGGCGCAGCTTGTGCTCGGGGCCGCCTACGTGGGGCACCTCGACGACCTCGCCGTCTTCGACCGTGCACTCTCCGACGCCGAAGTGCGCCAGCTCATGGCCCTGAAAAACGGCGTCCGCGATCTGCGGCCATAGCGCGGTAGCGCCCCGGCGGGCTTTACGGGCCATTCGCGGGCGGCGGTGATGCCCACTCGTCGAAACACCGGGAGCCCGGGGACATCATCCCCCTACATCCCCAGCTCCAGCTGTTCGCTCGCCGGCGCGGTCCCCGAGCCGTCTCCCGTTCTCGCCGTTCCAGTTTCGAACCATCGCGGGTCTTCGATCTGCGTCCCGGGCCGCTTCCGGCTTCCATGCCGCAGGAAAACTTTTCGCGCCCCTGCCCGGTGCTCCGCCCGTCGCTTCAGCTCCGTGAACTTTCCCCGCGCCAGCCGCACCGCCTCCGCATGATCTACCACCGGCTTCGGGTAATCTTGGCCCACCTTGCACCCTGCCGCCGTTTGCGCGGCCGTCGGCATCCGCCACGGCTCGTGGATGAAAGCTTCGTCCACTTCCGCCAGCTCCGGCACCCAGCGTCGGATAAACACTCCGCGCGGATCCTGATCCAACGATTGTTTTACGGGGGCATACATGCGGAGCGTATTGATGCCGGTCGTGCCGCTCTGCATCTGCACCTGCGGCCAATGAATCCCCGGTTCATAGTCCGTAAACAACCGCGCGAGTTGCAGCCCGCTCGGCCGCCACGGCAACCACAGATCATAGCTCGCAAACGAGACCAACATCGCCCTCATCCGAAAATTGATCCAACCCGTCGCCCGCAGCGCCCTCATGCAGGCATCCACGAAGGGATAGCCGGTCCGCCCCGTGCCCCACGCCTCCAGCCGGGCCGCACGCTCGTCGGTCCAAGGGCCCGCCCGCAGCTCATCAAGTTCCGGCAAGAACGCCTCGCGTTCGATCCGCGGCTCGTCCTCCAGTTTCTGCGTGAAGTGGCAACGCCAGTGCAGCCGCGCCAAAAAAGCCCGCACCGAGCCGATGCGAAAATCTTCGCCCCTCCCCGCTTGCTTCGCCTCGGCCAGTTCTTCCGCCCGCGCCCAGGCCGCGTGCGCGACTTCCCTCGTCGATATCACCCCGTAGGCCAGCGCAACGCTGAGGCGTGAACATGCCTCCACCGCCGTGATCGGGCTGGACATCTCGCGACTGTAGTTTTTTCCGCGGTACGCCAAGAAGGTCGCGAGCATCCGCTCCGCTTCGACCCGGGTCCCGGCTTGCCGTCCCGGGCAATCATCCGACGCCAAGCCCAACTCCCGCTCCGTGGGGATTGCCCCCGCCGTCACCGTCGTCTCGCCGGGCAGCGCAGCCGCGACCACGGCCAATGGTCCCCGCATTCGTTCCTCCCAGTTCGCCGCCCACCCGTCCCGCGAGCGCAGCCGCCGCACCACGCCGTTTTGCCAGACCTCCGTCCAAGGCACCCCGCGCTCCCGCGCCCACCGCCCCACCGCCCGATCCCGCGCATACGTCGCATCGTTGCCGGTTTCCTCGTGCGACCAGAGGTGCATCCGGCCGCACCGCGCCCTCAGCCGCTCCAGCAACTCCGTCACCTCGCCCGTCCGCACGGCCAACGTCACCCCACGCCGCCCCAAATCCTCACGCAGATTCTTTAAAGCCTCCCGCGCCACCGCCCAATGCCGACCCGCAAAATCTTCCGCGGCCGTCACCGTCGGTTCCACAAAATACACGCCCAAAATCCGCCCGCCGCCACCCCGCGCCGCTTCGCCCGCCCGGGCCAACGCCCCATGGTCCACCACCCGCAGGTCGCGTTTGAACCAAACTACATGCAGCACCTCGTCCCGATTCATCGCCGAAACGTGGCGCATCCGGCCACTCCCGCAAGTGGACTCACCTTGAAACGCCTCGACCTCGCCCCGCGCCCGATTCACCCCACATCTCGCGTTTAACATCGCCCGGCCGCCCCCTGATCTTTCAGGCAAAATCTATCTGCCCAAATATTTTTCGTCTCATTCGCCTCCCGGTAATTGCCAAACTCTGCCCGGCCCACTTGATTATTACGATGTCGGTTCCCCGTCTTTGGCCAACCCTCTCCGCCCTGATCGCCTTCACGCTGGCCGCCGCGCCCGCCCCGTCCGCCTCCGCCGAACCCGTCGACTTTAACCGGGACATCCGCCCCATCCTGTCGGACAACTGTTATCACTGCCACGGCCCCGACGCCTCGTCCCGCAAGTCCGGGCTTCGCCTCGATCTTCAGGCCGATGCCCTCGCCGGCGGCCGATCCGACCTCGCCTCCATCGTCCCCGGCAAGCCCGACGAAAGCGAACTCATCGCCCGCATTTTCAGTCATGATCCCGAGGAGATCATGCCGACACCCGACGCCAACAAGACCCTCACGGCCGCGCAAAAAGACCTGCTCCGCCGCTGGATTCTTGAAGGTGCCAAATGGGACGAACACTGGGCCTATGTTGCGCCCAAGCGCCCCGCGGTCCCGCCCCTCGCCGGCACTCCACCGTCCGTTGATCGCCCTACGCTGCCGTCAAATCCGATCGACGCCTTCATCCTCGCCCGACTGCAGAAGGAGAAAATCTCACCCTCGCCCGCCGCCGATCCCATCACCCTTATCCGCCGGCTCAGCCTCGATCTGACCGGCCTGCCGCCCACCCCCGCCGAGGTCGCCACTTTCCTCACCGATTCCACCCGGAACCCGGCCGCCGCCTACACCGCACTCGTCGAGCGACTGCTCGCCTCGCCTCACCACGGCGAACGTTGGGCCCGTCCATGGCTTGATGTTGCCCGCTACTCCGATTCCAACGGCTACTCCATCGACGCGCCGCGCCAGATCTGGAAATACCGCGATTGGGTCATCGCCGCGCTCAACCGCGATCAACCCTACGACCAATTCGTCATCGACCAACTCGCCGGCGACCTTCGGCCAAATCCCACCGTCGAACAAAAAGTGGCCACCGGCTTCAACCGCAACACCCAGATCAACCAAGAAGGCGGGATCGATCCCGAGCAGTTCCGCGTCGAGGCCGTGATGGACCGCGTCGCGACCTTCGGCAGCACCTTCCTCGGGCTCACCGTCTCCTGCGCCCAATGCCACGATCATAAGTTCGACCCGATTTCCCAGCGCGACTACTTCCGCCTCTACGCGTTTTTCAACAACACCGTTGACGACGGTCACGGCAAGAGCACGCCAGGCGGCACCCTCGCCTTCCCCGGCGAATCCCATGCCATCGAGAATTTTGCCGTCGCCATCGAGGAAGCGCGCACCGACCTCGAGAACTACCTCAACGCCCGCGGCCGCGACATCACCGCATGGCAGGCCAAACTCTCGGCCGAGGAAAGAGGGCAATTCGGTCCCATCGCCCGCGTGGCCGTCAAATTGCCGTGGGATCAACAAACCCTCGCCCAGCGCCGCGCTCTCTATGGGACGTTCCGCCGCGACGATAACGAGTTCTCCGTCCGCCACGAGAAACTCGCCTCGCTCGAACGCAGCGAGTCCAAGGCGATCACGACGCTCGTCATGTCCGAGCTCCCGCAACCCCGGGCCAGCGTCCTCTTCATCAAGGGCGACTTCACCCGCCCCGGCGAGTCGGTCACGCCCGGCACGCTCGAGATTCTGCCGCCGCTCGCGACCACCAACCCTTCGCCCAACCGCCTCGACCTTGCCCGCTGGCTCTTCGATCCCGCGCAACCGCTCACCGCCCGCGTGATGGTGAACCGCATCTGGCAGCAGTATTTTGGTCTAGGTCTCGTTGAGACCGAAAATGACTTCGGCTCCCAAGGCTCACTGCCCAGCCACCCCGAGTTGCTCGACTGGCTCGCCACCGAATTCGCCGCGCAAAACTGGAGCATGAAGGAGATCCACCGGCTCATCGTCACCTCTGCCACCTACCGCCAATCCTCTCTTGCCCGCCCCGACCTCGAACTCGCGGACCCGCTCAACAAACTGCTCGCCCGTCAAACCCGACTCCGCCTCGACGCCGAACTCGTGCGCGACGTCGCCCTTTCCGCCAGCGGCCTATACAACCCCGCGCTGGGCGGCCCGCCCGTTTTTCCACCTCAGCCCGACGGCGTGATGAATCTCGGCCAATCGAAGCGCGCCTGGATCGCCAGCACCGGGCCCGCCCGTTTCCGCCGTGCGCTCTATACCCACCATTGGCGCGCCACCCCGCACCCCGCCGTCGCTGTCTTCGATGCCCCCGACGCCTTCAGCGCCTGCACCCGCCGGCTCCGCTCCAACACGCCGCTCCAAGCCCTCACGCTGCTCAACGATCTCCAGTTTTTCGAATTCGCCGAGGCCCTCGCCGCCCGGGTCCAACGCGAGGGCGGCGCCACCGATCCTGCGCGCCTCGAGTATGCCTTCCGTCTCTGCGTTTCACGCTCACCCACCGCCGCCGAGCACTCCCGCCTCCTCGCCCTCCTGCGCGAACTCCAAGACCCCGCCCGCGCCACCGCCACCGATCCGGCCGCCACTCCGTTCGAAGCGTGGACCACCATCGCCCGCGTTTTGCTCAACCTCGACGAAACGATCACCCGAAGCTGATTCCCCGCTGCAATTGCGAGGAGCGCAGCGACGAAGCAATCCAGCCGTTCTCACTGCGCGAAGCGCCCCCAATTCTCAAAAATCCCCACCTCTTTTCCATGCCTCCTGAATCCGCTCCATCATTCGACCCCGCATCCCGTCGCCACTTTTTCAGCCGGTGCGCTCTCGGCTTGGGCGGCATCGCTCTGGCCTCGATGCTCAACGATCGCCGCGCCCACGGTGCGGCACCGTCGGCTGCACCCGGCGGCCCCGCCCAGATCGCCGATCCCATGGCGCCCCGCCCCACTCATTTCCCCGCGCGCGCCAAAAACGTCATCTATCTTTTCATGGCCGGCGGTCCGAGCCAACTCGACCTGTTCGACTACAAACCCCGCCTCGCCGCGCTCAACGGCCAGCCCGTTCCCGAATCGCTGATTGCCGGCAAGCGCTTCGCGTTCATGGACACCTCGCACGGCACGAAACTCCTCGGTAGCCGCCGCGCCTTCGCGCAACACGGCCGCAGCGGCGCGTGGGTCTCCGATCTTTTCCCCTACACCGCCGGCGTCGTCGACGACATCACCCTGCTCAAATCCTGCGCCGCCGATCTCTTCAATCACGCCCCGGCCAAACTTTTCATGAACACCGGCTCGGGGCAATTCGGTCGCCCGAGCATGGGCTCGTGGATCACCTACGGCCTCGGCAGTGAATCGAACAATCTCCCGGGCTTCGTCGTCCTGCAGTCCGGCCCGCGCGGTCCCCGTGGCGGCGCCGTCAATTGGGGCACCGGCTTTTTGCCTACCACCTATCAAGGTGTTCCTTTCCGGGGCAACGGCGACCCGATCCTCAATCTCACCAGTCCCAAAGGGATCACCGCCACCCGCCAGCGCCAGGCCATCGACGCGATCCGCGATCTCAATCTCCAGCATGCCGTCGCCACCGGCGACGCCGAGATTCACACGCGCATCGCCGCCTACGAGATGGCCAGCCGGATGCAGTCCAGCGCCCCCGAACTCGTCGATCTGAGCAGCGAGACCGAGGCCACGCTCAAGCTCTACGGCGTCGAAAAAGACAAACCGTCCTTCGCCCGCAACTGCCTCCTCGCCCGACGTCTCGTCGAGCGCGGCTCCCGGTTCATCCAGCTTTACCACACCAACTGGGACAGCCACGGCGGCCCCGGCGAGAATCTCCAATCCGACTTCGAAGCCCGCTGCCGCGAGGTTGACCAAGGCCAAGCCGCCCTCGTCACCGACCTCAAACAACGCGGCCTGCTCAAAGACACGCTCGTCGTCTGGGGCGGCGAATTCGGCCGTACCCCCATGGGCGAGAACCGCGACACGACCGGCCGCAACCACCACATCGACGCGTTCACCATGTGGTTCGCCGGCGGGGGCACGAAGCCCGGCACGATCATCGGCGAGACCGACGAACTCGGTTTCAATGCCGTCACCGACCGCGCCCACGTCCACGACATCCACGCGACGATCCTTCATCTCCTCGGGATCGATCACAAAAAACTGACCTTCCGTTTTCAAGGCCGGGACTTCCGCCTCACCGACGTCCACGGCCACCTGATCGAAAAACTCCTCGCCTAGACCTTCTCGGTCATTGCGAGAAGCGCAGCGACGAAGCAATCCAGCCGACTCCCCCAGCGCGGAGCGCGTCCCAATTTCCTGACCTTCCCTACGCCCTCCGCGGCCCCGCGCCCCCTCTCACCCACGCCATGTTCACCCGCCGCCACTTCCTGAAAACCACCGGCACCGCCGCCGCCTGCACGTTTTTGCCCGCCCGCGCCCGCGCGGTGTCCGCTCCGGCCGTGCTTGGCCAAGGTGATTTCCGCTACCGCGTCGTCCCCGACTGGGGCGTCCTCGGCGCCGATACGCCCGTGAAGAATTGTCACGGCCTCGCCCGCGACCGCGCCGGCCACATCATTCTCCTCACCGATCACGTCGCCAACAACGTCATCGTCTATGACCGCGCCGGCCGCCTCGTCCATAAATGGGGCACCGCCTACCCCGGCGCGCACGGCCTTTCGCTGGTGGCCGAGGGCAATCGAGACGTTCTCTTCATCACGGACCTCTCAAAACATCTCGTCGTCAAAACCACGCTCGATGGCACCGTGCTCGACGAATGGCGTTGGCCGGAGCACTCCGGCCACTACGAGAAAGCCGATCAATATCGCCCGTCGTGGACCCTCCACCTGCCCAACGGCGAGTTCTACGTGCTCGATGGTTACGGCCGCGATCACATCCTGCACTACGGCACCGACGGTAAACTCATCCGCGTCTTTGGCGGCGCCAAGGGCGGCATTGCCCACTGGGGTCCCCACGGCGGCATGATCGACTCGCCGAACGATTCTGATCCCACGCTCCTGATCGCGATGAGCGACCAGCAGTATCTCCTCCGCCTCGCGCTTGACGGCCGCCACCTCGGACGCACCCCGCTGCCCGGCGGCAACCCCCGCCAAATTCGCCGCCACGGCGACCACTACTTTGTCGCGCACCTCGCCGACAACTGGCCCAAGGACCGCAACAGCCGCGGCTTTCTTTCCGTGCTCGATGCCAAACTCCGCGTCGTCTCGAACATCGCCGGCACCGCTCCGGTTTATTCCGACGCCGGCGAACTCCAACCCATGAAGACGCAAGAGCCCGTCTTCATCCACCCTCACGATCTGCTCGTCGACGACGACAGCCTCTACGTCGCCCAGTTTGCCTCCAACCAGACTTACCCCATCAAGCTCGAACGCATTTAAAAAGTAGGGCGAGGTCTCCGATCTGCCCTTCCGTTCCCTTGACAAGGAGAGCTCGCCCGCGACCTCGCGCTCCGCCCGCTAAATCCCGCTCCTTGCCCCACTCGGCCCACCGTCGGCTCTCTCCTTTCATGCAAATTCGCTTCCCCCTTTTCCTCGCGCTCACTGTCCTCTCATTTTTTCTGTCTGCCGCCCCCGCGGCCCGCGCCGCCCTCACGCCCGACGAGCAAAAGATCGTGGCCGCCGTCAACGCGCAGGTCGGCACCTTTGCCCGCGATCTGGAGCAACACGTGCAACTCGACAGCACCACCGAGAATCTCGCCGGAGTTCGCAAACTCTCCGATCTCTACGGTGCGCAACTCGCCGCCCTCGGCCTCACCTATCGTTTCGCCGCGCTCCCCGCTGCCACCGGCCGCGCCGGGCACCTGATCGCCGAACACGCAGGCACCCGGGGCCAACGCGTGCTCCTCATCGGCCACCTCGATACCGTCCTGCCCGGCGGCAACTTCCGCCGCGACGGCGACAAGGCCTTCGGCTCCGGCGCGAGCGACATCAAAGGCGGCAACCTCGTCATCGTCTACGCCCTCCGCGCCCTCCACACCGCCGGCCTGCTCGCCGACACCCGCATCATCGTCGTGATGACCGGCGACGAAGAAGCCGTCGCCCGTCCCGTGGAAACCGCCCGCGCCGAGCTCTTCGCCGCCGCCCAGCGCAGCGACGTCGCCCTCGCCTTTGAAGGCGCCATCGGGAAAACAGGCACCGTGGCCCGCCGCGGCAGTGCGTCGTGGGAAGTCGAGGTCCAAGGCGCCACCGGCCATTCTTCCGGCATATTTTCCGCCGCGATGGGCGCGGGCTCGGTTTACGAGGCCGCCCGCATCCTCTCCGGCTTCTATGCGGAACTTCGCCCCCTCGACGGCCTCACGCTCAATCCCGCCCTCATCGTCGGCGGCACCGAAACCACCCTCGACCGCACCGGCGGAAAGACCGAGGGCAAGACCAACATCACCGCGCAGAGCACCCGCATCCGCGGCGACCTCCGCACCACCAGCGCCGCCCAGCTCGCCCAAGCCCAGGCCCTCATGCGCGCCATCGTCGCCAAAAATCTTCCGCGCACCTCCGCCACCATCACCTTTAGCGAGGGCTATCCCGCCATGCCCGATTCCCCCGCCAACCGCGCGGTGCTCGCCCAACTCGACCAAGCCAGCCGCGACCTGGGCTTCGGTGCCATCACCGCCTACGACCCGCGTTCCCGCGGCGCCGGCGACGTCGCGTTCGTTTCCCCACCCCTACCCGCGCTCGACGGCCTCGGCCTCCGCGGCGGCGGCGCCCACGCCCCCGGCGAATGGGCCGACCTGGCCACCGCGCCCGAGATCATCCAGCGCACCGCCCTCCTCATTTACCGACTCACTCGCTGACCCGCACCGTCGTCTTTTCGTCAAAGCCCCAAGACGGTTCGGATTCTACTTTCTGGAGACGCGACGCCCCCGTCGCGTTCCGCGCCCCGAACCCGACCCGAAGCCCCCGAGAATTATCGGACCAGCAAGACCTCAGACCTGCGACGGACCCGGTGAAGTTACACCGTTACACTTGACAGAGAGCCGATGTTTTTCAGCGTGCCGGCATGAGTTCGATCACCATCAAGGAACTGCACGCCACGACGGGCGAACACGTCCGACGCGCAGGAGAGTCCCGAACTCCCATGGTCGTCACGGATCGCGGCCAACCCGTCGCCGTCCTGGCAAACCCGGCCCTGCTGACGCCCCGCCGTCGGACGCGCACGCTCCTGCCCGAATTTGCCGCGATGATGGCCCGTAAGCCCGGCCGCGATCTCCAAACCGATCTCGATACCGTGCGGGGCGACCGATGATTTTCTGCGACACCTCCACGGTCGCGAAGCTCTACGTCCCCGAGACTGAATCCGTTGCCGTCCGCCGGCGGCTTGAATCCGAGGACATCGTTTACGTCTCCGAACTGGTGCGGGCCGAATTGATGGCGGTCTTTCACCGTCGACTGCGCGAGGACAAGTGGACCCGCGCTGATTTTTCCGCCGCCGTCCGCCAGTTTACCGCCGACGATATCGGAGGGTTTTGGACTTGGCTGCCGCTCGACGGCACCATCGCCGCCGCCGCCGCGCGGATTTTTGCGAGCCTCCCGGAAACGGTCTTTTTGCGCACCGCCGATTGCCTCCACTTGGTGACCGCCGTGCAGCACAATCTTCCCGAAATTTTCACCCACGACAAACACCAGATCGCCGCCAGCCAAGCCTTGGGCATCGTCCCCGTTGTGATTCGTTCTTCTGACCGCGTGCCGCCCGTTTAGCTGGTAAGAGACTAACCGGGCCCCTCGCTTTGCGAGTTCCCGCCTTCCCGACTACCGCAGTCCCAATCCATTTCCCCATGAAATCCCCCTGCCTCCCGCTCCTCCTCGCGTTCCTCGCCTTCGGCGCCCCGCTCACCCGCGCCGCCGACTCCGCCAAAACCACCGCACCCATCCGCGCCCTCCTCATCACCGGTGGCTGCTGCCACGATTATGATTTTCAGGCCAAAGCCCTCACCGAGGGCGTCAAGCAGGTCGGCAACGTCACGTGGACCGTCGTCAACGAAGGCGGCAAGACCACCCGCGCCCAGATCAAACTCTACGATGATCCCAACTGGGCCAAAGCCTACGATGTCGTCGTGCACAACGAGTGCTTCGCCGACACCAACGATCCGGCCTACATCGCAAAAATTCTCGCCGGCCATCGCGCCGGCACTCCCGCCGTCGTGATCCATTGCGCGATGCACACCTACCGCGCCCTCGCCGAGGATTCGTGGCGCGAGTTCTTGGGCGTCACCAGCCGCAAGCACGACCACCAGGCGAACTACGCCGTCATCCCCACCGCGGCCGGCCAAACTCACCCTGCGCTCCGCGGCTTCCCCGCCGTCTGGACCACGCCCATGGACGAGCTCTACATCATCGAGAAACTCTGGCCCAAGGCGCAGGCGCTCGCGGTTTCAAAAAGTGAAAAAGACGGCAAGGACCACGCCGCCATCTGGACCAACGACTACCACGGCACCCGGGTTTTTGGCACAACCTTTGGTCACGGCAACGCCACGTGGGCCGATCCGATCTTCATCCGCACCGTCGCCCAAGGCCTGCTCTGGGCCAGCGGCCGATCCAAGAGCGTCCCGTAATCCAGACGTCCGATAAAGAGCAGACGGTCATGGCGAGTCTCCCGCCACGGCGGGAGACGAAGCAATCCAGCGGGGTCGCCACCGCGCGCTCCGCGCACCACGCGATGACCGCACGGGTGGGCGGAACCGCAAAACTCAACGTTTGGCGACGTCCTGCACGCAGCGGAAGCCCGCGTGATTGCTGCCCGTATCGGGCGCGCCTTTGCCCCGCGTGCCCACCATGTAGCGGGTGCAATATTGGTCGGTGCAAAGGAACGAGCCGCTCCGCTGCACGCGTTTTGCCATACCGGGCTCGGCGGGATCATAGCTCTCGCTTTGGGCCACTCCCCGCGGATCGCGGACGACGCCGCCGCCCGCCGCCTTCACCGCGAGCGCATACGCATCGGGCCGATACCAATCGCTGCACCACTCCCACACGTTTCCCGACATGTCGAAAAGACCGTAGGCATTGGCCGGGAATGAAGCCACGGGCGCGATGCCGGTATAACCGTCGCCCGCGTCATTCTGATGCGGGAACGCCCCCTGCCAAATGTTGGCCAGCCACTTGCCCTCGACCGTGAGATCGGTGCCCCACGTGTAGCGTTGGCCCGTCAACCCACCCCGCGCGGCAAACTCCCACTCGGCTTCCGTCGGCAAACGCTTTCCGGCCCAGGCGGCGTAGGCCTCGGCGTCGGCGTAGGCGATATGAACGACAGGATCACGGTCGCGGCCCGTTAGATTGCTCGCCGGACCGGTCGGATGACGCCAGTTGGCACCGGGGACGTAGCGCCACCACCGCAGGGCGTTGCCGAGCGGCACGGGTTCGCGGGGCTGGACAAACACAATCGAACCGGCGACCAATATCTCCGGCGGCGCACCGGGATAATCTTCGGGACGCGGGACTTTTTCCGCAAACGTCACGTAGCCCGTGGCCGCGACGAACCGGGCAAACTCGGCGTTGGTGACCTCGGTGCGGTCCATCCAAAATCCGCCGACCGATACGCGGTGAATGGGCCGCGCATCCTCCATCGGCTCGTTGCCACCGCAGAGTTCGCGACGTGGATCGCTTGAACCCATCGAGAACTCGCCGCCCGGAATCCAAGCCATGCCCTCGGGCGCAGGCGTGGGCGCGACGGAGGCGGAATCAATGACGGTGGGAAAATAGCGGTCCGCGCCCTCGGGGACGGCCGCGGGAACAGACAGGCCCGGACGCGACAGCATCGCGGGCGGAGACACGGCGAACGTAGCGCTCAAGAGACCGATAACAGCAAACAAGACGACGACCCCGGCCGGGCGAATAGTAAACGGATTCATGCGAAAGTGGGAGTGACGGAGCAAAGACGGCCGGGCGGAGAATACAGACCGAAAAAGCGGGGCGCGCAGGACGTCAACAGGACAGGTTGCGAGCGGCAGAGTGAAACGTGGCGTGGGCGTCCTACCCGTGTTCCAACCCCGGGCAGGACGCTCCAACCACACCGGGTCAAGGATCGACGTCGTAGACCTCAATCAGGCCGATGCCGGTGTTGTTGGTCGTGCCGACGCCGCTCAGTTGGGCCGTATAGGACCCGGGCGGAAGCATGATGATGATCGCTGAGTCCAGACTGCCGTTGGCCAACGGGAAGACGCCGGCGCCGGCCGTGGCGGCCGCGATGAACGCGGCATCCTCGCCGGAAGCCCAATTGTCGTTGGTGGCAAGAATCCGGCGCTGCGGCGTCGCATCGAACAGCGTGAGCTGCGGGTCATTCAGCACGGAATTGGTCGCGATACCGGGGAAGATGCGGAGGGTCGGGCCGATGCCGCGGATGAGCACGCGGCGGGTCACGGTGCCAGTGACAGCGAAGCCCGCGATGAGCACGTTTTCGCCTGAGCCCACGTTGGTGCGGGTCGAGACGCCGATCGCTTTCGGCCCGGTAAGCGCGATGCTGGCGTCGTAAACTTCCACGATCGCCACGCCGGTGGCATTACCGGCTCCGCGCGCCTGCACGGTGTAGCTGCCGGGGTTGAGGGTCGCGAGCACCACAGCGTCGCGGGAGTTGGCAGGCAGCGGGAAGGTACGCAGGCGCGTGGTAGCCTGCTGGATCGCCGTGACCGCGGCCGCGCCGCCGACCTGCGTGCCCCAATCCTCGTTCGTCTGCACCACAGCACCGGCCGAGTTGAGCAGCGTGAGATTCGGATCCGCCAAGAACCCGGTGATCCCCTGCCCGGCGAGGGTAGGTCCGATTACCCGGATAAGCATCTGTTTCGTGCCCGTGCCGGTGACTGCAAAACCGGCCGTGAGAACGTTGGCACCGTTGCCGGCGAGGCCGCGTGAGGAAATACTGCCGAGACGGGTCGGCGCGGTGGACAGCGTGAGGAGCGCCGGATTGCTCGTGACCGAGCCGGCACTGGTCGTGACCACGACGGAGTAATTACCGGCCTGCGGCGTATTCACGTTGGAAAGAAGCAGGGTCGCGGAGTTTGCACCCGAGATCGGCGCGCCGTTTTGCAGCCACTGGTATCGGATGGGCGGAGCGCCGACGGCCACGACCGAGAAGATCGCGCCGGAGCGAGGAGCGATCGTGAGCGGTTGGGGTTGCCGCGTGATCGTCACGTAGCGGAAGGAGTAAAGCGGATCTTTCAGCGCGGCATCAGCGACCGCCGTGAGATCGGGCAGCGCCATGAGCGCGACGATGCGCGTGGCGACTTGGGCGGCGGTCGAAACCGTGTTGGTCGTGGCCGCCGCTTCCTGCGGAGTAACGACCGTCGGCCGATTGAGTTGGTAATACAACGCGGCCGTGCGGCCGGCGGCGATGAGGGCGGCGTTGCCCGCGTTGCGAATCGAGATGAACTCGGCGATGGCGGTGTTGAGCCCGACCGGTTGGTAGCCGCGGCCGATGCCGAGCGACACGTTCGCCGTGTCATTGCTCATGAAACGCAACACATCCAAGTCGCTGGGTCCGGCGAGACCGGCTCCGGTGTGCAGACGAGCGAGGAACGTCCGGGCCGGCAGCACGCCGTTGGGATTGTTGAGGAGCGCGACTGTGGGGTTAGCGCCATATTTCACGAGATACTCAGGCGAGCCGATAATCGCTCCGACGACATTCGGCAGGCTGCCGCGATTATTGAAGATCGTGGTGTAATTGGCGGACGTCGGCCACTCGCCCATGAGCAGCCAATAGGCGGCGAGCGCGTTGGCGATTTGGTTAAAATTGGCGTTGTTGAACGCACCGTTGCCCGTCGCGAGATTGGCGGCGAACTGGGCCCTCGTGAGGGCACCGGAGGCAAGCTGGGCTTCGAACGCGGCGAGTTGCACCGCGTTCGGCGCCGCGGCCGCGATATCGGTCGCCGTCTGCAAGATGAACGCCGTGTCGTCGAGCAACGGATTGTTGGGCCGGACGGTGACGTTGAGCACCTGGGAAAGCGCGGTGTTGCCGGTGTTGTCCGTCGCGATCGCGTAGACGTTGTAGGTTCCGGTCGGCGAGGGCGTGTAGGTGAACGACCAGGTCGGCCCGGCACCGTTCAAACCGCCGCCCGGGATCGCCACGCCGTTGGAGAAATACGTCACGGAATTGATCGTGCCGTCGGAATCCTGCGGAGTTGCGGTGAGGGTGACGGTGCGACCAAAGGCCACGGACGCAGGGGTGGCCGCAATGCTGAGCGTGGGCGCGGCACTGGCGGCCGTCGTGAGGTTGAGATTACTGATGCCCGTGGCGACCGCGTTGCCGGCATTGTCGCGGGCGACGGCTTGCACTTCATAACTCCCGGCGGTCAGACCGGCAAAGCTCGTGGGAATCCGCCAGAGGTTCGCGAGCTGCTCGCGGACGCCGAAGCCGAGGCTGTTGCGATTAAGGAAGAACTCGACCGACTCGATGAAGCCGTCGCCGTCGGTCGCGGTGGCTATCAGCGAAACCGTCGAGGCGGTGGTGGTCGTGCCGGGAAAATTGGTGAGCGTGATCACCGGCAAATTACCCGAGGCGTTGTTCAATTGAACCGTGCGGGTCGTCGGGCTGATCGTCGTAATCGTCCCACCGGCGAGGGAGGCCGTCAGGCCGATCCTATAGGTGTCAGCCACGGCGTTGGTGAAGATACCGCGATAGGTCGTGGTGGTGCCGACCCGCGTGGCGGTGATCGACGGAACGTTGCGGCCGCCCGAGCCTGTGACCGTGAATTGGACGGTGGGGGTGAGCGTCTGGTTGGCCACCGTGACGGTGGCGGCGAGATAAGTCGGAGCGCCAACGGTGGTCACGGTCGAATTGTCGGTCGGGAGATTGAGCGTCACCACCGGCGCAGCGGTGGCGGTCACGGTGAGCGTGACCACGGTCGAAATGCTCGTGTTGCCCGTGTCATCGGTGACCGAGGCAAAGAGTCGGAACGTGCCGGCCGCAGTCGGCGTGAAATTGAACGATGCAACCCCGCCGTTGATGGGATTGAGCTGCGCGGCACCCGATGGCACTCCGTTGGAGTAGAGCTGGATCGAGGCGACATTACCGTCCGTGTCGGTCGGGAGCGCGAGGAGCTGGAAGGTGTTGCCCTGCGCAATCGTCGTGCCGCCGAGAGCTTGGACTTGGATCGTCGGCGGAGCGCTCGACGAGGGGTTCACGGTGAGGTTGACGAGGCCAGATTGCGTCTGGACGCCGCTGTTGTCGCGGGCGATGACGAAGAGCTGCACCGGATAAGCGCCGGCGCCGTTGGGCGTGATCGCGGAGAAATCGAAAGCGCCGAAGTTGTAAACGAGCCGGTAGAGATTCGCGGTCGGGACCTCGCGCGCGCCGGCGCCGAGCCGGGTGGCATTGACGCCGTCGGTGAGGAAAAATTCCACGGAGGCAATGTTCAGCGAGGTGTTACCGGGGGCGACCGTCGCCACGATGTTCGCGGTGGAGAGCGTTTGCAGGCCGAGACCGGGGATCGGATTCACGCCCACGCCGGTGATGACGGGTGGCGGGGTCGTGAGAGCCACGACGCTCACGAAGGTCGGGAGCGAGGTTGACGTCAGAGAATTGGTATCGGTCACCCGGGCGGTGATCGGTGCGACGCCCAACTGCGCGGCAGTCGGCGTCCAAAGCAATGAGTAGGTGCTGCCGTTGGCTACGGTCGGAGTCGTGCGGGTACCGACGACATTCCCGGAAACAAGGAATTCCACGAGCAGGACCGTCGCGGCGCTTCCGCCGGTAGCGGTGGCCGTAAGGGTGAGCGGCACGCCAGGGGTTGCCCGGGTAGGTGCCACTTGGGTGCCGAGCGGCGACGTGATTGCAACAGATGGGCTCGTAAAGGCGGCCGTTACGGTCGCCGCGTTCGAGAGCGTGGTGTTACCTCGATCGTCGGTGGCGATCGCTTCGATGACGTAGCTACCAGGAAGGGTTGGAACAAACGAGCCGACGTAGGGAGAGGCCACGACCGGACTACCCACCGGCGCCCCGTTGGCGAAAAACTGAACGCTGGAGACACTGCCACCGACGCCCAGCGCGGTTGCTGCGAGGCTGATGGCCGTACCAGGAATGGCGACCGAACCATTGGTCGGCGTGATCAGGGTGGAGGTTGGCGGCCGACCGACCGCTGAAACCACGGTAAGGGTCTGTGAAACATCGCGGAAGAAACCGGCATTGTCGATCGATCGGACGGTCAGCGAGTAAAGGCCGGTGGCCGCGGGCGCCACGTATTTATAGACGTAGGGTGCGGTGGTCATCTCCCCGACTTTGATGCCATCGATGTAGAACTCGACGCCGACAATGGCACGGCCCGCTGCGGCTTGGGTGGTCGCGAGCACGAAGCGCGTCGCTCCGGCCGGCAAGGTGGTACCGGGCGCGACACCGGGCGAAAGAGCCACCGTCAATGCGGGAGCCGTGGTGTCCGAAACGACGACGTTCACGATCGACGACGTCGCCGCGACGGTGAGTGAGTCGATGGCGCGGGCCGTCAACTGAATGGTGCCCGCGACGGTCGGCGTCCACACGATCGAATACGGCGCGGTCGTGACCGGCGCGCCAATGGCCACACCGTTGGCAAAAAACGCGACTGAGCTGATGGTCGCTCCGGTGCTAGCGCTGGCTGAAGCCGTGACGGTGACTGAAGTTCCCACGGTGGCGGTGGCGTTGTTAACCGGCGAGCTAATGGCCACCGTGGTCACAGCGGCTGCGGCTGCCGTGACGCTGATCGCGCTGGAGGTTACCACCGCACCCGTTGAGTCGGTGACGCGGGCCGTAAGAGAAAAATTACCCGCAGCAGGCGGAGTCCACGTTGCCGTGTAGGGCGCCGTCGACACGGTGCTGAGCACGGTAGTGCCGACGAGGAACTGGACTTGCGCAACAGTCGCGCCAGTTCCCGGAGCGGCGGTCGCTGTGAGGGTGACATTGCTACCGGCGGTAACGACTGCACCCGTCGAGGGCGCGGTGAGTGAGATCGTGGGCGCTGCGGTCGCGACCACGTTTACGTTAACAATCGACGAGGTGACGGCGGTCCCGTTGGAGTCCGTCACTCGCGCGGTCAGCGACGTAATACCGGCGGCCGTCGGCGTCCAAGCGAAGCTGTAAGTGGAACCGGTCGTGGGGGCTAAGGCCGTGCCGACCACCGTGGTGCCGGAGAGAAAATCGACGCGGGTTACCGTCGTGCCGCTGCTCGCCGCAGCGGTGGCGCTCAACGTCGCGGCGGTGCCCAGCGTGAGCGACGCGCCGTTGATTGGCGCGGTCAGTGAGACCGTAGGCACGCCTGCGGCGGCCACGGTGACGTTGACGGCGGAGGAGGTGATGGCGGCACCGCTGGAATCAGTGACGCGGGCCGTCAGCGCGAAATTTCCCGCCGTAGAGGGGATCCACGTGGTGGAGTAGGGCGCGGTGGTCACCGTGCCCACAATCGTGGTGCCGACGAGGAACTGAACTTGCGCCACGGTAGCGCCAGCGCCGGGTGCAGCGGTCGCCGTGAGGGTCACGTTGCTACCGGCGGTAACAACCGCACCCGTTGACGGCGCAGTGAGTGAAATTGTCGGCGCGGCGGCAGCAACCACGTTTACGTTAACAACCGATGAGGCGACGGCCGTGCCGTTGGAGTCCGTCACTCGCGCGGTCAGCGACGCAATCCCGGCGGCCGTCGGCGTCCAAGAGAAACTATACGTGGAACCGGCCGTGGGGGCTAAGGCCGTGCCGACTACCATGGTGCCCGAGAGAAAATCGACGCGGGCTACGGTCGTGCCGCTGCTCGCCACCGCGGTGGCACTCAACGTCGCGGCGGCGCCCAGCGTGAGCGACGAGCCGTTGGTGGGCGCGGTCAGGGAGACCGTAGGCACGCCTGCGGCAACGGTGACATTGACGGTGGAGGAAGTGATGGCGGCACCGTTGGAGTCAGTGACGCGGGCCGTGAGCGCGGCGGCCCCGGTAGCGGTAGGGGTCCAATTAATCGTGTAAGGCGCAGCCGTAGCGGTACCGACAAGCGCAGTGCCGACGAGGAAATCAACTTTGGCGATCGTGGCCGGGCTAACTGCCGTGGCCGCCGCGGTGATAGGAACGACCGCCCCTAATGCCACCCCAGCACCCGTCGAAGGACTGGTGAGGCTCACCGAGGGCACGGTGATTGTGACGACGACAGCAGTCGAAGTCGCCGTGAAGCTATTTGAATCGGTCACCCGGGCGGTGAGGCTGGCGGAACCGGCCGCAGCCGGCGTCCAGCTAAACGAATACGGCGCAGTGAACGACGATCCGAGCACGGTGGCGCCCGAAAGAAAATCGACGCGGCTCACGGTGGCGCCGGCGGGCGCGGTGGCGTTGGCGGTGAGATTGACGGCCGCGCCAAGCCCGAGGGAGGAGGCGTTGGCCGGATTGGTCAGCGAGACCGTCGTCTCGGTGCTGGTAACCGTAACCAGCACCAGCGGGGAGGTCGCAGTGTTGAGGTTAGGAGATGTGCCGGTGGTGACGGTCGAGGTATCGGTGACGACCGCGGTCAGCGTGTAACTACCGGTCGAGGAGGGAGTCCACGTCGTGGAATACACCCCGAAGGCGCCGCCGCCTACCGTGCCGATGGAAACACTGTTCACGAAAAACTCGACCCTCGAGACTTGAGTGCCGCTTGGGCTGCTCCCGATGGCAGTGGTGGCATTGATCGTGATCGTGGGCGTGGCGGCTGCGTTGATGGAGCTACCAGTCGTCGGCGACGTGATTGAAATCGTCGGTGTGGCTTGGGCGACGGTGGCGACGAGTAGCGCGCACGCGGCCGCGAACGCGCGGCGGAGAGAGAAGGCGGGCGGGGCGGAAATCGCGTTGGGGACAACGCGATCCGCCTCGGAGCAGTGAGTGTTCATGGGCGGGGCTCCGGGTTGAGATTATTTGTTGCCGTCGCGCGTGCGGCCTTCGGCGCTGGCGGGCGTGACGATCGTCGGATTCTGGAAGAGCGAATTGGCCGGCGTGCTCTTCAGGTTCTGCTTCTGCGGCGAACCGCCGGGACTGAGCAGGTTGGCCGTGACGAAAATGAGAAGATTGCGCTTCTGCGAGCTCTCGCCCTTGGAGCGGAAGAGCCGGCCGACGAGCGGGATGTCGCCGAAGAACGGGACCTTGTCGTTCACTTTCTTAACTTCCTCACGGGTGAGGCCGCCCATCACGAGCGTCGCGCCGTCCCAGATCGTGACTTTGGTCGTGATCTCGCGGACGGAGAAGATCGGCTGATAAAAACCGGGCGGCACCGTGACGGTGGTGCCCGACGAGATGGCGATGCTGGGGCCGCCGTATTCGACGAAGCCCTCGAACTCGGTGACCTTCGGGTTCAGGTCGAGGCTGATCGAGTAACCGTCTTCTTCGACCGTGGGCGTGACTTTCATTTCGACGCCGACGTTGCGCGAGGTGAACTCCTGCGGCGTGCCGGCGGTGATCGTCACGCCTGCGCCGCCGGTGGCCGCACCGGAGGACGAACCGACCTGGCTCTGAATCTCACCGTAGCTTTGCGGGTAACGGAATTCCTGGGCGACGACGATGTTGGCGGGATTACCGGAGAGCACCGTGACTTTGGGCGAGCTGAGAAGATCGCTGCCTTGTTTCTGCGAGAGCGCGCGGATGGCGGCGGTGACGTCGAACTCACCGACGAAGCCGGTGATGTTGGCGAGCGCGGCAGCGGTGGACCCGAGTGAGACGCCGCCGGGAATCGTCGCCGGGGCGATGGGCACGGTGAGATTGGGTCCGCCGCTCGCGGCCGTGGAGCTGATCGTGAGCGAGTTGCCGTTGGACGTGCTGGGGAAGGCTCCGGCGAGCGAGCGGTTGACGTTGTCGGTGGCGTAGGTCTCGCGCGGGACGAAAACTTGTCGGCCGTTGGCATCAAGGATGGGCGCGCCGGTGGTGGGATTGACTTGGGCGACACCGCGGCGGGAGAGGTTCCATTTGACGCCGAGTTCTTCGAGGGCGCCTTCTTGGACCTCCATGAACTTCGACTCGATCTCGACCTGGCGGACGTCGTTGTAGCGGGCCAGAATGTTGCGGATGCGTTCCACGTTGCGCGCCGTCTGGGTAACGATGATCGCGGAGCCATCGTAGGCGAGGCTACTGCCCTCGACGGTGAAACTGACACCGGCCTGTTGCAAAAAGCCTTTCATCGAACCGGCTTCACCGCCGGAAACGCCGCCCTCGTTGGCCGGGCCGGAGGAAGATGTCGCATCGGCTTTGCCGCCGCCGATACCGGTCATCCGCAGCACCGTCGCGCGGGTGATCGGGAAGAAGGCGGTCTCCAAATTGCTCGTCTCGCCGCCGGGACGGACGACCACGGCATCGGCCTGCACCTCATATTGGTAGCCGGCGGACTCGGTCACGAAATCGAGCACCCGCTTCAGCGTGGCGTTGCGCAGCGTGAGGGTGACGACGGGGTTCTTATTGGACGGGTCGATCAACACGATGTTGGCGCCTTTTGGACTCACGCCGGTTTGGTCAAATTCCTCGGAAGCGGCGCTCAGGGCGGCGACCACTTGGCCGATCTCGGCGCGCGTAAAGCTGACGTTGGGCAACACGATCTCGTTGAGTTTCTTCACGAGCGGAGCGGTCGCGGCCGTGGCAGCGTCATCGCGTGCGCGCTCTTGGTAGATCCCGGGGCGCTGCCAGCCCTTGGCGACTTCCTCGAGCAATTGGGTGCGCGTTTTCTCGCGGTTGAGCGCGCCGGTCTCGGCCTTTTCCTGGGCGATACGGAGCAGAAAACCTTTGGCCACGGTATTGTCGGGGGCCTGCGCCTCGACCGTACGGAACGTGCTCTGTGCGCCGTCGATGTCGCCGGCGACGTATTGCGCGCGGCCTTTGGCGATCAACTGCTCGGTCGCAGCGCGGTCGGCGAGGAACTCGGCATCGACCCCGGGCGCGGCCGTGAAGCTCGCGGCGTTGGCCGACTGGGTCTCGGCGCGGGAAAGTTGACGCGTCAGGCCGGCGCTCCGGGAGCTGCCGGGTTCAAGGGCCGAAGCGGCGGCGAGGGCCGCGCGGGCACCGGCGGTGTCGCCCCGGGAGAGCAGCGACTGGGCTTGGTCGAAATAGAGAGAGGCTTGGTCGCGTTTGATCTCGGCGACGGTTTTCTGGGTGAGCGAATTCATCGGCAACGACGCCAAAGCGGCGTCGAGCGTGGCGATGGCGGCGGCGAATTGACCGTCGGCGCCCAAAGCCCGGGCGGTCGCGCGCTGGGTCGCGGCACCGGCGAGCGCGGCACTGATCCGGGCGGACTCGGCGGCGACCAAGGCATCGGCTTCCGCCTCGGCGGCGGCGCTGGCGGCGGCAGCGGATTCAACGGCGGGCGAGGCCGACCGCGGCGCGGCGTCGGGAATCTTGACCTCGATCATGGCCGGGACGTTTGAGGCGGAGGCAACGGGCGCGGGCGACGCCACGGGAGCCGGCGCGGGCGCGGCGGCGGCGCGTTGGGCGGCGGCTTCGCGGGCGCGCGCGGCTGAGGTGATCTCGGAGCGCAGGCGGGCGACCGAAGCATCGTTCGGAGCAACGGCGGAGAGCTGGTCGAGGCTGATCAGCGCGCCGGCATAATCTCCCGCGTCCCGCAAACGGAGGACATCGGCCATGAGCCGAATCTTGCGGTCTTCAGCCGAGCTTTGCGCAAAAACCCGCCCGGCCGGCACCGCAATGGAAACGACCGTGACGGCGAGCAGCAAGGAGAGGAGCGAGCGGACGGGGAACTTGGATTTCATGGCAGTAGAAGAAAGTGGCTCAGGGAGCAGAGGGGGTGAGATCGGAAGAATCGAAACGAACCGGTAACGTGCGGCGCCACGGTTCATCCAGATCGGGCGAAGTTTTGGCGACGTCGATTGTGGCGAGCTCGGCGTTGATCTGTTCGATGCGATAAGACGCCGCACCGACTTTAAAACTGTCGCCGGGCCGCACCTCGCGCGGGGCGGATTCGCCCTCGACCGCGACAAAAGCAAACACGTTGCCCGTCATGCGGCGTTCGCGCTGGGTCAAAATCACGTCGCGGCCGGCGCGGGCATCGGTGACGACCGCTGTGCCCACGCGTTGCTTGAACCCCATGCTTTCAGGGATAGAGATTTCCTCGCCGCGCACGGAGAAACGCCGGATCGAAAGTCCCAGATCGCCCACGCGGTGTCCGGCGGAGGCCAAGAAAATCTCGCCGCTGACGCGGTTCTCAAAAATCCCGCGCGCGTCCCCTTCCCCGCCGACATAGCCGATGAGCTGTAACCGAAACGGCTCGGGCCGCACGCTGATGAGTTCCAAGCCGAAGGGTTCATCCGGCTGGTCGCTGCCGCCGACCGACGCCGCCGAAACCGAGAACTGGCGGGTGCGCGGGTTGTAGAAAATCTCGGGCGGGGTGAACACATCGTAGAGCCAATCCCGGCCCCGTGCGAGGGCCGCGGGCGGCGACCACACGGTCGACTTGACGACCGCGTCTGCGATCGCCGCCGGAGCGTAGGGCGGCGCGGACAACGCCGGACGGCCAATCGGCGCCGTCGCGCGATCCTGCCAAATTAGGAACCCAAACACCGCCGCCGAGACCGCGGCGAGTCCCAGCGCGGCAAACAAGAGAGATTTGGCCGGGTTAGGTGTGCTCATGGGGCGGAGGCAGGCGCGGCGGAAGCTGGGACAAGCTCAACGAACTCAACCGTCACGGTGAACTTGGAAATCGATTTCGCCACGATCGGGGGCAGGGCCGCGGGTTTTGCGGCCACGGCATTCTTCGACGAAGAAGCCGCCGACAGCACGATCGAGGCAGCCACCGGAGCCGCCGGCGCGGGAGAGGATTCTTCGACAGCTAGGGAGAGATCTTCGCCGGTCGCCGGTTCCACTTCCACCGTGCGCACGATCACCGGCAGCTCGAAGGTCGCGAGTTGGTTGAGCACGCTGCGCAGCGCGACCGTCGGCCCGGTGAACACCAAACGAAAGGCGCTCACCGTCACGAGCTCGGGGTTCGGCGCGGCCAAGCGCGGATCCAGATCGAAGTAATCAGGCGAGATCGACGCGTTATTCTCCGGCACGATCTCGGGCAACGGCGCGGTCGGATCCGCGGCGACGGCGGCGGCGGCTGCCGCCAGCGCCTCGGCCCGGGCTTTGCGCTCGGTGGCCGTGAGGGGTCGCTCCCGCTTGATCGCCAAGATCGCGCGCGGGCGGGCAGCAAACAACGCATCGACCAGATACTGGGTCACCAGCCTTTGGCGGAAGACCGGCTCGATGAGCGCGGACTCCGGACCTTCGTTTGAGTAAAGAGCGTAGCCGAAATGAACGGCGCCCGGAGCGATCACGATGCCCAGTTTCCGGGCCTGCGTGCGGCTTCGTTCAACAAAGGTCGCCAGATCAAAATACGCGTCGGTGCGGGCGGCCGGAACTTTGACGGCGGCGAGCGCGGCGCCGGCCGGTCCATGCCCGCGCAGCTCGCTCTGCATGGTGGCCAATACCGCACGGGCCCGGACGAGGTCGGCCTCGATTTCAGTCGCAACTTCCCGCGAAGGCGCCGGCGCGGTGTCGGCCACCGCCTGGAGTTCAGCGCGGACTTGGAGCAATTTACGCTCGGCCGTTTTGGCCGCTTGGGCGCGATCCCAGATGAACCAGACCCCGCCCAGCACCGCCACGGCGATCAGCCCGAGGGCGAGGTTAAAGAATGAGAGTTTTTTTCCAGTCATCGGATGGGCCGGGATCAGAGCGGGCGCTTGGGGTTGACCACGAGCGTGAAGTCGAAACGCAAAAGACCGGGCTGCGTGCTATCGAAGCGCTCGTTCTCCACCGCCGTGACAAACGGTGATCCCGTAAATCCGCTGATGAGACTCTTCACGCGCGCAAACGACTCCGGACTCACGTTGGAAACGGGATTGGTCACATCAAGCAGCCTTCCGCTGAGGGTGAGCTTCAACGGCGGCACCGGAGGAGCCACCGGCGCGGCCCCCTCAACGACTGGGGCCGCCTCGATCCCGTCTACCGAAGGCGGCGGCAGGAGCTGAATGCGCTCCAACCAGACGTCGCCCACACCGGCGAGGCGGGTCTGCACATCGGCAAGAAACTCCAACCAATTGCCCTTGGTCGCGACCAGACCTTCAAGCGCGGCGATCTGCTTCTTCGCCTCTTCGATCTGGGCGAGGTGATCCACATTGCGCGCCTCGACCGAGCGGAGCGGGCGGAGCTGGCCCTCGACCTGGGCGACTTGGTCGTTGGCCCGGGCGACGCGGTTTTGAAAATAAAAGACAGGAGGCAACAACGCCGCGGCCGCCAACACCGCCGCCGCAAGGTAGAGCGGTTGACGTTTACGGAAAGCAAGTGCGTCGGTAATCGCCGCCGGCAACAACGTCACCGTCGCCACCGGCTGCACCAAGTTCACCGCGAGGCCGACCAGATCGGCCATAAGATAAGAGAGACTTTCCGCCCCTGCCGCCCGCGCATCGGCGGACACCTCGACCCCCCGCAACGGCTCGTAGCGTTCGACCGGCAGCTTCAGGCGTTCGGACAAAGTGGACAGCAAATCAGCGATCAGTGAGCCGCCACCGGTGACGTAAACCTTCGCCGGTTGGGGTGCGCCCATCTGCCGCCGGTGATTCACGATCGAACGCGCGACCTCGAGATGAAGGCGCCCGGCAAACCCCGCCGCCGCGCGCTGCACCGCGGCGCGGGCCGGCGAGTTTTCGGGCAATTCGGAGCGATCCGAAAGCACGGCGATCTTGAGTGCTTCGGCCGCGGAAAAATCGATGCGCAGTTCTTCCGAGATCGCCGCCGTGACCTGATTGCCCGCCAGCGGAAACGTGCGGATATAGAAACGCTCGCCATCGAGAAAGAGCAGGTTGGTCGAGCGCGCGCCGATGCTGATCACGAGCGCGCTGCCGGGCGCCTCCGGATAACTGTAACGGAACGCCGCGCGTAGGGCCAAGCTGCTAGGCGTGGCCCGCTCCGGCGCGAATCCGGCGCCATCCGCCGCCGCACACAGGCTTTCAAGGGCGTCCACTTTGGCCGCGGCAAACATGACCTCGAGGTCGAACCCGTCGTCGGCGATCACGACATGGTCCCAAATCACCTCGCTGAGCGGATAGGGAATGTGTTGCGAGGCCTCGAAGGCGAGACTCTGGGTGCGTTTTGCAGGATCAAGCGCCGGCGTCTTGATAAACTTCGTCAACGCGAGATGGCCGGGCACCGTGACGACGCAAGGCCCGGCCAGCTTCTCCCTGGCGGCAACGGCCCCGAGTGCCTTCGCCGCGTGATCGTTCCATCGCGCCTCATGCGCCGGATCCGCATCCTGCGCCTCGAAAACAAAACGCTGGAGCACGATGCGACCGGTCGCACTCACGCCAAAGCTGCCGGCGGTGACATGGCTTGCGCCCAAATCGAGGGCGAGAACGCGAGGGGAACGCATAGACGAAAGGTGAAGCGATTTCAGATGGACGCGTGCGGCAAGCGGAAACTCACGGCCCCGCCCGAACCGGGGTATGACCAAGCGTTTCCCTCCGCACGAAACTGGGCGTGGCCCGCGGGTACTCGCCCGCAAACGGCGTCAAATACTGGGGCAGCAACAAGCCCGCATTCGCGGGCGCGGCGGCCGCGGCCGTGTTGAGAAAGGCCCGCCGGGCCGTACCATCGGCCAACGCGGCGGCCTGATTCGCCTTGGCCGACGGGACCGCTCGCCCGCCCACCGTCAGATCTACCGCCCAGAGTTTCGGCGTTCCCCTCAGTTGATCGCGCTTCACCAACTCCGGCGGCAGGTAGAACCGCACGTTGGCCCGACCGGTCTCCAAAGCCACGCACTCGGCCTCGGCCCGATAGTAGTCTATACGCCGGGCACCGCCCGCGGTCGCCGGCAATTCCCAGCCCAACGTCAGCGCCACGCCCACCCGGCTGATCGCTCGGCTGCCGCTGTCGGGCGGTACATTCACCGCCAAAACCAGTTCGACTTCGAACCACGGTTCGGTCGCGCCGCCGGGGGCGCGGGCCGAGCCGAATCGCGCGACCGAGACCTCGATCACTTCACGGTCGGCCCCGATCGAAACGACCGGCAGACCGAGCAGGAAAACTGCCAAAAGAAATAAGCGGGGGGCGCGCACTTTTGAAAAAAAGTTGTGCGACCTCAGGAGCGCGTCACGCTCATTTTTTCCACCTGCGGCACTATTTTTTCGTCCCGGGTGTAACCGCTCACCATGTCGTCCGTCCCCGCCCTTCCCTACAAAATCGCCGTCCTTGTATTTTTGGAAAACGCCGCCGGCGAACACCTGCTCCTCCTGCGGGCGAAACCGCCCAATCTGGGAATTTGGAGCCCCATCGGCGGCAAATTGGACACCGCCGCCGGTGAATCCCCGTTCGAGTGCGCCGTGCGCGAAACGCAGGAGGAGACGGGCTTTACCATCACGGCGGGCGACCTGCATCTGTTCGCCATGATCGCCGAAAAAGCCTACGAGGCGCAGTCGCACTGGCTGATGTTCCTGTTTCGTTGCCGCCGCCCGATCCCCGGGCTTCCGGCCGATATGGAGGAAGGTAAGTTTGGGTTTTTCACTCGGGCCGCGATCGGCAGCACCTTACCCATTCCGGAAACCGACCGCCGGGCCCTCTGGCCCATTTACGATCAATACCGCGACCGATTCGTCGCGCTCAAAGCCGACTGCGCGCCCGGGCAACCCGTCCACATCGAGATTGAGCAGATCACCCCGGCAGCCGTTTGACCCGCGAATGAACCTGGGAACGAAACAACGCTTGATTTCCAAAACTTCCGCCGAACACTTTGAACTTTAACACCGAAAACAACACACCCGTGAGCAAGAAACCGAGCGCCACCATCGACAAGAAACCTGCCGCCCCCGTCTCCTACGGTCAGGCCCCCGTCAACGCCTCGCTCACCGCCGAGCAGAAGATCGAGCTCTACCGCCAAATGGTGCGGATTCGCCGCTTCGAGGAACGCAGCCACCGCGCCTACACCGGCAAGAACGCCGCCGGCGGAGCCAATATCGGCGGTTTCCTCCACCTTTATAATGGGCAGGAAGCGATCGCGGTCGGTTGCTGCTCGTTGATGGGCAAACACGACCACGTCATCACCGCTTACCGCGACCACGGCCACGCCATCGCCGTCGGTATGGATACCAAAGCCCTCATGGCCGAACTTTACGGCAAGATCACCGGTTGCTCCAAGGGCAAGGGCGGCTCCATGCACTTTTTCTCACCCGAGAGAAACTATTGGGGTGGCCACGGCATCGTCGGCGGTCAAATTCCCCTCGGTGTCGGCCTGGCCTACGGCGTGAAATACAAAGGCCATAAAGGCTCGGCCATGGCGTTCATGGGCGACGGCGCCGTCAACCAGGGTGCCGTCCATGAGGCCTACAATCTCGCCGCGCTTTGGAACCTGCCGTGCGTTTTCGTCATCGAGAACAACGGTTACTCCATGGGCACGAGCCAAGCGCGCTCCTCCGCCGGCGAACTCGCCAAACGCGCCGAGGGTTACGGAATCGCCTGGGCCGTCTGCGACGGCCACGACGTCTACGAAGTCCGGGCCACGATGGACAAGTATCTCACCATCGCCCGCGAGGAGTGCAAACCAGCCGTCGTTGAAATCGACACCTACCGTTACCGCGGCCATTCCGTCGCCGACCCGGACAACACTTACCGCACCAAAGCCGAGATCGAGGACTACCGCCGCACCAAGGACCCGATTCAGGTTTTCCAAGCCATTCTTGTAGCCGAAGGCGTCCTGACCGAAGCCTCGGCCGAGAAGATCGACGAAGCCGCCGTCGCCGAGGCCGAGGCCGCCGCCGAATTCGCGGACGCCAGCCCATACCCCACCGCCGAGGACATCCAAAAAGACGTTTACTGGGAGTCCGACAATCCCGACCAGCGCACCTCCCAAGGCCGTTTGTTCTTCAACTGAGCCGCCCACGCCGGCTCCCAACCTCCTAGCTCCCAACTTTTCCGCCTCCGATGCCACAGATCACCTACCGCGAAGCCGTCCGCCACGCCCTTGCCGAAGAACTCACCCGCGACCCCAACGTGGTCGTCATGGGCGAAGAGGTCGGCCAATTCCAAGGCGCCTATAAAGTCACCCAAGGCCTGCTCGAAAAATTTGGCCCGTTGCGCGTCGCCGACACGCCCATCAGCGAAGCCGGGTTTATCGGCATGGGCATCGGCGCCTCGATGCTGGGCGTTCGCCCGGTTATGGAACTGATGTTCTGGTCCTTCTACTCCGTCGCCTTTGACCAGATTCTCAACAACGCCGCCAACGTCCGCTACATGTCCGGCGGCCAGATCAATTGCCCGATCGTCATCCGCGGTCCCGCCAACGGCGGCACCAACGTCGGCGCCACCCACTCCCACACGCCCGAGAACGTTCTCGCCGCGCACCCCGGCGTGAAGGTCGTCGTCCCCTCCACCGCCTACGACGCCAAAGGCCTGCTCAAATCCGCCATCCGCGACAACGACCCGGTCTTCTTTTTGGAGAACACCATGCTTTACGGCGAAAAAGGCGAAGTGCCCGAAGAGGAATACCTCATTCCGCTCGGCAAAGCCGACGTGAAACGCGAAGGCAAAGACCTCACGATCGTCACCTACGGGCGGCCCGTGATCCAATCGCTCGCCGTCGCCGAACTCCTCGCGAAAGAACACGACATCTCCGCCGAAATCATCGATCTCCGCACCATTCGGCCGCTCGATATCGACACCGTGCTCGCCTCCGTGCGCAAGACCCACCGCGTCCTCATCGTTGAGGAGCAGAAGCCGTTCTGCGGCGTCGGCGCCCAACTCACCTACATGATCCAAGCCGAGGCGTTCGACGAACTCGATGCCCCGATCAGCCGTCTTTGCACCATCGACGCGCCCGCGATTTACAGCCCGCCCGTCGAAGTCGAGCAGCTGCCCAACCCGCAACGCATCCTGAAAGCCGCTCTCGCCCTCCTCGACTAAGACTAAGCCGCTTTTCCGGCTCTCAACTCTCAGCTCCCAACTCTCAACTTTTCCGAGCAATGGCCAATATCACCTTAATGCCCAAACTCAGCGACACCATGACGGTGGGCACGCTGACCAAATGGTTCAAGAAAGAGGGCGATGTCGTAAAGACCGGCGACATGCTTGCTGAAGTTGAAACCGACAAAGCCACAATGGAGCTGGAGAGCTACTTCAACGGCACGATTCTAGAAATTTTTAGCGCCCCCGGCTCCTCACTCCCCATCGGCGCCCCGCTCTGCGCCATCGGCAAGCCCGGTGAGACCTACGAAATGCCCGCGCCCGCCGCTGCACCGACGGCACCGGCCGCCCCTGCGCCTGCCGCCGTTCCGACTCCCCCGCCCGCGCCAGCGCCGGTCGTGATCGCCGCCGTCGCCGCACCGAAGGCCGCCGCTCCCGCGCCGACCGTCAGCGCCGCTCCCGCCGGCCGCATCCGCATATCGCCTCTTGCCCGCAAGCTCGCCGAAGAAAAGCGCATCGATATTTCACGCGTAAAGGGTTCCGGCCCCGGTGGCCGCATTGTCCGCGCCGACATCCTCGCGGCCGAGAAAAACCCGCCACCCGCCGCCGCGAAACCGGCCCGCGCCGACGCCGCCCCGGCCTGGGGTTACCGCTCGGTCCTCGACAAGTCCCCGGTCCAAGCCGAGGCCTTCGCTCCCGCATCGAACATGCGCGCGACCATCGCCCGACGCCTGCTCGAAGCCAAAACGACAATCCCGCACTTTTATCTCGATCTCGAAATCGACGCCGGCCCGCTCCTCACCCTCCGCGAACAGCTCAACGCCGGTCTCGCCAAGGACGGCGTCAAGCTCTCCGTCAACGATTTCGTCCTCAAAGCCGCCGCCACCGCGCTCCGCGCCATCCCGGCGGTCAACACGTCTTGGACGGGTGCCGGGATCCAATCCCACGGCGCGATCCACGTCTCGTTCGCGGTCGCGATCGAGGACGGCCTGATCACCCCGGTCATCCGCGATACCGATGCCAAGAGCCTCTTCCAAATCAGCACGGAAGCCAAAGCCCTGGGCGGTCGTGCCAAGGACAAGAAACTGCAACCGGCCGAGTTCACCGGCGGAACGTTCTGTGTTTCCAATCTAGGCATGGCCGGCATTGACCGCTTCTGTGCGATCATCAACCCGCCGAACGCCGCGATTTTGGCCATCGGCGCGACGGTCAAGAAGCCCGTCGTCGTCGGCGACGAGATCGTGATCGGCCAACGGATGAATCTCACGCTCTCTTGCGACCATCGCGTGGTGGACGGCTTGCTCGGCGCGAAATTCCTCAACGCCATCAAAGCCCACCTCGAGAGTCCGTCGTTGTTGCTGCTCTAAGCGCCTTTGACCGCCGAACTTTGCTTCGGGCAAGGGCTTCAAGCGCCGATTCCCCACGCGGGACTCGGCGCTTTTGTTTACCCGGCGACTAACCTTCCGCCCGCAGTTTGGCGTCGGCTTCGATCAAGTTGATGAGCCCGTCGAGCGTGGCCCGCACCTTCGCTTTGATCGCTGGCAACTCGGCTACGCTCGCCACCCTTTCGTTGGCGAAGAGATAGAACTTCATCTTCGGCTCCGTACCGCTGCCGCGGGCGGCGAAGCTGTAGCCATTGGCGAGCGTGACCAGGTAGAGATCCTGCTTTGGAATCATTTCGCCGTCGACGTCACGGATATCCTCGCGGCCGAAGTCTTGGAACTTCGCCACCGCCACGTCGCCAAACCCCTTCGGTGGGCTCGCGCGGTAGGTATCGAGGATGCGCTTGATCTTCGCGTTACCGCTCGCGCCTTCGTAGTAGAGATTAATGACTCCTTCGAGGTAGAATCCGCACCGCACAAAAATCTCATCGAGATACTCCGGCACAGTCAGTCCGCGGCTCTTTACCCAGGCGCAGAGTTCGGCGAACATCAGGCAGGCGGCGTTGCCGTCTTTGTCGCGGACGAAATCGTTGGGCAGATAACCGTAACTCTCCTCGGTGCCGAACGCGTAGAACGTGCTGTGCTGCATGAGCAATCGGGCCCGCTCTCGGAGAGCCAGCCGCTCATAGTCAAAACCCGCCGGCATCGCCGCCAGCAGTTGGTTCTCGTAGCCGCGCATCTTGGCCGCGATCCACTTGAAGCCCGTGAGCGTGTTCACGACTTTCACTCCATGCGCGCGCCCAATCGCGTCTTGGAGTTGGCTGGTGACAAACGTCTTTACGAGACAGGCGCGGTCCGAGCCTGCGGCGGGAATCCAGCCGAGCTCCTTGTATTTCGTGAGCCGGTAATCGGCGAGCAGCGCTCCGATCTGGTTGCCGGTCAGCAGCTCCATTTTTCCCGCGCGGTTGCGCACGGCAACGCCCATCCGGTCGGCGTCCGGATCAGTCGCAAGCACGACATCGCAGGCCTCGCGCTCCGCCAAATCCACGGCCAGCGCCAAGGCGGCCGCGTTCTCCGGGTTGGGCGACTTGACCGTGGGAAAATTGGCATCGAACACCAGTTGCTCCTTCACCGGATGCACGTCGCAGCCGGCATGGATCAACAGCGGGATCGAATGCACCGAGCCGGTGGCGTGAATATTGGTGAACGCGATTTTGAGCTTGGTCTGCTTGAGGACGTCATGGTCGATCGCCGCCTGCGCCGCGACCTCGAGGTAAGCATCGTCGGCGTCGCGCCCGAGCGTTGTGACGCCGGCGAGATCGATCGCCAAAAACGCACCGAGCTCGGCGAGCGGCACAGCGTTGACCTCGGCGACGATCCCCGTGTCGTGCGGGGGCACCACTTGGGCGCCATCGTCAAAGTAGGCCTTAAAGCCGTTATCGTGGGGCGGATTGTGGCTGGCGGTGATGACCACGCCGGCGTGGGCCTTGAGCCAACGCACGCTGTAGCTCAGTTGCGGGGTCGGGCGCGGTCCGTCAAAAATAAACGCCTCGCCGCCGAGCTTGGTCCACGTCGAGGCCGCAAGCTCGCAAAAGTGGCGCGAGAAATGGCGCACGTCGCAAGCGATCACGAGGCGGGGTTTCGCGCTCACGCCCTGCCGGCCCAGGTGCTTTTGCGTATAGCGAAAGAGACCGATCACGGCCCTTGAGAGCGTGAAATCGTTCAACAAGTTACTCCCAATCGCCGCGTGTTCCGGGGAACCGGCGGCATCGCGTTGGCCGGTTTCGGCCGCAGCCG
>JBIKWB010000032.1:0-51007 GCA_044356555.1 Opitutaceae bacterium | reverse complement strand
TATCAACGGGACGTGTATTGATTCATCGACGGTTGCCGCTGGCGGCCGTGCTCGAATATGTGTTCCAGCGCAGTTTGAGGGACGATTTTCGCCTCGCTACTCGGTCGAAGGATTCTTCAGCTTTCGGACCGCATGAATCTGACGTTCAAAAATAGAACAGCGCTCGTAACTGGAGCCGGCCGTGGAATCGGCAAAGCCATCGCCGAGACGCTTGCCCGTAGTGGCGTGATGGTCATTTGCGTATCCAAGTCGGCCGAATCTTGCGGGGCAACAGCCGCGGGAATCGTTGCTGCCGGCGGCAAGGCTAGCGCATTTGCGGTTGATGTCGCGGATGGTGCGGCCGTTGCCAAGGCTTCGGAGGAGCTGTTGAAGGCCTATCCGCTGATCGATATTCTGGTAAACAATGCCGGAATCACCCGCGACGGTCTTTTGTTTAGAATGGGCGAAGGCGATTGGAACGATGTTATTTCGACGAACCTCTCCAGCTGTTTTCATTGGACGAAACATCTGGCTCGCCCCATGACCCGCGCCCGCTGGGGTCGGATCGTAAACATTACTTCCGTTAGCGGAATTCTGGGGAACGCAGGACAAGCGAATTACTCTGCTGCAAAGGCCGGGATGATTGGACTCACAAAGGCATTGGCTCGTGAATTCGCCGGCCGAAACATAACGGTGAACGCCGTCGCGCCTGGTTTTATAAAGACGGATATGACCACTGAATTTGTGAACAACCCCGAGGTTGCGTCGAAAATTCTGGAAGCAGTGCCGTTGAAGCGATTCGGTGAATCGGCTGATATTGCTGCGGCGACGGCTTTTCTCTGCTCGGAAGAGGCGTCTTACGTCACCGGGCAAGTTTTTGCCGTTGACGGCGGCATGGCGATGTGAAGCCTGTCTCTAATCCAATTTCTGCTCCAATGGCTGACCAAAAAACCATCGAACAACGCGTAAAAGAGATCATCGTGAATCAGCTCAACGTAAACGAAGAGCAGATCACGGAGACCGCCTCATTCCTAGATGACCTAGGTGCTGACTCACTCGACACCGTCGAGTTGATTATGGCTTTCGAGGAGGAATTTAAGGACGAAATCAAAGGCGAGATTCCTGAATCGGACGCTGAAAAGCTTCAAACCGTCGGCCAAGTCATCGATTATATCAAAGCCAAGGCGGGTTCGGTTTAGTTTCTGATCTCCCCAAATTTTTGGCGTTCCGTCTGTTTCCTTTTGGAAATTGTAGGCGGAACGCCTTTTTTGTTCCTGAATTGGCCTTTTTCGGGTTCTTCAAAGCATGGACACGTTTTCGCGATCACGTCGAGTTGTCGTAACGGGATTGGGTGCGGTTACTTCGATCGGCCACGACGTAAACTCGTTCTGGGACTCTCTCGTATCCGGGCGATCTGGGATCGACCGCGTGACGCTTTTTGATCCCGCTCAATTTTCTTCGCAGATTGGGGCGGAAGTTAAGGACTGGGATGCAGCCCAGCATATGGATCCGAAGGAGGCTCGACGGAATGATCGCTACACTCATTTCGGTTACGTTGCCGCGAGGCAGGCAGTTAAGGATGCCGGATTGGACATGACCAAGGAGGACGGCGATCTGGTTGGTGTGATCATTGGATCGGGAATTGGCGGAATGTTCACCTACGAGTCTCAACTCCGTGTCCTCGCTGAACGCGGACCGCGTAAGGTCTCGCCGTTTACGATTCCATCCCTGATTGGGAACATGTGCGCGGGGTTGGTGGCGATAGACCTCGGGGCGCGCGGTCCAAGCTTCGGGATCGTGTCGGCGTGCGCGACGGGCACGCACTCTATTGGCGAGGCGGCTCATTCGATCCGCCGCGGGGACGCCGATGTGATGATTGCAGGCGGAAGTGAAGCCGCAATAACGCCCTTTTCTTACGCCAGTTTTTGCTCAATGAAGGCGATGAGCACACGAAATGGCGAACCACACAGGGCATGCCGTCCGTTTGATGTGAACCGCGACGGATTTGTTATGGGTGAGGGTGCTGGTGTCCTCGTTCTTGAATCCTTAGAGCATGCGCAAGCTCGTGGAGCGCGCATTTATTGTGAACTCGTCGGGTATGCGGCATCGTGCGATGCCTACCATATCACATCGCCCGACCCGGACGGCAAAGGCTTGTCTCTAGCGATGCGGCGTGCGCTCGCCAGCGGCGGTGTGCTGCCGGAGCAGGTGGATTATATCAACGCTCACGGGACTTCGACCCCCTACAATGATAAATTTGAGACTATGTCCATAAAGCGTGTATTTGGCGACCACGCCCGGCGGGTTGCCATCAGTTCGACAAAGTCGATGACCGGTCATTTGCTAGGGGCTGCCGGCGGAATCGAGTCGGTTATAGCGGTTAAGACGATTCAAACGGGGATGATCGCCCCGACCATCAATCTCGAGGAGCCAGATCCGGATTGCGATTTAGATTACGTACCCAACGTCGCCCGCCGAGTGAACGTGCGGGTAGTTTTGAGTAACAATCTGGGTTTTGGCGGTCAAAATGCGGCGATCGTGTTTCGCGCGATTTAGCCTTCCTGCTGATTATCAACGACCTTTTTCGGGATTTCGAATCCTTTGAGGAGTTGTCTGGAGGAACAAAAAAACCGCCGCTTTTGGGCGGCGGCTTTAAACAGATGAGCTTAGAATAGACTCAAGCCTTCTGAACCATTCCGGCTTTGATAGCTTTAACCGAAACCAACATGCGTTTCGTTCCGCCACCGGGAAGCTTGACCCTGATTCGTTGAAGATTGGGGCGGAACTTGCGCTTCGTGATACTTGTCACGTGCGTGCCGATACCTCCGCTCTTCTTAGACTGACCTTTTCGGTGGATGCTGCTGCCCTTGACGGGACGTTTTCCGGTGATTGCACAGATTCTGGCCATGGTGGTTTAGATTGGTTAAAGGTAGAGGTTAAAGGATTGTCCGTCGGGTGAAGCAAGTTGAAACTTGTCCGTCGGGCTTCGGAGTTTGTTTTTCCCATTTATGGAGCCCGAAATGCGTGCAGCACTTGGAATTTCTGGCCAAGATGGGAAGGGTGCAGGAGCTGCATCAAGGCAAGTTTGCGCTGACTCATTCGAAGGGCTTCCTCTGTCGAAATCGCGGCGATGGTCTCGCCTGCATTTCGAACGAGGAATGACTCCTGTGATTCGAGGGTGGGAATCGAGAATCTGTTCCGCCGAAGTCGGTCAGATAACCAATCCCAGCAAATGTGACAGGTCAGATCCTTGTTTCCGGCTTGCTCGAGCAAGCGATTCGATTGGGTGTGATTAAAATATGCCCGGGCGGTGCCGCCAGGAGTATTGTGAGCGATTTCAGGCCACGATTTGCCGTAGTCGCACGCGACAAACAGTCCGCTCCAGAGATCACTTGAGATAGAGTCGACCAAATCGGCTGCCGCAAAAGGCGCGTCGATCCGGTAGTCCTCGGTGGCCTTAATGGGCAGATTCGCAGGCGGGGTGGAATCAATCTCCACCTCAAAAAGTTCCTGAATGCGAATCTCGACGCCAAGCTCTCTCCATCCGCCGCGCCGGTAGGCGAATCTGCGAAAAGGCTGCGCATCGAAAAGTTCATTTGAAAACACGATGCACGATCCCGATAGTCTCCAAGGCTCCCCGAAGCGCACGGTTCTGGCTGACCTGAATGGGTGGCTAACTCCGGCCAAGATACCGTGCTCCGTTTCTGCACCGAGCTCGACAAATTCAAAGTTTCGAGGGTCGGCTCCGGCCAGAAGCTTTAGGCACGCAGCAGCCACCAGCTCGCCAAAAATCTTCCCGCTGCTACTCGAAGTAAAGAAGTCGGTTTTCTCGCCGTAGCCGACGCGGATTTTAGGCCGAGTGTAGTAGCCAACTTCCGGATGGTAGAGCGCAAGTTCCATGAACTGCGCAAAATTCATGACATTTTTTGGACCTGATTTGCATCGAAAGGCATCTGCAAATTTGGCGGTCACCGCGTTTGCCGGGGTAGGTAAGGATGAACCCATTTACAAACTGACACCGATGCGCACAGTCGGCGTGATGTTCAAACGGATTCTTACGCTCGCGGCCGGCGTCATACTTGGTTTGGGTATGGCATTGGTGGGAGCCAGACTCGCCCACTCGTGGAGCCTTTGGCCCAATCGCGAAGTGGATCGGGCGTCGGCTCGATTTCGGGAGGTTCTTCAGCTTGTGAATGAGAATTTCGTCGAGGCAAAAATCGTGGGATATTCCGACCTGACGACCTCGGCCTTGCATGGGTTGGCTGATTCGCTAGACCCCCACTCGGAGTTTATGGAGGTGAAGGATAGCCAGAATTTTGAAGAGGAACTGTTGGGAGAATTTGGCGGTATTGGTATTCAGGTAGAGAGCAGGGGTGGGAAGATTTTGGTGATTGCTCCGATTGCTGATACGCCGGGTGAACGCGCGGGAATTCGTCGGGGCGATGAAATTGTGAGAATCAACGGCAAAAATCTGGAACGCGGCTCTTCCATAGATGAGGTAGTTGGGCAGCTGAGGGGTAAGCCGCAAACGAAGGTATCGATAGGCCTGCTAAGAACAAATGAGCCAGAGCTGATCGATCTCACGTTGGTGCGAGAGGTGATCAAAACAGAAAGTGTGCGCGCAGGGCGCGTGATGGCCGAAGGAATCGGATACATTCAGATTGTTGAGTTTTCCGAGCATACCGGAGAGCAATTCGCCAAGGTTTTGAATGCCCTTCTTGATCAAGGTGTCGAAAGCTTGGTTGTGGACCTGCGCAACAATCCCGGCGGTTTGCTGGATGCTGCGGTCGAAGTTGCAGAGTTGTTTTTTAAGAAAGGAGAGACGGTGGTTTACACTCAGGGACGCAAGGCAGGGGACCGTGAAGATTATCGCTCTGAAATCGATGGGCCACCGTTGGAAATGCCGGTCGCAGTTTTGATCAATTCCGGCAGCGCGAGTGCGGCAGAGGTGGTTACCGGGGCTTTAAGGGACACAGGTAGGGCGGTCGTGGTGGGGGAGCGTTCGTTTGGAAAAGGCTCTGTCCAATCGATTTTCAAATTAAAAAATGGCGAGGGTCTTCGATTGACCACCGCACGCTACTTTACGCCAAGCGGCGTAAGTATTCACGAAAAAGGAATTACCCCTCACGTGGAGGTCGTGATGACGCCCGATGAAGATAGTAAGCTTGGCTTGCAACGCGCTAGGCCGGAGCAGTCAGAACCTTCTCAGTTTCGGGAGCGCTTCGGGTTTGAGCCCATAATGGATCGGCAGTTGGATGCGGCAATCGATGTGCTTTCCGCAGTTAAAATTTTTGGTGATCGTGCTTCGCAACCGGCAGGAAGCACTTCAGCTCGTTCTGGATTTTGAGCCGTGATACTTGCGCTTGAAAGCTCTTGTGATGAGTCGGCCGTAGCGCTGTTCGATCCGCAGCGGGGAATCGCCGGAGAATGGATCCACAGCCAGATCGCTCTGCACGAGCGTCATGGTGGAGTCGTTCCGGATCTTGCGACCCGGGAGCATCTGAAAAACTTCGCGCCGCTCTTGGAGCAGGCCAAAGCAATCAAAGAGTTTTCCGCGATTACGAAGGTTGCTGTTACGCAAGGCCCGGGATTGGCGGCGTGTTTGGCTATGGGCGGGGCGGCGGCGAAGGCGTTGGCGTTGGCGTTGGGCGTGCCTCTCGTCGGCGTGAATCACCTTAGGGCTCACGCGTGGTCGCCTTTCATCGGGATTCACGCGGCTGCTCCCGATGATTTTGCCCAGCGCAGGAAGGCGCTTTTGCCTCACTTGGGTTTGATCGTTTCGGGCGGCAATACTTTGCTGTTCGAAATCGGCGAAGAGCTTGTAGTTTCTGTCTTGGCCGCCACCAAAGATGATGCCGCGGGTGAGGCCCTTGACAAGGGCGCTAAGCTGCTCGGGTTGGGGTATCCCGGCGGCCCGTTGATCGAGCGATTCGCGGCGGGTGGGCGGTCCGACGCCTTTGATTTTCCGAAAGGCAACGGTCCGCGCGGCGTCTTTTCATTTAGCTTTTCTGGACTTAAGACGAGCTTGCGCTACCGCCTTGAGAAAATGTCGATCGACGAGGTGACTGCCGGCTTACCCGACTTGTGTGCCAGCTATCAGCAAGCGGTTATTGATTCGTTGCTCCGCCGGACCCGGGCTGCTCTGGCCTTGCGCCCGTGGCGCAGCTTGGGGCTCTCCGGCGGTGTGGCGAACAATGGCGCTTTGCGTCGGGCGATGTCGGCGGAGGCTCACAAGGCTGGGTTGGAGTTTCTGGCCGCAGCTCCTCGTCATACGGGCGACAACGCAGGGATGATCGGATTTGCAGCTTGGTCTGATGCGGACGGAACCCAGAGAGCCGCAGGTTACGACTTGTCGGTGGAGCCTAATGCCCCGCTCGCTTAACGAGCGACAGGGTCGAGCTATTTGTAATCGCGCCGTAGGTTGCTTGGCAGGATTCCGAGTTCTTCGCGATATTTGGCGACCGTTCTCCGAGCGATCGTGATTCCCTTCGCCTGGAGCTTCTTGACCAATTCCTGATCGCTCAACGGTTCGCCTTTGTTTTCTCCAGACACGAGATCCGCTATCAGCTCCTTGACGCTGGTATTTGAAACGGAGGCTCCGCTCTCGGCTTGATAGCCGGGGGTGAAGAAATATTTGAAAGCGAAAACTCCATGAGGCGTCTTGAGATATTTGTTGGCGATGGCGCGGCTCACCGTGGTTTCGTGCACGCCCACCACTTCGGCGATTTGGGTCATCGTGAGCGGTCGCAGTTCGGCAACACCTCTCTCAAAGAATGCCAGCTGAGCCTTCAAGATTTCGCGCGTGATCCGCTCGATCGTGCGTTGGCGCTGTTCGATTGAATCAATCAAGAATTTACCCGCGCGGATGCGTTCGCGGAGGTAGTCTTTTTCTGATTTCGCCAAATTTCCTTTGGCGATCAGGTCGCGGTAGGTGCTGGAGATGCGAAGCCGAGGAATGTAGTCGCTGTTCAGCGAGATTTTCCATTCGTCGGCATCTTTTTCAATGGTGACATCCGCGATGACGACGCGGTTGTTGTCCTCGGCGAAACGGCGTCCCGGCGCGGGGTCCAGTTTGCCGATCTCCTCAATTGCCTTCTGCACGTCGTCTGCCGGAACCGCGAGTTTGCGGGCGAGTTCAGGAATTCGCCGTCGGGCCAGAAGATCGAATTGATCCCGGATGATTCGCACGCTGAGCGAGTCCTTTCGTCCCAGCGAAATCAGCTGTGCTATCAAGCACTCGGCCAAGGATTGTGCTCCGATTCCCGGTGGGTCGAAACCTTTGAGCAAGGTGAGAGCTGTTTTCACCGCGTCCAATGGCAGGCCTGTTTGAAGGGCCACGTCGTTCGGGCTTTGCGTCAAAAATCCGCGGTCATCCAAGCTTCCGACCAAGTGCCGAAGCGCGGCGAGGGTGGGCTCGTCGAGGTCGGCGAGCTCAGCTTGCTGCATGAGATGTTCCTGTAACGAGGTCGTTGCGACCAACGAATCGAAAAAATGCTGCCTGCGTTCGGCGTCTTCGGAGGTATGAGGCTGGGCGCCGCCGGCGTTGGCCATATGATCCCTCCAGTCTTCGTCCATTTTCCCCAAAATCTCGAATTCTTTGGAGAAATCCATTTCATCTCTCTTTACGGGAGAGTCATCGGTGGGCGCTGGCGAAGCGGAGTCTTGATCGTTCTCATTCGAATTGGCGGCCGCGTCCTCGTTGTCCTGATCGTCGCTCGTTTTATCGAGGCTCTCGCCCTCCATCGGCAACTCCTCGATCGTTGGATTGGCCTGTAATTCTTCTTGGATGACGGAGCGAAGATCCAAGGCGGCGACCTGAAGAATCTTGAGCGATTGCCGAAGCTGGGGCGCGAGAACGAGTGATTGCGTCTGGCGCTGGCGGATGTCCTGACTAAACCCGGGGCCGCTCATGTAAGGAATGTAATGGCTGAAGAATCCCCTTACATGGGGTGGCGAGTGGGGAGGGCAGGGATGACCGGATCACGCACGTCGAAAAGCTCTTTCAGATAGACGCCTAACTTCTCATTGGTCGGTCCATAGCCGGCTCCGTAAAGGTGCATTTCCAAGTCGGTCAGCATGTCCAAAGAGGATTGATACCGTTTGTCACGATCCCGCTGGAAGCAGCGCTGCAAAACTGCCTCTAGGGCTGGTTTTATGTCGGATCTGAACGAGCTGAATTGGGGGATCGGCATCGTGAGGATGTTACGCCGAGATTGAGAGCGATCGGCGGCTCGAAACAAATTTCGGCAAAGCAGGACCTCGGACAGCACAATTCCGAGTGGAAACAGATCGGCTCTGGCGTCGGTGACAGCGTAGCTCGCCTGTTCCGGTGAAAGGTATTCATCTTTGCCTGCAATCACTTTGCCCTCCTCATTATACATCAGGTCGAGGGCCTTCGCTATGCCGAAATCAGTCAGCTTCACATCCCCCTCGTAGGCCAACATTATGTTCTTTGGGCCGATGTCTCGATGGACGATGTTGAGATGCCGACCGTCCCGGTCGCATTTGTTATGGGCGTAAGCGAGGCCTCGCGCGATTCGCGAAATGATAAATGCAGCGAGGTCTACCGGCACTTGTTTCCCGAGTTGGCGGTGACGCTCGATGAACTGCTCCAAGTTAACTCCCCGCACGAATTCCATCACCATAAAATACTGCCCGCCAACTTGGCCGAGATGGTAGGTTTGAACGATGTTGGTGTGGATTAAGTCGGCCACCAGCCGAGCCTCTCCGATAAAGTTGTTTTGAAACTCTTCGATCGCCGAGTATTCTTCGCGGATCAATTTGACCGCGACGATTTTGCGAAAATTTCCAGCCCCGAGTTGAACCGCTTCGTAGACCAAGCCCATTCCGCCTTCCGCGATCTTGCGGGTCATCTCGTAGTGGAGTTCGGTGAAGATATGTTTAATCGCGCCCACGAATCCAGAACGTCTGGCATCACGGCAGCTGGCAAGAGTGCAGATTCGTTGTGGGCGTGAATCCTGCTCTGAGAGGATTTGACAGGGAGATACGCTCACGCACGGTTGAGTTATGGTAACCCTTACCGCTCGCGCCGCCGATCGAGTTCGCTCGATGCATGCCGAAATTGCCGAGCCGGCAAAGCGCCTCCGCGTATTTGTCGAGTCGGGTGGCTGCTCGGGTTTCCAATACGGGATGTCGTTCGACGAGCCCAAATTGGACGACTCAGTCCTTGAGAGCGAAGGCGTGTCGATGTTGCTCGATCCTGCAAGCTTGGCCTATCTTAGCGGTTCCCAAATCGATTTCGACGATGGTCTTCACGGCAAAGGGTTTGAGATTAAAAATCCCAACGCCCAAAGCACTTGCGGGTGTGGGAAATCGTTCAACTGACGACCTGCGAATTCGCCTATCAGTCGGCTTTCCAACGGGAACTACGCCTGCGCTTCGTGGAGCGCTACGATCCCAAGCGTGAGCCCCTCCGCTTTAATCGCGCTAAAGCCAGCGGCACGTATTTCTTCGGACAAGGCGGAGCGGTCGGGAAACTGTCCGATGGTTTCGTTCAAGTACACGTAGGCCGCTCGGTCGCCCGTCACTGCTCCAGCGATTAAGGGAAGGATTCGCCGCAAGTAAAAGTAGTAAAAGGGTTTGAACCACGTCTGCGGTTGAGAGAATTCTAAGATCACAACGCTTCCACCGGGTTTAAGAACACGCCGCATTTCGCAAAGCGAACGGTGTCGATCAGCCATATTGCGGAGCCCGAATGAAATGGTGACCGCGTCGAAACACCCATCGGGCAGCGGAAGACTAAGTCCATCGCCTAGTTTGAAGTCGACGTTCGCATAGGAGCCCTGTTCGGCGCGGGATTTTTTCGCTGAAGCCTCGTCGAGCATAGGTTGGCAAAAATCCATGCCGGTAATCTCAGTTCCTTTGGGGAGTGAAACGGCGAGGGCAAAAGCCACGTCCCCGCTTCCGGTGGCCAAATCTAGCACTCGTTTCGGTGATTTTTTCCCCACTGCGAGCACCAAGCATCGGCGCCACCAAACATCGATTCCGCAACTGAGCAATCGATTCGCCAGATCATATCTCGTCGCGATTCGGGCGAACATGGAATTGACCGATGTAGATTCTGGTTTGGTAGGCATTTCGTATATGGGTGTTATTCCCTATTATCAGTGTGGGGCAATAGGTTGACGCAAATCCCCGTCTGGAGTTAATATGATCTAGTCAAAGCTGAAACCCAAGACGTCTGACAACTAATATACAACAATGGCCTCAAATCTAACCAAACGGGAAATTGTCCTGCAGATCTTCCGCAAGACGGGATTTCCCCAAAAGCAAATTGTCGATACCGTGCAACAGACGCTCGATATCATTCAAAAAGCCCTCGCGGATGCCCGTAATGTCGAGCTCCGTAATTTCGGCGTGTTGGAGGTGCAGATCCGCAAGCAGCGCATCGGCCGCAATCCCAATAAGCCCGAAGCTGAAGTCATTATCCCTCAACGTGCGGTGGTGAAATTCAAGTCGGGTAAGATCCTTAAGCAACAGCTCAAGAAGATCGATCTCGCGAAGCTCCGCTAAGCGTTTATTTTTTGATTAAACCCGGACCGATGCGAATCGGATCCGGGTTTTTTTGTTGGCGAAGAATAGGACGTATCGGCACGCTTGTCCCCCCATGGCTACTTTTCAGACGCTACCCGGATTCCGAGAATTCTATCCCGAGGATTTTGCCCGTCGGAATCATGTGTTCCGTCTGTGGCGGCAGACGGCGAGCACCCACGGATTCGCCGAATATGACGCGCCGGTTTTGGAACCGCTTGAGCTTTATAAGGCAAAGTCAGGCGACGAAATCGAGGGTCAGCTCTTCAGTTTCACGGATAAAGGCGGGCGTGAGGTTGCGCTACGTCCCGAGATGACCCCGACGGTTTGCCGACTCATCGGGGCCAAGGCGAGTGCCCTCAAGCGTCCGATCAAGTGGTTCAGCATCGGTGAGTTCTATCGCTACGAACGGATGCAGAAGGGGCGTGGAAGATGCTTCTCCCAGTTTAACGCCGATATCTTTGGCGAACCCGGACCGGAAGCGGAGATCGAGTTGATCGCGTTGCTTACCCAGTGTCTCTGCGCCTTCGGGTTGACCGAGCAGGATTTCTACGTGCGCCTGAGTGATCGGAATCTGTGGTTCTATTATCTCGAGGCTCTCGGGCTCGATGAACCTCGCATCCGGGCGGTGCTCGGGGTCGTGGATAAATTTGAAAAGGCGGGCGACGACGCGTTTAAGGCCTACACGGAGCAGTTCGGTGAACTTGACGCCACGTTGAAGGCCAAGGTGCTTGCATTCTTGCAGATCAAGTCTCTCGCCACCCTAGAGGCCCTGCTCGCTCCCATCGGTGGCGATAAACTGGCTGCGCGATTGGTGGAGTGGCGCAAGTTGCTCGGCGGTCTCAAGGCGATGGGACTTGAGCGGTTCATCGAGGTCGATTTGGGCGTGGTGCGGGGTTTGGCGTATTACACGGGCTTTGTGTTTGAGGCGTTTGACCGGAAAGGCGAATTGCGGGCATTGGCCGGTGGCGGCCGCTACGACGATCTCGTCCAAAAGCTTGGCGGACCGGCGTTTCCTGCGGTAGGTTTCGCCATCGGCGACATGACGTTTGCGCTGTTGCTGGAGCAACGCGGCTTGATGCCGACCTTGGTGCAGGTGCCTGATGTCTACTGCGTGATCGGCGGCGAGGCGGAGAGGGTAGCGGCGTTTGGGGCTATCCAGAAAATCCGCGCTTCGGGCTATCGGGTGGATTATCCAATGAAGGACGTCGCGTTCGGCAAACAACTGAAGGCGGCCTCGGACTCGGGCGCGAAGCTGGCGTTGATTTTCGGCGCAGACGAGTTGGCAAAAGGCGTCGTGAAGATCCGAAATCTCGGAGATCGCACGGAGAGCGAAGTTCCTAGCGCGGATGTGTTGGCGGCCGTACGCGAATTCTTTACGAGCTAGTTACACCGTCCGGAACGGATGGCGCGTCCGCGCTCACCTATCTTACTTTAGATCGGAAGGTCCGAAAGCGTGTGGGAGGAGGAAGTCTAGAGTCGTCTCGATGCGCTCGTTAGAATCGCAGATCGAGATGACGATGGCGGATGGGCCGAGTTCGTTGATGACTTGGCGACACGCCCCGCAAGGACTCGTCGCAGTGGGGGTGGGCGTGTAGACCACCACGGCTTGCACCACGCGTTCGCCGGCGGCGGCGGCGGTGAAGATCGCGGTGCGTTCGGCGCAGTTGCAGAGCCCAAAAGAGGCGTTCTCGACGTTGCAGCCAGTGTAGATTTTTCCCGAACCGGCCAGAATCGCCGCGCCTACGGAGAATTTCGAATACGGAGAGTAGGAGGCGCGCGCGGCCGTTCGTGCGGCCTTTTCTAGGCGGCGGCACAGGTGGGGGGGGAGTTTCTTGGCCATGGTCTTGGCGGGTTAAAGGCCGAGTTCTTTTTTGGTTTCGGCGAAGGCGTTGATGGCAAACTCGAGATCGGCCCGGCTATGGGCAGCGCTTACCTGCGTGCGGATGCGCGCGGTGCCTTGCGGGACCACCGGATAAAAGAAGCCCACCACGTAAACGCCTTTTTCCAGCATGCGCGCAGCGAACCTTTGGGAGAGCGCGGCGTCGCCCAGCATTACGGGCACGATGGGATGATTGCCGGGTTTGATCGTGAGTCCGGCGGCGATGAGACCGGCGCGGAAGAACCGGGTGTTCTCTTCGAGCCTGTCGCGCAACTCGGTCGAGTGCGCGAGCAGATCGAGCGTGGCTAGGGAGGCGGCGACGATCACGGGTGCGACCGAATTGGAAAACAGGTAGGGCCGCGAACGCTGGCGGAGCAATGCGACGATCTCGGCGGATGAGGCGGTGAAGCCTCCGCTGGCTCCGCCCAAGGCTTTTCCGAGAGTGCCGGTGATGATGTCGATGCGGCCGACGAGGTCGTGGTGCTCGTGAGTGCCCCGACCGGTGCGGCCGAGGAAGCCGGAGGCGTGGCAATCGTCCATCATCGTGAGCGCGCCGTAGTTTTCGGCGAGGGCGACGATGGCGGGAAGATTGGCGATCGTGCCGTCCATCGAGAAGACGCCGTCGGTTGCGATCAAGGTGTGGCGCGCCCCGGCGGCCTGAGCGGCCCGGAGTTGGGTCTCAAGATCAGCCATATCGTTGTGGCGATAGCGGAAGCGTTTGGCTTTCGAGAGGCGGATACCATCGATGATCGAGGCATGGTTGAGTTCGTCGCTGATGATCGCGTCTTCAGCGGAGAGCAGGGTTTCAAAGAGGCCGCCGTTGGCGTCGAAGGCGGAGGGATAAAGGATGGTGTCGGCGGTGCCAAGAAACGCACTGAGCTTGGATTCGAGTTCGCGGTGAATTTCCTGGGTGCCGCAGATGAAACGCACCGAGGCGAGGCCGTAGCCCCAGCGGTCGAGGGCGGCGTGGGCGGCGGCGATGATCGCGGGGTGGTCAGCGAGGCCGAGGTAGTTGTTCGCGCAAAAATTCAGGACTTGCTGGCCGCCCGCGACCGCGATGTGGGCCGACTGCGGGGTGGCGATGAGGCGCTCGCGCTTGGTGAGGCCGGCGACCTCAATCTCGCCGAGAGTTTTTCGGAGGTGCGCGAGGTAGGCGGGCGTCATGGCTTAATCCCAGTTGAGGATGATTTTGCCGCTGCGGCCCGAGCGCATAAGGTCAAAGGCAGTTTGGAACTCGGTGTAGTGAAACCGGTGCGTGATGACCGGTGAGATATCGAGGCCCCGCTGGATGAGGGAGGTCATTTTATACCAGGTCTCATACATCTCGCGGCCGTAGATGCCGCGGATCGTGAGCATGTTGAAGACGACTTTGTTCCAATCGACGGCGGCGGCGCCGGGCATGATGCCGAGCAGGGCGATGCGGCCGCCGTGGGCCATGTTGTCGATCATGGTGTTTAAGGCGGCGGGGTTGCCGGACATTTCCAAGCCGATGTCGAAGCCTTCCTTCATGCCGATCTCGCGTTGGACGTCGGGGAGTTTTTCTTTGGAGACATCGACGGTGCGCGTCGCGCCCATGCGGGCGGCGAGGGCGAGGCGGTCGGGGTTGACGTCGGTGACGACGATTTTTCGTGCGCCCGCTTGCCAGGCGATGGCGGTGGCCATGCAGCCGATCGGGCCGGCGCCGGTGATGAGCACGTCTTCGCCGACGAGGTCGTATTGGAGCGCGGTATGGGTGGCGTTACCGAGCGGGTCGAAGCAGGAAAGCACGTCGAGTGGGATCGCGGGGTCGACATGGACGGCATTGCTCGCGGGGATGCAGAGGTATTCGGCGAACGCGCCGTCGCGATTCACGCCCACGCCTTTGGTGTCTTTGCAAAGGTGGCGGCGGCCGGCGAGGCAGTTGCGGCAGAGGCCGCAGACGATGTGGCCTTCGCCGTCGACGAGATCGCCGGGTTGAAAGCCAATCACATTGGCCCCGACAGCGGCGATGGTGCCGACGAACTCATGGCCGATGACCATCGGCGTCTTGATGGTTTTCTCGGCCCATGCGTCCCAGTTATAAATGTGAACATCGGTCCCGCAGATGGAGGTTTTTTTGACCTTGATCAGGACGTCGTTGACGCCCGGCGTCGGGACCGGGACTTCGGTGAGTGAAAGGCCGGGGCCGGGAGCGAGTTTGGCGATGGCACGCATAGCAGAGAATAAGGGTTTATTCAGAAAGAAGGAGCGCGCCCTCGAGGGCAAGGAGCCGGGTTTTCGTACGAATGCCGCCGGCACCGGAGAACCCGGTCATGCCGCCGTCGGCGCCTACGATTCGGTGACACGGCACCAATAGAGGCCATGGGTTGGCCCCGAGAGCGGCGGCAACGGCACGGGCGCTGCCGGCAGGGAGCCCGAGCGTAGTGGCGAGTTCGCCGTAACTCCGCGTGACGCCCGGAGCGATCGCGAGAGCGGCGGCGTAAACGCGGCGTTCAAAGTCCGTCACGATCGAGAAAACATAGGGCGCGTCGGCAAACGTCTGAAGTTCACCGGCGAGGTGCCGCTGAACTGCCTCGATCAGCTCGGTGAGCCACGAGGGCGGAAGGGTCTCGGCGGGTTCGGGTAAATCGCTGCCAGGGAGGGAAAAGCCAAGCAGCCCCCGCTGGTCCCACGCGAGGGCACAGTCGCCGAATGCGGTGGAGAAACGGTGGCGTTGCATATGAGTTTGCATCGTGGGCGGTGTGCCGGTCCTGTCGAAACCAAAGCCGATGAATAACCGCTTCTACTCCGACTTCGACGCCGAGACTTATGGAGCGGTCCGCAAAACGGATTACCGCAATGCGTTTCAGATCGATCGCGACCGGATCATCCATGCGCACGCGTTTCGAAAGCTGCAGTCCAAGACGCAGGTTTTCCTGTCGGGAGAATACGATTTTTACCGCACCCGCCTCACGCACTCGATGGAAGTCGCTCAAATCGGGCGATCCATTTGCCACTTTTTGCGAATGCAGGGTGGTCCGCTCGGCGCGGATTTTTTTGTGGACGGGGATTTGGTTGAGGCGGTGTGTCTCGCGCACGATCTCGGGCATCCGCCGTTTGGCCATTCGGGCGAGCGGACGTTGCAGGAGTTGATGTTGCCTTGGGGTGGATTTGAGGGGAACGCGCAGACGCTGCACCTGCTTACCGAGACGATGTATCAGAACGAATCCGGCGTGCGCGGGATGCAGGCCACGCGGGCGCTGCTGGACGGTGTGCTAAAATACAAGAAACTGTTCGCGGAATTTCCGGCCCCGCCGGCGAATCATTTTTTATATGATCCGCAGGGGGCGGTTCGGAGTTTTGTTTTTGGTGCCCAAGCGATCCCAACGGAGATGCATGGCGGAGAAAAACTGAATGCGTTCAAGAGCGTGGAGTGCCAGATGATGGACTGGGCTGATGATGCGGCCTACTCGCTCAATGACATTGTCGACGGGGTGAAGGCCGGGTTTTTGACGATGGAGCGCGTCGAGGCTTGGGCGGCGGGCGAGGCGCTCGATTCGGAACGGCAGGCGTGGCTCGACGGGCTCTTCGCGGCCATGCGCGGTGATCGGTTGGAGAATGTGTTCTCGGCGAAGATCGGGACATTTATCACGGCGTGTCGGCTGCGCGAGCGGACGAATTTCATGAGCTCGGCGACGAACCGCTACCGCTTCGAATTGGTCGTCGGCGCGGCCGCCGAGCGGGAGGCAGCTTTTTATAAGAAAATGGCCAACGACATCATCTTTGAAAGTCCGCAGCTCCAGCAGATGGAGCATAAGGCCCGAAAGGTGATGTGCGAATTATGGGACTCGGCTTGGAAGAATTACGTCGAGCGAAAGGGCCGCATTATCCACATCCTGCCGCCGCGGGTCGGGCGGTTGATCGCGGCGGAACCTACCGAGGCGGGCAAGGCGCGGCAAATCTGCGACTGGTTGGCGGGTTTGACCGACGGGATGATTGTACGAACTTACCAGCGGCTGTTTGACCCGGAGTTCGGATCGATTCGGGATTTGAGCTGACGGGGCGCGAAAGACGGAAAGCCCGATGGGGACATCGGGCTCGGCCTCAAGCGGCGAACCGGCGGGTGACGATATCCCAGGCGACGACGTTCCACCAGGCTTTGAGGTAGTCGGCGCGGCGGTTTTGGTAGTTCAGATAATAGGCGTGCTCCCAGACGTCGCAGGCGAGCAGGCAGGTGCGGTCGGTCTGGTAAAGTTCGCCGTCCTGATTGGGAGCGGTGGTGATCTTCAGTTTCTTCGTGGCGTGATCGACGATGAGGAAGGACCAGCCGGAGCCGAAGACGCGGAGTGAGGCGGCGTTGAACGCTTCGCGGAATTTTTCGAACGAGCCAAACTCGGCGGTGATGGCGGCGGCGAGTTTCTCGCCCGGTTGGCCCCCGGCGCCGGCGGTGCCGACGGGGCGCATAATCTGCCAGAAGAATTCGTGGTTCAAGTGACCGCCGCCGTGGTTGCGGACAACGGGCTGGAGGGCCGCCGGAAGGGTTTCGCGCTGCCGCAGGAGTTGTTCGACGGTTTGACCGTGGAGCGTGGGATGGTCTTTGAGCGCGGCGTTTAGATTGGTGACGTAAGCGGCGTGATGTTTCCCGTGGTGGAGTTTCATCGTCGCGGCGTCGAGGTGGGGCTCAAGCGCGGCGAAGTCGTAGGCGAGAGGCGAGACGGCAAACGGGTAGGTGGCAACGGCAGCGGCGGGCGTGGTCGCGGTGGCGGCGGAGAGTTTCGAAAGCGCGGGCGTGAGCGACGCGGCGAGAGCCGCGGTGGAGGTGCGGGTGAGGAAAGAGCGGCGATTCATGGGGAGGAGAGTGCTGAAGTGACGGAATTTATCAAGTGGTGGTGGGGGCGAGTTGGCCGGCGGCGACGGCATCGCGCAGCATTTGGTCGATGGCGGCCGCGAGCCCGACCGAGCCATCGGCGACGGGCGCGGCGCGGGTTTGGGCCTGCGGGAGGCTGACGCGGTGTTTTCGCCAACTGCCGCCCTCGGTGCGGGCGTTGAGAAGCATCGGCTGAAAACGGTCGCAGGCGTGAGCAAATTTCGCTTCGGGTGTGGCGCGGGCTTCGAACTCGTCCCAGAGCTCGCGGAATTCGCGAGCCTGATCGACGGGGAGCAGACCGAAAATGCGATCGGCGGCGCGGGCTTCGCGGTCGTGTTGGCCCGCCATCGCGGCGGAGTCGTAGGCAAAGGTGTCGCCGGCGTCGATTTCGACGAGGTCGTGGATGAGGCCCATCTTCAACACGCGAAGCACATCGAGGTGCGGAACATTAGCGTGTTCGGCGAGGACCATGACGCAGAGGCAAAACGCCCAAGAGTGCTCGGCGTCATTTTCGGGGCGGCGGCTCGTAATGTTGATGGTCTGGCGGAAGATTTCCTTCAATTTATCACACTCAGCGATGAAGGTGATTTGCTGCGCAAGCCGAGCGACAGAATGATCGCGGCTCATGGCTTGAGGTAGGGCGCGAGCGCCTTGGTCCAGATGACGTAGCCGGAGGGATTCATGTGGAGCTGGTCGGCGATGAAGAGTTCGGGGCGGGTTTGGCCTTGGGCGTCGAGCATCGGAGCCGCGACGTCGACGAAGGTGAGGCGCGGGTCTTGGGCGCAATCGGCGGCGATGAGCTTGTTGGCGAGGAGAACTTTGTCGCGGATTTTGGCGCGCGAGGGGCTCTCCTTGATCGCGAGGAAGATGATTTTGGTTTGAGGGAGCGCGGCGTGGACCTTGGCGTGGAAAGCTTGGAAAGCGGCGAGGACGGACTCGGCGGATTTACTAGCCTGAAGGTCGTTTTCGCCGGCGTAAACGACCACGAGACGCGGGGCGTAGGGGATGACAATACGGTCGGCGTAGAAAACGCTGTCGGGCAACTCCGAGCCGCCGAAGCCGCGGTTGAGCAGGGTGACGCCGGGGAAGTCGGTGGCGAGGCTGGTCCAGCGGCGGATCGAGGAGCTCCCGATAAAAACCACGCCGCCCTTCGCGGGGGCCTTAAGTGCGTCGGCTTGGGCGTATTTTTCGATCTCTTTCGCCCATTTTTCCGGGGCGGCGGAAGCGTGAGCCGAAAAAAGGAACGCCGCGGCGAAAAGAAGTCGGAGGTAGTGGAGTGGGGCCATATTGAAAGTGAGTCGTCGGGTGGATAGACGTGCAATCCGGGATCAAATTTTTTCAACGGTGAGGTTGCGCAACCATGGAATGAGTCATCGGGTAACGCTTATGGGATTATTGCATGCTTCACTTCAACTCGGCGCGCTCACGCTGCCGAATCGGATCATCATGGCGCCGCTCACGCGTTGCCGAGCATCGGCGGGACGGGTGCCGAATGAGCTGATGCGCGACTATTACGTGCAGCGGGCGAGCGCGGGGCTGATTCTTTCCGAGGCGACGGCGGTGGATCCGATGGGCGTGGGTTATCCGGATACCCCGGGTATCTGGTCGGAGGCGCAGGTCGCGGGCTGGGCGCCGATCACGGCGGCGGTGCGCGCGGCGGGCGGGCGGATGTTTTTGCAGCTCTGGCACGTGGGACGCGTTTCCGACCCCGTGTATCTCGACGGAAAACTCCCGGTGGCGCCCAGTGCGATCGCGCCAACTGGGCACGTGAGCCATATCCGACCGCAAAAGGCGTTTGAAACGCCCCGGGCACTGGAGCGGGCGGAGATTGCGGGCGTGGTTGAGGCGTTTCGGCGCGGGGCGGAAAACGCGCGCCGCGCCGGCTTTGACGGGGTGGAGATTCATGGAGCCAACGGCTACCTGCTTGATCAGTTTTTGCAGAGTTCCTCCAACCAGCGGACGGATGATTATGGCGGGACGGTGGAGAATCGCGCGCGGTTCGCGTTGGAGGTGACCGACGCAGTCACGAGCGTATGGGGCGCGGACCGCGTCGGCTACCACCTCGCGCCGCGCGGCATGGGTGATGCGAATCCGGCGGAGACGTTTGGCTATCTCGCGACGGAGCTCGGCAAGCGGAAGCTGGCTTTCCTGTGTGCACGCGAAGGACTCGCGGAGCCGCGGCTTGGACCTGTGCTGAAGCGGGCGTTTGGCGGGGTGTTTATCGCAAATCAAGGATTCACAGCGGACGAGGGCGAAGCCGAGCTCGCGGCGGGCAACGCGGATGCGGTCGCGTGGGGGAGGCTTTTTATCGCCAATCCGGATCTGCCGCGGCGATTTGCGGTGCAAGCGGCGCTGAATGAGCCGGTGCCCGCGACGTTCTACGGTGCCGGTGCGGCTGGGTATACGGATTACCCGGCGATGGTGGGATGAGGCAGAAGACGGGAATCGCGGCATAAACCCGATCCGACAATTTCTATGCAGAACAAAATTGCTCTCATCACCGGCGCCAACAAAGGCATCGGTCTCGAAACGGCCCGGCAACTCGGACGCCAAGGTATCACGGTGCTGCTCGGTTCGCGCGATGCGGGCCGTGGCGCCCTTGCGGCGGCGCAGCTCAAAGCGGAAGGCATCGACGCGCGCGCGTTGGCCCTGACCGTGACGGACGAAGGATCGATCCGGGCAGCTGCGGCGCGGGTGGAACAGGAATTCGGGCGGTTGGATATTCTGGTGAACAACGCGGGCGTGCTCGACTACGCGACGGAAACGGGGCCGAGCACGGTGACGGCGGCATCGTTGCGGGCGACCTTCGATACGAATTTTTTCGGGCTCGTGGCGGTGACCCAGGCATTTCTACCGTTGCTGAAAAAGTCGGAGGCCGGGCGGATCGTGAATCTCTCGTCGATCCTCGGTTCGCTCACGGAGCACGGCGATGTGAACTCACCGATCTATCCGGCCCGGTTGCTCGGCTACGATGCTTCAAAGGCGGCCGTGAACATGTTTACCGTCGAGCTCGCGCAGGAGTTGAAGGGCACGGCGATCAAGGTGAACTCGGCGCATCCGGGCTGGGTCAAGACGGACATGGGCGGTGCGGGCGCACCGTTGGAAATCGCCGACGGGGCCAAGACCAGTGTGGCACTCGCGCTGTTGCCGCCGGAGGGACCGAGCGGCGGGTATTTTCACCTCGGCGTGCACCTGCGTTGGTGAGACGCGCTGGCAGGGCGCCGTCGGTCAGCACCCCGCCAGCGGTTCGTCGAACGACTGTTATTTGCCCAAGAACGCGGGCTGGGGGAGTGCGGGCGAAGAGCCCTCGGTCTCGGTGACGGGCTTGGGCGTGAGGTGCTTCGAGAAGCGCTCCATGTAGAGATAAAATACGGGCGTGATGTAGAGGGTCAGGATCTGGGAGACGACGAGGCCGCCGACGACGGCGAGACCAAGGGTGCGTCGGGCGTCGGCGCCGGCGCCCCAGCCGAGGGCAATGGGCAAGGTGCCGGCGATGGCCGCAAACGTCGTCATCATGATCGGGCGGAAGCGGACGATGCAGGCTTCGAAGATGGCGTCCTCGGCGGATTTGCCGTGTTGGCGCCGGGCATCGAGGGCGAAATCGATCATCATGATCGCGTTCTTTTTCACGATTCCGATGAGCATGATCAGGCCGACATAGCCATACATGTTTAGCTCCTCGCCGAAGGCGAGGAGCGTGACGAGCGCGCCGAACGTGGCGGCGGGCAGGCCGGATAGAATCGTGATCGGGTGAACGAAGTCTTCGTAAAGAATGCCGAGCACCAGATAGATCACGAGCACGGCAATGATGAGAGTGAGCCCAAGCCCTTGCAGTGAGCTGGTGAAGGCCGCGGCGGTGCCTTGAAATGTGCCGCTGACGGTGGCGGGCAGGATTTCTCGCGCGATCTTCTCGATCTCTTCCGTCGCTTGGCTGAGAGCGAGCTCGGGTTTGAGATTGAAGCTGATCGTGACGGCGGGGACCTGGCCGAGGTGGGAGACGGTGAGCGGGCCGACGGAGGGGCGCAGTTTGGCGACGGCCTCCAGCGGGATGAGTTTGCCTTCGCGGTTGCGCAAGTAGAGCAGGGCGAGGGAAGCTGGATCGCGGAGGTATTTCGCCTCCAGTTCAAGAATGACGGCGTATTGGTTGGTGGAGGTGTAAATCGTGGAAACCTGCCGCGAGCCAAACGCGCTGTAGAGGGCCTCTTGAACTTGCTGGGCGTTGAGGCCGAGCGCGGACGTTTTGTCGCGGTCGATGTCGATGATCAGCTGCGGGCTGGTGATCTGCAGGTCGGAGTTGACGTCAATGATTCCGGGCACTTCGCGCACGCGCTCCAAGAGCAACGGGGTGGTGCGGTAGAGTTCCTGCAAATCAGTCCCGTACAGTGTGTATTGATAAACCGAGGAAGAACCGCGCGATCCGAGTCGGATGCTGGGCGGTACGGTCGGGAAGACGCGAACGCCGGGAATCCCCGCGGTGGCGGCGCGGAGTTGTTGGGCGATTTCGGCGGCGGGCAAACGGTCGGTATCGACCAGGCTGACGAACATGCGCCCGGTGTTGCTGGCGCCGCCGCCCCGGCCATATGAGCCGGTGAACGCGATGATGTCCCGCACGCTGGGGTTGGCCTTGATGGCGGCCATGACCTTGCGCTGGTAGCCGGTCATCGCCTCGAAGGACGTATCCTGCGCGGCTTCGACGATGACCTGAATACGGCCGGTGTCCTCGGTGGGAATGAAGCCCTTCGGGATGATGACGATCAGCCACAGCGTGAGACCAACGGTGGCGAGAGCGACGCCCATGGTGAGGACGCGCCGGCGGAGCGAGTACCGCAGCGTGCGCTCGTAGAAATCGACGCTCCTCTGGAAAACGCGCTCGCTGGCGGCATAGATTTTTCCGTGCTGCTTTGCGTGGTCGACGGGTTTGAGAAACCGGCTGCAGAGCATCGGAATCAAAGTGAGAGAAACAAAGCCCGAGACGAGAATGGCGGCCGAGATGGTGATGGCGAACTCGTGGAGCAAGCGGCCCAAGACGCCGCCCATGAAGAGTACGGGGATGAATACCGCGACCAGAGAGATGGTCATCGAAACGATCGTGAAGCCGATTTCGCGCGAGCCGCGCAGGGAGGCCGCAACGACCGATTCGCCCTTCTCGATGTGGCGGACGATGTTTTCGAGCATCACGATCGCGTCATCCACCACGAAGCCGACGGAGAGCGTAAGGGCGAGCAGCGTGACGTTGTTGATGCTGAAACCGAAGAAATACATCACGGCAAAGGTGCCGATGATGGCGATGGGCATCGCGATGCTGGGGATGATCGTGGCCGAGAGCGCGCGCAGGAAGAGGAAGATCACCAGCACGACCAAAATGATCGCGAGGACCAAGGTGAACTTCACGTCGTGGACGGAATCGCGGATTGAAATCGAGCGGTCGACGACGATTTCAAGGTCGATGGTGGCGGGGAGCTGGGCCCGAAATGCGGGCAGGAGTTCCTTGATGCCATCGACGACCTTGATCGTGTTGGTGCCGGGCTGGCGCTGGATGGAAAGCACGATGGCCCGGGTCTCTTTGGTGCCGGCGGCGAATTCCGGGTCTTCAATGCCGTTGATGAAGCGCGGGTCGAACCAGCTGACCGACTTTTCATTCTCAACGCTGTCAGTGACCTGAGCGACGTCGCCGAGGCGCACGGCGGCGCCGTTGCGGTAGGTCACGATCACGTTGCGGAAGCCGGCGGCGTCTTTCAGTTGGCCGGTGGCGAGAAGGGTGGTGGCCTTGGAGGCGCCGTCGATCACGCCGGCGGGGAGGTTGACGTTATTGGTGCTGAGGGCGGTGCGGACCTCGTCGATGCCGATGCTCCGGGAGGCGAGGGCGCGGGGATCGACGCGGACGCGGACGGCGTATTTCTGCGCGCCGAAGACATTGACTTGGGAGACGCCGTCGACGGTGGAGATGCGCTGGGCGAGAACGGTCTCGGCGAGTTCGTTGATCTCGGAGAGGGCGAGAGTTTTGGAGGAGAGGGCGAGAAGGAGAATCGAGTCGTCGTTGGGGTTGGACTTTCGGAATGACGGCGGGCTCGGCATGTCCTGCGGCAACCGGCGCTGGACGGCGGCGATGGCGGATTGGACGTCTTGGGCGGCGCCGTCGATGCTCCGGTCGAGGGTGAACTGCATCGTGACCGACGTGCTCCCGAGAGAGCTGGTCGAGGTCATCGATTCGATGCCGGCAATGCTGGAGAACTGTTGCTCGAGCGGCGTGGCGACGGAGGCGGCCATCGTCTCGGGGCTCGCGCCGGGCAGGCTGGCCGAGACGGAAATGGTGGGGAAGTCGACGTTGGGCAGATCGCTGACGGGGAGGCGCTCGTAGGCCATCCAGCCAAAGAGCGTGATCGCGGAGGTGACGAGCGTCGTCATCACCGGCCGGCGGATGAAGTGTTCGGGAATGCTCATGGCGCTTTTTTCTCCATCGTGGGCGTGACGGCGGGGTTAGTGGGCGAAGCTGCGGGAGCCGCGGGTTCGGGGGCTTTGCCCTTGGCTTTTTCGCCGGTTTTGGGGCCTTTGCCGGATTTTACGCCGCCGGAAGCATCGGCGGTTTTGATTTCGACCGGGCGCCCGGGAATTACGCGAAGTTGACCGTCGGTGACGACGGTTTCGCCCTCGGCCACGCCTTTGGCAATGACGGCCAAGGGTCCGGCGAGACGCTCGACGGTGACCGGACGAAGCTCGGCGGTTTTATCTTCCTTGATCACGAAGACGTGTTGCCCGGCTTGGGAGGTTTGGAGGGCGCTGCTGGCCACGGTCAGGACCTCGGGCGCGGCCAAGGTGAGGGTAACGGTGGCAAATTGCCCGGGCCAGAGGCGCTGCTTGGGGTTGGGAAACGTGCCCTTGAGTTTCAACGTGCCGGTGGACGCATCGACGGTGTTGTCCATGAACGTGAGTTCGCCTTCCTCGGGGCGGTCGTCGGGGCCGGGCGGGGTCACCTTGATCTTGAGCGCACCCTGAGAGCGGTATTGGACGAGCGAACCGAAGTATTGCTGCGGCACGCCGAAGGTGACGTTGATCGGGCTGATTTGATGCACGGTGACGAGCTGGCCGGCCGAGTCGTTGCCGCGGATCAGGTCGCCCTCGTGAACCGTGACGTTGCCGGTGCGGCCGTCGAGGGGTGCGCGGATCAGGCAGTAGTCGAGCTGGAGACGGGCATTGGCGGCGGCGGACTCGCTGGCGAGTTGTTGGGACTGGAGGGCGCGGGCGGAGTCGGCGATGGATTGGAACTGCTCCTGCGAAACGAGCGCGCCCTCGTTGAGCGTGCGGTAGCGGTCGACTTGAGCCTGCGCCGTGCCGAGCTGGACCTTGATCCGTTGCAGGTCGGCCTCGGCGGAACGCAATGAGTTTTGAAAGGGCCGGGAGTCGATCTCGAAGAGAACATCGCCCTGCTTCACGACTTGGCCCTCGGTGAAGTGAATCTTGATGAGCGTGCCGGTGACTTGGGAGCGAACGGTGGCGGTGCGGCTGGGCTCGACCGCGCCGATCGCGTCGAGCGTAAGCGGAACGACCCGGCGCTCGACTTTGCCGGCCACCACCGGGGCCGCGCCGCCGCCGCGCCCGGCGGGTGGTTTGGCGTTGTCGGCGCATCCCGTCAGTCCCAGCAGCAAACCAAGTCCTAGCCATGAAAAGAGAAAGCGTTGGGCGCCGGGAATTTGGGGACGGTGTAACATCGGTGGATAGGGAACGTGCACAGAATACAGGGTGAAGCAGGCAAAAAGACGAGCGAAGGCAGTAAGAGTTTCGGACCAGCGGGCGCAAGATGCGTGTCACGTAGGCCGACCGCATCCCGTCATATCACTAACGTTTTCCTTGCTAGGGTTGGGCGCTGAGATTTCCCTCGAAGGACCATTGCCGTCATGAAAGTCCTCATTGCCGATAAGATCTCACCCAAAGGAGTAGCCTACCTGCGCGCGCAGCCGGGCTTGGAAGTCATCGAGGCTTACGGCTCTTCGCCTGAAAAGATGTTGGAATTGGTCGGAGACGTCCACGCGATCGCGGTGCGTTCGGAGACGAAGATTACCGCAGCGGTGTTTGCGGCGGCGCCGTTGCTGAAGGTCGTCGGTCGCGCCGGCGTCGGCGTGGACAATGTCGATGTCGAGGCCGCCACGGAACGCGGGGTTATCGTGATGAACACGCCTTCGGGCAATACGATCGCGACGGCCGAGCTGACCTTTACCCATATCCTTTGCGGGGCGCGGCCCGTGCCGCAGGCGGCTGCTTCCATGAAGGCCGGCCAATGGGACCGGAAGAGCTTTTCGGGCATCGAGCTTTTCAAGAAGACCCTCGGTATCGTGGGTTTCGGTCGCATCGGCGGGGAAGTCGCGAAGCGCGCCCAAGCTTTCGGCATGCGCGTGCTCGCCTACGATCCCTATCTCGCGCCCAGCCGGGCCAAGGCCATGCAGGTCGAGGCCGTCACGCTCGACGAACTGCTCGCCCAGTCCGACTACATCACGGTGCACATGCCGCTGACGGACGACACGAAATACATGATCGACGAGGCGGCATTCGCCAAAGCGAAGAAGGGCCTGCGGATTTTCAACTGCGCTCGGGGCGGTATCATCAAGGAGACCGCTCTGATCGCTGCCATTAAGTCCGGCCAGGTCGCCGCCGCCGGCCTCGACGTGTTTGAAGAGGAACCGTTGGCCAAAGACAGCGAACTCCGCAGCCTCGCCAACGTCACTCTGACGCCGCACCTCGGCGCATCGACCACCGAGGCCCAAGAGGCCGTCGGCATCGAGGTCGCCGAGCAGATCGCCGATGTGTTGCTCAACGGCGCCGTCCGCAACGCCGTCAACCTCCCCTCGGTCGATGCCGCCACCGCCAAGATCCTCGGGCCCTACCTCGATCTTGGCGCCAAGCTCGGCACCTTGGTGCAGCAACTCGCGCTCCCGGCCGTCGCCAAGCTCCGCATCACCTATTACGGCAAGATCGTCGATCTTGACGCCAACGCCATCACCCGCGCCATCCAGCGCGGCTACCTCGCGCGCATCAGCGGCGACGGCGTCAACGTCGTCAACGCTCCCGTTATGCTCGAGCGCCTCGGCCTCGGCCTCGAAGTCGTGAAGTCCACCGACGACTCCGATTACACCGAGCTCATGTTGGTCGAGGCGGTCGCCGCCGATGGGGCCGTGCGCAGTGCTGCGGGCACGTTGGTCACCAAGGCCAACACCCCGCGCATTGTCGCCGTGAACGGTCGCGCCGTCGAAGTCGCCGCCACCGGTAAGCTCCTCATCATCGAAAACGCCGACGCTCCCGGGATGATCGGCTACGTCGGCACGCTGCTCGGCAAAGATAAGGTCAACATCGCCAACATGTCGCTCAGCCGGCAGCAAGCGGGAGAGACCGCGCTCATGGTGATCAATCTCGACAGTGAGCCGAGCACCGCTGCCCGCGCCGAGTTGAAGTCCCACGCGGCCATCAAGCTCGCGAAGTTCATCCAACTTTAAACCACGGTTCTTCCCACCACGGTGTTCGCCGCCCTCGTCTTCACTGCGCTCGTCGGGTATCTGTTGGGCTCGCTGCCCTTCGGCTACTTGGTCGCGCGCGCGAAGGGCGTGAACATCTTTGAGGTCGGCAGCAAGAATCCCGGCGCGACCAACGTGCGCCGTGTGCTCGGTGCCGGTCCGGGCAACCTCGTGTTTGCCCTCGATGCGCTCAAGGGCTCGGTCGCAGCGGCATGGGCGCTGGGCGCGCTCGGGTCTAAGATGGTCGTCGATCTCGACGCGCCGCTGCTCAATTTGCTCAACCGCACCTACGTCGGGGCCGACTGGGTCAACCTCGGCATGGCGGGCCTCGTGGGCGCGCTGCTTGGTCACAGTTTCTCGTGCTTCACCGGATTTCGCGGCGGCAAGGGCGTGGCCACGGCGGCGGGCGGTTGCCTGGTGTTGATGCCGGTCGCGACGTTGATCGGAGCGGCCGTTTGGGCGGCGACGTTTTATTCGAGCCGCTACGTATCGCTCGCCTCGATCTTCGCGGCGGTGGCACTACCCGTGTCGGTGTTTTTTCTGAAACAACCGCTGCCGCTCGTAATCTTCGCCAGCGTCGCCGCGCTTTTCGTCATTATCCGCCACCGGACGAATATTACCCGGCTGCTCAACGGCACTGAGAACCGCTTCGTCAAAAAATCCGCGCCATGACCTCCCTCCCGACTTACACGATCGGCATCTGCGGTTTTGGTACGGTCGGCCAAGGCGTCTGGAAACACCTCACCCGCGCCCGCGCGACGATCGAGGCGCGCCTTGGTGCCAAGCTCGTGCTCGCCCGCGCTTCTGTCCGCGATCTCAAGAAAAAGCGCCCGGTCAAGATCCCCGCGGCCAAGCTCACCGTGGATCCGCTCGCCATCGCGACCGATCCGAAAATTGACATCGTTTGCGAATTGATGGGCGGCACCGGCCTCGCCCGCGAGGTCACCCTCGCGGCGCTCGCTCGAGGCAAGATCGTGATCTCAGCCAACAAGGCGCTGATCTGTGCCCATGGCGCGGAGATTTTTGCCACGGCGCGGAAGCACGGCGGGCATTTCTTTTTCGAAGCCAGCGTCGCCGGTGGTATTCCGCTCATCAAGGCCCTGCGCGAGGGCCTCGTCGCCAATCGTTTCACGCGGATCTACGGCATCCTCAACGGCACCTGTAACTACATCCTCACGCAAATGGAGGAACACGACGCGCCCTATGCGAACGTACTCGCCGATGCCAAACGCCTGGGCTACGCCGAGGCCGACGAGTCGCTCGACGTCGACGGCTGGGACACGGCGCACAAGGCCTCCGTCCTCGCTTGGCTCGCCCACGGTATGTGGGTCAAACCCGACCGGATGATCGTCGAGGGCATCAGCCGCATCACGCCCGCCGATTTCAAGACCGCATCCACCCTCGGCTACGGCATCAAGCTCCTCGCTGTCATCACGCGCGACTTCGCGACCAACGAACTCAGCGTGCGCGTCCAACCGACCCTGCTGCCCGAGGGCAACGTGCTCGCCAATGTGAGCGGTGTGTTCAACGCCGTCTCCGTCACCGGCGACGTGGTCGGCACCACTCTCTATATTGGCCGCGGCGCCGGGCAGGATGCGACGGCCAGTGCCGTCATCAGCGACATCGGCGACGCGGTCGCGTTGCTGCGCCATGGCAAAGGCGCCCATCATATGGGCGACGATGCGCCGTTGTGCACCGATTGCCGGCTCGCTCCCCCCGAGCGGATCCGCGGCCGTTATTACGTGCGCCTTTCGGTGAAGGATCAGCCCGGGGTGCTGGCCCGAGTCGCTTCGGTCATGGCGAAACACCATGTGAGCATCGCCAGCGTGATTCAGACACCGGCCGAGCGGGCGGGCGCTGCTTCGCTTGTGCTGACCACCCACGAGAGCGACGAGCGCGCGATCCGGGCGACCCTCAAGAACCTGGGCGGCCTCGCCAGTGTGCTCGAGGAACCGGTGCTCCTCCGCATCGGCGACTTCAATGATTAGTGGGATGCTGAGACCCGAGAGTTGAGGGCCAGAAACTCCGAACCCTCGTTCTCCCTCCGCTCGGCATTCTCGGTTCAGAAACTCCCAACCCTAAACTCTCAGCTCTCAACTTCTCCATAATGGCCCGTATCGTCCAAAAATATGGCGGCACCTCCGTGGGTGACGTCGAACGCATCAAGAAAGTCGCCGAGCGCATCAAGGGCACCCGCGATGAAGGCAACGAGGTCGTCGTCGTTGTCTCCGCGCGCGCCGGTGTGACCAACGAGCTCATCGCCCGGGCCAAGGCGGTGTGCCCCGATCCCAGCGAGCGCGAACTCGACCAACTCCTCGCCATCGGCGAGCAGGAGACGATCGCCCTCGTCGCGATGGCACTGCAAGGCATCGGAGCCGACGCCGTCAGCTACACGGGTCAGCAGGCCGGCATTTTCACCGACAAGGTCCACACCAAGGCGAAGATCCAGGGCATCAACCCGAAGCCGATGGAGAAAGAACTGAAGGCGGGCCGCGTCATTATTGTCGCCGGTTTCCAAGGCGCCGACGACGAGGGCCGCATCACCACACTGGGCCGTGGCGGTTCGGACCTCACCGCGATCGCGCTCGCCGCCGCGCTCAAGGCCGACAAATGCGAAATCTATACGGACGTGGACGGCGTCTACACCGCCGACCCGCGCAACGTGAAGAACGCGAAGAAAATTCCCGAGATCAGCTACGACGAGATGCTCGAGCTCGCGTCCTCCGGTTCGAAAGTCATGCAGTCGCGTTCGGTCGAGTTCGCGGCGAAGTATGACGTCGTGTTCGAAGTCCGCTCCTCCTTTAACCACAATCCAGGAACCATCGTGAAAAAAGAAGTCGCCTACATGGAAAAGGTCGTCGTCCGCGGCGTCGCCGTCGACAAGGACCAAGCCAAAGTAATCGTCAGCAACATCCTCGATAAACCCGGCTCCGCGGCGCGCGTTTTCCGCGCCCTTGCCGACGCTTCCGTGCTCGTCGACATGATCGTGCAAAACGTCGGCCGCCACGGCGTCGCCAACCTCACGTTCACCGTCCCGCAGACCGATACGCGGAAGGCCGTGAAGGCCCTCGAACCCGTGCTCGCCGAGATCGGCGGCGGCCAGGTGGCCGTGCACGAACACATCGCGAAACTCTCCGTCGTGGGCGTTGGTATGAAGACACACAGCGGCGTGGCCGCGACGCTCTTCCAGTCGCTGGCCGACGCGGGCATCAACATCGAACTCATCAGCACTTCGGAGATCAAAATCTCCGTCGTGATCGACCTCGACCGGGTCGACGAAGCGGCGCGGGTCGTGCATGGCGCGTTCGAGTTGGACAAGGTCTGATCCCGGGAGGCGCGGCTCGGCCGCGCCCTCGGGCGTCGTCAAGCGACGCCCCTACACCGATGAAATTCATCTCTACCCGCGGCCAGACCGAGCCGCTCGGATTTTCGGATGCGGTTGCCACGGGGCTTGCACCCGATGGCGGGCTTTTTTTGCCGGAAACGATGCCGCAGTTTTCGGCGGCGGACTTGGCCCGGTTCGAGCCGCTGGGCTACGCCGAGCTGTGTTTTGAGTTTTTACGGCGCTTCGCGACCGACATCCCGGCCGAGACGCTGCGCGCGCTCGTCGCAAAATCCTACACGACTTTTGCCGATCCCGGTATCGCGCCGCTCAAGCCGCTGGGGAAGAACCGTTACGTCCTCGAACTCTTTCACGGGCCGACGCTCGCGTTCAAAGACTTCGCGCTGCAGCTCCTCGGCAACCTCTACGGCCACCAGTGCGAGGTGCGGCGCGAGACGATCAATGTGCTCGGTGCCACTTCCGGCGACACGGGTGCGGCGGCGATTCACGGGCTGCTCGGCAAGCCGGGCACGGCGATTTTCGTGCTTTACCCCGATGGCCGCGTGTCGCCGTTGCAGGAGCGCCAGATGGCGTGCACGGGCGCGGAGAACGTCTTCGCGCTCGCCGTGGACGGTTCGTTCGACGACGCACAGACGGCCTTGAAGGAAATTTTTGGTGACCAGATTTTCCGGAAGCACCACCGGCTGTCGGCCGTGAACTCCGTGAACATTGCGCGCGTGCTGGCGCAGTGCGTCTATTATCTTTGGGCGTGGCTGCGGTTGCCGGCGGGCGAACGCGGTAACGTCGAGTTCGTGGTGCCGACGGGGAATTTCGGCAACGTGCTCGCCGGTTGGTGGCTTCAGCAGATGGGCGTGCCGATCGCCGGGTTCAAGGTCGCGACGAACCAGAACGATATTCTCCACCGCATGTTCTCGACCGGGGAGTATCGCATCGGTGCGGTGCAGCCCAGCGCGGCGCCTTCGATGGACATTCAGGTGGCGTCGAATTTTGAGCGCTTCATCTACGCTGGCGTGGGTCGCGACCCGGCGCGGGTGCGTGAAGTGATGGCGACGTTCAAGGCCACGGGCGCCTATCGGTTTGAGCAGTTCGACCGCGGGATTTTTTCTTCGTCGTGCTGCACGGATGCCGAGATTCCCGCGATCATCGCGCGGGTCTTACGCGAGGATGGATATCTGGTGGATCCGCACACGGCGTGCGGGTTCAAGGAGCCGAACCCCGATCGCGTCAGCGTGGTGTTGGCGACTGCGAGCCCCGCGAAATTTCCCGAGACGATTCAGACGGCGGTCGGCATCGAGCCGAAGCATCCCAGTTTGGAGGCGCTGAAATCGCGCCCGATCAAGAAGCACCTGATTAAAGCGACGCCCGCGGCCATCACCGCGTTCATCGAGCGATACGCGGTGTGACCGGTAAGCTGCGCAGCGCCTTGAACGCTGCGCTGCCCCTGAGCACCATGCTGGTCAATTTTTTAACCGAAGCCTGCGCCTAGCGCCCTGCCGGAATTGCCCCGGCGCGCATTATCTCTGCTCGGCTTTTTTAGAGGTAGAAAGCAGCGAGCGATCGGAAATCGGTTAGCGGAGAAGATCGCGGAGGTCGGCGAGGGAGAGTTTGGCGGCGGCGGCGTCGCTGGCTTCGAAGACGTCGGCGAGGAGGGCGCGTTTCTCGGCTTGGAGCGCCAGGACTTTCTCTTCCACCGTGCCGGCGCAGATGAGTTTGTAGCTCGTCACGGTGCGGGTTTGGCCAATGCGATGGGCGCGGTCGGTGGCTTGCGCTTCGGCGGCGGGATTCCACCACGGGTCGAAGTGGATCACGGTGTCGGCGCCGGTGAGGTTGAGGCCGGTGCCGCCGGCTTTAAGGGAAAGCAGGAAAATCGGGGGAGGCTGAGAATTAAGAGCTGAGAGTGGCGAGCCGGACTTAGGAGAAGTCGTGCCTTGGAAGCGGTCGACCTGAGCTTGGCGGGCGGCAGGAGTCATTGAGCCGTCGAGGTAGCAGTAGTTGATGGACTGGGCGTCGAGTTCTTCGCGGAGCAGGGCGAGGAGGGAGGTGAACTGGGAAAACACGAGAAGGCGGTGGCCGTCGTCGATGGCTTCGGACAAGAGCTCGGTGAAGGCGTTTAGTTTCGCGGAGTCGGCGAAGTCGGCTGGGGATTTTTCGGTCGGAGCGGAGTCCGGACGACGCGACGCGAGGTCGCGCCCCACCTCGGGGTTGGCGGCGGGATTATTGATCAGTCGGGGGTCGCAGCAGATTTGGCGGAGGCGGAGCAATTGGGTGAGGGCGGCGAATTGAAGGCGGTTCTCGCTGGCTCCGGCGGCGGCGAGGTCGAGCAACTGGCGTTCGGAGTTTTCCTGGGTGTCGCGGTAGAGTTTCGCCTGCGCGGGGGTGAGGTCGCACCAGATGATCTGTTCGATTTTTTCGGGAAGCTCGGGGGCAACGGCGAGTTTGGTGCGGCGGAGAATGTAGGGCGCGGTCTGGGCGCGGAGGCGTTGGTCAAACCAACCACGTTCGTCGCCGCGGAGGCCGGCGGGGACTTTTTGCAGATAGCCGGGGAGGAGGAATTCGAAAAGCGATCTAAGGTCGTCGAGGGAGTTTTCCAGCGGCGTGCCGGTGAGAAGGAAGCGGCTGCGGGCGCGAAGGGCCCGGAGGGCGGCGGCGTTTTGGGAGCGGCGGTTTTTGATGTGCTGGGCCTCGTCGGCGATGACGACGGTGAAGTCGACGCCGGCGAAGAGATCTTGGTCGCGGGTGAGGGTGCCGTAGCTGGTGATAATGAGATCGGCGGCGGCGAAGTCGGCGGCGGTGGCGAGGCGGTGGTCGCCGTGGTGGATGAAGACGCGCAGCGCGGGGGCGAAGCGGAGCGTTTCGCGGCGCCAGTTTTCGAGGAGACTGGCGGGCGCGACGACCAGCGAGGCGCTGGGGAATTTCGATTTTGGATTTTCGATTTTCGATTCGGTGGGCGCGCTGGGGGTGCGGCGGAGTTGGAACAGGAGGCGGCTGGGTTCTCTCAACTCTGCACGCTCAACGTTCAACCGGGTTTGAAGGGCAGTGAGCAGGGCGAGGGCTTGGAGGGTTTTGCCGAGGCCCATTTCGTCGGCGAGGATGCCGCCGAGTTCGGAGCGGTGGAGGTGCCAGAGCCAGGCGACGCCGAGGCGTTGGTAGGGGCGGAGTTGGTCGTTGAGCGCGGTTTCAACCGGCGCGGGCGCGAGGGTGGAAAGGTTGCGCAGGGCGGAGCTGCGGGTCTTCCACGTCTCGGGCGGTTGAAAGCCGGGCGCGAGTTCCTCGAGGATCGTCTCGGCCTCGGCGACGCGGGCGGCGTTGACGCGTTGGGCGCGGCGGGGGGCGACGGAGGCGGAGGGATCGCCGGCGAGGGCACGTTGGGCGGTGGCGAGTTGCTCGAGCTTTTCGGGTGCGATGAGGTAAACCTGACCTCCGGCTTCGAGGTAGCGGCGGTTGGTGGCGATGGCTTCGCGGAGAGTGGCGTCGTCGGCGGGGCCGGCTTTCAGGCCGACCGTGAGGTTGAAACCGCCGGTGGTTTCGGTGGCGTCGGCGATGATTTCGGCGGTGCGCAAGCGGGCGGTGTGCGTCTCGAAGTTGGCGGTGAAATCGGCGTCGAAGGTTTTCCGGAGCCGCTCGCCGTGGGCGGCGAGGAAATTGAGGGTCTTGTGGCGGTCGCGGAGCCACCATTTGCGCGTGGACGGATCGAGGGCGAAGCCGGACGTTTTTACGAGTTCGACGGCGCGGGCGTAGAGTGGGTGCTCGGGCGAGGGGAGCGTGAGGGCGAGGAAGTTTTCGGAGCCGTCGACGAGCAGCGCTTGGGGGGCGGGCGGATTTTTGATGTTCGATTTTTGCTCGGCGATTGGGCGAAGAGATTTTGCGGTGGACGGCAAGGCGGCCGAAGGTGGGGGAGTGCCGAGGAGGGCGGCGTGGCGCCAGACGCCGGCTTGGCCGTTGTGGACGAAGATAGGTTCGAGTGCGGCGGCGGCGGCGAGATCGCGGAGTTGGGCGCGGGTGAGTTGGATGAATACGGGGGGCGTGGCGGTGCCACAAAGCCGTTGCAGATGGGCAAGAACGGGGAACAGGCCGGGAGCGGGGTTGGCGGCCGGATCGAGCTCAACCTTTACCGGAATGGCGTCGCGCAGGACGGCGGCGGCGAGGTTGGGCGGAAGAATGAGGCGAAGCATGTTGCGGGAAACGCTGAGTTCCGGGAATAAACTCCGATACTGGCAACCCCGAACTCCACCCAGCCATGAGTGACGCGGGCACTGCCTAATCGGTCGACGCGCACTCTACCTCGCTCGGCCGCTTGGCCCTGAGCTTGGTGCGCAACCCGGCCGACGGGGTGATCTGGTGCAATACTGCGGCGATGAATGACGGCTCAGGATTGCCGCACGGTCAGTCTCGGCGGACGTGAGGTGGCCGAGGTGTGTTTCAAGAGTGGCGAACTCTCATTCCATTTTTAAGTGATGCCCATGGACGCGATGTCGGAGCGGGAAACTGGCGAGACACCTCCGCTGGTGGCCTAGGCCTCAAAGGTGGCGGCAGGGTGGTCGGACGGCCGACGACTCTACCTCTTGGCAACGTATGCCCGGCTGGACGCAGTTTAGCGGATGCTCTGATTGCGCTCGCATCGACCGTGTCGGGCGAGCGCGGCCGGGGGGCTCAGAGTTGCGAGTAAGGCGTTGGAACGAGGAAACGTGCGGTGTTCTTGGACGTGTTGTCCTTGTAGCGCGGCTCCTCCTTCATCTTTACCCAACGGGGATCGGGACCGAATTTTTTCCAGTTAGCCAGGTGGGAGGTGAGATCAGGGGCGCACGTGATGTAGCGGAGGTGCGGCAAGTTGGGGCCGGCGACGGCTTGGCCGAAGAAGAGCGGGGCCATGCCGAGATCGCGCATGACCTCGATCTCGCCGTCATCGAACATCGCCATCTTGTTGAGGGCTCGCTCCTCGCTGTGGCTCTCGTAGTCGCGCATCTCGAAGACACGGGTCGCCACTTTCGTTTTGGAGAAAGCGGGCACGGCCAGTTTGGGCATGCCGGCGAAGGCACGGAGCAGCCAAGAGTCCACGCGGGTGTAGGCGGGGCTGGCCTTGGGGGTAAGCAGGTAATCGCGCCCGGCAGCTTGCACCGCCGCATCGTTGTTGAGATCAGCCGCAACGCCGATGAACGAGTCGAGGTTCGGATGGGTGATCAATAACCAGAGTACGGCGGGCGCCTCGGCGGTGCCGACTTTGGGTTTTGAGGTGCCTGCCTTTTTGTCCACTTCCAGTTCGGTGAACGCGCCGACGGGGCCCAAGCCTCGCTTGCCCAAAGCGGGGATGAGGGCGGCTTCGAGATAGTGGTCGAGCTGGGCGTTGGAAGCGCCGGGCTTCAGCCGGTAGGCACGGAGTTCGTAGAATTCACGGGGTACGCCAAGGGACCCGGTGCCGGAGGCGGCGCGGAGGGAAAGCGCGGCGGTGGCAGAGGCGGCGAGGGAGGTTTTTAGAAACGTGCGGCGGGTGGGATTCATAAAGGATAGGTGAAGGGCAGGACGGTTAAAGAGGGGAAGAGTTGCGAATGAGCCGCGGGAGAAGTCGGCGTTGGGGAAGGGGTCCCAACCGCAGTCGATTCGGGTGCGGCTCTCGGAGGTGTTGGAGGAGGACAGGCGCTCAAGGGCCGAAACATGCTCGTGGGTGTCTGCAGATGGGGGCTTGTTCGCAGGGCACGGCGAGGTGGAAACCGAGTTAGGCTTTGAAGAGAGCATGAAACGTGACGCCGGGGTCTTGCGCCGGGCGGCGGTGAGCCGGACAGGGATGCGCGATCTCGGAAGAGAGGGATACGCGAAGAGGATGAGGACGCGGGAAAGGGCTGCGGATGATGATTGGGATTTGCAGGCGCGACGGGATAGCCACTGTGACCAGACTGTATGCCACGTCTTAGTCTCACGAACTCGAACCCCGAAGCGCGCCGGCTGGCCGAGGATGCGAGCCGCGAAAAGAACTGGCAGCGGTGGGGTCCTTATCTGGCGGAGAGGCAGTGGGGCACGGTGCGGGAGGACTATTCGCCGGACGGGGAGAGCTGGGGCTATTTTTCGCACGAGCACGCGCAGGCGCGGGCGTATCGTTGGGGCGAGGATGGCTTGTTGGGCATCACGGACCGGGAGTGTCGGCTGTGTTTTTCACTGGCACTATGGAACGGGAGGGATCCGTTTTTGAAGGAGCGGTTGTTCGGGCTCACGGGGCGCGAGGGTAACCACGGCGAGGACGTGAAGGAGTGTTATTTTTACCTCGATGCGACGCCGACGAATTCGTGGTTGCGGGCGCTGTATAAATATCCGCAGGCGGAGTTTCCCTACGCTCGGCTCAGGGAGGAGAACCGGCGGCGGTCGCGGGATGATGGCGAATATGAGTTGCTCGAGACGGGCGTGCTGGACGGCGGGCGGTATTTTGACGTGGAGGCGGTCTACGCCAAGGCGGGTCCGGACGACGTGTGCATCGAGCTGACGATATCAAATCGCGGGCCGGAAGCGGCGGAGGTGCAGGTGTTGCCGACGCTGTGGTTTCGCAACACCTGGTCGTGGGGCTGCACGCACGAAGGGTGTGAGGTTAAGCCGAAGTTGCAGGTGGAAGCCGACGGGCGCGTGCGGGCGGATCACGCGACGCTGGGACGGTTCTGGCTGGAAGCGGAATCGGTCAAGGCCGGCGGCCCGGAGTGGTTGTTTACGGAGAACGAGACCAACGCGCGTCACCTGTTCGGCGCGGAAAGCAGTCCCCGGTATGCTAAAGATGCGTTCCATGAACGGGTGGTCTTGGGCCGAAACGAAGCGGTGAATCCGGCGCGGGTGGGCACAAAGTGCGCAGCGTGGCATGCGCTCAAATTGGCGCCCGGAGAGTCGGGGGTGCTGCGGCTGAGACTTTATGCGGAGGCGGCCCGACCGAAGGAGACGTTTGGAGCGGAGTTTGCGCGAGTGTTGGCGGCACGGAAGGCGGAGGCGGAAATTTTTTATGATGACTTGGCGCAGAGCGCGGCGCGGTCGCACCCGAAGTTGGCTGGTGGGCGGGGAGCGGTGGAGCTGCCGTTGGTGGAGACGAGTCGCGTGGTGCGGCAGGCTTACGCGGGTCTGCTTTGGTCGAAGCAATTTTATCACTATGTCGTGAAGGACTGGCTGGCGGGCGATCCGGAGCAACCGGCGCCACCGGCGGCGCGGAGGCGCGGTCGCAACGCGGATTGGCCCCATTTATTTGCGCGTGATGTGATCTCGATGCCGGACAAGTGGGAGTATCCGTGGTTCGCGGCGTGGGACGTGGCTTTCCATATGATCCCGATGGCGCGGATCGATCCGGCCTTTGCGAAAGGTCAGCTGAATCTGCTGCTGCGCGAGTGGTATATGCACCCGAACGGGCAGATGCCGGCGTATGAATGGAATTTCTCCGACGTGAATCCGCCGGTGCATGCGTGGGCGTGTTGGCGGGTTTATAAAATGACGGCCGAACGAGGTGCCCGGGATCGGGTGTGGTTAGGGCGGGTGTTTCAGAAACTCCTGCTCAATTTCACCTGGTGGGTGAACCGCAAAGATCCGGGCGGTCGGCATATTTTCAGCGGTGGTTTTCTGGGGTTGGACAACATCGGGGTATTTGACCGCTCGAAGCCGTTGCCGACCGGCGGAACGCTGGAGCAGGCCGACGGGACGGCGTGGATGGCGTTTTATTGTGGGACGATGCTTTCGATGGCGCTGGAGTTGGCTGAGGGCGACCCGGTCTATGAGGACATCGCATCGAAGTTTTTCGAACACTTCGTCGCGATCGCGGATGCGATGAACCGGCTCGGTGGCACGGGGCTGTGGCATGAAGAAGACGGATTTTATTACGACCAGTTGCTCGTGGAGGGGCGGACGGTGCCGTTGCGGTTGCGATCATTGGTCGGGGTGATTCCGCTTTTTGCGGTCGAGTTTATCGAGGAAGGGCGGCTCGACCGGTTGCCGGGGTTTGCGAAGCGGACGCGATGGTTTTTGGAGAACCGAAAAGATCTGGCCGCGCATATTTCCTACATGACGAGGGATGGCTGCGATCCGGGACGGCGGTTGTTGGCGATCCCATCACGGGAACGATTGGAGCGGGTGTTGAGGTATGTGTTCGACGAGAAAGAATTTTTGTCGGCGCACGGGGTGCGGTCGCTGTCGAAGGTCTATGGCGAGCGGCCGTTTGTGCTGAAGATGGGCGAAGCGGAGTATCGGGTGAACTACGAGCCGGGAGAATCGCGGACGTGGTTGTTTGGAGGGAATTCGAACTGGCGGGGGCCGGTATGGATGCCGCTCAATTATCTGCTGATCGAGGCGCTGGAGCGGTATCACCATTTTTACGGCGACGCGTTCACGATGGAGTTTCCGACGGGTAGCGGGCGACGGTTGAATCTGGCCCAGATCGCGGAGGAACTGTCGCGGCGGCTCGTGACCTTGTTTTTGCCGAACGGCGGTGGACGAAGGCCGGCGCTGGGCATGGAGGCGCGGTTTGTAAACGACCCGCATTGGCAGGAGCTGATGTGGTTCCATGAGTATTTCCACGGGGACACGGGACAAGGCTTGGGCGCAGACCACCAGACGGGCTGGACGGCGCTGGTGACCCGTTTGATCGAGCATTTGCCTGCGAAATAGGGCGACGAGGCCGGCCTGCAAAATGCACGGGCAATGAGTTCCGCGTCGGCACGGCGATTTATGCAGATTTGCCGCGAACTTGAGGTCGGGTGGTTCGGTCGAAATTGGCATGATCACCCTTATCCTACCTGCAAAGTTTGTCCGGAGTTTCGCGGCAGTGAGTCGTGCGATGCTTGTGTTGGTCTTGCTGCTCCCCGCGGGTCGTGCGATGTCGCGACAGGTGACGCTGGAGGCGATCCATCGGATTGAAAATCCGCGTAATCTCACGAGGCCGGGACCAGCGGGAGAGCTGGGCGCGTATCAGTTCCGGGCGGCGACGTGGGCCCAGCATACGCGGCGGCCGTTTTCGGATGCCTTGAATCGCCGGTGGTCGGATTACGTGCCGGTTCGACGTAGGCGATCACCGTGCAGCGCTCTTGGTAGCAGTGACCAGTGCGGCAAAATCGGGCCCCAAAGTCGCAGCTCCGGTGATCGACACGGGGATCAACCCGCCGACGACGACCACGTTGCCGCTGCTTCGAATCAGTCCGGTCGATACTTCCGCAGTCAGCCCGTCGTTTTTTCCGGGTAAATCATGGACGTTAAACAAGCCGGCAAGCATACGGCTCATTTGGCGCCAACGTGTGTTTTGAATCGGGAAAGGAAGCGCAGCGTAATAGGTCTCGAAGACGCCCCAATGCTTACTCCAAAAACGATGACTGCTTCGGGGCTTTGGCGGCGCGTTGGGCGGCTGCTTCTTCGGGCGACGGATTGAGGTGGCGTGGAGGGCGCGAGGCTTTGGCGGCTACGGCGGCTTCACGGTCGGTCACGATCCGGTCGCAGATTTGATGGATGTGCATGCGCAACCATTGGGTCGTGCTGCTGCCGGCGGTGTAATCGGCGGGGCCGTAATGGTCGATGCGGTCGACCTGGCGCAGCCGATCGTTCTGCGCGAATTCCTCAGGCTTGGCGGGATTGTATACGCCGAAGGATTTGCCGCCGTTGCCTTTCACGACGGAGAAGCTCGGGACATCGCTCGGACCGTCGGCAATGTAGATCATGTTCTGAAACGGGATGCGCCGGTCGGCCTGGGCCATTTTCGAGTTTACGTCGATGGCGGGGTTTTTGTTGGTGCCCTTGTTTATTTCGAAAATCGCGCGGGTCTTGGTGGTATTGTCGATGACCATACCGATCTGGGCGATGCCTGCGGCGGCCTCGATGGAAAGTTCGTTTTGGCGCAGGAAGCCCGGCTGCAGCGGATTCTCAATGAATTCGCAGGCCCAGATGCCGTCCACGTGCGGCGCGATCGCGCTCCCTCGGACCATCTCGGCAATTCCGGTGCTGACGATGTAGTGCTCGAGCGAGATTTCGTGTTTCTGATATTCGGGGCGCTCGGCAACAAAGGTTTTGGCGAGGTCGAAGAACGACGGGAGGCCGGGATAGAAGGCGATGTCTTTTCCGCAGGCGCGCAGCGTCTGATTGCTCAGACCGGACAACGGACCGGCGAGCACGTAGGTGAGCAAGTGATTGAGATAGCTGATCTCGGGAGCGAGGTGGTAACCTCTTTTTTGATAGTGGCCGACGAGGGCATTGGTCTCGGCCCAGAACGTCGCCTCGTCGATGCCGTAGCGTCGGAAGAGGGGTGACTGCATGTATTCGGGGATTAAGGTCTTGTCGAAATCCCAGATGCACGCGATGATGTTTTGAGTGAAGAGCGTCGTGGCCATTGCTGATCAACACCGCTAGGCATACCCTGCCCGGCGCGGCGCCGTGATGCAGACAAGCCGCGCCCGGCAGCTCGCGCAATTCGCAAATCGCCCGACGCTCCACGCACACTTTTGGCCCAATGGATTCCCTGCCCGATATCGCTCCGTTTAAACGCCGCCTCGACGAGCTTGATGCGCAGATGGCCGAGCCTGCCTTTTATGCAAACTCCCGGCGCGCCGCCGAGGTGATGCGGGAGCAGCAAAAGTTGCAAAGATTGGTCTCGGACCACGCGCAACATGAGCGGATCGAGCAGGAGAAAATCGAAGCCTTGGAATTGAGCCGCGACCCAAAGGCAGATGCGGATTTCCGGGAACTCGCGATGGCAGAGTTGCCTGATTTGCAGCGGCGGGCAACGGCACTGCGCGAGACCGTGTTGCTGGCCATGATTCCGCCGGACCCGACGGATTCCCGAAATACGGTCATGGAGATCCGGGCCGGGACCGGGGGAGAAGAAGCTGCGCTCTTCGCTGCGGAGTTGGCCCGAGTTTATCAGCGCTACGCGGACACCCAAGGATGGAAGATTCAACCGATGAGCACGAGTTACTCCGAGCGAGGGGGATTTCGTGAGACTATTTTTCTCATCTCGGGGACGGATGTTTACAAACAGCTGAAGTTTGAGAGCGGTGTGCAGCGAGTGAAGCGCGTGCCGGTCACTGAGGCGAGCGGGCGAATCCATACTTCGACGGTCACGGTGGCGGTTTTGCCGGAAGCGGAAGAAGTCGATGTCGTGGTTGATCCGCAGGAGCTCGAAATCACGGTCGCGCGCGCCAGCGGTCCCGGCGGGCAGGGGGTGAATACGACGGACTCAGCGGTGCAAATTCTGCACAAGCCGACGGGCCTGATTGTCACCTGCGCGGACGAACGCTCGCAGATCAAGAACAAGGCAAAGGCGATGACCGTGCTGCGCTCGCGACTCTTGCAGAAGCGTCAGGATGAGGAGCACGCCAAGTATGCGGCCGTGCGGAAAAATCAGATCGGTTCAGGGGACCGGAGTGAGCGTATCCGCACGTATCACTTTTTGCAGAATCGGGTGACGGAGCACCGCATCGGGCTCACCCTTTACAGCCTGCCCCAGATCATGGCGGGCGACATCGGGGAGATCATCGCTGCGCTGCAAAAGGCGGATTACGAGGCCAAGTTGGCCGCGCTTACGGGTCATACTTTTGTGCCGAACCGCGGATCGGCCGACGAAGAAGACTAAGATGCCATCCGTCCTCGAGATCATCCATAAGAGCGCCGAATTTCTCGGATCCAAGGGAGTGGAGTCTCCGCGACTGAATGCCGAGCACCTGATCGGGCACGCATTGAAGTTAAAGCGGATGCAGCTTTATCTCCAGTTCGAGCGTGCGTTGACGGAGCCCGAGCTCGAGTTGATCCGACCGCTGATCAAGCGCCGGTCGCAACGTGAGCCGCTGCACTACATCGTCGGTACGACGGAGTTTGCCGGGCTGAAATTGAAGACAGACCGGCGCGCGTTGATTCCGCGGCCGGAAACCGAGTATCTGGTGGAGATTTTAACCGGACTTTTTCTGCCGCCACCGGCACGGGTGCTGGATCTTGGCACGGGTAGCGGCGCGATCGCGCTGGCATTGGCCCACGCCTGGCCTGAGGCGCGGGTGACGGCGGTGGATTCAAGCCCGGAGGCACTTGAACTTGCCGATGAAAATCGGTTGCTGACGAATCTGGCGGACAGGGTGAGTTGCGTGCGATCCGAGTGGTTCGAGCGGCTCGAGCCCGGCAGCAAGTTTGAGTTGATCGTCTCAAATCCACCTTATCTCTCGGACCAAGAAACAGCCGAGGCGGAGCCGGAAGTCAGGAATCATGAACCAAAGGCGGCATTGGTGGCGGCGGACGCGGGACTGGCCGATTTGCGAACGATCGTCCGAGCTGCGCCGCCGTTTTTGGCCGAGGGCGGCATGATCGCGTTGGAAACAGGAATCACGCATCACGCCGAGCTGACGGAGCTGGCGCTGACCGGCGGATTTTCCCGGGTCGAATCGCGTCGGGATCTGACTGGCAGAGACCGGTTTTTGCTCGCTTGGATGGCGGGCGCCTGACGATTCAGCTTTTACTTTTGGCCGTCAGCGGCAGTTTGGCGGCGTCGGTGAAATCGCGGGACTTGCCGAGCTCCATGGCGTCGACGATCACGCGAAATGCTTCGCGGAGGTGAATGTCCAGTTTGGGATAGCTTTGGTTTTCGTCGGCGGCTGTTTCGTTGTCGTCGGCCTCATCGTCATCCTTCTTGGGGGCCTTGATGCGCGGGGCGGGCGGTGGCCCGAGACGGTATTCTTTGAACCCAAAATCATTCGCCGCCAATCGATCGCGTTCCGCCTTCATCGTTTTGCGGAACTCGGCATCGGCGGCCTTCTGCTTCTGGCGGTTATCCAGATTCAGCGAGACAAGTTTCTGGGCCTCCAACCGGAGTTTGAACCAATCGATGTTGCGACGCAGGTAGTCGAATTCCTCGAGCGTGTTTTGGCGCTCCAGACTGGCCCGACGTAGTGGCGAGAGCACTTTGGGCTCCAAGGGTGAGCCATCGAAAAAGCTGGTGGGAATCTGGTCCCAAATCAGGGCGTGGGGCAATGAAGCCTCGCCGATGGGCAGGTAGTCGTCGATCGAGGGCAGCACGATATCCGGGACCACTCCTTTGAGTTGGGTCGAGGCACCGCCGGGCAAATAGAACTTTTGAATCGTGATTTTGGCGGCACCCGTTTTCGCCGGAGAGTTGGCGAGGAGACGGGAGATGTTCTTCATTTCCATCACGGTTTGGACGGTGCCTTTGCCGTGGGTTGAGGTGTCGCCGATCACGATGGCCCGGCCGTAATTTTGCAGTGCGCCGGCAACGATTTCGGAGGCCGAGGCACTGAAGCGGTCGACGAGCACCGCGAGTGGGCCGGCGTAGGCGATGGCAGACGACTTGTCCCCATCGATTTGAATGCTGCCGGTGTAGTCTTTCACTTGGACGACGGGGCCGCTCTTGATGAAGAGGCCGGCGAGATCGATGGCCTCGGTTAGATAGCCGCCCCCGTTCCGCCGCAGGTCCAGAACCAAGCCGTCGATTCCGGCCTCCTTGAGTTTCCCGATCAGGCGGGCGATGTCCTGCGTGGCGCCGGTCTTGCCGCCATCGCTGTCGGTATCTCCATCGGCGGCAGGGCCGTAAAAGGTGGGCAGGGTGATGACACCGAGCGGACGGGGGACTTTGTCGGCGCCTGGGACTTGGAAGATCGCAGCATGGGCGCGCTGGGAATTCAGTTTAACCACGTCGCGCGTGATGATGATGGTGCGGCGCACCGAGGGATCGGTCGCGTCGGCAGGCTGGATGAAGAGGTGAACTTGTGAGCCTTTCTCACCGCGGATCATTTCCACGACCTTGCGAAGTTTCATGCCGATGACTTCGACCGGCTCGGCCCCGGTTTGCCCGACGGAGATAATGCGGTCGTTGGGCTTGAGCTGACGCCCGAGGTCCGCCGGACCGCCGGGGACGAGTTCTTTGACGATGCAGTTGTCATCTTCCATCGCGAGCATCGCGCCGATACCGACGAGTTGAAGTTTCATCTGGATGCCGAATTCCTCGTAGGTTTCCGGGGAGAAATAGGTGGAATGCGGGTCATAGAGCCGGGCGATGCAACCTAGATAGATTTCGGCGAGGTCACGACCCTCGGTCTCGCTGAGACTCTTGAGCATTTGCTCGTAGCGTTTGCGCACCGTCTTCTTGGCTTCCTCGATCGGCTTCTTGTTCAGCAGTTCGGCAACAAGTTCGAACTTGAGCCGAGTGTGCCAAAGTTCATCGGCGTTGACGGGATTTGAGGGCCAATCGGCTTTGGTGCGATCGGTGCCATAGGTCGCGTCGGTGGTGAGATCGAAGTCTTTTTTGAGTTCGTCTAAGACCCAGTTGATCCGGGCAGTGGCGCGGGTCTCGTAGGTGGCGTAGATTTGATAGGCGGCGTCGATGTTGCCCAAAAACGAGGCGTTCTCGTAAACTGTATTGCCGTATTTTTTCTCGAATTCCGATTTGTCGCTGGCGAGGAAGAAAAGGCGTTGGCCGTCCAAATCCCCCATGTAGGCGGAAATGACCTCGGTGTAGTCGGAACTCTTGACCGCGTCGCGGTTGAAGTGCGCCTGCTCCAGCAACTGGATCAGAGTCCGGGCCTCGGTGGAAAGTGAGGTGGACGTGGAGAACTTGCGATCGGCGGCCGACAGAGCGGCCGACGTGCCGAGGAGGATAACTGCGGCGACGAAACGTAGATTTTTGCTGAAGAAAGCGGTGGTCATCGAAGAAAGTTAAGATCGGTTCAACGGGGGAAAGTTGCGGAGAAAATTCGGGGGAGCTTAGTTTCGGGGAGATAAATTTTTTGCCTCGTCGAGCAGTCGCTTTTCGGCGGCGGTGAGCGAGGCCAGACCCGACGTGTTGATCTTGTCGAGGATTCTATCGACCTCGACCCGCAGATCCTGATTGCTGGCGGGGGCAAAATCGACGGGCAAGCTCGGGCGAGGTGGGGTTAAAGCGGATGCGACGGCGGCTCGCCCGGTTGAAAGCAGAGAGCGTTCCGAGTAAAAATAGGCGTAAAAAATCAGGCCGGTGAGCATCCCGCCCAAGTGTGCCGAGGGCGCGTAGGCGAAAGGCGAAACGGCCGAAGTGAATTCATAAAAGGCACAGCCGGACAGATCGAAGACAACCAAAGCCCAAGCCAACGTCCGGGGCTTCAGGGTGACCGGCACGAAAAAGAAGAGCATAAACCGAATTTCGAGCTTCGGGTTCAAGCATGCGAACAGAACGAAGAGACCATAAACCCCGGCGACGCCGCCGATCAGAGATCCTCCGGCCTTCCAGTTAACGGCCGCCCACGTGGCCGCGCCCACCGCAGAGGCACCAAAATACAACCAAATGAACCGGCGCGCTCCCATTACGGGCAACATCTCGCGGCCGAGGAGAACCAAGCCGCCGATCACGGCAATGATATGCAGGAAATTGTCGGTGCGATGCAGGATCGGGTGCGTGGCGATGGTCCAAAGACGCAGTTCCTGTAGTGCCGCGATGGAAACTCCGAAATGGTGTGGGAGATAAACGCCCATTCTGAACCAAGATGCAGTTACGACCAACTGGATCAGGAAAGCTGCAACGATGAGTGAGATCAGCCACATTAGAGAGGCTGACGCCCTTTCAGCCGGTGTTTCCCTTAAATATGAACGGTCTGACCTCATCTTATGGCGAACGGTTAAGTTGCTCGGTCGAAAACACAAGTCGTCAGCCAGTTGTTACAGAAATGCGGGCTGATGATGGGTAACGGGGAGGATTCGCGGTGATTGCCGCGCCCGCTTGACACTGCAAGCCGGCGCACTTTGTTCCCTCAGCATATGGCAAATAAAGCAGACAAGTGGGCCCAGAACGCCTCGGGTAATTTTTTTGTGGATCAGCAGTGCATCGACTGCGATCTATGCCGGGAGACGGCACCGGCCTTCTTCACGCGGCATGACGAAGGCGGGTTTTCGTTTGTCCACAAACAGCCCACGACCGAGGAAGAGGTGTCACTTTGTATGGAAGCACTCGAAGGTTGCCCAGTCGAAGCGATTGGCAACGACGGCGACTGAGTCCGCTCGGGTTATTTGGCCCCCAATCTTCGGGGGCTTTTTTTTGAATTGCCCCGGAGGTAAAGTTTTTGATCGAAAGTTATTAACAAATGACGAATCGGCCGCGTGCAATCGCAACTGCTTCGGGCTGGCTGGCGATTTGGGTGCTTTGGAATACTTCGTTACCCGGGCAGCTTTTGGGCGAGATCATGCCCCAGTTGCAGGTGGTATCTGCCCGAGTCGCGAACCAAGCGCCCGCGGGGACTTTTTCGATGCCTGTATCGGGGCTGCGTTACGAACCCCGCGTTGATTTTCACGCGCGTAATCTGGGAGAGGCTCAGGCGGATCTGACCATCCGCGGAGGAACGTTTGAAACCGTGGGCATCAGGATTGGCGGAGTCTCCGTAGTCGATCCGCAGACCGGACATTATTTGGCCGAGATGCCCATCGCAGTCGAGATGCTGCAGCCGCCCGAGGTGATCACCGGAACGGATTTTGCCCTCAACGCGACGAATGCAACCTCGGGCGCGGTTAGCTATGGTTGGCGTCCGATCCGAGCGGAGGGATCTCTTCGCATCACGGCCGGCGAGGGACAACTGCTTGGAGCGTCGCTCTACCAGGGACTTTCCGGCAAATTTCTTCGGGGTGATGTGGCGGTCGCGCACTCTTCGAGTGAAGGGTTGCTGCCGGACGGCGATCATGAATTTGGGCGCGTAAACGCCCGATTGCAACGGGTGGATGCTCGCTCGCAGACCGACCTTTTTGCAGGCTACCAGGCAAAATTTTTTGGTCTGCGTAACCTTTATACGCCGTTCAACTCTCCCGAATCCGAGAACTTGCAAACGGTGTTTTGGGCCTTGAATCACCGACTCGTGCTTGGGCCGGAGTCCTTCCTCGAGGCCGCGGCGTATCACCGGCGCAACAAGGATGATTATGCGTTTAATCGTTTCGCGCCACTTGGCCCGATTCACCCCTTCCAGCATACGACGTGGGTCAGCGGAGCTGCGGTGTCGGGGCGCTTGGGTGACCGCGAAAAAGCCGTCGTGTTTCGCGGCGAGATACTGGGCGACGAGATCAAGTCGACCTCTTTGAATTTCGGGCGCTACCAGACGCGCACACTCGCCAAGCTAGCCGCGGTCGGAGAAAAATTTTGGCGCTTGGACGGTGCGAGCCGAATCGGGGCCAAGCTCGGGGCTGCCTATGACGACTCCAACCGCGCCGGGGGATTCGGATCGCCCGTGATTGAGGTCAGTCGCGAGTGGTCATCGTCGGCTGTGAGTCGGATGTTTTTGAGTTACGCCGGGTCGTCGCAGTTGCCCAGCTACACCGCGCTCAACGCGAATTCGGCGGCGGGTCTGTTCCGGGGCAATGCCGGTCTCGGCCGTGAGCGTTCCCGAAATTTGGAGCTCGGCGTGGTGGGGCGCGCTAAGGATTGGATCGGCCAAGCCGCTTTGTTTCGCCGGGCGGATCGTGGGTTGGTGGACTGGACCTTTCGCCGTGGGGTGACGGCTCGTTCCGCGAATGCGGTGGATGTGGATACGACCGGATTCGAATTCGTCGTCCGTCGGTCGTGGTTCCGGGTGGATTTGATGGTCGGTTACACGGGGCTTTTGAAAGACGCGGATTATCGGAGCGCGCCGGTAGATGCCAGTTTCTATGCGCTCAATTATGCCCGGCATCGGCTGACTGCTGCCCTGAACTATCGGCTGAGCGCAGAATGGAGTCTGGCGTTGGACAACGCGGCGCGGGTTCAGGCGGACAATGCACTGCGAGTTCGCGGGGGCGATGAAGCGCTCTTCAGTGCGCTCGGCTTGGCGTATCGCCCGGCCGGCTGGCGAGGGTTTAGCGCCACGGTGCGGGCCGACAACCTTTGGAACAGCAATTATCAGGAAGTGCCGGCCGTTCCAGCAGCGCCGAGGTTGGTATCTTTCGGGGTGGGTTACGCGTGGTAGTGGATGTGGTTTGACTTCGCCCCCTCGTGCGAATCCTTGGATTTCCATGCTCTCTCACCCGTTTCTGGATTCTGCGTTTCCCCCTCTGTGGTCGACTCACCTACCAGCGAACGTGGTGGCGGATATCTCTCTAGCGGTGGACCGCGCTCAGGCCGCGATTGATGAAGTCGCCCGTCAAGATCTCGGCCAGTTGACATTTCAATCGACCTTTTTGGCCCTCGAGTCTTCGACGGAACCGTTGGGTAACGCCTGGTCCAAGGTCGGTCATTTGCAATCGGTGGCCGATTCGCCGGCGCTGCGCGAGGCGCATAACGCCGTGTTACCTAAAGTAACTGCACTCTACGCCGGAATTCCGCTCAACGCGGCGCTTTGGGAACGGTTGAAAGTTTTTGCCGGGACGCCGGCGGCGTCGGCGCTGACCGGCGTGCAACGACGTCTGGTTGATGAGACGATGGCGGACTTTCGCCAAGCGGGCGCGGATCTCCCGCTGGAGAAACGGCAACGGCTCGAAGCACTCCAATCGGAGCTGGCCCAGCTGACTCAGCGCTATTCGGAGAATGTTTTGGACGGGACGAACCAGTGGGAACTTATCGTGGATGACGAGCGGCGGCTCGCCGGTTTGCCGGCTCATGCGGTGGCCGGAGCGAAGCGGAGTGCGGAGTCGAAAAAGTTGGGCACTCCCGAGAGGCCGGTATGGCGTTTCACGCTGCACATGCCCTCGCAGGAGCCGTTCATGACTTATCTGGAAGACGAGGGTTTGCGGAGGGAGATGTGGTACGCAGCGGCGGCGATTGGAACGGCGTCGCCGGTGGATAACACGGAGCTCGTGCGGCGAATTCTGACGCTGCGCGCCGAGAAGGCGGCGTTGTTGGGGCAGGCGGACTTTGCCGATCTCGTGTTGGCGCGTCGCATGGCCAAAACGGGTGCGCGGGCACTTGGGTTTCTTGAGGAGTTTCAGGCGCGCGCGGCGCCGGCGTTTGCCCGCGAGTGTCGGGAGTTGGAGGAATTTAAGGCCCGGAAGACGGGAGCACCGCTCCCAAGCCGATTGGCGCCTTGGGAAGTCGCACTTTGGGCGGAGCGTTTGCGCCGCGAAAAATATGCCTTCGACGAAGAGATTTTGCGGCCATATTTTCCGATGGCTGGAGTGATCGCGGGTCTCTTTGAACTGGCCCACCGAGTCTTTGGATTACAGGTACGCGAGTGCGCCTCCGGAACGTTTGAGACGTGGCATTCGGAGGTGAAGTTTTACGAAATGCACGACCGGCGCGGCCGCCATGTCGGTTCATTCTATGCCGATTGGCATCCGCGTGAATCCAAGCGTGGCGGCGCCTGGATGGGCTCGTTGATCACCGGCGGACCCACCGCCGGAGGTGGGCGGGCGCCCCATCTCGGCTACATTTGTGGAAATCTCACGCCGCCCAACGGGGCCCGGCCGGCATTGCTGACGCACCGCGAAGTTGAGACGGTGTTTCACGAGTTTGGCCATTTGATCCATCACCTCTTGGGCGAGGTAGAGATCAAGTCGCTCAATGGCACCAATGTGGCGTGGGACTTCGTCGAGTTGCCGTCGCAGATCATGGAAAACTGGTGTTGGGAGCGAGCGAGTCTTGATCTATTGGCGCGGCATTTTGAGACCGGGGAGCGGATCCCCGAGGAGATTTTTGAAAAATTGATCGCGGCGAAGAACTTCCGGGCGGCCTGCGCGACGATGCGGCAAGTGGCGTTTGCGAAGATGGATTTGCTCCTGCATCGGCGGACGGCGGCGTGGACCGAGGGCGAAGATGTCGAGCCGGTTGCCCGGGCCCTGATCGCGGACTGCTTGGTTCCGACGGAGCCGCCGCTCCCGACGATTGTTAAACGTTTCAATCACCTTTTCTCCGATCCGGTGGGTTACGCGGCCGGTTATTACTCCTATAAGTGGGCCGAGGTGCTTGATGCGGATGCATTTTCCCGGTTTCGGAACGAGGGATTGTTTAGCGCCGACGTGGGTCGAGAATTCGTGGAGAAAATTCTCAGCCGGGGAAACGCGGCCGATCCGCTCGAACTCTTCCGGGATTTTATGGGGCGCGATCCGGATGTGTCGGCGCTGCTGAAACGCAGCGGACTCGCGGCGGCGTGAAGAGGAAAAAGTTCGCCTCGGCTTTGGGTGAGACCCAAGGGTGATCGGATGATTATTGCCGATCTCGCCAAACTACCCGGAGGAACTTTTCCCGCGCGCCGTTGGGGCCGTGGGCTGGTTGGTCAACTCGGGCAACCCATCGCCGCGAAAGGTTTCTCGATGGGTTACTCGATCTTGGAGCCAAAGGGCGGCCAAGTGCCGTGGCACAACCAAGAGCAGGAGGAGGTGTATTTCATCGTGCAGGGCGAAGGAGAAATCTGTGTCGGCACGGAGCGGAGTCCGATCAAGGCGGGGCAGGCGGTGTTCATGCCGCCGACGGTGTTTCACCAACTGACGAACACCGGCGACGAGCCGATGCATATGATTTATGTGTATTGTCCCGGCGGCGACGTCGCGCACTGGCGGCAAGAGCTGAACGGCACGTTGCCCAAGGCAGGCGAAGGAGCGATCCCGCCGCTGCCGGCCGGTGCGCAGCCGCAGTGCACAAAGGTGCCGGAGGGGTTGACCCCTTAGCCTTCAGTCAAGTTGTGGCGGTTCTACGGCGCGGACTTGAGCCCGCTGGCGAGCAGAGTTTCGAAAAACGGCTCGGTGGGTTCTTTGGCCACGGCCGTGACTTCGACGTGGTGGAAACCGGCTTGTTTTAGGAAGCCGTGCAGAGCGCTCTCCTTGAAGCCGAGCCAGACGTCGGCGTAGAGTTCACGGGCTTTTTCAAAGGTATGCTCGGCGAGGTCGAGGATGAGGATTTGGCCGCCGGGCTTCAGGATGCGGTGAGCTTCTTCGACGGCGCGCTGGGGGTGCTGGGCGTGATGGAGGGCTTGGCTGAGGATCGCGAGGTCCACCGAGTTGTCGGCGAGCGGGACACGTTCGATGTCGCCGAGTTTGTAGGCGAGGTTGGCGAGGCCGTTTTTGGCGGCGAGCTCGGTGCC
>JBIKWB010000060.1:0-13721 GCA_044356555.1 Opitutaceae bacterium | reverse complement strand
GCGTGTTCTCGCCGCGGCTACGCGTGAAGGGATGCGAGGCGTGATGCACATCGATGATGCAACTGCCGTCTGACGCCGGAGCGCAGGCGCCGGCGGGAGTGAGGAACATCTCCTCGACGACGAACAGGGCTGCGGGGTCGAAGTAGCGTGTGGGGCCGGAGCCTATCGTCAGGCTGCTGCGCTGAATCTGGAGTCGGGCGATTTCTCCGAGGAATTTCATCAGGGAGTTGGGGGACGGCGCTTCACGCCTACAAGGCGGACGACGCCTTGTTCCGTGCTGGCGTGTTCGAGCGTTAGGCCGGCGTCCGTGATGAGCGCTCCGACTTGGGCGGCGGTGAGCCTGAGCTTGCGGTAGGCGCTGGTCGCGAGGCGCCATTGCTCGCCGTCGCGCGTGTGGACGAGGTCGTTGACCTCGACGTGATCCGGTCGGTAGTCGAGGAAACACGTGAAGATGCGGTCGGGCTCGCTGCGCACAGGAATGAAACGTTGCGGGCCCGACAGTTCGAGCGTGGCGAGGTCACGGAAGCCGAGCACGAGGCGCCCGTTGTTCGAGAGGCGGGCGGCCGCGTCGCGAATCAGAGCGGCGACAGTCTCGACCGATTCGAGGTGGGTGAGCGTGTCACCCATGCAGACAATCAGAGCCGCCTCGCCGTCGAGATGCGCGCCGAAGTTCAAGAGGTTGTCCTGCACTGCGCGAATTGAGCGATTGCCCGTGTGCTCGCGGAGTTCGGCGAGCAGGGGGTCACAGAGATCAAGGGCGACGACTTCGAAGCCGGCTTCGGCGAGCGGGATCGCTTGAAAACCAGAGCCGCAGCCGAGGTCCACGGCGACGCCCCGCGGCCAGTGGGCGAGCCCGAGCGTGTCGAGCATGGCGCGGTTGCGGGCGACGGCGGCGTCCCATCCGCCGGCCATCCACGTATAGACCGGGCCAAGGAGCTGGTCGTAGTGCGCTTGGATGGAGAACATGACGGAAAACCGCGGCGTCAGTCCGTATCGTAGTCGAGATACGGCCCGAGCCATTTCTCGCAGGTGGCGATGGGGAGATTTTTGCGGGCGGCGTAGTCCTCGACTTGGTCCTTCGAGAGTTTGCCAACGGCGAAATATTTCGAGTCCGGGTGGTTGAAGTAATGCCCGGAGACGGAGCTCGGCGGGTGCATGGCGTTGCTCTCGGTGAGCGTGATGCCGGCGAGCTCGGTCGCGTTGAGCAGAACGAAGAGCGGCGGTTTCTCGGTGTGGTCCGGGCACGCGGGATAGCCGGGCGCAGGACGGATCCCGAGGTATTTTTCCCGGATGATGTCCTTCATCTCGAGATTTTCCGTTTTGCCGAAGCCGCAGAATTCGCGCTCTTTCTTGTGCATCAGTTCGGCGAGAGCCTCGGCGAGGCGGTCGCCCAGGGCCTTGGCCATGATCGCTCCGTAGTCGTCTTGCTTGGCCTCAAACGTCTTGGCGAATTCCTCGACGCCGTGGCCGGTGGTGACGGCGAAACCGCCGAGGTAATCGGCGCGCCCGGATGATTTGGGCGCGATGTAGTCGGCGAGGCAGTGGTTGAACTGGCCGGCGGCTTTTTCGTTCTGCTGGCGCAAGTAGTGGAAGGTCTGGAGGACGGTTTTGCGCGATTCGTCGGTGTAGAGCTCGACGCTGTCGCCGACGGAGTTGGCCGGCCAGAAGCCGATGACGGCGCGGGCGGTGTAGCGTTTTTCCGCGATGATCTTTTTGAGCATCGCCTGCGCGTCGGCGTAGAGCTTGGTGGCTTCGGCGCCGACGACTTCGTCCGTCAGAATATCGGGGAAGCGCCCGTGGAGTTCCCAGGAGGAGAAAAACGGAGCCCAGTCGATGTATTCGGCGATTTCGGAGAGCGTGAGGTGCTGGGTAACAACGGAGTTGGCGGCGGAACGACCGGTGAGCGTGGCGGCGCGGTCGGTGGTGAACACGCGCAGACCGAGAAACTCCGGCTTGGGAACATCAATGGTCGCCCAATCGACGGGCTGACGGCGGTTGCGCGCCTCGGCGAGCGAGAGCATCTTGCGCGCGCCTTTGCGGTCGGCGAATTCGACGCGCTGCTTCTCCTGCTTGGCGCGCGTTTCCGCGACGAAGGCGGGCTTGCTGTCGGGGTTGAGCAATTGCGAGACCACGCCGATCACGCGCGAGGCGTCGAGCACGTGGATGACGGGCTCGGAGTAATGGGGCGCGATCTTGACCGCGTTGTGGGCGGCCGAGGTGGTGGCGCCGCCGATGAGCAGCGGGATCTTGAAACCTTGGCGCTCCATTTCCTTGGCGTTGTAGATCATCTCGTCGAGCGAGGGCGTGATGAGCCCGGAGAGCCCGATGACGTCGGCACCCTTTTCTTTCGCGGCGGCGAGAATCTTTTCGCAGGACACCATGACGCCGAGATCGATGACCTCGTAATTGTTACAGGCGAGAACGACGCCGACGATGTTCTTGCCGATGTCGTGCACGTCGCCTTTCACGGTCGCCATGATGATGCGGCCCTGAGCCTTGGCGGTGCCGCCGGAGGCAACGAGCGCAGCTTTTTCTGCCTCCATGAACGGTTGCAGGTAGGCGACGGCTTTTTTCATCACGCGGGCGGACTTCACGACCTGCGGAAGAAACATTTTGCCTGCGCCGAAAAGGTCGCCGACGACGCGCATGCCATCCATCAACGGGCCTTCGATAATGAGCAGCGGTTTGCCGTATTTTTGCCGCGCTTCCTCGGTGTCCACGTCGATGAACTGGTCGATGCCTTTGACGAGCGCGTGGGAGAGACGCTCTTCGATGGTGCCCTTGCGCCAGGTCTCCTCGACCTTGATGTCGGCGGCCTTGGTGCCGGATTGGGCGGCTTTGAGTTTTTCGCCGAATTCTACGAGGCGCTCGGTGGCGTCGGCGCGGCGGTTGAGGATCACATCTTCGACGAGTTCGAGCAGTTCCTTGTCCACCTCTTCGTAGACCTCGAGCATCGACGGGTTGACGATGCCCATGTCCATGCCGGCCTTGATGGCGTGGTAGAGAAACGCGGCGTGCATGGCCTCGCGCACAGGATTGTTGCCGCGGAAACTGAAGGAGACGTTGGAAACGCCGCCGCTGACCTTGGCGTGGGGGAGGTTGGCTTTGATCCAACGCGTGGCCTCGATGAAATCGACGGCGTAGTTGTTGTGCTCCTCGATGCCGGTGCCGACGGTGAGGATGTTGGGATCGAAAATGATGTCCTCGGGCGGGAAGCCGATCTGGTCAACGAGGAGGCGGTAAGCGCGGTCGCAGATGCGGATCTTTTCGGCGTAGGACGCGGCCTGACCGTTTTCGTCGAAGGCCATCACGACGACGGCGGCACCGTAGCGGAGAATGGTGCGCGCCTGTTCGAGGAATTTTTCCTCGCCCTCTTTGAGCGAGATGGAGTTCACGATGCCCTTGCCCTGAAGACATTTCAGACCGGCCTCGATGACCTCCCATTTGGAGGAGTCGACCATGACCGGGACTTTGGCGATCTCAGGCTCGGAGCCGATGAGCTGGAGGAAACGCGTCATGGCGGCGACGCCGTCGATCAGGCCGTCGTCCATGCAGACGTCGATGACGTTGGCGCCGTTGTCGACCTGCTGGCGGGCGACAGAGACGGCTTCCTCGTAGTTGCCGGCTTTAACGAGCTTGGCGAACTTCGGGGAGCCGGCGACGTTGGTGCGCTCGCCTACCATCAGGTAGGTGCCGGCGACAGGCGTGAAGGGCAGGGAGCCCGAGAGGGCCATCTCGGGTTTGAGGATGTTGACCTTGCGGACGGGCTTGGGCGCGAGTTCTTGGGCGATGGCGGCGATGTGCTCAGGGGTGTTGCCGCAGCAACCGCCGGCGATGTTGCACAGGTGGCTGTCGGCAAATTCGCCCATGAAGCGCGCCATATCCTTCGGCTCGAGGTCGAAGCCGGTGGGCGTGAGCGGATTTGGCAGGCCGGCGTTCGGGTAGCAGGAGACAAAGGTGTCGGCTTTCCCGGCGAGCTCGGCGAGAAACGGCCGCATCAGATCGGGGCCGATGGAGCAGTTGAGGCCGACGGAAAGCGGATTGTGGTTTCGTACGGCGTTCCAATAGGCGCCGATCGTCTGCGCGGAGATCATCGTCTCGCCGCCACGCCCGACGGCGGCGGAGATCATGAGCGGGAGCTTGATTTTGTCCTCGGCGAAAACCTCCTCGACGGCGACGAGCGCAGCCTTGGCGTTAAGGGAATCGAAGATCGTCTCGACGAGCAGGAGGTCCACGCCGCCGGCGATCAGGGAGCGCACCTGGCGACGGTAGTCGGCTTTGCACTGGTCGAAGGTGACGACGCGGAAGCCGGCGTCGTCGGCGTCCGGGGAGTTCGAGAGCGATACCGTCAACGGCCCGATGGCGCCGGCGACGTAGCGGCGGCGACCGGTGGCGGCGTGCGCGCGGTCGGCGCAGATGCGGCACTGGCGGGCGGAGTGGAAATTGATGTCGTGCGCGAGCTCTTGGAGGAACTGGTTCTCGATGACCTCTTGGTAGAACGCGGGCGTTTTCTTGCCGCCTTTCTCGCGTGGATCTTCGATGAAGAATTCGCTCTGCCCGATTGCGGTGGCGGAGAAGGTGTTGGTCTCGATGATGTCGGCGCCGGCCTCGAGGAAGCGCCGGTGGATGTCGCTGATTTGGTCGGGGCAGGTGAGGGAATAAATGTCGCCGTTGTTTTGGAGGTCCTTGGGGGCGTTTTTGAAGCGTTCGCCGCGGGCCTGCGCCTCGGTAATATTGTAACTGCGAATGGTCGTGCCCATGGCGCCATCGATGATGACCATGCGCTCCGCCAGGGTGCGGCGGAGGGCGATCTCGGCTTCGGTCATGGGGGGAGCGGACTTCGACATGGCGGGAAAATTAGGAGGCGAAACGACGTTGGCAAGATTTCATATCTACACATCTTCATGCGTTGATATGATGAGGCTTGATTATACGGCGGGGCCAAAGATTCTGGCGGCGCCTGACGTTCTTTTGAAATTTCTTAGAAGCAGGGAAGGCCGTGAAAACCGGCCACAGTTACGCTGCGGTATCGCATCACAAACCCCCACCGAGTCGTCCGTCAGGCGGCTTCGGGCAAAGTCAATCGGGACACTCAACCCGGTGAAGGCGAGGGGCGAGGCACTGTCCCGTCGTGCGGGCCGAAAGGCGCGCGCGGCGACGCGACGACACATGCGGAGTCCGAATATCTGATCTTCGAAAGCTCACGCGTCCGCCGCGATTACGCGCGGCGGCTGCGAAATCTTCATCGTAAAATGAAGCGTGAGGGTAGCCCGAGCCGCGCCGGTTTCTTTGCCGACAAAGAGACGCGGCGGGGTGCGCCTGCTCTTGCCTGCCCGGTCAGACAGACACCCATGAAATCACCCAAATTCATCCTCCGCGCGCTGACCGCAGCCGCGTTGGTATCGGCGAGCCTTGGTCTTCGGGCCCAAGTCACGCCGGCCCAGCTTGATCCCTTTGTGACCACGGGCACGCGCACGCCGGCGGCGCCGAACACGCTTGGCACGGTCGTAAACCAAATCACCGCCGCCGACCTGGCGCGTCGTCAACAGACCTCGCTCAAGGCCGCGCTCGTCGGCAACAGCGGCACGCCGCTCTTCGCCACCGGTGCGACCGGCGCGCTCGGCTCGCTCTTTATGCGCGGGGCCAACTCCAATCAGACGCTCTTCCTCGTCGACGGCATTCGCTTCAACGACCCGAACACCGATTACCAGGTCTTCCTCGGCGGCGCGTGCGTGAGTGCGTGCGACAGCCTCGAAATCGCGCACGGCCCGCAAAGCACGCTCTATGGCGGCGAGGCGATTGGCGGCGTGATCTCGCTCCGGGCCCAGCGCGGCACCGGCGCGCCCAGCGCCCGCATCGCGGCTGAGGCCGGCAGCTTCGGCACGGTGCAAGGTTCGGTCTCCGCTCAAGGCGCGAGCGGCGCCAACGGCTACAACTTCGCCTCTGCCGGCGGCCGCACGGCGAACGACCGCCCCAACAATTCATTTACCTCGGCCACCACCACGCTGCGACTCGACCGCACGCTTAACCAACGCGTGAGCATCGGCGGCACGGCGCGCTGGTTTCACGGTGACTACGGCGACCCCGGCGATCGTTTCACCAACGACCCCGACAACTCCACGCGCGAGGACAACGTGCTCGTGACGGCCTTCGCCGACCTGAAATTGGCCGATGCGTGGACGGCGCGCACGGTGCTCGGCGGACAGGATCGCCGTTTCGTCGCGGAGAGCCCACGCGCAGGCCGCGCGACCGCGTTTACGGTTGTGAAAAACCGCCGCGCCGTACTCGACGCGCAGACGACGTTCACCGGCATCGAGCGCCACAAGGTGACCGCCGGCTTCACCGCCGAGGCGAACCACACGAGCAACACCGGCTTCGGTAACATCAACAAAAAGCAGGGCCTGTTCGCGGTCTTCGGGCAGGACGAGTTTTCGCCGGTGGATACGGTTTATCTCACTGGCGGCCTGCGCAGCGACGACTTCGATACCTTTGGCCGCGCGACGACGGGCCGGGCGACGGCGGCCTGGCTCGTGGCGCAGCGCGCGCTCAAGTTGCGCGCGACCTACGGCACCGCGTTTCGCTCGCCCAGCTTTTTGGATCTCTACGGGCAGAGCGCGTTCTACACTGGCAATCCGAATCTCCGCCCCGAGCGTGCCCGGGCTTGGGATGCGGGCGTGGATTATTACCTGCCCGCGCAGCGCGGCACATTGAGCGCGACGTGGTTCTCGACGGACTTCACCGACCTGATCGCGAGCACCCCGAATTTTCGTAGCGTGGAAAACATCCAGAAGGCGCGCGCGCGTGGTACCGAGCTATCGGTGAAGACGACGTTGCCCGGCGCGTTCGAGGTGCGGGCGAGCTTCACGTATCTCGAAGCTCAGAATCTAACTTCGAACACGCGCTTGCTGCGCCGGCCGCGCCAAAGCGGCAGTATTGATGTATGGCACGATTTCGGCCGCGGATTCAGTGCGGGCGCGGGCGCGACCTTTGCGGCGAACCGCCGCGACGTGAATGCGCGGACCTTCGCGCAGATCGACCACGAGGATTTTACCGTGACGCGCGTCTACGCGGCGTGGCAGGTGACGAAGCGCCTGACCGTAAAGGCGCGCCTCGAAAACCTTCTCGATGAAGATTACGAGGAAGTGAACGGCTACCCGGCACTCGGTTTTGGGGCGTTTGGCGGGGTAGAGTGGAAGTTTTAAGGGCTCCACCCGGCTGCGGGGGGCAGCCGCCCGCTGCGTGCCGCCCCGCTCTCAACGGCCCAGCGCCACGACGGGCAAGAAGTGACTGTCGATTGGATTGGGGTGCCAGCCCGTCACTGTGGGGTGGACGAGATGGTGGGAGACGTTGAAGTAGATCGGAATCACGGGCATGACTCGGGCGAGGTGGCTCTCCAGTTCCCCGTAGAGCGCGGCGCGCCGGGCGGAATCGGCGGCGGCAGCGGCGACGAGTCGGTCGTAGACCGGGTCGGACCACAGGTTGTAGCTGGCGCTGTTGCCGGTGGTGAGCAGCGAATAGAACTGCTGCGCGGTCACAAAGCCCCAGCCATCGAAACTGAGGTGGTAGTCGCCCTGCTTGAGCGAATCGAGATAGACCTTCCATTCCTGGCTGACGATTTCGAGACGCACGCCGAGGTTCTGGCGCCACATCTCCTGGACGCTCTCGGCGAGGATCCGATTGCGCTCGGTATTGCTGATAAGGAGCGGGATGACCGGAAGTCCGGTGCCGCCGGGGAAGCCGGCCTCGGCCAGGAGCGTGCGGGCGGCGGCGACGTCGTCGGAGAACTGTTCCGGGATCGGAGTTTCCTGCACGACCGGTGGCGCAAAACGGCGGGCGGGTTGTTGGCCTCCTTGTAGGACTCGGGCGACGAGGCGTTCGCGGTCGAGCGCGAGAGCGAAGGCGCGCCGCACCCGAACATCGCCGAAAGGCGGCCGGTTGACGTTAAAGACGTAGTAGTAGTTCCGGCCCTCGGGACCGGAGCGCAGGGTGGGGGCTTTTTCACGCAGAAGGGCGGGAATTTTGGCGACGGGCACATGGAAGGTGTGATGCAGTTGACCGGCGCGAAACATCCGCTCCTCGGCATTGGCCTCGGCGACGGGATAGAAATGAATCACCTCGAGCCGGCCGGGGAACGGCCCCCGATAGGCGGGGTTGCGGGTGACGATAACGTGCTGGTTCTGCACCCATTCTTTTAGCAGATACGGGCCGTTGCCGATGAGGTTGCCGGCGCGAGTCCACGGGGTGCCGCGTTTGGCGAGGGCGCCGTGGCGCTCGAGCACGTGGGCGGGCAAGGGCATTGCCGCAGATGAAGCGAGCAACGGGAGGAATTGCGGGACGGGATCGATCAGCTTGAAACGCAGGGTGAGTGGATCGGGTGCGGACACTCCGACGGTGTTGAAATCGGAGGTTTCGCCCCGGTGGAATTCGCGGGCTCCGCGGATGAAATAAAACTCGGTGGCGTAGTCGGCACCGAGGGCCGCGGTAAAGAGCCGCCGGAAGGAACGGACGAAATCGTCGGCCGTGACCGGGCGGCCGTCGCTCCAGCGACCATCGGGGCGGAGTGTGAAGGTGACGACCCGGCCGTCGGGCGACGATGTCCAGCCGGTGGCTGCGGCGGGAATGGGCCGGGCCGTGATTGAATCCGGGATGACGAGGCCTTCAAATAGCGTGCGCTGGATGGCGGTCTCGGTGATGCCAGTCGTCAGATGCGGGTCGAGTTCTTGTGGTTCGGCTCCGTTGCCGTAGTGCAACGTCGCGGTCCGGATTCCGGCGTCAACGGTCGTCTCGCGCGGCGCGCAGCCCGAGACCAAGATGGCCAAAAGGAGACCAGCGGCGATGAGCAGACGAACCGGACCGGCAGGTGAAAGTGGACGGTGTGATTCTAGAAAAAGAGGCACTCCGACGTCGTAAAGTAAGCGAAGGCCGCCGCAATCAAGAATTGCCCTTTGGCGCGGGGCCGGAGAAAACGCTCCCATTCTTGGGAAGAATTCGGCCAACTCAGCGCATGAAGATTTCCTTTGTGCGCGCGGGTGGGGTGGCTTTGGCGATGGCGGGTGTGGCTTCGGCCGCGCCGGTCGGGCCGGCGAAACGTTTAGTTGAGCACTACAAAATGGAGAAAATTCCCGTCGAAGGCGCGTGGTTTCACGTCACCTACGGGAGCAAGGACACGATCCCGGCGGCGGCGTTGCCGGCGCGCTACGGTTCGCCGCGCGTGGCAGGCACGGCGATCTATGCGCTTGCGACGCGGGAGGATTTTTCGGCGATGCACCGGCTCAAAACGGATGAAGTCTGGCATTTTTACCTTGGGGATCCGCTGGAGTTGCTGTTGCTGCATCCGGACGGTCGCGGCGAAGTGGTCGTCATCGGGCCGGATATTTTCGCCGGGCAGCATCCGCAATACACGGTGCCGGCGGGCGTGTGGATGGGCGGGCGTCCGGTCAAGGCGACGGCCGAAGCTTACACTTTTTTTGGATGCACGATGGCGCCGGGATTCGACTACGGAGATTTTGAAACGGCGTATCGCGACGAGCTGGAGCGGAGCTATCCCGCGTGGACGCAACTCATCGGCGAGCTGATGCGGCCCGAGCAGGCGACGCGGCCGAAAACGGCACCGGTGCCCGAGGGGCAGAAGGCGGCGGAGAAAACGGTGTTTGAGCCGGATTCGGTGCCGCCTTTCACGATGGCCCCGGGGGTGGTGTTGCGCGAATTGATCGGTCGCGTCGGGCAAGCGCGCACGGAGCGGGTGAGCGTGGCGCGATTCCTCCTGCAGCCGGGCAAGTCCTCCGGGCAGAGTTACAATAAAGTGGGCGAGGAGTTTTTCCTGATCATTGCGGGACGAGGCATGGCGATGGTCGCGGGCGAGACCACGGCGGTTGAAACGGGCGCGGTCGTGGTGATGCGGCCGGGCGTGGCGCATTCCCTCAGCGCGGCGGCGGATTCAACGCTCGAGTTTTACGCGATCACATCGCCGGCGTTTAGCCCGGATGATTACGTGCCGGTGAAGGGGAACGACTAAGTTATGCCAACGGAAGACACGTTCATTTCTTCAACAGGGCGCCCGTTGCCGCCGGCGGCAGTGGCGTGGATCAACCACTTCAAAATGGAGCGGATTCCGCAGGAAGGAGCCTGGTTTGCGCCGGCGTTTCAAAGTGACGAGACGATCGCGGCCGGGTCTTTTTCAGACCGGTATCCTACGCCGCGATTGGCCTACAACTCAATCTACGGGGTGCAGACAACCGATGATTTCTCAGGGCTGCATCGACTCCGGTCCGATGAGCTGTGGCATCATTACGAAGGCAGCCCCGTGCAGTTGTTGATGCTGTATCCCGATGGTCACGGAGAAATCTCGGTGCTAGGCCATGATCTGGCGGCCGGACAAAGGCCGCAGTGGCGGGTGACCCGAGGGGTGTGGCAGGGCTCACGTCCGCTCGGAGGCGACGCGGCGTGCGCGTTGATCGGGAATTCGATGGCCCCCGGATTTGATTACGGAGATTTTGAAATCGGCTACCGTGAGGAACTGCAGGCGCAGTATCCCGCGTTCAGCGACTTGATTGCGGAGTTGACGCGGGACGAGCATGGGCGGCGGCGGGATGAACGGTAAAGAAAGGGTTGTCGGAGGGCTTTTCTTCACGGCAAATGACGAGGTTGCGTCATATGGCCAAAATTGAATTTAGCTTTCAGCAGTTCACGAAGCGGGTGCCGCTTACCATCAGTCGGGGCACGTCGACGCACACGATGATGGGTTGGCTGCGCTGGACGGAAAACGGCGTCGCCGGTTGGGGCGAGGCGGTGCCGTTTGCGATCGACGAGCAGCCGCAGACGGTCGAGGGCTACGAGGCGGCGTTGGCGGCTAACCGGGGTTGGCTGGAGCGGGCGACGGCGTGGGAGCGAATTGAAATCGACCGGCGGTTGCGGGCCGAAGGCGCGCCGTCGGGTCTCATCGCGGCCGTGAATCTCGCGCTGTGGGACTGGCTCGGAAAACGGCTCGGTCAGCCGGTGTGGCGGCTGTTGGGGTTGCCGGCGATGCCGGGCCCGTTGACCTCGGTGACGGTCGGCATCTCTGAGCCGCAGGTGGCGGCTGATCGCGTGCGATTGTGGCGGGAATCGGGCGACGTGCGGGCCTTCAAGGTGAAGCTTGGATCGAAAGCAGGTGCCGCCGCGGACCGGGCGATGTTTGAGGCGGTGTTGGCCGCGATTCCGAAAGGGGCGCGGGTGAGTGTGGATGCCAATGGCGGCTGGACGTTACCGACGGCGATAACGATGGCGGCGTGGCTGGCGGAGCGTGGGGTAGATCATTTGGAGCAGCCGTTGCCGCGTGGGCAAGAGGCCGATCACGTGGCTTTGCGAGCGACGATGACGATTCCGTTGATCGTCGACGAGAGTTGTCGCACGGCGGATGAATTGGTGCGTCACGCGGCCGGGATCGATGGCGTCAATATCAAGCTGATGAAGTGTGGCGGGCTCGACGGGGCGCTGCGATTGGTGCATACGGCGCGGGCGCATCGGCTGAAAATTTTGGTCGGTTGTTACGGCAACACGGCGTTGGCCAACACGGCGGCGGCGCAGCTCGGCGGACTCGTGGATTACCTCGACCTTGATAGTCACCTGAATCTCGCGGACGACGCGTTTCGCGGCGCGCGGTTGGTGGCGGGGCGGTTGGAGTTGCCGGACGCGCCCGGCTTTGGAGTTTCCCATGGTTAATCCTATTTCCCAAACGATTCGCCAGCCCCAGCGGCTCGCGATTTTACAACACGGCGGGTTCACGGCGCGCTTTGGCAAGACCGGGCTCTCGCTGCTGCGCTATCGCGGCGCCGAAGTGGTCGCGGTGATCGACCGCGAGACGGCGGGGCGCTCGTTGCGTGAGGTGAGCAACATGCCGGGGCTGCCTGATATCCGCGTTGTTGCGAGCGTGGAGGAGGCGTTGGCGAGCCGGCCGACGGCGCTGGCCATCGGCATTTCGCCGAGCGGCGGCATCGTGCGTGAGGAGTGGTGGCCGGAGTTGCGCGCGGCGATCCGTGGCGGCGCTTCACTGTGGAACGGGTGTCACACGCCGCTCGTTTCCGATCCGGAGATCGCGGCGGCTGTACGGCCGGGGGTTTACGTGTGGGACATGCGGCGCGAGCCGGCGGGCCTGCGACCGGGCTCGGGTGCGGCGCGCAACCTCGCGTGCAAGCGCGTGCTCTTTATCGGCACGGATATGAATATCGGCAAGATGACGGCGGCATTGGAGTTCGACCGCGAGGCGAAGGCCCGGGGCGTGCGCTCGGCTTTCATCGGCACGGGGCAGACGGGGATGATGATCTGCGGCTCGGGCATGTGTCTGGACGCGGTCCGCGTGGACTATGCGAGCGGGGCGGTCGAGGCGGAGTTGATGCGCGACGGGCCGGGCGCGGACGTCGTGTGGGTCGAAGGGCAGGGCTCGATGTTGAACCCGGCCTCGACGGCTACGTTGCCGCTGTTGCGCGGCACGCAACCGACGCATCTCGTGCTCGTGCACAAGGCGGGCATGAAGCACCTCCACGCGTTTCCCCACGTCACGATCCCGCCTTTGAAGGAAGTGGCGGCGTTTTATGAGATGGTGACGGCGGCGGCAGGGGCTTTACCACCAGCGAGAGTCGTGGGCGTCGCGCTCAACACGTGGGGGCTCGACGAGGCGACGGCGCGTGCGGAGATCGCGGCGACGGCGCAGGCGACGGGGCTGCCGACGACGGATGCGGTGCGGTTTGGCACGCGGGAGATTTTGGATGTGATACTGGCGGACGCGGGGCTCCAGGGCTAGCTCAGCGCGCCAGTAGCTTTTGGTCTGAACATCGAGAACATCCAGCAATGGCTGGTGTACGCTCATCATCCGGAGCCGAGAAGGCGAGGCGGCGATCCGGATGGTGCTCGAACCACAACTAGGCCGAGGCGAGTGGGAGCCAGAGCGCACCGAAAGGATTACCCGAGGAACAGAGGCGCGCGTAGGCTGTTGCAGGCGAGTGAAACTCTGTTGAAGACCGTGGGTGAGATCGCGCTCATCGGCAGTCGGGGGTTGGACGCGGTGAGGCTGGCGACGCGGTGGACCGATCAAGTTTATGTGATCCACGAGTTGCCGGTCGGCGGGACGGCGATATCGGCAAAACCGATGCCAATCTCCTTTGCGGCTTTGCCGGCGGCTTCTCAAGCGGCGACCTCGAGCAGGTTTTTGAGGGTGGAGCTGTGGAGATCGCCGGCCCCGGGCGCCGAGTTGCTTTCACGCACACTTTCGGTTTTCGCGGGGGCGTTATGCGTCGTGCTGCGCGGCATTTTCGCTCCCTACGCTTCGATTGCGTTTTGCCGGATGATGAGCGTGACGGTGGCTGCGAGAAAGATCGGAGCAACCGTGGCGGTGATGGTTTTCGATCCGAGCTTCAGGCGGCTAAGGGAACGGGCGGACGGATGCGCCAGTGAGTTCTAACAAGGTACTGGGACCGAGCTTGGGCGTGATAGGGAATTGCCCGATGCCGCTGCGTGGGTTGGTTCCGGCGGAGATACTCAGCGAGGGTGATCGGCGCCAAGATCGCATGGTCGCCGAAGCGTTTCCGGCCCAGGAGTGTAGGCCCGGGACATTTCCTGGCGGAGGAACAGCCGTCAGTTCTTCGCGAGGCCTTCGCGGAGGGCGAGGCGGGTTAGATCGGCGAGATTGTCCACTTTTAGCTTGGCCATGAGGCTGGCGCCGTGGGCCTCGACGGTCTTGGGGCTGA
>JBIKWB010000011.1:0-164019 GCA_044356555.1 Opitutaceae bacterium | reverse complement strand
ACAACGGCCGGGCCGACATCGAAAACCGGATCAAGGAACTCGGCACCCAGTTTGGCTTGAAGGGCCTGTGCTGCCGCTCGTTCTGGGCCACCGAAGCGGCCTGTCACCTCGCCATCTGCGCCTACAATCTTTGCGTCGGCCTCCAGCGCCGGCTCGGTCAACCTCAACGCGCGGAACTGACCACCCTGCGCTGGCGCCTGTTTTCCTGCGCCGCGGTCTTCAGCCACGCCGCCGGCAAACCCACCCTCAAGCTCGCCGTCGCCACGCCCCAACGCCGCGCTTGGTGGCACGTTCTCCTGCGCCAATTGAGTGCCGACGAACACTGCGATGCAGTTGCCGCTCTCTCCGCCAGAGCCGGTCCTCACCAACTTATCCTACCCTCAATTGCATGAGTCCGGCTTAGCACCAATCTGCTCGGCGCCGCCCGGTCCAGCTCCCATCAGCTCCCCCCGGGCAATATTGCTGTGCCCACCGCGCGCACCCTCGCTTGGCAACCTGCCTCCGCCTTAAGCCAAGAAGTGTTGCAGCTTTGGGCCGCGAAACCGCTGGCCGACTGGGCAACTAAGGGAAAAGACGACGTTCCCCGTGTGCTGCTCGCGCGCTTCCTCACCCGAGACCGTCTGCCGGAGACCAACGCATTCCTTCAAACTCTTTCGCCCCGCGGCGTCGTCGGTTCCAAGTGGGCGCTCAATCCCGGCGGCGACTACGACTTCAGTCTCACCGTGTTGACCATGATCCTCTGGCTCCACGGCAACGACCCGGCTGTTCTTTATCCCGCGGCGCGCGAGCATTTGCTGAAAGTCCTGCTGACCCAGGAAGGCGGCAATTTTGTCACAACCGCACCGCGCACTCTCGGCCTCGTGCGCGAAACCGAAAATCACATTCTGATGACCGAGGGCTCCCGGTACTTGAAGAACCGCTGGCTGCAAACCCACGGCAGCACATCGCCCCGCCACGATAACCTCGCCAACGGTCTCGAAGGAAAATTGCTCGGTGTCCTCACCGAGCCCGCCGTCAACGGGCTCTACGAATTCAATTCCCAGCCCTACATCGCCTACACGATCACCGCGCTGCTCAACCTCGAGGCCTTCGGCTCCGAAGCCGTGCAAGCCGCCGCCCGCACCGCCCTCGACACGCTCAATTTCGCCTACGCCCTCGGTAGCTACCGACTGCGCCACTTTCCGCCGTTCCGCCGAAACTACGGCTACGCCGCCTCGCCTTCGCTCACCTTTGGCTACCAGACGGTTTTCATGCACACATGGTTGAGCTACCTTCCAGCCAAATTCGAGGCGCCTATCGTCCCCGGTCATACCGGCAATCACGCGATCATCGCCGTCGCCTTGCCCTACCGACCACCCGACCGCGTCGTCCAATTGCTCCACGACAAAGGCCCCGGTTACTTCGTGAGGCTCGGCCACGGTCCCCGCTCCTCGCCCGAGCTCTACACCGCAGGCCCCGGGTTTCTCCTGAGCGCTGGCGGTGTGCATCGCGGCGAGCGCTCCCTCATCGCCGCGCGGCCGATCACCTTGTTCCTCGACGACTTCGCCGCGACTTTGCCCGAGGTGTTCAACCTCGGTGGACCAGGCGGCGATTTTCGCCATTGGAACAATACCGGCGTCTACGAAAACTTTGCCTGCGCCGCCGGCCCGGTGCACGTGCCCGCCCGTTTCAGCGCCCGCGCCTCCGGTGGCGGGTGGCAGATCTTCCCCGCCGCTCCCGGCCGCTGGATCGCCGTCTACTCGACGCCGTCACTCGGCTTGCTCGCCGTCTTCGCCCACGACTCGGCTGAGGATCTGCTCGCTTCGTTGCTGCGGGCCAACCCCGCCGCCGCCGAACTCGTCCGCGCGTTCGTTTTTCCGGACGGTCGCCGCCTCACCTTTGATCCCTACGCACCGGCCGGCTCCTGGGTGATGCAATCGTTTGACGGAAAAACCCTCGACCGAGACTTCGATCTCTGGCCACTTATCTCCGGACGATTTTGAGTCCTCTTTTCCCCATGAAATCCCTCCGCTTCGCTCTCGCTCTGCTCCTCGGTGCCGCCCTTCAGGCCGCACCCGCCAAAATCAAGGTCCTCATTCTTGACGGCCAAAACAATCATCAGTGGGCCGTCACCTCGCCCATGTTGAAACAAATTCTGGAGCAAACCGGGCGCTTTACCGTCGATGTTTCCACTTCACCGGCCGCCAAACCCAAGCCTCCGGGTCTCCCGAAGAACGCCACACCCGAGCAGAAGGCTGCTCAACCCGAGAAACTGAAGGCTCACGCCGCTGCCCTCGCCACGTACGATACCACCGCCGCTGCGCAGTGGGCAGCTTGGCGGCCCAAGTTTGCCGATTACGCCGCGGTGGTTAGCAACTACAATGGCGAGACTTGGCCCGCCGAGGTGCGCACCGCGTTTGAAGCCTATGTTCGCAATGGCGGCGGCTTCGTCTCCTACCATGCCGCCGATAACGCCTTTCCGGAGTGGCCCGAATACAATGTCATGATCGGCGTCGGCGGCTGGGGCGGACGCAACGAAAAATCCGGTCCTTACCTACGCCTGCGCACGCAAGGTTGGATCAAGGATATGACGGCCGGCCCCGGTGGTGGTCACGGTCCCCAGCACGAGTTCCTGGTCGAGGCACGCGCCGATCATCCCATCGTGCGAGGTCTGCCCGCAAAATGGCTGCATGCCCAAGACGAACTCTACCACGGCCTGCGCGGTCCCGCCGAGAACGTGACCGTGATTGCCTCAGCGATGTCCGACCGAACCAAGGAGCATGAACCGATGCTCATGGTAATTCCCTACGGCAAGGGTCGCGTCTTCCACACTACGCTCGGCCATGGGGTTGAGGCGGTAAACGGGCTCGGCTTTCAGGTCACCTTCGCCCGCGGAGTCGAGTGGGTGGCATCCGGCGACGTGACTCTGCCTGCGCCCAAAGCCGGCGAGCTTGCGGCCGAACGGGCTGCTGTCCGGCCGGTGAAGTAATCGTCCTGAATTGGGCAGGGTCTTTGACTCTGCCCTTTTTTGTGGCCGTGCCAAAAGGGGCGGATCAGGGACCCTGCCCTACTTCAGGTTCAACGCAGCACCCGCCTCAGGCCTTCGCCGCCGCCAGCGTGAAAAAGAAGGTCGAGCCAGAGCCCAATTCGCTTTCGACCCGCACTTCCCCGCCGTGCGCCTGCACGACGTGCTTGACGATCGAGAGCCCGAGGCCGGTACCACCTTGCTCACGCGACCGCGCCTTGTCCGCCCGATAGAAACGCTCGAAAATCCGGGCACATGCTTCGTCGGATATGCCCGGGCCATCGTCGCAGACGGCAATTTCGATCCGACCCGTTTCCAAAACTTTGGCCGATACCGTCACCCGACCTTCGAGTCGTCCATACTTCACTGCATTCTCGATGAGATTCGAAAGGACCTGGCGTAACCGATCGGGATCCGCGTCGGCGATGAGGGCGGCCGCGACCAGATTCTCAACCACGACACCCCGCAAACTCGCCCGTGCCTTCAGATCTGAGATCACCTCGCTCACCCCGGTCCGCACCGAGACCGGCTGCAGGTTCAGCCGCATGTTGCCCGAATCCAGCGTCGATAGCATAAGCAAATCATCGATCAGCAGCGTCAATCGGTTGGCGTGTTTCTCGATGATCTGGAGAAACCGCGTCAGCGCCGCCGCATCTTCTTTGCCGCCGTCGAGCAATGTTTCCGTCGCGCTCTTGATCAGCGAGAGCGGCGTCCTCAGCTCGTGACTCACGTTTGCGACGAACTCTTGGCGCACCGACTCCAATTGGCGCAATTGGGTGAGGTCGTGAAAAACCAAAATCGCCCCGTCCCGCCCGCCCGCCTCGTCGCGCAATGCCAGCGCGTTGACCTGGAGAAACTTTGAATTCTCCACCGCTTCGAGTCTCAGTTCGTGGCCGAGAATCTCGGGTTCACGGTCCAGACGGGTGGCGAGAGCCGCGACTTCATGATGTCGCGTCGCCTCGAGAATCGTGCGTCCGATGGCCGGTGAGGGGAAGCCGAACAGCTCGCCCGCCGCGCGGTTTGCAAGGCGGATCCGGCCGCCCGCATCGATCACGATCAATCCTTCGATCATCCGGTCGAAGAGTGCGACCGTGCGCTCGGTCTGAGCCCGCAGCTCGGTTTCGCGGTGCGCGCGTTGCTCGTCGAGTTCCCGGCGATGGGCAGCCTCGGTTCTTTGCCGCCGCGCGCGTTCGGCCGACCACGCCGCAGCGAACCCGACCGCGAGGACCAATAGGAAAACGAGCAGGAAATTCATGGTAGCCGGCGGAATTAGAGTCGGACCAACACCGCATCCGCACCAGTCGATTTGGCGCAGGCGGCGTCGCTGCCGGCGGGGCCCGTTCTGAGGAGAAGGGTCCTCACTCGTCGGCGAGGCAGCGATAACCTACGCCGCGCACAGTTTCCAGGAAACGGGCGGTGTCGCCGAGTTTTTCCCGCAGACGGCGCATGTGGGTGTCCACCGTGCGGCTGTCGATCGGATTGTCGTAGCCCCACACATCTTGCAGGAGGCGGTCACGCGACTGCACGCGACCGCGTCGGCGCAGCAGAATTTCGAGCAGTTTAAACTCCGTCGCGGTCAAAACCAGCGGCGCGCCGCCCAAGGTGACGTGATGGCGCGGCACATCGATTTCTAGACTACCTAGCCGGAGCATGGTCCCGACGTCGTCCTTCGTCTGCGCCCGGGCCAACAGTTTTTTGATTCGGAGCACCAGCTCACGGGGGCTAAAGGGTTTGGTGACGTAATCGTCGGCGCCCAACTCGAGCCCGAGCACGCGATCCATCTCGGCCGCGCGCGCTGTGAGCATCAGCACGGGAATGCCGGCGGTGGCGGCGTCGCGACGCAGGATTTTGCACACCTCCAGGCCATCGACCTCGGGCAACATCAAATCGAGCACGATCAGCGCGGGATGCTCGTCCCGGGCGATGGTGAGGGCGCGGGCGCCATCTTTGGCGAAAAGAGGGACAAACCCCGATTCACGTAACTTAAACCCTAGCACCTCAAGGGCGTCGGGTTCGTCATCAACGAGCAGGATTTTCGGTTTCATTAGAGTCGTTGGTTTTGGCGCCGGTATGACGGATGTCTTTCGCCTCGTAGAGATAGACGACCTCCTCGGCAATATTGGCGGCGTGGTCGGCGATGCGCTCGATGGCTTTGGAGATTACCATCAAATTGAGGCAGCGGCCGATATTTGACGGACGCTCGACCATGTAGCTCGAGAGTTCGCGGTGGAGTTGGCGGTTAAGGTTATCGACATCCTTGTCGCGGGGCACGACCGCACGGGCCTTCTCCGGGTCGCGATTGATAAAAGCAGTGATGGCGTCGCGCAGCATCTCGATGGCCATCGTCGCCATGCGCGGCAGGTCAACGTAGGGCTTGAGTTGCGGCTCGGTGCCGAGATCGATCGCGCGACGGGTGATCGTGACCGCCTCGTCGCCCACGCGCTCGAGATTCTGCGAGACTTTCATCGCGACGGTGATGAGTCGTAGTTCGGTAGCGAGCGGGGCCTTCGTGAGGAGATGAATGGCAATGTCGTCGATCTCCACCTCGTATTGATCGAGAATATTGTCGTCCTCCTGAACCTGCCGGGCTAGCGCGTCGTCGCGGTCCACGAGGGCACGCATCGCACGGGCGACGGCAGACTCGGCGTGGCTGGCCATCGCAAGGAGGCTCTCTTTGAGCCGGTTCATTTCTTCGGAGTAATGGGTCATGGGTAACGGGAGACGGAACGAAGGACAGGCGTGCAGGGCGGACTCAGCCGAATCGGCCCGAGACGTAAGCCTCGGTCTGGGGGTTCGAAGGCTTCGTGAAGATATTCCGGGTGTCGGCGTACTCGATGAGTTTGCCGATGTAGAAGAAGGCGGTCTTGTCGGAGCACCGGGCGGCCTGCTGCATGTTGTGGGTGACAATGACGATGGTGTAGCGCTCGCGCAGCGATTGGATCAGTTCCTCAACCTTGACCGTGGCGATCGGATCGAGCGCCGCGCATGGCTCGTCCATCAAAATGATCTCAGGCTCAACCGCGATCGCGCGGGCGATGCAGAGTCGCTGCTGCTGGCCGCCCGAAAGACCCAGACCGGACGAGTGGAGGCGGTCCTTGACCTCATCCCACAGCGCGGCGCCCCGGAGGGATTTTTCGACTACGGCGTCGAGGTCTGCCTTATTGGAACGTCCCTGCAGCCGAAGGCCGTAGGTGATGTTTTCATAAATGGATTTCGGGAACGGATTGGACTTTTGAAAGACCATGCCGACCCGTTTTCTAAGTTCGATTACGTCAACCGAGGGATCGTAAATGTCGACACCGCGGATCTTGATTTTCCCGCCGGAGACCCGCGTGCCTTCGATCAGGTCGTTCATGCGATTGAGGCAACGGAGGAGCGTCGACTTCCCGCAACCGGAAGGCCCGATGAACGCGGTCACCTTCTTCTCCTCGATTTGGAGGCTGATATCATGCAGCGCCTGAGACGGGCCGTAGAAGAAATTGACGTGGTCGATGTCGATAAGCGAGGAACCGGCGGGCGCCGTCGCACCGCCCGGTGCGTTGGCGGCCCGGGAGGGGGCCGTGGCGAGAGGGCGGGCCGCCGGCGGCGGAGTCGCAGAAGGGCTGATATCCATGGCGGAAGCGGAAGCGGGGCGAGCGTGCATGAGGGACGGTCGAAGAACAGAGTTACCAACGATAACGTTTACGCAGGTGATTGCGGAGCAGAATGGAGGTCGTTGCGATCATGGCGACGATCATTAGAAAAACGAAGGCGGTGCCATACTGGACGCGCTCGGTGTACTCGTTCTGCGGGATCTTCGAGCTCACGACATAGATGTGATACGGGAGCGCCATCACCCCTTGGAAGACAAAGTCGCCATAACCCTCAAGGTCCTCCCACGGCAGCTTGTCGCGCATGGCATAGGCCGCAGTGAACATAATTGGTGCCGTCTCCCCGGCGACCCGTGCGATTCCAAGAATCGAAGAGGTCAGGATGCCCGGCATGGCGTAGGGCAGCACATTGGTGCGGATGGTCTGCCACTTGGTCGCACCGAGAGCGAGCGCACCTTCCCTGAAGCCCTGCGGCACCGATTTGAGGGATTCCTCCGATGCGGTGATCACGACCGGCAATACCATCAATGCGAGGGTGAACCAACCGGCCAGCAGCGACACGTTCCAATTGAGGAAAATCACAAAAAGCCCGACCCCGAAGAGCCCGAAAACAATCGAGGGTACGCCGGCGAGATTCAGAATCGAAATCCGAATCGCCGTCACCACCCGGCCTTGGGTCGCATACTCGCTCAAATAAATTGCCGCACTGACGCCCAACGTCAGAGCGATGGTCATCGACCCGAGCACGAGTAATACCGTCCCGGCGATTGCGGGAAAAATTCCTCCGGCGGAATAAACATACGTTTCCGACTTGAGGTCCTTGGCCGTCGGGTTGGCCGCTTTAAACGCCCGGAAGTCATGGTCACCGAGCTCCATTTTCTTTCCGTCAAATTCGAAGACGTGCAGGGTCTCCGGTGACTCCGTGAAAAACGCCGTGTTGATGAACGGCGCCTCGGTGGTGAAGACCGTTTGCGAGCCTTGGAAAACTATCTTTCCGAACACCAAAGCGCCGCAGAGCAAAACCGTGTAGGTCACACAGCGAAAAATCCAAACGGCGGCAGCTTCCCAGCGGCGGGCGTTGTTGATTTGGGCCGAGAAGGCGTGACGGACGGGAGCGCTCATGGGGTCAGCCGATCGAAATGCGGTATTTCCGCACGATTTTCTGGGCGAGGAAATTGATCGTCAGCGAGAGAAAGAAGAGCACCAGGCCAACGACAAACAGCGCGCGGTAATGGATGCTCCCCTGCACCACTTCCCCCATCTCCTGCGCGATGATTCCCGTCATCGTGTGCACCGGCTGCGTGATCACGGCGAGTCCGGCTGTAAAATCCGGGATCGCGATCCGGTTACCCGCACAGAGCAGCACGACCATCGTTTCGCCGATCACGCGGCCCAGGCCGAGCAACACAGCGGAGATGATCCCGGAAAGCGAAGCGGGCACGATGATGCGGACGATCGTCTGCAACCGGGTCGCTCCAAGGGCGAACGAGGCTTCTTTAAACGCCTTGGGCACATTCTGCAGTGCATCTTCGGCCAGGGTGAAAATCGTGGGTACCGCGATCAATGCGAGCAAACAGCCCGCCGTAAGAATGTTGAGCCGTTCGCTGAACGGAAATCCCGGCACCCACGCGAGCCATTCTTGCTGCGAGAGCAGGCGCAACGTCTCGCCCAGTACCGCGATGCCAAAGAATCCGAGCACCACGGAGGGAAACGCGGCGATGAACTCGATGCACGGTTTGATTATCCGTTGCTCCCGCGCCGAGGCCATTTGGTTGACGTAAATCGCCGCACCGACTCCGAACGGCACCGCGAGCGCGAGCGCCACCAGCGAGACCATAAAGGATCCCATGAACAACGGCACGATGCCATAGAAGTCCTGCCAGAAGCTCGCCGTCAGCCATTGCTTGCCGGTGATAAACGAAAGTCCCGACTGATACCAAGGGATCGGCCGAGTATAGTCCCACGTCTCCAGAAGCCGCTGCGTCGCGGGGAACGTGGCGATGTAATCCTTTGTGAGTTGCCGCAGACGATCCAGCCGGGACGTGAGTTCGGGCGTAGGCATCGGCGGAGCCTTGTCCAAAGCAGCCATGAGTTTGACCGCAAATTCCGCGCTCGCCGTCCGGTAAAGGGGCAAGGTGTCGGTCAGGACTTTGAGTTCCGCCGGGAAGTCGATGATATCAATTTTTACTGCCGCCGCTTCGTCCGTTTTGCCAACGGCGAGCAATTGTTCGCGCTCCACTTTTTTGTCCTCTGCGACCAGAAACTTGGTCTTGATCGCGGTGGCTTGATCCGTGAGGTCCGAAATCATTCCGCGCAGCGGATCGACGCTGTCGGCGAAGTGTCCGGCAAAATCGTCGAACGACGCCAGTCGGGCGTTGGCGGTTTCGATATCGAGCTTCTGGACCGAGACGAACTCGTTAAACTCCCGCAGGCGCAGATCGGCCAGATAACGGTTCAGGGCGGTATGCCCCGTCTCCTGCTGCCGAATATAGTCCACATACTCCAAGCCCGCTTGGCGGTAAGTGAGCAGGCTACGGTGGTTTTGGCTGAAAAAACCGAATCCTTCTTGGAAGAGAAAATAGGTGATCAGCGTCAGCACCACCACTGAGATGAACGCGTTCCCTCCGAAAAAGATCTTCACCGCGTCGTCAAAGGAAAGGCCGAGCAACCGCACCCGCGTTTTGTTGACGAGAAATTCCGGGTCTTGAGCCGGTCGGGGAGCGTCCATGTAAACGGGGCGAAGAGGATGGGCCGATTGTTTAGGGCGAGAGAAGATCGACGTCGGGCCGCGTCAAGCGGCCCAACGTCACAATCGCATGACGATCAGGGCACCGGCACAAAACCAACTTTCTCGGCGATTTTCTTCCCTTCAGCGCCAAGGGTGAAGTCCACGAACTTGGCGAGCTCGCCCTTAGGCTCGCCGTTGGTGTAATAAAAGGTCGGTCGGGCGTAGGGATACTTTTTGGCCAAGACTTCTGCTTTGGTCGGAAGATGACCGTTGATAGCGATCACCTTGATGCCCTCGGCCTGAATGTAGGCGAGACCGACATAACCAATCCCGTTCGGGTTTTTGGCGACCTCGGAGGCGATCTGCTCGTTGCCGGCCATCTTTTGCGAGGACTTCGCGTAATCACGTTTCTTCATCGCGAGTTCCTTCCAGTCCGAGTAGGTGCCCGACGCCGTGTTGCGGGTGTAGATTGAAAAATTTCCTTTTGGACCGCCGACGGCCGACCAGTCGGTAACGTCACCGGTGAAAATCTGTTCAACTTGGCGCAACGTGAGCTTCGAGATGGGATTCTTGGCGTTCACGATCACCGCCAAGCCGTCATAGGCGACAATCGTGGGCTTGAGGGTTACACCTTTGGCTTGAGCGGAGGAAATTTCCGTCGCCTTCACTTCCCGCGACGACATGCCGATATCCGCCGTGCCTTGGATGATGGCGGTGATGCCCGTCGTCGACCCTTCGGCCGCAATCTCAAATGAGGCGCCGGGATTTCGGACCTTGTATTCTTCGGCGAGGGTTGGGACGAACTTCGCTCCGAGCGTGTCCGAGCCTTTGATCACCAATTTTTGAGCAAAAGCGTGCGAGACGCACGCGAGACCGACCGCTAGCAGGAGGAGTTTCTTCATGGGAGGGAGTGACGGAACCAGTTGCGACGATTGAAACCTCGGACTTGCACCACCCGGCGAAAGTCCAAGGCCATGCGTGGTTACTTGAGGGTGATAAAACCGACCTTCTCGACGATCTTCTGCCCCTCGGCGCCGAGGGCAAAGTCGATGAACTTGGCTGCTTCGCCCGTCGGTTCGCCGTTGGTGTAAAAAAAGGTCGGACGCGCGTACGGATACTTCTTGCTCAAGATGGTCTCCTTGTTCGCGGTCACGCCATCGATCGGCACGATCTTGATTCCCTCGGCATTGATATAGGCGAGACCGAGGTAGCCGATTCCGTTGGCATTTTTCGCCACTTCCGCGGCGATTTGCTCATTGCCGGCCATCTTTTGCGAAGAACCCGCATAATCACGCTTCTTCATCGCAAGGTCTTTCCAATCTGAATAGGTGCCCGAGGAGGTGTTGCGGGTATAGATGGAAATCTTGCCTGCCTTGCCGCCCACTGCCGACCAATCGGTGATGTCGCCCGTAAAGATCTGTTCGACCTGCCGGCGGGTCAGATTCTTCACCGGATTGTTCGCGTTTAAGCAAACCGCCATGCCGTCGTAGCAGACGATGATGGGTTTCATGGTCACACCCTTGGCTTGGGCCGCAGACACCTCTGTTGTTTTGGCGCGGCGGGACGACATCCCGATCTGAGCGGTGCCGTCGATCATCGCCGAGATGCCAGTGGTTGAACCTTCGGCCGCGATCTCAAAGGAGACTCCGGGATTCTTGACCTTATACTCCTCCGCCATGGTGGGGACGAGCTTGGCCCCGAGTGTATCGGAACCCTTGATAACAAGGCGCTGTGCCGAGACCGTGGAAACCAAGGTGAGTGCGGCGAAAAGGAAGGGGGAAAATTTCATAGGATTGAGTTTATAATTCTTGGACGAAAAGGTTAGAACTTGAGCACGAGATCGACCAGCAACTCGTGGGAACGATTCAAGTTACCAAGCGCAAAGGTCATCTTTTCATCGATAATTTTGGTGTCGAAGTAGGTAACGTTAAAATTGGTGAAATCGTTGACGTTGTAGGCGAGGGCGAGCTTAAGCCCCTTCTGATTCGTCTTACCGAAACCCCAATCGGAATCGTTGATGTTCGGGTCGATCGCGCTGACGCCGACTTCCCGGTAATCGAGACGGGCGCTGTAATCGCCTTGGATCTTACCCGTGCCATAGCTGTAACCGAGGCCAACAAGCCACGCGCTCTTGCCGGCGTCGAACACGGACCGGTTGAGAGTATAAACCCGGTAGGCGCGGGTGTCGCCGGTGAAATTATAAGATCCGTCCCAGTAAAATTTTAACGCTGTGCCGTCGCCGTTGATCCTGGCTAGATTCACTTCGCCCGTGAGCGTCCCGTAGTTCTGAGCCCGGGTCGAACCGGCAAACGCTGCAGAATTCAGTAGCCCGGTCATCGTGGATTGGCTGTAGGCGTTATAGCCGACAGCGAAGATAACATTGCTCAAATTCTCCGGCGCAAACCAACGGGTGTAGACGGCCTGTTGCTCAAACATCCAGGCGTCGCGTCCCGCCGGTCCGATGAGTTGCTCGTTGTTTTCGAACATAAAGTGCTGCATCGCCCGAAACTCGAGGGTGTCCTTTACCCCAAGCATCATTTTGTAGCCCTGAAACAGACCTTGCGGGTTGATATCGGAATCCCAACGGAGATCGGTGGTTAAAAACGGATTCTTTTGTTTCCCGATTGCGAACGACCAGTTCAAATTGGGCTGCCACCCGATGTAGGCGCGGGTTAGGAAAATTCCGTAGTCGTCGGCCCCACCCGTGAAGGTTTGGTTACCCGAATCCGACGCTTGGGTGGTTTCGAGGGCGAAACCGGCATTCCATCCTTTTTGCAGTAAAAAATCTCCGTTGAATCTGAATCGAAGACGTTGGCGGGAAGTCTCATTGCTCACCGGGGCACCACCGGTAGCAAGCTCGGGCGTTTGACTGTTTGCTTCGTAACGCATGCGCAGGTCGCCCGATAGTTTGAACTCAGATAGCGACGAGCTAAGGTTCAATTTTCCGGCCGACGAATTGGCCGTAAAATCCTTCAGGAGTTCCACCCGGAGTTCCTCCGCTTCCTGATCGGTAACGATGCCCTTGCGGACCAACAGATCAATTAATGGACCGCTGTCCTGAGCAAAAGCCGCAGCGGCTGAAAACGCTAAGCCGAGAGCGACCGCGAGGCGTTTTGGAAGGGATCGTTGGTTTATTTGGTATGCTTTTGTCATCATGTAGCCCCGCAACAGGGGCAAACTAGGGCCCGAATGTCACGATTTGATGGCATTTGTGTCACAAACAGGAAACGAATCGAAAACCACCTGAAAACTGACTCGGCGTCCAACTATGCTGTTACATCATCGAGAACGATGCGGGCGACGGCCCAGAAGTCTCGAAAACGACGAATAACACCCACCCTTTTTATGTTCACCCGACTCCTTCTCGCCAGTGCCTTGCTTACTGCCGTAATGGCTCCTGCAGCCGAATCCTCATCCGCTCCGTTTTCAGTGGCCCGGAATACCGCCGCCCAGTTGCAGGCTTCGCCGGAGCGGGATCAACTAACCGCCGAGGTCGCCCGCGTTGCGATTCGCCTCGGAAAGTCGGCGGACGCTCAAGGCTTGGCCGATTCGCTTCCGCCTTTTCTCCACGCTTCGGTGCTGCTCGAACTCGCGTCTGCCTTGCCGGTTGAACAAGCGGACCGCGCCCAGCTTTTGGTGGGTATTGCCCAGAGGGACAAAGATCTGACCCTCGACTGGCACAAGAGCCGCGTCAGTCGGTTGCTCGCCGTGACTCAGGCCAAACTCGGCCTGCTTGAATCCGCCGCAAAGACCGCCCGTGAAGTGCCCGATACCGAGGACCGCGCGTTTGCCCTGATGGATGTCGTGCGCGAGCTGTCCCGCCGGGACGAAGTGGCGCTTGCCCAAGGGCTGGCCGATGCGATCGAGGAGAATCGCCGCTACGGCACTTACCGCCAAAAAGCGGGCGCGCTCTCCGCCATTGCCCTCGCGCTTTACCAACGTGGCGACCGGGCGGAGGCCGGGGCGTTACTCACCCAAGCCGCGGCGCTCTTGCCTAAAAAACCCGGCTGGAGCGACGGCGAGGCCCTGCGCGATGTCGCGGCAGCCCAACTCGGATGTGGTCAAACCGACGCCGGCCGCGAGCTCCTTGCCCGGGCCGAGACGCTCGCCCGGGGCATTGCCGGAGCCTGGCGCGTAACGGAGATGAGCGCGGTGGCGAAGGTTTGGCTCGCAGGCGGTGAGCCCGAACGCGCCCGGTCTTTGATTCAGGACGCCGAGAAAGCACTCTCCTCAATTCCGTCAACGGAGCGCGCGCCGGAGTCGCTCACGCTCGCCCGCGTTCAACATACGGCGGGGAACCTTAACGCCGCCCGCGCCTTGATCCGAGCGGTGTTGAATGACGACGCGGGCGAGAGCGACGCCGAGGCCAAGCGGGCGCGTCAGGTGCGGGCACTTTTGGTGTGGGCGGAGTTGTTTGGCGATGAGGCCGTGGCGGAACTGAAGCCGTAAGGCCACCGGGCGAGCACGGATGCTCGTCACCGCGGGCGAAGCTACCGCTTGCTCCGGGTCGCCTCGCGCGTAGGAGCCCGCTTGCGGGCGATTTTGAGGCGTCGACGCTCACCCACCCCTTCATATCGCCCGCGAGCGGGCTCCTACCCCAGAAGCCTCCAAGCCGCCGCAGACCTCGGCGGCTCCGCTTTTCGTCCTACAGCCGGCAAAGCCTCTTACTAATGTCCGATAATTTGCAGACGTCTGCCATTGGGAGAGCGGGAGGTGCGATTCTCGACTGACAGCCTGTTTATCAAGGAACTTAGTTATCAGAACTTCGCATCGGGATGCGAAACCAGAGCCCAACCAATAAGACGCAAAAAAGCGGTGCCGGTTAGGGCACCGCTTCTGGTGACCACGGAAGTCAGACTTCCGCGGAACGAACCGAGCAAATTACTTGATCTCGTAGACCTCGAAGATCACTTCGCCCGCGCCACCTTTGCCTGTAACGATGGTCGTGTAGGCGCCGGGAGCAAGCGTACGAACGAGCACGGCGTCGCGGCTGCCAGCCGTTAGAGGAAAGGACCCGGCGGTACGGGTCAGATCCACGATTTGCTGACCGCTCCAATCGTCGTTGGACGCGATTTCGTTCCCGCCTTGGCGGAGACTCAATACCGGATCAGCCAAGAAACCGGTCGGGATGCCTACACCGGCCAAGCCAGGACCGACGGCGCGGATCAGCACGGTCTTGGTCTGGGTGCCGTCGAGCACAAAACCGCCGAAGAAGGTCCCGTTTGCCGCCAGCGTGAGGCGGTTGGAGAGGGCGAAGAGCTTGGTCGTCGATCCGCTCACCACGGGCTGATCGGGAGTTGCGGCATCGGCATCGGTCAGGTAGCCGAGGGAAGAGATCGCGCTCCAGCCCTTGGCCCAGTTGCTGGTCGAGAAAGCGCCGATGTAATTCGTGACGTTGAAGAAACCGTCCGCCGGGGGCGTGCGCGCTCCGCTGAGAGCAGGGCTGCCGGCTGCGGGACGTGGGTCGAGCCCCTTATTGCGCGTGCGGCTGATGCCGGTCAGCAACGGATCGGTGTTGATCCGATTGGCCTGCGCGGCCGCCGTGAGGTGCTCGACAGTGTAGTTCGTCGCTGGCGCGGCGCCGCCGGAGGTGGCGTTTGGCGCGGTGAACATTTGGGTGTTGGTCGTGCCGGCGCCGAAGGAGCCGAAGATGCTGTTTGCGAGTACGAGATCACCGGCGGCGAGACGCTTGGCGCTGTCCTGAGATTGAGCGCTTTCGGTCTCAATGCGGACCGCATAATTGCGGTAATCGTGGAGAATCATGTTATAGACCTTACCGCCCGTATTGTCGCGGAAGATGAGGCCGTTGCTCGCGGTGTTGGTTGAGGTAGCGCCGGAGCCGATCAGGGTGATGTTGTAGAGCTCTGGAAGGGCGTAGGGCTGGCCGTCTTCGGGAGAGGTGCCGCCGTCCATTTCCATGGCTTGGTTGCCCTTGTCGGACGCGCCGACGGCGAACCAAAACTGACCCTTACCGCGGAAGCCTTCGTCCCAGTCGAAGTTGTCGTCGTCGTTGTAGGAGCTGATCAGATACTTCGTGTTCACCGTGCCGCCGAACCACTCGTAGCCGTCATCGTTGCCGGCATAGACGTCGACGTACTCGATGGTCGTGCCGCGGCCGACGCCACCCATGGTGAGGCCGTTGAGCTCGACATTCGCCGCCACGATCGCGCCGCTGTGGCGGATTTGCACGTAGCGGAACACGCCGGAGTTGTCGTCATCATCCGTGCCGCCGTAGGTGCCGAGCGGCTCGGTCGTCGGGATGCCTTCGACGTTGCCTTGACCGCTGGCGGTGTTGAGCCGCGAACGACCGAGGATTACGACACCGCCCCAAAGACCGCGTTCAGATTGGGTGAGGTTGCCGTTGAGCAAATCGGACTCGGCGGTGAAAATGATCGGATTCGTTGCCGTACCTTGGGCATTGATTTTTGCACCGCGGGCAATCACGAGCGCGGTCGCATCCACCGGGTTGGCCTTCGGCCGGCCCTTGATCACGGTGCCTGGCTCGATGGTGAGCGTGGCGCCGTTGGTCACGTAGATTTTAGTGTCGAGCAGGTAGGTGTTGGTACGGGTCCACGTGGTGTTAGCCGTGACATTGGCGGTCACGACCACGGTATTCTGAGCGAGCAGCGCGGCCGGAGCGGCGAGCAACGCGAGGATGGAACTGAGCAAGGAGCGTTTCATGCGATGGATTTTTGTTCTTCGATACGGGTTGAACTGACTAAAGTGACGGGAAATTTGGGCAGGCTCAGAAGCCGTACCCCAGACTGAGCGAGAAACCACGGCCGCGTTCGCGCTCATAGCGGACGTACTCGATACCGCGGAAGGTCTGGGTGGCTTTCTCCGCCGGGTTCAGCAGATTTTTAGCAGCGAAACCAACCTTCCACCGGTCTCCGAACTTCTGCGAAAGAATGAAGTCGAGCTGCGCCGCAGGCTGCTCGTAAATGTCGGGTGTGCCCGGCGGGCTCACCAGCGCGAGGCGCTCGCCAAAGAGATTATAGTAGAGACTCGCCGAGGTGCGCGTGCGCGGATTGGAGTAGCTAAGGTCGCCGTTTACCAAGTGATTCGACTGACCGGCGAGCGGTCGGGTGTCCGGCGCGCTGGGGTCGAAAAGCCGGGCAACACGAAGTTCGCCGGGCGAAACCGCTACCGACGATTCGACCATCGTAAGATTCAGCCCAAAGGTAAAATTCTCCAGCTGAGCCCAAAGCCCACCGAGCTTCTGACGCAGCTCGAACTCCGCGCCGTAGACGCGGCCCTTTTCGGGATTCTGAAATTGAAGTTCGCCTTGGTTGATGATGACACCCGTCGGCGCGAAGATCGCTTTTTCGATCGGGTTCTTCATGTCCTTCAGGAAGGCGCTGACGGCGACGATGCGCCCCGGTCCGGTGAACCACTCCCAGCGCAAATCATAGTTGTCGATGAGCGTGCGCTTGAGATCGGGGTTGCCGATGAAAACGAAGTCACCGACGAACTCGAATGTCTCGTAGGGCGCGAGTTCGCGGAAATTTGGGCGCGCCAACGTGCGGCCGAAGGCGGCGCGCAGATTCATCTTGGGGCGGAGTTCGTAGACGAGATTGAGCGAAGGCAGCGTGTCCCGCAGGTCGAGGACGCCCTTGCGCCGCGTCGGGTCTTGGCTCGTCACCAGCATGTCCGTCGTCTCGATCCGGGCGCCGCCGATGGCGCGGAGTCGATTGGTGAGCGGCACCTCAGCCATCAGGTAGTAACCGTCGACATCCATCGTCGCGTCATAGTTGTTGCGCGGCGCGGAGGTGTCTTGGAGGTAAAGGGTGTCGTTGGTGAACCGGCCGGTGGCCGGGGTGACGTTACCCACGAATTGTGGCAGAAAAAAGGTCTGGTCATTGCCGTCGAAGCGACGACCGAGCGCCCGATAGAGATATTGCCGCTCGCGAAACTCGCGCTCGACTTGGGCGATCGCGAAACCGCTTTTGAACTTATACTCGTTCCCGTTGGCGGTGACGAATGGCAGGGTGAAATCGGCGGTGAAATCTTTCCGGCTTTCCTCAAGTTCGCGGTAATAACGCGCCGGGTTTACGAGGCCCGACGACTCCCATTCGAAAAACGTCTGCCCGCCGAGCACCCGACTGGAGTTGTTGAAGAAACGGGTGTCGGGTTCGTCTTGGGTGTTGGTGCCGGAAGCGGCGGACCACTCGATCTTGAAATCGCGCCACGCCGGAAACACATGGCGACCGGTGAGCTGGCCCGAGCGTAGCGAACGCTCGGTGAATTTAAGCGTGCGGGTGGTATAGGTCTGGTCGTTGTCGAGCCCGCCGCCGGCGATGTAGAGCCCACTTTGGAGCCGGGCCACGTCTTCACTCGTGGAATTGAACAGGCCGTTCAGGGAAATCTCGTGCGCCTTGCTCGGTTGCCAGGAAATTTTTCCGGTTGCACCGGCTGCGATTTCTTCCGCGCTCCGGGCATCGTCCAAAGACACTGTCGTGGAAAGCTGCGGACTGGTGGTGCCTTGGCGCTCGTTACGGCCAATGCGACCGCCGCTGTAGCTCGTGAAATCACGGCTATAAGTCAGCGCCGCGATCACGCCGATCTTTTGTCCGCCCACTTCGAAGCGGTCTCCGTAGGTCACAGCGGCTTTGCGGTTCCAAGGAGCCTCGGTCTTCGTCGGAGCCATGACCGGCGAAAACAGCCGCGATAGCCGGCCGATTTCCGAGTCGGTCGCCGTGCTGCGGGCCGGAATGGTCTTAGCCTGCAACTCGCCCGGAATCTGGCGCGAACCGTCGTCGCGCCCAAGCCAGTCCGTGCCTCCTGCGTAGGTGAGGAACGATTTGCCGGTCGTCTGCGAATTGAAGGAAGTGCCGAACGATACCGCGAGCGTGCGGGCATCGGGCATGGTCTTCGTGCGGATGTCGACATTGCCGCCGGAGAAATTACCGGGGCGGTCCGGCGTAAATGTCTTTGAGGTCACGATCGCGTCGATCAGCTCCGCGGGAAAGAGATCCATCTGCACCGCGCGACGGTCTGGATCGGCGCTGGGCACCTCGGCGCCATTAAGCGAGGTCGAGCTGTAACGCTCACCGAGCCCGCGGATGTAAACGTATTTTCCGTCGACAACCGAGGCCCCGGTTACGGCCTTCATCGCTTGCGCGGCGTCGTTGAAACCGAGCCGGCTCATCTGGTCACTCCCGATCGAATCGCTGACCGCGATCGCCCGTTGCCGCTCCGACAATAGACCTACGCCCGAACTGCGCACCACTTCCGCCGCGACGCCAAACGCAGCCATCGTGATCGGCGCCTCGGCCGTCACGGGCGCAACCGCCAAATCCAACTTCGCGATCTCGACTGTAGACACCGCGACGCCCGTCACCGACTGACGCTGAAACCCGGCCTTGTCCACCGTGAGACTGTGTTCGCCGACCGGAATATCCTCGATACGATACACGCCATTCAAATTTGTTTCCCCAGATTGGCCGGCAATCGTGAGCGTCACGCCGATGACCGGCAGTCCATTCGCCGTGCTGACCACTCGGCCGACAAGCACGCCCTTCCCGCCGGCGCTTTGGGCCGAGGCGACGGCAAACAACGATAAGAAGAGGACCGTGGAGAAGAGCGCTCGAAGCGCCGCGCATTTGAACATACGAACACTACCGCCGGACCGAAAAATGCGCTGCAACGCTATACTCTCTGTGTCACCAACACGTCACGATTCCGTCACACAACGGTAACAATTACTGCGCGCTCAGGCATCCCGACCGCACCTCGCCCTGCCCGACCAGCGCCAGAGAAAAATCGTCGTCGGAAAAAAACCCGCGCAATTTTCACTCGGCGTTCACGAAGGGCAGGAGTTCCGTGCTTCAAACTTCAAAACTCACCCACCGCCACACTCGATGTCCTTTCCGGGGCGACGCGGCGCAACCCTCGGCGCCAAATATCGCTAGCCATCAAAAGTTTGGCCGGTTCAATTTCACCCCAGCCTAGGCTTGCGATCGCGCAAAGCAACAGCCCGAGAAACCGGCCATTGGCTACGGCGAACTCTTCAGGGTAGAGAAATCAAGTGCCCCCGGTAAAGCCAGCGGGTCCGTGGCTCGGACCGTGCGCGTCCGGACCGCCGGCTCAATCGTACGCGTGCAACGGCTCAGGCTCCATCTCCGCCGTGAGACTGACGAGACCCCGGAGCGAAGAGAAATGCTGACTGAGGTCGAAATCGCCGCCGAGTCCGCCGATCAGCTTGTCGAACAGGTCGCGCTTCGATGCCTTGAGCGCCTGGATGCGCTCCTCGATCGTGCCGGCGGTCACCATCCGGTAAACGAAGACGGTGTTCGTCTGCCCGATGCGATGCACGCGGTCCACGGCCTGCGCCTCGACGGCGGGATTCCACCACGGGTCCAGCAGAAAAACATAGTCCGCCGCGTGCAACGTGATGCCGGTCCCCGCCGCCTTCAGCGAAACCAGCATCGCCGCCGCCCCGGGCGCGGTCTGGAACTGCTGCACCGGTTTCGTGCGATCGATCGTCATGCCCGTCAGCTCGTGGCGCGGCAGATCGGGGAACTGGGTCGCGAGCGCCGTCCGCACCCGCTCGAGCATCATCACGAACTGGGAGAAGATCACGACCTTGTGCCCGCTGCCCACGATCTCCGTGAGCTTTTCCATCAGCAGGTTGATCTTTCCGGAATCGCTCAGCGGCGCCTCCATCCACGGCAGCATGTCGGGATCGCAACACGCCTGCCGCAGGCGCGTCAGCAACGCGAGAAAGCCAAACGACTTTTCCCGCATCGCCGACCCGATGTCGTCACCGAGCCGGTCCAAACCCTCCGAACAGATCCGGGCGTATTCCGCCCGCTGCACGTCGGTGAGCGGGCAAATCAGATCGATCTCCACTTTCTGCGGCAGCTCTTTTGCGACTTCATTTTTCGTGCGGCGCAAAATGAACGGTGCCAGTTGCGTGCGCAGGCGGGCCAGTGTGCCCTCCCGGTCCGAGATCAACGCCGACTCAAACGCGGAACGCGAACCAAGCAGTCCGGGGAGCAAGAACCGAAAGATACTCCAAAGATCGAGCTGCCTGTTTTCCAGCGGCGTGCCCGTGAGCACAATCCGGTGTTTGGCGCGCACGGCGAAACAGGTCTGTGTGATCTTCGCGTCGGGGTTTTTGATGAACTGCCCCTCATCGAGGATAGCGTAGCCGAAATTCACCCCGGCCAGCAGCGCCCGGTGTTTTCTGAGCTGGGTGTAGCTCGCGATCCAGATGTTCACCGGCGCTTGATTCGTAAAGTCGTGCCCGGTCTTCAACACGTCGACGGTGAGTGCCGGGAAGAATTTCGCGGCCTCTTCCCGCCACACCGGCACGACACTCGCGGGACACACGATCAGGTTCGCCATACCAGCAGCCGGCCGGGCGGTCAGCAGCGCCAGCACTTGGAGCGTTTTCCCCAACCCCATTTCGTCCGCCAATAAACCGTGGCAGTCCACGTCACACAGGTGGTGCATCCATTCCACGCCGCGCCGCTGATACGGCCGCAAGAGCCCGGGCAACTCGGGCGGCTGCGCCGGCGGGGCCAACACCTGCCGACGCCACGCTTCCATTTCGGGCGACAGCGTGAGGCGCAGCTTCGTGTCGTTAAACAGCGAGAATACCAAATAGGGTGACAGCGGTCCGCCCTCAGCCGCCTGCGCGCCGTGCGTGTCGGCGACGTTCTTTTGCCACGCGTTGAACGACTCCCAGCGATCCGCCGGCATCGCCACGATGCCCACGTTGGGCAGAATCACCGGCTGGCCTTTGCGCTTCAGCAACGCGCTCACCTCGGCGTCTGTCAGGAGCCGCTCGCCGGCGCGGAAAATCCAACGCAGATTGAGCGCCGCGTGTCCGTCGGCCGAGGTCGTGCCATCGGCTCGCGCCGCCCGTTCCGCCACCGCTTCCACCTCGATTGCGCGCGTGCCCTTGAGCAAGTTCGCGGACTTGTCATCGAGCTCCAACGCAAACATCCGGCGCCACGCCGCGAGCGTCGTCTTTAGAAAGTTGGGAATCTCCGTGAGCGACTCCAACAGGTAAGCGCCGTTCTCCTGACAATAATGGAAATGCGCTTTCCGCGCATACGCCGCGAGGCCGATCAACTTGGCGCGCTCACCCGAGGAGACGAGACCGTTGCCGTTGGTGTGGGCGTCGGGACCGAGCGCCGGGTGCCGCGTCTTTTTGTCCGCCTCGACCCAAAAGGCCTGAAAGGTCAGTCCCGCCGTCTTCGTTTTGAAGACCAACAGCAGCGGCCGCGACGTCGCACTCAGCCGCGCCGCCGGCACCACGTGGGGCCGCGCCGGCGGATGTCCGTTCCCCGCGACAAACGACCGGTTCATCATCCCGGTTGTCACGGACGGCGAGCCGCCGGGCCGGCCGCCAAACGCTGGCGGCACGGGCACTGAAACCGGCGCCGGCAAATCTTCCGGCAAGGGCGAGATCTCGTCCGCCACGAGTTCTTCGATTTCGTGCAAGCCCGCCACCGCCAAGGCGTGCGCCAACTCTGTGTCCGTCGTGGATGAGCGCACCGAGAAGCCTTCGCTCGACCACTCAATCACCGCATACTCGTCTTTTTTGTCCACTCGCCGGTGCACGATCGCGTCGTGGACCGTCAACTCCAACTCGCGGACCTGCCCGTCCCGGTAAATCTGACGACCAACCTCCAATTGGCTGGAGCTAAATCGCTCCGACCAATCGTTCTCAAGTTTTCCAAACCAAAACTCAAGGGAGTGCGGGGTGTAGACGCGCTTCGGGCCGTGGGACTGCATTCGCGTGAAAGAGCGGACCCTAGAAATCGGCCGACGTGCTGCAATCACGAATTCACACCGCGAACCGATTCGCGCGTTTTCGCCGATTCGTAACGCAACCGCCATGAATCCGACACACTGGGCGGGTAGTTATTCACAAAGTTTAATCTCAACCACCCGCGTCGACTACCGTCAAAAACGTGAAACTCGCCCTCATCACCGAAACCTTCCCGCCCGAAGTGAACGGCGTGGCGATGACGTTCGGGGTGATCGCCCGCGAGCTCGGCCGCCGGGGTCACACCGTCACCGTTTACCGGCCCCGTCGGGATGATCTTCCGCCCGCCGGCGACCACCCGGAGTATCGCGTGGTGCCGATGCCGGGAATGGCCATTCCCGGTTATTCGCTTCTTCGCCTCGGTTTGCCCGCCGGCTCCACGCTGCGCCGCGCGTGGCGCGACGATCGCCCCGATCTGGTCCACGTCGCCACCGAGGGTCCGCTCGGGGCCACCGCGATCTCCGCCGCCCACGCCCTCGGCATTCCCGTCACGTCCAGTTTTCACACCAACTTTCACGCCTACACCCGCTCCTACGGCTTCAGCGCGCTCCACCAACTGACGCTCGGGTGGTTACGCCACGTCCACAATCGTACCCGTCGCACATTCGCCCCCACGCCAGAGCTGTGCGCCGAACTCACCCAACTCGGCTTCCGCGACATGATGGTCCTCTCCCGCGGCGTCGACACCACCCAGTTCAACCCCGTGAAACGCTCCGCCGCCTTGCGCGAATCGTGGGGGGCGGCGCCCGACGACCCCGTGGTCATCCACGTCGGCCGCATGGCCGCGGAGAAAAACTACGGCCTGCTGTTTCGATGTTTTGACGCGATGCGGGCTGCCAATCCCCGCTGTAAATTTGTCCTGGCCGGAGACGGTCCGCTCAAGGCCAAACTCGTCCGCGAGCATCCGGAGTGCATCTTCGCCGGCTTTTTCTCCCGCGAAGAAATCGGCCGCTACTACGCTTCGGCCGACGTTTACGTTCACGCGAGTTTGACCGAGACGTTCGGCAACGTCCTGACCGAAGCGATGGCCAGCGGTCTCGCCGTCGCCGGGTTCAACTATGCCGCCGCACTGAAGTTTGTCCGCGAAGGTGAGACCGGTCTCGCCGTGCCGTGTGATCAACCCGAAGCACTGGTCGCCGCCTCCGTGCGCCTTGCGACGGATATCGCGCTCCGTAGCCGGCTCCGCGTCGCGGCGCGGGCCATCGTCGAACCCCAGTCGTGGACCACCGTGATTGCGCGCTTCGAGGCCGACCTCGCCGAAGTCGTCGCCGAGGCTGGCGGCCGCTCCACGCTCAATCCCCTCCCCATCTAGCTCACCGCACCCAACGCAATGCCCGCGCGCATCCTCATTCTCACCGCCGGCTACGGCGAAGGCCACAATGCCGCCGCGCGCGCCCTCGCTGCCGCCTGCGACACCGCTCACGGTGCCGGCACCTCGCGGATCGTCGACGTCTTCGCGCTGGCCCGCCCTCGGTTGAATCCGTTTACGCGCCGCGCCTACATCGGCACCATCAACCGTGCTCCGCGTCTCTGGAGCGGCCTCTATGGGTGGATCGACCGCTCCAATGTCGTCCTGCGTTTCTTTTGGCTCCTCGGCCGTGAGCAAAAGATCCTCGCGCAGATCATCGCCGAGGAGAAACCCGCCGTCCTCTGTAGCACCTATCCCGTTTACGCTTTTCTCCTTTTTCGTCTGGCTGCGGCGGGCCAAGCGATCCCGCCTCATTATAACGTCGTCACCGATTCCATCAGCATCAACTCGCTCTGGTGGCGCGCCGGGGCTGCCGGCTGGTTCGTGCCCAATTCCGATTCCGCCGAGGTGATGCGCCGCGGCGGGGTGGCCGCCGACTTGCTACACGTTACCGGCTTTCCCGTGCCCGCGTTTTTCGGCGAACAGACCGGCCGGCTCACTCCACCCGATCTCACCGTCCCCGGCCACGCCCCGCGCGTGCTCTATATCATCAACTCCGGCACCCATCACGCCACCGAGACCGCGCGACGGTTGCTCGCAGAGGTTTCATGGGAGGTCACCATCGCGGTGGGCCGCGACGAGAATCTCCGTCGGGAGCTCACTCTTCTCACCGCCGGTCGCGCGGTCCCGGCGACAATTCTCGGTTGGACCGACCGTATCCCCCATCTGCTCATGACCCACCACGTCGTCATCAGCAAAGCCGGCGGAGCCACCACGCAGGAGTCGATCGCCGCGCGTTGCCCAATGATCGTGAACCAAATTGTACCCGGCCAGGAAGAGGGCAACTACGAGCTTCTCCGCCGTACCGGTGCCGGCGCCCTTGCCGAGACCCCGGGCGCCGTCATCACCACGCTGCGCGCCGCCTTCGCCGACCGCGGCGCGCAATGGCGGCAATGGCGCACGGCCCTCGAGCCCATCGTGCGCAACTCCGCCGCCCAAGTGATCGCGTCCCACCTTCTGGCCGCGGCCCCATCTGGGGTTAAAAGTTCCGCGTTGAACGTTGAGTGCACCCCAATTCCCGCCGCCGCGCTTTCATGAAAACCCGTTTCATTTTTAACCCCGTCTCCGGCCGTCACGCCCGCAACGCCCGGCTGTTGCCGATCCTGCGCGACTTCATCGGCGCCCGCGCCCTTGACGCCGATCTCGTCGCCACCGAGGGCCCCGGCCATGCGACCGTGCTTGCCCGCGAAGCCGTAAACGCCGGCTGTACCCGCGTCGTCGCCGTCGGCGGTGACGGCACCATGAACGAAGTCGCCCAGGCCCTCATCCATACGCCCGCCGCCCTCGCCCTCGTCCCCTGCGGCTCGGGTAATGGCCTCGCGCTCCACCTCGGGCTGCCCCTCGCGCCATTGGCCGCACTCGAACTCGTCGCCGCCATCGGCGGACGCGTCGCCGCCGTCGATACCGGCTCCGTCAACGGTCATCCGTTTTTCAACGCCATGGGCCTCGGTCTGGATGCCGATGTGAGCCGCCGCTTCAACCACCTCACGACCCGCGGACTGCCCGCGTATGCCCGCACCGCGTTTACGGCTTTCGCGCAACGCCGGAGCGAACACTGCATCGTCCAGGCCGGCGGCACGCGCGAGTCACTGGAGATTCTGCTCATTGCCGTCGCCAACTCCGATCAATACGGCAACCGCGCCTACATCGCTCCCGGCGCCCGCGTCAACGACGGTCAGCTCGACCTCGTCGCCATCCGTCCCGTCGGTCTCCTCGGCGCCATGAGCCTCGGTGCGCGCCTCTTCCTCGGCAACATCGACGGCAGCCCATTCGTCCGGCGTCTCCGCGGTTCGCGCTTCACCATCGAACGTCCCGCCGCCGGCCTCGTCCACACCGACGGAGAGACGCACGAAACCGGCGCCACCGTCGAAGTCGCCGTCCACGCCCGCAGTCTGCGCATCGTCGTCCCCGTCACCTGCCGCGCCCTCGCCTACTCCGCCGAATCCGCCCCTGCCGGCTTCGCCCTGCAACTCCCGTGAGTCATCCCCGTTCCCTTTCATTAGAGCCAACTCGTAACGTCGTGCGTTATACCCTTCCCGTCCTGCCCTCGCGGCCCGGCCACCTCGCCTGCGACGCATTGCGCTACAAGCCGCGCGGCGCCCGCGTGACCTCGGGGCCGGCCAGGCGCGCCCTCCGCGTTTTTTTGGGTTCAGCCTCCGCCCGTCTCGCGCTTTCAAAACCATGAGCAAGCTCCGCGTCCGCACCGTTATCATCTCAGATGTCCATCTCGGCACCGCCGAGAGCAAGGCGCTCGAGGTAAATCACTTCCTCCGTCACGTGCGCTGTGAGAAACTCATCCTCAACGGCGACATCATCGACGGCTGGCAACTTCAGCGCGGCGGCAGTTGGCAAAAAACTCACACGCGCTTCATCCGCATCGTCCTCAAGAAACTGGAAAAAAAAGACACCCAAGTCGTCTACGTGCGCGGCAACCACGACGACATTCTCGCCCAGTTTCTTCCGCTCGATTTCGAAAACCTCACCATCGTCGAGGACCACATTCACGAGGGGCCGGCCGGGCGTTACCTCGTGCTGCACGGCGATGTCTTCGACACCGTTACCAAAAACTTTGTCTGGCTCGCCCACCTCGGTGACTGGGGCTACCGCGCCCTTTTGAAAATTAACCGCGCCTACAACGCCTGGCGCGCGTGGCGGGGTCTCGAATATTGGTCGCTGAGCAAGGCCATCAAGGCCCGCGTCAAATCCGCGGTGAACCACGTCTCAAACTTCGAGGATCATATCGCCGAACTCGCCCGTTCCCGCGACTGCCTCGGCGTGATGTGCGGCCATATCCACACGGCCGCCGACAAAAAACTCGGCGACATTCACTACCTGAACAGCGGCGACTGGGTCGAATCGTTGACCGCCATCGTCGAACACTTCGACGGCCGCTACGAGTTGATCAACTACGCCGATTTCCTCCGTAGCTTCCCTTTGCCCGTCGACGAACCCGCCACCGACGAACCCGATCTTGTCTCGGCCTGACGTTTGCTGAAGCGGACCTCCCAGCCCAGCCTGGACGTCCTCGACATCATAGTTGTCGCCCGCCCCGCGGCGTGAGACTGATAGGACATGATCAGCCGCCTTCCTCGTTGGGTGTGGACCGGTGCGTGGGCCCTCGCATTCATCGCCGGCATGATCAACGTCGTCGGTCTGCTCGGCTTTGACCACCAAGCCATTTCCCATCTCACCGGCACTACTTCGCTCCTCGGCGTCGCGCTGGGCCGGCTCGATACCGCCGCCACTTTCCATTTTCTCGCGGTGCTCGGTTCGTTTGTGGCCGGCACGGCCATCAGCGGCTACATCATCGGCGACTCTGCGCTGCAGCTCGGCCGCCGTTACGGGATCGCTCTCGGCCTCGAATCGGTGTTGCTCGCCTGCGCCGTGCCGCTGCTCAACCGCCATAATCAAGTCGGCGACTACTTCGCTTCGTGCGCCTGTGGATTGCAAAACGCCATGGCCTCCACGTTTAGCGGCTCGGTCGTGCGAACTACTCACATCACGGGCATGTTCACCGACCTTGGCATCTTCCTCGGCCATTCGCTGCGCGGGCACGCCGTGGACACGCTTCGCCTGCGACTCTGCGTGATCATCATCAGCGGCTTCCTCGCCGGCGGCACGGCGGGAGCCGTTGTTTTCCCTGCGCTCGGTTACGGCACCCTTTTTATTCCCGCCGCGCTCACCGGCCTGGCGGCTGCGGGCTACACGCTTTCGCAGATGCGCCCCAAGCGCACCTTGGCCGCCTAGTTCTTTTGCTGCGGGCCGAGCTTCGCGAGTTCCTCCCGCACCACGGCAAGCGTGCGCCCAACCGCGCCCACATTCTGCGCGTGCCACGCCGCGGCTCCGCGCGCGAGCGTTTCGCGCCGCGACCCGTCCCGGGCGAGCCCCGCCACCATCGCCGCAAGTTCCTCCGCGGTCGTCACCCGCACGGCCGCGCCCGATTCCATCAGCTCTCGCGCGATCACCCGAAAATTGCTCATGCCCGGGCCCAAAATAATCGCGCGGCCCAACGCTGCCGCTTCGACCGGCGTCTGCCCTTCGCCGTGCGGCGGCAGACTTTTCCCCACGAACACCACATCCGCGAGCTGCGTCAATTTCCGCAGCTCCCCGGTCGTGTCGGCGACCACGACATCCACCTCGCCCGGGGCTGCGCCCCGCGAACGAAAATGAAACCTCAGCCCCGTCTTGCCCAGCAGCCGTTCGAGCTCGCTGCGGCGTTCTGCGTGCCGCGGCACCAAGACCAGCGCGCATTCTACTCCTCGCTCCCGCGTCGCCCGCAGCGCCGCGATCATCGCTTCCTCCTCGTCCGGCCACGTCGAAGACCCGAGCAATACCAACCCGCCCGGCAACCCGAGTTCGCCCCGCAGCTTCACCTTTTCAGCCTCGTCCAGCCGGGGAATCGCCACGTCGAACTTGATGTTGCCGGTCGTGGTCACGCTCGCTGCCGGCACACCTAATTCCAAAAAGCGGGCTTCATCCTGCGACGAACTCGGCAGCAACCGCGTGATGCCCGTCACGAGCATGCGTCCCGCTGGTCCAAGAAACTTCATGCGCCGAAAACTCCGGTCGGACAACCGCGCGTTGATCGCGATGACCGGCACGCTCCGTCGCTTCGCCTGAAAAAGATGCTCCGGCCAGCGTTCACCTTCGGTCAAAATCACCAGTTCCGGACGGATGCACCGCCACGCGCGCGCCGAAAACGGCCACCAGTCCACGGGGAAATAGCCCAGCCCGATGACTTGGTTCAAATAACGGTCCCGCGCGACCCGGTAGCCCGTGCTCGTCGTGGTCGTCAGATAGACCTCAGCCCCGTCTTGCTTGAGCGCTTCCAGCAAGGGCCCAATCGCCAGCACTTCGCCCACGCTTACCGCCTGCAACCAGATGCGCCGCGCTCCCGGTGACACCGGCGGCAATTTCGGATGCCCCCCAAACCGCTGCCCGAATTTTTCCCGCAACCCGCCGCGCCGCAGCGCCCGCCGCAGATAATTCGGCAGCGCCAGCACGAGCGCCAAAGGAAACAAGAGTCGATAGAGCCAAAGCACACCCCTTACGCGCCAAACTTTTCTCGCTTGGGCAATTTCAATTGCACCCCTCCCCGCAACCGACCCACCACTTATCCAGTCGCCATTGTGTCGTTCGGCCTAATTTCGCCGTTCGTCCGCTTTGCGCTTTTGCCCGGAGTCACTCTCTTCAATTTTTATCCTATGTTAATTCCCCGCCTTCCCGCCGCCTTGCTCTGCACGTTGGCCTTCCTTGCCGGCTCCGCTTTCGTCGCCACCGCTGCCACCCCTGCCCTGCCCCCGCCGCAGATCGCCCCGTTCGCCCACGCCACGAGCGACGTTAAGCCTGATCCAGCCGTCCGCTACGGCACGCTGCCCAACGGTCTCCGCTACGCGTTGCTCAAAAACGCCGAGCCGAAAAACCGCGCCTCGCTCCGCCTCCAGGTCGACGCCGGTTCCTTCCACGAAACCGAGGCCCAGCGCGGCGTCGCCCATTTCCTCGAGCACATGGCGTTTAACGGCAGCACGAAATTCCCGCCCGGCTCACTCATCGAAGTTCTCCAACGCCTCGGTATGGGCTTCGGCAACGACACCAACGCCTTCACTTCCTTCGACCGCACCGTCTACATGCTCGAACTGCCCAAGACCGATGAAGCCACGCTCGACGAGGGTCTGCGCGTCTTCACCGACTACGCCGGCGGCCTGCTCCTCCGCATCGAGGAAATCAATAAAGAGCGCGGCATCATCGTCGCGGAAAAACGCGACCGCGACACCATCGGCTTCCGCACGCTGGTCGCCAACCTTGCCTTCAATTTCCCCGATACCCTGCTGCCAAAGCGTCTCCCGATCGGCCTCAACTCCGTTATCGAGGGCGCCCCGCGCGAGGAGTTCGTCGACTTCTACAACACTTGGTATCGCCCCGAAAAAATCACCGTGATCGCCGTCGGCGACTTCGACGTCGACGCGTTCGAAAAACAGGTCGTTGCCGCCTTCACTCCGCTCGTTGCCCGCGCCCCTGTCCGCGCCTTGCCCGATCGCGGCGCCGTCGCCGCCACCGCCGGCCTCCGCACTTACTATCACGCCGAGCCCGAGTCGCCCGCGACCCAGGTCTCCATTTCGACCCTCACGCCGCAAGGTTTCCGGCCCGACAGTGTGGCCAACCGCCTTGAAGATCTGCCCCGCACCCTCGCCAACGCCATCATCGGTCGCCGGCTTTCGACTCTCGCCAAACAAGAAAACGCCCCCTTCTCCGGCGGCTCCACCTCCGTGTCCGACGGCTACGATCTCTATCGCGAAGCCTCCATCGACCTCACTTGCAAAGCCGACCAATGGCCGGCCGCCCTCGCCGTCGCCGACCAAGAACTCCGCCGCGCCCTCACCCATGGCTTCTCCGCCGCCGAACTCCGTGAGGTCACCGCCACGTTCATCAACTCCCTTGAGCAATCCGTGAAATCCGCCGCCACGCGTCGCTCCGGTTCGCTCGCCACAGCCCTCGCCTCCACCATTCACGCCCAAAACGTCTTCACGCATCCGTCCGCCGATCTCGCCCTGTACCGGCCCGCCCTCGAAAAAGTCACTCCCGCCGAATGCCTCGCCGCCCTCCGCGCCGCGTGGGCCCCCACCGGCCGCATTGTCTCGGTCACCGGCAACGCCAAAATCCCCCCTGCCGAGGCCGCCGCGCTGCTCGCCGCTGCCTACGAGAAGTCCGCCGCCTTACCCGTCGCCGCCCCCGCCGTCGAGGTCGAGTCCGTCTGGGCCTACACCGACTTCGGCCGGCCCGGCACGATCACCGCCCGCTCCACCGTCGATGACCTTGGCATCACCCTCGTGACGTTTGCCAACGGTGTCCGCGTCAACCTCAAGCCCACCCCGTTCGAGGCCAGCCGCATCAACCTCAGCGCCCGCATCGGCGACGGCGGCCTCACCCAACCTCTTTCCCAACCCGGCCTCACGACCTACGCCAACCTCACCTTCAACGCCGGTGGTCTCGGCCGCCATAGCACCGACGATCTTCGCCGCCTCCTCGCCGGCAAAACCGTGGGCGCCGCCCTCAATGTCGGTGCCGACGCCCTCGTGGTCTCCGGCGCCACCAACCGCGCCGACCTTCTCCTGCAACTCCAGTTGATGACCGCCCGCATCACCGACCCCGGCTATCGCGCCGAGGCCGCCCGCCAAGCGGAGAAAGGCATCGAGCAGACTTACCTGCAACTCGCCCGCGTCCCCAGCGGTCCGCTCACCCTCGAGTTCAGCCGCCTCCTCGCCGGAGGCGACGTGCGCTTCGGTCTGCCGTCCAAAGCCGTCATGGCCCAACGCACTCTCGCTGAGGTCCGCGCGTGGCTCGCCCCGCAGCTCGCCACCGGCGCCATCGAGCTCGCCGTCGTCGGTGATTTCGAACTTGAGCCCACCCTCGCCGCTATCGCTCAGACCTTCGGCGCCCTCCCACCCCGCGCCCCGAAAGCCGACCTCGCCGCCCAACGCAAAATCACCATGCCCGCGGAGCCTTTGACCAAATCCTACACGGTCGAAACCGAGATCCCCAAAGGACTCATCGGCCTTTACTGGCCTTCGACCGACGCGCTTAACGTCAAAATCAGCCGCCGTCTCAACATGCTCGGCGAAGTTCTGAGCGATCGTCTCCGCGTCAAAGTCCGTGAGGAACTCGGCGGTGCCTACAGCCCCGGCGCCGGCAGCTCCTCGAGCGACATCTACCCCGGCTACGGCTATCTCGTGGCCCAAGTCAGCGTCGATCCCGCCAAAGCGCAGGAAATCGCCGATGTCGTCGTCGCGATCGCCGCCGACCTCGCCGAAAAAGGCGTCACCGCCGAAGAGCTCAACCGCTCCAAACAACCTCTCCTGACCTCGAGCCGGGAAAATCTCCGCAGCAACGGCTACTGGCTCGGCACCGTACTGAGCCGCGCCCAAGAGCAACCCGAGCGCCTCGACTGGGCCCGCACGCGCATCGCCGACCTCGAAGCGATGACCGCCGAGGAATTGTCCGCGTTGGCCAAGCAATACTTCCCCGCCACCCGCGTCTCCCGCGTTACCGTCCTCCCCGTCGCGAAACCCGCCGCCAAGCCCGCCGCCAAGCCCGCCCAGTAAAGCCGCCGGACCTCGTCCGCCGCTTTCCATAGCTCGGCGTGGGACTTTACCCGCTTCTCGCGGCGGCGAGCTTACTCTTTTCGCGCGAGGTCGCCGCGCTGCCGGCCGATCCGGTTTTCGCCGTTTCGCACGGGCAGCCACTGAGATTCGGGGCTACAAAAATCCAACTGCCAGGTGTCGTCGGTACCGCTCCGCCAAGGGCGCCAAATCATCGGCGCCGGATTAACGCTCATCGGCAACGCCCGCCCGCGCTGATCCCGGCTCCCTGCCCGGGCAATCCGTTGCCCGCGCCTTAGGGCTACGCTCAACCATTTGCCTCGCGCCCACATCCTCGCTCACTCGACCGGTGCGCTGTTTTTACCATCAAGATTACACCTTTCCGCTCCCGGCCGAGCACCCGTTCCCGATGGACAAATTCTGGCGCGCCGAAGCCCTCATCCGTGCCGCCTCCACCCCGCTTCCGCCCCCATCCGCTTGTCATCCATCAGCTGAGAAACGCTCCAGCCCTTCCCTTTCGATCCATCCCGTCGACCCCGCGCCGTTCGACCTCGTGCTCCGCGTCCACACCACCGACTACCTCGAGCAGATTCGCACCGGCTCGCTCGACTCACGCGCGGCGCTGAAACTCGGCTTGCCCGCCTGCGAGGCGTTGCTCACCCGCTCTCGGCTCGAAGTCGCGGGCACTCTGGCCGCGACCTACGCCGCTCTCACCGACGGCCTCGCCTGCAACCTCGCCGGCGGCACGCATCACGCGTTCCCCGACCACGGCCAAGGCTACTGCGTCCTCAACGACGTCGCCATCGCCATCCGCGATCTGCACGTCACGCGCCCCGAGCTCCGCGTCTTCGTCCTCGATACCGATGCCCATCAGGGCAACGGCACCCACGCCATCTTCGCCGCCGATCAACGCGTATTCACCTACTCGATTCACGTCGGCAAAAACTACCCGGCTGTAAAAACCTCCGGCTCCCTCGATGTCGAACTCCCCCGTTACGTCGGCGGAGCCGACTACCTTGAGCAACTCGAAGCCACCTTCGCGCCGGCCTTTGCCGAGTTTGCCCCCGACCTCGTTTTTTGGATCGCTGGCGCCGACCCCCACGAGAACGACCGCTTCGGCCAAATGAAACTCACCGACGCCGACTTCGCGGCCCGCGACGAACACATTTTGGGTCTCGTCACGCGGACGCGAACCCCCACCGCAATCCTCTACGGCGGCGGCTACAATCGCGACCGAGAACACACCGCCCGCATCCACGCCGCCACCGTCCTCCGCGCCGCCGGGTTCTTTCCGAAACTGTAGAACCGACCGCTGGTCGGTTTCGTTCCACGCGCTGAAGTTTCAATCCTCTTCCTTTTTCGCGCCCATCTACGTCCATTCGCGGGCAAGCCTCTATCCGCCTTTCGTGTGTTTCGTGTCTTTCGTGGTCAGGATTCCGAGCGCTCTACCACCGCGCGACACCTCACCCCACAAACCCACCCACGCTCAGACTCCGCCCGTTGTCCTTTGCCCCGAGCTTCAAAATAAACGGCGCCGCCACTTCGGCCCACGCCTCCGCCTTCGGGTGGTTGGCGGCGCCTTCCGCCCAGCACGCGCGCAACATGTCCGTGTCGATCACGCCGGGATTGAGCGGCACCGCCGCCATCCCAGCGGGCAACTCCTCCGCCAGCGCCTTCGTCAATCCCTCGATCGCCCATTTTGTCGCGCAATACGGCGCGACCTCCGGCGCCACGCTGCGCCCCCAGCCCGAACTCAAGTTCACGATCACACCTTTCTGCTTCGCGACCATCGCCGGCACAAAATGCCGGATCACGTTGGCCACGCCGCGCACGTTCACATCCACGACCTTGGTAAACTCCCGATCGCTCTGCAGCCACAACGGCCCGAGCGGATTCATCACGCCCGCATTGTTGATCAAAATATCCGGCGCCGCGTCGTGCTCCAATACTTTGGCCGCCCAGAGCGCGACCTTGGCGTCGAGCGCCACATCGCACACCATGAAATCGTGCGGCGCACCATGGTCCATCCGCAGGTCAAAAACCTCCGTCCCGCTCCGGCCGCACCCGATCACCGTGTGCCCGAGCGAAATGAATTTCTTCGCCAGCGCCCGACCCAGCCCGCGCGTAACTCCCGTAATGACGATTTTCATTCGTCGAAAGTAGCGTTCCGCCGCCAGTGCCTAGCGAGGAGAAAAACCAAAAGCGCCGGGCGCTCATTCTGCGAAGGTCCCGAGCCAAAACCCTAAACGCTTCCGCTCGTGTCCACACCCCGCCGGCGATTAGCCGGTCCAAAAATTCCTGTGGAGACGATCAGTCGAAACTCTCTTCCAAGGCGCAGCGGTAGCGAAGCCATTCGCGGTCAAAACATCCGGTGCTTGGGATGCGTTCCAGAAGTCCGTCTGCTACCCACTCACCCGCCCCGCCCATCACCGGCTCTGCAGACTGAATTTGTTCAAACCGCTCTTACGGCACGCATCCATCACGAAAGCCAACTTTTTCAACTGCGTCGTTTCGTCGGCCTTGATCAGCACCGGGATGTCTTTGTCCACATTACGCACCTCGCGCAGCAGGGTGATGAGTTGCTCGTCGCTCACGGTCTGGCCGTTGAACGTCACCACACCCTCCTTGTCGATCGCGACCGTGACCTTGCCCTGGAAATCGTTCTTACCCGCTGTGTCCACCTTCGGCAGCGTCAAGTTGAGCACCGCACCCGAGCGCGCCTGCATCGTCACGTAGGCGAAGAGCACGAGCATCACGAGCACGTCGATCAACGGCACGAGCGGCAATTCCGGGCGCGGCCGCGGCCGCCGGTGCAACAGGCTCATGACTGCTTGGCCGACGGTGGTTCGGCTGCGCCTTGTTTGGCCAGCACCCGCTCAAGCAATACATCCAACTGCGCCGCATGTTTACTGATCACGCGTTGCAGGTGTCCGCTCCCAATCAACGCCGGCAGCGCGATGCAAAGACCGAGAATCGTCGCCGACAACGCGTAGCCCACGCTTTCGGTGAACTGCACCGGATCCGGCATCTTCGTCTGCGGGTCCACCACAGAAAACGCCCCAAGCAAACCCGTCACCGTGCCGATCAGCCCGATCAACGGCGCCGCCGCGTAGATCGTATCGAGGTAGCTGACCCCGCGCTCCAGCTTGATCACCTCAAGCCGCGCATAGGCCTTCACCGCCTCGGCATCACCAACATGCCTCGAGGCAAAATTCAGAATTCGCCCCAAAGCCGACCGTTTGTCTCCCGTCGAAGCACGACCTTCGATCACCGACTCTGCCAAATCCTCCGGAATAACCGCCGGGGTGCGCAGGGCAAAGAGGCGTTCCACAATGATAAACGTCGCGATCAGCGAGCAGAGACCCAGCGGGTAGATCAGCAAACCGGCTTCTTTGAATATGCGGACCGCATCAATGGAGGCTAAAAACATAAAGGTGTGTGCAACAGGAGACGCCGGAGTCCGGCAAAGGTTCAGAATATGTAACGAAGTTCAGTTTTTCTTTTCCCGTCAAATCCGGGCTTTCGGCCGAAACATCCCTGCAACGGGTTGGGACGCCTCTCCGAGGCGTTCGCGTCAGCCGCAGGTCCCACCCATCCAAAGCCGGACGGCTCGAAGATCCGTCCCTACCCGCCCCCTCACGCCGCCAGGTAAGGCAACTTGGCCGCCGTTGTTTTCGCGGCCGGCAGGCCGTCGATCAGCTCCCCGATCGCGTCCCAACGTCCGTTGACCAGCGCATCGCGCGCCGATTCCCGGATCGCGCCTTTTACGGTCTGCCCGCCGAAACGCACTTCCTGCTTCGTCACATCGATCGTGACCTCGAGGGTCGGATCGGCTTCGACCGCCGCCGCGATCTTGGCGATGTCCTCGCGGGTCGCCGTGACGCAAGGGATCCCGAGCGTGATGGAATTGCCGAAGAAAATCTCCGCGTAGCCCTCGGCGATCACCGCCCGGAAGCCGTATTTCTGGATCGCTTGGGGCGCGTGTTCGCGGGACGAGCCGCAGCCGAAATTTGCGCCCGAAAGCAAAATCGTCGCGCCCTTGAAACGGGGCTCATTCAACGGGTGCGGCTTGAGCGTGCCGTCGAGTTGCTTGCGCACGTCGTTGAAGAGAAACTCGCCCAGCCCGTCGAAGGTCACGCACTTCATGAAGCGCGCCGGGATGATGCGGTCGGTGTCGATATCGTTGCCGGGCACCGCGACGGCGCGGCCGGTAAAGGAAGTGATTTTTGCGAGAGCCATGATGGGAAGATTTTTTGCCCGCGGAACCCACCGACGACCCGGAAGAAATCCGCGGGTCCTGTGTTTCCGTGTTATCCGTGTGTTCCGTGGGCGCTAGGTTGGAGGTTTTAGTTGTTCGAAACGGCGAAGACTTCGCGGGCGTCCGCGATGTGACCGGTGACTGCGGCCGCCGCGACCATCACCGGGCTCATCAAGATCGTGCGCCCCGTGGTGGAGCCTTGGCGGCCCTTGAAATTGCGGTTCGACGACGACGCGCAGAGTTGGTCGCCGATGAGTTTGTCGGGGTTCATCGCGAGACACATCGAACACCCCGCCGCCCGCCACTCGAACCCCGCCTCGGCGATGATTTTGTCCAACCCGAGCTTTTCGCATTGGAGCGCGACGATCTGTGAGCCGGGCACCGCGATGGCCTTGATGCCGGGCGCAACCTTCCGGCCTTTGAGGTATTTGGCGACCTCTTGGAAATCGGAGAGCCGGCCGTTGGTGCACGAGCCGAGGAACGCGACGTGGATCGCCGTGCCCTTGATTGGTGCGCCCGGTGGCAGCTTCATGTAGGCCAGCGCCTCGATGATCCCCGCCCGGTCATCGTCCGATGTGGCCGTCTCGACGCTCGGGATGTTTTCGTTGATCGCGATGCCTTGGCCGGGGTTGATGCCCCATGTCACGGTTGGGGCGATGGTCGCCGCGTCGATCTTCACGACGTCGTCGTAGGTCGCGCCCGGATCCGAGGCGAAAGACTTCCAAGTCTCCACCGCCGCATCCCACGCCGCGCCTTGCGGCGAGTAGGGCCGGCCCTTGAGGTAGGCGAAGGTCGTCTCGTCGGGATTTACATAGCCGGCCCGGGCGCCGCCCTCGATCGACATATTGCACACCGTCATGCGCTCCTCCATCGAGAAGCCGTCGAAGGTCGAGCCCGCGTATTCGTAGGCGTAGCCCGTGCCGCCGTTCACCCCGAGCGTGCGGATGATGTGCAGAATAACGTCCTTCGCATACACGCCCGCCCGCAGCTTCCCGTTGACCTCGATGCGGCGCACCTTGAGCGCGCTGAGCGCCATCGTCTGCGTCGCCAGCACATCGCGTACTTGACTGGTGCCGATGCCAAACGCGATCGCGCCAAATGCGCCGTGCGTGCTCGTGTGCGAATCGCCGCAAGCGATCGTCGTGCCCGGCTGGGTGATGCCCTGCTCCGGCCCCACGATGTGGACGATGCCTTGCTTGCCGCTCGCCCGGTCGAAAAACGTGATCCCAAACTGCGCGCAGTTTTTCCGCAGTTCGTCCATCATGGCCTGCGCCAGCGGATCGGAGTAAGGCTCGACCAACTGATCGGTCGGCACGATGTGGTCCACCGTGGCAAACGTGCGGTGCGGAAACGCCACCGGCAGCCCGAGATCGCGCAACATGCCAAACGCCTGCGGGCTCGTCACCTCGTGGATGAGGTGCGTACCGATGAGCAGCTGCGTCTGACCGTTGGCCAGTTGGCGGACGGTGTGTGCGTCCCAGACTTTTTGAAAAAGAGATTTAGGCATATAAAAAAGGGAGATGAACGTGGACGATGTTTCGGTTTCTTCGACTTCCGGGTTTCGAGTCATCGAACATCCCGGAGATTCTGACAACCCCGGAACACGAATTCACGCCCCGAACAAAGACCGAATGTAGCGCAGAGTTGCTATGCCGGGAAATACTAATTTAGCCTTCCGTGATGCCCAATAAGCATCAGCAACCCAAGGCCGATCCCGGCTTCTAACCGACAACGCAAACGGGTCGCCGGCCGGCCAAGCCCCACCTCGTTTCCCTTTTCGTGTCGTTCTTGGTAACCCTCCGATCTCTCCCTCCTCATTCGCGCTCATTCGCGTCCATTCGCGGTTAACGCATCGTCCCCCTTTTTTCCATTCCCATCCCCGACTCCCATTTATGCCCCGCGATTACCAATACCCCTTCGAACTCCGCCACCTCGTCTATTTCCGCGAGCTGGCCCGCCAGCTGCATTTTCGAAAAGCCGCCGAGACCCTCGCCGTCGCCCAGCCCGCTCTGAGCCGTGCCCTCGCGCAACTTGAGGCCGCGCTCGGTACCGACCTCCTCAATCGCACCCGCCGCGGCGCCGAGCTCACCCCCGCCGGCCGTCTCCTGCTCGATCGCATCGAACCCCTCCTGCGCGGCCTCGCCGCCCTGCCCTCCGACCTAAAAGCCCTCGCCGACGGCGAGGTCGGCCATGTCCGCGTTGCCTTTACCGGCTTGGCCATGGCCACGGTCCTGCCGCCGATCATCCGCGAATTCCACCGCCGCCACCCCGGCATCCGGCTCGAGCTCAATGAATCGCCCACGTCGGCCCAACTCACCGCGTTGCAATCCGGTGATCTCGCCTGCGGCTTTTTCCACCCCGACGCGCCCACCCCCGGCCTGCGCACGCAGGTCCTGCTGCAGGAGAAAAACGGCGTGCTGCTCCCGGCCGACCACCCCCTCGCGCGCCGCCGCGAGCTCCGCCTGATCGACCTCGCGACAACCCCGTTCGTCCTGTTCCCCCGCACGCACAATCCCGGCTTTTACGACCGCGTGCTCGCGGCGTTTGCGGCCTCCGGCGTGACCCCGCGGATCGCCGAGGAAGTCTGGCCCCGCGCCAACGGCGTCGGCCTCGTCCGCGCGGGCGTAGGCGCGACTTTCATGTGCCCGAGCGAAGCCAAACACCTGCCGGCGGAAGTGGTGTTCCGCCCGCTGACCGGCCCCGCCCCTGAAAGCCGCCTCGTCGTCGGCTGGCGCACCAATCCCGCCCCTGATCCAGCCCTCGCCGCGTTCATCGCCGTCGCGGCACCGTCATGATCTGCCGCTCCCGCCGGGCGACAGCTCGGGCGAAGGGCTCAGTTGCCCGCGCCGACGTCTAGCCTTGAATTCGCGCGAATGCCGCTTCGCCAGCACCCGAAACACCACGCCTTCGAAGCTCAATCCCGCGCCCGCAGAATCTCCGCCGGCAGCCCTCGCACCGATGCCACCGGCCAAAATGGTGCGCCCCGTCGTGGGCAACGTGCGCGCCACCCCGTGCGTGTTCGAGCGTAGCAGATTCATCTCGGCGTTTTTTTTACTTCAACTTTTCCCCTGGTCGCCCGCCGGCACGACCCGCTTAGCGCCCGGCAAATCGCGCGCCGCTCAACTTCCGGCTGCGCCCGCGTCCCACGGTTTGACCAAACTTTCGCTTCACTTCCCGCGGACTGGTGTGCAAATCTCAACCTTCCTCCCGTTGCTATGACCAAAATCCTCCTCACAACCACTTCGTTCCAAGACACTCCGGGCGAACACCACCAACTTCTCGCCGACACCGGTTGGGAAATCATCCGCGCCCGCGGCCCCCTCAACGAAGCCGATACGCTCGCCCTCGTCGGCGACATCGACGGTTACATCTGCGGCGACGATCTCATCACCCGCAAGGTCCTGGAAAAAGCCGCCCCGAAACTCAAAGTCATCAGCAAATACGGCATCGGCGTCGACAAGATCGATGTGAAGTCCTGCACCGAGTTCGGCCTCCCGCTCCTCTTCACTCCCGGCGTCAATCACACCACCGTCGCCGAGCACACGTTCCTCTTGCTGCTCGCCCTCGAGAAGAACCTGCTCTTCCACACCGACTCCACCCGCGCCAACGGTTGGAAACGCAAGACCGGCCACGAGTTGCTCGAAAAAACCATCGGCATCGTCGGCCTCGGCCGCATCGGCAAAGAGGTCGCCATCCGCGCCCGCGCGTTTGGCATGAACGTGATCGCCTTCGATGTTTACTGGGACGAGAAATTCGCCGCCGCCCATAACGTCAAACGCGCCGCCTCGCTCGACGAGATTTACGCCGCCTCCGACTACATTTCGCTCCACACCAACCTGACCCCGGAGACCCGCGACATGATCAGCGCGAAGTCGTTTCCGAAGATGAAAAAAGGCGTGCTCATCCTCAACTGCGCCCGCGGCGAGATCGTCCACACGGCCGACATGGTCGAAGCCCTCAAGTCCGGCCAGGTCGGCGGCTACGGCACCGACGTCCTCGACGAAGAGCCGCCGACCCCCGATCACCCGTTGCTCAAGTTGCCCAACGTCGTCGTCACCCCGCACGTCGGCTCGCGCACTTACGAGAGCGTCGTCCGCCAAGCCACTGCCGCGGTGAAGAACCTCATCCTCGCGATGCACGGCGAAAAACCCCTCGCCCAGATCAACCCCGAGGTCCCCGTCAAGAAGGTCGTCTGACGTCTCATTTGCAGGCGTTTCATCGCGCGCAAGCGCGCTCCCACCTCCCTCCCTCAACTCTCAGCTCACCCGAATCCCATGCCCGAACTTTTCCACGTCGTCCCCGAGTCCCAGCACAACGCCCTCGTCCAAGCCGCGTATCAGCACCGCGGCTTCCATGCCGACGAGTCCGCTGAAGGCGCGCGTTTCTGCGCTGAGGCCTCCCGCCACGGCATCCGCACCCACAACGGCCTCAAGGCTCTCCACCTGGACCACTTCCTCGGCTCCGGCTCAAAGGGCTGCGTCCCCGGCGCCCAGATCGAGGAGAAAGCGTCCCGCTTCCCCGCGGCGAAGATTTGGAACGCCAATAAAAAACTCGGCCAGTCCACCGCCTTCCGCGCCATGGACGAAGCCATCCGCCTCGCCGACCAATACGGCGTCGGCACCGTCTCCGTCGACAACGCCTTCCACTACCTTTGGGGCGGCGGCTACGTGATGGACGCCGCGAAGAAGGGCTACATCGCCTACACGAACTGCACCGCCGCGCTCGCGGAGGTCGTCCCTTTCGGCGGTAAATTCGCCACCCTCGGCACCAATCCGCACTCGTGGGGCTTCCCCACCACCGACGCTATCGGCTATCCCATCGTCATCGACTGGGCCACGTCGGTCGTCGCCATGGGCCGCGTCCAACAACTCAAGCGCGAGGGCAAACCGCTCCCGCCGCTCGCCGCCGTGGACAAAGATGGCAATCCCACCACCGACGCCAATCTCGCCGTCTCGCTTCTCCCGTTCGGCGCGCACAAGGGCTACGGTCTTTCGCTGATCAACGAAATCGTCGGCGGCTTCATCGGCGGTTCGCTTCCGACTCTCCGCAACCGCTGGGCCGAGGCCGAGGGCGACAAGGGCACGTGCTGCTTCTTCTTCCAAGTCATCCACCCCGACGCGATCAGCGGCGGCGCCTTCGCCAAGGGCCGCAACCAATCGGACAACGTGAAGGCCGTCATCGCCGACGTCCTCGGGCACGGTAACGAAAAGTGCATGTTGCCCGGCCAACTCGAAGCCTCTTGGGCGAAGCACGTCGCCGCCGCCGGCGGCCTGCTCTTCAGCACCGCCGAGGTCGCCGCCTTCAACGAAATCGCCGCCGAAGCCGGCCTCCCGCTCTGGGACGCAGCCTCCTTCAAAACCGTCACGATCTAAAACCGTTTTGCCCACGGAACACACGGACTACACAGAAACTAATCTTCAGTTTTCTTCCGTGTATTCCGTGTGTTCCGTGGGCAGTTCTCCGGCTTTCGTGTGTTTCGTGTATTTCGTGGTTAACCCATCCTCTTCTTTCTCCATCTCCCTCCCATTATGAGCCTCCAAATCAAACCCGCCTCCTCCTGCGCCTTTGACCAAATCTCCCTCGGCGAAGTCATGCTTCGCCTCGATCCCGGCGAGGGCCGCATCCGCACCGCGCGGAACTTCCAGGTCTGGGAAGGCGGCGGCGAATACAATACCTCCCGCGGTCTCCGCAAATGCTTCGGCTTGAAAACCGCCGTCGTCACCGCGTTCGTTGACAACGAGGTCGGTCACCTCGTCGAAGACTTCATCATGCAGGGCGGCGTCGCGACCGACTTCATCAAGTGGCGCGAAGACGACGGTATCGGCCGCACCGTCCGCAACGGCCTCAACTTCACCGAGCGCGGCTTCGGCATCCGCGGCGCCGTCGGCAATCCCGACCGCGGCAACACCGCCGCCTCGCAGATCAAGCCTGGCGACATCGATTGGGATCACATCTTTGGCAAACTCGGCGTGCGCTGGTTTCACACCGGCGGCATCTACGCCGCGCTCTCCGCCTCCACCGCCGAAGTCACCGTCGAGGCCGTTAAAGCCGCCAACAAATACGGCACGATCGTCAGCTACGATTTGAACTACCGCCCCTCACTCTGGAAGACCATCGGCGGCCTCAAGAAGGCCCAGGAGGTCAACCGCGAGATCGCCAAATACGTCGATGTCATGATCGGCAACGAAGAGGACTTCACCGCCTCGCTCGGTTTCGCCGTCGCGGGCCAGGAAACCCTCGGCCACATCGAAACCGATGCGTTCAAGGCCATGATCGAGACCGCCGTGAAGGAGTTCCCAAACTTCAAGGTCGCCGCCACCACGCTGCGCCACGTCATCACCGCCACGAAGAACGACTGGTCCGCCATCCTCTGGCACGCCGGCAAATTCCACGAGAGCAAGCCGTATCCCGGCCTCGAGATCCTCGACCGCGTCGGCGGCGGTGACTCGTTTGCCTCCGGGGTGCAGTTCGGTTTCCTCGAGTTCAACGACGCCCAGAAAGCCGTCGAATACGGCGCGGCCCACGGTGCCCTCGCTTCGACGACCCCCGGCGACACCTCGATGGCCACCCGCAAGGAAGTGGAAAAAGCCATCGCCGGCGGCGGCGCCCGCGTCGTCCGCTAAAGGTGGTCCGCCAGGGTGGAGGCCGATGTCCCCATCGGGCTTCCTTCCTGTCTCCCAGCCCGAGCCCAAAACGCCCGGGCTTTTTTGCGCCCCAAGCGCCCCTCTCTGAAAATCTTTCGCTTAATCTTTTCTCTTTCTCCCCCGTCGCCTCGCCCGCCCCTCCCCCGCCTTCCGCATCGTTCTCGGGTCCCCACTCCGGTCCCTTTCCGTGTATTCCGTGTGTTCCGTGGGCCCCACCTCTGAAAATCTTTCTCTTACTCTTTCCTCTTTCTCTTACGCTTTCTCCCCTCCTCTCTCCTTCTTTCTTCTCCCATCCCCATGCGCCCCACCCCGCTCCTCGCCCTGCTCGCCCTCACCTTCGCCGGCTGCGCTACCGCGCCTCCTGTGCCCACGCCTCCGGCCGCCCCGTCGCCCGCCACTAGCTCGACCACCGCTCCCTCCCGCTTCGCCCTGCCCGCGTCCGATGACGGTCTCCCCGGCGCCGGCCCGATTCGCCGCTATCCGTGGTTCCAAAAACTCTGGACCGAACGCCGCACCGCGTGGGCCGACCAGATCGCGCAGGACCAGCGCGCCGTCGTCTTTCTGGGCGACTCCATCACTCAGGGTTGGAAAGACGCCCTCACGACTTCGTTCCCCGGCGTCAAAGTCGCCAACCGCGGCATCAGCGGTGACACCACCCGCGGCGTCCTGCTCCGTCTCCGCGAAGACGTGCTCTCGCTCAACCCGTCCGCCGTCGTCCTCCTTATCGGCACCAACGACCTCGAGGAAAACGCCACACCGTGGACCGTCGCCGCCAACCTCCGCCTCATCCTCGCCGCGCTCCACGCCCACGACCCCGCTCTCCCCGTCGTGCTCTGCGCCGTGATGCCCAGCTCCGCCACCAAGCAACGCCCCGCCTTCCTCATCCGCCGCGTCAATCAACTCTTCCTCGAAGCTACGCTCGACCAACCGCAGGTCACCTTCCTCGACACTTGGAAACTGTTCGCCGACGCGCAAAACGATGCCTCCGCCGCCGAGTTTCCCGATCTGCTTCACCCCAACGCCGCCGGCTACACGAAATTCGCCGCCGCCCTCCGGCCCGTCTTCGCCACGCTCGGCTTCACCGAACGCGAGCCCGACTCCTTCACGCCCGAGCCCGGTTTCGTGAGCCTCTTCAACGGCCGTGATCTCACCGGCTGGGGCTACCGCCCTTCGACCGACGGCGACCTCGCCACCGTCCGCCGCATCCAAGCCGCCGATATCGCCGCGCCCCACTGGCCGATCGTGAAAGACCCCGTCGCCTTCGACGGCCTCACCGCCAGCCCCGACTCCCGCTTCGTCGCCAAAAACGGCCGCCTCATTGTGACCGCGCCTCCCGGTGGCCGCCGCGTGCAACAGCTCTGGACCACCCGCGAGTTTCCCAAAAACTTCGTTTTGAAACTCGAATTCCGCGCCACGCCCAACGCCGACAGCGGCATCTACGTGCGCGGCCCCCAGCTCCAATGCCGCGACTACCTCCTCGCCGGCCCCTATTCGAAACTCCAGCGCTACCGCGCGCTCGATTGGAACGAGATCGTGATCACCGTCACCGACGGCGTCGCGGTGAGCACCTGCAACGGCGAGATCCTCGAAGCCGCGCAAAAAGTCCCCGCCACCGGCCCCATCGGCCTCGAAGGCGACCGCGGCCAAATGGAATACCGCCGCATCCGCCTCCAAGAACTCCCGTAGCGCCCGCCTTCACCATGCTTGTCATCGCGAGGCCCGCAACCGCGGGCCGTAGCGATCCAGCTAGTTTGCTTCGTCGTCCCGCGGAGCAGGACTCCTCGCAAAGACATTTTGAGGACGTGTCCCCCCGAGCCTCTTTTTGCTTTCCTCCCCAAGTTTTGAAATTCAGCGCACCCCCGGCCTGCTCCATAGCGACCGACCCGGCCCGCCCACCTTGGGCGATCGCGAGATTAATGCTCCCGCGCGGCCCTTTGCCCGCCTAACTTTGTCCATCCTAGCCGACTGCGGGATTGCCCCGCCCCCGCCCGCCCGTCTTCTCTTCGTTCCGCACCCATGCCAGACGCCCCTCCCGCCGCTTCCGAGGCTACCGTCGCCACCTTCATCAGCCGCTGGTCAAGGGCCGAGGCCGCCGAGCGCGCCAACTACGTTCTCTTCCTCTCCGAACTCTGCGACCTCCTCGGTGTCGGCCGCCCCGATCCCGCCGGCCCAGCCACCGAGTCCAACGCCTACGTCTTTGAGCGCGCCGTTACCTTCCACCATCGCGGCTCCACCAAGACCACCACCGGCCGCATCGATCTCTACAAACGCGACTGCTTCGTCCTCGAAGCCAAACAATACGCCTCCGCCAAAGCCGAGCCCGCCGAACTCTCCTTCGACCTCACCGACGACGCGCCCAAGTCCGCCAAAATCACCCGGGGCTCCGCCGCCTGGGATCGCGCGATGCTCGAGGCCCTCAGCCAAGCCGACCGCTACGCCCGCTCCCTCCCCGACGGCGAAAACCCTCCGCCGTTCCTGATCGTCGTCGATGTCGGCCACGTCATCGAGCTCTACGCCGACTTCACCCAGAAAGGGAAAAACTATCTCCCGTTCCCCGACGCCCGCTCGCACCGCATCAAGCTCCGCGACCTCGCCCACCCCGATCTTTGCGAACGTCTCCGCCTCGTCTGGACCACCCCGCTCGCCCTCGACCCCGCCAAACGCGCCGCCGCCGTCACCCGCGAGGTCGCCGGCTACTTGGCCGAACTCGCCAAATCCTTCGAGCAGCGCCACGAGCCCAAGCTCGTCGCCGAATTCCTCTCCCGCTGCCTCTTCTGCATGTTCGCCGAAGACGTCGGCCTGCTGCCGAAAGAAGGCTTTCGCGACCTCCTCGACTCCGTGAAAGCCGACACCGGCGCCTTCGTGCCGATGCTGGAACTTCTCTTTGAGGACATGAACCAGGGCCGCTTCTCCGGCCTCCTCAAGAAGAAGCTCCTCTATTTTAACGGTGGCCTCTTCGCCTCCGCCCAAGCCCTCCCCGTCACCGGCACCCAGCTCGGCCTGCTCCGCAAAGCTGCCGCCCTCGAGTGGCGCCACGTCGAGCCCGCCATCTTCGGCACCCTCCTCGAGCGCGCCCTCTCGCCCGACGAACGCCACAAGCTCGGCGCCCACTACACCCCGCGCGCCTACGTCGAGCGCCTCGTCCTTCCGACTGTGATCGAGCCCCTCCGCGAAGAGTGGTCCGCCGTCCGCATCGCCGCCGTCACCCTCGCCCAGCGCGGCGATCTCAAAGCCGCCAAAGCCGAGGTCACCAAATTCCACGCCCAGCTCTGCGCCGTCCGCGTGCTCGATCCCGCCTGCGGCTCCGGCAACTTCCTCTACGTCGCCCTCGAGCAGATGAAGCGCCTCGAAGGCGAAGTCATCAACCTCCTCCGCGACCTCGGCGACGACACCGATTTCCTCAACCTGCAGGGCGCCACCGTCGATCCCCACCAATTCCTCGGCATCGAGCTCAACGCCCGCGCCGCCGCCCTCGCCGAACTCGTCCTCTGGATCGGCTACCTCCAATGGCACTTCCGCGTCCACGGCGCGACGTCCCCGGCCGAGCCCGTCCTCAAAAAATTCAACAACATCGAGTGCCGCGACGCCGTCCTCGCCTACGACAAAAAGGACTTCGCAAAAGGCCCCGACGGCAAAACCAAGTTCGTCTGGGACCGCCGCACCTTTAAGACCGATCCGGTCACCGGCCGTGAAATCGCCAACGAACAAGCCGTCCGCCCGCTCGACACCTTCGTCAACCCTCACCCCGCCGCTTGGCCTCAAGCCGACTTCATTGTCGGCAACCCTCCATTTATTGGGAAAGGCAAAATCCGAGAAGACCTCGGAGACGGTTACACCGAAACCCTTCGTGCGGCTTATCCAGAGGTTCCGGAGAGCGCGGACCTAGTAATGTATTGGTGGCACAAAGCGGCCGAAGAGACATTGGCCGGTCGGACTCGACGCTTCGGCTTCATCACTACCAATTCGATCCGGCAAACATTCAACCGACGCGTAGTAAAGCACGCACTCATGGAAGGACTCTCACTTCGTTTCGCGATACCGGATCATCCATGGGTCGATACCGCAGACGGTGCTGCGGTTCGTATCGCAATGACCGTTGGCGGTCTCGGACATCCAGCCAGTGAAGGCGGAATTCTACACGAACCACCTCCACCGGATCCCTCAGCCTTTGCGGGAGAGTTGTTAATCGTCAGTTCCGAAACACCGCAAGAGGATGGATCTTCGCTAGTCGCTCTTATTGCGCTTCATGGCCGGATAGGCTCAGGCCTGAATATCGGCGCCGAATTGGAGGACGTTCTTCCTCTGAAATCCAACGTGGGTCTCAGTAGCAACGGCACGATGTTGGGAGGGCGCGGTTTTCTCGTGGAGCCCGATTCGGGAATTAATGGTTCACCCCGTATTCTGCGCCCAATTCTAAACGGCGAAGACCTACTTGGGTCACCGCGAGGGATGAGAGTTATCGATTTTTTCGGGCTAACCGCCGAACAGTCGCGCGAGGCTGCCCCTGACGCCTACGAACAGTTACTGGCAAAGGTGAAGCCGGAGCGCGACAGCAACCGCCGCGCGTCTCGCCGCGAGCGGTGGTGGCTTTTCAGCGAGGTCATGCCCCAAATGCGCAGCATGATTGCCGGGCTTGGTCGCTTTATCGCGACCGCGGAAACATCAAAACACCGTCTGTTCATATTGGTCGATGGCGGCACCTTGCCCGAGCATCGACTTGTCGCGTTTGGTTCGTCTGATGCATTTCATCTGGGGACTCTTAGTAGCCGCATCCATGCCGTCTATTCCTTGGCTGCTGGCGGGACACTTGAGGACCGCCCAGTATACAACAAAACCCGCTGCTTCGATCCCTTCCCTTTTCCAGACTGCACCGAAATGCAGAAGGCGAGGATCCGCGCCCTCGCCGACTCACTCGACGCCCACCGCAAGCGCGCCCAAGCGAAGCACGGCCTCGGCCTCACCGACATCTACAACGTCCTCGAAAAGGTCCGCGCCGGCGAAGCCCTCACAACCAAAGACAAAGCCCTCCACGAAGCCGCGCTCGTCTCCACCCTCAAGCAACTCCACGACGACCTCGACGCCGCCGTGGCCGACGCCTACGGCTGGCCCTGGCCCCTCACCGACGCCGAGATCCTCGAACGCGTCGTCGCCCTCAATACCCAGCGCGCCGCCGAAGAAGCCCAAGGCCACATCCGCTGGCTCCGCCCCGATTATCAAAAACCCCTCTTCGCCGGCACCAAGCAATCCTCCCTCGCCCTCACCGACGCCGAGCCCGCTGCCGCTTCCTCTGGGAAATCGAAAATCAAGAATCCAAAATCGAAAATCCCATGGCCCAAGACGATGGCCGAACGCGCCAAAGCCATCGAGTCCGCCCTAGTAGCCGCCACCCACCCGATCACGTCCACCGAACTCACGAAGCAATTCACCCGCGCCAAAGAACCCGAAGTCCGCGAAATCCTCGAAACGCTAGTGGCCCTAGCCCGCGCCCACCCCGGCGACACCCAAGGCACGTTCGTCCGTTAATGTGAATCCCGATGACGAAATTCTTTTCTCCAGCGTGACTCCGCTCGGCTTCACCGTGCGGGTCACCCGGCGTTATTGGCGGCTCATCACGACCGTTAAACATCCCGTCATGGCCGGGCACGAAGCCGATGTGCAAGCCACCTTGGAGGCCCCTGAGGAAATCCGCCGTAGCCGCAGTGACGAAAATGTGCTTTTGTTCTATCGCACTCAACGCACCGGGCGCTGGGTGTGTGCCGTCACCCGACGGCAGGACGACACCGGATTTCTCATCACCGCCTACCCGACCGACGCGATTAAGGAAGGAACCCATTTATGGCCGACCTGAACATTTTCCACGATCCCACCGGCCACACGCTCACCGTGTGGTTTGGTGCGCCGCAGTCCGAATACATCTGCGAGGAAACCGGCGACGAGGTCATCCTCATGAAAGACCGGCAAGGCCGGGTGATCGGTTTCGAGCGGCTCAATTATCTGGCCCCCGGCGAGCAACCCATCCGCCTCGCCTTCGAAACGATGTCAGGCGCAGCGTGAAGCGGTAGCCGGTCTGCTCGATGGCCCAATCCGTAAAAGTCTGGTTCGACCGTGAAGGTGACTTCCTCGAAGTGCGCTTCTCCGATGCGCCCGGCTACCTCCGCGAAACCGACCAGGACGCCGTCATGGAGCGCGTGGACGCAGCCGGCCACATCCTCGGCTTCACTGTGATGGCGGTGAGCAAGCTCGATAAAGATCACCCCCTCGTCGCCCAGCTCGCAACTGCGGGCTGAGACCGACGCCGCACTCTTTCGGACCTCGCCGCGCCATAGCCGACTTGAACATTTTCCACGATCCCACCGGCCACACGCTCACCGTGTGGTTTGGCGCGCCGCAGTCGGAATACATCTGCGAGGAAACTGGCGACGAGGTCATCCTCATGAAAGACCGGCAAGGCCGGGTGATCGGATTCGAGCGGCTCAATTATTTGGCCCCCGGCGAGCAACCCATCCGCCTCGCCTTCGAAACGATGTCCGGCGCAGCGTGAAACTCGACCAACTATTCGGCTCAATCGGCACCCAGATTCTCACGGAAGCATTTGTTCTCCTTGTTTGCTTCGCCCCTTAAGGAAGGCGCTTTTCAGGAAATCGGGGTGTCGCCGCTCATGCACCAGCCCGAGCACATACCTTCGCCGGCAAACTCACCTTCTCGTTTTCGTGTTTTCCGTGTGTTCCGCGGGCACGATTCTCTTTGCCTCCTTTCGCGTCGTTTCGCGTCTTTCGCGGGCAAATCTCCGGGATTTTCTTATCCGCTGAATACCGCCTTCATGCCGGTTCGCCAAAGACCGCATCAAACGTCAGTCCCTTGTCCTCACCCGACTGCAAACGGGCGAGGCGGGAATTCAGCTCTTTACGAATCTCCTCATCGCTGCGCCGGTCCGGAGAGATGCTTTCGAGCAGCAGACGGGCAAGGGTCTCGCGTTCCGCCGCGGGAAGGGCCAGCGCCTCTTCGGCCAGATCGACACTTGCAAGGGACGCGTTCGGAAATCGAAGACGCTCGCTCGCTTTTGGCAAGTGCGGGCACGGGCGCCTTAAGTCCCTTATAAAACATGAGGCATACGGTCCTCTTCTCCCACTCGCCCCGCTCGTCTTCCGCTCTACCTTCGCCGGCAAACTCACCTTCTCGTTTCCGTGTTTTCCGTGTGTTCCGTGGGCACGATTCTCTCTACCTCCTTTCGCGTCCCTTCGCGTCGTTCACGGGCAACCTCTGTTTTCGACCACGGGGCTTCCAACGGGCTCGCCTCCTATTTCGTACCGGCCAACGTTTCGCCCACCGCATGTCCTCCGTTCCCCAGCCCACCGACGCCCCCTGCATCCGCCACGTCGGCAGTTTCCACGAACTCGCCACCACTCGCACGCCCTTGCGAACGGGTTCCGCTCACCACGGGCTTGCACGCTGCCACGCTCCGGTTTTTCTTCCTGAGAGATGAGCACGACCGAAATCCTCGCGCAGTTGCCCGCACTCACTGCGGCGAACCGCGAGAAGTTCCCCTCACAATTGGATGCTATCGACTCCGCCTCGCCCCTGTCGGCCGAGGAGCAACAATTGGTCCAATCTCGGGTAGCGACCTACCGCCAAAACCCCGGAGCCACCGTTTCGTGGTCGGTCGCCGAGAATGAAATTCGCCAACACGTCGGTGCGTAAGGGCACGATATATCGAGAGCATCGCTAGATGCCACGTTGCCTCATCATCGCCGGCCCGAACGGAGCAGGTAAGACCACCTTCGCCCGGACGTTTCTTCCCCGCGACTCGATCGTCGGCTTCGTCAACGCCGACCTTCTCGCTGCTGGTTTGTCCCCACTAGATCCTCGGGGAGCCCAATTGGCAGCTGGGCGTTTGTTTCTGTCGGAACTCGACCGCCATTCCGCCGGGGGCAACGACTTCGCCTTCGAGAGCACCTTGAGCGGGCTCACCTACTTGCCGCGGCTCCAGACCTGGCAGAAAGCGGGCTATCGCATTGAGATCATCTACCTAAAACTCGACGACGTGCGGCTCTCGTTGGAGCGCGTCGCTGCCCGCGTGCGGTCGGGTGGACACACTGTGCCGGAAGCCGATGTGCGGCGTCGATTTCCTCGTAGTTGGGCGAACTTTAGAAACCACTACCAACCCCTTTCCGATACCTCATCCGTGTTTGACGTCAGCGGCTCCGCTCCAATCTTGATTTCAACCAAGCCGTGAAAGCCTCCCCTCCACCGATTATTGGCAGCGTCAGACCCGATGGCCGCACGGCGGATATCCTCAAATCACTGCGCGATGCGCGGAAAATGGCCGTGAAGTCTGCCCGCATGCATCGCGTGCCGGTCGTCTATCTCAAAGCGGGTAAACTCGTGCGCGAGCGGCCGTGACGCCGAGCGAATCCTGCGTGTTGCAGGTGCATAGTTTCCACGAACTCGCCACCACGCCCCTCGCCCACGGCATCAACGCCCTCTGTTGGGAGCGCTCGCTACCTGGTGACTTTGCCGAGGTCGTGAGCCTCCTCGGCGACGGCAACGGCGAGGCAATCACCACGCTCGATGAGGCCGTTCTGCTCGCCGTGCCCTTGAGCCCCGGTGGCCGCGTCGCCGCCGAGCACATGCTCGCCGATCTGCGCCTCCTCCGCGACCACGACCTCGATCCCGTCCTCAACTGCATTCACGGCTACCCGCGCGACGAAGAACCCGGCCCGATCAAGACCGACGTTTTTTCCTACCACGCCGACAGCGCCCCCATCGAGGCCTACACTTGGCTCTGCACCTATTCCGGCCCGCCCAGCGAGGGCCTGCGACCCGCCGACGCCCGCCGCAAGGTCGACGACCCCGCCCTCCGCGCCGAACTCTTGAAAATCTACGGCGGCCCCGACGACGACGATTTCAAAACCTTCCTCAACGAGCACTGCTACGACCTCCACTACGCCCCCGCGCCCGGCGCCCAGCCCTACTCCTTCGGCCACTTCAATCTCTGGCGCATCGCCACCGACTACCCCGGCAACGCCGTCCCACCCTGCGTCCACCGCGCCCCCGCCACCCGCCCCGGCGACCCGGCCCGCCTCTTGCTCATCAGTTGAGATCTCTCTCATCTTTCTTTCCGCCCCGTTAAACTTCTTTAAAAAAAATGCCCCCGCTCAACCGCCGCCATTTCCTCCGCCACACCGCTGCCGCCACCGCCGCCGCCGCGCTTTCGCCTTCGTTGCTCCAGGCCGCGAGCGCCGCCAGCGCCACCGGCCAACTCCGCCTCGCCTCATTCCGCTTCGACGTCACACCGCCCGTCGGCCACTCGCTCTGCGGTGGCTGGATCAAGCCCGTCGAAGCCGTCGATGATTCCCTCGAAGCCATCGGCCTTGTACTCCTCGGCGCCGGTGCGCCCATCGTGCTCTGCGCGGTCGATTGGACCGGCATTCTCAACGCCTCCCACCTCGCGTGGCGCACCGCGCTCGCCGAGGCCGCCGGCACCACGCCCGACCGCGTCGCCCTGCAATGCGTCCACCAGCACAACGCCTTGTTCGTCTGCGCAGCCACCGCAGCCCTCGTCGCGACGCAGCCCGATCTGCCGCCCACGTTTGATCCCGCTTTCTTTCAACGCTGCCTCGTCGCCGCCCGCGCCGCCGTCACCGCCGCCTTGCCCCGTGCCCGCCCGGTCACGCACGTCGCGAGCGGCACCGCGCTCATCGCCCAAGTCGCCTCCAATCGCCGCATGGCTCGCGATGCCCAGGGCCGCGTCGGAAAAATGCGCGGCAGCAAATGCGTGGACCCCGAACTCATCGCGTTACCCGAGGGCCCGATCGACCCGCTCCTGCGCACCGTCGCGTTCTACGACCGCACCGAGAAAATCGCCGCTCTCCACTATTACGCGACGCACCCGATGAGCTTTTACGGCGACGGCCGGGTGACCGCCGATTTTGTCGGCCTCGCCCGCAAGCAGCGCCAGCGCGAGGAGCCTGGCTGCACGCACCTCTATTTCACCGGCTGCGCGGGCAACATCGCCCCCGGCAAATACAACGACGGTTCACCCGCCGCCCGCGTCCGCCTCACCGAACGCATCTACCGGGGCATCGTCGCCGCCGACGCCACGCTTCGTCCGGTGCCATTGAAAAACGTCTCATGGCGCACCGCCGATGTGCACGCAGGGCCCCACCCCGACCTCGACCCGGTCGCATTGCGCCGCCAACTCGCCGATGCCACCGCGCTCCCGGTGCGCCGCATCATCCCCGCCTTTCGCCTCGCGCTGCTGGAGCGGTGCGCGCAACGCGTCCCGTTTCTCCTCAGCGCGCTGCATCTCGACGACATCGCCCTGCTGCACCTGCCCGCCGAGTCGTTCCTCGAGTATCAACTCCACGCCCAATCTCTCCGCCCCGGCCGCCCCGTCGCGGTCGCCGCGTATGGCGACGGCGGCCCTTGGTATATTCCCACGCGCGCCGAGTTCCCCAACGGCGGCTACGAAGTCGAAGTCGCCTTCTGCGATCCTGATACCGAAACGCAAATGCACACCGCCATCGCCCAACTGCTCGCCTAACCCGTCCGCGGCTAACCAGACTGTCATTGCGAGAAGCGCAGCGACGAAGCAATCCATCCGGATCGCCACCGCGAGCTTCGCGCACCTCGCACAGACCAACGCCGGAAACTTAGGGACGTTGGTCTAACTTCTCCTCCCATGCTACGACTCCCGATTCTCCTCCTCGCGACCGCCGGCTTCGTCTTCGCCGCCGACCCCGCGCCCCAACGTTTTCACCTCACCGCCCGCGCCCACGAGATCGATTCGCGCGCCCGCGAACATCCTGAGATCGGCTTCGTCTTCGCTGACAAAGCCGGCAAACCGCAGGACCTCCAGCACGCCGTCGTCGACACCCGCGTCACCCCGCGCGGCCAACTCGTGATCTGGCTGATGGATTACAAAGCCCCGCTCTTTGATCGGCTCGGCGACTACGGCCTGCACGCGATCCAAGTCCACTACGCCAACAAATGGTTCGGCCTGATCCCCACCGCCGCCCGTGATGACGGCACGACCCTAGGGAAGCTGCGCCTCGAGGCCACCACCGGCGAAGATTTTTCCCCGCTCTGCGCGATCCCCAAGCCCGATGGCATGAAGGAACGTGCGCTCCAATTCGTCCGGCACCTTGCGAAAACTCACCCGGCCGGCCGCTGGGAACAATTCATCAACGCCGCCGGCAACGACCTGCTCTGGGAAAAAGTCATCATGTCCGGCGCTTCCCACGGCGCGACCAGCGCCACGCGTTTCGCCGTCCACCAACGCGTCGCCCGCGTCGTCGCCTTCTGCGGTCCGCGCGACCAACACGAAAGCTGGCAGGGTTTTCCCTCGGCCACGCCGCCCGAGCGTATTTTTGGTTTTACCCACGTCCTCGACGACGGCTGGCCCGGCAACCACTACCCGCGCTCGTGGCTCATGCTCGGTCTCAACCGCTTCGGTCCGATTGTGGACGTCGAATCGGCCACCCCGCCTTACGGCCACTCACGGCGGCTCACCACCCGCTTTGACGTCAACGGCGACATCAAACGCGCTCACAGCTCCATCACGCCCGGCCCTGCATCAGCCAAGGACGCCGCGGGCAATTTCCTGCACGAAGCCGTGTGGCGTTACCTCTTCACATCGCCGGTCGAAAAAACGGGCGCAGCGGTCCCGCCCGAGGCTCCGCCCACAAGCGCGCGGTGACCACGCAAGCAATCTTCGACCCGTTTCCTCCATGCCTCGTTTCGTCCTCGCCCTCGTTATCGTTATTTCCCTTGTCTGCAGCCCCGGCGCGACCGCCGCCACGCTCTACCGCGGAGCGACCTTGCTCACGTTGTCCGAGGCAAACAACGCCCCGCTCTCCGACTCTTATCTGCTCGTCTCCGGCGCCGGCTTGATCACCGCCATTGGCACCGGCGACGGCTCGGGCGATCCCACGGTCGCTGCGGCGCGCGCCGCGCCGGGCTTTGCCACCGTCGATCTCAGCGGCCGCATCGCGATGCCCGGATTCATCTCCGGTCACAGCCACCTTTGGCAAAGTGCGTTTCGCGGCATCGGCCCCGCCACCGAACTGGAAGCATGGCTCAACGCGCTGCACTTCACCTACGGCCAACACTTTGTCGCCGGTGATTTCGCCGCTTACACGAAACACGGGGCCTACGACCAACTGCGCCACGGCGTCACGACGACCTATAACCACTCCCATTTTTTTGGCGGCGATTTCTCGTTCTACCTCGAGCAATTCGAGGCCGGCCTCGCCACTCCCCAGCGCTTCATCTTTGCGTGGGTGAACGACGCCCGCGCCGACGACGCCACGTGGCTCGCCCGAATTGAACCGATTCTTTCGCAGGTCCAGCCCCGCGCCGACCGCGCGCTCCTCGGCGTCGCGATCAACGCGGCCGGCGTTTACCGCGGCCCCGGCGTGCTCGAGCGCGAAATCGCCTTCGCCCGCAAACTCAACCTGCCGATCCAAACGCACTACCTCGAACCCTCGGCCTCCCAAGTCGCTGACCGCGCCCTCTGGCCACGTTACAAGGCTGCCGGCGGTGTTTTTCCCGGCATGTCGTTCGCCCACTTCATCCACCCCGATGAAACCATTCTCCGCGAAGCCGCGGCCGCCGGTGTCGCCATGATCTGGAATCCCCTCTCCAACGGTCGCCTCGCCTCCGGTCTGCCCAAAATCGAAAAGTACCTCGCCGCCGGCCTCCGCGTCGGCATGGGCGTTGACGGCCAAGCCAGCGCCGACATTTCCGATCCGTTCGAAAACGTGCGCCTCGGTCTTTACGCCCTGCGGATGCGCAATGAAAACGCCAGCGGTCTCCAGCCGATCGATCTGTTACGCCTTCACACCCTCAAGACCGCCGAGGTGCTCGGCGTCGCCCGCCACGTGGGCAGTCTCGAGGTGGGCAAGTTTGCCGATTTCCTCGTCGTCGACCCCGGCGAGCCCGGCACGGGTCCGGTCTGGGATGTCGCCGCCACGCTGGTATTCGCGTGCAGCAGTCGCAACCTCGCCGCCGTCTACATCGGCGGCAAAAAAACCGTGGAGCTCGGCCGCGTGGTGAACCACGACGCCGTGGCCTTAGAAGCCGAGGTCAATGCCCGCGTTGCCGCTCTCCGCGCCCGTCAAGCCGCCGCACCGAAGCGCGCGCCGCAAAGAAAATAAGGCCCGGGCTCCGGACCGCCCCCGCGCTAGCCTCTCGCCCCTGCAAGCGCAGCCAACCTCTCGCCCACAAAAAAACCGCGCCCGGTTGGGCGCGGTTTGGACAAAAAATAATTGAGTCTTGCCTTACTTCTTCGCGGCCGGGGCATTGGTGCCGCCACATTTCTCACAGTTCTTGCCGGCCTTGGCCGACTCGACGCAGCACGGATGCGCGCAAGCAGCACCGGCGGCTTCAGCCTTCACGCAGCAGCCACCTTTTTTACCCGCAGGAGCGGCCGGTTTGGTTTCAGCGGCAAATGCGAAGCTGGCACCGAGCAACGCAATGATCACAAACAGTTGTTTTGAGGTCTTCATCTTTTTGTTTTGTTTTGGGATTGGTGCGGGCGGCGGGAATCGAACCCGCTTCTCATGCTTGGGAAGCACACATAATACCGGTATACTACGCCCGCATCGAACGCCGTCATCGAAACGGAAAAATTTCCCGCCGCAATCACGAATAATTCCGCCGACCGTCCAACGCGCTCTTCAGCGTCACCGAGTCGGCGTAAAGCACGCCGCCGCCACTCGGCAAACCGAAGCCGATGCGCGTGGTCTTGACCCCTCGCTCCGGGGGCAACTGCTCGGTGAGATAATGACAGGTGGCCTCGCCCTCGACGTCGTTGGACAGCGCCAAAATCAACTCCGTCACCTCGCCCGCATCCAACCGCGCCCGGAGCGAAGCCAGGTTCAGCTGTTCAGGGCCGATGCCGTGGATCGGCGAAAGCTTTCCATGCAACACATGGTAGCAGCCGCGATACGCTCCGCTCCGCTCCAGCGCCACAAGGTCGGGCACATGCTCCACCACACACACCACCGCCCGGTCACGCCGCTCATCCGCGCAGATCGCACAGATTTCTCCTTCGGCAATATTCCCGCAGCGCTCGCAGCGGCGCACGCCGGCGGCCGCCGCTTCAAGGGCGTCGACGAGGGCCGGCAATTGCGCCGGCTTTTCGACAAGCAGATGCAAAGCGATGCGCTCCGCCGAGCGGTAGCCGAGGCCGGGTAATTGTTTCAGCTGCTTTTGCAGCCGCTCAAACGCGGGCGTCATGGAGATGCTCGATGTTGATGCCCGAATCGCGGCTCCGGAAGGTTCGGGGCCCAAGGCCTTGCGCAGGCATCGAGAATCGGGAATCCAAAACCGAAAATTCCTACATCATGCCCGGCATTTGAAACGCGGACGTCACCTTTTGCATCTCGGCATCGTTGAAGTCCTTCGCCTGCTTGGCGGCGTCCTGCACGGCGGCGAGCACGGTGTCGCTCACGAGCTTCGCATCTTCCTTCAAAAACTCCGGATCAAGCGCGAGCGAAGTAAACTGGCCCGCGCCGTTGATCTTGATCTTCACCGCACCGCCGCCGGCCGCGACGTCGATTTCCTTCGCCGCCAGCTGGCTTTGGAGCGACTCGATCGAGCGCTGCATTTTCTGAGCTTGTTTGAGGAGTTTGCCTACGCCGGCCATAGTGGGAAAAAATTAAGGGTGGAAGGTTTCGAACGTTAACCGTCGAGAGACGGCCCTGCGCCTAAAGTGACAAGATTTTTTCGTAACCGTCCCGAAACGTCGGGCAACCGGGCCGCCAGCCCAGCTCGGTCTTGAAACGGTCATTGGCGATAATCCTATCCGGCGTAACCGCCCTGCGCCCGCCTGCCGGCACGCCGGTAAACCGGGGCAAACCCACACCGAGCCGGGCCGCCAACCACGCCACCACCTCGCCCTTGGTCGCCGCCCCGTCGTCGGCGACATTGTAAATCCTCGCGCCCTCCGGCGCCCGCCAAGCCGCCCACACCGCCGCCGCAATATCCTCCCGGTAAGCCAGATTGAGATGCGACTCCGCTCGTCCCGCCGCTTCGCCTGATCTCACCTGCTCCAGCAGGTGATGGCGCCCAGGCCCGTAAATCCCCGCGAGCCGCAGCACAATCCGCGTCACCGCGGCGTCTTCCGCCGCCAGCAGCGTGTGCTCAGTCGCCAACAGCACCTCGGCCCGCTCGGTTCCACCCGTCGTCGCCGACTCGTCGACCCGCACCCCGCCGTCCTGCGGATAAACCGACGTGCTGCTGGTATAAACCGCGGCTCTGACCGCCCGGGTGCCCCGGAGCCACGTCACCACGCTGTTCATGCCTTCAAGGTAGTTCCGTCGGTAATCCTCGATTCCACCACCGCCCGAGCTCACGCAATTCAAAACAAAGTCCGCTCCGCCCGCGATGCGCCCGTGCCAGTCATCCCGGGTGAGGTCGGCGACGATCACCTGCGCCACGCCGTCGGCCTTGAGCGCGTCTGCCTTGGCTTGGTTTCGGGTCAGCGCGATCACTTCCAGCCCTTGCCCGACCGCCTGTTTCGCCACCGCCGCGCCCACATAGCCACAGCCGAAAATCACCAATCGCTTTCCTGCAAAAAATTTACCGTGGGCAACGCCGTCCATGACCGCCAACTTTCTCCCATGCCCACTGTTCTGGCAATCCTCGCCGAGGGTTTTGAAGAAATCGAAGCCGTCACCCCCATCGATTTGCTCCGCCGCGCCGGCGTCGAAGTCGTCACCGCCGCGCTGGGCGACTGTCTTCAAGTCACGGGCCGCAGCGCCCTCACCCTACACGCCGACACCACGCTGTCGGCGATCGCAGGCCGTGACTTCGACTGCATCTTTCTGCCCGGCGGGCCGGGCGTCGCCTTGCTGCGCGCCGACCCGCGAATCCGCGCGCTCGTCCTCGCCCAGCACGAGGCCGGCCGCTGGCTCGCCGCGATTTGCGCCGCGCCGGCCGTGTTGCACGACGCCGGCCTGCTCGCCGGGCGGCGTTACACGGCGCATTTTTCCGTCGCCGCCGAGTTGCCGGCGATCCTGTCAGATCATCGCACCGTCGCCGACGGCCGGTTGCTGACCGGCCGGGGTGCCGGCACCTCGCTCGACTTTGCGCTGCTCATGGTCGCGTCGCTGGTTTCGGCCGAAAAAGCGGCGATGATCTCAGCCTCGATCGCTAGGTGATTATACCCATTTTCAAGATGGTTGCATCATCCTCATTGGTTACTTGTTTTCAAATAGATCGGGCGTGCTATACGCGCTTCGATTCGATGGTCTCAGACCGACGTTCGGCAGTTCAAAATACTAACCGCCGGAAGTCACGGGGCGAAGCCGTGTTCACCCAACTTCGCAACCCGTTTTCATTCACATGTGCGGCATCGCCGGCTTTATCGATCCCAACACCGCGCCGGAGGCCCGGGCTGCTGCCGTGGATCGGATGTGTGATACCATGCTCCGTCGCGGACCGGATTATGCGGGCCGCGAGGACTGCGGCGGGGCGACGCTGGGAATGCGTCGGTTGGCGATTTTCGATCCGGCCAACGGCCACCAACCGATCCGCACGCCAGACGGCCGGTTCACCCTCGTGTTCAACGGGGCGATCTACAACTTTGCCGCCCTTCGCCACGAGCTAGCCGGGCACGGTTGGAGTTTCCGCACTGAGTGCGACACGGAGGTCCTGCTCGCGGCCTACGTGCAATGGCGGTCGGCGGTGCTCTCAAAGTTGAGGGGAATGTTCGCCTTCGCGGTTTGGGACGCCGCCGATCATTCGCTCTTCCTCGCGCGCGATCCCTTCGGCATCAAGCCGCTCTACTACCGCCAAGATGGCTCGCGGCTGATTTTCGCTTCGGAACTTAACGCGCTGCTCGCCTCGGGCATCACCCGCGCCGAGATCGATCCTTTTTCCGTCTCCGATTACCTCGGTTGGCTCGCCGTGCCGGCGCCGCGCACGATTTACCGCGGGATCTTCAGCCTACGGCCCGGTGAGTTCGCCACGTTCCAAGCGGGGCGGCTCGAGATCGCGAGTGCCTGGGATTTCAGCCACATCCCGCCGACGGAGCGCATTTGCGCGACCCGCGAGGAATTCATCGGCGAGCTTCGCGTCCGGCTCGATGACACCATCCGGGCCCATCTCGTGGCGGATGTGCCCGTCGGGGCATTTCTATCCGGTGGACTCGATTCCGCGGTCGTCGCGGGACTGATGTCACGGGCGACCGGCAAGGCGTTGCGCACGTTTTCCATCGGCTTCGACGAAAACGAATTCTCGGAAACCGCCGCCGCCGAAGCCACCGCCCGCCACATCGGAGCCGTTCACCAAACCCGGATTCTGACGGGCCGCGAGGTCGCGGGCGACATTGAGAAACTCATCGGCAGCCTCGACCAACCGACCGGCGACGGGATCAACACCTACTACGCCAGCCAGACCGCGCGCACGGGAGGCGTGACCGCGGTACTTTCGGGGCTCGGCGGCGATGAACTCTTCGGCGGCTATCCTTCGTTCAGCGCCATGCCCCGGCTGGCCCGTTGGTTGCCCCGCTGGCGACTGCTCCCGGCCGGGCTGCGCGCCGCAATTTTGCGGCAACTTCGGCGCGGTGACACCCGCCGCCGCAAGCTCGCCGATTTCTTGGAGCACGCCCATTCGCTGCATCACCTCGGCGCGTTGCAACGCCGCGTCTTCTCCACCGCCGGGCGCACCACCCTGCTCCACCCCGACGCTCGCGCCGCCGCCCACTCCCGGTCTCCGTTTCACCCCGAGTTCGCGGCTCTCTCGGCCGATCTGCCCGGGGCCGATGCTTTCTCGACGATGAGCGCCTGGGAGCTGCGAACCTACATGGCCGACGTGCTCCTCCGCGACAGCGACGTCATGAGTATGCACCACTCGCTCGAACTCCGCGTGCCGTTCATCGACCGGCCGTTCGTCGAGTGGCTCTGGCATCAGCCCGCCGCGTTCAAATCAGATCCGCGTCACCCCAAGAGCGCCCTCGCCGCGGCCGCCGCCGATGTGCTCCCGTCTGGCATCGCCACCCGCAAGAAACGCGGATTCTCCCTGCCGTTTCCACTTTGGATGCGCGGCGAGCTTCGCCCGTTTCTCGAGGAAACATTTGCCGCAGCCAGCATCGGTCGCAGCGGATTGTTCGACGCCGGTGCCGTCGCCCAGCGCTGGCAAGGCTTCCTCACGCGCGACGACACGCGGGAATGGTCGCGGGTCTGGAGTCTGGCCGTGCTGATCGCCTTCATCAACCGGCGCACCCCCGCGGCTCCCGTGCTAAATCCGAGCCCGGCGCAGATCATCTCGCCCACCGCTCGTTCCAAAGCGCCGTTCACGCGGCCCGCGCCGGTCCCGCCGCCGCAACGCCGACGCGGCCCGACCACGCTCCTGCTGGCGCCGGAACTTTTTGAATCCACGGGTGGCATCCCGCGCATTCTCCAACTTTACCTGAAGGCGCTCTGCGACCTCGCGGTCGAGCGCGATGGCACGGTGCGGATCGTCTCGCTCAACGACACCGTGGTCGATTCGACCGACATCCGCCGCTACGCCAACGCTCATTTGGCCACGTGGCTGGTGTGCAGCCGCAACAAACCTCGGTTCGTGCGAGGCGCGTTGAAAAGCGCCCGCGGCTGCGACCGCATCATTTGCGGCCACGTCGCCCAACTGCCCGTCGCTTGGGCGGCGAAAAAACTGAATCCGCGCCTGCGCTATCACCTCGTGGCGCACGGCATCGAAGTCTGGCGCGATTTTCCCTTGGTGGAACGAGTCGCCCTCCGCGGGGCCGAAAGCATTTTGTGCGTGAGCAATTTTACGCGGAACGAACTGTTGCGCCACTGCCCGGGGCTGCGCCCGGAGCGGGTGCTCGTCGTCGCCAACGCGCTCGATCCTTTCTTCGAGATCCGCCGCGGTCGCCCGTTGGCCGAATGCCCCCCGATTATCCTGACCGTCGCCCGGCTGACTTACGATGACCGATACAAAGGGATCGAGCATCTGATTGCCGCGATGCCTGCCGTACGCGCCGCCATCCCCGGGGCGAGGCTCAGAATCGTGGGCCGGGGTGACGATTTTCCCCGCCTGCAGAGCCTCGCGCGTCAGCACGGCGTGCTTGCCGAAGGCACCGAATTTCTCGGTTTTCTCGAAGACAAGCAACTGGCCGAGGAGCTCAGCTCTTGCCGCCTCCTTGCGCTGCCCAGCAAGAAAGAGGGGTTCGGTCTCGTGTTCCTTGAAGCGATGGCGCACGGCCGGCCCTGCCTCGGCGCCCGCGCCGGCGGCATCCCCGAAGTCATCACGGCCACCACAGGCATGCTCCCGGAATATGGCGACATCACCGGCCTCGCCGCCGCCTGCATCGATGCGCTGCAACGCGACTGGGACGAAACAGCGATCCTCGCCCGCGCCGAATCATTTTCCTACCGGGTGTTCAAAGCCCGCTTAGCCTCGCTCTTGCCGTAATCGATGAGCCGCCCCGAAACCACCGCCACGACGGCAATACCCGAGATCGTCATCGAGGCCGGCCGGTCTTCCGCCCACTATTGGCGCGATCTATGGCGCTACCGCGAGTTAGCCGGCTTCCTCGCGTGGCGCGACATCAAGGTCCGCTACAAACAGGCGGTCCTCGGCATCGCGTGGGCGGTAATCCAACCCGCGGTCCAAACGATTTTGCTCACGTTTGTTTTCGGCAAGCTCGCCAAGATGCCGGCCGGCGACGTGCCCTACCCGCTCATCGTGCTCACGGGCCTGCTGCCCTGGCAGCTCTTCACCGCGGCCTTCGGCGGGGCCGGCAACAGCCTCGTCGGCAATGCTCACCTCATCAGCAAAGTCTACTTTCCCCGATTGCTGGTGCCAGTCTCCGGCCTAGCCGTGGCGCTGGTTGATTTCGCGGTGATGCTCTGCCTCGCGCTGCCCATTTTATTTTTCTACCTCGGCGCCCCCGGCTGGCAGATTCTGCTCCTTCCTTTTTTTGTGTTGCTCGCGCTTGTGATCGCATGTGGCGCCGGACTGTGGATCGCCGCACTTACGGTGAAATACCGCGATTTCCGGTTCATTACGCCGTTCATTCTCCAAGTCGGCGTCTTCGTCACGCCGGTGGGCTTTCGGACCGATTTTCTCCCCAACTGGCGCGATCTGCTCGCGCTCAATCCCCTCGCAGGCGTCGTCGACGGCGTGCGCTGGTGCCTCCTCGGCGGCCGCACCGAACTCTATCTGCCGGGGCTTGGCGTCTCCTGCGTCGTGGCCTTTCTGCTCCTTTTCTCCGGGGTCTGGTATTTCCGCCGAACCGAACGCCGCTTTGCGGACGTAATTTAAGATGAGCCTTCCCGCCATCGAAGTTTCCGGCCTCGGCAAGCACTACGTCATCCGGCACGAGTCGCGCCACGACAACCTGCGCGACACCCTGCACCACACCGCCCGAAAACTCTGGCGCCGCCTGCGCTGGGGCACCGGTTTCGCCACCGAGGATTTTTGGGCCCTGCGCGACGTTTCGTTTTCGATCCAACCGGGCGAGGTCGTCGGCATCATCGGCCGCAACGGCGCGGGCAAGTCCACGCTCCTGAAGATTCTTTCCCGCATCACCGAACCGACCGAGGGTCGCGTCACCCTTCGCGGCCGGGTGGCCTCGTTGCTCGAGGTAGGGACGGGCTTCCACCCCGACCTCAGCGGCCGGGAGAACATTTTTCTCAACGGCGCGATCCTCGGCATGAGCCGGGTCGAGATCCGGAAAAAATTCGACGAGATCGTGGCGTTTGCCGAAGTGGAAAAGTTTATCGACACGCCGGTGAAGCACTATTCGAGCGGCATGTATGTCCGCCTCGCCTTCGCCGTCGCCGCCCACCTCGAGCCCGAGATCCTCATCGTCGACGAGGTCCTCGCCGTCGGCGACGCCGCCTTCCAAAAGAAATGCCTCGGCAAAATGCAGGACGTCGCCCGCAATCACGGACGCACCGTGTTTTTTGTGAGTCATGACCTCGGGGCTGTCACCTCCCTCACGTCTCGCTGCTTGCTCTTAGAGCTCGGGCGCCTTTCCCGCGAAGGTCCAACCCACGACGTCGTGGGCGCTTACTTTCGCAAGCCAGGGCCAGCTGGCATCTATCGCGCTTCGGCAGATCTGCCTGGCAGGCCCGCGTATATCTCGGAGATCCGAATATTGACGTCCAAAGACCACGCGATCCAGGCGGTCGGCGACTCTCTTGAGATTCACTTTACCCTTTGGACCGACCATCCAATAGCTCAAGCCTGTCTCTCTTTTCAGATCGTAAATCAGTTCCAACAGCCGGCGACTCACGCATGGCTTTATCCTCCCGACGCGACTTTTTGCCAGAAGGCGGGAGAGTCGCATTTAAGGTGCGTCTTCCCCAGGGTTCACCTCAACGTCGGTCAATTTTCAATTCGAGCATTTTTCACCGAACCGCCCGGAGGAAGAACATTCGATAACGTTGAAGGAGTCTGTTCGTTCGAGGTCGTAAATCTTGGAGCGACCGTGTTGTGGGGCTGGCGCCCAGACTCGTGCGCGTATCACGAAGAGTGTTCTTGGAAGATCGAAACAAAATGAAGTCCCCATTGTCCGACGCACGCGCTCCATCTACCATCGACGAATCGGCCTACTTGCGCGAGCGGTCCCGACCGACTCCGGGCGATCCATTGTATCTCCATCTTAGTGACCTTCGATTAGCTCTAGGCAATGTGCTTCCAAAGCAAGGCCTCCGCGTCCTCGATTTTGGCTGCGGCGGTTCACCCTATCGAGGGCTCTTCAAGGGCTGTGTTTATCACCGGGCTGATTTACCGGGAATGCCTGATCTCGACTATACATTCGGCGAGAGTTCGGTTCTTTCTGCACCAGCAGCTTCATATGATTACGTGCTCTCGACTCAAGTCCTGGAACACGTAAAGGAGCCGGCAGGGTATCTCGCTGAGTGCCGACGACTGCTGGGACCGGACGGCCAGCTCGTGCTCACCACGCACGGTCTTTTTCCGGACCACGCCTGTCCTTTCGATTTCCAACGTTGGACGGCGGACGGACTCCGACTTGCCGTGGAACAGGCCGGGTTGAAAATCGAACAGGTGCTGAAGTTGTCCACAAATGGTCGGGCACTCGTTACCTTTAATCAGATGTTCAACGATCGGTTACTCGTCAGAAAAAAATCAATTGCTGGCTACGCTCTCCGACTCAGCCGGTTAGTTTACACCCGTCTGAATCCGGCCCGGTTAAACCAAATGTGTGACGAGGAGTATGCCGACTGTCGGGTCGTCGCCGCCGAAACCCCGGGCCATGAACTTTACATCGCGCTCATGGTTGTGGCCCGTCGGGCCGGCGAGTCGGCCTAGAACCTAAAGTGCCGGTTGTGGAGACGCGCCCATCTTGCTTTTTTTGGTTTCAATTCTGATTTTCCGCCCGGCTTTTCAGTCTTGCTCGAAATAAAATAGGCGCGGCCTTGCAGATATCTGGGTCCTAGGCTCGGTCCATGGCCGACGCATCATTGAACATCACTGCCAAATCCATCGCTCCTGTGCGTTCAAGTGCCCTGGCCTACTCGCCCGAACTCGACGGTCTAAGGGGCGTGGCAATTCTCGCCGTTATGTTGATCCACTTTTCTCCCTTCGTCGCCCGCTTCGGAGAATTTGGCCTGGCTGGTGTTAGACTTTTCTTTGTTCTTAGCGGCTTTCTGATCACCGCCCTCCTTTTACGGGCTAAGAGTCGAATTGAAAACGGCTCAAACGATACCTTTGGCGAACTGCGGTCATTCTACGTCCGCCGTGCGCTGCGGCTTTGGCCGGTCTATGGTGCCACGTTGGTCTTGCTGCTGATATTCAATGTCGACGTTGCGCGGCAAAGCGTGTTTTGGCACCTCGCTTTCGCTACAAATTTTTACGTGGCAATACACGATCTCTGGCCCGGTTCGCTTAGTCACTTTTGGTCACTTGCGGTCGAGCATCAGTTCTATTTTTTCTGGCCTTTTGCAGTGTTGCTGCCGCCGCGGCGCTTCTTGCCGAAGATTATTGCCTCCGTAATTTTAACAGGTGCACTCACGCGTGGGCTTCTCCCCGAACTCACCCCATTGAGTATCTTGGGCGCGCATGTCCTTCCTTTGGGTTGTCTCGATTTTTTCGGCTGCGGGGCGGCGGTCGCCACGGTCTTCGACCGTGCTGCCCCTCAAGTCTATGGAAGAACCCAAGCCTCCAGCTTACTCTTAGGATTCGGAGCGCTTTGGCTGGTGATTGCTGGACTCTTCATCCCACCCTATGAGGCGTCCTTCGCCGCCAGGACCTTCGGACCGCTGTTGGAAGCAGCGTTCTTTGCCTTGCTAATACGCGGAATCCTAGTGGGCGAGTTTCCCGTTTTCTCGCGTGCGATGCGCCATCCATGGCTCGTATCCTTGGGTGTCATCAGTTATTCTGTCTATGCGCTTCACTACGTTACACCGTGGATCAGCCAAGGTATCCTCCGTCGTTTCGGCTTCAGTTCTTGGAACCAACCATGGAGCCAGACCGCTTGGCTCTTTTTGCTCTCGTTGGTTGCAGGTGCCACCAGTTGGTGGGTTCTCGAACGCCCTGTGCTAAAATGGCGATGGCGCCGTGTAGCCGCTATCGGATCATGATTCATGACTCGCCGTAATCTAGCCGTCGTTAGTGTTTCCACCCGGAACTACCTGCACCGAGCACGTGCCATGATGGAGACTGTGGCAGAGCACGTGCCTGAAGCGGATCGAATCCTACTTCTGGCCGATACACCCGACGGGTTTTTCGACCCTACGACTGAACATTTCTCAATTCTGCCGGCAAACGAGCTAAAGATTCCCGGGCTAAGAAAACTCGCCTTTGCGCTAGACCCTACCGCTCTCTGCTGCGCCCTAAAGGCTCCTTTGGTTCTTCATGCGTTGACCACGCTCGGATACACACGGGTCATTTACGCCGACAACGACGTCCTGTTTTTCCGCTCACCTGACGAGTTGCTCGCCGCAGTCGAGGAGCACTCGGTAGTGGTTACTCCGCACATTTGCGGCCCAGTTCCTGACGGAGTGCTTCCGTCGGAACTAATCATTCTCCGATCGGGTATCTTCAATGCAGGCCTCTTCGCTGCCCGAGCCACCGAGCCGTCGAGAGTTTTTTTTCGGTGGTGGTCCAAAATGATGCAATCACCAGGCAACCTACGCAACGAATGGTCCTACGACCAACCATGGCTCGGGTATGCGCTAGCGTTTGTGCCAGATGCAACATGCCTTCGAAATCTAGGATACAATGTCTCCTCATGGAACCTCGACGAGCGCCCGATCGCAGGACACGGATCTCTTCTTACTGCGGCCGGCATACCATTGACGGCGTTTCATTTTAGCGGTTTCGACGAAACCCGCCCTACCCGCCTTCATCTAGGGAACCCATCCTGTAACTACCCAGAAACTCCCGCAATCTCGGCTCTCTTGGCTGACTACGGAAAAAGGCTAGTGGTGCACGGTCGCGATCAATGCCGTAGCTGGACGTGCGAGTTCGGCTGTTTCGAGGACGGAACTACCGTCACCGTCGAGCAACGAGAGCATTTTTCAGAACAGTGGTGGCGGACCACCCCCGACGAAGCGGATCCGTTTGCGTTAGATTTCGCGCCGCCTAAGGGCAAGCCAGGGGATTTACGCCTCTGGCAGCCGCCGACCCCGCCATTGATTCGACGGCTGAAGAAAACGCTCATGGGATGAATTCAATTTTCGAATCGAATTTTCGTTACTCGGCCGTCGCTTCCCTTCTGTTGGCGCTTTTCGCCGCGCTCGCCCTCGATTTCGGACGGCAAAAATCCGCGACCTGGGACGAGCCCGGGCACCTCGGCGCCGGCTACAGTTACTGGGTCTTCGGCGACTACGGCACGGTCACCTACAACCTTTTTCTCGCGCAGAAATTTCTCGCGCTCCCGATGCTCGCCCTGAACCCCTCCTTCCCGCCGTCGACCTCGCCCCGCGATCCCGGCGCGCTCGGGCAGGCGCTTCTCTACTCTGGCTCGGCCGATCACGTCACCTTGCTCCGCTCCGCCCGCGCGATGGTCACCCTCGCCGGCGTGGGACTCGGCCTCACGGTGTTGCTTTGCTCCTCCGCGCTCTTCGGCCGGACCGGCGGAATCCTTTCGCTCGCGGCCTTCGCGACCTGCCCGCCGCTGATCGCACACGGCGCGCTTGCAACGACCGACGTCGTAGCGGCCTGGCTGCTATTGCTCGCCACGCTCGCGTGGTGGCGGTTGCTGCACCGGGTCGATCCGTTGCGCATCGGTCTCGCCGGGCTCTCATTCGGCGCCCTGCTCCTCGCAAAATATTCGTCTATCGCGTTTTTTGGCATCGCCGCAGTGCTCGTGGTTGTCCGTCTCTGGCGCGGTCCAGCGCTGATTTTCGCGCCCATCGGCGGAGCCGGTCGCGAGGCTAAAACGGGCCGCGCTCTGGTATTCCCGCTCACGTTCGCCGCCGGGGCGACCGTGTTCGTTGCGTGGCTAACAATTTGGGCGTTCTTCGGTTTTTCACGCAACCCCGGCGCGTATCCCTACGAATGGGCCGCGCTCGCGCCCGGCACTCTCACTTACCGCGGCGTCATGGCGCTGCGAGCGACGTTGCTTCTGCCTGATCCTCTCCTCTTCGATCTCGGCGGGCTCCGGAGTATTCACACGCCCCGACCGAGTTTTCTCGCGGGAAACTATACTCTCGGCGGGCAGGTGCTTTTCTTCCCGGTCGCATTCTTACTCAAGACCCCGCTCGCCGCTCTCGGGCTGATCGGCGCCGGCATGGTTGGCATCTGGTCGTATCGCCGGACGACGCCTCCGGTCGTCGCCGAAGGTCCCGCGCCGTTGTCGCTCGGTTACCGCGTGTGGCCGCTGCTCGCCCTCGTCGGCGTCTACGGCGCGTTGGCGCTTCGCAGCAACGTCAACATCGGTCTCCGTCACCTGTTACCACTCTACCCCGCCGTCCTCATTCTCGCCGGCGGGACGGCCCTGTTTCTCGAGGGCGCGCGACGTCGTTTTGCCGCCGCTGGCCTCGCGCTCGCTGGCGGCGGTCTCTTCGTTTCTACAATCGAAGCCCACCCGAACGAGCTCGCCTGGACCAACACCGTCGCAGGCGGCCCGGCGCGTGGCTACGTCTGGCTGGTCGACAGTTCCTCTGACTGGGGCGAAGACTTACCAGCACTGAAACGTTGGCTCGACGACCCGTCGCGCCCCGCCTGGGCGCGCGACCCCTTCTATCTCGCCTACTTCGGCGTCGCTCCGCCAGAAGCCCACGGGTTGCGTGTCGAGCAGATCGACGGCATTTTTCCCGCACCTGCCTTCGATCCCAACCGCTTTGGACCCGGCGCCTACATCGTCAGCCCGACTGTTCTCCAAGGCGGCAACCCTGCGGTTTTCGGTCCATGGTCGCGCGCGCTGGAAGCCGACTACAGCGCAATGTTCGCGGTCGCCACGGCGCCCGGCGGCGCCGCGCGCCTCGACGCTTCCCAACACCTGCGCCTGCACCAACTGTTTACCGCACGACTTTGTTCCCAATTGCGCCGCCGTCCGGCCGACGCCCGCGTCGGAACCGGGTTCCTTGTTTACCGGGTGGATCGCTCCGAACTCGATCTCGCCCTGCGTGGCCCTCCGGTCGAATTGATCGAATCGTTACCCGCGCGTTTGCCTTTGGTGCCGTGAATTCTCCGCTCTCACCTCGTTTTCTATCTCGATTGGTCAACCGCGCCGTCGGCTCCGGCCCGTGGCGCGCCGCGCCATTCGATGAAATTGCGCGAGGGCGTCTAAACTACTTCGCGCACGGTGTGCACCGCGCTGAAGATCTTGCCGGCCGCCGCATCGCGCCAACCCCGGCCCCTGTAGTTTACGGCCCCGCACACGCACTCCTCGGCCAAACGCCCACTTGGGAATCGCTCGACGCCGGTCTTCGTTACCGCGAGTCGGGCGTGTTCTTCCCTGCCGCACTCTCGCTTTACAGTCTCTCCGATGCCTGCGTCGCCACGACCGACGGCGTGGTCTACTGTCCCCGCACCCGCACCGCCATTGCGGAGACGCTCCGGCAATGGACCCAGCCCGCCCTTGCCCATCCGTTGTTGAGCGCGCCCCGCTATCCCGCGCCTGTCCTTTTGCCGGGCTGCACGCTCAGCCTACTCACACTCAGCGGCGAGGGCTTTTATCACCTCCTGCTCGAAGCGATTCCGCGACTCCACCCCGCGGCCGATTTGCTCCCGACCGTAGACCATATTCTCGTTAACGGCTCTCCCGGCGGCTTCCATGAAAAGTGGCTGGCTCTCGCCGGCGTGCCTGCCGCCAAGATCATCTGGGCCCGCGGCCTCGCCCATTTTCGCTGCGAGCAACTCCTCTTCACCGACTATCCGATGCGCGACCAACAGCCGTCGCCCGCCACTCTCGCCGACCTCCGCACTCGGCTCGGCCACGTCCCAGTCGCGCACCCAGGCCGCCGCATTTGGATCAGCCGCACCGACGCCGCCGTCCGCCGCATTTCGTGGGAAACCGAGTTTATCGCCCGCCTCCCCGGCTTTGTTCCCGTTGTGCTCTCCGCGCTCGCTCCTGCTGAGCAAATCGCCCTTTTCGCCGATTGCGCCGCCGTCGCCGGCCCTCACGGAGCGGGCCTCGCCCACGTCGCGTTTTGCCCGCCGGGCGCGCACCTATTCGAACTATTCCCCCACGAACGCCGCCAGCCGATCTACCACCGGCTCGCCGGTCTCGCCGGGGCCCACTACCACTGGGCGACGGTAGACTTCGAGAATCCCTCCAAACTCGACGAACTCGCCGCCGCCATCGCCCGAGTCCTGCCTCCGTTCGCTCCGTGAATTCCCCTCGCGTTTCCCTTCTCGTCCCCTGCCGCAACGCCGCCGGCTACCTTCCGCGTCTTTTCGAAGGTGTGCGCAGCCAAGTCCGCCCCTTCGACGAAATCATTTGCTACGACGACCGCTCCACCGACGACACCGCCGTGGTCGCACGTTCCCTCGGCGCCCGGGTGCTTCCCGCCGACGGCCCCTGCACCGGTCCCGCCCGTGCCCGCAACCGACTCGCGGCCACCGCTACTGGTGACTGGATCCATTTTCACGACGCCGACGACCTCATCTCCCCCGCTTATCTCGCGACGCTCCTCGCCGCCGTCGATAAAGCCTCCGATATCGCCTTCTGCGACGCCGACTGGATCGGCGAGGAAAAACGCGAACTCTGGATGGAATGGCGTTACGCCGCCGAGTCGCTCGCCGCCGACCCCGTGAGCTACCTCATTCGCCATCCCGTCGGCATCAACAACGGCCTCTTCCGCCGCGACGCCTTTCTCGCCGCCGGCGGCTTCGACGAATCGCTCCTGATGTGGGAAGACAACGACGTCTATGTGCGCCTCGCGGCCGCGGGCGGCCGTATCCGCTACGTCCCCGGCGTCTTTACCTGGTCGCTCCGTCACACCGACAGCTTTAGCCACGACTACCGCAAAAATTGGCGCTGCCGGATTCAAGCCCTTGAAAAATACGCCGCGACGCTTCCATCCGTTGCTCGCCCGGCAATTGCCGAAGAATCGGAGAAGGCCGCGCAAAACCTCGTCGCTCTCGCCGACTATGACGGCGCTCGCCCTGCCCTCGCTCTTTGCCGCCGGCTCGACCACCCGGTCCCCACGACTCGACACCCCGCCCTCCGCGCCCTCCGTGCTCTTCTCCCCGCCATCGTCTTGCTCCGTCTCCAGAATTTTTGGCGCGCCCGTAACTGATAATTTCCATGCCGCACTTTCCTGCAGCTCGCCTCGTCAACTGGTATCGCATCTTGCGCCTCCGACACGCCGGAGTCGTTCTCGCCTCGGATTGCCGGCTCGCCGATAGTCTCGATTGCCACCTCGGCTTGGTCTCGACCCGATCCGGCTGCATTTCCCTCGGGCCGCGCTGCCACCTCGAAACCGGCGTCGTCCTCCATGCTTACGGCGGCGAAATTTCGCTCGGGAAAAACGTGTTCATCGGCCCCTACGCCGTCGTTTACGGCCACGGTGGCGTCACTGTCGGCGACGATACCCTCGTATCCATGCATTGCCGCATCCTTTCGTCCAACCACACGATTCCGCCCCTCGACCGGCACATCCGCTGGGAGCCTGACGTGCTCAAACCCACGCGCATCGGCCGCGATGTGTGGCTAGGTGCTGGCGTCACCGTCCTCGGCGGCGTCACCGTCGGCGACGGCTGCGTCGTCGCGGCCGGAGCCGTAGTCACCAAAGATCTCGCGCCGGGATCACTCGCTCGCGGAGTGCCCGCCGTCGTTTACGGGATGCGTCCGGCAGCCGCATGAACGTCCCGGTCGCCGATCGCCTCCTCGCCGTCTGGTTTCGTCGGGGTTGGCGCGGGTTCCAGCCGGCGTATCGCTTGCATTCACGGCTCGCCGGCCGCGCCGCCCTGCGCGCCCGCACGCGCTACGGCGGCGTCTTTGATCTGCCCCCGCACGACTATATCCCCGCCCATGTCCTGCGCGAGGGCTACTACGAATCCGAAGTCTTCGAGGCCCTGCGCCCCCGGCTCGGGCTCGGCGCCGTGCTGTGGGACATCGGCGGCAATTTTGGTTTGCACGCAGTCACCGCGAAAATCCTAGCGCCCGCCGCCTTCGTTGTGGCCTTCGAGCCCAACCCCGCGATGGCCTCGCTCATCCAACATCACGCGCAGCTCAACCGCGCCGAGGTCGCCGTGGTTCCGCTCGCGCTTAGCTCTGCTCCAGGCACGCGCAACCTCCACGTCGTCGCCTCCGGCAATCCCGGCATGACGACGCTCCATCCGTGGTCCGAAGCGCGCTACGACTCCGTCATTCCGGCCGAGTGTGCTCGCGGCGACGCGCTCGTCGCCGCCGGAAAATTTCCCGCACCCACGGTGATCAAGCTCGATGTCGAGGGCGGCGAGGCCGATGTCCTCCTCGGCCTCGGGACGCTGCTGACGGCTCCCGCCCTGCGCGCCGTCGTATTCGAGGGCGCCGGCAACCTCGACGACCGTTCCCTCGACGACCCCGTGGCCGGCCAGCTGTTGCGCGCAGGTTTCCGCCTACGCTCGTTGACGCGCCGCGAAGACACGGCCCACCCGCTGGAGAATTACGCCGCCGAGCGATGACCGAGCAAATTCCCGACCGACCGCGACCAACCGGGGGCGCCGACCGCAACGGCTGGATCGACTGTCTTCGTGCGGTCGCCGCCATCGTCGTCGCGTTGTTCCACCTCAACATCCTCGTGGCCACACCCGCCAACTCCACCGCCGCAGAGGCGTGGCATGCCGTCTTCCATTTCGGTTACCTTGGGGTTCCCGTGTTCTTCGTGCTCAGCGGCTACTGTGTCGGCACCACCTGGCTACGCTGCTCCGGGCCCGCCGACTTCGCCCGGCGGCGCGCCCGGCGGATTTTACCCGCTTACTGGGCCAGCCTCGCCTTGGTTGCCGCGCTCGCCCTCGGCTTTAAACTAGTTCGCGGCGTCAACGACGTCGCAACCCTGCCCACCACTCCCGGTGCGATTCTCGCGACCCTTGCGCTTTGCACCGATCCGGCGACGTCAGTCAAAAACATGAACTGGGTTAACTGGTCCCTTGTAGCAGAAGCGGCGTTTTACGTCGTATGCGGGCTCCTGTTACTCGCGTCACGCCTCGGACCGTCGCGGGTCTGGCGGCTTGCCGTCGTCCATGCGATCTGCTGCGTCGTCGCGCTTTGGCCCGCGCTGCCCAAGACCGCCCGTTCTTCTTCGTTCACCTCTGGCCTATGTTCGGTCTCGGCGCAGTGCTCCCGGTCTGGCGCGCGAACCCGGCCGCCGGTGCCGCGATGGCCGCAGTCTCCGCTCTGGCTTTGGTTGCAGAAATCATCGCGCGCGGTCCGGGTAACGGCTCGCTCATCGCCGCCTTCCTCACCGTGCTCACCCTTGTCGTGCTTCTGCCTCGTGCGCTGCCCGCATGGCTCAGGCCACTGGCCTGGTTGGGCGGTCTTTCCTACAGCCTCTACCTCGTTCACATCCCGCTCGGGGTCTATGGGTTTTTGCGTTTTCTTCCCACCGAGCCCACCTTAGCCGTTTCCTATTTTGGTCTGCAACTGATCTGGAGCCTGCTCGTCGGCGTGTCCGCTTGGCTTTTCTGGCGGTGGTTCGAACGTCCGTTTCTTCAGGCCGCCCGCGCCTGATCACCGTGCTGATCTCCGTCATCGTTCCCGCACACTGTCCCGATCGCGGGCGCCTGCGTCGCGCCCTAGCCGGCTTGCGCGCCCAATCGCTCCCTTCCACCGACTGGGAAACTCTTTTGGTCGACAACGCTTCCGTTCCTCCTCTCACCGGTGCAGCCCTCGCCGCCGAAGCTCCTTCCAACCTCCGTCTCCTCACCGAACCCGCGCTTGGCCTCACCGCTGCCCGGCGTCGCGGCTTCGCCGAGGCCCGCGGTGAACTGTGTGTCCTCGTCGACGACGACAACGTCCTCGCCCCCGACTACCTTGCCCGTGTCGTCGCGCTTTTTACCGCGCAGCCCGGGCTCGGCGCGATCGGAGGACGCATTCTGCCGGAGTTCGCGGCCTCGCCGGCCCCGTGGCAGCACGAATTCTTCGACCTACTCGCCCTCCGTGATCTTGGCCCTAACCCGCTCCTGGCCTCCGGTCTTCGCCCGCCCGGCGCTTCCCGCAATGTCTATCCCGCGTGCGCGCCCGTAGGCGCGGGCATGGCTCTCCGTCGCTCATCCGTGCGCGACTGGCTCACCGCTCCCTCCGTCCTCAGTGATCGCCGAGGCCGCGAACTCACTTCCGGCGGCGACAATGATCTCATCTTCGCCGTGCTCCGTTCGGGCGCAAGCGTCGGTTATTTCCCCGAGTTGTCGCTAACCCATCTCATTCCTGCCGAGAGACTCGATCCCGCCTACTTGGCCCGACTGAATCGCGGCATCCAAAAATCCTGGATGCAGGTGCTCACCCGCCACGAGGCCAACGACTGGCCGCCCATCCCCGCATGGAGCGTTCCACTGCGCCAGCTCAAGGCGTGGTTCACCCACCGCGCTTGGTCCTCACCCGCTGCCCGAATCCGCTGGCAAGGCGCCTGCGGCCACTTCGAAGGCCGCGTCCATTGATGTCCTTCGTTCCCGATCTCTCCGTCGTCGTCCCGGTTTATAACCGCGGCGAACTCATCCGCTACACGCTCGAAAGCGTGCAACGCGCGTCGGTCGGAATCGCCGTCGAGCTGATCGTCGTGGACGACGGTTCCGAGCCGCCCGCGCTGCACGATATCGAACGCGCCGGCTATCGCGCCGACCGCCTCGTCCGCCAGGCGAACGCCGGACTCCTCGCCGCCCGTCTCGCCGGTCTCGCCGTCGCCACCGGGCGTTACGTGCAATTCCTCGACTCCGATGATCTCGTCGCGCCGGAGAAATTCTCCCGCCAACTCGCCGCCATGGATGCTGGCGCTCTCGACGTGAGCTACACCGATTGCGCCCGTGCCGTCTTGGACGGCGACTACGATACGCTGGCGTTGCCGCCCGACGAACCGTTGCGCGAAACGACCGAAGCGGCCGATTTTTTCCTCCGTGTGCAACCCGCCCCGCACAGCCCGATTTTCCGCGCCACTTGGCTGCGCGACCTCGTGCAGGCCCCGCTATTTCCGCCGTCGCATCGCTACAATTCCGTCGCTGAGATCTGGTTTTATTTCAACGGAGCCGTCCTCCCCACTCGCGTTGCGCGCGTGCCTGGTCCGCTCGCCATCGTCGGCGCGCACGCGGGCCCGCGCCTTACATCCCACTGGGAAAAACTCGGGGTCGCCTCGCTCGAAGTTATGGAAGCGTTCGTCGCCGCCTGCCCCGTCGCCCACGATACTGCCCCCGCCCGCCGCGCCGTCGGGCTCGCCGCTTTTGAGGCATGGCGTCGGCTTCCCTACGATTTCTCACCGGAATTCCAAAGGAGACTCCTCTCCGTCTGGCGCGCCGTCCCGCCGGCTCCCGCCGCCGAACTGGGCGGTCCGCTTTTCGCCCGGCTGGCGCGACTGCTCGGCCCCGTCGGTGCCGGTCGCATGCTCCGCCGGTTGCGCGGTCTACCCTACGCCCGATCCCGCACAATGGACCCCGCCGCCTTCGCCGTTCTTCTCGCCGCCCGATGACCCACGCACTCACTTCAGCCGAACTCGCGCTTGCACTTTCGCGTATCCCTCCGCCCAAAAGAAAACGTCCGCCACTCACGCCGGGGCGCATCGTCTATCTGCTCGTCCACTACCCCCGCCAAGTGTTCAGAGACGGCTTCGACTGGCACTGGCACCTTTGGCACGGTCGCCGCGATCTTGCCGCCGCGCTCGCCACTCTCACTCCGCCTCCGGCTCCTTTGGGTGAGCCGATCGCCCTGCACTACCTCACCGGCAAACGCTATTTTCCACTCACCACCATTGCCCTCCTGTCCGCTCAAAATCACTTAGGCCGACCGATTCGCCCGATGCTCTACGATGACGGCAGCCTCGACGATGAAACCGTTGCGGCCTTCCGCCGATTCTTTCCGCTTACACGCGTTTTTCTGAAAGAAGAACTCGCCGCCGCCCTCGACCGCACGTTGCCCGAAGCCCGCTTTCCCTTTCTTCGTCGAATCCGCCTCGGCTACATCCATCTGCGAAAACTCACCGATGTCGGCGTCACCAGTCCTTCGTGGAACGTCGTCTCCGATTCCGACGTTTTCTTTTTCCGCCGGCCCGACGCTCTTCTTGCGGCCGCAGATTCCCGCCACGCCTGCCACATGGTCGACTGCATGACCAGCTACGGCACGCCGACGCCGTTCCTCGACGAACTCGCCGGCACGCCCCTGCATCCGCGCGTCAACGTCGGCCTCTGCCACTTCGACGCCGCCGCCATCGACTGGGACTACGTCGAACATTGCGCCGCCGCGATTCTCGGCCGGCACGGTTTTTCCTATTACCTGGAACAGGCACTCACCGCGATTCTCCTCGCCCGCGCCGGCGCCGAACCGCTCGACCCGGAGAACTACCTCGTTTACCCCAAACCCGAACAAGCCCGCGCTCCCTCGCAAATCGCGCTCCACTACGTCGACCGATCCTACCTCTCGCTCTACCGCCACGGCTGGCGCCGGGTCTTGGCTGACCTCGCCCCATGATTGACCGCTTGATCCAAGTCTACGCACACACCCCGGAGCACCCGGCGAAACTCCGCCTGTTTTTTTGGCTCTATCGGCTTCTGCGCGGTCGGGCTCGAATCGAAGTCGATGTCGGCGGCGCTTTGCGAATGAGACTTTCGCCGGACGACCATATCGAGGCCTGCATACTTTTCGACGATTGGCACGAACCGCTCACCACCCGGTTCCTCCTCGCCAACGCCCGGCCTGGAGAAACCGCCGTCGCCGCCGGCGCCCATATCGGTTACCATACGATGCACTTGGCCCGCGCCGTCGGCCCCGACGGACGGGTTGTCGCCTGCGAGCCCGAACCCGCCAATCTGTTGCGCGCGTGGGAACACCTCCGCCTCAACCGGCTCACCGGCGTCGTCAGGCTCGTGGGCCACGCGCTCGGTCGCGCTCCGACCTACGTCGCGATGGCCGAGCCTCCCGCCGACAGCGCCGGCACGGCGGCGCTCGGCGTCGCGGCGGCGGAATCTCCCTATCGGGCCTACGTTGAGCGGATCGACACCCTGTTCGCCCGTCTGAGCCTCGACCGGCTCGATCTGCTACAACTCGACGTCGAAGGCTTCGAGCGCGACGCACTTGAGGGTCTCGGCGCGCTTCGTCCGCGCCTAATCGTGCTGGAGAGCGACCCTCGCCATCACACCAGAGTCGGTCCGCCCCAAGCAGAGTTTTTCGCCTTCGTCCGCGCCCTAGGCTACGAACTCCATGCCCTCGATGGCACCGTCGTGCGAGCCGAGGGCTTTTACCCCGAAACCAATCTTGTCGCCGTGCGGCTCGGCGAAGCCACACCCACTTGGCCGATCCCGTCAGCGGCCTAAATCCACCCTATGCTCTGGCATTATCTCCGCCAAAAATTACCTCCCGGCCTGAAGATCGCCTTCCGGCGGCTCCGCGCGCGCGCGCTGGATCCATTTGATCGGGGAACTCTTGTCACGATCAGCGGGCAAGAGGTGCTCGTGCCCTCCTATTTTCGCGGCGGCGGACGCGAGGACTACGAAAACATCGCCGTCGCCCGGTTTGTCGAGTGGCTCGCCACCGCGCCGGATGCACTCGTCGTCGATTGCGGCTGCTCGATCTCGAACTACGGTCTGATCGCGCTTACCCGCAATCCCACCGTGGAGCTCGTCGGGATCGATCCCGATCTCGTCAGCTTAAAGTGCACCCGCGCCCTGTGCGCCAAGACTGCCCAGCCCGAACGCCTCCGGTTGATTCAAGGCTTCCTCGGTCCTGTCGCTCCCGCCCAATCCGGGCGCACTGACGCGGAGACCGCCACCGCCCGGGCACTCGATGACCCCGATGTGCCGTCCGTCGTCGAGGCGACGGGCTACCGCGAAACGACCGATGCTGCGTTTGCCGCCGTCCCCCGGCATTCCATCGACGCGCTTTTCGCGAAAGAAACAGGTCCCCGCCCCCGCCTGCTTAAACTCGACGTCGAAGGGTTTGAACTTTCGGTGCTCGAGGGTGCCGCCGGCTTTCTACGCCGTCTGCGTCCGACAATTTTGTTGAGTTCCCACCCGCAGTTTCACGCCGCTCTCGGCACTTCGCCCGAGGCGTTGCAGGCCTTCCTCCGCGCAAACGGCTATCGCTGCACGCATCTCGCCACCGACCATGAGGAGCACTGGTGGTGCGTGCCCGTCGCATGACGCCTCTCGTCTCCGTCCTTATTCCCTGCCACAACGCCGCGCCGTGGCTCGCCGCGACGCTCACCTCCGTGCGCGCGCAATCCCATTCGCGTTGCGAAATCGTTTTGATCGACGACGGCTCCACTGATTCCAGCCGTGAAATCGCCGCCGCTCACGCCGGGCCGGACCTTACGTTCGTCGCCCAGCCCAACACCGGCGCCGCCGCCGCCCGCCAGCGCGCTCTCGATCTCGCCCGCGGCGACTTCATCCAATACCTCGACGCCGACGACCTGCTGCATCCGGAAAAGATCGCTCGCCAAGTCGCCCGCCTCGCCGCCGTCGGCGACCGCAATGTTGCCTCGTCTCGATGGGTGCGTTTCACGGAGGAAACCAACGTCAGCGCCGCGTTCACCGCCGCGCCGGAGCCCAACTGGCACGATGCCACGTCAGCCGACTACCTTGTGGAAACGTTTGCCACCGGCGGCATGATGCATCCGGCCGCATGGCTGGTTCCTCGCGCCGTCGCCGCCCGCGCCGGCCCTTGGAATACCGCGCTCTCCCTAGACGACGACGGCGAGTATTTTACCCGCGTCGTGCTGGCTGCCGAGGGCGTGCGCTTCTGCGGCGATGCCCTCGTCCACTACCGCTCCCAAGTCGCAGGCAGCCTCAGCGGCCGGCGCTCACCCGCTGCATGGAGCTCGGCCCACGAAGTCTGCCGCCTCAGCACGACAGCTCTCCTTGCCCGAGAGGGTTCGACCCGCGCCCGCCGGGCCTGCGCGCTCTACTGGTTGCGCTTCGCCTTCGCCGGCTACCCCGAAGCCGGTCCTTTGGTCACCAATGCCGTCGCTCGCGCACGCGCGCTCGACCCGGCCGCCACGATGCCGTCGATGGGACCGCGTTTCGAAAAAATCGCCGCCTTACTTGGCTGGCGTGCGGCCAAACGCCTGCGTGCTTTGATCGACTCACGCCCCTCACCATGAGTCTCCGCCACAAACTCAGCCGCCTGCCGTCCGCCGCGCACTCTTGGCTGCTCAGCCGTCCGTGGTTACCCCTCTTCCGACGGTTTCTCGGCAATCGCCACCGGCGCTACGATGTCTTCCGGCTCGCCGACGCGCGCGATTTTAGCGCGGTTTTCGACCCAAGCTGGCTCGGCATCCACGTGTTTATCGTTCCCAGCGGCAGCATTCCCGTCTCCGTTTCCCCGTGAGCGTGCTCATTTTTCACCCGAGCACCGCGCCGTTCGTGCAACAGCCGGCGCGCGCTTTGTTCGAAGCCGGGTTGCTCGACCGCTTCTTTACCGCAATCCGCGATCGCCCCGCCGGCAGCCGGCAGCGTCTTGCCTGCGCCCTCGCCTCGCTCGGCGGCTACGACTTGCGTCGCCAACTCGGCCGCCGCGCCGTGACGGAGATTCCCGCCGACCTCGTCTCCACGTTTCCCTTCCGCGAATGGGTGCGGCTTCTCAGCGGCGCGCTTGATCGCGGCGGCCGTCTCACCGATCTCGTCTGGGAATGGGCCGAACCGGGTTTCGACAAAAGGGTTTCCCGTCAGCTTCACGCCGGACTGCGGGGCGTCTATGGCTTCGAGTATAGTTCGCTCGCCACCTTCACCGCCGCCCGCGCCCGTGGCCTGCGCGTCATCTATGACGTGCCCGCCCCGGAGCCGCGCTTCGTTCAGGCCATGCTCAACCGCGAGATCGCCCGCTTCCCCGAGCTCGACAATCCTTATCACCGCCACACCGAGGAGCGCGAAGAACGCCGCATCGCCCGCCGTCGCGCCGAATGGCACGCGGCCGACACCGTGATCGCCAACTCCGAGTTTACCAAACGCACCTACGTCGCCGCCGGCCTCGACGGCACCAAGGTCCGGGTCGTCCCCTATGGCGCCCCTCCGCCGGTCGCGCGGGACATCGCGCTCGGCGGCCCGCCCCAATCGGACCCGCTGCAACTGCTCTGGGCCGGCACGTTCGGAATTCGCAAAGGCGCGCACTACCTCCTCGAGGCCTGGCGGAAACATAATTTTGGCGCCCACGCCCGCCTCCGCATCCACGGCGCCGTCACCCTGCCCGAGCGGCTGCTTGCGTTGCTCCCGCCGGGGATCGAGCTCGGCGGATCCATCCCGCGCGAGCAGTTGATGGACGTGTATCGCCGCTCGGATGCGCTCATTTTTCCAACGCTCTGCGACGGTTTCGGCCTCGTCGTCACCGAAGCGTTCTCACGAGGATTACCAGTAATCACCACCGACTGCGCCGGTGCCGCCGATCTCGTGCGCCATGGGGAAAACGGTTTCATCATCACCGCTGCCAGCGCCGACGCCATCGCCACCAGCATCGCCTGGTGCCTCGGACACCGGGCCGAACTCGCCGCTATGCGTGAGTCTACCCTTGCGACCGCCGCCGCGCACCAATGGTCCGACTACCGCCTCGCCCTCGCCACCGGCGTCCGCGCCACTCTTGCATGAGTGCACGTATCTGCCTCGTTACACCGGGCCACCTCTCCTCGACGCCGCGCCTCGTAAAGGAGGCCGACGCCCTCCATGCGGCTGGTTACAAAGTGCGCGTGGTCGCCGTCGATCACTTCGCCGCCGTGCGGCCACTAGACGAGAGCATTTTGGCCCGCGCCCCATGGCCCTGCGATCGCGTGACACTCGGGCCTCGCCCCGCTTATTTGGCACGTCGGTTCATCCAAGAACTCGCGCGTCGGCTCAAGCGGCCTTCGCCCCGCTTGGCACTTTGGGCTCACCAACCGCTCGCGTTTCGAGTCGCTGCTATCGCTGCGCGCGAGCCCGCCGATCTCTACCTCGGGCATTGTCTCGGCGGGCTCGCCGCCGCCGGGCTAGCCGCCGCCCGGCGCGGCGCCCGCCTCGGTTTCGACGCCGAGGATTTTCATCGCAACGAAAACTCCGATACGCCGCCGCCCGACCTCGCAGTGCTTGAAGAGCACTGGGTGCCCCGCTGCCGCCATCTCACAGCCGCGTCTCCGCTCATCGCCGAGGCCTACTCCACCGCTTGCGGCGTGCCCGTCCCGCCCGTTGTGCTCAACGTCTTCCCGCTCGCCGAGGCACCCGCCTCAATGCCGCCGTCGCCGCCCCGACCTTCCCTTTATTGGTTTTCCCAGACCGTCGGACCCGGCCGCGGGCTTGAAGCGCTGGTCGACGTTCTCCCCCGGCTGCGCACAGCGTGCGATCTGAACCTGCGCGGACTTCCCTCCGGCGATTTCCCCGAGAAACTAACAGCCCGCGCCCGCACCGCCGGCTTTCGCGGCGAGGTGAATTTCCTACCGCTGGCCCAGCCCGCAACGATGCTGCCGCTGGCCGCCGCCCACACGCTCGGTCTCTCCCTCGAGCAAAGCACCCCGCGCAACCGCGATCTGTGTCTGACGAACAAGATCTTCACTTACCTCCTCGCGGGCATTCCCGTGTTGCTCACTCCCTCCGCCGCCCAACGTCGCATCGCTCCCGACCTTGGCGCAGCCGCGGTTGTTGTGGACTTTTCAAATCCCGTCGCCGCCGCTGCCACGCTCGACGGCTGGCTCGAATCGTCCGCGCGCCTCGCGTCCGCCGCCGATCACGCCCGGCATCTCGGCCGGTCCCGCTACAACTGGGATAACGAACAAGCCGTGTTTCTCCAAACCATGCGCACCGCCCTCGCATGAAGTTCCAATCCGAAATCCGCCGAGGGCGTTTTCCAATGGGCATTCGGCCGGCCCCGCTCGCCGCACTCCTGAAGTTTCTGCTCCGCGTCGGCCGCGTCGAAGCCACGAACGCCGAGGGACGCTTCTGGCTCGATCCGGCAAGCTACCTCGGGCTCACGTTGCTAGAAACCGGGAATTACGAGCCGGAGATGCTCGAAGTCGTCGATCATTTCGTGCGCGCCGGTGGGACCTTCGCCGATGTCGGTGCCAACGAAGGCTATTTTTCCGTCGCGGCCGCCCGCCGCGCCGGCCCCGCCGGGCGGGTGCTCGCCGTCGAACCGCAGACTCGACTCCATCCCGTACTCCAAAGGAATTTCGCGCTCAACGCCTGCGCTCGCGCCGAACTCGCCCCTTACGCCGTCTCCGATCGCCCCGGAGAGGCCGCGCTCCATCTCACTCCCGGCGTCAACAACAGCGCGTCTTCGCTCATCCGTCCGACCCGCTATCCTCTCGCCCGCCAGACCGTGCAGTGTCTCACGCTCGCGGATATTTTTGGCCGGTACTCGGTCGATACTTGCGACCTTTTGAAAATCGATATCGAAGGCTGGGAATACGAGGCGGTCCTCGGCAGTCCCGACTTGTTTCGTTCCGGCCGGGTAAAGGCGCTCGCGCTCGAGCTTCACCCGCCGCTCCTCCTCCGCCGGGGTCTCGACTCGGCCAAGATCACAGATTTCCTCGCCGAGTGCGGCTACAGGCCGTGGTCCGGATCGCCCAATCTTGTCCTCGTCCACGCTTCTGCCGTCTGACCGTGCGCCTTCTCCTCACCGCAGACCCTATGATCCCCGTGCCGCCGGTCGGCTACGGCGGGATCGAGCGAATCGTCGATGCGCTGTTGCGCCACTACCGCGCCGCCGGACACACGGTCGGCCTCGTTGCGCATCCTGACTCCGAGGCGGACGTAAACGCATGGTTCGCCTGGCCCGGTGCCTCACCGACAGGCCGGTTGGACACGTTGCGCAACGCCCTTGCACTCCGCCGCGCCGTGCGTGCGTTCCAGCCCGACGTGTTGCACAGTTTCTCCCGTCTCGCCTACATGCTTCCGCTGCTCCCGTCGCGTTTGCCGAAGATCATGTCCTACCAGCGACACACCGGCCCGCGCCAGATCCGCTGGGCCGCGCGCCTCGGCGGCGACTCGCTGCGTTTCACCGGTTGCAGCGAATTCATCTGCAATATGGGTCGCCCCGGTGGTGGCCATTGGTCGGCGATCCCGAACTTCGCCGAGATCGAGAAAATTGATTTTCAAGCGAACGTGCCGGCGGACGCGCCATTGGTTTTCCTCAGCCGCGTCGAGGCAATGAAGGGCCCGGAACTTGCCATCGCCGTCGCCCGAGCCTCGGGGCGCCGTTTGCTCATCGCCGGAAATCGCGCCTCGTCCGGCCCGCAGTTCGATTTTTGGCAGCGCGAGATCGCGCCGCATCTGGGTCGCGACGGCGTCGAGTATGTGGGCGAGGTCAACGATGCCCAAAAAAACACGGTGCTCGGCCAGGCCGCGGCGCTGATCGTGCCGATCCGATGGGACGAGCCGTTCGGCATCGTGTTTGCGGAGTCGCTCGCCGCCGGCACCCCCATCATTACGTGCGCCCGGGGCGCCTTGCGCGAAATTGTCCGCGAAGGGCAGACGGGGTTCTTCATGGACACGGTCGACGATGGAGTCCACGCCGTCGGCAGACTAGGGGAAATCGATCGAGCCGCCTGCCGCCGCGATGCCGTTGAGCGCTTTAGCCTAGCGGAGTGCGCGGCACGCTATCTGGAACTCTATACCGCCATGAGCGGCCCTCGGCCATGAAGTGTTCAATGAAGGACCGCGCTCGCTTGGCGCTTGGCCGGGTCTTTGCGCTCGCCCTCCGTATCCACAGTCGCCCTTACAATCCCGAAGGTCCCGTGGTCGTCATTGCACCGCACCCCGACGACGAGACGCTAGGCTGTGGCGGCCTCGTTGCCTACCTCGCCCGTAGCGGGGCCCATGTGCACACGATATTTCTTTCGGACGGCGAGGCCTCGCATCCGGCGCACCCGCTGCTTTTGCCGCCCGAACTCGCCCGGCGGCGAAAAGACGAAGCCCTCGCCGCTCTCGCCGTGCTCGGAATCAAGGAGCCGCAAAACTCCGCGGTGTTTCTGGGCGCACCCGACGGGCAACTTGATCGGCTATTGACGGCGGAACGACGACGCGTGGTCGACGCGGTAACCGCCCAGATCCAGACGCTCAATCCGAAGGTCGTACTCGCACCCTATCGCCTCGGTGGCAGCACCGAGCACACGGCCGCCAACAGTCTGGTCCGCGCCGCACTCGCGGCGGCCGGTGGCGGCCATCTGCTCGAATACCCCGTTTGGGCGTGGTGGAATCCTCTCCGGCTCCGCACCCAACTACGTTTCAGCGCCGACAACCTCCGGCTTCCTCTCGATCGGGCTTTGTGGGAGTCGAAACGCCGTGCGCTGGCGTGTCATCGCACGCAGATCCTGCCGACGCCGCCTTGGCCCGAGCCCGTTTTACCGGCCGCCATTCTTCGCGCCTGCATGGGACGGCAGGAATTCTATTTCCATCACCGCGTGACGGCTGCCGTCGCAATGAACCTGCCTGCACCTTAGCCCCGATTACTATGTCTGCCCTGTTCGCCAAAATAAAAGACCGCATCTTGCAAAAATTTGTGCGCGACCCCGCCGGCTACGGTCGGCCGGTGCCGACGGCCGCGCTTGACGCCGAATATCGCGAAGGCCGCTGGGAGCATTTTTTCTCCTTCGATGAATTGCCGCGCAACCTCGTGATCGCCGGTGCGGTTCACCAACTCTTCAAGGCACCGGCCGTGCTCGACATCGGTTGCGGCAGCGGGCGCTTGGCCGAGGTTTTCCAAGTCTACCCGTTTTCTCGCTACCTGGGGGTCGATGTTTCACGTGAGGGCTTGGCCAAGGCGCGTCACTTGAATCTGCCCCGCGTTGATTGGATCGAGGCCAACTACGAGACGTGGCGACCCGACGGTTTGTTTGATGCCATCATCTTCAACGAATGCATCGGCTACGCGTCGGACCCGGCCGCGACGTTGGCGGCGTTTTCCCACCATCTCGCACCCGAGGGGCGATTTGTCCTGTCCCATTATCGCTTCGGTAGCTACGGCGCCCAGTGGCGTCGAATGGCGACGGTCTGCGACACGTTGCATGAGACCGCCGTCCTGAGTCCTAAGGGTCAGATCTGGGACATTAAGATCTTGAAGCCGAATGCCCTCGTCCGCGGCGCCGGCACTCCGACGCAGCCATGAAACGGGTCCTGATCGTCAGTCCCCATTTTCCTCCGATCAACGCGCCCGATATGCAACGGGTGCGAATGAGTCTGCCCTACTACCGGAGCTGTGGCTGGGACGCGGTGGTGTTGAAGGTGGATGCGAACTACGTCGACGGAGTGCGGGAGCCCGAGCTACTTTCAACGATTCCCGGCGATGTCCGAATCGTGAGGGTGCCGGCGATCCCGCTGGGCTGGGCGCGGTGGTTCGGGATCGGAAATCTCGGGCTCCGCGCGTGGTTGCCGCTCTTGTTCGCCGGCGGCCGGTTGCTGTGGCGCGAGCGCTACGACGTCGTTTTTTTCTCCACGACGCAATTCAACGTGCTCGTGCTCGGCGGAATCTGGCAGAGGCTTTTCGGCGTGCCCTATGTGATCGATATTCAAGATCCGTGGCGCACGGACTATTACGAGCGCCCCGGCTCCCGTCGCCCGCCCGGCGGCTGGAAATACCAGTTCGCCCGTCTGCAAGCGTGGCTCTTCGAGAGCTGGTCCTTTCGCGGGGCCTCGGCTGTGATGAGCGTTTCCTCCAGCTATCTTGCCGATTTACGGGCTCGTTACCCGTTTTTCTCCACGATCCCGGCCCAAGTAATCCGCTTTGGCACAAGCCGGGAAGATCTGGCGATGGCCAAAGCGTTACCCAGACCCGCGCACGCTTACGACCGAAGCAATGGCGAGCTGCACTTTATCTACACCGGAGCTTCCGGCCCGGTCATGCCCCACTCGCTGACGGTGCTTTTTAACGGCCTCAAACTTTACCGGGAACGCGCGCCCGAGAGGGCCGCCCGCCTGCGGTTTCACTTCCTCGGGACGAGCTATGTTTCAGCGGGCAAAGGGATCAATTCAGTCCTGCCCATCGCCGCCCAATGCGGGGTTGCCGACCAAGTCGAAGAAATCCCCCATCGCCTCGGGCATTTGGAGTGTCTGCGCCTGCAGAGCGAGGCCGACGTCTTGCTCCTGCCCGGCAGCAGCGACTTGGCCTACTCACCGTCGAAAGCCTACCCGTATTATCTCACCGGGCGCCCCATCCTGGGTCTCGTATTCGAGGGTAGCGTGATGGAGGCATTGCTCGACGAACTTTCCTGCGCCTACCTGATCCGATTTCGCGAACTCGGGTCGAAAGAAGCGGCCTACGTTAAAATCGGGCGCTTTTTTGATCTGGCTTTTGATGGCTTCAAATCCGGCGACCTGCCGCAACGCCAAGACGCAAAGTTTGACCGGAGTTTCTTGGCTGAAAGCCTGACCGCCCTGCAATGCCGGATGCTTGAGCGAGCCACCAAGTGCGCGCCCGCCGTCGTATGAACGAACCCGTGCCCGCCCGTGAGCCCGCATTGCCGCCCGAGGAAACCGCGCCGGAGGCAGGGCCGTCCAGTTCGCTCTTCGATTTCAGCCGAGGCCCCAACCGGCGCCAAAGTCGGCGTTTTTTTAACACGGTTCTGTTTCTTGGCGCTGTGGCCGTGGGCTATTTCGGGCTGACGTCAAAAATCGAAGATCCCTTTCTCCTTTATCAAGGCTTGCTGATTCTCGCGCTTTCTTTGCTCCCGGCGATTCTTTGGGCCCGGTTCCTCGGCCAACAGTTTCCGACGTTCGAGACGTTTCTCTTCACATTTTCGAACAGCTTTGCGATCCCGCTGCTCACCGGTCACCGCCAGCTCGCGGCCTATACCGACGACGTCATCAGCATGGCTGCTTGGGGCGTGATTACGTTTCAGGTCGCGGCCATCGGCACGTTTTACGCCACCACCGCTTTGCCGAAACGAACGCCCTTTTGGCGTGAGGAAATCTTTTCCGACCAAATCGGTCGCTATTTAGGCTATGCCATGGTGCTCAACACGGCGTTCGTAGTGCTGAGCACCTACTTTGCAGCGATCCCGAGAGATCTTATCGGCCCGCTGCGCGCAGTTTTCTTCGGCATCGGCATTATCTGCACATTTGTGCAAAGCCTGCGCTGGGGCCAAGGCAGTCTGAGGCCCACGGAAAAAACCTACTTCGTGGTCAATCTCGCCGTCCAGATTCTCGTGCTCACCGGCACGTTGTTTTTGGTCAACGGGGTCTCGCTATTAATCCTCGCCCTCGCCGGCTACGTCTGCGGCTCCCGACGTTTACCTGTGCTGATCTGCGTCGTCGCGTTGCTCGTGCTCGGCATTCTGCACAACGGCAAGTTTGTGATGCGCGCAAAATACTGGGAAGGCGCCGATTCACCCACCGCCCGCAATGACAAGCTTTTGGATTTGCCCGCCTTTTACATGGAGTGGTTCACCGCCGGGCTCCAAGTCCGGGACGGGAACCAAGCGGTCTCGAATTCAAAACACAAGTTACTCGAACGCACCTCGCTGTTTCACATGATGTGCCTCGTCATCAGCCTGAGCCCGGAAAAGCTGCCGTATCTGGAGGGAGATACTTACCGGGATATACCCGGTCAATTTGTGCCCAGATTCTTTTGGCCCGACAAACCGTTGGGACACGTGAGCACCTACCGGCTTTCCATTTACTACGGCCTGCAGCGGGAAGAGGATACAATCAAGACGACGATCGGCTTCGGCATTTTACCCGAAGCTTATGCGAATTTTGGATTCTTTGGTCTGGTCTTGGTCGGCGCATTGGTGGGTTTTTGCCAAAAACTGATCCGTTCATGGTCCGCCCAGAGTCCGATTCTATCTTACCCGGGAATCCTCACGGTTCTGCTGATGTCGTGGTCGTTTTCGACCGAACACACGATGAGCATCTGGCTGAGTTCGCTCTATCAGGCCTGTGTGGCCGTGCTCGGGTTAATCGTGATTGTCCGCAGTTTCGTAAAATGAAGCCCGATTCAGCGCGGGGGCGAATCGCCATCGTCCTGTCCCATCCCACGCAGTATTACAGCCCGTGGTTTCGCTGGCTCGCAGGGCACACTTGTTTGGAGTTCCGGGTGTTTTATCTCTGGTCGTTTGGCGTCACGGCACAGACGGACCGGCAGTTCGGCACGGTGGTGAAATGGGATGTCGATTTGTTGTCCGGTTATCCGCACGAGTTCGTGCCCAACACCTCCCTTCGGCCAGGGACCGATCACTTCGGCGGGTTGCGGAATCCGCCCCTCACCGCGCGTCTCTCTCTCTTCCGGCCCGGCGCCGTGCTCCTTTTTGGTTACGCTTACGCCAGCCACCTTCGCGTCATTGCTTGGGCATTTTTTCACCGGACACCTCTTTTGTTTCGCGGCGACTCCCACTTCATCGGGCGTGGCCGGCCTCCGCTTCGCACGCGGGTGCTACTCCGATTTCTCTACGCTCGATTCACAGGTTTCTTGCCGGTCGGCGCGGCCAACCGGGATTATTTCCTCACCTTGGGCGTTCCCGCAGGACGCCTCCACTTTTCTCCGCATTCCGTCGATGCTTCGCGCTTTGCCCTCTCCGATCCAAAGCATCTCGCGGCCACCACCGTGCTCCGTTCCACACTTGGGCTAGCGCCGCACGACCGGGTCGTGCTCTTTGCCGGCAAACTGATTCCGGCTAAGCAACCCCGGGAGTTGCTCGAGGCGTTTCTCACCGCACGGCCAAGAGACACGGTTCTCGTCTTCGTCGGTGATGGCGAAGAAAAACCCGATCTCGTTGCCCGCGCCGCCGCTTCGCCTGGCGCCCGCATTCACTTTCTGCCGTTCGCCAATCAATCCGAGATGCCGTCGCGCTACCTGTTGGCCGATTTGTTCGTGCTTCCTTCCCGCGGACTTTATGAAACGTGGGGACTCGCCGTAAACGAAGCCATGCACCTTGGCGTGCCCTGCCTCGTCAGCGACCGCGTCGGGTGCCAACGCGACTTGGTCACCGACGGCGAAACCGGGTGGGTTTTCCCTGCGTCCGACCCTTCGGCACTCGCCCCGAAGCTCTCGCTCGCTCTCGCGAGCCTCGCCGATCCGGTGGACCGGGAGCGAATCCGCCGGGCTGTCGCCGCCCGGATTTCCGGCTACACCTACGCCCAGACCACTGCCGGGCTACTTGCGGCCCTTTCGGCTCTGCCCTCCTCTTGAAGATCACGATCGTTGCCGGTTTCTTTCTCCCCGTCCCACCGGTATGCGGGGGGGCCATGGAAAAAACGTGGCATCGCCTCGCCGCTGAGTTCGCGCGGGCCGGCCACGAGGTGACGTTTATCTCCCGTCGTTGGCCCGAGTTCCCCGAGCAAGAAACCGTGGACGGCATCAAGCACCTCCGACTCACGGGGGCAGATCATACCGGTTCGCTCGTTGTAAACCTGCTCCTCGACTTCATCTGGAGTGTGCGGGTGTGTCTCGCGCTGCCTCCCGGGGACATTGTGATCACCAACTCGGTTACCCTCCCTGTGTGGCTCCGCCCGGCAAAACCGCAGGCCGGTCGCGTCGTCGCGGTCGTCGCTCGGATGCCCAAAGGCCAAACCCGCTTCTACGGCCATGTGGACCTTCTGCTTTCGCTCAGCGCAGCCGTGACCACGCGCATCACCGCTGAAAACGCTCGGCTCGCGGACCGGATCAGGCCGTTTCCTCTCCCGATCGATTGGGCCGTGCACGCCGCGGCGGCCGCCCGCTCCGCTCCACTCGTCATCGGCTACGTCGGCCGGCTCAATCCGGAGAAAGGCATCGGGCTGTTGCTGGCCGCCGCCAATCGCTTGGTCGCGCGCTCCGACTTGCCCGCGTGGCGCTTGCGTCTCACCGGGCCCGTTTCGATTCCTGCCGGCGGCGGTGGCGAAGCGTGGTTCGACAGCCTACGGGCATCGCGTGCAGATACCCTTAGTGATCGGCTCGAGATCGCCCCACCCGAATACGATCCAGGCCAACTCGCCCGCTGCTACGGCGCGATCGATATTTTTTGTTATCCCAGCTTGGCCGACCAAGGCGAAACGTTTGGGGTCGCCATCGCCGAGGCGATGGCCGCCGGTTGCGCGGCCGTCGTATCCAAGTTGGCCTGCTTCGACGAACTCGTCGTCGACGGCGAGACCGGCCTGATTTTTGACCATACAACGACCCACGCCGAAGAAAACCTCGCTTCGGCCTTGGCTCGCCTGCTGCTCGACGCGCCTCTTCGACGGCAACTCGCAACCCGAGCCCAACACCACGCCCATCGATTCGACATGTCGGTGGTGGCCCAGCAGCTCCTCGCGACACTCTCTGACCTGAACACCGCGGGCCCGGGCCCAGAGCCTTCGTAAATTCCGCGATTGTCTCAGTTGATCACTGGTTGTCCTCTTCGCGCAGAATGACTTCTGAATCGCCCTATATCGGCCAACACACGCAGACGCCTTACCCGCGCGGCGAGGTGATCCGGCGCCTGATCTGGTCGGCGGTACAGGGGAGTTTCTTTCGTTGGAGCCCTCGGCCCTGCCACGGCTTCAGAGCCCGGCTTCTGCGACTTTTCGGGGCGACAATTCCGTCACCCGGCGAAGTCGTGATCTTTCCCACCGTGCGCATCACGTTTCCGTGGAAACTCTCCGTGCAGCCCCGGGCGATGATCGGCCCTGAAGTCATCGTGTATAACCTCGCTCCGATCTCGTTCGGGCGAGGGGCCAATGTAAGCCAACGCGTGCACCTGTGCGCGGGCTCGCACGACTTTAACCGCTGGTCGATGCCGCTCGTGAGCTCTCCGATCCACTTGGGGGACAATACTTGGATCGCCGCCGATGTCTTCATCGGCCCGGGTGTGACGGTCGGCGCCCTAAGTGTCGTCGGCGCCCGCTCGGTTGTCATGAAAGACCTTCCGGCAAAGAAAATTTGTTTCGGCCATCCCTGCCGTCCGGTCCGCGACCGCGACGAGCCCACAGCGTAACTACCGGTATGCAACTCGCGCACATTGTCCCCAGTCTCGAAGAGCGCCACGGCGGCCCCAGCAAATCTGTGCGCGCCATCGCCAGTGCGTTGGCCTTGACCGGAAACAGGGTCGAACTGCTGACCACGGCGCCTAGCGCGGCGGATCCCGAGGTGATCGACACGCTGACCGTTGAAACTTTCCGACGAGATTGGCCGCAAAAGCTCTGCCCTTCACGCGGCCTTCGCGACCGGCTCGCAAGCGGGCGAGCCGACATCGTCCACCATCACTCGCTCTGGCTGCGCACGCTCCACTACGCCCACACCTACGCCAAACGTCGCGGCGTACCGCTGATTGTTTCGCCCCGAGGAATGATGTCGCAGTGGTCGTGGGCACACCACGGCCTCCGCAAAAAATTCGCCCGGCAGTTTGTCCATCCAGGCGCGATGGAAGCGATCGCGGGCTGGCACGCGACAAGCAAGGAAGAGGGCGAAGAGATTGCGGATTTGGGCTTCAAACAGCCGGTATGCGTCGCCCCCAACGGCGTGAACGCACCTACCCCCGAAGAAATTGCCACCGCCGGCGATTATTGGCGCAAAGAGTGCCCCCAGCTCGCCACGCAACGCGTCGCGCTTTTCTACTCCCGGTTCCACGAGAAGAAGCGGGTCATTGAGCTGATCGATCTCTGGTTGGAGCGTGCGCCAAAGAATTGGATTCTATTGCTCGTGGGGGTCCCTGAAACCTTTTCGGTCGAAGCCCTCGAACATTACGTTTTGCGAAACTCCGGCGGAGGACGCGTGCGGGTTTTCGATGGCACGGGTAAACCCAAACCTTATGCGGTGGCTTCGTTGTTTTTGCTTCCGTCCCATTCCGAAAACTTCGGCCTGGTAGTCGCAGAGGCCATGGCCCACGGCTTGGCCGCGATCGTCACCGACACGACGCCGTGGCGCGGACTCACCGATACTGGCGGTGGAGCGTGCGTTCCGTGGGCGGAATTCGGCGCATCGATCGTCGCGCTCACCGGTGAAAGCAGGCAAAAGCTCCGCGCACGCGGGATGTTGGCCCGGGCTTGGATACTCCGTGAGTTCTCATGGGATCGCTCCGCCCGAATGCTCGTAGATTTTTACAGCGACTTGCGAGCCCGGCAGACATGAGCCGGCAGCCCAGTCCCTTGACGACGGCCGGCGAAGAATTTGGACGGAATCCAGATGCTCGCGCGGCGCCGTACCAGCGGCCGCTGCGACCGATCGAATGGGCGGTGTTGCTCCACGTGGGATCAATGGTCGCGTTTGGGACCTGGGCGTTTGGCGGCGGCGCCGACTGGGTCCGCACGGCGCTCGCCTGCTGGGGAAGCATCTCTGTTTTGCCGCTGTTGATGTTTGTTCGCGAAAAACCCAACCGGGCCGAGCGCGGGCTTCGGCCGTTGCTCTGGCTTTGGCCGTTGGCCGCGCTGAACGTGCTGACATTGGTTGCCTGTCTCAGCCCATCATTTCGCAGCGTGAGTTTGGGCATCGAAACCATGTTGGTCCGGATCGAACGCCCGCCGTGGCTGCCCAGCAGCGCCCGCCCCGCGATTGCCGTCTACGAACTCTGGCTCTTCAACGCCCTTTATCTCTCGGCGTTTAACCTCCTGCTCGTGATCCGGCAGCGCCGAGCCCTGCGCGGTCTTCTGATCTTTATGGGCGCCAACGCGCTCGCTTTGGCGGTGTTCGGCACCGTTCAGAAACTCACCCACTCGTCCGGTTTATTTTTCGGCTTGGTCCCCTCGCCCCAAGAATTTTTCTTCGCCTCCTTTATTTACCATAACCACTGGGGCAGTTTTGCGATTCTGATGACCGCCGCCGCGCTGGGCTTGGTCTGGCATTTCGCGCGTCGGCGGGAGGATCGGGATTTTCTTCATAGTCCCGCGATGACTTGGATCATCATTGTGCTCGTTCTGGCGGCGGCCGTGCCGCTGAGCGGCTCCCGGTCCACATCGATGCTGATGCTGCTACTGTTGGGCGGCGCCAGCCTGCATGTTCTGGCTCGGATGGTGCGTCGTCGGCGCCGGTTCAAAGAGAGCATTGTTTTGCCGCTGGCCGGTGCGATCGCCGCCGGCGCTCTCGCCGTCGGAGGCGTCTGGTTCGTGGCCCGCGACAGCATCGCCGTGCGATTCGAGAAAACCCGTGAGCAGGTCGCAACCATGCGGGCCGAAGGCACCGTCGGCGCCCGAGCCATTCTCTACCGTGACACCTGGCACATGGCCCGCGACAAACTCTGGTTCGGTTGGGGCACCGGATCCTACCCGCACGTTTTCCAGCTTTACCAAACGATCAAACCCAACCCCACCGACCGGCTGCCAATTTACTACGCAGATGCCCATAGCGACTGGCTTCAGTCGGCCGCTGAGCACGGGCTCGTCGGAACCGCCTTGCTCGGACTATGCGCTTGGGTGCCGTTGGCAGGTCTGCGACTCCGCCACTTTTACAGTCCGGTGGCCGGTTACCTGCTAGCCGGATGCTGCTTGGTTCTGCTTTACGCCTGGGTCGAATTCCCCTTCGGCAACGCCGCCGTCGTCCTCTCGTGGTGGCTTTGCTTTTTTTCCGCCGTGCGCTACGCGCGGCTCAAAACCTACGGCGAAGGAGCCGTTCGCTGAATCATGCACGCGCCGCTCTGTCCCATTTCGATTCTCATCCCGACAAAAAACGAGCGAGCAAACATCCGGGCCTGCCTAGAGAGCTGCCGTTTTGCGGACGAGGTGATCCTGATCGACTCCGGCAGTACCGACGGCACGCGCGAAATCGCGGCCGAGTTCGGTGCCGCCGTGATTGATTTCAAGTGGAACGGAAGTTTTCCCAAGAAGAAGAACTGGGCCTTGCAAAACGTGCAGTGGCGCCACGAATGGATCTTCATCCTCGATGCAGATGAACGGATCATGCCTCCGCTGGCGGCCGAGTTGCACGCATTACTGACCGGACCCAATCCGCCCTGCGCCGGCTACTATGTGAACCGGCGGTTTTGGTTTCTCGACGGTTGGCTGATGCATTGTGGTTATTACCCGAGTTGGAATGTCCGTCTGCTCCGACGCTCGCGGTGCCGCTTCGAGGAATTCGCCGGTATCGACGACACGCGATCCGGTGACAACGAAGTGCATGAGCAAGTCTTGATTGATGGCACCGCCGGGCGCCTCCGGGGCGAGATGGAGCACTATGCCTTTCCCACGATCGATATCTGGGTCGAGAAGCACAACCGCTACTCAAATTGGGAAGCCAAACTCCTCGCCTCACGCGCGGACCACGCGGCCGATACGACGGCCATTAAACTGCCGTCCCTCGCCCGTAAACGTCGGCTTAAACTGCTCGCCGCCCGGCTGCCGTTTCGCCCGCTTTTGCGTTTCGCCTACCACTACGTGCTGTGCGCGGGGTTTCTAGACGGCCATCGCGGTTACGTGTTCTGCCGACTGATGGCCATCTATGAATTCCTCAGCGTCGCCAAGGCCCGGGAGCTGAGCCGCACCGGTAAATCCTGATCTAAACCGCCCCTTTGCGTTTTGTCTTTGTCAACCGCTTCTACTGGCCTGATGAGCCGGCGACCGCGCAACTGCTGACCGATCTCGCCGAGGCGTTGGCCGCCCGCGGTCATTCGGTCAGCGTGATCGCCAGTCACCCGGGCGGCGACACGCCATCGGCCGAACAACGGCGGGGTGTAGCGATCGTTCGGGTGCGCGTCACCCGCCTAAACCGGTGCGGCCTGCTGGGGAAACTCGCCGATTTCACGACGTTTTACGTCGGTTGTTTGATTGGGTTAATCGTCCAAGTCCGCCCGGGCGACATCGTCGTGGCCTTGACGGATCCTCCCTTGCTTGGCGCCGGGGTTTGGCTCGCCGCGCGCCTGCGGCGCGCAAAAGTGATTCATTGGGCTCAGGACATTTACCCCGAGGTTGCCGTGGCGTTGACCGGAAATCGTTGGCTGGGCGTTTTCGCACCGTTGCGCGACCTCGCTTGGCGGCGCGCCGAGGCGTGCGTGACCCTCGGCTCCGATATGAAGCGGGTTCTTTCGCGCGCCGGCGTTGAGCCGCGGCGGCTTACCGTCATTCCAAATTGGGCGCCCGCCGGTTTGGACGTCCAACCTGCGGGCACGGCGGACGCCTTACGAAAAAAGTGGGAGTTAGTCGGTAAGTTCGTGGTGCTTTACTCGGGAAATTTGGGCCGCGTGCATGATTTGGCGCCCCTGCTTGACGTTGCCGAGCGACTCCGAGCCCAACCTCACATCGTTTTCGTCTTCGTGGGCAGGGGAGCCCAACTCGCGACGCTTCAAGCCCGGACCGACGAGCGGAAACTCAAAAACATCCGCTTCCAGTCGCCGCAGCCGCGCGACCAACTCGCGACTGCCCTTTCGCTCGGCGACCTGCATCTGCTGACGTTGCTGCCCGGGTGCGAGAGCTTCGTTTTCCCAAGCAAGCTTTATGGCATCGCTGCCGTCGGGCGACCGATTCTTTTTGTGGGACCACCCGATTGCGAGATCGCTACTTTGATCAAGGCCCGTCGGATTGGCCGCACTTTCTCCCGCGGCGAAACCGTGGCCATGGCCGATACGATTACCGGTCTAAGTTTCGCGCCCACCGAGTGCGCGGCCTTGGGCAACGCGGCGTCGAAATTTTCAGCCGACGGCGGTGGCCTAGAAACCGCAGTCCGAAAATGGGCCACACTTGCCGAGTCGCTCGAAGCGACCTAGACCACCCGCCCACGTGAATTCCGAACGACAAACACCCTTTGTGCTGCTCTTGCTCGATCTCGTGGTCGCGATTTTGGTTTTCAACATCGTGGCCCATTTTTGGGGCGTCGGATCGCGTTTTTTGCTGGAGCCACTTATATGGCCCCTCTTCGCGCTGGTTGCGGGGATTTACTTGATCGACGGCTACCGCCCCCGGACCGACATGTTGAGTCTGGACTATGCAAGCCAGCACACCATCGCCGTCACCTTGGCGTTGCTCGCAACCCTGTTGTTTACCTTCGTTTTCATCAAAAATGATTATGCGCTTCAGTCGAGCCGTGGCGTCATCGTGTTCAGCTTTATCGCCCTATTCCCGCTGACGCTTGGATACCGGCGGATGATTTACGCGCGGGCCGTCGCGTCCCGCGGCGAGCGTTCGTTCATTTTTTTGGGGGATCGGGCAAGTTACACCGCATTTCACGCCGAGTGCCAAAAGATGGGGAACAAACAACCCATCGTATATGCGGTCCTCAACGAGGCGTCGGTCAGCCCGTTCGCAACTTCCGAAGATCACTCGCTGCGTCTTTTCGAGGAGGTTCTCGCCGAGGTGCAGTCGGGCAAGCTTGCGGTGGAGGCGATCATTATGAGGGAAACGAGCCGCGAGCTTCACCTCGATATCAACCAACGCCTGCTCAACCTTTTTTTCGGTGGCGTTCCCACCTATACCTTGGAGCTTTTTCACCAAGTCCACTGGCAAAAAGTCCCTCTCTATCGGTTGAACCAGATGTGGCTATTTCAGGAGGGTTTTCGGATCGCACGGGACCCTATTTTTGAGCGGTTGAAGCGGGTGAGCGACATCCTGCTGTCTTCAATCGGATTGTCGCTGGCGGCGCCGCTTTTTGCCGCTGCGGCCCTCGCAATCTGGCTGGAGGATCGTGGCCCTGTTTTTTTTAACCAAGTTCGCATCGGTCGGAATCGTGTGCCGTTTCGTATCGTGAAGCTCCGAACCATGCGCCCGAGCACAGGGGGCGATTGCTACACCCAAGTCGGCGACAATCGTATCACGCGCGTCGGGCGATTTCTCCGCGCCACCCGAATCGACGAGTTCCCCCAGCTGTGGAATGTCCTGCACGGGGAAATGAGCCTCATCGGCCCCCGGGCCGAGTGGGATCGCCTCGTGGAAGACTATGAACGGCAGATTCCGTGCTATTACTTTCGCCATCTCGTAAAGCCCGGCATCACCGGCTGGGCGCAGGTCAATTACCACTATGGAGCCAACGTGGAGGACACCCTCAGAAAACTTGAATACGACCTCTACTACATCCGCCATTTTTCATTTCGGCTCGACGCCTCGATCGTCTTGAAAACGATCCACGTCATGATTTTTGGCAAAGGCCGCTGAACCATAAACCGATGAAGTTTGACTATGATTTTGTGGCCATCGGCGGCGGCAGCGCCGGTTTCAACGCCGCCCGGGTGGCCGCCGATTTGGGCCTGAAGACTGCAATCGTGGACGGCGCCGAAGACTTGGGCGGTCTGTGTATTCTCAAGGGCTGTATGCCCTCGAAGACGCTGCTCTACATGGCCGAGGTGCTACACCTTGCCCAAAAGGCCAAGAGCTTTGGTCTGAAGATCCCGTCGGCCCGGGCCGACATGAAGGCGATCCACGCCCGCAAGAAACGGATTATCGATGAGTTCGCGTCCTATCGTCAGGCGGCGCTCAATTCCGGTAAGTTCGATCTGGTCCGTGCGCACGCCCGCTTCACCGATCCGCATACGCTCGCGCTGAGCAACGGTCGCACGCTTCGAGCCCGGCACTTTTTGATCGGGACCGGTTCCAAAGTGAGCATGCCCGCCGTGCCCGGGCTGGCAGAGACCAAGTTTTGGACCAGCGACGACGTGCTCGATCTCGATTTCATTCCTCAAAGCGTGATCGTCCTCGGAGGTGGTATCGTCGCTTGCGAACTCGCCCAGTTCCTCAACCGCATCGGCACCCGCGTCGTCCTGATTCAGCGCAGCGCGCACATTCTTCGGGACCACTCCGAAGCCGCAGCCAAAGTGGTGCAGCGAGCACTCGTCGATGAAGGCGTCGAGCTGTTCGCCGGCACACAAATTCAGTCACTGCGCCATGATGCAAGAGGCGTGGCTGCAACCTTCCTCCACGACGGAAAAATCCTGACCCGTCGGGCGGCGTTTCTCTTCAACGCGCTGGGCCGCGAGCCCAACACCGCACCGCTCAATCTCGCCGCCGCCGGCGTCACCAGTCGGGCTGATGGCCAAATCCGCGTCAACCGCTGGCAACAGACTAGCGCCCCCCACATCTACGCTGCCGGCGACTGCTCGGGCCCCCACGAGATCGTGCACACCGCGATCTTACAAGGCGAGCTTGCCGCCCGTCATGCAGCAAAGGTCAAGGCCTTGAAACCGGTTGATTGGTCGCTGCTCCTGAACGTCGTTTTCACCGATCCACAGCTGGCAACTATCGGACGGCTCGAACGCGAACTCGATGAGGCCGGGACGCCTTATCTGGTCGCGAGCTATCCGTTCAACGATCACGGGAAATCTATCCTCATGGAGGCCAACTACGGCTACGTGAAGGTGATTGCCGAACCGAAACGTGGTCGGATCCTCGGCGCGGAAATCGTCGGCAAGGATGCCGGTGAACTCATTCACGCGTTTAGTGGTCCATTGGCGATGCAAGCCACGGTCTTCGATTTATTACGCGCCCCTTGGTATCATCCCACTCTGGCCGAGATCGTGACGTATCCGCTCGAAGAACTCGCCGGCAGTATTTCTCCTCCTTGAGCCGACTACGGCAACGTCTCATTGAGCGTTTTCTAAGTAGTACCCGCCTGTGCTACTTACCCGTGCGGGTGAGATCAGGCTTTGCGGCCGGCGCCCGCTGGACGCTCTACCCTTGGTCCAGCTACTGGCGCGGCGGTTTCGAAAACGAACTCCAACAGGAATTGATCGGCCTCGGCGACATCACCGGCTGGTGCTGCTGGGACCTCGGCGCCCACTATGGTCTCTACAGTGTTGGCCTCGCTCGCCGCAGCGGCCCCACCGGCCAAGTCGTGTCCTTCGAGCCGCATCCCCTGAGCTTTGCCCGCCTCGAACGCCATCGGCGCATGAATCGCCTCGACTGGTTGAAAGCCATCCCTGCGGCCGTCTCCGATTCCCCGGGCACCGCCGAGTTTTACACCTATGGGGAACTTGAAAGCACGACCACCCATCTCCCCTACGAAGGTGAGACCCGCGGCACCAACTGCGCCCCTCTAAGCGTGCGCTTGCTCCGGCTTGACGACCTTGTAGCCGCGGGCGAAATCCGAGCGCCCCACCTCGTGAAAGTCGACGTCGAAGGCCACGCCCACAAGGCCCTCGCTGGCGCGCGCACCACGTTGGCGGCCGCCCACCCGATTTTGGTCGTGGCGTTTCACAGTGAAATCGAGGCCAGCGGCGTTCGGGCCGTTCTCGACCCGCTCGGCTACTCCGCCACGCGCGTCGCGACACATTCGGGCAGCTCACACGACATCATCGGCCACGACTTCATTTTTCGACCGACGGTGCGGGAATAATCCGGACCTTACCCCGCGCGCTCAGCGCGCGATCGCCAACAAGTCCGGCAGTTCCACGCGCTTCTCGTAAAGCGCCTTGCCAACGATAACTCCGTCCAAGTTTGCGTATCGGCGCGAAAGCTCCGCCAGCTTTACCACATCCTCCCGCCGGCTCACGCCCCCGCTCGCGATCACGTTAAAATTCCCGGCGTTCAACATCGCTTCCTGCGCCGCGAAATTCGGCCCCGTCAACATTCCGTCGGTACCGATATCCGTGTAAATGATCGTGCGCACACCGAGCCCGTCCATCCGCTTCGCCATTTCCAGTGCCCCGGTGCCCGTCGTATCGACCCAGCCCTTCACCGCAACTTTCCCGTCCTTCGCGTCGATGCCCACCGCGATCTTCTCGCCGAACTGTTGCACCAACTCGCCGACAAAACGCTCGCTCTCCGCCGCCCGGGTGCCGATCACCACACGGCTGACACCAAAACTCAATACGCGCTCCACGGTCTCGCGCGAACGCATCCCGCCACCGAGCTCCACGTTCAAACCGGTCGCGACAATTCCTTGAACCGCCGCCAAGTTTTGCGGTTCGCCCGAGAACGCCCCGTCCAAATCGACCACGTGAACCCACGCGCTCCCGGCCGCCTTGAACTCCGCCGCCACCCCAGCCGGTTGCTCGGCATAAACCGTCTCCTGGTCAGCGCGCCCTTGCAGTAACCGCACGGCCCGTCCGCCTCGGATATCGATCGCAGGATAAATAGTCATAAAAGGAAAACGCTTTGCTCCCCGGCCCCACGGTGCGAGATTAAATCCTATGTCGAACTACCAAGTCCCCGCTTTTCTGGCCGATCTTCTGCACGCTCGATCACCCTCCGGTTACGAAGGAGAAGCCCAGGCGGTCTTTGACCGCTACGTAAAACCAGCCGCCGACACTTATGCAAATGACGCGTTGGGCAACCGCATCGCCACCCTCAACCCCAAGGGCGATCCGGTGCTGATGCTCGCCGGCCATATGGACGAACTCGGACTCATCATCACTTACGTTAACAAAGACGGCTTTATCTACTTCGACACAATCGGCGGCCACGACCGCACCGTGATTTCAGGCCGTCGGGTCATCATTCAAACGGCCAACGGCCCCGTCAAAGGCGTCACCGGCAAGCGAGCGATCCATCTCATGGATGACGGGGATCGCAAGAAAGTCCCGGAGATCCACGAAATCTGGATCGATATCGGTGCCCGGTCTAAAAAAGAGGCCCTCGAACGCATCGCGATCGGCGACGCGGCGACTTACGACCATGAGCTTGAACTGATCCACGGTAGCATCGGCACCGCTCGCGCCTTCGACAATAAAGTCGGCGCTTACATCGTAGGTGAGACGCTGATCCGGTTGGCGAAGGAGAAGAAGAGAATTTCAGCCAAGGTCGTCAGCGTCGCGACCGCCCAGGAAGAAATCGGAGTCCGCGGGGCCACCACTGCCGCTTACGCGGTGAACCCGCACATCGCGCTCGCCGTCGACGTCGGCCACGCCACCGACCACCCCGATTGCGACAATCGCAAATACGGCGAGACCAAACTCGGCGGCGGCCCGATCATTTGCCGCGGCGCAAATATAAATCCCAAGATTTTCGCCCGCTTGGTCGCCGCCGCAAAGAAACTAAAAATTCCCTACCAGATTGAAGCTGACCCGCGGCCGACGGGCACTGACGCCCGCGCAATTCAAATGGGCCGGGGAGGTGTCGCCACCGGCTTGGTCAGCATTCCGCTGCGCTATATGCACACGCCGAGCGAAATCGTGGACCTCGAAGATGTGGAACGTTGCGTCCAGCTCTTCGTAGAATTCGCCAAGGGGCTCGAACAAGGCGATTACGCCCACTGGTAAGCTTCAGAACGGCGCAAGGCCGCTGAGCCTCACGCCGCGTTCTCCGTCGGCTCACTTTTCGCCGCGCGTCTAAGCGTGGGTTTACGGCGCCCGGCGACCACGGCCGAATCGATGATGACCTCCGTCACATCGTCTCGCTGGGGCAGTTCATACATCACCTCCAGCATGATGTTCTCCATGATCGACCGCAGCGCTCGGGCCCCGGTCTTCAGCTCAATCGCCTTTTGCGCTATGGCTTTGACCGCATCCGCAGTGAAGCGCAGACGCACTCCGTCAATCGCAAAGAGTTTCGCATACTGCTTCACCGTCGCATTCTTGGTCTTCAACAGAATCTTCTCCAAATCTGCGACGGACAGTTGATCCAAAACTGAAACGACGGGCAAGCGGCCGATGAATTCGGGGATCATCCCGAAGCGCACCAAATCCTCCGGCGCGATTTTTTTCATCATCTCGTCCGGGGTGAGTTCGTGGTCGGCCGCGTTGACGTGAAAACCCAGTGACCGGGAACCCAGTCGCTTCTTGATAATCTGATCAAGTCCCACAAACGCACCGCCGCAAATAAAGAGAATATTGGCCGTATTGACCTGAATATACTCCTGATTCGGATGCTTCCGCCCTCCCTGCGGAGGGACGTTGCAGACGGTTCCCTCCAGGATCTTCAACAATGCCTGCTGCACGCCTTCGCCCGAAACATCCCGGGTAATCGAAACGTTTTCCGTCGTCCGCCGAATCTTGTCGATCTCGTCGATATAGATTATCCCGCACTCGGCCCGCTTCACGTCGTAGTTGGCGGCCTGCAACAATCGCAGCACCACGTTCTCAACGTCTTCCCCCACGTAGCCCGCTTCGGTCAGTGTGGTGGCATCGGAGATCGCAAAGGGCACATCCAAAATCCGAGCCAAGGTTCGCGCGAGCAGAGTTTTGCCGGAGCCAGTCGGACCGGACAGCAAGATATTGCTCTTCTCCACCTCCACATCGGTGAACTCCGGCGAAAGCGCGGTCGATTCCCGTGGCGACTGGCCGGAGTCGAACCGCAGTCGCTTATAGTGGTTGTAAACCGCGACCGAGAGCACCTTCTTCGCGTGATCTTGCCCGATCACAAAATCATCGAGCGTCCGCCGAATTTCCGCGGGCTTGATTAGGCGAATCATCGGTTTCGCGTCCGCCGCTGCCGCAGGCTTGATCTCTCGATCGATGATCGTTTTGCAGACGTTGACGCACGAATCGCAAATATACACGCCGGGCCCCGCGATGATTTTTTTGACCTCGGCCTGCGATTTTCCGCAGAACGAGCACAAAGTAACGCGTGACGATTTGGCCATAGGGAGCACGTTGCTCAGGCGAACACCTGAGTCCAGTGCGGAGTTCGCCTAAGCGTTCTTCGCACGCTCCCGTCCTGCTCGCACTTAAATCAAGCCGCGCTCGGCACCACGATTTTTTGAGCTTCGCGGGTCGAAGCGATCACGTGGTCGACGATCCCGTAAGCTTTGGCCTCGTCGGCCGCCATGTAGTAATCGCGATCAGAGTTTGCTTCCACATCGGCTACGGGCTTGCCCGTGTGCTTCGCCAAAACCCCGTTGAGGGTCTCGCGCCAGCGAATGATTTCACGGGCCGCGATGGCGATGTCCGCCGTTTGCCCGCCCGCGCCACCGCTGGGTTGGTGAATCATCACCCGGCTGTTTGGCAGCGCGAAACGCTTCCCCTTGGTCCCCGCGGCGAGCAGCACCGTGCTCATACTCGCGACCATACCGATGCAATAGGTGACGACGTCGAATTGCATGAAATTCATCGTGTCGTAGATCGCCATGCCGGCGGTCACGCTGCCGCCCGGAGAGTTGATGTAGACATGGACGTCTTTCTTTGCGTCCTCCATCTGGAGATACAGCATCTGGGCGATAACCAAGTTGGCGACCTGGTCATCAATGGGCGTGCCGATGAAAATGATTCTATCCTTCAGCAGTCGCGAGTAGACGTCCATGGCCCGGGTCTCGCGGCCGTTACTGTCATAAATGGTGGGATTCGGCAGGTAATAGCTCACGGTGTTTTGGATTCGCTCAAGCCTTCGGCTGAGTCGTCGAAACGCTAGCCTTTGAGACCAAGAAATCAACCGCCTTGTCGAAAATGATGTTCTGCTGAATGGCGCGAAGTTGATCCCGGTCCTTCGTCAAATCCTTCACGAGCTTCTCGGGTTTTTGCCCTGAGCGGCTGGCCTCCCGATAGATGAAGTTGTCGATGTCGCGCTCGCTCACCGTGATTTTCTCCGCGGCGGCAATCTTGGCGAGAATGAGTTGAACTTTGACCCGCTGGGCGGCCGCTTTTTGGGCACCGGCAAACAACTCCTTTTTGTCCTTCTCGAATTGATCCTGCGGAACGCCGCGGCGCATGTTTTCCTCGATGAACTGACGCAGAACGCTCTGCGTCTCGGAATCGATCAAGCTTTGAGGAATAGGAAACTCGATCTTGCCCGCAATCGCCTCGGTCACTTGGCGACGCTGCGCCGTCTGATTCTCGTAGTCTTTGCGCAACTTAAGATTGTTCCGAACGCTGGCTTTGAGCGCGTCAAGACTGTCGACCTGTTGGGACTTGAAAAACTCCTCGTTCAATTCGGGCAACGTGCGCTCCCGAATTTCCAAAACCTCGATCGCATAACTCGCCGCCTTTCCCGCCAGCGCGGGAGCCGGCGCGAAGTCTGACGGAAATGTGACCGTCACCGTTTTTTTATCACCGGTTTTTAGTCCGGCCAACTCCTTGCCCAAGCCCGGCAGCACACCTTCGTTGGTGCCCTCAACTTCTTCCCAAGTCTGCGGGACTTTGCCGTAGATCTGTTTGTCCGGGACGATCTCAGCCACCGGCTTTCCATCAAGCGTGCCCTCGTAGGACAACTTCACGTAATCGCTCTTTTGCGCGGCGCGATCCGCCACTTTGAAGTCGGCGCGTTCACCGCGAAGCCCCTCGATCACCGCCTCGATTTCAGCATCGGTCGCCTCGGTCGGCGCGATCTCGGTGGGCAAGCCGACGTAGTCGGGCAGAGTGAATTCCGGCCTGACATCGACGGTCACAGTGACCGCCGCAGAGAGCCCCGCCTCAATCGTTCCCTCTTCGAGGTTTACGATGTTCAACACTTCCAATTTTTCCTGATCGAGCGCGCTCTTGTAGGCTTTGGACACGACCTTCTGCTTAAATTCACCGGCGATCTCCTTGGCGTAACGCTTTAAGATCATCGACGCCGGCGCCTTGCCCGGACGAAAGCCCGGCAACTGCGCAAACTTCGAAAATTCGACCACCGTTGCCTGATGCTCGGCGTCGACCTCGGTTTTGTCCAAGGTGACGACGATGCTTTTGCGCGTTTCGGAGACGTTATTGAGTTGGATGTTCACAGTGAGATTCTCAGAGGTAATTGCGATAAATGAATCGGGCAACCTACGAAGCACCCCATTACGGTCAATGCCGGATTCCGCCATGCTGAGCGCTTGCAGGGCAAGGCCTCGAATCATTTGTTTGGGGTATGCTTTGCCTCTCAACCTTGCTCCGGGATCACGCGCCTGTGCTGCTAATCGATGCCGCTTCTTGCAACGTTCAAGTGGGGGTTTTTGCAGCCGACGGTGTTTCCCATTGGGCCACGCAGGAGGCCGAAGCGGGGGTCGCCATCTTCCGTTGCATTGAAAAACTTGGGGTGAATTTGGACCGCATTCGTGGCTTTGTATTTTGCGAAGGACCCGGTTCGACGCTCGGCGTCCGGACTTCCGCGATGGCCATTCGCACGTGGCAGACTCTGGCGCCCCGTCCCGCCTTTGCCTACGGCAGTCTGGCGTTGTTGGCTCACGCGATCGGCCGGCTGGACGTCACCATTATCGCCGATGCGCGTCGCAGTTCTTGGCACGCCCAAAAGCTGGGTCAGCCCCTCAGTCGGTTGCCGGCCGAAGAATTGAAAGGCCCGCTAGTAACGCCGAGACACTTCCGCACGTGGTCGCCCGAACCGGCAGGCACGATCGTGCACGACTACGCCGTGGAACACCTGATCGGAATAACCAAGGAGATGTCGCTCTTTCGCCCAACCGAATCTCCCGACGCTTTTCTTCACCACGATCCAAGCTTCGCGATGTGGTCTCCAACCATTCACCGGGCGCCAGTGAGTAGTACCCGGGAAGGTTGAGTGCTTGCCTGAGGTATGCGAAGCGGCAGGGGCGAAGAGCTTCGCGCTTTTAGGTGTATTCTTACGAGGGTTTTATCAACCGACATAGCCTAAAATTTTTCCGCGAGCGGTTGTTTAGATGAAATTGCAACCCGGCCAATTAGACCGCGTCGAAGTCGATTCACTCCAAAGTCGCGCCCGTTTCCGAACCATCGATTTACAGCGCGATCTTCATGGTTGCCTGCGGCGCCCTGATCTACTGACGCCGGCGGCGCTCCTTTCGCCCGAAGCCCTAGATATCATCCGGGAATACTGATGACCGGGAAGTCGGCGCCAGCGTCGACCACCGAAACGGCCCGGTGCGGCGGAACTTGAGTCCGGAACCACGTCCGTTGCTTCCGGACCAGGCCTTTCGTATTTTTGACGATCTCATTGACCAAGTCGCGTTCCGCGATCCGTCCGTCGAACAACGCCAAAATTTCCCGGTAGCCGATGGCACGAGCGGCGCTGGGGTTTTGCTCAAGACCAGCGGCTCTTAGACGACGCACTTCGTCGACCAGCCCGGCCCGGATCATCACTCTTACCCGTGCCTCAATTCGTTGGGCCAGCTCGTCGGCCGGGCGGGTAAGTTCCAGCAATTCGACCTGCCAATCGGCAAACGCGCCCGGCTTTGCCGAGAACTCCGCCTGCAACTGCTTCAGGGTTCGTCCCGTCGCCAAGCACCGTTCCAACGCCCGCGTTACCCGGCGAGGATTGTCCACATCCAGCGAACCCAAATCACCCGCATTCAGGTCGCGCAACTCGCCCACCAGCGCGGCAAGCCCAGACTTTCCCCTTCGGGCTTCTACCTCCGCGCGCAGTTCTGCCGGCACCGTCACATCGTCGGCCACCGGCGCCAAAAACGACTTCAGATAAAATCCGCTTCCACCCGTCACCAATACCGCCCGACCCCGCGCCTCGATCTGCTTCACCGCCTCCCGCGCCAATTTGATGTAGCGGGCCACATCCATTGCCTCGGTCACCCCGCAGATGTCGATCAGGTGATGCGGCACCCGGGCCAGCTCCTCGGCGCTGGGTTTCGCCGTGCCGATGTCCATGCCCCGGTAGAACAAAAGCGAGTCGCAAGAAACGATCTCCGCCCCGTGGGACTCCGCCCAGCGCAGCGCCCACTCCGTCTTACCTACCGCCGTGCAGCCGGTGAGAACGTGAATCGTGGGTTTCATGACGTGAGCTCAAAGCGCTTTACGGTGCCGGGCGAGCCGAAGGATCAGGTCGCGTGAACCCGCTCGACCGTTCCCGTGCGCTGCGTATCACAGCCCTCCGGCCAATTCGGCGTGAGTCATCACCCGATTGCGTCCGCCGCGCTTGGCCGCAAAGAGGGAACGGTCGGCCGCACCGATCAACAACTCGAGCCAAGACACATCGTCGGGCAATACCGCCACTCCGGCGCTGATCGTCAGCCTCAATGACGCCCCGCTCTCGATCACCACCGGGCTCGCCGCCACGGCTTCCACCACCCGTTGCGCCACTTCGGTCGCCGCTGACCGACCAGTCTGCATCAGCACCAGCGCAAATTCTTCGCCACCAATGCGCGCGACCCGGTCCACCGTGCGTAACTGTCCAGTCAGCGTCTTGGCAATCTCCCGCAACACCGCGTCCCCCGCCTGGTGTCCGTGTGTGTCGTTCACCGCTTTGAAATGGTCGATGTCTACCATCACCAACGCCAGGGGTTGGCCAAAACGTCGGCAGCGCTCCGCCTCCTCGGCCATAATCCGGTCAAACTCCCGCCGATTCAGTAACCCTGTGAGTTGATCGCGCGTGGCGAGTTGCCTCAGCGCCTCCAGCGTTTCGCCGAGCTTGAGCGCATACCGTAGAGAACGCTCAAGCGATCGCGGCGTGATCTCGCCTTTCACCAGATAATCGAGTGCTCCGGCATTCATCGCCTCAATGTCCACTTGGGGCGACGACTCCGCCGTCAAAAAGACAATCGGCGTCCGGCATCCCGCCGCCAAGGCCTCTCGGATCAACTGCAACCCGTCCTTCGGGCCAAGTTGATAATCCAACAGGCAGGCTTCGTAGCCGCCCGCCAGGATCTTCGCGAGACCGTCTTCATAGGTCGAAGACCACTCGAGTTCGTAGAGCTCTCCCTGAAATTTAGCAAAATTCGCCTGCGTGACCCGAAACTGCAGCCGGTCATCGTCAATCATCAGGATCTTCCTCATAGACCGCCAGCGCACCGATTCCGAACCCGCAGGGCAAATTTAAATCCCGCTCCCCCGTTTTTTTACGCCGTTGGGGCGCGCAGGCTTAGCGACGCGTCCCGGCTACCAAGTCGATCGCCTTTTCTTCCATCACGACCGCGATCCGCGCGGGTGTCGCCAAGTTATCCTTGATCACATTCACCAAGGCGCTGCCGACGACCACCCCGTCGGCCAGCGCCGCCACTTGGGCCACTTGGGCGCGGCTGCCGATCCCGAAACCCACGGCGATCGGCAAGCGTGTATGGCTCCGAATGCGGGCCACCGCCTCCGCAATGCCTCCGGCCACATCCGAGCGCACCCCGGTCACGCCTTCGCGTGACACATAGTAAATAAAACCGGTGGTTGCCGCCGTGATTTTATCGATTCGAGCCGCCGGGGTCGTCGGAGCCACGATGCACACCGTATCCACTCCGTGTTGGGCTGCGGCCGCAGCGAATTCCGCGCCCTCCTCCGGCGGTAAATCGAGCACCAACATGCCGTCAACCCCGGCCGCTTTCGCCGCCTTCACGTAGCCATCGATGCCGTTCGAAAACACGAGATTGTAATAAGTGTAGAAGACAACAGGCACGTCGCTAAACTCACGGATGCGCCGCACAAACTCGAAGACTCTCGCCGCCGTCATGCCTCCTTCCAGCGCGCGCTGCGCTGCCAGTTGGTTCGTAAGTCCATCCGCCAACGGATCCGAAAACGGCACCCCCAGCTCCAACACGTCGATGCCGCTTTTGATCAACGCCCGGCAGGCCTCCAATGAGGTGTCGAAACTAGGGTCTCCCGCGCACAAGTAAGCAACGAAGGCGGCGCGGTTTTGTTCACCGGCACGGGAGAAAGCATGGGCGATACGGGACATATTGCCGTCCATCGGCGCAAAAACCCTTTCGCGGAGCAAAGAGAATTTTTTTCATCCCGGAAACTTAACCCGGCATCGGCGTATCGGAATCGTTACAATTCTCCGCCCGTTCCCGACCCGCTTGCGTGCAACGAATCGATCCCCTTCCCTCGTGCCTCCCCGTTTCAAATGCCCTCTATCCGCCCAAAACAAAAGTCGCCCTCCGCCACGAAGGTCCGCCGTCGGTCATCACCAAAGCCTCAACCGTCGCAGTCAGCATCACAGCAGGACCTGCTCTATCGACGAATCCGGCATGAGATCATCGACGACCTTGATGAAGAAGTGGAGATGGAGCGCGCCGACTGGGATCCGAAGTCCGCCGGCAACGCCTCATCCGCTGCGGGCACCACGGCCGAGCGTGCCCAGCGCGACTTCTACTTCAAGGAACTCTACCGCCTCCAAACCCAGCTTGTATCGCTGCAGGACTGGGTGGTTCAAACCGGGCACCGGATGGTCATCGTCTGCGAAGGCCGGGATGCCGCCGGCAAGGGCGGCATCATCAAGCGGATCACCCAGCACCTAAATCCCCGGGTTTGCCGCGTGGCCGCTTTGCCTGCGCCCACCGACCGCGAAAAAACCCAGTGGTATTTCCAGCGCTACATCGCCCACTTGCCGGCGGCCGGCGAGATCGTGCTTTTTGACCGCAGTTGGTATAATCGGGCCGGCGTCGAGCGGGTGATGGGCTTTTGCAGCGATCACGAATACGAGGAGTTTTTTCGCACCGTGCCGGAATTCGAGAAAATGCTGATCCGTTCCGGCATCCAGGTGGTGAAATATTGGTTCTCGATTTCGGACGAGGAACAGGAGTTTCGCTTCCGCGCCCGGATCAACGATCCCCTCAAACAGTGGAAACTCAGCCCCATGGATCTCGAATCCCGCAAGCGCTGGGAACTCTACACCAAAGCCAAAGAAATCATGCTCCGGCGCACCCACATTCCTGAGGCGCCGTGGTGGGTCGTCCCCGCCGTCGACAAAAAGAAGGCGCGCCTCAATTGCATCCGGCATCTGCTCTCCCAAGTAAACTACCGGGAGATCAAGCGCCCGCGGATCGTCCTGCCAAAACGCGTCCACTCCCCCGACTACCTACGGGCGCCGGTGCCTGAGGAAATTTTCATCCCCCAGTTCTATTGAGAAAAACGTCCCGTTGACCTCGAAGGACAACCCGACCAACTCACCGGTCATGGAACTCCCCGTCGTCGACCAAGACTTTCTCCGCGAGCTCGTAAAGGTTTCCCGCCAAAAGCACCATCACGTGAAATGGGTGGATCGCGACGGCACGGATCGCGTCACCACCGTGAGCCAAACCGAGGTGGTCCGTCTCAACGCGCTCGCCCAACGCCTCCGGATCGGCAAGACCGAACTCATGCGCCAAGCCGCCCATTTGCCCGTGGCCCGTAAAATCCCGGCCGTTTCTAGCCACACAAAAATTGACAGCGCCGGAATCAGTGCGACCAATCTTTGAGACGGGTGCCGCGTTTGGCATCCGTGCAAACATCAACGTCTCCGCTTCATCCCAAATGAAAAAAGTCCTGCTCGCCCTCGTCACCGCCGGCCTCCTTGCGCTCGGCACCGTCAACGCCTCGGCTCAAACTGCGCCGAAGTCGGTCATCCACGTCGTCACTGTTTCATGGAAAGAGGACGCAAAGCCTGAGCAGATCAAAGCCGCCCTCGACGGTGTCACCGCCATGCCCGCCAAGTTCAAGGGCATGACCCGCACCTGGGTGAAGGCCATCAAGGTTCAAGGTACCGCTACCCATGCGATCGTCATGGAGTTTGCCGACGAAGCCGCGCTTAAGGCTTACTCCGGCAGCGACGCCCAAAAAGAGTGGTACAAAGTCTACCTGCCTATCCGCGCCAAGAGCACGACCTTCGACATCACCAACTGAGCCGACTGCCTTACGTCAGTTTTATCAGGAGCCGCCCCGCAGGCGGCTCCTTTTTTGCGCCCCGATTCCGGGACTCAACGCACGGTCTCCAACAGCGAAACCACGTCGGCGTTCTTATACTCCTTCGCCAAATCCAGAGCCGTCACACCGGGCTTTGACCGCACTTTCGGGTCCGTGCCGCGCTCGAGCAAGAGCTTCACCATCTCCACGCCGCCACCCGCCGCTGCCTCGTGCAACGGGGTGCCACCCAGCTCGCTCAACGCATTGGGCGGTGCGCCCCGATCCAGAAGAATCCGCGCCAGCTCCACCTGATTCTTCGCTGCGGCATGGTGCAAGGGCGTCCAGCCGATCCGGTCGCGGCGCACCGGTTCAGCTTTACCATCGAGCAGTGCGACCAGCACCGCCCGGTCGTTACGTTCCACCGCGAGATGCAACGGCGTTCGCGCCGCGTTATCGGGCGCATTAATGTCTGCCCCGCGCTCGATCAGGAAAAGGGCGATGGCCGTCTTGCGCCGCAAAATCGCCTGATGCAGCGGCGCGAGCTTCGTCCCCCCTTCCCCTTGGAGGATCTTGGGGTTGCTCTCGATAAATTTCTTCACGTCCTCCACCCCGCCCTTGGCGATCGCTTCATCAATGGTCCCGTAGCTCGCAGCCGCCGCCGGCGCGGCCGCGCTCAACCCGACTCCCCCGCAACCCATCAGGGCCGCTCCCAATAAAACCAGCCAGGCTTTGGCGCTCATTTGACGACGGGCCTCAGCACCACCTTGCGATACGAAACCGAGCCATGGTCTCCCTGTAGAAAAATCGGTCCGGGACGAAACTCGTCCGACCACAGCGCCCCGCCGGTGCAGCCTTTGATCGGTTGATTGGCGATGATCGTCGTGCCGTTGAGCACCACCGTGAGATGACGATCGACCAACGTGATGTCCAATGTCTGCCACTGCGACGCCGGCTTCTCCGCGGCCACGCTTGGCGTGATCCGACTGTAGAGGGCGCCCATGTGGTGCGAATCGAGCGCCTTCCCGAAAGAATCGAAGACTTGGATCTCGTAGATCCCACGCAGGTAAATGCCGCTGTTGTTCTTTTCCGGCACATTGACTTCGAGCGTCAGATTAAAGTCCTCGAATTCGCGCTCCGTGCGCAAATTTCCAAATCGACGTACCGGCTGTCCCTCCACTTTTGGCGCCGGCCGATTGACCAGCTCCCCATTCGCCGCCGACCAGCCGTTCTCAGATTTTGACTCGATCAGCCGCCATCCCGTGAGATCACGGCCGTTGAACAACTCCACCGGCGCACCGAATTTCACCTTCGCCAGATCGGGCGCGGACGGGAGCGCCGGGATTCGTTTTCCGGTGAACTCCTCGCGCTCGAACTTAGTACCCGCCGCATTGAACGCCGTTCGCGTCAGCTTGAGCACGTCGCCCTCCAACCGGCCTGAAATCGTTTCCGTCGCCTGCTGCGTGCGCACCACTTTTCCCGTCGGATCTTTGCGCGGCACCTCCCGCACGCGGGTCACCGTCAACGCCCCGTCCACGATCGCGACGCTCGACAGCGGCACCACGCTGCCGCCGCCCCAGAGGATCGAACCGTCAAACCAGCCGGCGTCGCGCCGGACTTCCAACCAACCGGCCCGGTCGCCGGGCAGCGAAAGCGCCCAACGGCCAAGCAAAGGATCGACGGGCGCCGCCGCCCGCAGTCCGATGACGGACAGGGCGATCAGCATCAACCCGCGCATTAAGTTCATTCCGGGAAACGTAGGGGATTTTTGCATAGTGGAGTGCCTGATATTCGAATCCCGCCGCGCCAAAATACCAGCTCGTTTTCAGCGCACGACCGCCAAAAGCCGGGGCACATCGAGGGCGAAATCCAACCGATTTGCCTTCGGATCGCAGGCCAACGGCTCGGTGCCCAAGGCCAACACCGCCTGATATTCGAGTCCGCGCAGCGCGGCGATTTGCCAAAAGCAGTCGTTCACATGACTTCGGTTCAAACCTTCAACCACCCGGGTGCCCGGCGCGCAAAAAGCCAGATTGGCCAAGCCGGCGCCGTGCGGAGCCACAATCACCTTCGCCCGCCGGAAGCAGGCCACTTGTTCCGCCCAACTCAGCTCCTCTAAACGCACCGCCTCAAATCCCATCGGCGCCAAGGCAGCCACCACCTCGGCTTCGTTGGTTATCCGGCGCCGCCGCGCCCCGGCCCTCGACACAAAAAGCCGTTCGCCCTTCAGCTGCGGCGCTACGACCGGCAGGCGGGCCGCGAATTCAACCACCAACTCGAGTTGCCGTCGCGTCGCCCGCCCGGTCCAACCCGGCAACAGCGGCACCAGCAATTGTTCGCACTGTCGATAGGCCCTGCGTTTCGGCTGCAACAGCGCGCCCGTCCAACCCAAAAGTTCCAGAGCCGTCCGACTGCATTCCAACTGCGCATGGGCGATCAACGTCGACCCCCGGGCCTCCCTTGGCAAAGAAAGCAACCGCGGCAACTCGTCGAGCAACCAGTGGCAATACCCTTCGCCCAACGCGCTCGCCACGACCGTCGTCACCCCCGGAACCCATTCCGGCGCCCGTATCTTTTCATCTCCGACCAGCCAGTGGCCCTCTTCCGCTCGCCCAAAATCCAACGATACATCCCGCACCACACTTTGCCCATCCGGCGTCACCACGATCCCGTCGCCAAACACCCTGCCCCGATCAATTCGCGCCACCCCTTCTTGCAACTCGGCTGTCGGCCGACCTCGCCGTTGCCATAACTCCCGCACGTCAGCGTCCACGCCATCAGGCACACCGATGTCGGTCTCCGCCACCGACGCACGACTCAACCACGTCCCGTCAAAGCGGGCGACAGCCGTCGCGAGCGTTTCGCACGCGATCGGAGGCGGCACGTAGTCTGCGCGGGAATCCATCGACCCGTCTCACGCTTCTGTTTTTGCGCGGGGGGACAACGGCCAAAATGAGCCGTCACCCCAAAATTTCACGACCACATTTGTCTCTGCAAGCGGGGTCCGCTCCGATTGCATCACCTTCTGCCCATGAAAAAGACCTTTCTGTTCACTGCACCCGGTCACGCGCCGGCCCGAGTTATCGAATCCATCAAGCACGACGTGCGCAAATACGTGAAGCGCGAACGCTCCAAGCCCGTGCCCGCCGACGGCGATTATTGGGACTTCGCCTGCAAAATCGGCCCAGATTCAGCTGCCGCTGAAAGCAAGCACCTCAAGGATCTCAACGCCGCCATCGACGCGGTCGCGCTCACCAGTGCTCCATCGGTTTACATCGAAATCGCAGCCATCGCCGCCAAGCACGTTCGCTACCCGGCTGCAGCCGACGCGACTCAGACCTCGCCCTTGGCCACCGGCCTCGACGGATCTGCCACCCACTCGCTCCAGGATCCGGCGTAGAGTTTCGAGCCGGCCAGCCCGGCATATTCCATCGCGAAGATATTCGCGCAGGCCGTGATGCCGGAGCCGCATTGGTGGCCCACCCGCTCTGGGTCCCGACCATCGACGAGCACCTCAAACTCTCGCCGGATTTCCTCCGCCGGGCGGAAGGTCAGGTCCGCGTTCAGATTCGCTTTATAAAAGCGATTCAGCGCGCCCGGAATATGCCCGGCCACCGGGTCCATCGGTTCGACTTCACCCCGATAACGCTCACCGGCCCTCGCATCGATCAACGCGCAAGTAGCGTCCGACAACAGCCGCTGCACGTCCGCCGCGCTCCACACCTGCGCCGGTGCCACGCTCACGTTCTCCACGACGGTCGGCGTTGCGCCGGGCACTTCCCGCGACACCGGCCGGCCCTCGCTGATCCATTTCGGCCAACCGCCGTCGAGCAAAGCGACCCGCGAAAAACCGATCCAGCGCGCCAGCCACCAGAGCCGCGCCGCGTAGAGCCCTCCCGCGTCGTCGTAAGCGACAATCCTCGACTCTCGGGTCACGCCGTGCCGCGCAAAAAACTCCGCGACCGCCGCCGATTCAGGCAAGGGATGCCGGCCATTTTTTCCCGTCTTTGCTCCGGACATCGCGGTTTCGACAGCCGCGAAATGCGCCCCCGGCACGTGGCCCTCGCGATAGAGTCGCTCGCCTTTCGCGTGGTCCACGAGATCGTGCCGACAGTCGAAAATGACCCACGCCGGATCGTTGAGGTGCGAAGCGAGATCGGCGGTGCGGAGGAGCATGGTGAAGCGAAGTTGATTCGCACGCCGCCCCGCGTGAACCCCAAAATCGCCCGCACGACCGACCGCCGGCCGGTTCCACCGCCGGACCGCCGCGCCACGAGCGCTTTACTTGAATGAAAATCCCAGCGCCGACAGTTCGTTCATGCTAAACGGCGCGCTCGCCAAGACTTCCTGCAATTTCTCAAACGCCGCCGCCACGGAGCCCACATCGCATAACGCCATCCCGTCATCGCTGTCGTGGATATGCACCGACCATGCGCTGTCGTCATCCACCCGCAGTTGCAGGGTCGAACCATAAAGATAGTTCCCCGGCACGCCGGGATGCGGTCCGGTTCCCGGCACCAGGAAGAGCGAGTGGATCGGATCGTGCGCCACGATCTTCTGATCGCCGACGTGCTTTGCGCGATGATGCGCCGGCTTCCCCGCGACCAAAATCCTCATTCCTTCCGCGCGGGCCTGCTGCGCCGCCGGCAGCGAACCGACGTAGCGGCTAAAAATGCTCGCGTTGGACTCCAGCGCAGTCGCCTCGATTTTGCCGGCCAGAAACGCCTCGAGGTTGTTTGCGTGAAACACCGGCCGGGCCGCCAGCGACCGCGCCGTCACGTAGCCACCTTTGTGATCGGCGCTCGCATAGACTTTGTGCGCCGCAATCAGCCGCCGCAGAGTGTCCATGTAGCTCGGCGTCGCCGGCACGGCTCCAACCGGGCTATGGTCGATCAAGTCGAGCAACATCTGATCCAAGTGCGCATGGGGGTCGTGGGGCATACCCGGAGAGTGACTCGCCCGATCCCGGCAACACGAGTTCCTTCTCGAAGCCGACCCACTTTACTCTTCGACGTGCTGCCGGTGGCGAAACGGCGTCTTACCCTCACTCTTCGTTTTCCAACCGGGCTTACTCGCCAGCGCACTCGGTTTTCGCCGGGCCGGCACGCTCGCGAGTTTCTCAGTTTTCAACTTTTGGTAGCTGGCAAACCGCTCCGCCGTCAGGCTACCGCCGGCCAACGCCGACCGCACCGCACAGCCCGGCTCGTTGCCATGGCCACAGTTTCCAAAGCGGCACTTCGCCGCCAGCTCCGCGATATCCGCAAACGCGCTCTCGACGCCGTCCTCGATGCCCCAGAGTTGCAGCTCGCGCATCCCCGGCGTGTCGATCACCAGCGCCCCCGTCGGCGTCTGCACGAGTTCACGCCGCGTCGTCGTATGGCGGCCCTTGCTGTCTTTTTCGCGCACCTCCGCCGTCGGCATCGCTTCGGGATCACGCACCAGCGAATTGATCAGACTCGACTTCCCCACGCCCGAAGAGCCGATGAACGCCAACGTCCGTCCCGGCTGCGCATACGTCGCCGCCAGCGCTTTCAGCCCTTTCCGCGTCGCCGTGCTCGTGATCAACACCGGCACCCCGGGAACGAGCACCTCGATCTCGCGCCGCACCGTTTCCGCATCCGTGCACACATCGGATTTGTTCAACACCACCACCGCCTCCGCCCCGCTTTCCTTCGCCGCCACGAGAAACCGCTGGATGCGCTTAGGATTAAAATTCTGGTCCAGCCCGCTCACCAAAAATACCGTGTCGATGTTCGCCGCCACGATCTGCTCGATCTCTTCCGAGCCCGAGGCCCTGCGGGAAAACTTCGTCCGCCGAGGCAACACTACGTGGATATCCGCCCTCGCCTCGCCCTCACGCCGTCGCACGCCGACCCAATCGCCCACCGCCGGAAACTGATCCGCTTTCTTCGCCACATGAAAAAATCCGCCGCCGCACTCGCCGAGGACTTCGCCACCCGCCGTGTGCACCGCGTAGAAATTTCGCCGTAGCTCGCACACCACGCGAGCCGGCTCCAGCCCCGCCGCGGCGTGCGGGGTAAATGCGAGTTCGAGGGCGGGTTGCCAGCCCAGATCGGCTAGAGTCATACGAACTACTCAACACGCCCACGCGTCAGAAGCCAGCGCGCAACGCGCCTGCTTGCGGCTTGAGCTTCCGCTTTTCCTTTTGTCCCTTCACCCGGTGCCCAACGTGTCCCGCGAAGTTCGTCCCTGCCAAAAGCCCGGCCATGTCCTCAACGAACGCGCCTCCCTCGAGCCCGTGCCCGCCGGATGGTCCTTGCTTCCGCCCGGCGACGCCGCCCTTAGCCGGCGCCTCAAGGCCGACGGTCCCTCCTGGACCATGATCGAACTGAAGGGTCGCAAGCGGTTCTCCCGCGGCATTTGGGCGCCCGCCGACCGTATCGCTGCCCTGCGCGCCGAACTCGAAACCGAGCGCGCCGATCCCGCCTACACCCGTCGCCTCAATGCCGGCCGCCAACGCCGCGCCATCGCCGAGGCCGACTACGTCGAGGATTTTCGCGCCGCCGTGCTCACATTCCTCGCGTTTCATCCCCGCTACACCACCGACGCCAAATTCCTCGCCGATCTGATCGCGGCCCACGCGACACCCGTGGGCAGCGGCACCGTCGCCCGCACCGAACGCATTCCCATCGAGGACCGGGCCGAGGCCGCCACCATCGCCTGGCTCCGCCACCAGACAACCGGCTATGACCAGATGCGAATTCCTTTGGTCAAAGGCCGCCGCCGCGAAGTGCGCCGGCTGCTCGCCCAGCGTTCGCACGAGCTGCTCCGCCACTACCGCAGCGGCCAACCGCCCGCCTCGGCTCACTGCCCGTTGCAAGCCGCCCTGCTTCACGCGCGGCCCCCAAGACCAACGCCCGCACCGGTGCCCACGCAAGGCGTCCTCTTTTGAAAATTCCCACCATGCCGATTTTTTCCACCATCCTGACCCATCCGGGCAGCGCCCACAAAGACGAGTTCTTGGCCTGTTGCGTTCTCCTCGCGGAACATCCCGTGCCCATCGAGCGCCGCGAGCCTCTGCCCAACGATCTCGCCGACCCCGCCGTTGCCGTCGTCGATGTCGGCCATCGTCACGAGCCGGCGCTGAATAATTTCGACCACCATCAACTGCCCAAAGATCACCCGCCCACCTGCTCCCTTTCCCTCGTTTTGCAGCACCTCGGCCTCTACGCCGACGCCCGCCAGTTTTGCGACTGGCTCGAACCCGCCGAGTGGTTCGATTGCCGAGGCCCCATCGCCACCGCCAAGTTCCTCGGCGTCGACCGCAACGCTCTCCCGAAACTCAACTCGCCGATCGATATCACCCTGCTTCGCCGCTTTGCCCTCGCGACACGTCTTGAACCCGGCGATCCGCTGTGGGCGATCATGCGCATGATCGGCGAGGATCTTTTGGACTATGTCCGATCCCTCCGCGCCCGTCTCGACTTTATCGCCCGCCACGCCGAGGTCTGGACGCTCGACCTCGCCGACGCCCCCGCAAAAATTCTCTTCCTGCCCCGCACCGATCCGTTGCCCGAAGAGCCGTCCATGGGCGTCGACCGCTACATCGAAGCCCAAGGTCTCGCCGCCGAAATCGTCGCCACCGTCGTGCCCGACCGCCGCAGCACGGGCTACGGACTCTCTCGTTTTCAAGATCACCCGCGCCTCGATTTCTCGCGCCTCGCGGAAGCCCCGGGCGTCCACTTCGCCCATGCGCGCGGTTTCGTGGCGAAAACTTCGCTTACCGCTTCCACCGACCTCCGCGCCCTGCTCCTGTTGGCCGCCAACTCGGGCTCGCTCCACACCTGAAATCACCCCTAATTTCCCAACCATGATCGAACTCCCCGACTGCCAATACTGCCGCAAAGACCAACGTCTCGACGACCTCATGCTCGAGATCGCTCCGATGCAGGTTTCCACGCTCTACCTGTTCAAAGAGCAGACCTACCGTGGCCGTTGCGTCGTCGCCTACCGACAGCACATCAACGAGCTTTTCGAGCTGTCCGACGCGGAGCGCGATCTCTTCATGGCAGACGTCGCCCGCGCCGCGAAAGCGATGCAGGCCGCCTTCAACCCCGCCAAAATCAACTACGGAGCCTACTCCGACAAGCTCCCGCACCTGCACTTTCATCTCGTGCCCAAGTATCGCGACGGCCCGAGCTGGGGCGCTCCCTTCACGATGATGCCCGAGCCCAAGCAACTCCTCGGCGCCGCCGACTACGCCGGACTGATTGCGGCGATCAAGGCCAAGCTCGGCTGACCCAGCGTAGGCGCGGCCTCAGCTCTTGCCGCCACCCTCAACCGGCCGCTCCGTCTCCGCTACCACCTTCGGCGCCGGCGGCACGATTTTGTCCGCAATATAAATCATGTAGCTGGTGCTCTTGGCCGTAGCGTGCTTTCGCACCGGCAACGCCTGCACCTTGAAACCGCCGTTCGAGAGCCGGCTTTCAAACATCTTGTCCGCGCCCGATGACCAGATCACGACGCGCCCGCCCGGCTTGAGCGCCTGCGCGATCCGCTGAATGCCGCGCAGATCATAAACCTTGGCGTTGCCCGTCTGCACCATCGCGGACGGCCCGTTGTCAATATCGAGAGCGATCGCATCGTAGGGCTGAGCCGCCGAACGGGCGACCACCGAGCGCACATCTTCGTTCAAAATCTTCACGCGTGAATCCGTGAGCAACGCGCCGTTCAGGCCCGCGAGCAACGTGCGGTTCCACTCCAGCACCGCGGGGATCAGCTCGGTCACGTGCACCGTCGCGGCCTTGCCCACCTTCGAAAGCACGCCCTGCAACGTGTAGCCGAACCCCAAGCCGCCGATCAACACCCGCGGAGCCGCCGAAATCGCCGCGCCCGCGACGGCGAACTCGCCCAAGGCCAACTCCGAGGCAGTCGCCGCCGAGTTCATGAGTTCCTTGCCGTTGACCCGGATACTGAAGCGCCCGTCATGGGAAAAAAGAGAGAGCTTGGCCCCTTCCGGGGTCTTGGTTTCGGCGAGCAGCAATTGCGGTTTCATGCGAGAATCGGTCATCATGGCAGCTTCCGGTGCGGAAGCCACGCCGAACCTTTGAAATTTTTCCGTGCGCGGAAGCCGCCCTGTCGTCTAGGTCTTTCTCTTTCCCGATGCCCGAATTCATCAATCTCGCCGGCTACCGTTTCGCTCCCCTCGGCGAACTCCCGGAATTGCGCGATCGCCTGCTCCGCCAGACCAAGCTGCTCGGCCTGCGCGGCACGATCTTGCTCAGCACCGAGGGCATCAATCTCGTGATCGCCGGCACGCGCACCGCCACAACCGAGATACTAACCGCCCTCCGCGCCATCCCCGGCCTCGCCGACCTGACGCCAAAGGAGAGCAGCAGCGCCGAGCAGCCGTTCAACCGCATGCTCGTGAAAATAAAGAAAGAGATCATCGCCTTCGGGGTGGAAGGCATCAACCCGGCCCTGCGCCCCACGGCCAAACTCTCCGCCGCCACCCTCAAACAATGGCTCGACGAGGGTCGCCCTGTGACCCTGCTCGACACGCGCAACGACTACGAAATCCGCATGGGCACTTTTCGCGGCGCGCGGCCGGCCGGGATCAACCAGTTTCGCGATTTCCCCGCCGCCGTCGCTAAGTTACCCGCGACCCTGAAAAACCAACCCGTCGTCATGTTTTGCACCGGCGGCATCCGCTGCGAAAAAGCCGGCCCGTTGATGGAGCGCGAGGGCTTCACCGACGTCCACCAACTCGACGGCGGCATTTTGAAGTATTTCGAAGACTGCGGCGGCGCGCACTACGAAGGGGAATGCTTTGTCTTCGACCGCCGCGTCGGCGTGGACCCTCAACTCCGCGAAACCGGTTCCGTGATCTGCTTCAACTGCCAGATGCCCCTCACCGTCGCCGAGCAGAAAGATCCCCGCTTCGTCCCCGACAAAAGCTGCCCTCACTGCATCGACGGCAAGCCGTCGAAGGCGGCGAAAGCCGAGTTTTAGCGGCAAGGCTCAACGCACCCGCCGACCCGCCAGCGGTCGCTGGGACCACGGGAAAAACTCTCTCGGCTCCTCCGCGAAAAACGGCGCGGGCGCCATCGGCTGCGCCGCCGGCGCAGGTCTTGCCAACTTCTGGCCGGCGGCTTCCCGCAGCTTGTCCTTCTTGCTCTTCCTTTTCCCTTTCACCCCACCGGTTCCCGAGACCAACGGCGGGGGCGGCGCGAGTTCCTCCGGTTCAAATCCCGCGATTTGCTCCCGCTCCAATCGGAGCGCGTGCCGCTTCTCGATCAGTTCAAAGTGCGCGTGGGTCTCGGCGCTGATAAAGCTCACCGCCACGCCGTTCGCACCGGCCCGGCCCGTCCGGCCGATGCGGTGCACATAGTCCACCGCCGAGCGCGGGAGGTCGTAGTTCACCACCGCCGCCAAGTCGTCGATGTCCAAGCCCCGCGCCGCGAGATCCGTGGCCACCAGCACGCGTAGCCGGCCCGCTTTGAAATGCGCCAGCGCTTCGGTCCGACCGCCCTGACTCAATTCACCGTGTAACGCGCCCGCGTCGATCCCCGCCCGACGCAGTTTCTCCGCCACGTGCTCGGTGGCGTATTTGGTCGCGACAAAGACGAGGGTGCGGCTCCAGCCGTTTTCCTGTACCAAGTGCCGCAGCAACTGTGTTCGCCGCAAGGCATCCACCTCGATGGCACGTTCAACAATGGACGACGGCTGCTGCACCGGAGGTGCCACGTCGATGACCTGGGGTTCGTGCAACAACCGGTCGGCCAACGCCGCCACCGCCGGCGGAAAAGTCGCAGAAAAAAACAGGCTTTGGCGTTCGGCCGGAAGCAACGCTACGATCCGCTCCAACTCGTCGGAAAAGCCGAGGGCGAGCAACCGATCCGCTTCGTCCAGGACGAGCACTGAGACCGTCGAAAGCGACACCGCATTATGTCCGATCAGATCCAACAACCGGCCCGGCGTCGCCACCAACACATCAACTCCGCCACCAAGAGCCATCATCTGAGGATTGATCGAGACGCCGCCGTAAACTACCAGCGTCTTGATCGGCTCCGGCAAGAAACGCCCATAGCGCCGCACCCGTTCGCCGATCTGCGCGGCTAGCTCCCGCGTGGGCACCAACACGAGCGCACGGCAAAATCTCCCCGGCTCGCGCCGCCGTTTCGAAAGCTGCTCCAAAATCGGCAGGACAAAAGCCGGCGTCTTGCCCGAGCCTGTCTGCGCCGAAACCCGGATATCGCCCCCGCCCAGCACCGCCGGAATGGCAGCCGACTGTACAGCTGTCGGAACCGTGTAATTTTCTTCCGCAACCGCACGGAGCAGCGAAGTTGAAAGACCAAGGGAGGAAAACGGCATCGCATGGAGATGACGCCGCCGCCGAGGTTTGGAAACGCTAATTCCGTCCTACCGTTTGCCTTCCCGCCCCGCCCTTTTCAGTTCAACTGCCCGGAGACGCGGCGCCCTCATCGCGGGCCACGCCAAGGTCCGCCAGCCACGATCTTAAACCCGATCACGCCACCGCCTCGACCGCCAGCCGCTTGCACTCTTTCAGGTCCAGTTTCCCCGTGCCGAGCACCGGGATCTTATCGACCCGATGGATCACGCGCGGCACCCAAAGCGCCGTGACTCCGTCGCCGAGCAGGCGTTCCCGCACCTCGGCGACGGTAAAGTCCCTCGTCGCCAACAAAACCAAGGTCTCGCCTTTGACCGCATCTGGCACGCCCATGACAATCGCCACGTAAGCTTCGCTTTGGTCGATTTCGAAAAGCTCCACGAGTTTTTGCTCGATCGTGCCGTGGGGCACCATCTCGCCGCCAATTTTGGAGAACCGCGACAGCCGGCCTTCAATGAATAGAAATCCGTCGTCGTCGAACCGGCCCAAGTCTCCCGTCACGAACCAACCGTCGCGAAACGCCGCCGCGGTTTTCTCCGGATCGTCCAAGTATCCCTCAAAAATATTTGCCCCGCGAAAGAGCACCATACCCGTCTCACCGTGGGGCAATTCCTGCCAAGAGTCCGGATCGACGACCCGCGCCGTCATACCCGGCATCATGCGGCCTACTGCTGACTTTCGTTTGCCCAATTGCGGTTCGTTTGTAGAGAAGACCACCGGCGGGTGCGGCTGATTGAGGCTACAGGCCGGCGTCGCCTCGGTGAGGCCGTAGCCTTCCATGATATCGAGGTGAAACTGCTCCAAAAACCCACGCGAGAGGTCGTCGGGCAACTTCTCGGCCCCGGTCACAACCAGATCGAGGGAACGCAATTCCCCCGGTTGAGCCTTCTTCAAAATCGGCCGGATAAAGGTCGGGGCTCCGATCAGCACCGTCGCCTTCTCATCACGGATGGCATCGATGATCTTCCGCGTGTCGAGCGCGCTCGGCACCGTCACGACCCGGGTCCCGCGCAACAAGGGATACCACAGCGTAACGGTAAATCCGAAGCTATGAAACACCGGCAAGCAGGCCAACAACGTGCAACTCTCCGGCAAGATCGAGAGCGACGAAATCTGGTCGCAGTTGGCGAGGATGTTGCGGTGGGTAAGGACAACGCCTTTCGGCTCCCCCGAGCTTCCGCTCGTAAACAGCAGGCCGGCCTCCTCGCGGTCGCCGATTTTGGGCAGGCCGAGCAAATCCGCGCACCATTGGTTCGGCAGCAGCCACGCCGCCAGCACCCACGGGAGCATCGCGCGTTTTCCACCGCAGGCCAAAATCTCCGTCTTCAGATCGAGCGTGCGCTCGGGAAAAGGAAAATTGGGAATCTTCGCCCGCATCGCATCGGCGCTGATCACGGTGGAGATTTTCCCCAGCTTCAGACTCGCCTCAAGGCCGGCCCGAGACGTCGTGAAATTCAAATTCACGGGGATCTTGCCCGCCACCAGCACCGCTAGATTCGCGATAAACGCTCCGGCTCCGGGAGGCAAAACGATCCCCACGCGCCTTTCGGCAATCGTGGTCTTGAGCCGGCGCGAAAGGGCCGCCGCCGCTGCGTAAATTTGGGCGTTGGTCAGCTCACGCCGCTCCGCCGTGCGATCAATCACCTGCAAATGCTGGGGATGCTTCGTCAGTGCCCGCACACACTCGCGCCCGAGGTGGCGCTTGAGCACGGGACGCTCTTCAAACGCGAGTCGGCCCAGATCGAGCAACTCGCGACGGGCCCAGCTTGGGTTCACCACCGCCGCCGCCGTCGGCTGTCCAAACGCGATAAACACCGGTGTCGGTAACAAGCGCGGCGACTTCCAAAGATATTTGTTGCCCGCAAACGAGAACACCGAGCCCCACAGCCCGTCGATCGCCGCGGCCACGACCGGCACCTCGGCCTGCCTCGCCATCAACTCAAATCCCCGCTGGATCGCCATCAACTGGCCGGTGCGGGAGATGTGGCCTTCCGGGCACACGCAGACGACCTCACCCGCTTTCAAAGCCGCGATCGCCGCCTTCATTCCCTGCCGAGGCGCTTCGGGAGAAATTGCAATCGACCCGCTGATCTCAAAAACCCAATTGAAAAAGCCGTTCCGCCTCAGTCCTTGGTAGCCGACGAAACGAATCGGCCGGGGACAGGCCAATTGCAGGACCACGACATCCACATAGGAAATGTGATTCGCGATGATCAGCACGCCGCCCGAGGTCGGCAGGTTCTCCGCGCCGCTGGTGCGCACGCGATAGAGCAATCGGGCGATCGTGCTGGCGATAAATTCGATGAAAAACGGGAGATGCGAGCGCCGGGGCAACAGGGGGTTTGTCATAAACGCGGTGTGGATATGGCGAAGAGTTTAGATGGAGTTCAAAGCTTTTTGTCGCGTCCGGCCACCTCCTCGCCGCCGTCATCGGCGATCAGATGCCGAAACCGGTGGTAGGAAAATCCGACCCAAAGCAGCACCACGCCCAAGACGAAAAACGCCCCGATCCGATAGAGCGTGGAGTCGATATCGACGATGAACACGCGGGGGATGCACAGCGCCAGACCCGACAATCCCGCCAACCGGGCGGCTCGCTCCCGATTGGAAAGGCCGAGCAAGAATACACCGATGGCCGCCGTCCCACCAAGCATCGTCGCATAAGGCGCCAGCGCTCCCTCCTGCCAGATAACGACCCAAGCAAAACCCAACCACGCCGCAAACGGATGCACCCACGCCGCCCATTGAAGCCAACCAGCCGCACCCGCGCCCACCCAACGTCGCGCCAGCACTGGCAGGCCTGCTCCGAGCCCAAACACCAGCGCGATCGCGATCCACTCCCCGCCCATCGCATTCCTCCCAAAATCAAAACATCCGACCGCGCCGACCGCCAAGCCCACCGACGCCGCCGTTAACCCCGGCCGCAGTCCCGGACGCCAGGCCAATAGCGCAACGGCAAGCGCGCTCAGCGCCGTCGCCCCAACTCTCAAGGCACCCGAATAACCCGCGCTCAGGACGAGGAACGTCAGCACTCCGGCAAATGCCGTCTGCCAGCTCAGCAACCCAGCACGCCATGCCGGACTCACCACCGTCTCCCGCCGCACCGCCGAGCCCGCAAGCCAGGCCGGCGCGACCCACGCGCCGAGTCCTGCCGCAAGGAGCCAGCCGAGTCCCTGCCCCACGGGTTTCCAATCGGCCAGCAGGAATCCCCCGCCTGCAAGTCCGAGCGCCAGCGTGCTTACACTCACCAGCGGCCAACGCTGCGCCTTCGCCGCGCCCGCCATCAAAGCCACTGCCGCGGCCACCGCCGCGACGAGTGCGTGCTCGCGATTGAGCCCGTTGAACCACGTCACTTGCAGTGTCACCACACCCGTCATCACCAGTCCTGTCCGCACCCAGTTGGGGAACGAGTAGTTTTCATTCTCGCCCTCACTCGACCGCCGATCGATCGCCCAAGCAGCGGCAAACACCGCCCCGAAAACCACCGCCGCATTGGTCCAAAATTGCCACGCCGGAAACGCCGCAGGTTGATAAGTCATCAGCCCCGCTTGCGCCCCCAAAACGGTGACGCCCGCCAGCGCTGCCGGACCCACGCCACCACGGGCCACCAAACCGCCCGTCGCTGCGGCCGCCGCCAGCCCAACCGTGAGCGCCGGGCCCCAACTCAGATTGCCTCCCACGTGCGCGGCAACTCCCACCAAAACCCCGACTCCGACACCACCCCAGGCATTTGGAGTCCGCCCCACGCCCAGCCAACGTTCGTTCCATCCCAACCAAAGCGCCGCTCCGAAAACGAATCCCGCCACGGCAAGAATGCTCTCTGCCGTTTGCTGCAACCCTTTCGTCGCAAACTGCGCGGCAAAAAACACCCCGGCAATCAACCACACCACCGTTGCCATCACGCGCAATCCGCGGAGCCCCGATTCCCGCGCCGCCACCAACACGACAAGCGCCTGCGCCAGCAGCACGAGCGCACGCACACTGCCCGACCACTGCGAGATCACGGCCAACGCCAACAATCCCGCCGCCTTGCACGCCAGCACGGGAACCAGAGCTTCATTGGTTTCGCCGTCACGCCACGCCCATGCCGCGAGGGCACACCACACCGCCGCGCCCAGATAAAACTCCGGCAAGGCCGCCGCATCGAGGTGTAACGTCGCCGCCAGACCCAACAGCACGGCCAAACTGGAATTCACCGATTGCAATCCTCGCGTGCGCCCCGTGACCACCGCGCCCCGTCGCTTCACGGCGATCCAATCGGCGGCGAAGAAAACCACCATCAATCCCATCAACCATAGCCACGCCTCGCCGACTGTCTCACCCGTGCGCTTCGACCACTCGCCCAAAATCACCCGGGCGTAAACCGCATAGGCGAGCGGCACCGCGATCACGTGGGGCGCCTCCCAGAAATACCCGACCCGCAGCGCCGCTACCCCGGCCGCCAACACCACTGCCATCGACAGCGCCAACGTTCCCAGCCCGCAGGAAAACGAGAACCACGCCGCCACATACCCAAGCGTGACCGCCATCGTCGCCACCGTCTCGGAGCGTCGCCACTGCGCCGCGCCGAAGACCACTCCGACCGCCGCCACCTGCGCCGCGACCGCCTGCCATGGCGACATCAGCACCTGCATCGCCGGCACCGCATAAGCGGCGTAAGCGGAAAAGTAGAGCAACGCCAACGCCCCGCCAAACACCACCGCGCCAAACTTCGGCACGCGCCGCTCCAACCAAAGGCCGAGGCCGGCCACCCCGCCCGTCACCGCGAGCAACTGGACGAGCTTCACCCACGGCGGCGTGTTGATTGAAATGTAGATACCGAAAAACACCACGCCGATGACCGCCAGCAACGCGCCCACCCGCGTCGCCCACCACGCCCCCAGCCGCACCTCCGCGTTGCTCTCTCCGCTGGGCGGCAAGAGCTGCAACTGCTCCAAGCCTGCGCGCAGCTTCGACCAATCCGTGGGCTTCGGTGGGATTTTGGGCGGCAATGGTAGCGCCGTTGGCGGTGGCTCAACCCGAGAGGGTGCCGGCGACAACAGCGGCGGCAGCTCCGGCGGCAGCTCCCGAAAAACATTTGTCGGCTGAGCGGCCCCGAGTCTGCCCTCCAGTCCGGCCACCCGCTGCCGCAGATCGAAGAGATCCGTTTCGATCGACACGATCCGGCGGCGGAGGCCGTTCAACTCTTCGCGAGGATTGGTTTCTTCGGGAGCATTCATGAAAGTCAAAATTTCCAACCGAAGGCGCCGGCTGCGGGTTGACGCAACACACCAAAGGCCCCGGCGATCTGTTTCGGTTCAAGACCGCGCGTGATCTGCGTGACGACCTCGAAATAAAGCGGAGTGACGGTCTGCCACAACGTCCGGCCGTCGGGAGTAATTTTCGTGCGGTAAACGCGACGATCGTCGGAATCATCCGTGCGACGCGCCCATCCACTCTTCGCCAATCGGTCGAGCAGCCCGGTGACATTTGGGCGGTCCACCTCGAGACGGTCACCCAGAGCGCGCTGGCTGATTCCCTTGGGTTCGGCCGCGAGGATTTTGAGTACGTTGGATTGCGCAGCGGCTAGACCCTGCGGACGAAAAAGCCGCTGACTCTCACGCGCGCAGGCGTCGACCGTCGCCATCACCGCGGAGACCAACAGCGCACCGTGAGCGGCATCGGCCGCGTTTCGACTTTTTCCGGGCAAAAGTTCCGCCAATGCTGCAACGGTTTTCAATATGCTTTAAAGCCTTCTTTTTCAATTGTTTACACGTCAACTAATTTCCGGAATCGGTTCCCGCAAATCTCTCAGCAACGCCGCGAAGCCCGGAAAATCGTATTCGAGGCGTCGCAAATCCCGTCGGTGCCGCTCCGCCTCGCGGACCGCGCATGCGATCTCGTGCGGCAGACTCGGCCGCTCCGTCCGGTAAACCCTCAGCTTCAACTCAGCCCGGGTGTAGGGCAGCATTCCCCGAGCTTGGCCTTCAGTCCAGGCCGCTTCGTTGACCGAGTCTTCGACGCCGCACAGCAGCCATGCTTCGAGTGCGGGAACAGCGACCCCCACGACCCTTCGCACGCGCAAGCGGCCATGCGCCGCCGGGAAGCGTTTGCCGGTCTGGCGGAAAACCGCGCGGAGTTGGCACATCCGGCAGTGAGGATGGTAGTACTGCGGCGCATCATGCGCCTCAGTGTGCACCGGGCTGTCGTCGGAATCGCCCGTCACGACGAGGGTATCGACATCGGTGTTGAAATGGAGGTGCCGGATGACCGCGGGCAGAACCTGAAGAACATTGGGCCAACCCCGAGCGCGATATCCCGCCGAAGCCACCGTCGGCTTCTCTTTCAGAGCTCCCTCGACCAAGATCCGCAAGACCGCCTCGTCCGCCGGCGACTCGCTGAGGAACGCTATCTTCATGACTCCTCCGGCACGCCGCCGAGGATTCCGCTAAACCACATATCGCCCAGCGATCCGTCCCGCAGGAGCTCCGCAAGATCGGCGCGGTCGGCCAACCGCTCGAAGTGCGCCTCGTGACCGTGCTTTTGCGTGATGACGATCTCTTCCGGGTGCTCGCGAAAGAGATCGAGCAGATAGGGCGAGTGCGTCGTCGCGATCACCTGCACGGGAGCGCGCGTTTCGCCCATCGCCGCCGGATAACTCAGCCGATACAACGCGTCGCGCACCTCGCGCAACATCCGCGGATGAATCCCACGATCAATCTCCTCGATACACACCACCGCCGGCGGCGCCGGATCAAACGAGAGCACCAAAATTCCCAACACGTAAAACACCCCTTGCGAAAGATTGTCCGCCATCACGGGCCCTTCCGCGTCGCCGATCTTGAGGCCCAGTCGCACCACCCCGCCGGCGTCTTCCGGCAACACGATGCCCGTGAACTCGGGCAACCATCGCGTCAGTTCGGCCTGCAACCGGTCAAACGCCGCCGGAGTTTCACGCTGCCACCGGGCCAGCACCGCCGCCAAATTCGAACCGTCTCCCGCGAGCCTTTGCCCCGAATCACGCGGGGCCGGCGCCGCCATCGCCGCGTGGTCGAAGACGTAGCTGCGCATCGTCGCCAACCCGACTTTCACATCCTCCCATTCGGCCCCGTTGGCCGAATCCACCCGTAACAGATTGCATACCACATCATCGACACACCCCAGGCGCGCGGTGACGCCGAGATGCGGCGCATCAAACACAAAGGTAATCTCCGAACCACCGACGCGCGTCACCGCAGCCGGGTCGCCAAGCGGAAGCTTGGCCAAGGCCCGCAGTTGTTGCAGAGCCTGGATGAGGCTGGTCTTGCCGCTCCCATTCGCCCCGATCACGAGATTAAACGGAGACAGTCGAAGGCTCGTATTGCGCAGGGCCTTGAAGTTTCGGAAAGCAACGGAAGCGATCACGGCGGAAACGTGCACCATGTGGAGCCTCGCCGCGAGCCCCGAGATTCGTCACCCCATCGTCACAATTCCGTCACGAAGCCGACATATCTACATGGGACAGTGCCACATGTTCCTTACCCGACTCCTCCCTGTCCTGCTGCTCTGCACCGGCGCACTCGTCGCCCAACCCGTGGCCACCGTCACGGTCAATAATCAAACCTTCGTTAACCAAGGCTTGGTCGGCGTCGGTCGCATGCCCTCCGATCTCAAAGACAAATTCGGCGAGACCTTCGGCTCGTTCTCGGCCTTTACGTTTCAACCCGGCTCCTGGCAGCGCAACGCCAACGGCTCCTACTCCGGCATGCTGTTCGCCCAACCGGACCGGGGTTACAATGCCGCCGGCACGACCAACTACGTGCCGCGCTTTAACAAAGTCACTGTCGCCTTCACCCCTGCGCCAGCCGGATCCACCGCGCAGAATCAGGTCGGTCTCACGCTGGCCGATACGATCAAATTCACGGAAAGCGACGGCACCCCGATGACGTCGCTGGATCCGACCTCGGCCGGCACCGGCACCCGCGCGGGCCTCCCTGCGATGCCTCAAGCTTTCAACGGCCGCTTGGCGCTCGACGCCGAGGGGATCGTCGTCAACGCCGACGGTTCGATCTGGGTGAGCGACGAATACGGTCCCTATATCTTCCGCTTCACGGCCGACGGCCGCCTCATCTCCGCCATTCGGCCACCCGAGGCAATCACGCCCAAGCGCAATGGCGCCGATTCGTTCGCCTCCAATAATCCCGGCCCCGGCCAAGCCGCCCCCGTGCCCGCCAATCCCACCACCGGCCGTCAAAACAACCAAGGTCTCGAAGGCCTCTCCGTCTCACCCGATGGCCGCACTTTATTCGCCCTGCTGCAATCCGCCGCGCGCCAAGATGGCGGCACCGGTGGCACAGGCCCACGTCGCCACACCCGCCTGCTCGCCTACGATCTTACTGTCGCCGGGAATCCAACCCTTAAGGGCGAATACGTCGTACCCTTGCCGACCTACTCGCTCGGCGCTGCGACCCTTGTGCCGGCGCAAAGCGAGATGCTCGCGATCAACAACACCCAATTCCTTGTGCTCGCGCGTGACGGCAACGGCCGTGGTATCGCCAACCCGACCTCCCTTTATCGCTCGATCTTGGTCTACGATATCAGCAGCGCCACCAACATCGCCGGCACCGCCTACGACACGACGACGACTCCGATAGCACCGGGCGGAGTGCTGGCCGCCGGCATCATCCCCGCCACCTCGGCAGTGCTCGTTGATATGAACAATGCCGCCCAGCTCGCGAAGTTCGGCCTCAACAACGGCCCCGTGGACAACGCCAACACCCTGTCCGAAAAATGGGAGGCCCTCGCGCTCGTGCCGGCCTTCGATCCCAGCGCACCCAACGATTGGTTTCTCTTCGTCGGCAACGACAACGACTTCATCACGACCAACGGTTTTCAAGACGGCGCGCCCTACGCCGCCGCTATCGACAACGACAACATGGTGCTCGTCTACCGCGTAACCATCCCGACGCGCCTCGCCAACGTCGCCAGCCGCGCCCTGACCGGTCCCGGTCAGAGCGCCCATGTGCTTGGCTTTGTCGTCAGCGGCGCCCGGCCCAAAGCCATGCTGGTCCGCGGCGTCGGCCCGGCGCTCACGTCGTTCGGTATCACCAATGCCCTGCCCGATCCTTCGCTCACGATCTTCAATGCTGCCGGCCAAGCCGTATTCACCAACAATGACTGGAGCGCGCCGATCGCCGGGGCCGCCACAGCCGCCGAACTTGCCACCGCCGCCACGCGAGCCGGTGCCTTCGCTCTCTCGGCCAACAGCCGCGATGCCGCGCTGCTCGTCCAACTTGATCCAGGTGCCTATACGGCCGTGGTCAGCGACACCTCAGGCGCGACGGGCGTCAGCCTCGTCGAGGTTCATGAGGTTCCGTAAACCGGTCAGGTTATTCCGTCGAGGAACCCCAAATCCTCCCTTATTTGCCTCCGAGAAAGCGGTTCAGCAAATCACCTGCACCGCTCTTCTCGTAAGCTAGTTTAACGAGCGCCGATTGCAGCTCCGAGGTGTCCGGCTTGCCGAGCGAGCCGGTCACCCGCAGGGGCAGGTTGCTGCGAAAATAGCCGAGATCGTCGGGTTTATCCGTCTCAAGAGCGGCGAGACTCTTCAGCAGTTTCCCCGTCGTCCCGCGCGCCCCGAGCTTGAACTCCATCACGAGCGGCTGGGCACCGAGTTCGAGCCCCGCCTTGGCGTCGATACGTCCGGTGCCCGCAAGGCGCAGCTCGGGTGCGATCAGCGTAAAATCCTTGAGCGTCAGGTTCAGCGCCGCGTCACGGGTGAGCACGACGTTGAGCTGATCGTACTCAATCGCAGAGATGATTCGCGACAACGACGCCACCGCTTCGGCTTTGCTCGCAGCATCGCTGATGTCCTTACGCCCCGTGAGCGCACCGGCCAAGTTACCGAGAGTCGCCAAGGTGGAGGCGGCCTTGGTCGTGGTCGCCACTTTCGAAGAAATGTCCGCCGACAGGGCGCGAAAAACGCCACCCTTGCTCGTCAGCGAAAAATCACCCGCCGCACGTTTACCGACTTCACCGAGATTGCGGGCGTTGCCGGTGACTTTGCTGGCGACGGTAAACTTTCCCTCCACCGTGGGAGGCTGGCCGGGATTCAGCGCTCGCAGAACCGGAGCCGGATCGAAATTGGTCACATCGAGATCAAGCGCGACGCCGTAAGGTTCGGGCGCACTCGGCGTAAACGTAAGTCCGCCCTTCAGCTTGATTTCGCTGCCCTCGCCCAAACCGGCGCGCACGCCGACCAATTTGACCGCGCCAGCATCGATTCGGATAATGCCGCCGATATCGGCGACCTCAAATTTCTGAGCGTAAACGACTTTTTTGAGCGAAAGTGCGAGCTGTCCGCTCACGCCGCTCCAGATAGGTGCGGCGTCGCGACGGGCGGCCTGGGCCGCAGCCGGCGGACTAGCGGAATCCCCACCGGCAAACGGGGCCGCGAGAAGTTGGACGTCCTCGACGAATACTTGGCTGCTCGTGAGTCGGGCGTCGATGGTCAGGCCGACGGGCTTGGTCTGGAGCAGCGAACCGGCCAACGTGAAATCGGATTGGCGGCCGTCGCGCGTGACCAGCAACGGCACATTAAGGGCGATCTTGCCGTCAGCCGCGATGTCAGCGCGGACTTGGACGGAGATTGCCGGAAGTTTTTCACGACTGAGCTTCGGATCAGCCACGAGGTCAGTGAGCGCGAGAGTGAGCTCGACCGAAGTCGCCGCTGCGACCGTAGCCACGAAACCACCCGACGCGTTTCCGCTGACGATCCCCGCCACGTTGGCTGCAGCCGGTTGGGCCAGAAGCGCAGGGAGACTGGAACTCCACTCGCCCGCCGTCTTGATCGGTTGATCCTTGCCCGCCAGTCGACCGGCCCTGGCTTTCAGAGCGAAGAGCTTGGCGCCGGCGCTTTGTAAGGTGAGTGAGGTGACCTCGGCTTGCCAGCCGGCCGGCGCGTAATCAGCCGACACATTCAACGCAAGATCGACCGCCTTCAACATCGGTTGGCCGGCCTGCGCAAGCGTCAGCCCGCTGATCGAAAGCGGGACGCGAGGCCGGAGAGCAATGCCTCCGTTGTTGGCCGTGGCTGCGAATTCACCCCGAAGATCGCTGCCCGTGAGCGTGAGCCCCGGCAGAAACGGTTGCGACCAAGCGAGCGGCACCCCGTGCAGCGTGATCGCCACGAGTTCCCGAGCGGGATCGGCGACCTTCAGCTCGCCGGTCTTGGCGTTAAACTCGAAAGCTTGCAGGGACCGGATGGCCGCAACGGGGCGGGCGCCAGATAGTTCGGCCTTCAGTTGATCGATCCGAGTCGAGTCGCCCCGTTGCGCGAGATCGAACTCCGCGAGCATCCGGATCGCGCCGATGGCGGCGAGCTCCGGCTTTAAAACCCCAAGCTGGTCAGCCTGCACGTTGAGCTGGCCGTGGGCGCGGATCTCGGCGAATGCGGTATCGGTCGAGAATTTCCCTTCACCGTGGGCGGCAAACGCCGGGAGCGTGTGGCCCAAAGTAAAGGGCGCGAGATCAGCCGAGCGCAGATCAACTTTCCACGAGCCACCGAGGGTGCGGTTCGCGGCCGAAAGATCGGCGGTTACGGAGACGAGTGGTTGGGCCGGATTCGCGACCGCCAGGGAGTAGCTCTCGCCCCCGGGTGTGCGGGCGGCCGATAACACCGCAGAGAGCGTCACGCCCGCCGGAAAGTGCGGTCCAACGGCCACAGCTTTTGGCTCAGCCGAAAAGCGGCTGAACGTGCGGGCGGAATCCATCGCGGCGACGAGCGTTGATTGCAGCGTCACGTTGTTCACTGCGAGGTTTTCGCCGGTAAAAGAGGCGTTGAGGTCGAGTTGGAAGCGCCCCTCTTTGCCGAAGCCCAGACCGCCGCCCGTCAAGATCACCCGCGCGCGCGCGGCCGGTCCGCCGCCGGGCGCGGGCGGGAAAATCACTTCGCCCTCGAGATCGAGGCCATCCAACGCCAAATCGACCGGCAGCCGCAACTGCGCGAGCACGCCTGCAAACGCCCGCGCGACTGCCGCTTGATTTGCCGCGACCACCGAATTTGGCGTCGCAGGCAGCGGCGTCGCGGCTCCGCCGGGTGCAGGCGCGACGTTCGTCGCGGACGTGCTAGCCGGCGGTGGCGCCGCGGTTTTGCTGAGATCAATAGACCAACCTCGGGCGGTCAGTTTACCGACGCTTACTTTTTGCGAGATGCCTGCGGCGATGATCGGTAACTCGACCGAGAGTGAAGGAACCGTCAGGACCGCGCCATTTATCTCGGCGCGAAATGCTTTGAGCTCGGCCCGGCCCAGTCCGATCACAACGGACTCCAGCGTCGCCTTTACCGACGGTTGGCCGGCAAGAAGTTTTCTGGCGACCCAAGTCTGCACCCCGGAATTGAAGGCGAGCCCGATCGTCACCAGCGCGAGGACCGTGCAGACACCGAGAGAAATCAGCAGGATACGAACCGGCTTCATGGGATGGAGGAAGAACACGGGGGCCGATCAGAAGTTGCGAGCCGCCGCAATTTTGAGGGGCAAAATGCGCCAGATGATCGCTGCACGGTGACAAACTGTCGGCTGATCAAGGCGAGGCGCGACCGGCACCGCCCGCGGCTTAGTTGGCCAACAGCGCATCGGGCAGACCGACGGCTTTGCGGACTTTGGCGACCGCGACATTGTAGCTGTAGAAGGATTGAATTTGGTTGGTGCGGGCCGTGGTGAGATCGACCTGCGATTGAAGAACATCAAGCTGGGTCGCCGTGCCCGCACCGTAGCGAGCATTGGCCAGGCGGAGACTTTCCTCGGCCTGCGCCACTACTTTTTGTGAGGCCTCGGCCAGCTCCGTGGCCTCTTGCAACGACGAGAGCGCACGGCGGACCTCAACGTCGATCGCGAAGGACTGCTCGTTAAGCCCAAGGCGGGATTGCTCAACGGCTGAGCGGGCCTGGGCGACGCGGCCGTTGGTGGCGGCACCGTCGAAGATATTCCACTGCGATTGCACGCCGACGAGCCAGCCGTCCCTGGAATCGCCCAAGGAATCGGTCGTACCTTTGCGCAATTGCCAGCCGCCAAAGGCGGAAACACCAGGGTAGCGATTGGCTTTCGCCGTCGTCACCGAGGTTTCCCGGGCGTCAACGAGCTTGGCGAGACGGGCGAGTTCGGGGCGACTGGCACGGGCGGCGTCGAGTGAGGCCTGAAGCTCAAAACTCACGGGGACAAAGTCGAGCGTACCGGCAAACTCCGGGACCTTGCGGAGCGACTCGGAGGTGCTGGTGACAAAGCCAAGAGCTTGGCGCAGCGCCTCGATCGCGAGACGGTAGGTGTTGCGCGCGGTAATAAGAGGCACTTGGGCGTTCGCGAGAGCGACCTCGGCGCGAAGTTTCTCGAAGGCCGAAACGGTGCCGGCGTCAAACCGGTCGGTGGCGTTCTTTAGCTGCTGGCGGAGCAATTCGGCGTTGGACTCCTGAACTTTGATTTTCTCCTTGGCCAGAAGGATGTCGTAGAATTTGACCCGGACATCGAGGAGCGCGTCGTTGACCACGGCTTTGAGTTCGAGGAGGGCGGCCTCGCGCGAGAGCTCCGAGCTCTTGACCGCCGACCGGACGCCGCCGCCCGAGAAGAGCGTCTGGCTCGCAGTGATGCTGAGATTCCACGCGCGATCAGAAGTCGGAAAGGTCTGGGACAGCGTCTCATCGTTGAGCTGATAGCTGCCGGCGGCAGAGACGTTGGGAATGGCGCGGGCCCGCACTTCGACGACGACGCCCTCCTGTTGCTTGATGCGCTCACGCGCTTGGCGGATCGAGAAGTTGTTTTCGACCGCGAAGCGCAACGCCGTCGGCAGGTCGAGCGTCTCGGGGATACCCTGCATCGGAGCCGGCTGGGCCGGAACCAACGAGGTCGCAAATAACAGAGCGGTGATAGAGCAGAGCGTTTTCATGGCGACAGAAGACTATTTTGCGAGAACAGGAGTGGCTGCAACCTCGGGAGCATGAGCGCGTTCCTTGGCGTGGTCGCGGGCAATTAACATGTAAAAGGCCGGCACCACGTAGAGCGTGAATACCGTGCCGACCGCCATCCCCACGACCAGCACCCAGCCGATGCTGTTACGGGCCGCCGCACCGGGACCCGTCACGAAAATCAGCATAAGGTGACCGAAAACGGTCGCCGCCGATGTCATCAACACCGGGCGAAGACGGGTGGCCGCGGCCCGGCGAATCGCGACAATCTTAGCGACCCCTTCTTCTTGCAGGCCGTTGGCAAACTCAACGATGAGAATACCGTTCTTCGCGATCAAACCGACGAGGGTGATCAGACCGATCTGCGAGTAGATATTGAGCGAGGTCTTCCAAAGGAAGATCGGTAACATTGCCCCGACGATCGCGAGCGGCACCGACCCGAGCAAAATGATGAAAGGATCGCGGAAGCTGTTAAATTGGGCCGCGAGCACGAGGAAGATGAGCAGGCCCGCCATCGCGAACGCCTTCCACAGGGCATCGCCCTCGGTGCGGAGTTGCCGCGACTGCCCGCCGTAGTCGATCGAGTAACCGGGCGGGAGGATTTCGGCGGCCTTGGCCTCGAGCTTCTTGAGCGCGAGGTCGATGCTCGGACCGACCCCGGTGATCTTGACGGCGTTGAGCTGCTGAAACCGGTTCAGCGTGCGCGGCTGGACGGTGTGGTTGAGGGTGGCAAAAGTATCGAGACTGACCAGTTGGCCGTTGGGTCCCCGCAGCTGATAATCGAGCAATTGCTCGGCGTTGAGTCGCTCACCGCGCTCGACCTGCGGTATGACCCGGTAACTGCGGCCATCGTTGACGAAACGATTCACGTAGCCGCCACCCAACATGGAACCGAGATCGCGGGCCACGTCGGTGAGATTGAGCCCCATCGAGGCAACCTTGTCCTTGTCGATCTCCACCGAAACTTGGGGCAGATCGAATTTAAGATCGCTGTCGGCGAAATAGAACGTGGGAGCTGCGTTGGGGGCGTTGGCTTCCGTATTGGCGTACAGGACCAACTGGTCGGCATACTCCATCATTTCTTTGTGATCCGCCGTGGAGCGAAGGACGAATTCAATCGGGAATTGACCGCCGGCCGGCAACGGCTCGGGCGTGGTCACGATGACATTCATTCCGACGATAGATGCCGCCGGCCCCTGCAGTGACTCCTGAATTTGAATCGAGGAACGCTTTCGCTCCGACCAAGGCTTCAAAATTACGCCCGAGAAACCGAAATTGGCGCCGGTGATCTGGAACGAGTTCTCATACTCAGGGAAGCTCGTGAACATCTTTTGGACTTCGCCCGCGAACATCACGTTTTGGTCGATCGTCGAAGTGGGCGATGGCAGCAAAATACTGAAGACCACGCCTTGGTCCTCCTTTGGCGCGAGTTCACGTTGGGCGAACATCAGAAACGGAACGAGCAAGAGCGTGAGCAAAACCGCCGCAGTGATAGTCACAGGCACCCAACCAAGGCTCGCGCCGATCATCCGTTCGTAGCGATCACGCACCCGATCAAACAGCCGGTTGATCGCGCCGCCCAACCCGCCCTGATGGCCTGGGGCATGGGGCTTCAATAAATAAGCGCTCATCATCGGCGAGAGCGTGAGGGCGACGAAACCAGAGACGGTCACCGCGCCGGCGAGGGTCATCGCAAACTCGCGGAAGAGTGCTCCCGTGAGACCGCCTTGGAACGCGATCGGCGCGTAAACGGCGGCGAGCGTGATCGTCATGGAGATGACGGGACCGACGAGCTCGCGGGCACCGAGGATCGCCGCGTCCACCGGAGACTTACCCTCGGCGATATGGCGCTCGATGTTTTCAACGACCACGATCGCGTCATCGACCACGATACCGACGGCCAAAACGATCGCGAGGAGCGTGAGCAGGTTGATCGAAAAACCAAACGCATACATCAGCGCCATCGCACCGACCAACGAAAGCGGCATGGCGACGATCGGAATCAACACCGAGCGGAACGAGCCCATGAACAGGAAGATCACGATCATCACAATGATCAGCGTCTCGATCAGCGTCGTAAGAATCTCCTTCAACGCGTCGTCGATGTATTTGCTGGCGTCGTACGCGATCTTAACGTTCAGACCGGCCGGCAAGGCGCGCTCGATCTCGGGCATGACGGCGCGGACGCTTTTGATCACTTCAACCGTGCTGTCGGTCGGCAAGACCCAGATGCCCATGAAAGTCGCGGCCTGGCCGCCGAACCGGACCTCCGTATTGTAGTCCTCGGCACCGAGCACGACCTCGGCGATGTCGGCGAGGCGGATGATCGTGCCGTTACGCTCGGCGACGACGAGTTTCTGGAAGTCGTCCACGTTCTTGAGGTCGGTATTGGCGACGAGGCTCATGCTGAGCATCGAGCCTTTCGTCGAACCGACCGCGGCGAGCGCGTTGTTATTTTGCAGGGCGAGGCGGACCTCGGCCGGGCTGATACCGCGGGCGGCGAGCTCGGCCGGCTTTAACCAGACGCGCATCGCAAACACCCGGCCGCCGAGCACGTCGGCGCGTTGCACACCTTTGACCGAGGAGAGCCGCGGCTGCACCATGCGGTTCAAATAATCGGTGATCTGATTCTGATCGAGGGTGTCAGAGTAGAAACTCAGGTAAGCGGAGGCGAACTGGCTGTCTGCGGTCTCGACGTTGATCGTTGGCGTCTCGGCTCCCGCCGGCAGTTCGCTGCGGACCTGGTCGATCTTGGCGCTGACCTGGGCAAGCGCCGCGTTGGTGTCGTAGTTGAGCCGCAGAAAGACCTTGATCGTGCTGATGCCGGCACCGCTCGTGGATTCGATGTAGTCGATGCCGTCGGCGCTGGAGATGACGCGCTCAAGCTGCGTGGTGATGTAGCCGCGGACGGTGTCGGCGCTGGCACCGTAGTAGATGGTGGTGACATTGACCACCGCGCTGTCGCTGCGCGGATACTGGCGGGTGTTCAGCTTGGTGTAGGCAACGATGCCGATGACCAAGATGACGATGTTCACCACCAGTGCGATGACCGGCTTACGGATGAACAGATCGGTGAAACTTTTGTTAAGCATGACGGTGAGGCGGGAGAACGGACGCCGATCAGGTGTTGGCGGGCTTCGGCCTCTCGGAGGCGGAAGGCTGCGCAGCGTTATTGACCTGCACATGTGCGCCGTTGCGGAGTTTGAAAACCCCGGCAGAGACGACCTGTTCGCCGGGCTTGACGCCGCCCTCGATGGCCACGAGGTCGCCGCGAGTTGCGCCGAGCTTCACGATCTGTTGGCGCACCCCGAGATATTCTTTTCCGCCGGCGTCTTTCATTTTCTCGATCACGTAGACGGAGTTTCCATAGGGAGCATAAGCTATGGCCGTAGCCGGCAAAACAACTTGCGGCTCGCCCACCGGCAGCTCGACCTCGACTTGGACAAACATACCGGAACGCAGGCGCTCGCCGGGATTGGCCAGAAGAGCCTGCACCGCGATGTTACGTGTGCTCGGATCGACCTCGGAGTTGATCGCCACCACTTTGCCGGGGTAAGGAGCCGGGAATGAATCAACCTTGGCCATCACGTTCTGGCCGACGCTGAGCGAAGCAAGGTGGCGCTGCGGAATCGTGAAATTCACATAGATCGGGTCGAGCTTCTGCAGCGGAACGAGCAGGCGCCCACGCGCGACATATTGACCGAGGTTGACCTGCCGGATGCCGACGCGGCCGTCGAACGGAGCGCGGATGAACTTCCGTTCGATCGTGGCCTTCAACGCCGCCACATCGGCATTGGACTGGGCGAGCTGGGCCGCCGCCGTATCGAACTCGGCTTTGCTGATCGTGTTCTTGGAAATCAGCTCGGCGGTGCGTTCGCTTTGGATTTTCGCCAGCGCCGCGCGCGCCTCCAGCGAGGCGAGCTGGGCTACCTCGACGGTGGTATCGATTTCAAAAAGCAAATCGCCGGCCTTGACCGAAGTCCCGTTTTCGACCGCAACCCGGACGATGATACCCTCAGCGTCTGCGGCGATCATGACACCCTCCACCGGGGCGAGAGTGCCGATGATGCCGATGACCGGCTGCCAAGCCACAGCCTTCGCCTCGTAGGAACTCACCGAACTTGGCGGTTGCTCGTGCGACATCCCGGACATGGCTTTGATCTGGGAAACTTTGACCGCACCCAGCGCGAGCACGACGACGGCGAAGCCACCAATGGCGATGATGAATTTCTTAATCATAATAGTAGGAATCGATTGAAGGGAATTTGGTAAGGTGACTCAGCAGATGACAGGCGAACTGCGCGCCGGCTCGATTGCCGGGACGGAAATCTCACTCGCATTTTCGAGGACCTTAGTCAGCAAACGTACGAGCGTCTTCCGCTCGCTTTCCGAGAGCGGGGCCATGATCCGCGTCATCAGCTTAAAGTGGTCCGGTGAGATACCGACCAGAAAACGCTCGGCTTTCTCGGTGAGCAGCACCGACATCATTCGTCGATCCGTCGGATCTGGTTCACGGCGAACGAGTCCGTCCCGTTCAAGGGTATCGATCAACCCCGTCATCGTGGCCCGGGTCACACCCGCCGCATCGGCCAATTCGGCCGGCGTTCGCGGGCCGCTCGAACAATCGCCTTCGGCGTGGGCCGCGTCGATCCGGCGTTGAGCCGGATTCCATAACAGCATCAACACGCCAAATCGCCCATGGGAGATGCCGTGCACCGCGAGATCTTTCTCGACCAAGGAAAACACCTCGTCGCTCGTCCGCAGCAAATGCAAAAAAGCCTCGCAGGCGGAGGGATCCAAATCAGGAAATTCCTTAGCCCCCTCCAGCAGACACTCGTAGCGCGGCAAGTCCTTTAATAGCAGGAGCGGCATAGAGGATGTGGGCCGGGAAGATCCATGAGACGGAGAATAGTTAGGCGGCTAACTATAAAAGCAAGCGCTCGGTACGCAAAGAATTGGAAACCCCGAATCAGCGCGAAACACCCGGGCCTACCTCGCGCCAAAAACGAAAAGACCCTCTCGGCCTCCCGAGCGAGGGTCAGTCGTCCGCCAAAACCTGCGCGAGAATCAGAGACTCCGTGCGGCCGCCACCACTGCTTCGACTGTTATGCCCAACTCCTTGTAGACTTGGGGTGCCGGAGCGCTGATGCCGAAGCGGTCAATACCGACCACTTTACCATCAAGCCCGACATACTTGCGCCAAAGTCCACTCACGCCCGCTTCAACTGCTACCCGCATGCGACAGGAGGGAGGAATGATGCTGTCCCGATACTCCGAGGACTGGCGCTCAAAGCGCTCGAAAGACGGCAGCGAGACCACGCGCGTTCCAGCTCCGAGTTCTTTGGCCGCAGCCAGAGCCAGGTGCAGTTCGCTTCCCGTCGAGAGAAGCAAATGAGTCAGGGGCGCCGTCTCTTGAACCGCAACGTAGCCGCCCTTTAACACGCCCGCGCGCCGAATGTGTGGCGGAATCTCGTTGAGCACCGGCACCGCCTGCCGCGAAAGCGCGATCAAGGTCGGGCCATCGGCACGCTCAAGCGCCGCCGCGTAGGCGCCGGCCGTTTCCTCGGGATCCGCCGGCCGGATCACGTCGAGATTCGGAATCAAGCGCAGCGACGAAATGGTCTCGACGGGTTGATGGGTCGGCCCGTCCTCGCCTACGCCGATCGAATCGTGGGTGTAGATATAAATGACCGGCAACTTCGACAACGCCGCGATCCGCATCGAAGGGCGCGAGTAGTCGGCGAACACAAGAAACGTCGCGATGCTGGGGCGGAACAATCCGTCGTAGGCAATACCGTTGGCGATCGCCGCCATTCCATGCTCTCGAATGCCAAAACGGATGTTGCGTCCACCGCGGTTAGCCGAATCGCAGTCAGCAACGCCGTTGATGAGATTCAAAGTCGAGCCATAGAGATCGGCGCTTCCCCCAACCAGCAAGGGGAGCTCAGCCGCCAAAGGTTGAAGCACATCTCTTCCAGCGGCGCGGGTCCCGCCCAATTTCACATCCGGAGCGAACAGCGGAATCTTTTCGAGCAAATGCGCCGCGCTGGGATGCGCGTTCGCCGAGTCCAGCAAGGCTGACTTCTCGGGATTGGCCACGCGCCACGCCTTAAGGGTCTTATGCCATTTGTTTGAATTCCGAATGAGCCGTGCTTTGTGCCCGGCAAAGTAAGCGCGCACGTCGTCGCTCACAAAGAAATGCTCCGTCGCAGGCAGTCCGAGCGAAGCCCGCGCCGACTCGGAGAACTTCGCACCGCCTTCGCCGTGACCCTTTGCCGTCCCCTGCACCTCGGCAATGCCCTTGCCGATGATCGTTTTGGCGATGATCAACTGAGGTTTCCCGGACTTGGACTTTTTGGCCTTGTTGAAGGCCTTCAGGATCGTCGCAAGATCGTGCCCGTCGATGGTCTGCACCTCCCACCCAATCGCTTTAAAACGGAGCGCCGAACTCTCGCTTTGAGTGCGGTCCGCCATGGCGTCGAGCGTGACGTCGTTTGAATCGTAAATCAAAATTAGATTATCGAGCTTCTGGTGGCCAGCAAAGGCGACGGCCTCCATCGCGACGCCTTCCTGCATGCAACCGTCGCCGGCCAAGCAGACGACATGATAGTCAAAAATGGTGTGCTCAGCGGTGTTGAAACGGGACGCCGCCATCTGGCCGGCGAGCGCCATACCCACGGCATTCCCAATCCCCTGCCCCAAAGGACCGGTCGTGCACTCTACGCCGGGAGTTTCGTGAAACTCCGGATGCCCGGGAGTTGTGCTATGCAACGCCCGGAACTTCTTCACCTGTTCCAGCGGGAGATCATAGCCGCTCAGGTGCAACCAACCGTAAAGAAACATCGAACCATGACCGGCCGATAAGATGAAACGGTCTCGATTCAACCAGCGGGGACGCTCGGGATTGTGAACCAGCGCATGTCCGTAAAGAACCGCTCCGATTTCGGCCGCCCCGAGGGGCAGTCCGAGATGCCCGGACGAACAGGCGTGAATCGCGTCGATCGCAAGGCCGCGTGCTTGATTGGCCGCTTTGGCCAGAAGATGAGTTTGGAGCGTCATACGAAATAAAGAACAGAACTAGGCTGAAGAAAAAGGGCTAAACAAATGATTTTCCGGGCACAAAAAAAGCGAGCCTCGAAAGGCTCGCTTCGGCTGAAAAATCCCATCGTCCTGATGAACGATTTTTAGCTGGCCGCAACGGGCGCCGTCGCAGGAGCGGAAGCAACCACCGACGCCGGCGCGGCCACCGTGCGGACTTCCCGTTCCTTGACCGCAACCGCAGCCTTACCCGTGCGATTGCGCAGGTAGTAAAGCCGGGCGCGCATCACCTCGGACTCGCGATCGACTTCCACTTTATCGATGTTGGGCGAATTCACGGGGAATACGCGCTCAACGCCCTCACCGTAGCTGATGCGACGGACGGTGAACGTCTCGTGGATGCCGGCGCCTTTACGGGCGATGACAATTCCGGCGTAAATCTGGATGCGCTCTTTGTCGCCTTCACGGACCTTCGTGTGGACGCGCACACCGTCACCGACTTTGAACGGTGTGATGTCTTTTTTCACCTGAGCGGCGGTGATTTGGCTGATGATCGGATGCATGCTATGGATTATTTGAGTAAATCAGGTCTGACGGATAAGGTTTTTTCCACTTGTCGCGCGTGCCGCCACTTTTCGATTTCAGCATGGTTTCCAGAGAGAAGAACCTCTGGAACGGACATACTCCTGAATTCGGCGGGACGCGTGTATTGAGGAAAGTCGAGCAACTTGTTGGTGAAGGATTCGTGCGTCAACGACTTTTCCTCACCAAGCACGCCCGGTATGAATCGGGCCAACGCATCGAGCACAACCGCCGCAGCCAAGGTGCCATTGGTCAGAACGTAATCCCCGATGCTGATCTCTTGGTCGATCATCCGATCGCGAATCCGCTGATCTATACCCTCGTAATGGCCACTCAGCAGAACCAAGTGCCGCTCACGCGACAGGTCCAGCGCGAGCGCCGGCGATAACGGCGTGCCGTCGGGGGTGAGATAGATGCGGCGACAGCCCGGCGTCTGCAATTGCTCGATCGCCGCAAAGACCGGCTCGGGTTTCAAAACCATTCCGGCTCCGCCTCCAAACGGACGGTCATCGGCCGTGCGATGCTTGTCCACGGTCCACCGTCGTAGATCATGCACTTCGACCTGCAAGTATCCGGCCTCAATTCCTCGACCCAAAATGCTCTCGCCCAAAAATCCGTCCAACATGCGCGGAAACAAGGTAACGATATCGATGCGGAGCATAGAAATTTGGGTAGAAACAAAAATCGCCCGAACCTTGCGGTCGGGCGATCAAAGAGTGTCGGGTTTCCTCGTCCTCAGACGGCAGCCGGTGCCGCCGCTTCGGTTGCGGGCGCCGCACGACGAGCGCGCTTGATCATCGCGTGCAAAGTATCGGTCGGGATGGCACCTTTGCTCATCCAGTAATCAACCCGTTCCATATTAACCTTGAAGCCGTTGGCTTTGGCCCGTGGGTCATAAGAACCGATCGTTTCAACCGGAGCGCCGTCGCGACGGGAACGTGCTTCGGCGATGACCACACGGTAGTGAGGTTGATGAAGAGCGCCGATGCGGGTGAGGCGAATTTTGAGAGCCATGACGATGTATTTGCGGGTCTGTTCTTAGTTGAAAAGCGGAAGAAAAAACGGGCCCACAATCAGCTTGTCAAGCCCCTACTCCCACCGCTGTGTTCCCGTTCTTATGCTCAAAGCTGGCATCGTCGGTCTGCCCAACGTCGGCAAGTCCACTCTCTTCAACGCCCTCACTCGCTCGCGCAAGGCCGAAGCTGCAAACTACCCGTTTTGCACCATCGAACCCAACGTCGGAGTCGTGGTTGTGCCCGATGAACGGGCCTACGTTCTTCAGAAAATCGCAAAAACCAATGTCGTCATTCCCGCCGCCATCGAGTTTGTCGACATCGCCGGCCTTGTCGCCGGCGCCAGCAAGGGCGAGGGCCTCGGCAACCAGTTCCTCGCCAACATTCGAGAGGTCGATGCTATCGTTCATGTTGTGCGGTGTTTCGAGGACGGCGACGTGATCCACACTATGGGTGGCGTCGATCCGGTGCGTGACATTGAAGTGATCACCACCGAACTTGTCCTGGCCGACTTGGACGCCGTGGCGAAGCGCATCGACAAAACACAAAAGAAGGCAAAATCGGGAGATAAAGAAGCCGCCGCTGAGATTCTTTTGCTCGAGCGCCTGACCCCGCACCTCAATTCTGGGCAAACTGCGAACACCCTCCCGGCTTCCACCGAAGAGACCGCGATGATGAAGCTCTTTCAGTTACTCACCGCCAAACCCGTTCTCTACGCCTGCAACGTGGCCGAGGGCGATCTCGCGACCGCCGAGCAGAATCAGTATGTGCAAAAAGTGGCCGCTTTTGTGAAGGCCCACCACGACGCCGCTTATGTTCCGATCAGCGCCAAAATCGAATCCGAACTCATCGACTTGCCCGCCGACGAGGCGAAGGCCTTCTTGAAAGATCTCGGGGTCGATGACTCCGGCGTATCCTCGCTCATCCGCGGCACCTACGAACTACTTGGTCTGCAAACCTACTTCACTGCCGGCGAGAAAGAGGTCCGGGCCTGGACGATCAAGAAAGGTTGGAAAGCACCTCAGGCTGCCGGTGTGATCCACACCGACTTTGAAAAAGGCTTTATCAAGGCGGAGGTTGTTTCCTACGCCGATCTCACCCGCCTTGGCAGTGTAGCTGCCGCCCGGGAGGCCGGAAAATATCGCCTCGAGGGCAAGGAATACGTCTTCGCCGACGGCGACGTCGCACTTTTCCGCTTCAACAACTGAGTCGCCAGACGGTTTCGCTTCGTTTGGATTGGTGCACGTCGCCTACCGCGACCTATCCTTTACGCCAAGATGAGCGATGCATCCGCCAACCTAGTGCCGCCGACGCCCGAGTCCCTCGACTCGGCCATTCTGCTCGTGCTGATGGCTACGATACCGGACAAGATCTATTTCAAGGATTTGCATAGTCGTTTTGTCCGCAACAATCCCGCTCACGCCCGCTCTTTGGGCGCTGCTTCTCCTCAGTTCGTTATCGGGAAAAGCGACGCCGATTTTTTTTCCAGTGCCCACGCCGAGCGCGCTCTCGCTGATGAGCAAACCATCATTCAAACGGGCCAACCCGTTATCGGGAAAATCGAACGTCTCACATTGCTCGACGGTTCCATCGCCTGGGCTTCGACGACGAAAATGCCTTGGCGGGACTCATCGGGGAGAATCATCGGTACGTTCGGTCTCTCACGCGACATCACCGCCACCAAGATCGCCGAGGAAAAACTCACGGAAGAACGCAATCTCCTGCGCACCATTATCGACCACATTCCAAGCCGGATTTACATCAAGGACACTGCGTCCCGCTACATTCTCAACAACCGTGCCCATCTCGCTCTGCTCGGCGTCGAGCACCAGGCTGAGGCCGTCGGCCGCACGACCGCCGACTTTTTCCCGGGCGAACGCGGTCGCCAAGCCCTCGATGACGACCGTCAAGTGCTCGAAGGTGCCACGACGATCATCAGTCACGAGAAATCCGACTTTGGCGCCGAAGGCGACGTGCACTGGGCGCTCACGACCAAAGTCCCGTTCCACGACGTAAACCAACGCATCGCCGGCCTTGTCGGCATCAGCCACGACATCACCCGGCGCAAACAGGCCGAGGACGCCCTCAAACTCCACACCGCCGCGATGGAGACCGATGTCCGCATGGCGCGGCAAATCCAGGAAACATTCCTGCCTCGTTCATATCCCGTTTTCCCGCGCGGCGTGCCCGCTGAAGCCAGCGCGCTGCGCTTTGCCCACCGCTATATTCCCACCACGACCCTCGGCGGCGATTTTTTCCAAATCGTCCAACTCGACGACGTCAAATGCGGGATTCTCATCTGTGACGTGATGGGCCACGGCGTGCGTGCCGGCCTGCTGACCGCGCTCATCCGCGGGGTCGTCGCCGAACTGGGCGAACGTGCCACCGATCCGGCCCGCGTTCTCGCCGAGATCAACCACAGTCTGACCCCCGTGCTCGAGCAAACCGGTCAACCCGTGTTTGCGACCGCCTTCTTTGGCGTGATCGATACCGCCACTTCGTCGCTCACTTACAGCAATGCCGGTCATCCGCCGCCATTGATTCTACGCGCGGCAGTCAATTCCGTCATTCGGCTCGTTCCGTCGGACCCGGAACCTGCCGCCGGCCTCATCCACGATTTCCAATACTCACGACAGGAAACTGCTTTTGATCCTGGCGACTGTCTCTTGGCCTACACCGACGGCATCCTCGAAGCCGCCAACCCCGAAGGGGAAATCTTCGGCGAAGAGCGCCTGATCGCCCAACTCGTCGGATCTCGAGGCCTTCCCGGCTCCCTCGTCTGCGACCGGCTAGTGCGTGCCACCGAAGCCTACAGTGCCCGACTCGATTTTGAAGACGACGTCTGCATCGTGACCATCGAATCGACCGGCACGACCTGCGTTATACGTCCCGTCAGTTACGATATTTGACCGCCGCCGACCCGCGTATCGCGCCGCACTTTGAGGGCGATCTCAGTAACGCGGACGATTGCCGCCACCAGCGTGTCGAGCGCCAAGCTCGCCTGCCCCCTCGACGCCTGCTCGGGAAGAAATGGGACGTGAATAAATCCGCCCCGCACGCCCGGCCTACGGCGCAAGGCGTGCATCAACCCATAAAAAACGTGATTACAGACAAACGTCCCGGCCGTCTGCGAAACTTCGGCCGGCACACCATCAGCCCGCAAGCCCGCGACCATCGCCTTCACCGGCAGAGTTGAAAAATACGCCGCCGGACCGCCTTGGACCACCGGTCGATCCACCGGTTGACCGCCGGCATTGTCTGGAATCCGGGCGTCATCCACATTGATCGCCACGCGCTCAGGCGTAATCGCAGCTCGGCCTCCCGCTTGCCCGAGACAGATAACCAAGATCGGCCGGATCGCCCGCAACTGCCGATTCAACTCTCGGTTCGCCGCCCCAAAAACACACGGCAAGAGCACCCCGACAACCTCGCGTCCACCGATCTCGGTGCCGTGGAGATTTTGCGCGATCGCCTGCGAGGGATTGATCGTCTCCCCGCCAAACGGCTCAAACCCCGTAATCAAAATCTTTTGCCTCTGTCTAGCGGTTCGTCGTTTCACCAATGGCATTTCCCAGAAAAATCTTCAGCGCCGAAACACGCAAACATACATCACCACGACATTGAAGACCCAGATCGCCGCCGCGAACGGCACCTGGGCCTTGATCACCGCAAAGTCATCGCGCAGCTCGAGCAGCCGCGCCGGCACGAGATTGAAATTTGCCGCCATCGGGGTGACGAGTGTGCCGCAATAGCCGCTCAGCATCCCCAGCGTTCCCATCACCGCCGGATCGCCGCCGTGCGTGTTCACGATAAACGGCAACCCCACGCCGAGCGTCATCACCGGAAACGCCGCAAACGCATTGCCGAGCAAGATCGTGAACAGCGCCATCCCTCCGCAATAAGCCAAGACCGCCACCACCGGAATCTGCACCGGCAAAACCGCGGCCACCAAGTGAGCGATCTCATCACCCACACCCGCTTTGCCCATGACCCCGCCGAGCGCCGCCAACATCTGGGGCAACAACACCGCCCAGCCCAACAGTTGCAACAACCGGCCGCCTTCCTGCGCGGCCACCCGCGGTCCCTCGCCCGTCGTGCGCATCGCCAGCGTGATCCCGGCAAAACAACCGACACCCAACGCGACCTGTGCCACCTGTTTGGGCTGCACCAGCAGGAAATTGCCGACCTTCACCCACTCCAAAGTCAGCCCCCCGACCACCGCCACCGTCGGCACCAAAAACAACGGCCAAATCAAACGGTTGCCCAGCCGCGCCGCGCGCTCTTTGAGCACCACCGGATCGACGCCCCCACCGTGCGCCGCACCCACGCGTTTCGTTGCAATCAAGGCCGTCAGCCCCAGCACCAAGTATCCCACCACCGTCGGCGACAACCACTTCCCCGCCCCGATTGCCAATGCGAGCAAAAGCCAAAATGCCGCCGAACCCCAACGCTTCGGATGGGCTGCATCCGCCGCAATCAATCCACCTACCGCCGCCAGCACGCATCCGCCGGCCACAAAGAAAAAATCGAGGGTCAACAACGTCACTGCTTTGGCCCTTTCACCTCGCTCATTACCGCCGGCTTTGCCGCCGCCCGCGCCAACCGCGCGTCCAACCGCCGATACCGCCACCACCCGATTGCGATCACGCAGAGCGCCGTCGGCAAGCCCCACAACTTGATCTCGCCGAGCGGCACTTCGACGCCGGCATTGTCAAAAAACGCCTTGATCAAAAGCACCGCCCCGACCGCCACCACGATATCGTCCGAGAAGAAATTCCCCACGTTTTCAGCCGCCGCGCCATGCGCCCTGATTTGCGCGCGCGCTTCATCCGTCACCCCGCCCAGCTTCGTCGCCGTCGCGCCCTCCGCCATCGGCACAATCAGCGGTCGCACCATCGAGGCATGCCCTCCGATTCCCATGCCCACCATGCTCGTGAGTCCGCGCAGAACTTGATAAATCCACAGCACCCGTCCGGCGGTCGCCCCCGCCGCCCGCCGAATCAGCGTCGCCATCCGCTCCTGCAAACCATGCCGCTCCAACAAACCCACCACCGGCACCATTAGGATCACGGGCAGGGTCAGCCAGCGATTATCCACGAAAAACTGCCCCAGCATGGTCACCACTTCGTGCCAAGCGAGGCCCGCGACCAATCCCGTCACGAGACCAGCCGCCACCACCACCAGTAACGGATTCATCCGAAAAGCAAAACCCACGGCGACAACCACCAGCCCGATGAGTTTGATCATAAGTCAAACCTCCGAAGCTCAATTCCCGATTCCCGGAGCGCCTCATTCAGCCGACGAGCCATCGCCACCGCCTTCGGTCCGTCACCATGCAAGCATACGGTGTCCGCCTCGATCGGCACCGTGCTTCCATCGGTTGATCGCACCCAACCATCGCCCACCATCCGCAATACCTGCGCCACGGCCGCCGCCTCGTCTGTGATCACCGCATCCGATCGCGAACGCGGGGTCAGCGAACCATCCGCCTGATACGTGCGGTCGGCAAAAACTTCACTCGCCACCCGCAACCCGCGCTTCCGCCCGGCTCTCACCAACTCACTCCCCGCCAGGCCGAACAGAATCAATTTCGGATCAATCCCATAGACCGCTTCGGCGATTATCTTCGCCATTTCCGGATCACGCGCAGCCTGATTGTAGAGCGCGCCGTGCGGCTTCACGTGACGCACGCTGCCGCACCCCCGAAGCGCCTCGATCTGCGAAGTCACGAGCTCGTGTAACTCGCCCGCCGTCAGCTCCTGCTCCCGGCGCCCAAACTTCTCCCGGTCGAGAAAACCGGGGTGCGCCCCGACCGCGACCCCATGTGCCTCCGCCAGCGCAACCGTCTCCCGCATCGTCACCACATCCCCCGCGTGCCCACCACACGCGATGTTGGCCGAGGTAATCCACGGCATCAATTCGCCATCGGCGCCGCCGCCTTCGCCCAAGTCGCAATTAAAATCAATCGTCAGTGGCATCAGATAGGATCAACGAATTTTCCCCACAAGTCCTTCGCGCAAAAGACCGATCGCATACTCGCGAGCCAACCACAATCGATGCGCATCCTCGAGTGATACCGGCTCAAACCTCAATCCGTCGCCCGGGCGCACCTGCGCCAGCAACGGCAGATCCACACTGATCACGTGTGCCAGCTGCGGATACCCGCCGATCGTTTGCGCGTCAGCGAGCAACACGATGGGCTGTCCGTCGGGCGGCACCTGCACCGTGCCGGGAGCGACCGCCGTTGAGACCAACTCTCCTACGCTGCGACGCGCGAGGGCCGTCCCCTCCAACCGTAGCCCCATCCGGTCAGACTGCGGCGTCACCTTCCACTCCGAGTTGTGCCACTCTTCCCCGAACTCGTCCGCCTGCGCACCCAACACGACCCGCACTTTCGGCACCGTGTCGTAGGCGGGTAAGATCCGCCGATCCAACCACCAATGCTCAGCCACCTCCCGCGGCTGCGCACTCACCGGCAACTCGTCGCCCGCCTGCAACGCCCGCCCTCGCCAACCGCCGATTCCCGCCCTCGTGTAGGTGCTCCGGCTCCCCAGCACCACAGGCACATCCACCCCGCCCGCAACCGCCAAAAATCCCCGGCAACCCCTCACCGCCGCGCGAAACTTAAGCCGTTGCCCCGCGACGACGCGCACCGGCTGCCACGCCGCGCACCCGGCAAAGTCCGCTCCGCCGAGCGCGATTAATCCATCGCTCAAAAACTCAATCTCCGGACCCAGCAGGGTGAGCTCAAGCCCCGCCGCGTCCTCCGGGTTACCCACCAGCAGATTGGCAATTCGCGCCGCCATCGTATCGGCCGCCCCGCCGCTCGGCACGCCGACGGCCCGCTGCCCCGGACGCCCCAAGTCTTGCACCGTCGTCAGCATCCCCGCACTCACCACCCGCAGTCCCGCTCCCGCGTCCCGCCGAAGTTTGTCATCCAATAGATGACAAACTTCCCCGAAGGATTTCGCTGCCGGTGTATTTATCGCCGTCGCGGCACGGAATTTCACCCGATCGCCGACCCGCAGCAACGCCGGTTCAGGCCGGGCGACGTCGAACAAAACAGCATTGGTTCGCCCGATCAGCTGCCAGCCACCGGGAGACTCCAACGGATAAATCCCGGTTTGCCCGCCGCCAATTCCCACCGTTCCGGCCGGCACTTTGGTCCGGGGCGTGGCCCGTCTCGGCGTCGCCAACTCCCGCGGCAGCCCGCTCAAGTAAGGAAACCCCGGCGTGAATCCGATCGCTTCCACCCGATACTCCGCCGCGCTGTGGCGCGCGATGACCTCCTCCGCGCTCAAGCCGACCTGCGTCGCGACCGCAATCAGGTCTGGTCCGTCCGAACCACCATAACTCACTTCCAACTCCACCACTCGGCCGCGGTTGCATTGCTCGTTACCCTCAACCTCCGCCACGATCTCGGCGATCATTGCACCTAACCTCGCATACGGGCTCAGATTTTCGCTCCGCAGAGCCAATAAATCATAGAAAATTGTCACACTCGCATACGCCGGCACCACGGCCGTGACGCCGGGAAACCGGCCCTGGGTGAACCGCGCCGTCACACTCGCGAGCACGTTTCGACGCTCGTCGGCGGCCAAATCAGGCCACGATACGACGACGGCGGAATCGCCCAACGGTGCAAGTTGCATGGGCGGAATGTGCTCACGCTTCCTTTGAAACAAAAACAAAAAAACCGCTCAATTCCGCTCGGCGGCTTGCCCGAAAAATATTCGCCCGACCCAGCGCGCTTGAGCCAGCGAAGCGTGAAAATCGGGCACTTTCGCCATCGGCGAACAGAGCTCTAGCTCGGGCCGGCCAATCGGTTTCGCCGCCGCTGGGCGCGGGCTCTGCCTCGCCCCGCGAACGTCACGGGCAAACTCCAACAGAACCTCACCGCCATCCCGCTCGGAAACGCTCCGTTACCGGACCGACCCGCCGCACGGCAGGACCCTTCGACCAGTAACGTGAGGAAAAACCTGCGGCCACGTACAGTTGTCGTCGCATGCCCCGAAGTTTGCTCACTCGCCCAGCGCGATGCGCCCGCAAAAGATAGAGGCTGAATACGTTGGCTTGGTCTCCCAAAAGTCGTGAAGCGAAAACGATTCCGATGCGACCATCCGCCGCCGTCAGGCGAGTTCGCGGAGTATCTCCTCGCGCAGGACCCGGCCAATGTGGGCGGCTTCGGACTTCGTGAAGAGCACGCCCAACGGGATTGCGATCAGGCGCTCGGCTAGGTCGTGCGTGCGCGGAAAATCCTCGGGGCGATACCCCGGGGCCGGCCAGGTTTCAAAGTGTTGGAACGGACCGCGGATGCCGGCATGCGTGGAGCGATTTTTCACATATTCACGCGCCGTTTGGGCATAGGTCCCCGTATGGGGCGTCAGCGTGATTCCCCGCTCCCCCGCCCGGGCCCGCACGGCGCGGGCCTGCTCGGCGGTCGGCATAAAGAGATAGGTTTCAAAACCGATGTCGCCCTTCGGGTCCGGAATGCGCCGCCAAGTAACGCCAGGGATCTCGCCTATCTGCGCACGCATCGCGTCGCGCGACGCCCGAACTTTCCGAATCATCGGAGCTACCCGCGCGAGCTGGGCAAGAGCGACGGCCGCAGTCATTTCACTCATGCGAAAATTGCTGCCCGGGAACATCAGCTCGCGGCCCGGAGTACGCGTCTGATGCTCCGCTCTATACAGGCCGAGGTCGCTCATACGCACGGCGCGTTCGTAGAGTTTCGCGGAGCGCGTTAGCACCATGCCTCCTTCACCAGTGGTCACGACCTTGCGCTGCTGAAAACTGCAGATGGCGATGTCGCCCCATGAACCGACGGGCTTTCCCTTGTAGGACGTTCCGAGACTCTCGGCGTTGTCTTCTAGCACCCAGAGCCCGCGCGCCTTGGCGAGACGAATGATCGGTGTGAGGTCGGCGGGCACCCCTTGGTAGTGCACCACCAACACGCCGCGGGTGCGCGGCGTCATCAACCGCTCAATTTCGTTTGGATCGAGATTGAGGGTGTCATCGACCTCGGCCAACACCGGCTGTCCGCCCACTCGCACGATCGCAGAAAAGCAGGAGACCCAGCTCCACACGGGAATGATCACCTCGTCACCGGGACCAACTCCGAGTGCACCGAGCGCGACTTCAAGCGCCGCCGTGCCGCTGCTGACGCCCAGCGCATAGGGCACGTCGTGCATCTTTTCGCCCGCGCGTTCCGCGCGTGAGGCAAAGCTGTTTGGATACGGCGCATTGCCGACACCGTAGTAGCGGAACAACGTCTGTCCGCGAAGAACCTGGGTAACGTTGCGCAGTTCAGCCGCGCCAATCAGGCACTCGCCGAGCCCCATCGGTGGAAGTGGACGAGAAAGGGAGGAGCGGATAGTTTTGGGCATAAAAAAGCGTTAAGAAAAGGTTGGCGCCTTGCTAGGCTAGGCGCAGCAGGCGGCGCGCATTCGACCAGAGAAGTTTGCTTAGAACACCGGCCGGCAAATCTAACCCTTCGATGAAGGCTAGGTGTTCCGCACCGTATTTATCGCGGCCAAACACGACCTTGTCCTGAAACTCGACCAGAAAGCGGCGGGTCTGCGACGGATCACGGTTCATCGCGATCAAACCGGACTTCGCTGAAACATCGGCGACGAGATTGTCATATCGCCGCAGCATCGCCTGAAGCCGGCCTTCGCCGGTTGGGGCACCATCGGGATATTGCTCGGAGCGTCCAGGAGCGTCGGCGTCGAACTCGCGCCAGAAGCCCGGGGCATGACCGATGAAAGTGGTCTTGGGACAAGACCGCAACGCGCGTTCGAGGGCCTCGATGTCGCCCCCGAACCAGACGCGTTGCAGCTTCGGGTTTCCCGCCAGGTAGGGCACGTCGAGGTGGAGCAGCACCGCCTGACCCAGTTCGCCGGCCATCTTAAAAACCTCAAGCGATCGCGGATCGTCGAGCGGCAAGGTGAACTTCCACTCACCGCAAAGGCGCACGCCATACATCTCGGTCGCAGATCGAAGCATTTGTGGAGCCCCCGGCCAAAGGGGATGGGGGCAGTAACCAAGGTGCAGCCGCTTAGGATACAATTCGACCGCCTTGAGCAGGTCGGACAGCGGAAGACCGGCGTGCGTGCCGTCAGGGAGAACCTGCGTGGAGTTGAAGAACTCCGGTTCGACCGTGTGCTGCTCGAAGGGACCAACCTGCCACGTCATGAGCAAGGCCTCGGCTATGCCGTGGGCATCAAGGTCGTCGATGAGGCCCTGAATATTACGCCCACCCCAAAGGACATGCTGGTGGAGATCAAGAATTGGACCGTGATAATTTTTCATCGAGTGAGAGGGGGGCGGAACGCAGCGAGCACCAAGCTGGCGCAATAACCTACCACCAAACTGATACCAATCGTGGTTGCCTGCATGAGGATCGGGCTGACTACCCGCACGAGATAGAAGGAAGCGACCGCACTGACGGCGGTGCCGATGAGCACGCCGTCCCAGCGGGCGCGACGGGTGAACAAGCCAAGACCGTAGGCGGCCGCAAATCCGCCGCCGAATACAGCGAAAGCCTGCATGCCAAAGTCTAGCAGGGAGCTGATTTCCAACAAGGAGACTCCGGCGCCGAAAACGGTAGCGATCAGGCCAATGGAGAGCACTAGGCCTTGGTTGGTGATGCGGTGGCGTAAGCCGGAAAACAGATCTAATCGGTCAAGAAAGTCCACCCTTACCAAGGTCGAGAGGGAGCTAATCCCACTGCTAAGCGTGGACATCGACGCCGCGAGAATCGCCGCGATCAGCAACCCGGCAAGGCCCGCGGGCATCTCCCAAGCGATGAACAATGGAAAGATCGAGTCGTTGGAAACGGTGGGCACGAAACGCTCGGGATGAGCCCGATAAAAGAGGAACAACCCGGATCCGATCATAAAAAAGGTGGTCGCTCCAGGTATGACCAGAGCAGCCATGAAAATGACCGACCCGCGGGCGTGAGCCTCGTTGCGCGTGGCAAAAACGCGCTGCATCAGCATCTGGTCTTTCGGCCACGTCAGCACATTAAATATTTCGAGCACCAGAAAGGCCCAGAGCGTCGGCTGCACGATGCTCAAATCCAAGCTGAACGTCTTAGTTTTTCCCAGTGCAGACGCCTCTCGCAGCATACCGGGAATGTCCGTGCCGAGCAAGTGACAGATCCACCAACCCCCAACTACCGCGCCCCCCAGCATGATAAAGCACTGCACCAAATCGGTCCAAACCACCGCCCGAAAACCACCAATCATGGTATAAACCGTCGTAAGCACGCCGATGATCACCACTCCCGCTATAGGCGGCAGGCCCAGCATTTGTTGCATCACCAATGCCGGCAGTAGAATCACCACCGCCTGCTTCCCGACAAGGTTGTAGAGAATAGTCACCCCGCTGCTGAAGATCCGCAGCGATGGATGAAAGCGGGTCTCGAGGTACTCGTAGACCGAAACTAAATTCATCCGGCGCAGACGCGGAATCAACACCACCGCCGCGATCGTCGTACCTACCAAAGTCACGTAGTTATAGGCCATGTACTGCCAGTTTGTTGCGAAGGATTTGGCCGGTACCGAGACGAAGCTGATCGCACTAGTCGCCGTCGCATACAAAGTCACCCCGCCGACGAACCAATTGAGTTCCCGGTCGGCGAGAAAGTAGTCCGCTGTGGAGGTGGCGCCGCCCCGTGCGCACCACAGCCCTATACCGAGCATCGCCGCCAAGTACAGGATGACGACCGCCACATCGAGAGAACGAACCGGAGGTGACGGAACCGTGATCTCGTGGCGACGAACCACCGCCGCCGCGCCCTCACCAACCTTTTCCAATAGACTCGCGCCCTGCCATAGGACCCGGGCTTCGGGCGAGGACGCCTCGAGCCGATCGATCACATGCCAGCGTTCGGTGACGAGATTGTAGCTTGCGACTACCCACCTTGTGCCGGATCCGGTGACTTCGCGCCCCGATACTAGCAAGCACGACTGACTGGCACGGCCGAGCACCGCGCCGCGCATAGGCTCAGGCAATGCCGCAGACCCCGACGCCGTGCCTGCGGTACGACGCAGCAGGGATTCCGCGAACGGTTCGCCCACCAGTTCCCACGATTCGCCACCGGGCAATGAAAGACGAGTAGGCGAAATATTGGCACGCTCGGCGGTGTACCACTCCGCACCGGTCACCGCGGCGCTCCGCAAGCTGACGAGCGCCTCTCCTCCCGCGGAACGACTCGGAGCGGAAAGCATGGCCACGGCGAGCAGACAGAGCGACAAGATCGGAGAGAAATACCGACAAAGCATGGGGTCCCCGAAAGCTATTCGCTACTCATCGAGCGGCAATCCTCGCAGAATTGAACCGTTCGATCACACGGGATTCCGTGCCGCAGACTTTACTCGAATTGTTGGACCATCCACCCACGCGCCCTCAATCGTGATCGTCTTAGGATACTCGGGCAGCCCTCGCTCATTCCGCAGAATCTGAGCCACCACGGATTCGACCGTCGCCGCACCCAGCTGTTTCGGCAGAAGATCGAGACCCGCCGACGGATGAAGCTCCTGGTTTGTGTTAAGATTGAAGAAACCCACATCGTCAGGGACGCGCAGATTCCGCCCTGCCAGCCAATCAATCACGATCGGATGATGACCCACAATCACGTCAGGCCGATGCAGGTCGAACCAAGCGAGAAAGCTCTCACGCTCCAAGACGTCGGTCAGTAGCGGCGGCACGCAGTCTTCATTTGCAATCGACTGATGATGACTAATAAGCGCGCCGGTCCACTTATAGAAAATGCGCTTTTCGGCTGTATGCCTGACGTAGAGACCTACCCGACGGTATCCAAGCTGACGCAACTTCTGCACCGAATGGATCAACGCAGCGTGGTGATCCGGGCATATGGTATGCAGCACCGGCCGAGTGAGACTGTAGTCCATCCGCACCGCGGAGAGTCGAGACCAGTCCACCTCCGACCAGTCTTGCGGCTCCTCAAAAGGCATTACGAACACCCCTTGAATGCCCCGCGTTAACAGCACCACGTTGAGCCGACGGAAAGAGAGTTGCTTTTTGCTCACCCAAAGGACCTCCAAACGAAATCCCAGCTCTTCAGCCCGCCTGGAGGCTCCTTGCAGTATGGCATCTTGGAACCGAGCGCGCAATGCGTTCGCCTGCTCCGGAGAATTGAGTGCCGCGATCACCCCCCGAAACCCTTGCAGCTGAGCACGGCGCAGATCGGCCATGACTTTACCCACAAGTGGATTATGGACGTATCCGGCGGACGCCGCGGCCTTCTGGACTCGCTGGCAGGTCTCCGGCTTGACCCGCGGACTGTTGCGCAGGGCTTCTGATACCGTCGCGGCTGAAAGCCCCAACTCCGCGGCCAATGTTCTGAGGGTGGTAAGGGCTCGCATCCCAACATGAGAAAGAAAGGCAAAGGCGCGCGCAACAATCTAACGGTTCGACCCTAGAAACGTTAGACTTCGTCGAAAGGGACAGTCTTAGTCGTTTTGCAAGTTACACCCCTCCAGCGCGTGCAATCGAGCACGTCGTTTAAGAGCATAAACCCAGAGTTGTGCTTCCCCCTTTGCCAAAAGTCATCATCCCCCAACCCCATGAAAATAAAGTATCTAACAATCCTTGCAGTTTTTACTGCCGTATCCGTCCAAGCGCAGACCGCGCCCGCAGGAACCAATAACAAGTCCGCAAACTCCGACAGCGTGATCAAGCTATCGGAATTCAACGTCTCCGCCGACCGTTCGAACGGCTACCGCGCTCAAAACGCGATCACGGCGACCGGTTTCGGGTCCAACATCATCGACACGCCGGTGCTGATAAATGTGCTCACGAGCGAGTTCGTCCAAGACGTCGGCGGCAGCCTTCAGAGTGACGTGTTGCGCTACGTGCCGGGCATCGTGACGAACCCCAATTACGAGTCCTACATAAACATTCGCGGCTTCGCGGGACTTCAGTCGTATCGCAACGGCCAGTATCGCCGACAGCTCTACTCGACTTGGGGCATGGACCGCATCGAAGTGATCAAGGGCTCGTCCTCAATCTTCTTCGGCCTCGTGCGACCCGGCGGCGTGGTTAATTACATCACCCGGAAGGCCGAGTTTGGCACCCAAGGAGGCGACGCCCGTGTCTCCTTCGGCAGCTGGGACTTTAAAAAAGCCGAAGTAAATTACAACTACGGCTTCGAAAAGGTCGCCTTCCGTTTCGGTGCCGGCGGGATTGATGCCGACGGCTGGCGCAACGACGATTTCAAGAACGAGCACTACCTTGGTGGCTCAATGGGCTGGCAAGTCTTCAGCGAGGGCTTGCTGACGATCGACCTTGAAACGGTGCGTCGCGTGAATCAGGACCGCGAATCCGCGGCAGTGCTGCGAAGCAATTCGCGTTACCTTGGAAATTCGGCGGCGATCGCCAGCGGTCTCGCGCCGCGCGCCTGGCTAAATGCCAACGGCTTTGCCAGCGCTCCGACCTTTGACATTTTCGCCCCGGTCTTCGGCGGCAGCGATCCGTTCGGCTCTGCCGTCACCATGGGTAAGGAGACCTACTCTTTCTTTCAGTCTTACACGGCGGATCTCGAATACACCCAGAAGATTGGTGATAACCTTGTTTACCAGCTTCAAGGCAACTTCGCGATCGACGACTTTGAGATCCTGCGCTCGATCGGTGGCGACCAAGAGCCATTCGCCAATGGCACAGTCCGTTTCCGCTTCGGAAACTTCGCAAACTACCGCGATTCTTACAACTTCGACAATAAGCTTACCTATCGCTTTCGCCTCGGCGAGACCAGCCATACACTTGCCTTGGGGCAGGAGTCACAGAGGGTTTACCAGGATACGCCCGGTTGGTTCGACCCGCTGGGCCGATTCCAAGACGGACGCTACGGCGCGTTCGCCGTTTGGAACCCACAAACCCAGGCCCTACGCAATGCCGCCCAAGAGCGCAATGCCAGCCCCGAGACTTGGAACATCTACCGCCGCCGCGCGGAAAAGCTGATCGGTTATTATGTCGGACTGCAGTCTGAGTTCTTCGCCGGACGGCTCCGCACGATTGTCGGTACCCGCCGCAATGAGTACGCCCGGAATAGCTACTATGAACGTGCCGTAACGAATCCCGAAGGCGCGACGCCCAAGGCAAAGGCTGACACCCCGCTCTTCGGAGCCCTTTTCAAGTTCACCCCTGACGTCTCTGGCTTTGTCACATATTCTGAATCGCTTGAGCCCCAGCTAGGTGCCGACGCGGATGGGCGCGGTCTTGATCCAGTAGAAGGCAGCGGCTACGACATCGGCGTGAAAACCTCCCTGCTAGGAGGCCGGCTCGCTGGTTCGATATCGCTCTATGGAGTTAAGCGCGGGAACCTTTCCTCCCGCGACAGCGCCCGGGAAGTTTCAAGCGGACGCCAGCCGTTTTTCATCTATGGTGACGCCGAAGAATCCAACGGTATCGAGGTCGACCTCTCGTACAATCCTAGCGAGCATTGGCAGATCATGATCGGCTACACTCATGCCACCAAAGCGGAAACCGTCTCATCCACCGTTCCCGCCCGCGTCGGTCTCGCGCTTGCTGCCTTCCCTAAGGACGTTCTGTCACTTTGGACCAAATACGATGTTAAGTCCGGCGCCCTTAATGGCTGGTCGTTCGGCGGCGGGCTGCGCGACAGCTCTTCGGTCATCTTCGCTGCCGACCAGAATCTGACCGCGAAAATGCCTGCCTACACTACGGTCGATCTGCTCACCCAGTACCGATTTAAAATGGGGGGTCGAGATGTGGTCGCGCAGCTTAACGTGAAGAATCTCTTCGATGAAGAGTACCGCGAGGGGAACATGGGTGGTTTCGGCGATCCCCGGAACTTCCTCGTCTCGCTGAGCACGAAATTCTGATTCCGACGTAAACGCTCGTCGACAATTCCATGAAGCGGGACGCGAAGGCGTCCCGCTTTTTTGTCGTTAGGGCCACCACCGAAGCGGTAAAGGAAAATTATTTTTCTGCTCCAGATCATGAACGACGACTACATTCCCCACCTGCGGGCCAAGTCTCCCATGCCCCCGGGCACGTTCGTCTTTGCAGCCGCCCATCTTGATCATCCGCACATTTACGATCAATGCCGCGGCTTGATCGCAGCTGGCGGCACGCTGGCGTGGGTCTATGATTCTCAGCCTGATCGGATCGCGGTGTTTCGAAAGGAGTTTCCGCAGGCCCGCGAAGCCCGCAGCATCGATGAGATTCTCAATGACCCGGTGATCCGACTGATCACCGCGGCGGCGGTACCCTGCGACCGAGGCTCGATCGGATGCCGGGTGATGCAAGCGGGGAAGGACTACCTAACGGACAAACCTCCCTTTACTTCACTTGACCAACTGGCCGAGGCCCGCCGGGTGGCAGCGCAGACTGGACGCACATACATGGTCTTTTATGGAGGCCGGCTGGGAGTGGAATGCGCGGTTCACGCAGAGCACCTGATTCAACAGGGGGCCATCGGGAAGGTTTTGCAAATTATCGGCCTTGGCCCCCACCGCATGAAGAAACCAACACGGCCGGCTTGGTTTTTTCAACGCGCGCAATACGGGGGCATCCTGTGTGATCTCGGCAGTCATCAATGCGATCTATTTCTTACCTATAGCGGCTCGACCGACGCTGAGGTGTTGAACGCCGCAGTGGGCAATCTAGGTAATCCGGATCAACCGGAGCTGGAGGACTATGGCGAGGCCACGCTCCAAGGGAATAGCGGCGCGACGAATCAACACCGGGTCGATTGGTTTACCCCGAGCGGACAGAGCACATGGGGAGACAGTCGAACCTTCGTGCTCGGAACGCAGGGAACGATCGAACTGCGCAGCACATGCGACGTCACCCAAAGTCCACAGGGGGAATTGCTAATTCTAGTCGATGGAAAGGGCGAACACCGGATCTCTTGTGCGGGGCGGGTCGGCCTGCCGTTTTACAGTGATTTCATTCGTGACTGCTTGGAGCGCACCCAGACTGCAATGAACCAAGACCATGCCTTCAAAGTCGCAGAGTTGTGCCTGCGCACACAAGCCGCCGCAAGACGCCTTAATTCCAAAATACAAACGTAGGGATCGGTAGGCAATTTGGAATCAGACCAGATCGAGCAGCGTTATGCTAGTCGCTATTGATGGTCAGACTTAAAATCCGAGCAAAACATGTTCAGATTTCGGCATGGCTAAAAAATACCGAAACTGGAAGCCAAGTTAATGCCGGAAATTGAAGCGACATGGGTGCAGCCGCAGGACGCGTGGGCCGGGCGGCGGTTGCTGGTGGTCAAGCTGATCGCGAGGGTGGCGCCGACACTCCTCCCGCCAGCAACTTGTTCCCGTACGTAAACACGCTCTGTCGGCAGACCTCCACGGCCGGACAAAAGCTCCGGCTCTACGATGCGGATTTGGCATCCTACTGGTATCGGCGAGCGATTCCCCAGACCCGCTCACCGCCCGAACAGCAGTTGTAGCACCGCCTCCAAGTCTTTGCCGACCGCCCAGCCCCCGCCTTTGGCCACGGCCAACGATTTACTGCGCTGGCGCTTTTCCACTTCCGCGTTGACCGAAATGATCCGGGGCAAATCCCTCGCCAGGCCGAGCGTCTCCAACGACGTCAGCGGCGTCCACGCCACCGGCAATCCCGTCCACGCGAACTTTATTTCCCAACCCGCCACCGGTCCGAGCGGAAGTTCCTTCGTCAGGAGCGCCGGATAGCGAGTCACAAAATCCGGCGTGCGCATCGTCGCGATGCGCAGCGTCACCACCGGCTCGATTTGCGCAAAGTAGTCACGGAACGTGTTGACCCGTTTGGCCCGCCAGTCGCCGAGGAAATCGAGCACATCGATGCCCATCAAATTCATCCCGTTCCAAAGCCCTTGCTCGTTCGGGCTGCCAAATTTCCGCCGGCTGTACCAAGACTGAAAATCACGCGTCAGCATCAGCCCGATCTCAAAATGCAAGTGAGCCCGTTCCTTGGGGATCGCGTAGCCGCCCGCGCTGCGCCCCATCGTGGCGATCGCCCGCCCACGTTGCACCCGCTCGCCCACTCGCAGGCCCGGCGCGATCTTCGCCAGGTGCGCGTAAAGGGTATAAACGGCCGGAGTCTCGTCCGGATGCTCGAGCACGACGTAACGCCCGTAGCCACTATCGCCCGCCGAAGCGTTGATGTGCCGCACGACCCCCGCCATCGCGGCGAAAACATCGTCCGTCGCCTCACCCCGGAGGTCACGGGCAACCGGCGGGATATCGATGCCCTCGTGAAACTTCGTGCCGCCACTGCGCACACCGCCAAATCCACCCGAGGCCGGATCACCCGAGCCCGCGTGTTGCAGAAAACTCGCCGCAGGACGGCCTTCGTTCCACGCCGGATGCGGCGTCGGCCAAGTGAATTCCACCCGCGGCGATTGGGCGCACAGGGTCGAGACCGTCCAACCCAACACCGCGGCAAACCTGGCGAGTCGCGGGATCATCCGTTGCGCTTCATCGCTTTTTGCAGGTCCGCCGACGTGCGTTTCAGGTCGGTCACCAACGTGGTCAGTTCACCGTCGCTCAGCTCCACGAAAATCATGACCGCACCGTCTTCAAAGGGCCGGTCAATCTGCCGCGCGCCCAGCGCCACATCGTTCAGCGTGAGCACCAAGCGGCGACCTTGGTTGGAGCCCGTCAGCCGGTAGAGGTCCCGCGCCGCCGACGGCGTGACTTGCAGCAGCAAGCAACGCCCCAGTTCCACCTGGACCACTTCCGCGTTGAGGATGTCGCCTTCGGCGATGACCGCCTTTGAGTTCACGGAGATCACGGCCCCGCTGCGCGGCAACGTTACGGTGGGCGACGAAGCGTCACCCGACTCCAAAAACAACCGCGCCTGCGTCGGCGTGTAGTCGACTGGTTTAGTCGTGGCGCACCCGCTCCAGCCGGCGACGGCGAGGAGCAACCCGCCGATAACGAAACTGCCGCCGCCCCCCTTCATTTGGCCACGGCCGGCGCACCGGCGTTTATTTTTTTGACCCGCACGCCCCACTCGGCCCCGCGACCCACCTTATTTGTCGTGGCGAAGTCCCCGCGGTTCAGCGCAAAGCTGACGTTCAAGAGGCTGTTCAAATACAGAAGCGGCGTGCCGAGGGCGACCTCGCCAAACGACGCCACATAGGGCAGCTCGCCGGTGTAGATCACCGCGCCCGAACGCGAGATGCTGACCTGAAACCGGTCACCGACCTTCGGCGCGAGTTTCGCGAACAGCGCTTCGTCGAGGTTCGTCCAGACGTTGCCGTATTGGGCGTCGAGCGCCGGAATCGTGCCCACGAGCGTTTCGCCCTCGAGGCGCGCCCGCTCGTAAGCGAGCGCCACCACGCGCGCCGACAGCTCGGGGCCGACCTCGGCAAACGGCACCGCTTCGGCCGCCAGTCGCGCTCCGACAAACGCAAATACATCCCGGCCATGAAACGTGTAGGATTTATCCGACCCCGCCAACCGGTGCTTCGACGGATCGATCTCGCGCACGGCCGCGACCCCGAGGTCCTCGGCGATCAACGCGAAGCTCCCATTATCCGGACCGACAAAAAAATGCCCGCTCTTCGTCTGCACGACGACCGACTTCCGGTTCGTGCCCACTCCGGGGTCAACGACGGAGACGAAAACCGTTCCCTTCGGCCAATACCCTGCGGTCTGTTTCAGGCGGTAGGCCGCCTCCCAGACGTCAAAGGGCGTATTCTCATGACTCAGATCAAAGATCGCCAACCGCGGGCTCACCCCGAAGGCCACTCCGTGCATCGCGGAAACCGCGCCGTCCTTGCGCCCGAAATCCGACTGAAACACCAGCGCGCGTTGCGCATGGGCGACCGCCATCAAACCTAGCAGGACCGCGAGGATCTTGAGCGGATTCATCG